>NZ_VOHB01000002.1:2342042-2533446 GCF_007859295.1 Planococcus sp. CPCC 101016
CGGTACGTCATGGATGCCATCACCATTCCCATCAATAAACCCGGGTTGGCCGGCTATCGGAACTGTAGGCGTTGCCGCAACGCCATCGTGGACGCCGTCTCCATTCACATCAACAAAGCCAGGTTGACCTGCTGTCGGAACAGTCGGCGTCACCACTGGACCGTCATGGATTCCATCTCCATTCGCATCAACAAAAACAGGTTCGCCAGCGACCGGCACTGTAGCTTCCGGTGCAGCCGGCTGACTCAATGGATAAACTTCCACACGATGGACAGGCGGATAGAAATCGTTTGATACGGCCTCGACTTCCACTGCCTCGTCACCTTTCAGGATGGTCCGAATGACATTCAGGCGTTTTCCTGACCGCCCTTTTTCTTCGACTTGATTGCCGCTCGTCACAAACGCACTGTATTGTTTGATCAATCGCGGATCGATGTCCGTTTCTTCCGTAATGCCAATTGCGTAGGTGTATAGGAACGGATAGCCACTGATTGACGCATTTAAGGAATCACCCGCCTTTGACATATTCAATGTGAATGAACTGCTGTTTGGATTCGTGAAAACAAAGTCGATGCCAAGTGAACGATTGATGGCAGCTTCCTGTCCAAGCGGAATTTCAGCTGGCACCTGCGAACCAATGCTGCGCTCATTCACTTCAAAGTTTGTCTGCAGCAATGCGCCGTAAATGGTTGAAGCGATTTGCGTCAATTCTCCATCGCTGATATCCGTCAATGGCAGTTCCGTTATATATTCAAGAAATGAAAAACGGCTGCCGGGCGCCAATTGGATCCCGTCCAAAGCATCTATAATGGTCGAATTGTCCTGGCTTGAAAATGTCGCTGGAAAGACAACATCCGCGACTTTTTCACGGTTCAAACTCAAGCTGTCGTCGCTGATAGCAACTTGTGTTTTTGTCTGCCCGGCCTGAAGTGCTGTCTCCAGCTTTTGATTGATGGCTTCCACATCTGCCTCAGAAAAAGCGGCAATTGGGAAATGTTCTGTTAAAAAAGCTCTTGTCGTATCTACGGACAATTGAAAAACAAAACTGTTCTGAGAACCCGTTTCAGCGTTCCTAACGGTTTCATCCAAAAGGATTTCTGCATTCTCAAGCGGATACACTGCGGTCGCATCCTGATAAGCTACATGAAGCTCAGCGCCTTCCCGCCATGTTTCCGACTGCCCAGCAAACAACATTTTGGCAGACTCCACTTCCATATTGGAGACATCGGTCGTGCCGATATACGTGTTATCACCGAATTCTTCGGTAGGAAACAGCCAATTATCCACGGCATAAGCGCCGGCATTGGTGGCTCCGAATACGAAAACCGCCAAGCCGAATATGCCTGCAAAAATCAATCCAAATAATTTATTATCCACGGGTAATCTCCTCTCGATCAGCTTCGATCGACTGCATGCCGAACGGTTTCGGCTTTTCAGACGGCTCTATCGCTGCTGGTGTCTCTTCTGGTGTCGCCAAATACGTTTTCGCTTTTTGCAGCTTTTGTTCGCGGCGCTCTTCTGCAAGCCGCTGCTTTTCCTGCTGTTCTTTTTCGACTAGCTTCATATACACGAACGCGGCAAGAAATGACACGCCGATTAAAGCCAAAGCCACAAAGTACCAAGGGTATGTTCCCTGCATTAAAATCGCAACTCCTGCAGCGGCGACTCCACCACCGGCAACGGTCATCCGCTTCATAAGCGGTACCTGTTTAAAAAGTAAATAAGCAAGCGGCAAAACCACTGCCGCAAGAATGATGAATAGTAGTATGCGTATCATGAAAATCCTCCTAAACTCTTACTATATTGTCGAATCAGTAATCGACTTCGAAATCAAAATCCGTATCGATTACAATCGGTGATGAAATTGGAACCGTTTGGGTGCTCTTGATGGAGATTCCGCAGTTTTCCAAAAATGTTGCGTAGTTAGTGTTTCTTTTAACGTATAAAGCTGTCCGGTTTACAGCATCTGTTCCTGTGAGCTTGAATGTCTTCGAAGCATCTGAAGAATAATAAATGATCATTCCGCTATTGGTTACTTCAATAGTAGAAGCCAATCGATCCAAATCTGTCTGGCGAATTCTGTCTATGTCCATACAAAGCCTCGAGTAGTTATCGATTTGGAATTGTCCGCCTACATACAAGCGCGCATCGTTTCCACTTTCATTTCCGAGCACCATCAAATTGGTGTAGTACAAGTTTTTGATGTTCCCGCCAATTTCCATTTCCTTTAGGACAATGGTTTGCTTAGACATATTCTTCCCTAAGTTGTTCATGTTCTGCCCTGTGCTCAATGTGCCATTGATAATCAAGTTTCCGTTCACCAAGTTATTCATATTGCTTGTGGCGCCTGCATCGGTGGCTTTTACTACAACATTAGTCCCCAGAAAATCAATAGAGTTGCAGTTTGAAGTACAGACATTCTTCTGAAAATCATCAACATGCACCCAAAAATCGACAGGGTTTTTCCCAGCAGCTTTAACTTTCGCTATAAACACGGATAATTGTTGATCTCCGGTCATTTTGCATTCGTATGGTGCAATTGCTGTATCTGCGATGACGTTCGTCAGCAAGGTATCACAGGATTGCGTGGGCGATGCCAATTTGAAAATATCCCGATAAGCAGCATCTTCTTTACCTGAAATGATTTCCTGGTCCACGTTGTATACTTCACCCGGATTCAAAAACGAAGCAGGAATATTCACGGTAAACAAGGAGTTTAACGTTTTAGGGGAACTTAGCGAAGTTCCTTCTACTTCCATCTTCAATTCCAAGATACCTTTGTTCACTATCCCATCAATCAAGGCATTGCTGAGCGTTGTCAGTTCAGCATCCGTATAAGTAACGTTCAAGAGTTTCCATGTTTCTGGTGTGTACTTAGTTTGGGTGGAAGTGAACGGTTCCGTTGCTGTTCCATTGATTTTGATTAATTCATTGACTTTGATCAGAATCTTTTTCACGTAGAGCTGCTTCATTTGAAGATCTATGCTTTGTTCCCAGGATTTCCGTTCAGCTGAAGTATCACAAGCCGCTTTATTGCTGGAATACAAGCAAGCAACAATTTTATCCAATTCCAAACGAGTCTGATTCAGTACTTCCTGTTTAATCAGATCAAGTGATCTTTCAAAATCGGTCGAATAATAGAGAACTCCCATTTCAGCAGCAGCTATCGATTGATTCGAGAGATCCACCGCCTTTTCCTGTTTGGCATTATTGAGCGAACCGGCCAAGAAAGTCGCAGAGATGCCCAATACTAAAACGGTTAGCAATAAAACCATTACTAATGCATAGCCCTTTTCATTTCTCATGTATATCATCGTCTGCTCCCCTTTTGGTCCTAATTGGTTAAAATTCTTGTTAGGGTTGTTTTGACTTCAACGGACCTTGTAGGTTTAATGGCATCGGCCACCTTCAAAACTAGGTTTACATGCTTGGTCTTCGGATCAATTTTTGTTAACGGATCCCAGCTTGTAAGCGGTATCCCATCAATTGTTCCGCTGTAAAGATAATTGGAATCGGTCAGACGTGCAAATCCTTCACACACAATACCGGCAGGAGAGTCATTGCAGGTTTGTATCTCAAGCGTAGTGCCGCTTGTTTTTAAATAATAATGATCATTTCTCCGATGTTCGTTGATGAGTTTGGTTACGATCAAGTTCGCTTCTTGCTGCAGCTGGGTTTTGCTGGTTTCGACCGCTGTATGTTTAAAGCCGATTGACAGCGCATTCCAGGCGATTGCCGCTATAACGGAGACCAACATCAGCGCGGCAAGCAATTCGACTAAGGTAATCCCTTTTTGATTCAACTTCAACTTACTCAACCTCCTGGCTTTTTAGCCGTATACCGGATATAAGAATAGGTCTCGCTGCTCATCTGATAACTGCCAGTTGTTGAACTCTTATTACTGAAAACCCTTAAATGGACTTTGTATAATTTAATCCGGTCTCCTTCTGCGCACGGCACCTTTGTTCCCGCTCCGCTTGCTACAGGGTCTTTTAATAAAAAAGGTTCGCATTGCAAGTACATATCCACTACATAGCGGTACTCTCCTTCTTTTGTATATCGGACAAAGGAGTTAGCAGTGTAAGGTGTTGCAGCAGCAGAATTCGCTATGTCCTCGTTGTATCCTGAAGCTTGCAATTGGTTTTTTATTTTTTCTTTATCAAGAAACTGAGGTTCTAATGACGTTGGATCGGTCGGACTGGTGACTAAAATTTTCTCCCATTTAGATGCCTTCACAATTTCAGCCATTTCCTGCCTAGCTAAGTTCATGGTATCCAGTTTGGTTTCGGTCTTCGCGTTAAATAAGGTCATTTGAGGGAATATGGACATGATGCCAATGAACAGAATGCCCAATATGACGACTGCTGCCAGCACTTCAACTAAGCTTAATCCTTTATCATTCATGTTCATCAATTCCTTCCACCCAAACACACATGAATATATACCTTTTTATTCCTATTAAAGGAATCTTTATATCTAAATTTAACTTAGCTACATTATTACATTCTTTCTATCCTAATGAACAGTGTTTTCTCATGAATTTCACTGAAATTACTAAAAATATTAACAAACTAATATTCAAAATAGGAAAAAAGACTACAGCCGGGCATTAGCCCGTCCGTAGTCTCATTTTGAATATGCTGCCACTTTATTTCGTCCTGCCTGTTTCGCTCCAATATAGAGGGCGCGGTCTGCATTGCGGATCAGGGACATGCCTTCGTCACTGTCATCCGGAGCTGTGGAAACACCGATGCTTAAAGTGATGTGGATAATTTGCTGCTGCCGGTCTGCTTCAAGATCGCTTTCAATCAGAAAATCATGCTTTTCAATGCGCCGCCGCAAGTTTTCTGCGAGGAGCATAGCCAAATCCTTGCTGTAGTCCTGGAGCAGCACGACAAATTCTTCGCCGCCATAACGGGCGATGGTCCCTTCGTTTCCGATTTCTTCTCTCAGAATATCGGCCAGTTGAACGAGGATGTCGTTTCCGCTCTGGTGTCCGTAGCGGTCATTAATGCTTTTGAAATGATCGATGTCCATCATAACCAAAGATAGTTTTTCCATGCGGCCTTCGTTCATTTCGACAATGCAGCTTTCCAAACTTTCGTCCAGGTAGCGGTAATTATATAATTTGGTCAAGCCGCAGCGTTCACTTTTCGCAATGACCTTTTGCATATATCCTGCCTTTTCAAGCGATACAGCAAAATAGGTACTGAGGATTTCCAAAATCTGCAGCTGGTGTTTGGCAAAAGCGTATTTCTTTTTCGAAGCCAGCACCAATACACCTTCTGTTTTGTTGTTGCGGGCAATCGGTGTCGCCATCAAGCTTTCCGTATCTTTCGGAAGATTCCCTGTCATCAAGTGTTGCCACTGGCTTTTTTCGTCGTAAATAAAAGAGTCATTCGTAATTATTACTCGCCCTGCAATCCCTTTATTGTAAGGAATGGAGGCAATCTTGCGGCCTTGTAATTGATTGTTTTCATAAATTCTCAGCATCTGCTGCTGGCCATCGCGGTAATCGATGACATAGGCATACTCAACTTTGAACATTTTGGCGACTTGCACGACAAACTGATCGAGCACTTCTGCCGTTTCGAGGTGATCGGCAAGTTGATGGCCGATTGCTCCGGCTTTCTTCAAGTCAATATTGACTTGCTCCGAGTTGTTGTACATTTTCAGCACAGCGCTCATGATAAAGAATGGAACGCCCAGCAAAATCAGTGCTTCTATGCCAATATAAGATTCGAACATATACAGGGCAATGGCATAAGGGAAAATCACCAGCATCAAGGCAAAATCCCATTTGGCATCAACGGAAAAAAATTTGCTGCGATTGCCGGTCGTATAATCATAGAACTGATAAATGACTTGATTGCTCAAGACCGAAACCACTTGAAAAACCAAACCATATACGATGACATGAGACAGCTCCAAAGATCCAATTTGTCCGCCCGCTGCCATATAGGCAAGGCCGGCAATTAATGAAACCAGAAAAAACATCAAGGAATTTAACGGGATCCGCAATGACTGCGCTTCATTTGTGCGGCTTCGGTATAATACAATCAACATGGATAACTGGGAAACCAGCATTTCGATAAAGATTCCATATTTCAGAAACAGCGCGACCGTCACCCATTGCACCAAAAACGTTGAAGCACCATTGATGTTCATCGGCATCGAACTCATCAAGACAAAAAACAATACATAGGCTGCTAAATTCCAGGGATTTGCTACAGAAGGCGGGAAAAGAGTATAGACAAGCACTAAGCCTGCTGGAACGATCAACGCCCATAAACACCAAAGAATTTTTTTTCGTGTACTATCCCTCCCCATACCATCTCCCCTTCCTCTAACAAAGTAATTGCTTATTAAAGACCTTAATTGCTAACTTTGGTAATGCTTAAAAAACGAATGATTAGGACTTCTTAGCAAAGCTAAGAGATGCAAAGAACCTGTGACTATAGTCACTTCTTTTTCACTAGATACAGGTAATATATCATATAAATTTGTAATTGTCTTTCTTTTACTTCTGCTTTCTTGAAATAAACTTTCAGCTGGCATAGCACGCTCGTTTTTAAAATCAATAAAAGTAAAATGGTCGCTCACCGTTTCCAATTGCCTGAGGACGTTTTGGTAATCTTTGTCTTTAAAGATACCCATGACTATGTGGATCGGCTGTTCCGGAAAATTTTCTTTTATCGTCTCAACTAGCGCATCGATACTCGCTTTGTTATGAGCACCGTCAAAAATGACTCCTGGATATACTTCTTCGAACCGATATGAGAGAACAGCCGATTCGAGACTTTTCAACGCTTTTTCCTCACTGTAATCGGTACGAAGCAATTCTTTTGCCGCTTCTATCGCTAAACTTGCATTCTTTTTTTGATGCGCCCCTTTTAGTTTCAAAATGACATCTATTGTTTGGTGCAGACAGATCACTTCAGCATGTAGGCTGTCAGCGGTTTGCTGTACAATGTTCATTGCCTCTTGAGGCAACTCCCCGACAACCACCGGCTTCCATTTTTTGATGATCCCTGCTTTATGGCGGGCAATTTCTTCTATTGTATTTCCGAGAAAGTGAGTATGATCAAAAGAGATCGATGGAATAATCGAAATCTCAGGATTGATGACGTTGGTGCTGTCTAGTGCTCCACCCATCCCTGCTTCGATGATGGCAAAATCAGGCGCACGTTGTTGAAAAACGAGCAGGGCAGCAGCAGTCAAAAGCTCAAAATCAGTCAACGGTGTTTTTACCTCGCTCAAGCGTTCCATAACTGCACCGAGTTCTTCCCGACTGACAGGTTCACCGTTGATCTGAATTTGATCATGCAGATCTTCAATGCAGGGCGAATAGAAATTGCCGACACTGTGGCCATGTGCTTGCAGGATTGCCGATAAAAAGGCAGCTGTGGAACCTTTGCCGTTGGTTCCTGCCAAATGAATGAACCTGCCGCTCCTATGTGGGTTATCCAGCTCGGCTAAAGCAGAGGTGATTGCTTCCAAACCCGGATGGATAGCGGAATCTGTATATATATTCCATTTACTTTTATATTGTTCAAGTCCGATTATCATAATGAAGCCTCTTTTCCGCAGTAAACGTGATACACTTTTTGAGTATGATTATAGCACGAAGGTGGAATGGATATGACGAGTTGTTGGGTGATTTACAATGGAAGCTTAGTTTCCGATAAATTTGCAGACCAAGCCAGGCTTGTTGCCGAAGCGGCAGTAAGAGCAGGTATAGACGTAAAAATCATGAAAAACTACGAAACTGTTATGGATTTATCAGTTAATTTAAGTATACCTGATTTTGCAATATTATTGGATAAAGATATATTGCTTGGATATTTTTTGAAGAGCCGCGGCGTAACCGTTTACAATGATCCGGCCGTTATCGATTTATGCGACAATAAAGCTACCCAATACGTCCAATTGGCAGCACAAGGACTGCCGATGCCTCGGACCATCGTCGCGCCAAAAGTCTATCCGAATTTCTCCATCATGGATTCGGGTTATTTTGAACAGGTCATCGACCGGCTGACACTGCCGATGATTATTAAAGAAGGCCACGGCTCTTTTGGCATGAAGGTCTATTTGATTGAAACCGAAGAGCAATTTTACGAAAAAGTCGATAGCCTTCGAGGCATCGATTTCGTTTTCCAGGAATTTATCGCTTCCAGCCGGGGACGTGACATTCGCGTCAATATTGTTGGCGGCCGAATCGTCGCCGCCATGTACCGGCATTCGGAAACAGATTTCCGCGCCAATATCACCAATGGCGGAGTGGCATCCCCCATCGAGTTGACCACTGCCCAGGAGAAACTCGCACTCGCTGCCGCTGATGCAGTCGGAGCAACGTTTGCCGGTGTAGATCTGCTTTTCGGTAAAGATGAGCAGCCTTTAGTATGCGAAGTGAATGCCGCTGCTCACATACGCAATATCCTGAACGTCACGGGAATCAATGTCGCAGATGCCATGATCGCTTATATAATGGAGGACTTAGCATGAAACTTCTCTATGAAACAACCGATGCTAAACGCAACCACGGATTTATAGAAGAACTTCAGCGTATCGGAGATTTCGAATTGGTTAAATGGGACGACTGGAGTGAAAAAGGTGTTGCATTGCTAGTGGATAAATTAGACGGTGAAACCGTACTTTTCCGTGCACGTCGCCCTGAAGCAGCTCGCTATTTGGAAGACCACGGCATTTACTTGGTCAACCGCGCCGAGGTCAACCGCATCGCCAACGACAAATGGCAAAGTTATCAACTATTCCTTTTGCTGGGTGTTCCCGCAATTCCAACTTACCGGGAAGCGATTAATTTTCCGTGCGTCGCCAAAACAGCAAACGGCCACGGCGGTTCAGAAGTATGGCTCGTCAGATCCGCTGAACAACTGCCAGTTGCCACTTCCCCGCTCATTTTCCAGCCGGTCATCGAGCACGAAGCAGACATTCGAGCTTACGTCATCGGCACAGAAGTCGTCGGTGCCGTAAAACGCAGCGGCAGCAGCTCTTTCAAATCCAACTACTCGCTTGGAGGAAATGTTGAAAAATACACACTCACCGCCGCTCAGGAAAAAGATGTTCTGCGGATCGCCCGCGCTTTGAACAGTGATTACGTCGGCATCGATTTTTTGCTGCTGGAAGACGGACAGCATCTGTTCAATGAAATTGAAGATCCTGTCGGCGCGCGTTCGTTTTACGACACGCATGAGGAAAACATTGCAAAACTGGTAGTGGAACATTTACAGAAACTCGAAAAGCATGCACCATTTCGGCGTGAAGATCGGCCGAAGTAGGAGTGTGCTAATATAAATCGCTTTGGTCGCTTTGGGCATGACTTACACGCTGAACCAGGAAGAGCACCTGGTTTACCGCTCCGTATGCTGCGACCTTAATGATCTCCAAAGGTTTGTTCCATACTTTTCTCATTTTGCCAACAAAATTCAAGTTGTTTTTTATAGAGTAGCTGCACTGGTCACTTCTTAGTAGAAAGAGAAGACAAAAAAACCGCTCTCCCGTTTGGGAAAGCGGTTTTTGCATATTTTACAAGTTCTGCAATTCTTCGATGCGTTTTTCAACCGTTGCGTGCTTCTCCACGTAATCGGCCTGCTTCGCACGTTCTTCCGCGACAACTGCTTCAGGTGCTTTGGAAACAAAGCGTTCGTTCGACAATTTGCCGCTGACGAGCTTCACTTCTTTCGCCCATTTTTCCAGTTCCTTGTTCAGACGCGCTAGCTCTGCATCGATGTCGATCAAGCCTTCTAGCGGCATAAACAATTCAGCACCCGACACCACAGCGGACATCGATTTTTCTGGTGCTTCAATGTTTTGGCCAATCGTCAATGTTTCCGGATTGCAAAAGCGTTCGATATAAGCAGCATTTGCTTCAAGCACTGCGTGCGTATTCGCGTCTTTTGCTGAAATCGTCAATGGTACTTTTTTGCTCATCGGCGACTGCACTTCTGAACGGATGGTCCGTACGGAGCGGATCACGTCCATCAACAGCTTCATGCTTGAAGACTGGCTTTGGTCCGTCAAGGAATCATCCACTGCTGGCCATGCCGCAATGGTGATCGATTCCCCTTGATGCGGAAGGTTCTGCCAAATCTCTTCCGTAATGAATGGCATGAACGGATGCAAGAGACGCATCGTGTTGTCCAGAACATAAGCAAGAACCGAACGCGTCATTTTCTTCGCTTCTTCGTCTTCGCCGTATAATGGCAGTTTCGACATTTCGATGTACCAATCACAGAAATCATCCCAGATGAAGTTATAAAGGGAGCGTCCCACTTCACCGAACTCATAGCGTTCTGCCAGTTCCGTCACTTGTTCGATGGTTTCATTCAAACGAGTCAGAATCCACGAATCCGCTACGGATTTCTTGCCGGACAAATCGATTTGGTCGTAAGTCATGCCTTCCATGTTCATCAACGCGAAACGGGAAGCGTTCCAGATTTTATTGGCAAAGTTCCAAACAGATTCCACCTTGTCGTTTGAGTAGCGAAGATCCTGCCCTGGAGACGATGCTGTTGCCAGGAAGTAGCGCAGCGAATCCGCTCCGTATTCTGAAATGACATCCATTGGATCGACTCCATTGCCGAGCGATTTGGACATTTTGCGCCCTTCCGCGTCACGCACTAAGCCGTGGATCAATACGTCTTTAAACGGTTTTTCACCGGTGAATTCGAGTGCCTGGAAAATCATCCGGGAAACCCAGAAATTGATGATGTCATAGCCTGTAACCAACGCATCGGTCGGATAGTAGCGACTCAAATCATCGTTTTCCTCTGGCCAGCCGAGTGTCGAGAATGGCCATAAGGCAGATGAGAACCATGTATCCAGAACGTCTTCGTCCTGCGTCCAGTTTTCAGCGTCAGCCGGCGCTTCGTGGCCTACATAAATTTCATTTGTTTCGTTGTGATACCAGGCCGGAATCTGATGTCCCCACCAAAGCTGGCGAGAAATACACCAATCGCGGATGTTTTCCATCCAGTGCAGATAGGTTTTCTCGAAACGGTCCGGTACGAAATTAACGCCCGCATCCGTTTTCTGCGCTTCTACTGAAGCAGCTGCCAAAGGCTTCATATCTACAAACCATTGCGTGGACAGGTAAGGCTCAACCACTGCCCCGCTACGCTCTGAATGGCCAACTGAATGCAGGTGCTCTTCGATTTTGAACAGTACATCCATGTCCTGTAAGTCTTTGATGATTTGCTTGCGGCATTCGAAACGGTCTAGCCCTTCGTATTTGCCGGCGTTCTCGTTCATCGAACCGTCTTCGTGCATGATCAAAACGCGCTCCAGGTTGTGGCGATTTCCGATTTCAAAGTCATTCGGGTCGTGTGCTGGTGTAATCTTCACAGCTCCGCTTCCGAATTCCATGTCCACGTAATCGTCTGCGATGATTTCCATTTCACGGCCGATGATTGGCAGAATGATTTTCTTCCCGATCAAATGCTGGTAGCGCTCGTCTTTCGGATGAACCGCAACCGCTGTATCGCCAAGCATCGTTTCCGGACGCGTTGTCGCGATTTCAATATGGCCGCTGCCGTCTGCGAGCGGATAACGCATATGGTAAAACGCACCTTGTACGTCTTTATAGATAACTTCAATATCGGAAATGGCGGTTTTCGTCGCCGGATCCCAGTTGATGATGTATTTGCCGCGGTAAATGAGCTTTTTCTCATACAACTTCACGAACACTTCACGAACCGCTTTTGACAAGCCCTCATCCAATGTAAAACGCTCACGGGAATAATCAAGGCCAAGTCCGAGTTTTGACCACTGCTCACGGATATGTCCCGCGTATTGGTCTTTCCATTTCCACGATTCTTCAAGAAACGCTTCACGCCCCATATCGTAGCGTGAACGCCCTTCTTCTTTCAGCTTGCCTTCTACTTTCGCCTGCGTTGCAATGCCGGCATGGTCCATTCCTGGCAGCCATAACGCGTCAAAGCCCTGCATGCGTTTCATGCGCGTCATGATGTCCTGCAAAGTTGTGTCCCAGGCATGCCCTAAATGCAGCTTGCCGGTAACGTTCGGCGGGGGAATTACAATGGTATACGGTGTTTTGCCGCTTTCCGGTTTGGCTTCGAAGAATTTGTTGTTGACCCACCAATCGTAACGCCCTTTTTCAATCGATTGCGGATCGTACTTGGTCGACATTTGTTCAGTCATTGGAATTCCTCCTCTAATTTCTGGCAGAACGCAAAAAACTCCTATCGTCTGTAAAGGACGAAGGAGTTTTTCGCGGTACCACCTTTATACACAGGTCCACTTGCAGACCTGGCTCTCAAGTTACATAACGGATGTTAAGTCCGGTTCCCGCTACTCGTTTCACGGCAACTGCTCCGAGGTGACATTCAAATAGGTGTTCATGAAAACCTCTCACCACTCGGTCTTCTCTCTGAAATGCACACACATTCTACTATCCTCATCAACGCATGAATATCTAATTACTTTCATTGTACTCAATATCCGCTTTTAGCGTCAAGTTTTTTTACAATGAACGAAACCAGCGGCGCCGCCACCAACAGGATAAAGAACAGGCGGAACAGCTGAAACCCAGTAATAAGAGCCACATCGCCACCTACTGCCAGTGCCGTAATCGCCATTTCCGCAATGCCGCCAGGGGCAGCACTGAGGAAGAAGTCGAGGAATAAGTATTCGGGAAGCCACTCCGATAAGATAAACGCGATGAGAACAGTAAAGCTGATAAGCAATACATTGTTCAATACAATCGCAGCGCCGAGCCGGAGCGTCAGCTTATCTCCGATGCCTTCCATCTGTAAGCCAAGGTTCGCTCCGATGCATACTTGCGCGATTGCAATGAGCCAGTACGGCATATCAATCAGGACATCGCCAGAAACAGTCTGCACGACCGCCAGCGTCAGTATCGGCGCCAGCAGTTCGGCAGCCGGAAAGCCAATCCTTTTCATGCCTGCGTAAAGTGCCCACCCGACAACCAACGCTAGAACGAATAGCATGGGTGAAAAAGCAAAAAGCTGCTGCTCCATCTCTCCTGCGCCTCTGCCATTCAGAAAAATCGTCAGGAACGGCACAATGGTCACCACCATAAAGATCCGAATGGTCTGCATCATTGTCACGACCGTAATGTTTGCCGAAGGAACGTCCTCTGCTATGACCACCATTTGTGCCAAACCGCCGGGAATTGAACCAAGCAAACTCGTCGACAGGCTTTCATGAACCATGCGTTTGAACAGCAGTCCGAGCCCTATGGATAATGCCACAACTGATAGCGTCATAAACGCCATATAGGGCAAGTCCACCGCCATTAATAACACCGCATCTCGTGTAAACGATGAACCGATCTGCACGCCGAGCATCACCAGACCCGCTGTCCGCAATACTTTGGGCCAGTAGAGAGGAAGCTTTGTGAATTGGTTGACCAATAAAAGCGCGAACATCGGCCCAAGCAGCCATGGCAGGAACATGCCGATTGCTTCAAACACCGCGCCAGCCGAAGCAGCGATAATCGCTGTCATTATAAATGCTCTCACAATCATCCCTCTTTTCCCGTTCCGGCTATTTGATTCCATGTTACACGAAATTGCAAGATGAGTGGACATCAGCAAGAGAATTTCTATCCTCTTCCAGGCTCACCTTGAACAAAATTCAAATAAAAAAAGCTAAGTCACCTGGAAAATCCAGGTGACTTAGCTTTTTTTTATGAACGAGCCAATTTGGCAAATACAGTATGGAATGCTTCCACGGTTTTTGCAATATGCTCTTCCGTATGGGCAGTCGATAGGAACATGCCTTCAAATTGGGAAGGCGGCAGGAAAATGCCTTCTTCCGCCATCAAGCGGTAGTAATCTGCGAACAATTCCGTGTCCGAAGTTTTCGCTGTCTCGAAATCGACAACCTCTTCATTTGTAAAGAAGAACCCGATCATCGAGCCTGCACGGTTGACCGTATGCGGGATATTGTATTTCGTCGCCGCTTCCCGGAAACCTTTTTCAAGCTGATCGCCGCGCTCAATAAAAACATCGTAGCTTTCTTCCGTCAAGCGGGACAGGGTTTCAAAGCCTGCACGCATAGCCAGCGGATTCCCGGACAAGGTACCTGCCTGGTAAATCGAACCGCTTGGTGCCACCTGCTGCATGATTTCACGTTTGCCGCCGAACGCGCCGACCGGCAAACCGCCGCCGATAACTTTGCCTAAGCAAGTCATGTCCGGTGTTACGCCGAAATGACCTTGCGCGCAATTATAGCCTACACGAAAACCAGTCATTACTTCATCAAAAATCAGGATCGTGCCGTTTTCGTGCGTCAAATTGCGAAGCTCCGTCAAGAAGCCTTCATTTGGCGGCACAACGCCCATATTGCCGGCAACGGGCTCTACGATGACTGCAGCCAAGTCGTCGCCGTATTCCTGGAAAGCTAAACGCACGCTTTCGAGATCGTTATAAGGAACCGTAATGGTGTTTTTTGCAACTGAGGCAGGAACACCCGGTGAATCTGGCAAGCCTAAAGTCGCAACGCCGGATCCTGCTTTGATCAATAGGCTGTCGCCATGGCCGTGGTAGCAGCCTTCGAATTTCAGGATTTTGTCGCGGCCGGTATAACCTCGTGCCACGCGCAAGGCGCTCATCGTCGCTTCTGTTCCAGAAGAAACCATGCGCACCATTTCGATTGATGGGACACGTTCCATCACCAGTTTCGCCATTGTATTCTCGAGTTCAGTCGGTGCGCCGAATGAAGTTCCAAGCGCTGCCGTTTCCTGAATTGCTTTGACCACTTCTGGATGGGCATGGCCCAAAATCAGCGGTCCCCATGAAAGGACATAGTCGATATACGTATTGCCGTCAATATCCTTGATGGTTGCTCCGCTGCCGGATTGCATGAAAATCGGATCCATATTAACTGACTTAAAGGCGCGGACCGGGCTGTTGACACCGCCCGGCATTAATTTTTTAGCTTCCGTGAATGCTGCTTTTGAATTTTCGTATGTCATTTATTTCCCTCCAACCAGCGTGCTGCATCTTTAGCGTGATACGTCATCACAATATCCGCTCCTGCGCGTTTCATGCTAAGTAGTGTTTCCAAAACGATTTTCTCTTCATCGATCCAGCCGTTCGCCGCAGCCGCTTTGACCATGGCGTATTCGCCTGAGACGTTATAA
This sequence comes from Planococcus sp. CPCC 101016, assembly GCF_007859295.1. Classification (GTDB taxonomy): domain Bacteria; phylum Bacillota; class Bacilli; order Bacillales_A; family Planococcaceae; genus Planococcus. The sequence continues at coordinate 2,357,191 of NZ_VOHB01000002.1, forward strand.
GCAACAATCGGAATATCGAAATTATCACGGACTTCACGGATGATGTCCAAATAGGACAAAGCCGGTTTGACGATCATGAAGTCAGCGCCTTCCTGGATATCAGAAGTGGCTTCACGCAAAGCTTCCATGCGGTTTGCCGGATCCATCTGATAGGTTTTGCGGTCGCCAAATTGAGGTGTGGAGTGAGCCGCTTCCCGGAAAGGTCCATAATAAGCGGATGAATACTTTACGCCATAAGACATAATGGGTGTATTTTCAAATCCGGCTTGGTCCAAACCGTAACGGATTGCCGCTACAAAGCCATCCATCATATTCGATGGTGCAATAATATCCGCTCCAGCTTTTGCCTGAGATACAGCAGTGCGTGCAAGCAGATCTAGTGATTCGTCGTTTAGAATCACACCATTTTCGATTACGCCGCAATGGCCGTGGTCGGTATATTGGCACAGACATGTATCTGCAATGACGACGAGTTCAGGATGACGCTCTTTCGCAAAACGAATCGCTTCCTGAGTAATGCCATGGTCGTGATAAGCTTGTGAACCTACTGCATCTTTTTCGTTCGGCACACCGAAAAGGATAACGGAAGGGATTCCAAGATCCACGACTTCGTCAAGTTCTTCGCCTAATTTATCCATTGAAAAATGAAAAACACCCGGCATTGACGAAATTTCTTCCTTGATGTTTTCGCCTTCCACTACAAAAATCGGATAAATGAAATCCTCTTTATGTAAGCTTGTTTCGCGGACCATTGACCGGATATTAGCGGAACCGCGCAAACGGCGATGACGGTTAAAATTCAATTCTTTCATTTCGACAAACTTCCTTTCGCTATTTCATTGATGACATCCATATAAGTATATTTCTTTGGGGTAAAATCGACAGTTCCGCCGTTTGCCTGAATGGCCTGCTGTGTAACATGGCCTATGGCAGCGGTGCGGATTTCTGACCAGTCTCCTCCCGCCTGCCGATACGCAGACACGGCAGAAGGACTGGCAAAAAGGATGATGACGTCTTTCAGGTGTATCAGTTTTTCAGCATTATCCTTCTTGAAAATGGTATCGTAAACGGTCCATTCATCCACTTGAATCGGCATCGAGGCCACGGTATTTTTCGCCAATGCGCCTTTGATGAACAAACATTTGGCATCCCCGGCAACAGCCGGAAACTCCTGGACAAATCGATCGGCACTGAAAATCTGCGGAATAAAATCGACGTTGTAGCCTTGCTGCTGCAAAACTAGAGCCGTCCCTTCGCCTACCGCCGCAATTTTTGCCGTCACATTCTCATGTAGTTGGCAAAACGCTTCAGCGCTGGTGCGGCTTGTAAAAATCAGCCAGTCATAACTATTCAAATCGGGCTTTTCCGACTGGCGAATTGAAGTTCCGATAAGCGGCAGGTAAAGCGTCTTCGCTCCAAACGACTTTGCGTGAAGCATCGCCTCTACCGGTTCTCTGGAACCGGTGAATACGACCGTTTCACCTTCGAGCAGTCTTTCTTTCTCAGACATTGCTCTCAGCTTTAACGCGTTGAATCAGATCATAGCCACCCTGTGTACTGATTTTCTCAGCCACTACACGACCAGCTTCAATCGGATCCCGGCTGATGGCCATTTCCTTGAACACTTGATCGGCTTCTGGTGAAGAAATCAGACCCGTGAACGTAATTTCACCGTCATTCACAGTCGCATAGCCCGCAATCGGGACTTGGCAGCTGCCATCCATATCCCGAAGGAATTTACGTTCTGCGTTGACTGCCAAAGCAGTGTTTTCGTCATTGATTTTAGCCAGTTCAGTCAAAAGCTCTGTGTCTTCTTCACGGCATTCGATCGCAAGTGCACCTTGTCCGATAGCCGGAAGGCATTCATCAACTTCCATGAATTCCGTAACCAGATCATCTTTCCAGCCCATCCGCTTCAAACCGGCAGCAGCCAAAATAATGGCATCAAAATCACCAGCCTTCAATTTCGCCAGGCGTGTATCAATGTTGCCGCGGATCCACTGGATATCAAGGTCCGGACGCAGCAGCAAAAGCTGTGAACTGCGGCGCAGGCTGCTTGTTCCAACAACTGCTCCAACCGGTAGCTCCATCAATTTCACGTGGTCGTTTGCAATATACGCATCGCGCGGGTCTTCGCGGTCAGGAATACAGCCGATTACAAGGCCTTCGGGCAATACAGAAGGCATGTCCTTCATGCTGTGGACAGCAAAATCAATTTTGCGGTCAAAAAGTGCCTGTTCGATTTCTTTGACAAACAAGCCTTTGCCTCCGACTTTCGATAGCGTTACATCAACGATGCGATCGCCTTTAGTGACAATTTCCTTGATCTCAAACTCAAAAGGTGCTCCCGCTGCTTTTAATTTATCAATGAATTGATTGGTTTGCGTCAACGCCAGCTTGCTTCTTCTCGAACCTACAATAATTTTTCTCAAATGAATCCTACCTTTCTTTAATACCAAAAATGAAATTCAGATAAACGGCTGCCTAAAAAGAAATTAATCAGCAGCAATAAAAATGCATACATATGGGCCAATGCGTAATTCATGCCATTCAATGAGCCTTTACGGTGCCACCAAAGCACGAAGCTGTAGACGACCAACAAAATGAACGATCCGACAATCTTCATGTCGAGCAGCGAAAATTCAGCGAGCGAAATATATGCCCATTGCAGACCCAGTACCAGTGACACGAACAGCAAGGAAATACCGACCAAAATTGAAATCGTCATGAATTGCTGCGTTTGGCCAAGCGACGGCAGATTTGCCCATTGTTTCGTCATTTTCTTTTGCTTCAGCATTCTGTACAAAATCATATGAAGAGCGGAAAAGACAAATGACAAGGAGAAAGCCACATAAGATAAAATTGCAAAACTGATATGAATAAACAGCAGCTCCGAGACAAGTGCTTCTCCGACTGGCGACCGCTCGATCTGAACCGGAGCAAAAGTATGGATCGTCATGAAGATAAATCCAATGATATTGATGAAAAACACAGCAAAATCAAACCGGTAAAAAATCCTCAAAACGATCGACAATGTCACCAGCAGCCAGGCGTAGAAATATATGCCCTCGAACAAGGTCAATATCGGAAATCGCTGAGTCTCAAAAATATACAGCCCCAGGAAGATTGTCTGCAATACCCACACTATCCCGAGCAGCGTCATAGCAATCCGGCTGGCTTTCTTTTCTTTATATAAGTAGTCTATAAAATAAAAAACAAGGCTGACAGCATATAGAATAACCATAGCTTCGTGCAGCCTTGCCATTGTTACATCAGCCATCCCATTCCCCTTCGTTTCCATAGTTAAAGGCGCTCCGTATCTACATTTTAACATATAGATTCGAAAACGCCTCTTTGAGAAAGCTTAAAATGAATATCCGGGAGTTTCAGTTGTTGATTTTTGGGTGTTAAGAACGGCTTTATCCGTTTTCTTTTGCGGTGCTTTCGACTGTTTTTCTATTTCGATTTCGACTTCCTCTTCGATTCCGAAGATTTGCATGAACAACTCCAACTGCTCGCGGGATTTAGGCGCGCCGCCCATTTCCTTCGCCTGCAAAATCGGATCTTTCAGCAATTGATTGATAATCGATTTGGTATGCTTGTTGAGGATTTTCTTTTCACGTTCAGTCAGATCCGGCATTTTGTTTTCAATGCTTGCCATTGTCTCGGCCTGTATGCCAAGTGCTTTTTGGCGAAGCGCAGAAATAACCGGAACCACACCAAGTGTTGTCAGCCATTCGTTGAAATGCTGTGCTTCCTGATCGATCATGGTCATGATTTGGCCAGCTGCGCGTTCGCGCTCTGCCAAATTGGCTTCCACAATTCCTTGCATATCATCAATGTCGTACAAGAAGACATTCGGCAAATCGCCGATGCGTGGATCCATATCACGCGGAACCGCAATATCTACCATGAATAACGGCTTGCCTTTACGGATCTTTTCGACAAACTGCATCAATTCAAGGTCGATGACAAAGTCTGTCGATCCTGTTGAGGAAATCAGGATATCCGCTTCAAGCAAAGCACATTGCAATTGGTTCAATGGTTTTGCATTGCCGCCGAATTTGTCAGCTAATAGTTCAGCCTTCTCAAACGTCCGGTTGATGACAGTTATGCGGTCAGCACCGCTTCCTTGAAGGTTCTTAATCGCCAATTCGCCCATTTTTCCGGCACCTAAAATTACGACATGCTTGTTTTTTAGCGTGCCAAAAATCTTCTTGCCAAGTTCAACCGCTGCGTACGACACAGAAACCGCGTTTTCGCCAATAGCTGTCTCAGAATGCGCTTTTTTTGCCAATGTCACGGCCTGTTTGAATAACTGGTTGAATACTGTACCTGTGGTTCCGTGTGCCTGGCCTGCAAGAAAACTGTTTTTTACTTGCCCCAGAATCTGAGTTTCGCCTAAGACCATCGAATCGATGCCAGCCGTTACACGGAATAAGTGTTCAACCGCTTCATCCTGCTCATGAACAAATAAATATTGGGAAATCGCCTCTTGCGGCAGACCAAAATAATCAGCAAGAAACTGCTTCACATAATACTTGCCCGTGTGAAGCTGATCCACGACCGCATAGATTTCCGTCCGGTTACAGGTGGAAACTATGACGTTCTCTAATATGCTTTTTTGTTCTTTCAACGCCTGCATCGCCTGTGGCAGCTCATTTTCAATAAATGACAGCTTTTCACGAATCTCCACGGGTGCAGAGCGATAATTAACCCCAACTACTAATGTATGCATGGGTACAAAACACCTTTCACGTTCAATATTTCATCTGTATTAAGTATACCACTTTTATGGTTTATTATGCTCTCGAATTTGTGAACAAGGCATGAATATAACGCTTAATTATAATTATTATAAACTAATACTAGCAAAGGAGTTTCACGTCTACAAGTATAACGCTCTTAGTCGGAATTGACTGTTAACTTATCTAAATAAAGGTTGAAGAAATCGTTTCACACGGACGCTTTCTTATCAGTAGTCAAACCTCTTTCTCCTCGAGATTCCGAGAGAACAGAATAAGCAAGGAGCCTAAAGGGCTGCTTTCCTTTCCAGCGCTCGCTGTTACAAATTTTTTAGAACGAGGAAATACATAAGCAATAAGTTTTTTCGTCAATAAAAAAAGCACAACCCGAAGGCTGCGCTTTGATTTCTTTACATTCTGCTTTCGATTTCTTGCCATGCTTCGTCTTTCCCCAGTCCGGTTTCGGATGAGAAAACAATCAATGGATCGGATTTGTCCATGTCCAAGGTGGTGCGGACAATTTTCTTGTGCTTGTCCCATTTTCCTTTTGGAATTTTATCCGCTTTGGTAGCGATGATGATGCAAGGAATTTCAAAATGCTTCATGAAGTCATACATCGCCACATCATCTTTGCTCGGTGGATGGCGCAAATCGACGATTTGAATGACTGCGCGCAATGGCTCGCGGTCCGTGATATAACGTTCAATCATTTTGCCCCATGCTTCACGTTCGCTCTTCGACACTTTAGCATAGCCGTATCCTGGAACATCGACATAGAACAGTTTTTCTTCAATTTTATAGAAGTTCAAAGTTTGTGTCTTGCCGGGTTTTGATGAAATGCGCGCCATGCTTTTACGCCCGATCATTTTGTTGATGAAAGACGATTTGCCGACGTTTGACCGCCCTGCTAAAGCGAATTCCGGGAGGCCATCCTCCGGATACTGATCCGGACGGACGGCACTGATTACTAGTTCTACATTATTAACCTTCATTCATTTTCTCCTTCCAAGGCAATTTCCAATGCCTCGTCTGCTTGAGAGACCAATTTAAAGGTCAGTTCTTCGCGGATTGTTTCTGGGATATCTTCCAGATCCCGCTCGTTATCAATCGGCAGGATGATGGTTTTGAGACCCGCACGGTGGGCACTCAAGGTTTTTTCTTTGATGCCGCCGATTGGCAGAACGCGTCCACGAAGCGTGATTTCACCAGTCATACCGACTTCACGGCGAATCGGACGTTTCGTTAAAGCGGAAACCAACGCTGTGGCAATGGTGATCCCTGCTGAAGGACCGTCTTTTGGAACAGCACCTTCGGGAACGTGGATATGAATATCATGCGATTCGTGGAAATTCGGATCTATGCCTAAAGATTCTGCTCGGGCCCGGACGAATGATAAAGCCGTCTGTGCAGATTCCTTCATGACGTCACCCAGTTTACCAGTCAATTGCAATTTGCCTTTTCCTGCAGACAGGGAAACTTCGATTTGAAGCGTATCGCCTCCAACAGTTGTGTAGGCAAGGCCAGTTGCGACGCCGATCTGATTTTCTGTTTCTGCCATGCCATAACGGAATTTACGTTTTCCAAGGTAAGACTCGACTTCTTCTGAGCCGACATTCACTTGCTCTTTTTCTTTTGAGATGATTTGCTTGGTCACTTTGCGGCAAATCGATGCAATTTGGCGTTCCAGTCCACGGACACCGGCTTCACGCGTATAGTAGCGGACGATATTGAGCAACGCTTCGTCTTCAAACTGCAGCTGCTCTTCCGTCAGGCCATGTTCCTTCAATTGTTTCGGTGCTAAGTGGTTTTTTGCGATCATCTGTTTTTCGGCTTCCGTGTAGCCGGCAATCGAAATGACTTCCATGCGGTCACGCAACGGCCCCGGAATCGATCCGAGGTCATTGGCTGTCGCAATGAAAAGAACATTCGAAAGATCATAAGTTTCTTCTACATAATGGTCACTGAATGAATTATTCTGCTCCGGATCCAATACTTCCAGCATCGCTGAAGACGGATCACCGCGGAAATCATTCGACATCTTATCAATTTCATCCAATAGGAATACCGGATTTACAGTTCCAGCTTTTTTCATCCCTTGTATGATACGCCCTGGCATTGCACCGACATAAGTCCGGCGATGACCGCGTATTTCCGATTCATCACGGACGCCGCCAAGTGATACACGGACGAAATTGCGATCCAATGATTCAGCAATCGATTTTGCCAAAGAGGTTTTACCGACACCTGGAGGGCCTACTAGACAAAGAATTGGACCGCGCAAAGAATTGGTCATCTGTTGAACAGCCAAATACTCAAGGACACGTTCTTTGACGCTCTCCAGTCCGTCGTGGTCACGGTCCAATACTTCTTCAGCGTATTTGATATCCAGACGATCTTCTGTTGCCTCCGACCAAGGAATTGTCACAAGCCATTCGATGTAATTACGGATAATGCCGCTTTCTGCTGCTGCAGAAGGCAGTTTTTCATAACGATCGAGTTCTTTCAAAGCTACTTTTTGAGTGGATTCCGGCATATCTGCTTCTTCAATCCGCTTTTTCAAGTCGACTACTTCAGCTGATTTGCCGTCTTTATCACCAAGTTCAGTTTGAATGGCTTTCATCTGCTCGCGCAAGTAAAATTCTTTCTGGGTTTGCTCCATCGCTTTTTTCACACGTAGATTGATCCGTTTTTCCAGATCCACTACTTCCTGTTCGCTGTGCAGACGCGTTATCAACAATTCTAATCGTTTACTGATATCGAAAGTTTCCAGCACTTCCTGTTTAGCAGCTACTTTCATAGAGAGATGAGAAGCGACCATATCCGCTAAACGGCCCGGCTCTTCAATGTCCGCTACGGTATTGTAGGTTTCCGTCGTCACTTTTTTGGAACTCTTTGCATAGTTCTCAAAATGCTCTAGGAGTAAACGCATCAAGGCATCTTGTTCTGCGTCTCTTTCGGTCTCGTCAGGGAAAGATGTCACTTCAACAACCGTAAAGTTGTCTGCTTCTTCGTAATTTTTCATTTGTCCGCGTTCTAAACCTTCAACCAATACACGAATCGTGCCGTTCGGTAACTTTAGCATTTGTTTAACATAAGCCAAAGTACCGATTTTATGAAGGTCGTCTTTTTCAGGCTGTTCAGTGCTCATATCTTTTTGAGTCGCCAAAAAGACGATATTGTCTTCAAGCAAGGCCTGTTCCAATGCAGCCACAGAACGTTCACGGCCGACATCTATATGCAGCACCATTGTCGGAAATACGAGCAAGCCTCGTAACGGTAATAATGGCACGCGTTTTGTAACTTTTTTCTTAGCCATGTGAAAAGTCACCTCCGGGAATATTTTCAACGTGAATCTGAAGCATTTGGGCTGTCGAGCCTTAATAAATGCTTTCGCTTTTCTTTGTCCAGCTGCAGCAGCCAGCTCCCTGAGTGTAAGCCACTCCGGCTATGCGGCTGAAAACACGCCACTTCACCGGATCGTCTTACCCCTGTCGGAGCTAAATGGCTGCTTCTGCTTTTCTAACAAAAACGGACTAACTCAGAACGCGCGGATGCGCACGATCAAGAGTCAGCCCGTATCATCCTTTTTGATTGGTTCACTTAGCACTCAGCGAGAAAGTTCCACTGGGTCATGTTCCAGTCATTATGCGGATGTTTTCTCGTTATTGTCGTTAACGTACACGGAGCCATCTTCCAAGATAAGTTTAGGCTGTACGCTATCCGCAACAGTTTCTTTAGTAATGACACATTCAACGATATCTTCACGTGAAGGAAGATCAAACATCACTTCAAGCATGATGTTCTCGATAATTGAACGGAGTCCACGGGCACCGGTTTTGCGTTCAATCGCAAGTTTTGCAATTTCAACAAGTGCACCAGGTTCGAAAGTCAATTTAACGCCATCAAGCTCCATCATTTTCTGATACTGCTTGATCAATGCATTTTTAGGCTCAGTCAAAATTTCGACCAATGCTTTTTCATCCAATTGCTCAAGGCTTGCCAATACCGGCAAACGGCCGATGAACTCTGGAATCAAACCAAATTTCAATAGATCTTCAGGAATCAACTGGCTGAGCAATGATTTATCATCAAGCTCTTCTTTGTTCGGGTCTGCACCGAAACCGATGATTTTATTGCCCAGACGGCGTTTGATGATTTGATCCACTCCGTCAAAAGCGCCACCTACGATGAACAAGACGTTCGTCGTATCGATTTGGATAAATTCCTGATGAGGATGCTTGCGTCCGCCTTGTGGGGGTACGCTCGCGGTTGTGCCTTCCAAAATTTTCAGAAGGGCCTGTTGTACACCTTCACCAGAAACATCGCGTGTAATCGATGGGTTTTCGGATTTGCGAGCCACTTTATCGATTTCATCGATATAAATGATTCCTTTTTCTGCGCGCTCAACATCATAATCTGCAGCTTGGATCAGCTTCAATAGAATGTTCTCCACGTCTTCGCCGACATAGCCGGCTTCCGTCAATGAAGTTGCATCTGCAATCGCAAACGGCACGTTCAGAATACGGGCCAAAGTTTGAGCCAGTAAGGTTTTACCGCTCCCTGTTGGTCCGATTAATACAATATTGGATTTCGACAACTCAACATCATCAATCTTACTGTTGGAATTGACGCGTTTATAGTGATTATATACTGCTACAGCCAGTGACTTCTTCGCTTTTTCCTGACCGATTACATAGCCATTCAAAATATCCAGAATTTCTTTTGGCTTAGGCACTTCTTTGAATTCTACTTCTTCATCTGTACCAAGCTCTTCTTCTACGATTTCCGTACAAAGCTCAATACATTCGTCACAAATATAAACACCCGGTCCTGCGACCAGTTTACGAACCTGCTCTTGTGGTTTGCCACAAAACGAACATTTTAAATGCTCTTTCTCGTCATTGAATTTGAACAATGTATTCACCCCTATTCAAGCCATTATCTTACAAGATTATCGTAATTGTAGCAACTATTTAGATTCACAGTCAATTTTGCGGCTGTGGATGTATGAATTCAGTGTTCTATGTAGCGGAAAACAAGGTGCGTCTCCGCACCTTGTTCGCCTATTCTATATTTATTGCTTATGTGTTATTCAGAGATTTTAGCGTTGTCCACTAGGAACTCGACTGTATTCTGCATGCGGATATCATTTTCAAGCATTTCAGTTCCACCTAGAGCTGTTTTGATCTGTTCAATGTCCATGTTGAATTGACCAGCCATTTTTTCTAGCTCTTTGTCGATGTCTTCTGAAGTTACTTGCATGTTTTCAGCTTCAGCAATTGCCTCAAGTGTCAATGAAACGCGTACGCGTGTTTCAGCATCACCGTGCATTTGCTCACGAAGTGCAGCTTCGTCTTGGCCTGAGAACTGGAAGTACAACTCAAGGTTCATACCCTGTTGAGTCAAGCGCTGTTCGAAATCACTCATCATACGGTCCATTTCAGTATGGATCATTGCATGAGGAATATCGATTGTTGCGTTTTCAGCCGCTTTTTGAACCAATTCGTCGCGAAGCTTAGCATCAGCAGCAGATTTTTTCTCAGCGATCAAGCTTTCTTTCATTTTCGTGCGTAGTGCATCCAAGCTTTCAACTTCTGGATCAATTTCTTTAGCCAGCTCGTCGTTCAACTCTGGAAGTTCTTTGCCTTTAACTTCGTTTACTTTCACTTTGAACGTTGCAGCTTTTCCTGCAAGTTCAGCAGCGTGGTATTCTTCTGGGAAAGTGACTTCTACGTCTTTTTCTTCTCCAGTTTTTACGCCAACCAACTGCTCTTCGAATCCTGGGATAAATGAGTTTGAACCGATTTCAAGGGAGTAGTCACTGCCTTGTCCGCCTTCAAATGCTTCTCCATCTACAAATCCTTCAAAATCGATAACAGCTGTATCGCCTTCAACGATCGCTTCGTCTTCTTTAACAGTCAACTCAGCCAAACGCTCCTGGTTTTCTTTCAACTGGTTTTCGATATCTTCGTCAGTCACTTCAGTATCAGGTTTTGATGCTTCAAGACCTTTGTATTCGCCAAGCTCAACTTCAGGTTTTACAATCACTTTCGCTGTAAATACTAGCGGCTGGTTCTTTTCGATCGTTTCAATGTCGATTTCAGGACGGTCAACTGGGTTGATTCCTGCTTCTTCAACTGCATTCGCGTAAGCGTCAGGCAGGATGAAATCCAATGCGTCCTGGTAAAGTGATTCAACGCCAAAACGTTTTTCGAACATTTGACGAGGCATTTTCCCTTTACGGAAGCCTGGTACGTTAATTTCTTTTACAACTTTCTTAAACGCTTTATCAAGACCTGCGTTTACTTCTTCTGCAGGAACTTCGATTGTAAGAATCCCTGTGTTACCTTCTTGTTTTTCCCATTTTGCTGACATATTATAAGCCCTCCAAACATTTTCTACAAAGTCATTTTACGTTTTATACGAATTTTGACAACTTCAATATTATAGCACACATAGAGTCAGGTTCAACTATTTCTACCCATTCCTCATCTCGAACCACAGTTCAGCCTGCTGGATCAGCTCCAGCAGCTTCTCATCTTCATCGAATGAAGTCAGTCCGCTGAACAGTCCTTCTGTATAATCCATATACCCTTGAGCCACTTCCGCTTCTTTGTAATCGTCCCAAATGAACGGATACAGCAAGTATATATGGCGTTCAAACAGTTCTTTTACCAATTCAAGCCGCGTTGGGTCTTTCGCTAGCGCATCTTCCATAATCGCCATAATGCTTCTGATCCGGCTATTGTTTACTGGGTCTGGCAATTCGCTGATATGGAAGGTTCCTTTATAATTGAATTTCTGAACTGCCACTTCCGCTTCAATTTTTTCCTGATACAACATGAACAATATGTATGTCTTCGTCAATAAATCAGCTTCCGGATGTTCAATAATTGCCAACAACTTCTTTTTTATCGCCTGATAGGACGTGGTCGGCAAATCCAGAATCAGCTGTTCCTGCTCAGCAGGGTGCAATGCCAAAAATGGTTCGATTGCATAAAGTGATGCATCCACTTTTTCAGTCGCAGTGTTGGCAACAATCCGCTCGTTTAGCTCCCGCAGTTGGTGAAACTGCTCCAGCCGTTCTTCGGGCAGCACTTTTTCTTCTATTAAAACTTCGATCATTTTTTCCGCTTCTTCAAATTCACGGACTTGCATCAAAATACTTATGTATAACTCCATGGTTTCCAGGTAATGGATCGGACCGACATTCAACAATTCGCGGCATACTTCCAAGGCTTCTTCGAATTCACCAAGTTCATATAGGCAATAGGTATAGCCACCTAATGCAGCTGCGTGTTCAGGCTCGTAAGAAAGCACCTGATACAGGCTATCACGGGCATCTTCGTACTTTTCTTCTTTAAGAAACGTCATCCCTTCTGCCAGCAAGCGGTTTACTGTCGTCGGAAAGACAATTACATTCCCTTTGCGCTTTAAATCCCTGTATTTCTTTCGCATCCTACCACCTCTTTTGTATCTCATAATCATAACATATTCCCGTTTGGCCGAAAATAAAAACCTTATTCCCGCAATAATAATCTCTCTTTACCACAGTGGTTTCTGCTCATTGCTCAGCTCTATCATTTTAGGAATTAAGGACAGGTCGACAATAATTAAACTCGACATCATCATGATTGTATAGGACAGGGGAATATCCCAGATTGTTGAAAAAGGCAATGGCAATAATACCAGCCAGTTTATGTATGTCATGCGCTGTTTTGATTTGGGTGTTGCATACTGACTGCTTTGGCAATGTGGACAATTCATGGCTCCGCTGAACTTCCAAGAAGCCTTCATCGTTTGCTTCCAGCTCCACCGGATTCCACAACTCTTACATGTCGGCATTCGAACACCTCCCTCTTATAGTACGAACCAAAAAAGATTTAGTTCCAGATTGATTTTTATTATGCTAAGACGCTTGGGCAAGACGCCGACTTCATTAATCGAAACCAGATTTAGAAAAAAAAACCTCTCCACCGTTCACTGAACGATGGAGAGGTTTCTCTTTGTACTATGTACATTCCTATAATGTCCCAGGAGGGATTCGAACCCCCGACCGACGCCTTAGAAGGGCGTTGCTCTATCCAGCTGAGCTACTGAGACCAAAGCTTTCTTGAAGTCCAGACAGTGGCACCTGCTGTTGCGGGTGGCTTCGCTTTTCTAACGAAAGACAATTTTAATTATAGGAATGATTTTAAGAAAAGTCAATGCTATTTTAAAAAAATATTAAAAATAATAATGAACTTGTTAGTTTTGTTCAGTTAGCCACGCAGGCATGCTTTTATTGAGCTGGCGCAGCGCATTGCCGCGATGCGAAATCGCTGCTTTTTCATGAGGTTCAAGCTCAGCCATCGCTTTATCCTGAGCCGGAACAAAAAAGATAGGATCGTAGCCAAAACCACGGTCTCCACGGCGCTCATGAAGAATCATCCCTTCACATGAACCGGAAAAGGTTTCAGTCTTCTGCCCTGGAGCTGCCACTGCCAGAACACAGCGAAAACGGGCTGTGCGCTCACTGTTCGGTACGCCGTCCAATTTATCAAGCACTTTATTCATATTCGCTTCATCGCTCTTGTCAGCGCCTGCATAGCGGGCTGAGTAGACACCCGGCTCGCCATTTAACGCGTCGATTTCCAGGCCGCTATCGTCTGAAATGACTGGAATGCCTAACTCTTTTGATACTGTTTCGGCTTTCAGGATAGCATTTTCTTCAAATGTCACTCCGGTTTCTTCCACGTCCATGTCCTGCGCTACATCGAGCAGCGTCAACACTTCATAGCCCAATGGCGACAGCATCGTTTCAAAATCCTTGGCTTTGCCTTTGTTTTGAGTCGCAATCACTATTCTTTTCATCGTTCTGCAGTCACCTTTTCACCAATTCGCCCGGCAATGTCGCCCAGCGCTTTACGCTGCATCGCGATCAATTGGCTGATTCCTGCTTCTCCAAGGTCCAGCAATTCGTTCAACTGAGCACGAGTGAAAGTGGATTCTTCTCCTGTGCCCTGCAATTCCACAAAATGCCCTGCGCCTGTCATCACCAAGTTCATATCCACTTCCGCACTTGAATCCTCGATATAATTCAAATCAAGAATGGGTCCGTTTTCAGCTGTTATGCCGACACTTGTTGCAGCAAGAAAGTCGGTGACCGGGAATGCCGGCAAATCCAATTTTCCGATGGCCATTGTCATCGCGATAAATGCACCTGTAATGGACGCTGTACGCGTTCCGCCATCTGCCTGGATAACGTCGCAATCAATCCATAATGTCCGCTCACCCAGCTTCTCCAGGTCAACTACTGCGCGTAGTGCACGTCCGATTAAGCGCTGGATCTCCATGGTGCGTCCTCCGATTTTACCGGCTGATGCTTCGCGGCGGTTCCGGCTATTCGTAGCGCGTGGCAGCATGGAGTATTCTGCAGTAATCCAACCCTTGCCCTGGCCCCGCAGGAAACCGGGCACTCTGTCTTCAATGGTTGCCGTACAGATGACTTTCGTCTGTCCGACTGTGATCAATACCGAACCTTCTGGATGAATCAAGTAGTCGACGTCCACTGATACGGGACGCAGTTCGTTTGTTTGTCTATTATCTATGCGTGTCATAAAAATCCTCCTTGTATATGCTCAAATAGCTTACCATATTTCGCTGACAACGACAAAAACCTGACGGCTGTGAGCCATCAGGTTTTGTGGAATCGTATAGAGTGGATGATTGGTTCATCGATACCCAGCCATTTTTCGATGATGGAGCCAAAAATTTGCGTAGACCCCGATGTATAGAAATGATGCACCGGCGGCTGGCTCCATTCTGCAAATTGCTTTTTATAGCTCAAGTAACGCTCGACATCTTTTGCCGTTTCTTCGGCCGACGACAGCACATGCACCGTATCGCCAAGAACTTCTTCAATAAACTCCTGCAGCAATGGGTAATGCGTACAGCCCAAAATTGCCGTATCGAATTCTTCATGAGCAATAGTCGCCAATGTGTCCTGAACGATCCGGTGAGCGAACTCGCCTTCGTATTCATCACTTTCAACCAAGGGAACAAAACGAGGGCAAGCCAACTGCACAACATGCGAAGAAGAAACCAGTGACAGGATCGCTTTTTCGTATGCCCCACTCTGCACCGTTCCCAACGTACCCAAAACGGCGATCTTTTTCGTCGTTGATGATTTAATTGCTGCTCGTGCCCCTGGAAAAATAACCCCAATTACAGGAATCGGCAAGTTTTTCTGCAAGGAGTACAGCGCTGCTGCTGTTGCAGTATTGCAGGCGATGACCAGCATCTTAATATTCTTTTTCATCAATGCATTGGCCATTTGCCATGTATAGGTCCGCACTTCCGAAAGCGGACGTGGTCCGTAAGGGCATCTGGCATTATCACCGATATAGTAAATTTGCTCATTCGGCAACAGTTTCATTATTTCTTTTGCGACGGTAAGGCCGCCGACCCCTGAATCAATTACTCCGATTGGCGCATTCAACGTCATCGCCTCTATCCTATTTCATGTTTGTGTGCAATTTCTCAAGTAAGCCTGCAAATTGGACTGCTTCTTCTTCAGTAAAATTGGCTAATACTGTTTTCAAGTATTCTTGGCGCTTCTGGATAACTTCTTCAATAACCCGTTCGCCTTCTTTTAATAACTTGATCCGTACGACGCGGCGATCCTGCTCTTCGCGAATACGGACAACCAGTTCATTTTTCTCCATACGGTCAACCAGATCAGTTGTCGTGCTAAACGCTAAGAACATCTTATTCGACAAATCGCCGATTGTCATGTCTCCATGTTCAAACAGCCATTGCAGCGCGACGAATTGAGGCGGTGTAATGGTGTAAGAATTTAAAATTTCACGGCCTTTTTGCTTGATGATTCCAGAAATATAACGCAATTCCTTTTCCATAAAGGCTATACGTTCTAAATCATGGCTGATATCTTGTTTATCCTCATTCATTACAATTAACCACTCCTTGAAAAACCTATCTTATTTCTATAGTGAAGGTTTTTTATTGATATAGCAAGAACTCCCTTATTTTTTCGCAGCAGCCAATTGACCTGTCCGGAGCATTTCAATGTCCTGTTTTGTCCACGGATGCCCTTTTCCTGTCTGTTTTGAGATTTGGACAATAGCCCCTCTTCCCGTAAAGCATGTCTCCCCTTTTTCATTGACAGTCCAGTAATGGACATCAACAGAAGATGTGCCGACTCGCGCTATCTTGACATGAACATCTAATTTTTCATCGAAAAAGACCTGCTGGACAAAATCCACCTGCATATCCGCTACGACTGGAAACAACTCGTTCCCTTCCTTAAGCCAACGCTGCATCAGCCCCATCTCTTTCATGAATTCAATACGCGCGAATTCAAAATAAGCGATCGGCACTGTGTTATTGACATGCCCGAACATATCGGTTTCAGAAAAACGGACCTGCACCGGAGCGGAGAAGAAAAAGTCCTGCTTCCACTCTTCAAAATCATCAATATAATTCGCTTTCATAAGAAACCTCCGATAAAGTAGCTTTCGTTAATAAAAAAGAAATCACTTTTATATACTGATTTTATTGTTCTTATCAAAATATTAGTGGGTTGCAGAATATCAACTACAAATTAAATTTGACTCAAGTATTCTTTTTCATTTTCTTAGTATATCAAAAACTTTCTTAAAGAACAGGCATTTTCTAATCTGGACAAAATTAAAAACCCCGCCGCAGCGGGGTTTCCAATAAATACTAGTCAACCATTCTATCGCTTCCGAAGAAGTTGCGGAACATTTGAACAGTGGTATCGCGGTTCAACGCTGCGATTGAAGTTGTCAAAGGAATTCCTTTTGGACAAGATTCTACACAGTTTTGAGAGTTACCGCAGCTTGCCAATCCGCCTTCGCCCATGATCGCGTTCAAACGTGCATCGCGGTTCATGGCACCTGTTGGATGAGCGTTCATTAAACGAACTTGTGAAAGTGGTGCAGCTCCGATGAAATCGGATTTATCGTTAACGTTCGGGCATGCTTCAAGACATACGCCGCACGTCATACATTTAGATAGTTCGTAAGCCCATTGGCGTTTGCGTTCAGGCATACGTGGTCCTTCTCCAAGGTCATGCGTCCCATCGATCGGCACCCATGCTTTGACTTTCTTCAACGAGTCAAACATACGGCTGCGGTCGATGACAAGGTCACGGACAACAGGGAATGTTTTCATCGGCTGAAGGCGGATCGGCTGTTCCAATTGATCGACCAAAGCAGTACATGATTGACGCGCCTTGCCGTTGATGATCATTGAACATGCGCCACAAACCTCTTCCAGACAGTTCATATCCCAGTTTACAGGAGTGGTTTTCTTCCCTTCCATGTTGACAGGGTTACGACGAATTTCCATCAATGCCGAAATGACATTCATGTTCATTACATATGGCAACTCGAACTTTTCCCAATACGAATCTTCATCCGTAGAGTTTCTGCGCTCGATTTCAAATATAACCGTTTTTGCTGCTTCACCCATGGTAAATTAGCTCCCTTCTATATTATGCTTTAGCTGAATAATCACGTTTACGCGGTGGAATCAACGATGTATCGACTTCTTCGTAATGGAAGATAGGTGCATCATAGCCATTGAATTTAGCCATCGTTGTTTTCAGATATTCTTCATCATTACGTTCCGGGAAATCCGGTTTGTAATGAGCCCCGCGACTTTCGTTCCGGTTGAGTGCCCCGATTGTGATCACTCGAGCTAAATGTAGCATATTTCGCAATTGACGTGTGAACATTGCACCTTGATTGCTCCAAAGCTGAGTGTCGGTGATGCTGATATGATTGAAACGTTCAAGCAGTTCCTGGATTTTTTCATCCGTCTTCTGCAAACGATCGTTGTAGCGTACTACCGTTACATTGTCTGTCATCCATTCGCCCAGTTCTTTATGGAGAACGTAAGCGTTTTCTGTGCCATCCAATGCCAAAATTTCTTCCCATTTGCGTTGTTCTTCTGCTTCAGCTTTTTCGAAAATAGCTGAAGGCAGATCTTCCGCCAATACTTCAAGTCCTTTAACGTATTCTAAAGCGTTCGGTCCTGCGACCATTCCGCCGTAAATCGCTGAAAGCAATGAGTTAGCGCCCAGACGGTTACCACCGTGCTGAGAATAATCACATTCACCTGCTGCCAACACACCAGGGATGCTTGTCATCTGATGGTCATCAACCCATAATCCACCCATTGAATAATGGACAGCCGGGAAGATTTTCATCGGTACTTTACGAGGGTCATCACCTGTGAATTTCTCGTAGATTTCGATGATTCCACCTAATTTGATATCAAGTTCTTTTGGATCTTTGTGTGAAAGATCCAGGTAAACCATGTTCTCGCCGTTAATGCCGAGTTTTTGGTTAACGCAAACATCAAAAATTTCACGTGTTGCGATATCACGCGGCACAAGGTTTCCATAAGCTGGATACTTTTCTTCAAGGAAGTACCAAGGCTTGCCGTCTTTGTAAGTCCAAATACGTCCGCCTTCCCCACGTGCTGATTCTGACATCAAGCGCAGTTTATCGTCTCCTGGAATCGCTGTCGGGTGAATTTGGATAAATTCGCCGTTCGCATAGTAAGCGCCTTGCTGGTAGACGATGGAAGCCGCTGAACCTGTGTTGATGACCGAGTTCGTCGATTTCCCGAAAATGATTCCCGGTCCGCCGGTTGCCATAATAACAGCATCTGCACGGAACGATTTGATTTCCATTGTCGTCATATTTTGAGCTGTAGTTCCTTTTGCTATACCTTGCTCGTCAAGAACAAGACCAAGGAATTCCCAGCCTTCGTATTTTGTGATCAGTCCGCTTACTTCGTAGCGGCGAACCTGCTCATCCAATGCATACAATAATTGCTGGCCAGTTGTTGCGCCGGCAAACGCTGTTCTGTGGTACATCGTTCCACCAAAGCGGCGGAAGTCCAAAAGACCTTCCGGCGTACGGTTGAACATAACGCCCATACGGTCAAACATACGGATGATTCCTGGTGCTGCATCCGCCATTGCTTTTACAGGGCGCTGATTCGCAAGGAAGTCGCCTCCATAAACAGTATCATCAAAGTGGATATCCGGAGAATCCCCTTCACCTTTTGTATTAACCGCTCCGTTGATCCCGCCTTGCGCACATACTGAGTGGGACCGTTTAACGGGAACGATTGAAAATAAATCAGCGGGAGAACCTGCCTCTGCAACTTTAATTGCTGCCATTAAGCCGGCAAGGCCACCACCGACGATAGAAATTTTGCCCTTCGCCATGTTAGTATTCACTCCTCTTTTAGTTCACCAATGATTGAGACATTCTTAAACGAATGCGAACAATGCTCTGATACCAATGATCGATAATACAATAAATACTAGAAGCGTGAAATAAGTTGCATTACGCTGTGATGCTTCGGATTGTGTAATTCCCCAAGTTACAAGGAAAGACCAAATTCCGTTTGCAAAGTGGAAAACCGCTGCCAAGACGCCGACGATGTAGAATGCCAGCATAAATGGATTGTTTAAAATGTTTTCCATCATATTGAAATCAGCTTCAGCAGCTGCTCCGATCGCAACTTGGAATCTTGTTTCAAAGACATGCCAAGCGATGAAGACTACTAGGAAGACACCTGTATAGCGCTGTGCAACGAATAGCAAGTTACGCATATAGCTATAATGTCCCGGGTTGTTCTTCGAAGTAAACGCTATGTATAGACCGTAGAACGCGTGATACATGAGCGGTAAATAGATGACAAAGATCTCCAAGAAGATGACGAATGGAAGATTTGCCATGAAGTGAGATGCATTATTGAATGCCTCTACTCCTTGCGTAGCAAAATGGTTGACGATTAAGTGCTGCGTCAAGAATAAACCGATAGGAATGATCCCCAACAATGAGTGCAGCCTGCGCATTAAAAATTCACGATTATCCAAAATTTTACCCCCCTCAAAACATTAATTGGCAGCGTCCAAAGCAAACGATATATTACGAAAGCACCTGAAGCCGCACACCATCATGATACAATAATATGACATATTTATTGTACTCTTCCGAACTTAGGAGCGTCAAGGCAACGAGACTCTTTTAAAGAGATAGTTACTATGCATTATTATGTGTAAAAACGCTCTATCTATATAGAAACTCCGCAGAATGTAACCGTTTTAGCAGAATCATATCAAAAAGCGATTCTCTAATTGAGAATCGCTTTTCAGGTCAAAATCGCACTATTCTACTGTTTACAACAATGTTGCGTTTTTGCCATTGAGAATTTGAACGTTCTGTGAATTTTTTCACTTACTGTCTTTATTAAAGGATGAATAGCAGTTTTCCAAACGGTATTTTAGTTCAAGAAGTCTGGATATCAGAGAGGCCGTAGGAATCATGTAACGCATTCGCCGATTTTTCCATATCAGCTTCCGGTACGACTACTGAAATTTTGATCTCTGAGGTACTGACCATTTTAACCGGAATTTCTTGTCTTCTTAAAATATCAAACATCCGCGCGGCTACACCGGGATTGGAGACCATGCCAGACCCCACAATCGACACCTTCGACAAGCCAAGCTCGACGTCCAGCGACAAGAAACCAATCTCCTCTTGCGCTTCAGTCAAGACACGGCGTGTTTCCTCAAGGCTTTCCTGATTGATGGAAAAAGAGACTGAAGGCGGAAATTCATCGCTGATGCTTTGGACGATGATATCCACGTCAATTTGATTTTCTGCAAGCTTCGTGAAAATATTAGCCAAGGATCCGTTGAACGGTTTTTTGTAAGTTACAGTTACACGCGCGATTCCCGGTTCGAACGCGACACCTCTGACGATTAAGTTTTTCTCCACAGTGATCACCTCTTGTATGATTGTGCCAGGCTCATCTGAATAACTTGCTCTGACGGATAATGGTACATGGTTGTTCTTCGCAAACTCGACTGCCCGCGGATGCAGAACGCCCGCTCCAAGATTCGCAAGCTCCAGCATTTCATCATAAGAAATCTGGTCCAGCTTGCGCGCACCTGTGACGTATCTTGGATCGGATGTATAGACACCATTGACATCTGTATAGATTTCACATTTCTCTGCTTTTAAAGCTGCAGCAAGTGCCACAGCTGTCGTGTCAGATCCACCACGCCCAAGAGTGGTAATATTGCCAATCTTGTCCACTCCTTGGAAACCTGCGACTACACAAAAAAAACCGTTATCCAGCACGCGTTCAAGCCGCTCGGTATGGATTTGTTCGATACGGGCATTGCGCGGCACGGACTCTGTTTCGATTCCCGCTTGCCATCCAGTGAACGATAACGCCTCATGGCCGAGTTTTTTAAAGGCCATGGCTAACAAAGAAATGGTAACTTGCTCTCCTGTTGCAAGCAGCATATCCATCTCCCGCTTTGGCGGTTCAGAAGAAATCTCCCCTGCGAGTCCGAGCAGCGTATCCGTCGTCTTGCCCATTGCCGAAACAACAATGACCACTCGCTTGCCCTGTTCTTTTTCACGAATAGCCCTTTTGGCTACTCCAATAATTTTTTCTGGAGTCGCAACAGACGTGCCTCCAAATTTCATAACGATCGTTTCCATTCCATTCACTCCCACATTTAGTATGTGGCCCTCAATATGACTGGCGGTGTTGCTACATAACAGCACCTCCAGACACAAAAAGAGGCAGCTCACCGCAACCGCGGCAAACTACCTCTTTAATCATGTACGAAAAACGTCCATGTGAGATAGCCCTCCAGAGATTGACTCTGACAGCTCTGCACTTCTTAAATGCAGAACCAGCATGCGCAACAGCAGTAACACGCACACTTCGGCGACCGTCCCTTTCACCATCCATCTCAGATTCTGCAAATCTCCGAATGCTTACTTATAACGTTCGCGCCTCTATCATCACTTTTCCAAGTGATTCAATTATTCTCTTACAATATCATGTTACGATTCGCTTGGCAATGTATCTTCTGCAAAATGCTGCTCAATGGATAATGCCAATGCTTCCGGTATTCCGGCTTCTTTTATTTCTTCTACGGATGCTTCTTTTATTTTCTTGACAGATCCAAAATGCTTCAGCAGCTGCTGTTTGCGTTTTGGCCCCACTCCTTCAAGACCATCGAGCGCCGACTGAATCGAGTTCTTTCCACGCAGCTGACGATGGAAGGTGATGACAAAACGGTGGACCTCGTCCTGGATCCGCTGCATCAAGTAGAAAGCTTCACTGGTCCGTTTTAAAGGAACAATTTCAGCTGGCGAGCCATACAATAACTGAGATGTCTGGTGCTTCGCGTCTTTGGCAAGACCAGCAATCGGAATTGATAAGCCGAGTTCGTCTTCCAAAATTTCACGCGCCGATTCCATTTGCCCTTTGCCTCCATCGATGACAATCAGATCCGGCAAAGGCAAGCCATCTTTCAAGACACGGGAATAGCGCCGCCGAATGACTTCACGCATTGCTGCATAATCATCGGGCTTCGAAGCATTGCGTGTTTTGTATTTACGGTAATCTTTTTTGGACGGTTTTCCGTCAATGAACGTAATCATCGCAGAAACGGCATCGGCTCCTTGAATGTGGGAGTTATCGAACGCTTCAATACGCAAAGGCGTCTGGATATTCATCGCTTCGCCGAGGTCTACACAAGCACCGATTGTCCGTTCTTCCTGGCGCTCCAGCAGCTGAAACTTCTCTTTGATAGCAATTTCGGCATTTTTCTTCGCCAGCGCCACCAAATCTTTTTTCTTTCCGCGCTGCGGAACCAGCACCCGAACTCCCAGCCATTCTTTCAGCATCTCTGGATCGTCAGCTTCCGGAAGCAGGATTTCATTTGGTTTTACGTGATTTGCTTTTTCATAGAACTGACCCAGGTAAGTTAAAAACTCTTCTTCCGGATCACGGTATAACGGGAACAGCGACACGTCGCGTTCAATCAGTTTACCTTGGCGCACAAAAAAGACTTGCACGCACATCCAGCCTTTGTCGACTGCATAGGCAAACACATCGCGATTGGTGAAATCGTTCATCGCCATTTTCTGTTTTTCCATAACGGTTTCAATCATGGAGATTTGATCCCGGTATTCCTTAGCCCGTTCAAACTCCAGATTTTCTGCTGCCTGAGACATCTTTTCGACCAATTCATGCTTCACTTCACGGAATCCGCCATTTAGAAATTTGGTGATGCCATCGATCATTTCCTGATAAGTCTCTTTTTCTACAGGCTTCACACAAGGTGCCAGGCACTGCCCTAAATGGTAGTACAAGCAAACCCGGTCGGGCATCT
Organism: Planococcus sp. CPCC 101016; assembly: GCF_007859295.1. Classification (GTDB taxonomy): domain Bacteria; phylum Bacillota; class Bacilli; order Bacillales_A; family Planococcaceae; genus Planococcus. Next base: position 2,380,186 of record NZ_VOHB01000002.1, read on the forward strand.
TGTGGCATTTGCGCAGTGGGTACAAACGGTCGAGCAGTTTTTTTGTTTCCGCTGCTGCGTAGGCATTTGGATAAGGACCGAAATACTTGCCTTTATCCTTCTTCACCTGACGGGTCGTGATGAGCTTGGGATGACGCTCTCCTGTAATTTTTAAGTATGGATAGCTTTTATCATCCTTCAGCATGATATTGTATTTCGGATCGTATTTTTTGATCAAATTCAATTCCAGAATCAAGGCTTCTTTGTCAGAAGACGTGACAATGTATTCGAAATCCTCGATTTCATTGACCAAGCGCTGCGTTTTTGCATCATGGCTGCCCGTAAAATACGAACGCACCCGATTTTTAAGAACTTTTGCCTTGCCCACATAAATAATGGTATTTTGGCGGTCCTTCATCAAATAACAGCCCGGTTGATCAGGCAGTACTGCCAATTTATGCTGAATCAATTCATTAGCCATCTATTATCTCACCCTATTAAAAAACCGGGCGCCATTACTGGACCCGGTTAAGAATTATGCGTGTTTTTCAACCAATTCAGCCAATGCTTCTTTTGGTCTGAAACCAACTACTTTATCAACTGTCTCGCCGTCTTTCATCAATAACAAAGTCGGAATTGACATGATGCCGTAATTTCCAGCTGTTTCCTGGTTTTGATCCACATCAACTTTTACAATTTTAACTTTATCGCTCATTTCAGCGTCTAATTCTTCTAGGACTGGAGCGATCATTTTACATGGTCCGCACCAAGTTGCCCAAAAATCTACTAAAACGAGTCCTTCTGATACTTCTTGTGAAAAGTTCTGATCTGTGCCGTGTACGATTGCCATGAATAATTCCTCCTTATGATTAAACCAAACTATATACAGAGTATAGCATGCGATAAAAACACTAGCTATTTTTTTGCCTACTCTTTCATTACCCGGCATTTCCTGCTTTTAAACGAAAAATGGCGGCAGGTCTATTCGACCTGCCACCACTCAAAATTACATAACCTTCTTGAATTCTTCAGTTAACATCGGAATGACTTCGAACAAGTCTCCAACAATGCCGTAATCAGCAACTTTGAAAATGTTCGCTTCCGGGTCTTTATTGATCGCAACGATCACTTTCGAGTTGGACATACCGGCCATGTGCTGGATAGCTCCAGAAATACCTGCTGCGATATACAAATCAGGTGTTACCACTTTGCCTGTCTGTCCGATTTGTAGAGAGTAATCGCAGTAATCCGCATCACAAGCTCCACGCGAAGCTCCGACAGCACCGCCAAGAAGATTCGCCAATTCCTGCAAAGGTTCAAATCCTTCTGAGCTCTTGACGCCACGGCCACCAGCGACGATCACTTTCGCTTCAGAAAGATCGACACCTTCAGATGATTTGCGCACTACGTTTTTGATGATTGTCCGTAAGTTTGTGATATCCACAGACAATGAAGTGACTTCACCTGAACGTTCTTGTCTTTCAAGCGGAGCAATGTTGTTTGAACGCACTGTAATAAAATCAACGCCTTCTTTTAACTTCACCTTTTCAAATGCCTTACCTGAGAAGATTGGGCGAATGAAAACTGCATCATCGCCTTCGCCTTCGATATCCGTTACATCTGAAATTAATCCAGCTTGCAACTTGGATGCGATTTTCGGCGCCAAATCTTTGCCGACTGCTGTATGGCCAAAGACAAGACCTTCTGGATTTTCCTGTTCAACGACTGCCATAAACGCCTGTCCATAGCCGTCAGATGTATAGGACTTCAAGTGTGGATGTTCAACCGTTACGACACGGTCAGCTCCGTATGCGATCAATTCGTTGCCGAAATCAGCAACTGAATCCCCAATAAGAACGCCTACTACTTCTCCGCCTCCTGAAATTTTCTTGGCAGCTGCAATTGCTTCAAATGAGACATTACGCAAAGCGCCTTCGCGCGTTTCGCCTAAAACTAATACTTTTTTCGCCATAGTCCGTTTACCCCCTAAGTAGATGTGAAAATATGTGGAATGTTAATTAGCCGGTATTCAAATGGAAGTACCCAACTCTTTGGACACTATGCCTTTCAGAGCTGAACAGGCACTTCCGCTTTTCGTTATATAACCTTCGCTTCGTTGCGCAGCAGGCCTACCAGTTCTGATACCTGGTTGGAGATGTCGCCTTCAAGAATACGGCCAGCCGCTTTTTTCGGAGGCAAGTAAATTTCGATTGTTTCAGTTTTCGCTTCAACATCGTCTTCTTCGATATCCAAGTCATCCAATTCCAATTCCTCAAGCGGTTTTTTCTTCGCTTTCATGATTCCTGGAAGTGATGGATAACGCGGCTCGTTCAAGCCTTGCTGAGCAGTTACCAGAAGCGGCAATGATGTTTCCAATTCTTCCGCATCCCCTTCGATATCACGGACGATGGTTACGGTATCGCCTTCAATGTTCAAGCTTGTAATTGTCGTAACATAGTTGATGCCAAGCAAATCGGCAACACGCGGTCCAACTTGTCCAGAGCCGCCATCGATTGCTACGTTTCCTGCCAAAATCAAGTCAGCTTCTTTGTCTTTCAAGTATTCAGCCAGTATGTACGCAGAAGTAAACTGGTCCATTTCTTCAATATCGTCTTCTGTATTGATCAATACAGCTTTGTCAGCGCCCATTGCAAGTGCTGTGCGCAGCTGTTTCTCTGCTTCGTCGCTGCCGATTGTGACCACTGTCACTTCGCCGCCGTGTGCGTCACGCACTGTGATTGCTTCTTCAATTGCGTACTCATCGTAAGGATTGATGATGAATTCCGCTCCGTCTTCCTGGATTTGTCCACCTGAAACGACGATTTTCTCTTCTGTGTCAAACGTACGTTTTACCAATACATAAATGTTCATGAACGTAAACCTCCCAAGTATTATTTCCCTTTAAATTGTGCTTCACGTTTTTCCAGGAAAGCCTGGATTCCTTCTTTTGCATCTTCTGAAACAAAAACGGTTCCAAAAGATTGTGCTTCAGCATTTACGCCTTCATGGTATGAGGCGGGCTTGGTGTACTGCAACATCTCAATCGCCGCTTTGACAGAAACCGGGCTTTTTTTCGCAATCTTCCGCGCAATTGAAAGCGTTTCCGAAAGTAAGTCTTCTTCTGCATAAGCACGATTAGCCAAACCATACTGGGCTGCTTCTGTTCCGGAAATCGGATCACTCGTCAGCAGCATCTCTGCCGCTTTCGCTGCCCCTACATATCTCGGCAGGCGCTGCGTACCAGCAAATCCGGGAATCAAACCTAATTGAAGCTCCGGTAATCCCAGTTTAGCATTTTCAGTAACAAATCGCATATGGCAACTCATTGCCAATTCCAATCCGCCGCCTAAAGCTGCTCCATGGATCGCTGCGATCACCGGTTTATGGAAGGTTTCAACACGTTCAAAAACTTCCTGGCCGCTCGCGGATAATTTCGAAAATTCTTCTCCTGAAGATACTTGCGTAAACTCCTTGATGTCAGCTCCTGCGGAAAAGAACCTTCCTTCTCCATGGATGACGACGACGCGAACTTCTTCATCATTTTCCACTTGGTTCAACAATTCATCTACTTCCAAAATAAGTGAACGCGACAGTGCATTTGCCGGTGGGCGATTAATCGTCGCTACAGCTACCCCATCTTCTTTCTTCCAACTGATAAATTCCATCCAATTGAGCCCCTCTCTTTAAGCCTGCATGCCTTTCAGCAGCATACGCTGAACTTTCGGTGCGAGTTCGACTAAATCATACTTATGGTCATTCATGACCCATGTCGTGATGGTCTCATCCATTGTACCAAAAACCATCTGTCTGGCTAAACGAATATCCATTGCTGCATCAAATTCTCCGTCTTCCATGCCTTTGACCAAGATTTTGTCCATCAGCTTCAAGTATTCCCGCAGCACGTTATTAATCTTCATACGAATTTCATAATTGGACTGCCGCAGCTCGAGCTGCGTAACAATTGCTAAATGAATGTCACTTGCCAAAAGTTCAAAATGACTTTCAATCATCAGTCCTAATTTGGATGCAGCATCCAAGTCACGAGAGATGATTTGTTCCAGCTTGCTAACAAAAACACCCATCTTCTCTTGAAATACGGAAATCAAAATATCTTCTTTGTTTTTGAAATACAAATAAATGGTTCCATCGGCTACACCAGCCTGTTTAGCTATTTTTGAAACCTGCGCCTGATGGTAGCCATTTTCTGCGATGACAATAACTGCCGCATCAATGATTTGCTTATATTTCGGCTTATCTTTTTTTACCATACTGTCACCACCCAAAAAAATATGAAAATATGAATGGCGATTCATTCATATTTTCATATTATAGTTTATTCAATAATGTGTCAAGTTATTATCCACTTACGATGGAACCGCTTCGTTTTGTTTCGCGACTTCTTCGTCCACCAGTGAACGGCGCAGAATTTTTCCGACTGCTGTTTTCGGCAGTTCTTTGCGGAATTCATAAATGCGCGGCACCTTGAATGAAGCCAAATGTTCGCGACAGTGAGCATTGAGTTCCTCTTCTGTTACAGTATACCCTTCTTTCAGCACAATGTATGCTTTTACTGTCTCACCGCGATATGGATCTGGTATTCCAGCCACCACACATTCTTGAATGGCTTCGTGTTCATACAGCACTTCTTCGATTTCACGTGGATAGATATTGAAACCGCCCGCAATAATCATATCTTTTTTACGGTCAACAATAAAGAAGTGTCCTCCCTCATCCATATAGCCAAGGTCTCCAGTCAATAACCATCCATCGACGATTGTTGCTGCCGTCTCTTCCGGCTTATTCCAATAACCTTTCATCACTTGCGGGCCTTTAATGGCAATTTCTCCAATTTCACCTGGCGGAACCGGATTTGTTGTGCCGGTCTGGAATATTTTGCAATCTGTATCCGGATATGGCAGTCCTACTGAACCTTTTGTCCGTTCTCCCCATACCAAATTTGAATGGCTGACCGGTGAAGTTTCCGTAAGTCCATAGCCTTCAACCAATTTACCGCCAGTCAGCTTTTCAAATTTCTCCTGCACTTCCGCCGGCAATGGCGCTGAACCGCTTAGACACGCTTCAATCGAAGACAAATCGTATTTTGCGATATCGGGATGATTCATCAATCCAATATAAAGTGTCGGTGCGCCAGGGAAAAGAGTAGGCTTTTGTTTATTGATGGTCTTCAATGCTGTTTCCGGATCGAACTTAGGCAGCAGCACCATCTTATTGCCAAGCATCACGGATAGAATCAATACCGTCGTCAAGCCATAAACATGGAATAGCGGGATGATGCCCATAATCGTCTCTTCGCCTTTTTTGCATCTATAAAGCCAGCTGTCGCACATCGTTGCATTTGAGATGATGTTTTTATGAGTCAGCATAACTCCTTTTGGAGAGCCAGTCGTTCCGCCAGTGTATTGCAGCAAAGCCAGGTCTTCCTCGAAATCGAAAGGCGTTTCCACAACAGTCGGTTGTGAGGTTTTCATGACTTCAGTGAACAGGTGATTAATGCCTCTGTGTTCGACTTTGACGGTCATGCCATACTGTTTTTTCTGGATAAACGGATAAACCATATTTTTTGGGAAGGTTAGGTAATCCTTAATACCGGTGACAATAACATTTTCCAAGTCTGTTTGTTTCAATGCTTTTGAAATTTTTGGAAACAGGATGTCCAGCCCAATAATAGCCTTTGCACCCGAATCTTTCATTTGGTAAGCAATTTCCCTTTCTGTATAAAGCGGATTGGTCATAACGACTACCCCGCCGGCATAGAGGATGCCGTAAAAGCTGATGACCGCTTGCGGACAGTTCGGAAGCATAATCGAGACCCGGTCACCTTTTTTAATGCCGATCTTCTGAAGATAATTGCCAAACTTCATCGAGGATTGATAAAGTTCCTCATAAGACAGTTCCTTGCCCATGAAATGAATGGCCACTTTTTGCGGGTATTTCTCATATGCCTTTGTTAAATATTCCTGTACCGGCATGCTCGGATAAGACAGCGTATGAGGAATTTCCGGCGGGTAATGTGCGAGCCATGGCTTTTCTGTCATTCTTTTGACCTCCTACTATTTATTAGAATCGTGCGAATATTCCTATTTTTAATTATAGAGAAAAATGATACCGCTTTCAAACTTTATTTCAAAATATGTTGAAAGAATAGCAAACATATGAAATTACCCACTAGAAGCCGGTAATTTACACATAAAAAAAGCCAGCTCAAGGCTGGCTTCTATCCTTCACAGGATGAACAGAAAAATGACTCCCACAATCAAAAAGATTGCGCAAAAAACGAAAAGAATCTTTATAAGGTTTTCCATGACATCCAACTCCTATTGAATACTGGCTCCGATGACAAACGATAGTCCGACAGAGATGGTCATTGAAATGAAACCGACAGAGCGGTTATCCTGCTCAATTTCATCATCCACTTTAAATTTAGGCGTCAGGAACTCAAACAGAATATAAGCAAAAATCAGCAAAGTAAAACCGAATAGCCCCCAACCGATCATTTCAAATAAGGAATTATGCTGTTCGATGGAAAAGCGGAAAATATTGGTGACCCCAAAAATCTTTCCGCCTGTCGCCATCGCCACTGACAAATTGCCTTTTTTGATTTGTTCCCAGTTATTGTATTTTGTCACCATTTCGAAAATCACCATGGAGACGATCAAGCATAAAACTACCACACTAAAATAGCCAGCAGATTCCACCAGCGGATGTGTCCAAAATCCTGTTTCTGTCATTTCTTATACTCCTCTGCGGAAACTTACTTTAATTCGGCAACGGTCACACCGGAGCCGCCTTCCCCTGCTTCACCAAAACGGTAGTTTTTCACTCGCGGATGTTTTTTCAAATATTGTTGGACACCTTGGCGCAATGCACCTGTCCCTTTTCCATGAATGATCGACACTTGATGGTAATTTGATAGTAACGCATCGTCCAGGTATTTTTCAACACGTGCCAATGCATCTTCATATCGTTCACCGCGCAAATCGAGTTCCATTTTCACATGGCTGTCACGGTCTTTCAACGTTGCCATGGTCCGAGTTTCTTTCTGCTTCTCCGGTTTTGTATAAGATAAATCAGATTCAGGCAATTTCATCTTCAAAATACCGATTTGGACAATCCATTCATTTTTCGACACTTTCTCAACCAACGTACCTTTCTGTCCAAAAGAAATCACTTTGACTTCGTCATTTGGCTTCAAAGGTTTCGCTGCATTGTCTTTAGCCGCTTTTTTTAAGATGCGATTTTGAGGCATGGCATCTTCCAGCCGTTTCTTTGCGTCAATCAGCTCATGCTCTTTAACCGATGACCCTTGATTGAGTTGCATTTTTCGCAATTCCGATATGACGGCTTCCGCTTCTGCCCTTGCCTGATCGACAATTTTCCTTGCTTTTTCTTTTGCTTTTTCTTCCAGCCGTTCTTTTTGCTGCTCATATTCTTCCAGCTGCTGTGCCAGCTCTTTTTTCAACCGCTCGGATTCTGCTAAGACTTCCTTGGTTTTCTCAGCGTCGTGTTCCGCTTCGCGGCGACTCTTTTCAAGAGACGCAATCATCGAATCGACCGCTTTGCTGTCAGCACCCGTAAAGCTCTTGGCATGATTGATGATATGCTCAGGCAAGCCAAGACGCTTTGAAATTTCAAAGGCGTTGCTTCGGCCAGGCACTCCGATCAAAAGACGGTATGTTGGGCTTAATGTTTCCACATCAAATTCTACGCTGGCATTTGCCACACCTGGGCGATTAAAGCCATATGCTTTCAATTCAGGATAATGCGTCGTCGCAATGACACGCGCACCCCTGCCATGAACTTCGTCCAATAAGGAAATAGCCAAAGCGGCACCTTCCTGAGGATCTGTACCTGCTCCGAGCTCATCGAAAATCACTAAAGAATTCTCATCAAACTTTGTTAGGATATCAACAATGTTGACCATGTGGGAAGAAAAGGTACTCAAGCTTTGTTCAATCGACTGTTCATCACCGATATCCGCAAAAATTTGATCGAATACCGCCAATTCAGAGCCGTCGAGTGCCGGCACCGGCAATCCGGATTGCGCCATCAATGTCGACAGTCCGACAGTTTTCAAGGTGACCGTTTTACCGCCTGTATTTGGTCCTGTGATGACGATCGCTGTGATGTCCCCACCGAATTCAATATCGTTCGGCACCACTTCATCTTTTGGAATCAAAGGATGGCGGGCTTTTCGTAAATTGATATAGCCTTCAGTATTCATCACCGGCTTTGTGCCTCTATGGGCTGAGCCGTATTTCGCTTTTGCCAGGATCAAATCAATTTCTCCCAGAACTTCAACCAAGACGAATAATTCATGTGCCACTTCCTGCACCTGCGCTGAGAGCATGAGCAGGATGCGATCGATTTCTTCCTTTTCCTTCATCTTGAGACGGCGCACTTCATTATTCGCCTGTACCACTGCATCTGGTTCAATAAACAGTGTTTGTCCTGAAGAAGATTGGTCATGCACAATGCCGCCATAATGGCTGCGGTATTCTTGTTTAACCGGAATAACAAAACGGTCGTTTCGGATTGTCACTATGGAATCCGATAACATTTTCGAGGCATTTTTTCCGCGCACCAGGCTTTCGAGCCGTTCACGGACTCGGCTTTCCTGTGTCCGCAATTGCTGGCGGATTGAACGCAATTCAGAGCTCGCGCTGTCCAATACAGCGCCGTTATCGTCAATACAAATGTTGATGGCATGCTCAAGAGCAGTCAGAATTGGCATTGATTCTTTTTTCTCCAGGAAATGCGGAATTTGAATCACCGCTTCTTCCTGAATCGTTTCAAAAAACTGGCGCAAAATCCGGCTCGCGCGGATGGTCGATGAAACCTCCATCAACTCCATTGGACTCAGGCTTCCGCCAATTTGAGCCCGACGTGCATGCATACGGATATCAAAAATTCCGCCCATCGGCACATTATTTTTAACACGCAATACTTGCGCGCCTTCATCCATCTGTTCTAGTAATCGATTGACTTCATTTATATCCGTGGATGGCAATAAATTATCCACATGGGCTTTTCCGAGTGACGAAGTACAGTAACGTGCTACTTCATTGCGAATTTTATAAAATTCAAGTGTCCTTAATGCGCGTTCTGCGATCATTCAAGACCCTCCTAACGTTGAATATACGTAATATTTAATACATCGATATTCAGAAAAACAACTCCGCTTTCGAATCTGCAGTATGCAGCTGACGCGACAAGTCATTGCGGTGTCAGCTGCTACAGGTTTGCGTAGGAGTCTTCGCTGTTTCTTTTATACCTTGGTATTATTATATGCAAATAGAATAAAACTATTCCTCACTTATGGTTCAAGTATTCTTTCAGCTTTTCAAGCGACCATGTATTTACCACCGTGTCTTTTTTCAACCAGGCTTTTTGGGCATGTTTGACACCGGTTCCCATGACTTCCAAGCCTTCGATCGCGTGCGCATCCGTATTGATAGCTACCGGAACGCCTTTTTCCTGTGCCATCACTAAATATGGAACAGCCAAATCCAAGCGGTAAGGACTGGCGTTCAATTCGACGATCTTGCCGTATTCTTTTGCCCAATCCAAAATCTGCTCAACATCCGGGTCGTAGCCTTCACGCTGACCTACGATTCTGCCGGTCGGATGCGCAATCATATGCACGTACGGATTTTTCATGGCTGTTAATATGCGTTCCATGATCTGTTCCTGCGGCTGTTGGAAACTTGAATGGATGCTGGCAATGACAAAATCCAACTGCTTTAATAGTTCATCGTTAAAATCAAGAGTGGCATCAGGCAGAATATCCATTTCTGTACCTGACAGCACTTCAATTGCCGGGTATTGTTCATTTACTTGACGGATTAGGGCATGCTGTTCTGTCAATCGCTCAGGCGTCAAGCCGTTTGCGACTTTCAAATATTGCGAATGGTCGGTGATGACCATGTATTGATATGATTTCGCTATACACGCTTCAATCATTTCATTCAACGAATTGGCGCCATCCGACCAAGTAGTATGCATATGCAGATCGCCTTGAATGTCTTCGATTGTCACCAACTCAGACAATTCATCCAAGCGATCCAATTCGCGGCCATCTTCCCGCACGGATGGCGGAATGAATGGCAAGCCAAAATGCGCAAAAAAATCTTTTTCAGATTTAAACGTCGCAACAGATCCATCTTCCTGCTCTACTCCGTACTCAGAGATTTTTTTATTCTGAGATTTCGCTAACTGCCGCATTTTCACATTATGGTCTTTCGATCCGGTAAAATGATGCAGCGCCGTTACGAATTCTTCCGGTGCTACCAGTCTGAAATCGACATCGATCGGCTCCAGCACATCGACGGTCACCGACACTTTCGTGTCCCCTGAAGCAATTGTCTCCTGTACAGGCAAAGCTGCAAGCAATTGTTCTTTTACGCGTGCCGGCTCAGCAGTAGCAATGATGAAGTCCAGGTCCTTGCTGGTTTCTTTGGTTCTGCGGAAACTACCGGCCACCGAATACTCTGTTACTTCCGCAATCGTAGTAAGTACATCTTTGATGAATGCCACCGTTTCCTCTGTTTTCCAAATTGGCTGACGATCTGGTTTCGTTTCAAAATCATTTAACTCTTTTAAGATTTTTTCTTCTGATTTCGGACCGAATCCTGGAAGTTTCTGGATTTCATTGTTCAAGCAAGCTGTCTTTAAAGCTTCCATTGAATCAATCCCCAGTTCCTTGTAAAGCTTGGCAATCTTCTTGCCGCCCATTCCTTGAAGCTTCATCATCGGGACAAGACCTTTCGGCACTTCTTCCTGAAGCTCTTCCAGAACCGTAGACTTGCCGTCATTGATCAATTCCAGAATGACATCTCCAGTCCCTTTGCCAATGCCTTTAAGTTTAGTGACATCTTCCATTTCATCCAAGCTGCGCTGGTCCAGTTCAAGCGCTTGGGCAGCTTTACGGAAAGCCGATACTTTAAACGGGTTTTCCCCTTTGAGTTCCATGTATAACGCAATTTTTTCAAGCGTTCTGATGATAATCTTCTTATTCACCAAGAGCCCCCCATTTCGATTAAAAAAACTTCCCTCGTAAGAGAGAAGTTCCTACTACATATAAATATACCACCATTCCTTCACTTTCTCAGAGAAATAAGGCGTATGCTCCAGCATAGACTGCGCAATTCCTGAATTCTCCAATCTGCTTTGCACAGCATCCAACGGAAGCAGCGCAAACACATAGACGAAAATAAAGAGCAGTATGTATGCTTCAATAAACCCTAGCACCGCCCCAAGGATTTTGCTGAAAAATCCGAGTACAGGCAAATACTTCAAAAAATCGAACATGGATGCAATCAACTGCAAGGCGAACTTCACCACAAAGAAAATCAAGGCAAATGCCAGTAATTGATAGAAAGTTTGTTCCAAGTCTAATTGTTCGACTACCAGCGTAAACTGGGAATTCTCGTTTACAGCCGGATAAGGAATCCACAACACAAAGTATTCGGACAAGGGTTTGTAGTATTTATAGGCCACGACAAGTGCAATAATAAATCCGATCATATGAATCAGCTGGACAACAAAACCTCTTTTGGCGCCCACGATGATGCCACCGATCAGTAGGATTAATAAAAGTATATCAATCATCCACGTCAACCCTTCAGTTTTTTCAATTCATTTTCTAATTGTTCAACTTGCTCTTTCAGTTTAAGATAGTCATGTACCGCATTTGATGCAGTCAAAACGGCAAGCTTCGCCTGATCCAGCGATGGATTCAAGGCATTGATTTCCCGCATCTTGCTGTCAACTATCGATGCAACCAGACGCATGTGGCCAGATGTTTCGGTACCGACCATTTTATAGGTGTTGCCATAGATGTCAACGACCGTGTGAATTTTATGTTGCTCTGACAATGCAATATCCCCCTTTGGAATTCTATAGACCATCATACCATGAACACAAGCTGATTGTGAATCAAAGAAAGGTGACTCGTCCATGTCAAATACAGTTCTGAAATTACCAGAAGAAAGTCTCCTTCAGGTAATGTCACATTATGAGAAAAACAAGATTTCGACCAAGAATCCTTACGCCCGCTTCAGTGCTAAACTGCCGGATACAGTCGTGACCGTCTATACTTCCGGAAAAGTTATGTTCCAAGGAAACGGAGCCGAGCGGGAAGCAGCCAAATGGGGTGCAGCAGATGCTGCGGTTGAAAAGACCGCTTCCACTAAAGGCGATAAATTGCCGGATGGATTTGCCAAACTCTCTGTTTTGGGTTCAGACGAAACCGGAACCGGCGATTTCTTTGGACCGATCACTGTCGCCGCCTGCTATGTGCCAGCGGATAAAGTCGAACTTGCCCACGAACTCGGCGTCAAAGATTCCAAGCAGCTGACCGATACTTGGATGCGCCAAGTAGCACCTGACTTAAGAGAAGCATTTCCCCATAAGGTATTAACCTTGAAAAATGATAAATACAACAAAGTTCAAAGCCAAGGCTGGTCACAAGGGAAAATAAAAGCCCTGCTGCACAATCAAGCCCTTAAGCACGTTTTAACTAAAATTGCGCCTGAAAAACCCGACGCCATCCTGATTGACCAGTTTGCCGAACGCGGCATCTACTACAAGCATATTAAAGAAGAACCGGAAATCATTCGTGAGAACGTCCTGTTCTCGACAAAAGCGGAAGGTCTGCATGTCTCAGTCGCGTGCGCCTCCATCATCGCCCGCGTTGCTTTTCTGGAAGAAATGGACCGCATGAGCACGACAGCCGGAGTCACGTTGCCGAAAGGCGCTGGAAAGATTGTCGACGAGGCAGCGGCGAAGATTATCCTTAAGCACGGTGAGGAGTATTTGAAAGGCTTAACAAAGCACCATTTTGCCAATACGCAGAAGGCGAAGGTTTTGGCTGGGAAGCGACGTAGGTAAACGAAAACCCTCGAGAAAGATTCTCGAGGGTTTTCGTTTAATGGTAAATGGTATACAGGTCGTTATTCAAGTTCCAATTGTATTCCTTCCCATTTTGAGCGACTTCTATCGGATCGGGCCACGTAACGACACTTGCACAACTATTGGTATATCCTCCAAAATTTTTGTAAGCATTAGTCAATGTTTTAGAGGCCCCTACATAAGTATTTCCTATCACATGGATTTTAGCGGTTGAGTTTCTAAGTGCTACTGAGCCTTTTAGATAGGCATCTCCATAAACCAGAATCAAACTATGAGGTCCCAAATTTATATTACCTAGAACAGTCAAGTTCCCTTGGACGTAAATGCAGATGTGGTTTTGTGAATGCACACCACCACCGATATACAAGTCTTTTTCAACCTTAAGTGATTCATCGTTATTACCACCGGCAACCATTAATGCAGTCGTCGATTCCTGAGTATTAATAATAAACGATTCATAATTATAAGAAGCTCTATTAATTGTAAATGGTGCATTTAATTCCACAAATCCCCTAACCTCGCCCGATGAAGGATAAGAAGTGATTGGCGCTTGACCGGTATTGTTTACCGGCTTAGAAGGGATAGCGGGTCCAGTCGTGGGAGTTGCGCCGCTTGCAACAATAGTCGGAGGCGTCACTTCCATGCTGCCTTCAACTAGTTTGGTTGTGCCGCTTTGAGCAATTCCGGTGCTGTTCATTGTAATCGTAATCTTTCCTGAATCTCCAGACGCACATCCACTCAACGTGGCTGTTGGAACCTTGTATGAACTTCCAATCCTGCTTTGTTCAACCTTGCCGATGGCCAGAATTTTATTGCAGAGCTCCTGGCGGCTTTTGGAAAGTGCCGTACTCGCTCCTGCTTGTGTAGCTGAAAACTTATACACTTCCACTGCATCCTCAACCAATGCCCGATAATGCAACAACCCCATTTCGGCGTAATGCCGAGCCTGCACCTGGTCTTCCTTCATCGAAAACTGCTTGGAGGCATTCACATTCATCAGCAGCAACCCAAGTCCTAGGATCGTGAAAAGCACAACCAAAAGCATAACAAACAATAGCGCATAGCCTTTTTCACTTTTTAACTCTTTCATTATGCTCCTCCTAGTTTAATTTACTGAATGCTGTCTGGATGATAAATTCCTGTCCACCTTTTTTTAAGGTTAGTTTCAGTGGAGATCTTTTTTCACGGCATAGAGTTGTTCCTTCGCTTAATTCATAAGTATATCCTTCCGAAATAAGGACGCCATCCATTCTTAATTGGCTGCCATTCGAAGCAACTGAGATATTGATCAACTGATTTTTATTGCAGCCATTGACGATCTCAGTTGTTGTAGATGCAGGGTTTTCCAGATAATAAGCACGCACCCTCTCCACAATGAGATTGCCTTCCTGTTGAATCTCTTGACGGGTAGACGTACGATCAGCAGAGTTCGTGCCGGTTGAAAGTACAGACATGATTCCAACTATGATAATGCCCATTATTGCCAAAACCGCCAATAATTCAACTAATGTAATGCCTCGCTCGTCATTCATCAGGCACCTCATAATACATCTCAGTTTTAAATTCCGGTTGCTTGCTTCTTGTACCTTGCGCTGATTTTACTGTGATGATTGCCCTCTTTAAATTAGGTGTTGGTCCATTTGAACTGACAATTTCAATCGTATATTGAGGATAACGCGTTCTATAGTCAGAGCTCACGAGCCCTTTTTCACGTACATTCGAAATAACATCTTCAGCAACTTGAACTGCTGTCAGCTTTTCATAATTATAGGTGGTGAACTTAGCGGATTGTGTAAAAAAACTCATGAAGCTCACTAGTACAATACCCAGAATGACTAAGGCTGCCAAGATTTCCACTAGAGTCAGCCCTTTTTCGTTCTTCCTAATAATTTTCATAAGATCGTCCTCCGCCCTAATTTACTCATTCATAAGAACTTTCTTGAAATCAACATTTCAATATTATCATATAAACTATGAAAAAATGATTAAAATTTCTATTAAAAGTAAATTATTTATATCATGATACTCATAAATATAAAAAGAGAGCAGAATCACAAGGATTCTACTCTCTTTTAGACTATGCCTTATTCTTCTAGCTTCTCAATTCAGCTCCGACTTCCGTTAAAGCAGCCAATACTTTTTCATGGGCATTGATCACTTCTTCGTCCGTCAAGGTTTTTTCAGGATCGAAGTAGGTTAAGGAAAATGCTACTGATTTTTTGCCTTCTTCCATTTTATCGCCTTCATACAGATCGAATACACGAACGTCTTTCAACAGCTTGCCGCCTGCGTTGCGAATCACCGTTTCAATTGTTGCCGCTTCGACGATTTTGGAAAGCACTAAGGCAATATCACGCGAAATTGACGGATAGCGAGGCACTGGTGTATAGAGCAATGCTTCTGTCTCCAGATTCAACAGGGCTGCCAGGTTTAATTCCATAACGATCGTCGTTTTTAAATCTCGCGCTTTTTGTTCCGACGGATGCAATTGACCCATAACGCCGATGCGTTGGCCATCAAGCATGATGAACGCCGTTCTGCCTGGGTGCAAATCATCCATTTGACCACGTTCGAAGGTTAATTGAACGCCAAGTTTGTTGCCGAGACTTTCCACGATCCCTTTTAGGACGAAAAAGTCGACGGGCTTTTTCTCACCCTGCCAGCTGTTGTCGAGCCATAAGCCGGTCATGGCAACTGCCAGGTGCTCCTGCTCGTTTAATAGCTCGTCATCGCCTTTAAGGAATACCGAACCGGTTTCGTATAAGGCTACTGAATCCATTCTTCTTGCCGTGTTGTATGTGACAGATTCCAATAAATGCGGAAGCAAGCTTTGGCGCAGGATACTGCGTTCTTCGCTCATTGGCATCAATAGACGCGTCGTCTCTGTTTCTTCCAAAGCAAATTGCTTCGCTGATTTCTCTGAAGTCAGTGAATACGTTGTCGCTTGAAGCAAGCCTGCACCTTCCATCAAGTTGCGGACGATGCGGCGTTTTGCCTGATAAGGCGTCAAACCACCCGGTGTGGTTTCCGCTTCCGGCAAAGTTGCCGGAATTTCGTCGTAGCCATACAGGCGGGCGATTTCTTCTACCACATCTTCTGGAATCTGAATATCCTGGCGACGTGTTGGCACAGAGATTACCAATTGGCCATTTGCTGCTTCGGTATTGAATTTCAGGCGGTTCAAAATATCCCACATATCTTCGAATGAAATCTTCATCCCCAGACGGCTGTTGATGAAATCGGGTGAAACTTTGACGATTCTCTCTTCTTTATTCAACTCGTCGAATACCACTGATCCAGCCAGCACTTCCCCGCCAGCAAGTTCGGACAGCAATTGCGCTGCACGTTCTGCGGCTGGAATGACACGGTTCGGATCTACACCTTTTTCATAGCGCGAACTAGCATCACTGCGAAGACCGTGGTCTTTTGAAGTTTGGCGGACAGAACCGGATGCGAAATAAGCGGATTCGATGACAACAGTTGTCGTCGTTTCGCTGACTTCCGAATTGGCACCGCCCATGACACCGGCTATCGCCACTGGTTTTTCGCCATTGGTAATAACGAGATGATGGCCGGACAATTTACGTTCAGCATCGTCCAAAGTCGTAATCATTTCGCCTTCTTTGGCGTGACGAACCGTGATATTGCCGCTACCCAAGGCATCATAATCGAATGCGTGAAGCGGCTGGCCATATTCCATCAAGATATAGTTGGTGACGTCGACCACGTTATTATGCGGACGGACGCCGGCTGCCATCAAACGCTGCTGCAGCCACATTGGCGACTCCTGCACTTTAATGTTGCGGACAACTTTTGCTACATATAATGGATTGGCTTCAGGTGCATCGACATTCAAGGTCAGCATGGACGCAGCTGTATCAGATGCTTCAGGGTAACTGATTTTAGGCAGTTTGACTTCTTCAGATAGAATCGCACCTACTTCATAAGCGACTCCAAGCATACTCATAGCGTCTGCACGGTTCGGGGTCAAACCAAGCTCCAACACAGTATCATCCAAGTCGAAATTCGTTAAAACGTCAGAACCGGTTTCAGCGTCTTCAGGCAATACATAAATGCCTTCCGCGTATGCTTTTGGCACCAGCTTGCCTTCAATGCCCAGCTCCTGCAATGAACAAATCATTCCATTCGATTCTTCTCCGCGAAGTTTAGCTTTCTTGATTTTGATATCCCCTGGAAGTTTAGCGCCGGGACGAGCCACAATCACTTTCTGGCCAGCTGCAATATTCGGTGCACCACAGATGATCTGTGTGGTTTCTTCACCGACATTGACCTGGCAGATCGATAATTTATCCGCTTCCGGATGTTTGACGCAGGATTCAACATAACCCACGACGATATTGGTCATACCGTGCGAACGGTCGATGACTGCGTCGACTTCGATGCCGGAACGCGTTATTTTTTCGCCCAGTTCAGCGGGCGGCAATTGTTGTGTGTTTACGTAGTCTTTTAACCAGTTGATGGATACGAGCATGTGTTAGTTCCTCCTTAAAGTTCTGTACGTTGGAATTGGGATAAAAAGCGGACATCGTTCGTGTAGAAATGACGGATATCTTCGACACCGTATTTTAGCATGGCAATGCGCTCTGGCCCCATGCCGAAAGCGAATCCAGTCAGGCGTTTCGAATCATATCCGGCCATTTCAAGTACATTCGGATGCACCATTCCAGCGCCCAGAATTTCGATCCAGCCAGTTTTCTTGCAGACGTTGCAGCCGCTTCCGCCGCATTTGAAGCAGGAAATATCCATTTCAACTGAAGGCTCCGTGAACGGGAAGAAACTTGGGCGAAGACGGATTTCCCGGTCGTCGCCGAACATTTTCTTGGCGAATACGGACAGTGTCCCTTTCAAGTCGCTCATGCGGATATCTTCCCCGATTACCAATCCTTCGATTTGTGTGAACTGATGCGAATGCGTCGCGTCATCGCTATCGCGGCGGTACACTTTACCCGGACAGATGATTTTGATCGGCTCTCCGCCTTTTGCTTCCATCGTCCGCGCCTGTACCGGTGATGTATGGGTGCGCAGCAAAATATCTTCTGTTATATAGAAGGAATCCTGCATATCTCGTGCCGGATGTCCTTTTGGCAAGTTCAATGCTTCGAAATTGTAATAGTCTTTTTCGACTTCCGGACCTTCTGCAACTTCATAGCCCATAGAGATAAACAGATCTTCAATTTCTTCCACAACGCGCGTCAACGGATGCGAGTTGCCTGTTTTTACAGGACGTCCCGGTAAGGTGATATCAATTGTTTCGCTTTGCAGCTTTTGATTGATTGCTTCTTCTTCCAGAATAACCATGCGGCCTTCTAATTGCGTCGTCACTTCTTCGCGCACAACATTGACCAACGCACCCATTTTCGGACGTTCTTCAGCCGGCAGTTTTCCCATGCCTTTCAATAAATCCGTTATCGGCCCTTTTTTCCCGAGATAGGCCACACGAACATCGTTCAATTCTTTGACGGTCGAAGCTTCAGCGATTCTTTCAAGTGCCTGTGTTTTCAATTCCTGCAATTGTGCTTCCATTTTTTTCTCCTCCTTAGACAGTAAAAAGCCCCGTCCCAGAAAAGGGACGAGGCATTATTCGCGGTACCACCCTAGTTATTGCCATACAGCAATCACTCATTTACATAACGGCTCTTCACCGGCCCATCTTTACAGCATTTCTACTGGTCCCGTCGGGCAGCTCGCGGGGTGAACTTCTGAGGCGTTTACATATCCACACTTCCAGTCAAGGTGCGGAATCTCTGGGATGTAAGGGCGCAACGTACTTTTCCCGTTCTTCGCTTTTACTTATTTACTTACTCATTATACGAAAGTTCAACGCTTTTATCAAACTTAGTTTTTTGGTACTAGACTGTACAATAGAATGCCTGTAGCGACTGCGACATTCAGCGATTCTGCGCTGCCGTAAAGCGGCACCATCAAATTCTCGTCTGTTTGTTGCAGCAATACTTGATCGACGCCGCTGCCTTCATTTCCGACAATCAACGCGAACTGGTCATGTGTTTCAGCTTCGTGGACCGGCACCGAATTCTGCAGCGCCGTTCCAAAGATTTTGATGCCGTTTGCTTTGGCTTGTTCAGTCCAGTCGATCAATTCGCCTTTAACGACGGGAATCTGGAAATGGGAGCCTTGCGCCGAACGGACCGTTTTCGGGTTAAAAGGATCTGCACAGCCCTTGCCGAGAATGACTGCGTCAATGCCGCTCGCTGATGCCGTGCGGATCATCGTGCCGATATTGCCGGGATCCTGTACTGCATCGATCATCAATAGCTTGGTCCAGTTTTTTTGCTCGTCTTCTGTAAACTCAGGCTGCGCGCAATGAGCAAAAATCCCTTGTGTATGCTCGGTTTCAGATATTTCTTTTGCTACAGCAGCTGTTACAGAATAATGCGGTACTCCTTCAATATCCCAATTGGCAGGAATGTCCACGCCTTCTCGGACAATCAGCGATTTCACCAGGTCTTTTTTGCGAAGTGCCTCTTCCGTCAAATGAAAGCCTTCCACCAGGAATTCCGCAAATTTATCTCGTTCTTTGCGGGTCGTACCAAGCTTTTTCCAATGCTTGACGAGCGAGTTTTGGTTCGATTCAATTCTTTTCATTACAGGATCACGCCTTTATTTCAGAGTAGTTCCAGTATAGCATATAGAAAAGCGGAAGCGCCCATCTAGCCCCGACAAGCGCTGGAAGCCTTTACGGTAATGGCATCCTTTGCCATTGCTGGAAAGGCTGAAGCGACTCGAGGGGCTGGGCGCTGGAGTCTGGACACAGCTTAGATTTCCCTCGTGAAGAAATCAAAACCAAGTGCCGTCAAAATGCCGAATGCCAATGTCCAGACCGCTATGCTGAATGTCAGCCAGATAGTCGTATTCCTTTTGGTCGCACCTAGCGTCATTCCAATGAAGGCTGCAATGTGCGTACCGATCAGAATGGGGCCGAGCATGGCAAGTCCGGGCAAACCATATCGGTTCCAAATGTTTTTCGCGCGCTCACTTTTTTTCGAAATCGTTTTGCCTTTCGCTTCCTGACGCTTGTTGTACCAGATTTGAAAACGATCAAAGCCGATAATCAACGCCAGCACCGTCAGCATGTTGCCGATAAATGCTACCACCATTACCCAAAACGGCGACAAACCCCAGATGATGCCCAGCGGAATCACTAATGCGATTTCAAACCAAGGAATGGCGGCTCCTAAAAAGATTAAAAAATATTCATAAATCATTCAATTTCCTCCTTGAAGTGTTTTCTGATTTCTAAGTAATAAATCACATATTGGATAAGAGCCACTAGCAAAATCCCCCATACGATGAACAGACGAGGCAACGGAGTAACCATTGCAAAAACCGCGAGCATCGGCAAGCTCCAAGACATGAATGTGTAAACCTTTTGAGATGCTTTGCGCGTGATATATGTCATTCCTTCATCTTGCTCTAAGTATTCCAGAGGCCGAACTGAAAATGGCGATACTTTCTGGTTTGGATTTTTTTTATTGTGGCGCAATAGCCGAAAAATAAAAATTACCAGCATTATGATATAAAGTGCAGCTGTACCAACAACGAAAAATCCAGCTACCGGTTCAAACTCAATCATGATGCTTTGTTCTGTCTCAGTATTGACTACATTTGTAACCGGTGAACTGACGCCATAAGCAAACATTCCAAGCACGACAATAAACCCCATCATCCACAATGGATATTGCATGCGAAAATCATTTTTCATTTTTTTCATCCTCCTCTAACCAAAATAACTCATCGACATTTGTCTGCAATGCCTTGGCCAGTTTCAACGCCAGCGCAATGGATGGAGAAAACTCCCCTTTTTCTATAAATGCAATCGTTTGGCGGGTCACATCTGTTAATTTTCCGAGATCGCTTTGTGTGAAGCCGTATCGTGCACGCAATTCTTTTACTCTGTTCCTCAGCATCCGCTTCACCCTTTCTGTTCAGATGTTCGGTTTATATAACATAATGTACACTATACTTAACATTAGGTCAAGTATAGTTAACATAGCTTTCTTTTTAGATGAAGGCTTTTAAGCTGTTTCGTCGTTTGTTTGCAGTTTTTTTCGGGTTGTTTGCGGAATACTGGGTGTTGCTTGCGCAATAACCCTCGTTGCTTGCAGAATCCTGGAAGTTATTTGCAGAATCGGGCAATTTGTTTGCAGAACGCATAAAAAAAGCTTTTCGCCAAAGGCGCGAAGCTAATTTGTCTTCTTTAATTGATAAGTTCGGTTCCGCAAGGCGCCAGCTGTTTCGAGTTCAAAAGTCGAAAGCAGACGGGAAGCGACATAGGGCGATTCAAGGTTGCAGAACTGGCGAATCTGACGATTGCTGAGCTGTGTATCGATCAACGAAAAATACTCCTGAAGCGCATATTGAAAAGCGAGCGGATCCACGGTTTGGCAACTTCCGCACAGCCAACCTGATTTATGTCTGCGGCTCATACTAAATTTTTTACAGCTATGACACAAGATGCCCGATTGAAGCTCGCCGGCATCAATATTATATTGCTGGCATAAGGGATGCCGTTTATAAGGGGTGTGAAATTTTTGAAGAAGTTTATCGATTTTCGCCAAATTTTGATTGGCAACTTTTTGGGGGAAAGTTTGAAGTATGTCGAATAAATAATCAATCAGTTGGTAAGTTTTACAAACGTTATTAGATGCAGGCTTAACCATAAATTCACAATGCTTTGATGTGAAAACAACCACTCCTTCGATCGGCAAATTGATTTTATGCTGTTTAAAGAATTTCTTCAGAAAGCGGACATGTTTATTCACTTGGCTTGTCGGATCTTCCATTACGGTTCGGATGCCCTCTAGATCGATTCTCGAGAATTCACCTGTGGAGTTGTTGAAATACAGCTGGCCGCTGATGTTTTTAGATTCGATGACTATTGCGCCGCGTTCTGTCAGCAATAATCCATCTATCTGTACTTTCCAATCGCCTAAAGTGAGGCAAACATTCCGAAGAAATCGATGATTTTCTTCTGGACTAAACTCAATAAGTTTTCGTTCAAGCCTGTCCTCTCCCCGCTTTCCGGCAGCCGTCCTAAATAGCTCCACTTGAAGGAATTGGCGCTGAGGATGATGTTCCGGCAAGCGGCATAACAACCTTTCCAACGACTCCGTTTCCGACAGCAAAACAATCTTATTCTTGTTCATTGAGCACCTCCTTTTAGAATAATTGAAGTATATCATGAAGCCATGTTTCATTCCGTAATACGTTTTTTTGACTTCTATCAACTTCCAGGATTTTTAGGAGATCAAAACTCTGTACGGTTGCTTTTCGCAGACGAAAAGCGAAAGTTCAAGTGCTTGTTTGCGGAATGTAGATGTTTGTTTGCGCAATACTGGTTTTATTTGCGGAATTAACTAGTTTGTTTGCGGAATCCGGCAGCTTGTTTGCAGAAAAAAACCCCTCCGCCGAAGCGAAGGGGTTGCAGAATTTATTCAAATGTAATACGCGCGACCGTATCTTTATCTAGCTTTTTAATCACTTCGATAATCAGTTTCACTGCATTCTCGTAATCATCGCGGTGCAGAATACCTGCATGCGAGTGGATATAGCGGGTGGCTACACCGATGGCCAAAGCCGGAACGCCGTTCGCTGTCAGATGGATCGATCCGGCATCTGTTCCACCGCCAGCAATCGTTTCGAATTGATACGGAATGCCAGCTTCATCCGCTGTGTCCACAACCAACTCGCGCAATCCACGATGAGAAACCATTGACGCATCGAACAACAGCAATTGCGGTCCGTCGCCCATTTTACTGTTGGATTCTTTGCTGGTAATTCCCGGTGTATCGCCGGCAATACCTACATCCACAGCAAAACCAATGTCCGGTTGGATTTTAGCAGTGGCCGTTTTGGCGCCGCGCAAGCCGATTTCTTCCTGTACCGTGCCCACTCCGTAGACAATGTTCGGATGATCGACACCTTTTAGTCCTTTAAGGACATCGATAGCAATAGCGCAGCCAATGCGATTGTCCCAAGCTTTCGCCATCAACAGCTTCTCGTTATTCATCACTGTAAATTCGAAATACGGTGTAACCATATCGCCTGGCGTAACTCCCCATTCTTTCGTTTCTTCACGGGACGATGCGCCAATATCAATAAACATGTCTTTGATTTCAACAGGCTTCTTGCGGGCTTCTGGTGAGAGGATATGCGGCGGTTTCGAACCGATCACGCCGATGATTTCTTTCCCACTCCGTGTGGTAATTGTGACGCGCTGTGCCAGCATTACTTGCGACCACCAGCCGCCTACCGGTTGGAACTTCAAAAACCCTTTATCGTCGATTTGAGTAATCATGAATCCGACTTCATCTAAATGGCCGGCCACCATGATTTTCGGTCCGTCAGCCAAGCCTTCTTTTTTTGCAATTAAACTTCCAAGACCGTCTGTTTCAATCGAATCTGCGTAAGGTGCTATGTATTTTTTCATGATTTCACGTGATTGGCGCTCATTTCCTGGGATGGCGTTAGCATCCGTCAACTCTTTGAGCATCAATTGGGTTTCATCTAAATTAGCCATTATTTCGACCTCCTAAATAATTCGTTGCTATCATATTATAATCGAATTCAATTCAGTTATCAAAACATTCGTTCTTCAGTAGCCATTATGCTGCCGATCGTAATTGGTCTTATTCTTTTGGATGTAGGCTTCAAGCACTTCCTCATAGCTGAACTCCAGCGTTACAGCCAGTCCGCCATAACAGCTCCAGACTTCCATGAAGTTGGACATTGAATAATTCTCCAAAAACTCTTGAATGGCTTGCTGCGTCTGCAAAAACAGTTCTGTCAGGTCTTTTTTAGCAACCGGATCCGGCCAAACTTCCAGCGTGTTCAAATCCTTTTCAATTCCCAAAGATAACAAGAAATGAATAGAATCGACGTATTCTTCCAGAATGACTGAACGTGCTGAAGGTCCTTTGGTGCTCCAAAACTTAAAACAGCGCGTTTCATTTGCAAGCTCTGCCAATTCTATTAATAAAGCCAAGCCTTTTTTGCGAAAAACGTCTTCTTCGATTTTCTGATTCGACTGGATAAAACGATCCAATTCTTCTTGCATCTTAAACAATTCCTGCAAATTCATAACACTCTCTCCCTTAAATTAAAATAATCTTGAAACCAAACTACTTCTCACACGTATATCATACAGCAGGATACTGTAAATTAGGAGGTAATTCAAATGGCTTTTCTCATACGCCTCATTGTACTGGCATTGATCATCTACTTATTTTATCGATTGATCCGTTATATCGTAGATCCGAAAAGGAAATTGGATGCCGCGCTTGAATCAGGAACTTATTATTTTCTCGATGATGTAAAAAATGTGCAAAAAAACTTTTTTATCGCGCTTCGCGGCGTTCTGTTCGAAGGCGAAAAATACCTGGGAACTACTGAAAATGCTTTTGAAGTCGTCTCCATTTTTGTATGGGTGGAAAATCCAGATAAATTGCAGGGCTTCACCAAGGAAGATTTTCAATTTCTCGAAAAGGAAATTTTAATGAATTATCCTGAAGCCCGCATCAATTGGAAAAATCCAATAGAACGCTTAATGAAACAAGAAGAATGAGCATTTCGCTCAGCCGTTAAAGAATTGTTGATAACTCCAAATTAGAACGACAGCATCCAGCATTGCTAGAATCAAGAAACCAATGCGGAAATTTGTGTGTTTCGTTTTGTGACGGAACGCCATCATACCTAAATAAGCGCCGATGCCGCCACCGAAAATTGCTACTGTCCAAAGATTCTTCTCCGGAATCCGCTGGCCCCGGCGCTGCGCTTGGTGCTTATCAACTTTCATCATCACAAAGGCCATCACTGTCAAAATCGCAAAATAACCGCAGATAATTAAAAACATCCGATTTTCCTCCATAAGAAAAGACTGACGAAAATTCGTCAGTCTTTTTTATTGTTGCGCTAAACGCCTGAGCATTGCAGCTTTCTAGTTGTGTGAGGTCTATGGGTTGCAATGACAGGCGCTTGCGCTTTTATTACTATCCAGCTTCAATGACCTGCTCCTCGGGTCATAAGCTGCTCTTCCTGTGCGGCAAAAGACGCCGCTTCGGAAGTCCATCTTATGCCTGTCGGAGCATAACGGTCATTTATGCTTTTATTACTATCCAGCTTCAGCGCCTAGACCCTCGGGGTCTTAAGTCAGCCCATCTGTGCTGCAAGGTACGCCGCTTCGATGGTCCGCCTTAAGCCTGTCGGGTCTAAACAGGCGCTTGCGCTTTTATTACTTAGCTACTGCTTGTTTTGCTTGGTCAACCAATGCTGTAAATGCAGCTGCATCAGATACAGCGATTTCAGCTAGCATTTTGCGGTTGATGTCGATGCCCGCAACTTTCAATCCGTGCATAAGACGGCTGTATGAAATGTCGTTCATGCGAGCTGCTGCGTTGATACGTGTGATCCATAGTTTACGGAAATCACGTTTTTTGTTGCGACGGTCACGGTAAGCATAGTTACCTGACTTCATCACCTGTTGGTTTGCTACTTTGAAAAGGATGTGCTTTGCACCATAATAACCTTTTGCTAATTTAATGACCTTTTTACGACGCTGGCGCGTCACTGTTCCACCTTTTACGCGTGGCATATCACATTACCTCCTGCTGAATATATAAAATTCGATTTTTTGTTGCATGTCTAGACTTCAGCACCCAGATTCTCGGGGTCATAAGCTAAAGCGGCTGTGCGGCAAAAAGCACCGCTCTGCCTCTTCGTCTTATGCCCGTCGAATCTATACGGGCGCTTACGCTTTTCTTACTTCATGTTATAGATTAATGATTTGATGCGTTTCAAGTCGCCTGAAGAAACAAGTTTCCCTTTGCGAAGTTTACGCTTTTGCTTAGTTGATTTGTTTGCAAATAAGTGGCTAGTGTGTGAGCTGTGGCGTCTTACTTTACCTGTACCCGTTTTTTTGAAACGTTTTGACGCACCGCTATGGCTTTTCATTTTCGGCATTTCGAATTCCTCCTAAACAATGATCTCTTATTCTTTTTCGTTGACTGGTGCAAGCATCAAGAACATGCTGCGGCCATCCATTTTAGGGCGCTGCTCAACCGTAGCAACTTCTTTGCACGCTTCTGCGAAGCGTTCAAGTACACGTTGTCCGATTTCTTTGTGCGTAATCGCACGGCCTTTAAAACGAATAGAAGCTTTCACTTTGTCGCCTTTTTCAAGGAACTTGATTGCATTGCGAAGTTTCGTGTTGAAATCGTGATCGTCAATTGAAGGGCTTAAGCGAACTTCTTTGACGACAATCACTTTCTGATTTTTACGGATTTCACGATCTTTCTTCTGCTGCTCAAACTTGAACTTACCATGGTCCATGATACGAGCAACCGGCGGCTTAGCTTGAGGAGCCACAAGAACAAGATCCAAGTTGACACGAGCTGCAATTTCAAGTGCTTCGTTACGCGTTTTGATGCCAAGTTGTTCACCGTTCTGATCAATAACTCGCAACTCACGTGCACGAATACCTTCATTTACATTAATGTCTTTGCTAATAGTAATCCACCTCCGGATAGTGTCGCGAATAGCTTAAATGTGTGAACCGGCCGAACCGGTTTACAGGGTTCCGATCAAAACAAAAGCGGATGGACCACAGAGGTCCACCCGCAAATATGACAACATGCTTCTTTCTGCATGTAAAAGTCAATCGTGTATACCTGCCAACAATCGGTCGATCAGGTGAGAAGCGGGTGCTCCTGCTTGCACATATAAGTATTCTATAACCTTATTTATAGTATCACGTGCCTTTGGACCTGTCAACCATTCTAGCGAAGTTCGCTTTGAACCAGTTTCACGAAGTCATCAAATGGCATGCTTTCGGATTTCTGTTCGCCGTATTTTCGGACATTGACAGAACCATCTTCCAGTTCTTTATCGCCAATTACGAGCATATAAGGCACTTTCTGCATTTGCGCTTCACGGATTTTATAGCCTAGTTTTTCATCGCGCTCATCGATATCGACACGGATTTTATGATTCTGCAGTTTTTCCTGCAGTTCTTTTGTGTAGTCGCTGTGAGCATCAAGCGATACTGGAATCAGTTCTACTTGCACGGGCGCGAGCCATGTCGGGAAGGCTCCTTTGTATTCTTCGATCAAGAAGGCAACAAATCGTTCCATTGTCGATACGACTCCGCGGTGGATAACGACCGGACGGTGCTGTTTGCCGTCTTCGCCGATATACGACAAATCAAAGCGTTCAGGCAAAAGGAAATCAAGCTGTACAGTAGACAGCGTCTCTTCTTTCCCAAGCGCAGTTTTCACTTGGACATCGACTTTTGGTCCGTAGAATGCTGCTTCGCCTTCCACTTCTACATAATCGATTTCAAGCTCATCCATCGCTTCTTTCAACATAGCTTGTGCACGGTTCCACATAGCGTCATCATCAAAATATTTTTCTTTATCTTCCGGATCCCGGTAAGACAAGCGGAATGAATAATCTTTGATATCGAAATCCTTATAGACTTCTACCACCAAATTGACGACGCGTTTGAATTCATCTTTGATCTGGTCTGGACGGACAAAGATATGAGCGTCATTCAATGTCATGCCGCGAACACGCTGAAGCCCTGATAAAGCACCTGACATTTCATAGCGGTGCATCAGGCCAAGTTCCGCAATGCGGATCGGCAACTGGCGATACGAATGAATTCCTTGTTTAAAGATCATCATGTGATGCGGGCAGTTCATCGGGCGCAGCACCAATTCTTCGTTGTCCATTTTCATGACAGGGAACATGTCTTCCTGATAATGATCCCAGTGTCCGCTTGTTTTATACAGCTCCACACTGCCCATTACCGGTGTATACACGTGGTCATAGCCCAAACGCTCTTCTTTATCGACAATGTAGCGTTCGATGATGCGGCGGATTGTCGCACCTTTTGGAAGCCACATCGGCAATCCCTGGCCCACTTTTTGGGAGTTCATGAATAAATCCAGCTCTTTCCCGATTTTGCGGTGGTCGCGTTCCTTCGCTTCCTCCAGCATTTCAAGATGGGCTTTCAAATCCTCTTTTTTGAAGAAGGCAGTTCCATAAATGCGCTGAAGCATTTTGTTGTCGCTGTTTCCTCTCCAATAGGCACCAGCCACACTTAATAATTTGAACTCTTTCAGTTTCCCAGTTGACGGCACGTGAATGCCTCGGCAAAGATCGAAAAAGTCACCCTGCTCATAGATGGAAACTTGATCGTCTTCAGGAATCGCTTCAAGAAGTTCCAATTTGTATGGATCCTCAATCGCTGCAAAACGTTTCTGGGCTTCTGCGCGAGTTACGTCATGACGAGTGATTTCGATGTTCTCATTGATGATTTTCTTCATTTCTTTCTCGATCAGCGGCAAGTCGTCTGAAGTGATCGCTGATTCTGTATCGATATCATAATAGAAGCCGTTTTCGATAACGGGACCAACACCAAGCTTCGCGTCCGGATACATACGCTTAATTGCCTGCGCCAATAAATGAGCAGTGCTGTGGCGTAAAACTTCTAATGCTTCATCGGATTCGGGTGTGATGATGGCGATTTCTCCATTTTCCTGCAAAGGCGCACGCAAGTCTACCAAGTTATCGCCTACTTTGCCGGCCAACGCCTTTTTACGCAATCCTGGGCTGATTGATTGTGCAATTTCTTCAGTAGTAGTGCCCTGTTCAAATTCTTTTACTGCTCCATCAGGGAATTTCAGTTGAATCATGTCTGCCATGCCAATCTCTCCTTTTAGTTAAATCTGTTGAAAATGCCTCTGCCACAGGGTCTGGACAGGCATTTCCGTTAGTATTTAGCGGCCGCTTCGGCAGTTCACCTTAAGTCTGTCGGAGGTCCGCAGGATGCGGATCATGTAAGCGTTGCGACAGGAAGTCGCGCTTTTAGCTTACGTTCCTCTATACGGCCGCTTCCGCTTTTCTTTGTCCAGCTGCAATGGCCTGCTCCTCGGGTCATAAGCTGCCCTTCCAACGCGGCAAAAGCACCACTTCGGAAGTCCATCTTATACCTGTCGGAGCAAAGCGGCCATTTCCGCTTTTCTTTGTCCAGCTCCAGCGGCCAGGTTCTCGGGTCATAAGCCAACCCAACTATGTGGCAAAGAACGCCACATTGCTGGTCTGTCTTATGCCTGGCGAACCTTTACGGCCGCTTCCACCTTTCTTTTTTCCACACAAAAAAGCCCCATCCCAAAAGGGACGAAGCTTTAGTTCGTGGTTCCACCCTTCTTCTATTCTGAACGGACAGATCCGTTCAGAATGAAGCTCTGCATCGGCTAACGGGCCGGTTCCGTCAGCTGCTACTGAGGAGTCTGTTCACAGCTGCTGCTCGAAGGGGGTAAACGGGATTTCCGGTACTTAAGAAGCTTACAGCCAGGGCTTCTCTCTCTGAAAGTCGAATAATTCCGCTCATGTCCTTGTCAAGGCATGTAAAATCTTGAATCGATTGTTATTACTATAAACCGAAATGTTATAAAACGCAATAGTTCTTCAGCTTAATTTCGTCGGTTGCGTCCGTCGAGCTTAACCGGTTTGGTCAATGCGCGAATACGTTCCATGATTCGTGCGGCTTTCAAATCCTCTTTTTCACCGCGCTGCGAGTATGTCAGATGATATTCCAATTCAGAATAACTGAAGTTCGAGGACATGAACGTCGGCAATTTTTCCGACATCCGGTAATGGAGAATTGTCCCCAGCACTTCGTCCCGCGTCCAGCTCGACATGGCTTCTGCACCAATGTCATCAAGCATCAGCACATCCGCTTTTTTGACGTAATCCACTTTTTCCTGCAAGGTCTGATCGCCGATAGCTTGTTTCATTTCCCGCATAAATTCCGGAACAAAAACCAAAACGGATTTGACGTTTATCTCAGCCAGCTCATTGGCTACCGCACTCAATAAATAAGACTTGCCGATGCCGAATTGGCCGTAAAGATACAATCCTTTTTCAGGCAAGTTGTCGGGGCCGGTCGCCTGGTCCAAAAAATCTCCGACAGCACGGAACGCTTCCATGCGGCTGTCATCCAAATCAAAACCGGACAATGTCGCCTGCATGACTTCTTTCGGCATGTACATGCTGTGGATCAGCGATGAAGCGTGGCGCTTATTGTCATTTGCTTCTTTCAGGCGGCATTTCGTATAGGAGATGCCGATGTTTCCCCGTTCCAATACCAGGTTCGGTTCAAAGCCTTTCAAATGGTTGATGCAGGCGCCAAGGCTCGGGCATTTATTGCAATCGTGGGACTGATCGATGTACTCGTATAACTTACCCAACCCTTTATCAATAGTTGGTGTATCAATTTCTTCAGCATGATTTTCCAAAAACTTTTGGACGCCGGGATGTTCCAGCACTTCCTTGCGCATTTCACTATAACGCTCAGAGAAAGCAGGCGCATTGACCACACGTTTTAATGTTTCGCGAATCGGTTCCATTTAACCACCTTTTCCTTTCTTCAGCGCAAGTTTCGCAAGTAGTTTTTGCTTCTCCACTTCCAAGCTTTCGTTTTTTGGCTCTGTCTTGGCAGCAGCTGCCTGATCTTTTTTATGGAACCATTCCGGCAGCTTTTCTTCACGCACCGGTTTGCGGTTTCCATTGCCCGTAAACGGTTTAGCGACCGTTGTGGGTGACCCTTCGGACTTCCATTTCATATATTGTGTATGTTCGATGCGTGCCAGTTCCATCGCTTCTTTTGCAGTCGTGACATTTTTCCGCAGCCAATGCGAAGCGATTTTTTCCACATAGGTTTTGGTCAGCTTCATATCGGTGCGCAAAAGAACATACTGAAGCAGGACATTGACGACAGCCGGCTTCATGCCGTGGGTGACAACCAATTGATTGGCGAGCTGGACATCTGCAGGCAGCGGTTCATTGCCGTCTGCGATGTCACGAAGTACTTGAATAGGAGGTGCCGTCTCGAGATAGATTAGCAGCTCGTCCTGCTTTGTTTTCGGAGTTTCTATTGCCGTCTCGGGAGTTTCCTTATGCACTTGAACAAGCTGTGGTGCTGTCGTAGAAACCGTCAGCTTATAGTATTCGGATGCTGATTTTTTCAGCCCTTCCACCGTCAATTTATAATCATCTTCGATTGCCAGCAAGATAACTTTCTGCATCTCCAATGGTCCCCAGCTATACAAATAAGCCAGTTTTGAAATGAAATCCTTAATGGTAGCGGTCAGCACTTTTTTGGGAACGAGCTGCTCTGAAAGACCTTGTCTAAGCAACGCAAAATCGAATTCAGTATCTGCTTCATAGTTCCCTTTTTTCCGCCCCTGCAAGTCCTGCTGCATAGATGGATAACCAGCTTTAGCGTGGACCGGTTGAAAAATATCTGTGAAAGTCCGTGACACTTCTTTAAAATCAGAAGGAATTTCAGTTTGGACTAAAAATCGATCCCTCACTCGGCGATAGGATGGTTCTCCAATTTTGCTGAATAGAAACATCGACAGTAGTGGATCCATAAAAAAGGTTTTCGGATCCAAGGGCGGGCATAATTCATATATGAAGGAGCGATCGCCACTGTCTTTTCGATAGGTTTTCAGCAGACCGATCGCTTCCAGTTGAATGCGCGCTTCAAATATTTTTGAAATCGGATTTCCTAATGTGTTCATTAACGTGTAATGGGTTGCCTCTTCCTTAGATGCTTCCCCTTCAGCCCATAGCGTCAAATAAAACGCGATGGCTTCTGCCCCGATCATGGGCTGATACAACAGAGTCAGCAGTTGCCGATCATAATTCGAAAACGGATAAGGCAACCGGATGCGATAGGAATCAGCAGGCTGCAGTTCTTTATAGTACGCAGTCATAAGTCACCGCCTTAGTCGATTTTCTTGTCTTCCGGACTTTTATTCAGCAAATCCTTCAGTTCGTCGATAAAAACAGTGATGTCTTTGAATTGGCGATAAACAGAGGCAAAGCGCACATATGCCACTTCATCGATTGTTGCCAGGCGGTTCATGACCAATTCCCCGACTTCTTCGGATTTAACTTCCGGGTTGCCCGCCCGGCGAAGGTCTTTCTCAATGGTAAAAACGACTTCTTCCAGGACTTCCAGAGATACCGGCCGCTTTTCACACGCACGAATTAAACCGCGCAAAACTTTTTCTCGGCTGAATTCTTCACGCGAGCCATCTTTTTTGACGACAATCAGCGGCATCTCCTCCACTTTCTCGAAAGTGGTAAAGCGGTATCCGCATGATTCACATTCTCTACGCCTTCTGATTGACTTCATTTCATCTATTGGCCGTGAATCGACAACACGTGTGCCGTTATGTTGGCAAGCTGGACATTTCATTTTGACATCTCCCTAAATTCTCTATCTAGTGTATCTAGTATAACAAAAATTCCTTAGTAAAATAGAAAAAGCAGAGGATTTTATCCTCTGCTTTACGTGTTTTTTGTTAAATGGATTATGCTGTTACTGAAACTTTGGATTTTCCAACGCTGACTGGACCCATACCGCGCGGTACTTCTACAAGCTCGCTCGATTGTGAACCTAGTGCTTTTGCGATATAATCCGCTGCAATTGTCGGATCTAGATCGCCGCAAGTGTAAACATCTACACTCGCATAGCCATGTTCCGGAAAGCTATGAATAGTTAAGTGAGATTCAGAAATGATCACAACTCCGCTGACACCCTGTGGTGCGAATTTGTGAAAAGCTACTTCTCTTACTTCAGCTCCGGACTTCAGTGCTGCATCAACAAAAGTTTGTTCGATAAAATCCATATCGTTTAATTTGTCAAAATCACACTGCCAAAGTTCTGCGATTACGTGACGTCCCATTGTTTCCATGGTTCGTTTTCCCCCTTTGATATCATTTTGGTTTTTGCGCAAAATATTCAAAGTTGACTACCACGGGGGAAAGTTAGTCCAAAGAGGTCCTAACCCTTTAAGCAGTCATGTGAATAAAATTCTTACGCTCCTAATTCCGAGATGCATTGTGGAAATTCAGAAGTGGTAGCCGCTTTTTAGCTACGATTCATAGTATAAAACGGATTTATTGTAAATGCAATCATAATATCTTATTAATCCTGAATTTTTTTCATTATATTTTCCATAAAAAGCCCCGTTTCTCCATTTACAAACGGAGAAACGGGGCTTTAAGCCTTATTTAGATACCAGCACCATCGCGTTTGCGACTTTTTTAGTCAAATCAATTACGCGTGCTGAGTATCCCCATTCATTGTCATACCAAGCCAGAACTTTCACTTTTCGGTCACCAATTACCATGGTGGACAATCCATCTACAATGGCTGAATTCGGATTGCTGTTGAAATCGACAGAAACCAATGGCTCCATCGTCAAGCTTAAAATGCCTTCCAAACCATTTTCTGAAGCTTCTTCAAAAGCTTGATTAACTTCCTCGATTGTCACTTGTGTTTCCAAGTCAACAACCAGATCCACCAAAGATACGTTTGGAGTTGGAACCCGCAATGCCATACCATGCAACTTGCCTTGGAGCTCGGGCATCACCAATGACAGCGCTTTCGCAGCACCTGTAGAAGTTGGAATGATTGATTGTGCACATGCACGCGCACGACGAAGATCTTTGTGTGGATTATCCAAGTTCTGCTGATCGTTTGTGTAGGAATGAATCGTTGTCATCAAACCGTTTTCAATACCAAATTTATCATGCAATACCTTTACCACTGGGGCCAGGCAGTTTGTCGTACAGCTGGCATTGGAAATAATATCATGCTTATCGATATCCAGCTTGTCGTCATTTACTCCCATAACAATTGTGATATCCTCTTTCTTGCCAGGAGCTGTTAAAATTACTTTTTTCGCCCCTGCTTCCAGATGCAGGGCTGCTTTGTCCCGAGCATTGAACTTCCCGGTCGCTTCGATGACAATATCGATGCCCATTTCTTTCCATGGCAGATTCAATGGGTCGCGTTCACTTACCAATTGAACTCGTTTCCCGTTTACAATTAATGCATCTTCTTCAGAAGATACGTCACCAGCGAAGGTGCCGTGATTTGTGTCATACTTAATCAAATGCGCAAGGGTTTCAGCTGGATAAGTGGCATTGACTGCCGTAATTGTCACATCATCCATCATTATCGCCTGTCTGAAAACCATACGGCCAATACGGCCAAATCCGTTAATTGCAATAGAAACTGTCATGTAGGAGTCCTCCATTTATAATTAAGTTATACTGATGTTTTTAATTTCTTATATAGTATAACACAATTAACCATTAGAGAACCTTAAAAGCAGGATATCTTTTTATTCTTTTTCTGGACTGACTTGCCACTTTTCTAATATTCGGTTCAATTGCCATTTTGTTTCATCCAAGGTTCCATTGTTATAGATGACGGCATCTGCACCATCTTCTTTTACAGACATCGGCAATTGGGAACTGATGCGTGATCGTGCCTCTTTTTCCGAAAAACCATTCCGCTCAACTAAGCGGTTAAACTGATTTTCCTCAGTGACGCTAACAACCAAAATTTTGTCTACAAGATGCTGGAGACGGCTTTCAAACAATAAAGGAATATCCATGATGATTGTCTTATATCCTTGCGCCAAAAAGTCCCGGCGCTGTTGAAGCATTTCCTGGCGGATTGCCGGATGGATAATATCATTCAGAACTTTGCGGCTTGCGGGATCATTAAAAATGATTTCTCCAACTTTAGCCCGGTCCATCGTTCCGTCTTCGCGTATCACCTTGGGTCCGAAAGCCTTGGCAATTTCCGCCAAGGTCTCAGATCCTGGTTCTACTACTTGACGTGCCACAAGATCGGCATCGATAATCGGAAAACCTGATTTTTTCAGCATCTCAGATACTGTACTTTTACCACTGGCAATACTGCCTGTTAATCCAATGATCATCATCCATCCTCATTTCTGGCAGCTAGGGCAATATACAGACGCCCGTCCACCGATTTTCAAGGTTTTTGTCATCGTGCCGCAATCTAGGCATTGTTTTTTCCCATACATTCCGAAACGATTTTGCATACTGCCCGATTCCCCGTTGACGTTCCGGTAATCCGAAATCGTGCTGCCTCCTGCATCAATGCTTTCCAGCAACACGGCAACAATGGCCTCAAACAATTCCACTTTGCGTTTCCGACTGATGCGTCCCGCGGAACGCTTTGGATGGATTTTCATCTTGAAAAGTGCTTCTGTTGCATAAATATTGCCGCAGCCGGAAATGACCTGTCCGTCCATGATGACTTCCTTGATCGGCTTGTTCTTGTATTTCGGACTTTCAGCCATCAATAGGAAGTGGTCAAGTGCTACTGCTTCAAAGGGCTCTGGCGCCATCAGCAGTAAAGGCGGAAAATCCCCTTCTTCCTCCAATACCCTCATCTCGCCGAAACGACGGATATCTGAAAATGCCAGTAATTTGCCGTCACTTAATGTCAACACCACGTGAATGTGGCGACGGAATTTATCCTCCGGAATAGACTGGAGCTGGTCGATATAGAACCAGGCTCCCGACATCCCTAAATGATTGACTAATAAAAATTCATGCTCTTTTCTTAATGTAAAATAAATATATTTGCTGCGCCGTTCGACACGGATGATTTGCGCGCCGACCAGATGATCAATGAAAAGGTCGGCATCCATCCGTTTGATGATCGCTTCTTTGCCATTTGTTTTGGACGTGCGGATCGTATCTGATACCGCTACTGCCTCAATCTTTTTTCCAATGGAAACGGGGCGGATCTGCCGAACGACACCTTCCACTTCTGGAAGTTCAGGCATATCGTTGCCCTCCTGTCATTTAGTATCGTACCAGGTTGCGCCGTGTGCGATGTCCACTTTCAATGGAACGCTCAGCTTAACTGCATTCTCCATGACCTCAGGCACCAGCTTCATCAGCTGATCGAGTTCCTCAGGTGGTGCTTCAAAAATCAATTCATCGTGTACTTGCAGCAGCATGCGCGTCTGCATGTCTTCACGTTCCAAAGCGGCGTCCATGTCAATCATCGCTTTTTTAATGATATCCGCTGCACTGCCCTGGATCGGCGTATTCATTGCCGTCCGCTCTGCAAAGCTGCGCAAGTTGAAATTAGAGCTGGTAATGTCCGGCAAATAACGGCGGCGGTTCATCAAAGTCGTAACGAACCCATCACGTTTAGCATCTGCCACTATGGTGGTCATATAGCTTTTAACCCCAGGGAAGCTTGCGAAATAACGATCGATGAACGCCGCTGCTTCTTTGCGTGTAATGTTCAAGTTCTGAGACAACCCATAATCGCTAATGCCGTAGACGATTCCGAAGTTAACAGCTTTTGCTGCACGACGCATATCCCCTGTCACTTGTTCTGCAGGCACATGGAAAACATCGCTTGCTGTCGTGGTGTGGATATCACGGTCGTCTTTAAAAGCTTGAACCAAACGTTCATCTTCCGACATATCCGCGAGCACCCGCAGTTCGATTTGTGAATAGTCAGCAGCTACCATTACCCAGCCGGGTTCTGAAGGAACAAAAGCCTTGCGGATCTTGCGGCCTTCTTCAAGACGCACTGGAATGTTCTGCAGGTTCGGGTTGGTCGAACTGAGTCGGCCAGTCGTCGTGAGTGCCTGCTGGAATCGAGTGTGAACTTTGCCATCTTCATGAATTTCTTTTAATAAACCTTCTATATAAGTAGACAATAGTTTGCCAAGCTGGCGATACAGTAAAATATGGGAAATAATTTCATGCTGGCCTTCCAGTTTCTCCAGAACATCTGCAGCTGTCGAATAGCCTGTTTTGGTTTTCTTTAACGCCGGCAATCCCAGCTTTTCGAATAACACCACACCCAATTGTTTAGGGGAATTGATATTGAATTCCTGCCCAGCAAGTCCATAAATGTCCGACTCGATTTTCTCCAGCTTATGGGATAATTCCTTGCCCATTTCGGATAATTGATTGCGGTCAACCATGACACCGAGAGATTCCATTTGTCCAAGCACCGTTGCCAATGGCAGCTCCAATTTGTCGTAAAGATCGAATTGTTCATTCTCTTCAAGCTTTTCCATCACAAGCGGACGAACTTTCCAAATGGTGCGCGCTTTTCTTGCAATATGCTCATTGAGAATCACATCTTCAGGTACTTTCTTTTTAGCGCCTTTTCCATAAATTTGTTCGTTTGTTGATACGTCGGTATAGCCGTATTCCTGGACGATGCTCGCCATGTCCGTATAGGTCAGCGAAGGGTTAACGATATACGCCCCAAGCATCAAATCAAAATCGACACCTTTTAGTTCTATGCCGAAACGAAGAAATGCTGCTGTCGCCGCTTTGGAATCCGCCATAAACTTCTTGGTCGACGGATCTTTGAACCAGGCACGGAACTCTTTTGACTGATCGACGACATCCATTGGAATTACATATGTTTCTGTCTCAGTCGCCAAAGATACTCCCAGCAGATCACAGCTATGGTAATGTTCATCGTACAATTCGAGATGAACTGCCATCTCGTCCTTTAATATAGAAGGATCGATGCTGGTGAGTACTTCGAACGTTAATTCTTCTTTAACGGTTTCTTCCGCAGTGTATTCCATTTTCTCCAATAAGGATTTAAACGCCAGTTCGTTCCATACCTTTACCAATTCGTCCTGATCGGGCCCTGCATAGCTCAGTTCGTCGATACTGATATCAATTGGCGCATTGCGCTCGATCGTCGCCAGTTGCTTGCTGATGTAAGCCAGGTCCTCATTGGCAACCAATTTTTCCTTCATTTTCCCTTTTTGTTGCTCAATAGCTTCGTAAACACCTTCAACGGAGCCATGTGCAGCCAATAATTTCAATGCTGTTTTTTCGCCTACGCCCGGAACACCTGGAATATTATCCGAAGCATCTCCCATTAGACCTTTCATATCGATGATTTGATTTGGAGTCAGGCCGTATTTCTCCTGAATGTGTTCCACCGTATACTTCTCGATATCGGTGATGCCTTTCCGTGTAATATAAACCGTCGTCGACGGCGAAGCCAATTGCGTCAAATCTTTATCTCCAGAAATGACCACGACTTCGTCGCCTTCTCGCTCTGCTTCAAGGCTCAAAGTTCCAATAATGTCATCTGCTTCGTAGTTTTCCAATTCATAGCGCTTGATGCGGTAAGCATCGATCAATTTTCTTAAATAAGGAAATTGTTCGGACAGCTCAGGCGGCGTCTTTTGCCGTCCGCCTTTGTATTCACTGAAAGTCTTATGCCGGAAAGTCGTTTTTCCCGCATCAAAAGCCACAATCATATGCGTTGGCTTTTCTTCATCCAGTATCTTTTGGAGCATCATCGTGAATCCGTATACTGCATTTGTATGAATGCCGTTTTCGTTAGTCAACAGCGGCAAGGCGAAAAACGCGCGATATGCCAAACTGTTCCCATCTAATAAAAGTATTTTCTTTGCCACAAAATTACCCCTCTCCATAAAAAAAAGCCGTCATTCCCTTTATTTTACCACGCGGGCAAATAGAAGAGAAATAACGGCCATGGCCTTAGTTGAAATTACCGGATAGAATATCTGCGTACGGTGAATCTGATGGCAGAATAATTACCGTGTCATCACCGATTGTTTTTTTGTAGGATTCCAGCGAGCGGTAGAGCTCGTAGAATTCCGGATCTTTCGAGAATGATTCATTGTAAATTTTAGCAGCTTCCGATTCCCCTTCCGCTTGGATTAATGCGGCTTCTTTACGGGCAGTCGCAATCACTTCCTGCGCTTCACGATCAGCTTGCGCTTCAATTTCTTGTTTTTTTGCATCTCCTTGGGACAAATAATCCTGAGCAGTAGACTCACGCTCTGAAATCATTCGCGTATAAACCGACTGCTCATTTTCTTCCGGCAAATCTGTTCGCTTAATACGTACGTCCATAACCTGAATACCGTATTGGTCGGTTTCCAATAATTCGTTTACTTTAGCTGTGACATTATCGTTCAAGCTGCCGCGGGATGAATTTTCATCGTTGATGATCTCGTCGTAATCTAATTGCCCTAGCTCTGTCCGCACGACTGAATAAATAAATTCTTCCATCCGAGATTCGGCATTGACGATCGTTCCAGCATTTGAGATAAGATCAAGCGGATTCACTACATGCCATACCGCATAATTATCAATAATGATGCGTTTTTTGTCTTTCGTGTTGATTTCCGCTTCAGAAACATCGTAAGTCATCTGGTAGTTCGGCAAAGTCGTTACACTTTGGATAAAAGGCACTTTCATTTTAATGCCTGGTTCCTCCTGGATTTTCACAACTTCCCCGAATTGGCGGACGACCCGGTATTCATTTTCTTTCACTACATATACATTCGTTAGGACAATCAGCAGTAGCACAAATGCCACAATCATACCGACAATCAGTTTCCAGTATTTTTTAAAATCAATAGGATCTTTCGGCTCTTTTTTCTTCTTTGGCATTTCATAAGGATTGTATTTTTTCGCTTCGCCTAAGGGTTTATTCGGTTCCATCAGTTGCCGCCCCCTTCTTCTTCAGTTTCAGCCGCTGGTGGAACGGCCGTTTGCAGCCCGTCTAGCGGGAGATATTTCATCGTACCGCCTTCATCATTCATGATGTATAATTTAGCATTCGGCAGGACTGATTCGAGTGTTTCCATAATAATCCGTTGCTTGGTAACTTCCGGGTTGTTTTCATATTCCAAATACAGTTTGTCGAACAACGCAACATCTCCTGTTGCCTGTTGGACCCGTGATACTTTCTGTCCTTCTGCGCGTGAATTGATTGCTGCTTTTTCTCCTAACGCTTCGTTGCGCTTCTGGTTTTCATATTTTCTTGCTTCATTGATTTTTGTATTCATCGTTTCCCGGGCATCGGTTACGTTCGTGAATGCCGCACGCACTTCTTCATTCGGCAGCTCCACATCTTGGAGTTTGACGGCCAAAACTGTAATGCCGATATCGTACTTCTCAACGAGAGAGGCCAGTAGATCGCGCGTTTCCGCTTCAATTTCCGCTTTACCGGAAGTAAGCGCATCGTCGATCAGTGAACTGCCGATAATGGAGCGGATGGATGCAGATGTTGCATCATGCAAAATATCCTGCGGTGCTTCTGCGTTGAATAAGTATTTTTTGGGATCGGTGATTTTCCACTGAACCACTAAATCTGTCAGAACGATGTTTTCATCTCCAGTGATCATCTTGGTTTCTTTGTCAAAAGCAACAATTTCACCTTCTGCGTTCTGGTTATAGCCGAATTGCAGGCTATAGGTCTCTTTTGACAGGATTTCGGCTTGCTGTATCGGCCAAGGCATTTTAAAGTGCAAACCTGCCTCGGTGACGGTTTCATTGGCTACACCAAATGTGATGATGACAGCTTGTTCCGATTCATCTACTGTATACCAGGAAGTAAAAACTGCGATCAGCAGCAGAATTCCGGCAATAGACAGACCGATCACCGCCAGTACTTTTTTCGTCGTCATAGTAGTTCCCCCTTTTTCTTGTTACTTATCATACGGAATGATAGTGAAATAGTTTCATAAAAAAAGAAAAAGAGCCCGGGGAAGGGGCTCTTTTTCAAATCTTGCGGTTGAAGGGGGTTCTATTAAACCTTACCATTCGAGTGTGAAGCCAGTGTTAAGCTTCTGTAAATTTACCATTGATTGTTTTTATACTTTTTATAATAATTCACTTGGCGTGCCAGCAGATAAACTTTGCGCTTCAAGTGTTTGTCTTTTTTGTAGAATAGCGGATTGCCATACTGGCCTTTTTTGATCAGACGCTTGATGTCTTTCAATACGGCTTTGTTTGCCACAAAATTACGCAATACAGCTTTTGGTACTACAGTGAATAGGAAATCTTCATTTAAATACGTTACAGGCTTATCGGTACGATAAATCAAATCATCGACGAAATACTCTGCCATATTGTGACCAAGGGCTGTCACGTAATAGCTTGAACGGCCTTGACGAATGTTCACTTCAAATACTTTGAATTTGTTATCACGTGCATCGTATTTCAAATCGAAGTTTGCAAATCCATTATAGCCGACCGCTTCAAGGAAATTCTGCAGTTTGACCATCATGTCTTTGTCAAAGCGTGTAATTAGCGCTGTATAGTTTCCGATTGCTGTAACTGTATGTTCCTGCAATACAACCTGTGCAAAAGTAACCAGCTGTGTTTTCCCTTTGGAATTTGCATAAATCACAGAATCCCACATGAATGTATCGTCTCCCGGAATGTAATCCTGGATGATTAATTCGTCGCGGTAGCCGCCTGCTTTGATTTGCTGGATGACTTCGTGCATTTGTTTCGGACTTTCGACTTTATAGACTTTCTGCTGTCCTTCGAATTTGTTCTTCGTGTATTCGATGCCATTGCTCGGCTTAATAATCACGGGGAACATCATCTCTTCTTCAAATGGCACAGTCGAATTACAGTCATAGAAAAAAGTCGTCGGCGTGTCAATGCCATGTATTTTGCAAAGTTCATAGAAATTCGCTTTGACCTGGAGCTGATTCATCAAATCTTCATTAATATAATTAAAGACATAATGCTCGCGCAAAATTTTAGCGTTCTCGATAATCAAGCGGACATAAAGATCATTTGTGCCGATCAGTAAAAGAGTCTTGCCGGGAGCTCTGTACTTCTCTGCTACGTCGATCAGGATGTTGGCAAACTGGGAATCGTCAGCCAAGCCTGAACGAAATTCAATTGTCTCCGTAATGGTGCTTAATGAGGTAAAAGATAAAGGTTCTTTGCCGACCAAAATCGGCTTGATGCCATATGCTTCGTGAAATGAAATAGCCATATTATAAGCGTTCATGTCTGTACCGATAATAATTGGCAAAAATGGGTGTTTAGTTTCCATGCTTTCCTCCTAAAATTAACTAGCCAAAGGCAAATGGATGGTGAAGGTGGTGCCGACTCCAACAGTGCTATCGACTTCCACTTTTCCATGATGCGCCTCGATTAAGTGTTTGACAATGGAGAGTCCAAGGCCGGTGCCGCCTGAATTGCGGCTGCGTGCTCGATCGACACGGTAAAAACGTTCAAATAACCGGCCGATTTCCGAGCTCTCTATTCCAATTCCCTGGTCTTCCACTTGAATGACAGCTTGATCGTCTTTGACGAAGAGCCTGATGGTAATTTCCGTATGATTGGTTGAATATGTAACGGCATTAATCAAGAGATTCATAATTACCTGGATCAAGCGGTTGTAGTCTCCTAAAACAGTCACCGGCTTAATCTCTAAATTCAATTGAATGGATTTTTCATTGATTTTCGGCTGTATCATTTCTACCGCTCTTTTTATGACAGCTTTCATATCTGTCGGCTGCGCGTTTACTTCAAAACCACTTTGTTCAACTTTTGAAAGGTCAAGCAGGTCGTTGATAAGCATCTCCAGCCGATTGCTTTCCGTATGGATAATACCCAAAAACGTCAGTAAGGTCTCGGTATCTTCATAAGCACCATCAAGCAAAGTTTCTGAAAAACCTTTTATGGACGTAACCGGTGTCCGAAGCTCATGGGAAACATTGGCCACGAAATCTTTGCGGATCTGCTCCAGCCTTTTTAACTCTGTAATGTCATGAAACACAATAACGATTCCGAGCCAGCGCTGGTGCTCTCCAATGACAGGTGCGCCGTAGATATTGAGATTTTTGATTTTTAAGCCTGATACAAATTCAATTTGTGCGCGCGAATGCGTTTCTGTCATGAAAACATTCTCGATAAAATCTTCCACTTCATAAGGCACTTGAATTTCTTTGTAAAACTTGCCCATTACGGCTTCAGGAGCCAAGTCGAATTCTTCCAGAAAAGGTTTATTGACTAGCGAAACTGCACCTTGCCGATCAATCATGATTAGCGCACTGCCCATATTTTCAATCAGGGTTTTCAGCCGTTCTTGTTCCATAACCCTGACTGCAGTAATTTCCTGCAGATTTCGGGCCAAGACGTTGATGGTCCTGCTCAATTCGACACTGCCCTGCGCATTGGATTCAGATGCACGTGCTCGGTAATTGCCTTTTAGCAGTTCCATAGCTGTCTCTGTGGCATTTTCAATCGGCTTAATATTCACTTCAATGATCCGGCTGCCAATTATGGCTGAAAAAAGCAATGCAACTGCAAATGTGACTAACAAAATCAGCCAAATATCTGACTTGTCCTCGGCATTTTCATAGATGGGCATCAGCTGGAGCACAACAATGAATAAGCCAGTCAGCATCATTCCGATCCACACCAGCAGCGTGGTAAGCAGGCGATGCCTAAAAGATTTCATGAACTTTTCGGCTCCTCGAATTTATAGCCTAATCCCCGAATCGTTTTAATAAAGGTCGGCTTGCGGCTATTTTCTTCTATTTTATCGCGCAAATGACTAATATGGACATCAACAATCCGTGTATCTCCTGCAAAATCATATTTCCATACAGCACTCAGCAACTGATCACGCGTCAATACCCGATTTTTGTTTTCCATCAAATACACCAGCAGCTCAAATTCCTTTGGTGTAAATTCCAGCTGTTCTTTATTAAGGAAAACTTCAAATCGATCGGGATAGACATCCAATTGGCCGAGAGAAATTGGTGTAGAAGAATCTGGTGTGGCCGTTGGAACATTAGTGGCTCTTCTCAATACAGCTTTTATACGGGCTACAACTTCTCTGGGGCTGAAGGGCTTAGTCATGTAATCATCCGCTCCCAACTCCAGCCCCAATACCTTATCAAACTCATCGCCTTTGGCCGTCAGCATAATAATCGGTGTATTGATTTTTTGCTGGCGCAGCGATTTGCAAACCTCCACTCCGTCCATCGACGGCAGCATGAGATCCAAGACAATCAACGATGGATTTTCACTGAGGGCCAATTCATAGCCCTGTTTTCCGTCATTTGCAATAATGGTTTCAAAACCGGCCTGAACAAGATTATAGGACAGTAAGGTCGCAATTGAATGTTCATCTTCAATTATCAGTATTTTCTTCGGCATTTTACATCCTCCACACTCAGTTTGAAACCCCCATCTCAAACCGCGTTAGACATTATCTGTTGTATGAGTTGTTATCTGTTCTACTATTTGCGGCGGGTTTGCAGTAATTTGTCCTTGTATCGCGATTTCACCCTTTTCATCGATTCCTTCAACCTGGACGATTACTTCATTATGCTTAATATCCACTTCAACGACTTCCAATAAAAAATCGATG
This sequence comes from Planococcus sp. CPCC 101016, assembly GCF_007859295.1. GTDB lineage: Bacteria > Bacillota > Bacilli > Bacillales_A > Planococcaceae > Planococcus. The sequence goes on from NZ_VOHB01000002.1 coordinate 2,424,200, forward strand.
GTCGCGTAATGATAGACAGGTTTTAAGAAAGTCAGCTGCTGGCTGGTAATATAAGATCCAGGACCCGGTATATACTTGGACACCGCCGAGGTCAGAATGCCTGTCAACATGATGTTCGGTACGACAGGCTTTTCAAAAGAAGTCTGTGAAGCGAAATCGTGTTGAATATACAGCGGGTTGCTGTCATTTGTCAAACCCAGATAGATCAGAAGATCTTTGTCTTCAATCTTTTCTGTCAGCTTTAGTTTCTCGCCGATTTTGATCTCTTCCACTCGCCGGCCTAATTTTCGCTTTTTCCCAAGCAACAAACAACATCCCTCCATTTTCTTGATACTCCTATAGTATCAATTTAGCCAATGAAAGTGCAAGCGCCTAAGGTATCAGGAAAAACAGCAACAACGAATGCAATCTTTTAAAAAGGCAATAGGCTAAAAAAAGGGCAGGGAATTATCCCCGCCCGTCTTCTGTGCAGATCATAGATTATGCCAATACTTTCATTACAGCTTTCACTGAATCGGCCGATTTGTTTAACAAAGCTTCCTCTTCTTCATTTAAATCTATTTCAATGATTTTTTCGATGCCGCCAGCGCCCAGTATAGTCGGTACACCCAAATAAATTCCATCTAAACCATACTCGCCTTCAAGATAAGCAATGGATGGCAAAATTCGGCGCTGATCTTTAATAATCGCTTCCGCCATCTCGACCAGAGATGCAGCCGGCGCGTAATAAGCTGAACCATTTCCAAGAAGGTTGACGATTTCTGCTCCGCCTTTGCGTGTACGCATTACAATTTCTTCCAACCGTTCTTTGGAAATCATTTTTTCCAATGGAATACCGCCTGCATAGGAATAACGCACGAGCGGCACCATATCATCACCATGGCCGCCAAGAACGAATCCAGTGACATCTTTAACCGATACATTCAACTCTTCCGCCACAAAAGTCCGGAAACGGGCAGAGTCGAGTACACCGGATTGTCCGATAACGCGTTCTTTTGGAAATCCGGAGGCCTGGAAGACGGTATAAGTCATCGCATCAACCGGATTCGTCAAGACAATGATCGTCGTATCAGGAGAGTATTTCACAATATCCGCTGTAACAGCCTTCATGACTTTCTGATTGGTTTGAACCAGGTCATCTCGGCTCATACCCGGTTTACGCGCAATTCCTGCTGTAATGATGACTAAATCGGAGTCTTTGGTATCTTCGTAATTTGATGTACCAGAGACTCGAGCATCAAACCCTTGAACAGGACTAGCTTCTGTCATATCCAGTGCTTTCCCTTTTGCCGGATTTTCCATTGGCGGAATATCCACTAAAACGACGTCGCCCAATTCTTTTTGCGCCAATAAGAAAGCTGTCGTCGCTCCTGTAAAGCCTGAACCAATCACTGAAATCTTTTTACGTTTGAATGTCATGAAATATCTCTCCTTTTTTAATAGATGATTTTCATTAAAAGTCATATAAAAAGCTCGGATTCTACTAATAATTAATACAAAAAAGGAGGGAAAAATTCCCCTCCCTCTCTTTTACTTTTATAGGTTTTTGATCAATTCATCAGCAAACTCAGAGCATTTCACTTCTGTAGCGCCATCCATTAGACGTGCAAAGTCATAAGTTACAACTTTAGAAGCGATTGTTTTCTCCATAGAGTTTGTGATCAATTTAGCAGCTTCTCCCCATCCAAGGTGTTCAAGCATCAATACGCCTGAAAGGATGACAGAAGAAGGATTCACTTTATCAAGGCCAGCATATTTAGGTGCTGTACCGTGAGTTGCTTCGAAAATCGCATGTCCAGTATCGTAGTTGATGTTCGCTCCAGGAGCGATACCAATTCCGCCTACTTGAGCAGCCAAAGCGTCAGAGATGTAGTCTCCGTTCAAGTTCATTGTTGCTACAACATCGAACTCGCTTGGACGTGTAAGGATTTGCTGAAGGAAGATATCAGCGATTGAATCTTTCACAAGGATTTTGCCTGAAGCAAGCGCATCTTCTTGTGCTTTGTTCGCAGCGTCAGTACCTTTTTCATCTTTGATAGCGTCGTATTCGTTCCATGTGAATACTTTATCGCCGAACTCTTGCTCAGCCACTTCATAGCCCCAGTTTTTGAAAGCTCCTTCAGTGAACTTCATGATGTTCCCTTTATGAACAAGCGTTAATGATTCGCGGCCTTCAGTAATTGCATAGTTGATTGCAGCACGAACTAAACGTTTTGTTCCTTCTTCTGAAATCGGTTTGATGCCGATACCTGAAGATTCAGGGAAGCGGATGTTTTTAACAGCCATTTCATCTTGTAGGAATGAGATTAATTTCTTCACTTCATCAGAACCATTAGCGTATTCGATACCAGCATAGATATCCTCTGTGTTTTCACGGAAGATGACCATATCCGTATCTTCAGGACGTTTTACCGGTGAAGGTACGCCATCGAAGTAACGAACTGGACGCAAGCATGTGTACAAATCAAGTTCCTGGCGAAGTGCTACGTTCAATGAACGGATACCGCCGCCGATTGGAGTTGTTAAAGGGCCTTTGATTGCAATCAAGTATTCACGGATTACTTCAAGAGTTTCTTCAGGAAGCCATTCTCCAGTTTCGTCAAATGCTTTTTGTCCTGCAAGAACTTCTTTCCAGACGATTGATTTTTCACCGTTATAAGCTTTAGTAACTGCTTCTTCTAAAACGCGTGAAGCTGCATTCCAGATATCTGGTCCTGTACCGTCACCGATAATGTAAGGAATTACTGCATTGTTTGGAACGTTCAAGACACCGTTTTCTACTGAAATTTTTTCGCCGTTAGTCATGTCTAATTTCCTCCTATGGTCAAAGTCATAGGGCTGCACAGTGTGCTAGCCCTATAAGTTAGATTTTTTTATCGTAATAATTGTTAAAGATGTTTATCTTTCTTCAACCGGCACGTAAGTCTGCATGCCCGGTCCGATATAATCCGCACGCGGACGGATCAAGCGGTTGTCTGCGTACTGCTCGAGGATATGCGCCAGCCAGCCCGATGTACGGGATACCGCGAAAATCGGCGTGAACAAGTCATGCTCGATGTTCAGGCTGTGGTATACAGATGCGGAATAGAAATCCACGTTCGGCGGCAGGTTTTTCTGGCCTGTGACGATTTCGTCGATCTTCACCGACATCTCGTACCATTTTTCTTCACCGCGGATCTTCGTCAATTTCTGGGACATGTCGCGCAAATGCTTCGCACGCGGGTCGCCCTTGCGGTAGACACGGTGGCCGAAGCCCATGATTTTTTCTTTGTTCGCCAATTTTTCTGTGATGACTTTTTCCACGTTGTCGACTGAGCCGATTTCCGTTAGCATCTTCATCACTTGTTCGTTGGCGCCGCCGTGAAGCGGGCCTTTCAAAGCGCCGATGGCTGCCGTAACACCGGAATAGACGTCAGACAAAGTTGCCACTGCCACACGAGCCGTGAACGTCGAAGCGTTCAATTCGTGGTCGGCGTGAAGCACCAATGCTTTGTTGAACGCTTCCTCTTCGATCGCTTCCGGCAGTTCGCCAGACAGCATGTACAGGAAGTTGGCCGCGAAGCTCAAGTCGGTTTTCGGGGCAACCGGCTCCTGGCCGTTGCGGATGCGGCCGAAGGCCGTCACCAGCGTCGAAATCTTCGCTTGGATTTTGATGGCTTTGTTGTAATTCGCTTCCGGGTTCATCACTTCTGCTTCTTCATCGAACAAGCCGAGCATGGAAACCGCTGTGCGGAGTGCCGCCATCGGGTGGACATTCTTGATGTCGTATGTTTTGAAATGATCCAATACGGCCTGTGGAACAGCCATGTTGTCAGCCAGCTGCTGCTTCAGTTCTGCCAGCTCGTCCGCTTTCGGCAAGCGCTGGTGCCATAGCAGGTAAATCACTTCTTCGAAGCTTGCGTTTACGGCCAAGTCATCAATATCATAGCCAACGTATGTAAGTGTGTCATCAATGATCGAGCTGATGGCGGATTGGGTTGCTACTACCCCTTCTAAACCTTTTGACGATGTCATTTAAATCGCTCCTTCTTCAGTCTATTTCATCATTCCAAAAAAAAATGCAGAATGATGTCTCATCTGCGTTTATGAACTTCGGATATAATTTCCTTACTTAGCTATTATAATCAACTTTGTAGAATTTGTGAATGGAAACGCTTATAGAAATTGAAATTCCTTAAAAAAACGAGGGAAATACCCGGCATTATCCAACGATAACCCGGGTATTTTTCATCTTTTTATGGATCAATCGGTAAATGAATGGCTTATACATCTTCTGAGTCGGGCTAAAAAGCATCGTAAACCCTACTGCATCAGAGATAAAGCCCGGCGTCAGCAGCAAAACACCACCGACTAATATGAATGCCGCATTCAGCAATTGATCTCCTGGAGCTTGAAAACTGTTCATCCCCGCTTGAATATCTTTTAACGCTTTTACGCCTTGTTTCTTAGCGAGAAAAGCTCCGAGCAAGCCCGTTGTCACAATGATTGCCATTGTGACAAAGAACCCAAGCTTGCCCCCTGCCCAAATCAGCAAAGCCAATTCAAGAGACGGTACAATAATTAATGCCAGGAAAATCCACTTCATCATTTTGACCGACCTCCGTATTGTTTTTTACAGGACACTGGCGTGGCCATGATAAACAATGCCTGATTCTGCATCCATTGTAATGTCGTAGCTATTCTTAATAAGTGAAGTTGCTTCTTGGACACCAACGATGACTGGAATTCCAAGACTCAAACCGACTACTGCCGCATGGCTTGTCAAACCGCCTTCTTCCGTAATGATTCCTGCACATTTATTGATGGCTGGCATCATATCCCGATCTGTTCCGATGGTTACAATGATTTTGCCTTCTACATCGACTGCCATCGCTTCTTCTGCATTTCTGACAACGACTGTTTCACCGAAAGCGACTGTTTTGCCAATTCCTTGGCCTTTTGCCAGAATATCGCCAATGACATGCACTTTCATCAGATTTGTCGAACCGGCTTGTCCCACTGGAACGCCTGCAGTAATGACAACGAGGTCGCCGTGTTTGACATAGCCGTGCTTCAAGCTTTCATCCACTGCTTTTTCCAGCAATTCATCCGTCGATTCCACGGAGGTCCCAACGATTGGCTGAACGCCCCAAACTAATGACAGCTTACGTGCTGGTCTGTCTGAAGAAGTCACGGCAATAATCGGTGCTCCCGGACGGTACTTGGAAATCATTTTAGCAGTTGTGCCACTTTCAGTTGGTGCAATGATCGCCTGAACTTTCAAATTCAAAGCCGTATAGGCAACTGCCTGGCCAATTGCTTCTGTCATATTCGATTCTTTTTCTTTTCTTCTGGTTGAAACGATCTGCTTATAGTTCAGTGCAGATTCTGTTTTTTCCGCAATGCGGTGCATCGTTTCAACGGATTCGATTGGATAAAGCCCGGCAGCCGTTTCACCCGATAGCATAATGGCATCTGTGCCATCAAAGATGGCATTGGCGACATCACTTGCTTCTGCACGTGTCGGACGTGGGTTGCGCTGCATGGAATCCAGCATCTGTGTAGCCGTAATGACCGGTTTGCCAGCACTGTTGCATTTTTCAATTAATGATTTCTGAACCAATGGCACTTCTTCGGCCGGAATTTCTACCCCTAAATCTCCACGCGCGACCATTAGGCCATCAGAAACCAGGATGATTTCATCAATATTGTCCACGCCTTCTTGGTTTTCGATTTTCGGGATGATTTGAATATGCGAGCCACCGTTCTTTTCAAGCAAGCCACGGATTTCCATCACATCAGAACTTCTTCTGACAAATGAAGCCGCTACAAAATCTACGTTTTGTTCGATGCCGAATAAAATGTCCTGCGCATCTTTTTCAGTGATTCCCGGCAATTGAACCGAAACTCCTGGAACATTAACGCCTTTTTTTGTTTTAAGTGTACCAGCATTCTCAACTATCGTATGAATGAGGCCATTTTCCTTGTCCAAGCTCTCAACACGTAATTCAATCAAACCATCGTCCAATAGAATGATCGATCCTGTATCAACATCTTCAATTAATTGTTCATAAGTAATCGAAAATCTCTCGGCAGTCCCGAGCACTTCTGACATGGAAATCTCAATTTTTTGGCCTGTCACCAATTCAATCGAATCATTTTCCATTCGATGGGTGCGGATTTCCGGACCTTTTGTATCCAGCAGGATGCCGACAATTTTACCGGCTTTTTCAGCCGCTTCACGTATTCGTTTAATGCGTAAAGCATGTTCTTCGTGATCACCATGCGAAAAGTTTAAGCGGGCTACATTCATTCCTGCTTCAATTAGGCTTTCCAATAATTCTGGCGATTCACTTGCAGGTCCGATTGTACAAACAATTTTCGTTTTTCTCAATAAACTCACTCCATTTACTTTATTAAATTGCTAATTCTTTAGATAAAGTATACAAACTCATATCAGCATTATGCTCTGCAGTGAATGCCTCTGTCATATCATAGTCTACCACCTGATGATTCTTCATGCCAATAGCTCGGCCTCCGACACCTTCAAGTAAAACCTCTACTGCTCGTGCGCCAAATAAGCTGCCTAACACGCGATCCCGCGCTGTCGGTGATCCTCCACGCTGAATATGGCCCAGTACTGAAACACGCGTTTCAATATCTGCCTTTTCTTTAATAAGTTCGGCCAGCTCATTGCCGCCCATTACCCCTTCTGCCACGATGATAATACTATGGCGCTTGCCGCGGTCGCGCCCTTTTTGCAGACGAACAACCATATCATCAATGTCATAAGTCTCTTCAGGAATCAGAATGGTTTCTGCTCCTCCGGCTAGTCCAGCCCATAACGCCAAATCACCAGCATCGCGCCCCATTACTTCCACAATGAACGTCCGTTCATGACTGGTTGCTGTATCGCGAATTTTGTCGATCGCTTCAATTACTGTATTCAACGCCGTATCGAATCCGATTGTATAATCAGTTCCTGGAATATCGTTATCAATGGTTCCCGGAACGCCGATACATGGAAACCCTTTTTCAGTCAAAGCCATAGCTCCACGGTATGAACCATCTCCGCCGATTACCACTAATCCTTCAAGACCTTGTTTTTTCATTTGTTCTATCGCTTTTAATTGACCTTCATTTGTCCGGAACTCTTCGCAACGCGCTGAATACAGCTTTGTGCCTCCGCGCTGGATGATGTCGCCGACATCTCCTGCTTCGAGTGTTTTAATATTGCCTTCAATCAATCCTTGGTAGCCGGAATAAACGCCAGCCACTTCAATGCCGTGGAAAATTCCTTTCCGCACAACAGCGCGTACAGCCGCGTTCATGCCTGGTGAATCTCCTCCACTTGTCAATACGCCAATTTTCTTCATAATATACCTCCTGCAGTCCATTTACTCTGTTTACCTTACCACGACAAGGCGCTACTGTCAGTCCTGAATAGTGATTGTGCGTGTTAAGATTTTGTTGCGCACGCCTGGCTGCTTTATTTTAGGGGAAACAAAAAGAACCGCCGAGGCAGTTCTCCATTACTCGCTGAAAACACCGATTGATTTGAATTTGTTGTAGCGCTGTTTGATCAACTCTTCGCCTGACATGCCATTCAATTCTTCCAGAGAGCGTCTGATTGCTTCTGAAATGATGGCTGCCTGCTTTTGCGGATCGTGATGGGCTCCGCCACGCACCTCGGGAATCATATGTTCAATTATTTTCATTTCCAACAGGTCGGGAGCGGTGATTTTCATCGCTTCGGCCGCTGTTTGCGCAAGGGCTGAATCTTTCCAAAGAATAGAAGCTGCACCTTCCGGGGAAATGACCGAGAACGTTGAATTTTCCAGCATTAAAATCTGATTGCCGACGCCAAGCGCCAACGCTCCGCCGCTTCCGCCTTCTCCAATGACAATGGACAAGACAGGGACTTCAAGTCCAGCCATTTCCACAAGATTGCGCGCAATCGCTTCGCTTTGTCCACGTTCTTCCGCGGCTTTTCCTGGATAAGCACCCTTCGTATCGATTAGACAGATGATCGGACGATTGAATTTTTCAGCCTGCTTCATCAAGCGCAATGCTTTCCGGTAGCCTTCAGGATGCGGCATACCGAAATTGCGCCGCACATTTTCTTTTGTGTCCTTGCCGCGCTGGTGACCGATAATTGTAACCGGCTGCCCGTGGAAAGAACCGATTCCGCTAACAATTGCTGCATCGTCCCCGTATAGGCGATCTCCATGCAATTCAATAAAATCATTGAAAATCAATGGTATGTAATCCAAAGTGGTCGGCCGTTCAGGATGGCGGGCCACTTGTACACGATCCCATGGTTTCATGTTTTCATAAATTTCTTCTTCGAGTTTAGAAAAGCGGTCTTCCAGAGACTTGATTTCTGAACTTAAGTCTACTTCGGCATTTGTCGTATATTCCTTCAGCTCTGAGATTTTCGCTCGGAGCTGGATGAGCGGTTCTTCAAAAGGCATTGATTTTTTTCCATTTTTCTTAGCCATTTGCCACAGCTCCTTTCGTATGAAGACGCACGATAGTCGCCAATGTTTTTTGCATGGATGTACGGTGCACGACCGCATCCAATTGTCCATGATCTAATAAAAATTCCGCCGTCTGGAAATCTTCCGGCAACTTCTCACGGACTGTCTGTTCGATAACACGGCGTCCAGCGAAACCGATCAAGGCTTTCGGTTCGGCGATATTGATGTCGCCCACCGATGCGAAACTCGCCGATACACCGCCTGTCGTCGGATGCGTTAATACCGATACGAAAAGCAACCCTTCATTGCTATGGCGCTTTAACGCTACACTGGTTTTAGCCATCTGCATGAGAGACAATACGCCTTCTTGCATACGTGCCCCGCCACTGGCTGTAAAAATGATAAATGGCAATTTGCGATCTGTAGCCACTTCAATGGCACGGGTAATTTTCTCGCCTACAACTGACCCCATTGAACCCATCCGGAAGTGGGAGTCCATCACTGCCAAAACGATATCTTGCCCCTGTAATTTACCTGCCCCTGTCAAAACTGCTTCATTCAAGCCGGTTTTTTCACTATCTGCTTGTACTTTTTCCGTATAGCCTGGGAAACCGAGTGGATTTTCCGATTTCAAATGGTCATCCATTGATTCAAAGCTTCCCGGATCTAATAGGCTATCTATACGCTCGTAAGCGGTCATTTTAAAATGATGATCGCATTTCGGACAAACTTTATCATTTTTATTCAAATCCTTGGTTAGGGTGATTTCTTTGCAGGAAGGACATTTGGTCATCAATCCCTCAGGAACATCTTTTGCGGATTTCGAAGGCATCGTTGTTTCTTTGCTGTCTTTATTGCGTTTAAAAATATCACGAATCATTGCCATTGCGTATTCTCTCCTTTTGTAGCCATTCACTCCACGCCTTAAACTCGCGAACGGCTGTCTCTGAATCTTGTTGCTCGATTGCTGTCAATATATTGTTCATACGGTCAATTTCATCAAAAGAAACAGTTCCACTGTATGGATCTCCGCTGTATTGCTTCAATAAAAACCAGATTTTCAATGACAACCGGTTGCCGGATAACACCATCAATTCACGAACAAAATCCTCACGCATAAAGCTTTCATCTTTAAGACGCAGCCGTAAACTTTCCCACACCCGCATTTGGCTGGCTGCTTCATTCTGGCAAATTGCTTGTATCGCAGCCACTTCATGAAGCAAACGCGTCTCCCAGACATCCTCATGTGATTGGTTGTCCTGTAAAACAAAAGTAGACAACACTTCAACCAATTTATGATTTCTGTGGTCAGACAAAAAAGTGCCTTCTCCTCTGCGCGTTTCGATCAGCCCCAACAATTCCAGGCTGCGAAGAGCTTCCCGTAACGTTGAACGGCCAACCTGCATCGTTTCAGCCAATTCCCTTTCAGATGGTATGCGGTCGCCCGGCTTGATATTTTCATGCCGAATCATGTCTCGAATGTCCCGTACTATATCTAAATATCGTTTCGATTGATTCATGACGGTTCCTCAGTTCCCATTTTTTTGAAAGTGGTCTGGCCACTCATATCCTATACCTTACAAAAAAAACAGTGCTACGTAAAGAAAAAACTGCTTTTCTTTTAGAAAAGCAGTCAAGTTTCTATACTCTTGCAAATAATGGCTGTTTTTTGGTTGCGATTTTCAACTACGCCCTGAATTTCCAGGATTGCATGAGGTTCCAACAGCAAGTTGTATTTAGCATATTCCACAGGGAACAAAGTTACAGAAGCCGGTCCCGTTTCATCCATTAAAGTAAGAAATGCCATCGCGTCACCTTTTTTTGTGCGGATCCGTTTGATGTCCTCTACCATGCCCAAAACTTTTACCGATTCGCGGTCACGTTTGGTTTTCAGCATTTTCAGCTCATCATAAGATTTCTGGCGATTTTCTTTAGCTCGTTCAACCGGGTGTTTCGATAAGTAAAAACCAAGCACCTCTTTTTCGTAGTCGAGCTTAAGATTTTCAGGCAGCTCTGAAGCTTTGGTGTATTTTGGCTTCATGAAACTTGACCCCATATCATCAAACAGGCCGGGATCTTCATTCGGCTTAACCAGTTCAGCGTGTTTAATTGCACTATCAAGTGACGCTAGTATAATTCCCCGGTTATAACCAAAATCATCAAGGGCCCCTGCTTTAATCAGCGGCTCAAACGATTTCCGGTTAAAATGCAAAGCTGAAATCCTTTCGGCAATATTGAACAGGCTGCTGAATGGCCCTTCTTCTCGCGCAGCAAGCAATGCTTTGATCGTCGACCCTGGGACCCCTTTTACTGCATTCAGGCCAATTCGAATCTGTCCACCTTCTACAGAAAACGTATGACGGCTTTTTTGGATAGAAGGAGGCAGCAGCGGAATCTTCTTATCCTTGATTTCTTGCAGCAGCTGTTTGGTCTTTTCGGCGTTTCCAGCGCTGTTGGTCAATAAACCGGTATAGAAATAGACCGGATAATGAGTTTTCATATAGCTCAATTGATAAGAGATGATGCTGTAAGCGGAGGCATGGCTTTTTGGAAAACCGTAATCTGCAAAACGTACAATTAAATCATAAACTTCCGCCGCTTCTGCTTCAGTGAAGCCTTTAGCTTTCGCGCCTCTGGAAAAATGCTCGCGTTCTTCATCTAAAATTTCACGTTTCTTCTTGCTGACTGCACGCCGCAATAAATCTGCTTCGCCAAGTGAAAATCCAGCCATTGCCGATGCAATGTGCATAATCTGTTCTTGGTAGACGATGACGCCGTATGTTTCACTTAATATCGGTTCCAGAATTGGATGGACATATTTTACAGCCTCTTGCTTATGTTTCCGTCTCGCATATAAAGGGATGAATTCCATCGGACCCGGCCGGAACAAGGCATTGACCGCAACAATGTCACCAAAAGCCGTCGGTTTGATCTGCTGGAGCGCCCGGCGCATGCCGTCGGATTCCAATTGGAAGACGCCGGTCGTATCCCCCGAAGCCAACAATTTATAGGTTTCTGCATCGTCAAGTGAAATACTGCGGTAATCGATCCGCTTTTTGGTATCCCAGTAAATGAGATTGCGAATCTGTTCGAGAATGGTTAAATTCCGCAAGCCCAGAAAATCCATCTTCAATAAGCCGATTGCTTCCAACTCCTGCATGGGCCATTGCGTCAAATAAATGCCTTCACTGCCTTTTTCAATCGGTACATGATCCACCAAAGGCGACGGACTTAAAATCACCCCTGCCGCATGCGTCGAGGCATGTCTTGGCAAACCTTCAAGTTTCATAGCTGTCTTAAACCAGGATTTGCGTTCTTCACGCTCTACAATCCAATCATTTAATGCTGGAGACTCTTTTAAAGCAGACCGCAATGTTGTACCTATTCGATTCGGAATCATCTTTGAAATCGCTTCAAGCTCTTCAGCTTCAAAACCGAAAACACGTGCAGTATCCCGGGCAACGGCTTTAGCGGATAAAGTGCCGAATGTAATGATTTGAGCCGTCCGGACAGCACCGTATTTTTTCGCCACATAGTCCACCACTTCATGGCGTCTGTGATCAGCAAAATCAATATCGATATCAGGCAGTGTTACACGCTCCGGATTCAAGAAACGCTCAAACAACAGCCCGTGTTTAATAGGATCGACATCGGTGATCTTCAGTGAATAGGCAACCAGCGAGCTGGCCGATGAGCCGCGTCCAGGACCCGTCAGAATATCTTGATCCCTGGCGTATTTCATAAAATCCGCAACTATCAGAAAGTAATCGATAAAGCCCATCGTTCCGATAACTGAAAGTTCATAATCCAGCCGTTCCTGGTAGATTTGAGTAAAACCCGGAACCCGCTCCGTCAGTCCTGTTTCACACAATTTCGCGATAAAATCCGCTTTATCGATCTTTTCATCCAATGGGAATATTGGAAGCAGCTGACGGTTCATCGGAATTGTCACCTGACAGCTTTCGAGCATCTCAGCTGTTCTCTGAAGCCATTCAGGATGATCTGCAAACCAAGACTCGAATTCCTGTTTGCTGGGAACATAAGCATTTGTATGCTCAGGCTTCGGCCTTTCCGGATCATTCATCTTCAATCCCTGGCCGATGGCGGATGCGACTTCATAAGCAAAAGCATCCTGCTGGAAGAGATAGCGGCATTCTTGAGAAGCGATAATAGGCAGCCTCATCCTTTCGCAAATATCCATAAATGTTGATTCATGCTCGGATTTTATTCCACCGGGACGTTCCAAGCTGCCGTATACAGCCGAACCAAATAACTCTTTTACATACTGCACCACTTGACTGCGGTCTGTCAGCAGCCATTCGGCCTTGTTTGGAACGACACATACGAGGCCTTCTTGATATGCCTTCAACCATTGTTCTGGTATAGCCTCTTTGTCCCGTGTGGACAACGCGCTGGAGATTTTCAGCAGATTGCCGTAGCCTTTATTGGTTTGGGCGTACAACACAACCGGGTAATGCTGTTCTTCATATTCGATAAAAGCCGAAAGGCCGACCACCCCATGGATGCCGGCACGGCGGCACGCTTCCCAAAACGGAAGGGTGCCGTATAATTTTGTATTGACGATTGCGGCTGAAACGGCTCCCTGTTCCTTTAAATACGGGAAAAGTTGGTCAAGGCGCACCGTGCTTTTCAGCAAATCAGCCGATGTGCTTATGTGCGGATAAACCATTGACAACCCACTCCCTTCTTAGTTTGCAGCTGAACAAATTTCTGCGAGACGTGCGATTACCTGATCAGCTTCCTGCCACGAATAAGCCGTTGCGCCAGATGCCAGCGGATGTCCGCCGCCGCCGAATTCTTTTGCTAATGTATTGATGATCGGTCCTTTCGAACGCAAACGCACCCGGATTTCGGCATCTTCTTCAATCAGGATGACCCAGGCTTTCATGCCTTTGACATTGCCAAGTGAACCGACCAGCAAAGAAGTGTCGGTTGCAGTAACATCAAATTCCTTCAAAATATCCTTTGTGATCTTCACATGAGCTGCACCATTTTCATCCATTTTGAAATTCTGATACATATAGCCTTGCAGGTGCAACAGCTTACGATCCATTTCGTACATGCCATTATGCAAGGCATTGCGGTCAAAATCGTATTTGATTAGCTCGCCTGCAATCGCAAACGTCTTTTGAGTCGTACTCGGGAACAAAAAGCGTCCAGTATCTCCGATAATTCCAGCATATAGCAGACGGGCCGCTTTTGCTGATAAGGTCCAATTTTCGTGTTCACGTCCATATGTATAAAGCTCGTAAACCAGCTCTGAAGCTGAACTTGCAGTTGTATCGACGGATACAATATCACCATAAGCATCATCGTTGGGATGGTGATCAATTTTGATAAGCTTTGCTCCTGTTTTATAGCGTTGATCGTCAACACGTTCAGTGTTGGCTGTATCAGTTACAATGACCAAGGCTCCCTCAAAATCCCCATCTTCCACTGCGTCCGGAAAATCCAGAAAGTCCATCGTGTAATCATGTGTACCGGCGGCTAAAATACGCTTTTTAGGATAATTCTGCTCCAAAAGATATTTCAAACCGAGCTGAGAACCATAGGCATCTGGATCCGGCCGCACATGACGATGGATGATAATGGTGCTGTATTGCTTAATTGTGTCGATGATTTGACTGTTCATTTTTTAGTTCCTCCATTTATAAGGAAATCCATTCGCAATTTTGCTCAAATCTCAGTACAATGAAATTGAGTTTTGGAATTCAGGAGGTCCCTATGTTCATATTCGCATTTTTAATCATTGTATCATTTGTCATTTATTTTTATAACAAAACAAAGCAATTCCGCACACGCAGCGTTTTGCCTATTAGAAAAAAATGGTATGCTGCACGTGCATCCGTAGCATTGGGTAGTTTTATTACTTTTTTCGGCATTAATCAGCTGTTCGTTTACCAGTCTACTGTTACCTACATCATTTCAGCCATTTTCATTGTACTTGGTGTAGCGCTTATTTATTACAATTACAAAGCTTCGCGGTATTACCACTCATTCCTTGAGGAAGAAGCAGATTTGAATCCTTAAAAGATAATGCAATGTACAGGCAGCAGGTACTCTTGTTTACTAAGAGTACCTGCTGCCTTTTTATGCCGAATATCATTTTTGCTTTAACGGTCCAATAGTTGGAAAGTCAGCATTGCCTTGCCGACAATTTCGTTTTCGAGAGCAACTTCAACTTCAACTTTGGCTGATTTTCGGCTGATATCCAAAATGGTTGGTCTGACGAATACAAGGGCGTCCAACTGAACCGGTTTTAGAAAATAGATTGTTAGATTTTCCAGTACACTGTCTTTCCGATTCTTCGTCTTCAACGCTGCTCCAGCTGCTTCAGTCAAAATCATTGTATATGCCCCATGGGAAATTGATCCATACGCATTGGTCATTTGAGGAGTGACACGGAACTCCAGGATTAATTTGTCGCTTGTTTGCTGATGGAGCTGGCTCTTGATGATATCATCGATTGTTTCGCCCTGCTGCGGCTGTCTTTGGGCAGTTTGTATTGCTTTTAGTACATCCTGCCTGCTGATGACACCCTTCAATTTACCATGATCGTCTGCGACTGGCAGCAAATCGATGCCTTCCCAGATCATTCGATGACCCGCAGCCGCTACACTCGTTTGCATCGAAACCGTAATCGGATCTTTAGTCATCACTTTTTCCACTAATTCCGTAGATGGATGGCCGATGACATCCCGAGATGTGATAATGCCCACCAGTCTATTGGAATGATCAACTACCGGAAATCCACCATGCGTCGTTTCTTCATTCAGTTCATGATATCGGCTGAGCGGTTCTTTTAGATTCAAATGCGCCGTTACCTCCAACGGAATTAAAATATCTTCGATCAGCAGAATCTCTTTTTTGATCAGCTGATCGTATATTGCCCGATTAATCATTGTTGCGACTGTAAAAGTATCGTAACTGGTTGAAATGACTGGAAGTTCGAATTCATCAGCCAGTTTCTTCACTTGATCAGACGCTTCAAAACCACCCGTCACCAGCACAGCAGCCCCTGCACGAAGTGCATATTCATGTGCTTTATAGCGGTTGCCCACAATCAATAAATTTCCCGCTTCCGTATAACGCATCATGTCTTCCAATTGCATCGCCCCGATAACAAATTTGTTAAGGGATTTATGCAATCCAGCTCTGCCCCCGAGAACTTGACCATCAACAATATTAACAATTTCCGCATATGTCAGACGTTCGATATTTTCTTTTTTCTTGCGCTCAATACGGATGGTTCCAACACGTTCAATCGTTGACACCAACCGTTTGGTCTCCGCTTCTTTAATAGCCCGGTAAGCGGTGCCTTCACTCACCTGAAGGTCTTTTGCAATACGCCTTACCGAAATTTTCTCACCCACGGATAAAGTCTCAATATAATCCAATATCTGTTCATGTTTAGTCACCATGATTTCACCCATTCTTTCTACTTTCCTGTATCTTCTAGTGTAGCATAATTGTTAGAAAAGTGGAGACGGGTGTTCTGCTTCGACAGGCGTAAGACGCTCTGGCTGAGCGGTGTTTCTTCAGCCGCATAGCCAGAGCGCCTTACGTCCCGAGGAGCAGCCCGTCGCAACTGGACAACTAGAAATGTGGAGGTGGCCGTTCAGTTCCGACAGGCAAGCAGTGCTGCAGGAGCAGGAGGTTTCAGGCGAATCAGCTGAGTGATGCTCATTGCCACGCAGCACGTCAGCCTCCAAGCAAAAACCCCCAAACAGCTCAAACTGTTTGGGGGTCGGTCTTATTATAATTCGATGCTGCCACCCGGTTCAAGGATATTTACCTCGGTATCTTTAACCAACGACTTGAAATGTTCCGGATCCTGCTTGATCGGTGGGAAGGTATTGTAATGGATCGGCACGACGACTTTTGGTTTCAGCAATTCGACTGCATACGCCGCGTCTTCCGGTCCCATTGTGAAAAAATCACCGATAGGCACAAACGCCACATCGATATCATGGCGGTCACCTAAAATTTCCATATCTCCAAACACTTCGGTATCACCTGCATGATAAATCGTTTTGCCTTCCGCTTTAAAAAGAATTCCAGCTGGCATTCCACCATAAATCACTTCGCCTTCTTCTGTTGTAAAAGAAGAACTGTGGAAAGCTTTAGTGAACTTCACTACACCAAAGTCAAATTCATTCGCGCCACCCAAACCCATACCGACAGCATTGACTCCTACACTTTCCAAATAGTTAGCCAATTCGAATACAGCTATTACCTGGCAATTGTTTCTTTTCGCCAGTTCAATCGTATCTCCCACATGATCATTATGGGCATGCGTCAAAAGAATGACATCTGGCTTTTCATCGGCAACATTTAAATCCGTCATTTCATTGCCATTAATGAATGGATCGATCAATATCGTGTGCTCACCTGTTTTGATTTTCACGATTGAATGGCCATGATATGAGATGTGCATAAAACCCCTCCAATGATTTTTAAAAGTTAACTACTGTTGTTCAACTCGCATAGCTGTTTTATACCCTGATTTTTGATATGCTACACATGTAGAGGAGGAATACATATGACTAAAATTAAGCAATTACAGAATTATTTGAAGGAGCAATCGATCGACGCGGCGTTTATTACAGATCCCTTTAACATCTTTTATGTCAGCGGTTTCCAAAGCAATCCGCATGAGCGCCTATTGGGTGTAATGGTATTCGCTGAAGCTGAGCCGTTTCTGATCTGTCCGAAAATGGAAATGCCGGATGCTAAAAATGCCGGATGGTCCGGGGAAATCGTCGGCCATGAAGATACACAAAACTCCATGGAGATCTTATTCGATACCGCTCAATCGCGCGGAATCGAATTAAAAACCATGGCAATTGAAAAAGCCCATATGACAGTAGATCGTTATGACGCCATTCTTTCGTTATTTGGCTCTTTGAACATTGTGCAATTGGATGATCAACTGAACTCGATGCGTGTTATAAAAGATGATGCGGAACTGCAGATTTTGCGTGAAGCTGCGGCATTGGCTGATTACGCCATTGAAGTTGCGGCCAAAACCATTAAAGAAGGCATCACTGAAATTGAAGTGATGACTGAAATTGAACTCGCCTTGAAAAAACGCGGCGTTACGCATATGTCATTCGATACGACTGTGTTGACAGGCGACAAAGCGGCCTCGCCGCATGGCAAGACCGGAGACCGGAAATTGCAGAATGGCGATTTGGTTTTGTTCGACCTTGGTGTGGTCCATAAAGGCTATTGCTCGGACATCACCCGTACGTTGGCGCTCGGCGAACCTGGCGAAGAGCAGAAGAAAGTATACAATATCGTTCTGCAGGCTGAAACAGCTGCTCTTGAAGCAGTTAAACCCGGCGTCACAGCTGCTGAACTGGATCAGATTTCACGCAAAGTGATTGCAGATGCAGGATACGGCGAATACTTCACGCACCGTCTTGGCCATGGCCTTGGCATCTCCGTTCATGAATTCCCTTCAATTCACGGAGCCAATTCGATGAAGATGGAAAAAGGAATGGTCTTTACATTGGAACCCGGTATTTATGTTCCCGGCAAAGTGGGCGTTCGGATTGAGGACGATGTGGCGGTAACAGAAAACGGATACGAGGTATTGACGAAATACCCGAAAGAACTCCAAATTGTTCATAATTAATAGCAAAAGCGGCATCGGATTTTTTCCAATGCCGCTTTTTATTGATCAACCCAAGATGTCATCGACTGATTTGTATTCCAGTCCTTGATCAGCAGCTACCGCTTGATAGGTGACATGGCCATTTAACGTATTGACTCCTTTTTTCAAGGCTTCATTTTCAAGAACTGCTTGTGCAAAGCCTTTGTTGGCAATTTGTACTGCGTAGGGCACCGTAACGTTTGTCAAACCGATGGTCGAAGTTCTTGGAACAGCTCCTGGCATATTCGCTACAGCATAATGAACCACTCCATGCTTCACATAAGTCGGCTCATCATGTGTCGTAATACGGTCACTGGTTTCAAATATTCCGCCTTGATCAATAGCAATATCAACTACGACCGAACCCGGATTCATCGACTTGATCATCTCTTCTTTCACAAGTTTAGGTGCCTTCGCTCCAGGAATTAGCACTGCTCCGATTACCAGATCCGCTTTTTTCACAGACTCCGAAATATTTAAGGGATTGGACATCAAGGTCTGTACATCCTGTCCGAACAGATCATCCAATTGACGCAGCCGATCCGGATTTAAATCGAGGATCGTGACATTGGCTCCCATTCCAATGGCGACTTTAGCAGCATTGGTCCCGGCCACTCCAGCACCGATGATGGTTACATTGCCGCGTCCCACTCCCGGAATCCCGCCAAGCAGCACACCAGCACCTCCATGTATCTTTTCCAGAAACTGAGCGCCGATTTGCGTAGACATTCTTCCTGCCACTTCGCTCATCGGAGTCAGCAAAGGCAGCGAATTATTTGGCAATTGTACGGTTTCGTATGCGATGCCTGTCACTTTTGCATCCAGCAGTGCCTGGGTCAGCTCCTTTTCAGGAGCGAGGTGCAGATAGGTGAAAAGAATTAAACCTTCTCGGAAATAACCATACTCTTGCGGTTCAGGTTCTTTGACCTTCAAGACCATTTCCTGTGCCCAAGCTTCTTTTGCAGTTGCTACGATTTCGGCTCCAGCAGCACTGTATTCTTCATCTGCAAATCCGGAACCCAGTCCAGCACCCTCTTGAACAAACACTTCATGACCATAAAGTGTTAAGTTGACCACACCCGCTGGAGTCATCGCTACCCGATTTTCGTTGTTTTTCACTTCTGTCGGCACGCCAATCCGCATTTTAAAACCCTCCATTTTCATATTGGGTAATCCTATAACTAGTAAAACGAATTATCTGAAATTACTATCTATTTTAACAGAAATCAATTGTTTCTGCTTTTGTTGTGTACTTTCTTCCTTAGCAACAACTTAGACTTGCAGGAAAATAGTCGTCATTAATTAGACAAAAAATTCTTTAAATTCACTTTAATTCAGCAGGAACTCCTATACTTATAGCGAATGGTTACATTTAGAGACAAAAGGAGGAATGTAGGATGACATTAAAGTACAGTCAGATTTTGGTTGCAGTAGACGGTTCCAAAGAAGCGGAATGGGCATTTAAAAAATCAGTAGGCATCGCCAAACGGAACAACGCCACTTTAAATTTGGTGAATGTGATCGATACCCGTTCGTTTGCTGCAATCGAAGCTTATGATCGTTCTATCGCTGATCGCGCTCAGAAATTTGCTGAAGATTTATTGGACGACTACAGAAAAGAAGCATTGGCAGCTGGTGTTGAAAAAGTGAATATTGTCGTTGACTATGGTTCGCCAAAAACGATGATTTCTAGAGATTTGGCACAAAAAGTGGAAGCGGATCTTATCATCTGTGGAGCTACCGGATTGAATGCTGTTGAACGTTTCTTAATCGGCAGTGTTTCTGAACATATTGTCCGTTCTGCAAAATGCGACGTATTAGTCGTGCGCACAGAAGAAGCACAGGACGATGCGCCAACAGAATACTATTCAGAAGATAAATCAGGGAAACCTGAAAACTTTTAAATCAAATAAAAAAAGCCTTTCACCAACTGTGAAAGGCTTTTTACTATGTTAAGAAGATTTTACTTTAATGACAATTTTCCCACGGGCGTGATGAGATTCACTCAATTCATGAGCGTCCTTTAATCCTTGCTCAGTAAATTCGAATATGTGGCCAATCTCAGGTTTCAATTCCCCCGAAACATACAGGTTAGCCAGTTTCTGTAGTTGTTCGCCGCTTGGCTCCAACCAATAGTCACTCGCCTTCACTTCATGCTGCTCGGCTTTCTCAGAAGAAGGCTGGCCGGCAATCGAAATCAGTTTTCCGCCTTTTTTCAGGACTTTGAAACTTTTGTCCAAAATTTCTCCACCCATCGTATCCAATACCGCGTCAAAATCTTCCAGCAGTTCGCTGAAATCTTCTTCTCTGTAATTAATGACTCGGTTGGCGCCCAAAGACTTGACCAGTTCATCATTTTTGTCACTTGCCGTTGTTGCTACATATGCACCTATACTGTTGGCAATTTGAATAGCCATGCTGCCGACTCCGCCGGCTCCAGCATGGATCAGCACCTTGTCTCCCTTTTTCAATTCTGCAAAGTCGACAAGACATTGGTAAGCAGTTAATCCAGTCAGCGGAATTGCCGCACCTTCTTCAAAGGACATGGCCTCTGGCATATGGGCAAGCAGTTCCTCTTCCACAGGAACAAATTCTGCATATGTTCCTTGTCTCGTTGTAGCGGGTCTTGTAAAAACCCGGTCGCCTACGCTGAAATGCTTTACATTCGCGCCGACTTCGGCAATTACACCTGCTGCATCCCAGCCTAAAATAATTGGAAACTCCCATGGCAGCATTTCTTTTAAATAGCCTTCACGAAGTTTCCAGTCTATCGGGTTGATGGAAGTGGCATGGATTTCTACCAGCACCTGGTTCTCATTTATAGCCGGTTTTTCCATTTCCCGTTCCTTCAATTGCTCTTTTCCTCCATAGTTGTCAATGACTATCGCTTTCATCCCATATCTCCCCTTCCGTTTCCGTTATTATCAAATATACCCTTTTGCAGAAATATTATTCATAAGAGAACCTGGAATGTGAGTGCCGCATTCTGTTCTATTCTTGCAGGTGTAAAATGGTAGGGTCTTCAGATTCAGGGTCACAGCTTTCTAATACATAGACCATTTCCTTTTCGGATGTCAAAACCAAAATAGAACTGCATTCCCTTTCCACAACTTCACCGGAACCATATTTATCTTCAGAAGAATCCTCCACTGATTTAATCTTGTTGCCGTCAAAGTACAGGTCCTGGTAGGTAGGGTCTCCTTCTGTCGTGAAGGTGGTCACTCTTACCGCGTCTGCTTCTCCGCTTACGGTATTTTCATAAAACTGGTATAAGCGTTCTTCATTCGAAACTTCGCCATGTCTGTTTTCAATAATATCGCTTGCCTTAAAGGAAGTTCCTCCTGAGTTGCACGCGGACGCTGCTGCCAACAACAGCATTAATAAGCCAATTTTTTTCATCTCCATACCTCCATTGCTTATTAGACGTACACCGCTTTGGATAATTACAAGACCTTTCAGTAATTCTATTGCCTGTTACAAGCTCTCTTTTGATTTAAAAACCTTGTCTGTTTCTATGTTGCTCAAATTTATAATGAATGTGATCAAGTACTGCTGTTTTCACACAATGTGTTATTATTAATCCTGTTCGTTAAAAGAGGTTCGCAAACTCCCTCTCTAAAAAACTAAGGAGTGTTACAGATGAAAAACGAAAAAGCGGTCGTCGTATTCAGCGGCGGCCAGGACAGCACCACTTGCCTTTTTTGGGCAATCAAGAACTTTAAGGAAGTTGCAACAGTGACTTTTGATTACGGGCAGCGCCATTCGGCTGAAATCGAATGCGCCCGAAAAATCGCGGATGAACTTGGCGTTTCTTTTAAAGTACTGGATATGACGCTCATCAACCAATTATCCGCAAATGCGTTAACACGGGATGATATTGAAGTGACGGCAGAAGAAGGTGCTCTGCCTTCCACTTTTGTGCCAGGCAGAAACCATCTGTTTCTATCCTTTGCAGCAGTCTATGCTGATGCCATCGGGTCACGCCATTTGATTACCGGCGTTAGCCAAACTGATTTCAGCGGATACCCTGATTGCCGCGATACTTTTATCCGCTCACTGAACGTTACATTAAACTTGGCGATGGACAAGCAGTTTATTATCCATACCCCTTTAATGTGGCTGGATAAAGCCGATGTCTGGGAACTTTCTGATACATTGGGCGCCTTGGATTTCGTACAGGAAAAAACCTTGACTTGCTATAACGGAATACCAAGCACTGGTTGCGGCGAATGCCCCGCCTGCCTCTTACGCAATGAAGGTCTCGCACGCTATAAGGCGAAAAAACTGGCGGGTGCTGTAGAATGATGCAGCAATTTTATCCAACGGTCGCTCATGACTTCCAATTTGAACTAAATAAGGATCTGCATTTCTCCGCCGCGCATTTTATTCCAAGCGAAGATGCAGGCAAATGCCAGGTGATGCACGGCCATACGTACCATCTCAATATCACCATCGGCGGCAATGAACTCGATGCGACGGGTTTCCTAATTGACTTTAAATTGTTAAAAGATCTAATTCATAAAAAATATGACCATAGCGTCTTGAACGATCATCCTGAATTCGCTGATAAATTCCCAACTACTGAGCTTTTGGCTCAGCAGGTTTGGCTATCGATTCAGAACGTCTTGAGCACAAGAAGCAACCGGCCCCACTGCCTGCAGGTCATTGTCCGCGAAACACCGACGAGCTATGTTGTATACCGCCCGCGCAAGGAGGACGTGTTATGAGAATTCCTGTAATGGAAATCTTCGGTCCGACCATTCAAGGCGAAGGCATGGTTATGGGCCAAAAAACCATGTTCGTCCGCACCGCTGGATGCGATTATTCCTGTTCATGGTGCGATTCCAAATTCACTTGGGACGGCACTGGCAAGAGCATCTCCAAGCAGCCAGCAGACATAGTTGAGGAATTGCTTCAAATCGGCGGCAAGGCTTTCTCACATGTCACTATCTCAGGCGGCAACCCTGCCCTCCATAAAGGCATCGGCGAACTGGTTGATTTGTGTCATCAACAAGGCTGGAAAGTCGCTGTTGAAACGCAGGCTTCCATTTGGCAAGACTGGCTTGTGGAAATTGATGACATCACCTTATCGCCAAAACCGCCAAGCTCTGGCATGAAGACGGATTTTGCCAAGCTCGATTTGTATATTGAGAATCTGAAAAATGCCAATGTCAGCCTCAAAGTCGTTGTTTTTGACCGGAATGATTTTGCCTACGCCGAAATGCTTCATCAGCGCTACCCAAATGTTCCGTTTTTTTTGCAGACCGGCAATGAAGACACGGCCACAACAGATGACTCACAGCTGGTTGCCGATTTACTGCAAAGGTACGAGCAATTAATCGATTATCATGTGCAATCTCCAATCATGAACGATGCCAAGGTATTGCCGCAATTGCATACTTTGGTATGGGGCAATAAACGCGGCGTTTGATCTATCAACCCGTTCCTAAAAAATTCAAACCCCCTCCAAACTTTTTTATCAGTTTGGAGGGGGTCTTTTCTGGTTAAGCTTTTTTAACGAATTGAGATTTCAGTTTCATTGGACCAAATCCGTCGATTTTACAATCAATGTCATGGTCGCCTTCCACTAATCGAATGCTTTTCACTTTCGTCCCAATCTTTAATATTGATGAACTGCCTTTCACTTTCAAGTCCTTGATAATTGTCACTGCATCTCCATCTTTTAGCGTTGTACCGTTTGCATCTTTGATGAATATTTCAGTCTCAGCATTCGCAGTTTCGGCAAGCGGGTTCCATTCATGCGCACATTCTGGACATACTAGCAAGTTGCCGTCTTCATAGGTATATTCTGAACTGCACTCAGGGCAATTCGGCCATTTTTCCATTCACTATTTCCTCCAGCCACTATTTTGGAAATCCGATTATTATATAGAGTATTTTATTTATCCACAATCAGAATCGCTTGATGACCTGTCTTTTTTATTTTACGACCAGAACGGGACAGCGCACCTGATTGACCACTTTATGGCTGACACTGCCCAATACCATCTCAGATATTGGGTTTAATCCTCTGCTGCCGATCACCACCAGATCGAAATCTCCATCATTGGCCATTTCAATGATGACCGGTGCTGGACGGCCATGCATAACCTCAGTCTTGTAGTAGACATTCTCACGTTCCAAGGTTTCTCTGACAGGTTGGATTTTTTTCTTTCGCGCCAATTCGAATTCCATGGAACCCCCATCGTGGACTTCTTCGTTGCTATCCTCATTGAAATCGGAAACGTAAAGCATGGTCACTTCCGCCTCTTTTATCAAGGCTGCGAGTTTTGCAGCCTGTTTGCCAGCCCGTATGGAATTCTCCGAACCGTCTACGGCTAATAAAATCGAACGAAACATTTTATCCACTCCTTCGACTGTTTTTTTCCGAGGCTTGGCGGCACTGACATCCATTGAATATAGTATTCGACTTTCCTTTAAAATCTCCTCTATACAAGTTGAGAAACAGGCGAAGACAAAATCACCTATTTCTCACTAAAATATTATTTTTCTTGCTTATAAGTCAAGGTTTTACCGGTAAATCCGAATAGCACAGTCAATATCGGCGACAACAGGCAAAAGAATGCGAATGGCAGATAATCTAGTGTCGAAACGCCGATAACACCAGTAATAAAAATTCCACAAACACTCCAAGGAACGAGTGGATTGACGACTGTACCAGCATCTTCCATGACACGGCTCAAGTTTTTGCCGGCAAGTCCTACTTTATCGAAAGGCTCTTTAAACGCTTGTCCCGTCAGCAAGATTGACAAGTATTGCTCGCCAATCAGAATGTTAATGCCAATTGCCGTCAAAGCAGAGGCAGCAATAACAGACGAAACCTTTTTCAGCAAACTCTCCACTGTTGACAACAGGCGTTGCACAATTCCCAATGTGAATAATAGACCTCCCATACTGAGTGCCAATAGCACCAATGCAACAGTGAACATCATGCTCTCCATTCCTCCGCGAGATAACAGGGAATCGATTTCAGAAATGCCAGTCGATGAAACATAACCGCTGAACAGGACCGAGAAAATCTCAGAAGCTGTAGAACTTTGATGAAAAAAAGAAACAAGGATTGCCGTCATCGTGCTTATGGCCAAAGCCATCAAGGCCGGTATTTTTATAAAAGTCAGCAAGATCAGGACAATCAGCGGAATGATGGCATACCAATGGATCATACCAGTAGCAGACAAACCTTCCTTGAATACCGCTACATCTTGGACAGTCGTGCCAGCAGTCTCTGGAGACAATAAGCCAAACAAAATTAATGTAATCGCAAATGCCGGGATAGTCGTCCACCCCATATTGCGGATATGCTCGAACAAATCCACGCCGACAATGGTCGAAGACAAATTTGTGGTATCCGACAGCGGTGACATTTTGTCACCAAAAAAGGCACCTGACACAATCGCTCCGGCCGTTATGGCCAACGAAAGGTCCATCGCTGTTGCCATGCCGATAAAGGCAACGCCGATCGTTGCGACAGTTGTCAAAGAACTGCCGATGGACAAACCGATCAATGACGTAACAATAAACACGATAGCATAGAAAAATGTCATAGAAATTAACGTGAAGCCAGTAAAAATAAGTGTCGGAATCGTGCCGCTGATCATCCAGCTGCTGATCAGCATGCCGATGAAGAAAAACAGGAAGACTGCGCTCATTCCTGCTCCCGCTCCTTCCACCAGCCCTTTCTCCAAAGTCCGGTAAGAGACTTTCTTCAGTAAACCATAGCCGAACAGCAACAGAATCGACAGCAGAATCGGAATGTGCGGAACCGACTCAAACTTGATGATGCTGACGCTGATCAACACTAAGATAATAGCAGTTAACAAAATAGCTTCTGAAAACCTGGGGGTGATGACTGATTTGATGTTGTGCATAGTGAACTCTCCTTTTCTATAAAAAAAGAGAAAACCTGTCATCCCAATAAAGGGACGAAGGTTTCCTCCGCGTTACCACCCAATTTGATATTTTGACTGAACAAAATATCCACTTCTTTACAAACCGATCCTAACTGATGGTGTATTTCAACCAATATGCCGCCTGGATTCCCACCTGCCATCCAGTCTCTAGCTGCTGCGCACAAATTGCCTACTAAATCATCGATCGAGTAATATATAAAATAAATAAAATACTATTGGTTGAACACATTCTTTATCCTACTTTTAATCTGCTTTGAACATTCTTAAAAGAATTTTTTTGCTCGTAACGATTTCTTCAGCCCGCCCTATACAGCTGTTCTTAAAAGTATATTGAAATAGATTCTACCAGTTCTCCACTGCAAGTCAATACTTTTTAGAGAAAATTTGATTTTATTACATATGTTTTCGTTAAGCGGTCATAAACAGACTGCTTGCTCTTTGTAAAAATGGCCATAGAGATGTAAAAAAAGATCAATAAATAAACCGATCCCCCAACTAAATAATCCACCAGCAATATCTCTTCAGTCCCTAAATAAATCATGCGATAAGCCATAAAATGAGACAACTCCCACGGCAAAAATTTCAAGACTGTCCGGAAAACCGCACGAACAGCAGAAATCGAACGATTGTTTTCATCAACCACACGGATAGCTGTTCTCCGCTTCCCAAAGGACTGCTTTCCTATTCTTGAATCTGCAAAAATGAAATACAATGAAATCGGCAAAGTTAACAGGAAAAAACCAGCCAGTTGTGCTGTAAGCTGGGAAACTTGAAACCACCCCTGGATTGATGGCATCAGAAAAATAGAAAAAATCAGAAGTACCATCATATATCCGAAAATCAACAGGTAATCAAAGGCAAAAGCTTTTAACCGAAGCCAAAATCCTGCATACATCAGAGCCCTCCTCCTATATCACTGTCCATCATCTTTACAATAACCCTACAGCTCGCCAATGAGCGGGTTTCGCCAATACTCCCGGCAATTTCGTTCGACAGTCTCCTTGTGCTGAATTCAATTGCATTTGCGTCAGAAAAATACTGCCTCTTAAATCGGCTCCCGTTAAATCTGTATTCCGCAAGTCTGCACCGATAAAATCCGAATTCCGCAAGTCTGCATTTTTGAAATCTGTTTCGATCAGATAAGCCCCTCTAAATAGGGAACCTTTCATATCTCTTCCTCGAAACTTTTTCCCTATCAAATCCTGCCCTTGAAAATTCGGTCCTTTTTTTCGATCCTGATTTTTATTGAAACGCCCTGACTCGAGCCGGACCTGGTCGCTGACTTGCACCAGCAATTCGTTGATC
The DNA here is from genome assembly GCF_007859295.1 of Planococcus sp. CPCC 101016. Taxonomy (GTDB): domain Bacteria; phylum Bacillota; class Bacilli; order Bacillales_A; family Planococcaceae; genus Planococcus. Next base: position 2,451,574 of record NZ_VOHB01000002.1, read on the forward strand.
TGTCTGCGATGTTCAGGCAGATTTACCGACAACAGCACATCAGCCGACGCTAAAGTTAACGTTTCTATAGCCATTCTGCTTTTTCGCAGTGCATGTGCCAGCTGTGCGTCGACACCGCGTTGAATAGCCTGAGTCAAATAAAGCAGCATTTCGTGCAGCTGTTGCATCACCGGCAGAACCTGAAACATCTTAAGTGCTGATTGGGGCTGTTCTTTCCAGCTGATGCCACCGAATGTTTGCTGTGAAACCTTTTGGCCCGCTCCTAAACAATCGAATACTGTACAGCCAGTGTAGCCTGAAAGGTTTAAATTTTTGTGAATGCCGCAGGAAAAATCATTCTTCAAATTTTTGCATGGAATACCGGCCCCCTTGTCGACAGGAAAATCGGAAGAGGCTTCAAAGGCCAATGCAATACAGCACAGGCCAAAACAATTGGAACAATCCGCATGAAAAGCATTTGAGTTATAAGCATCTTCTACATATGAATGCATCTTGTCTACTCCTCCTCCCAATTGTTTGTTTATTCAATTAACTCTATTATACACAGCTTGCCACAAGAAACTTCCCTCGAATTTGCACACAAAAAAGAGGCAGGATATAAAATCCGCTGCCTCTTTTCTAGATACTGCTCAACACATATTTTATGGTTCGTTACGTCCCCATTTTGCGTCGGTTGTTGCTGACTTTTTTCGTTTGCTGGCTTTTCATCTTTTTAGTCGAAGATGAAGCATTGCCTCCAGCCTGTTTGCCTGAAGCCAGGTTTTTCTTGGCTTCCAATTGGCGTTTTACTGCTTCCTGAAGGCTGACTTTTTTTGGCGCTTCGTTTGATTCAGTCATCGCGCATCCCTCTTTTCATCAAAAAATAAGATATTCGGTCGTTCCTATAGCCTTAGTATAGCATAAATCGACCGTTCTATTCTTTGTTTTCTTTAAACCATCCAGTAACTTGCGAAAAGAACTTAGACATGGATTCCGGCTTCGACATATTCGGAACACGTGCCAATAAAACTTCTTTCGGCGCTTTAATGCCTTCCTGTTTTTTCTGCAAGACCAAAATACCTTTTGCATGAGCTGAGTTCTTGAACAGGCTCTCCGGCAACTCCATAACGGATTGGATGTGAGCATATTTTTTCAGAAAACTGTGCAACTGACTCGCATGTTCCGATTCAAACAATGCTTTTGGAACGATGAAAAACAGATAACCGCCATCAGCAGTATGCTTTAATGATTGTTCGATAAACAAATGATGTGCATAGGACATACCTTCATCCGCCTTCAATTCGTAAGTTACAGCTGTTTCTTCATCTGGATAATACCCTACTGGCAAATCCGAAACGACAACGTCCACTGGATCGATCAATAAAGGCTGAAGGGCGTCCTGCAAGTAGAAGGTGATCGGCTGTTCCACTAAATTTCCTGCATTTGAAGCCAGGCGGATCAGCAAGTCATCTAGTTCAACCCCTGCTCCTGTTAATCTTCCATCGAGATAATTCATGACCGTCAGCAGCAAATTACCGGTTCCGACTGCCGGATCTAATATGACTGCTTGTTCTTTTTTGACAAACAATTCCACCAAATACCCGACCAATAACCCCAGGGCGTCCGGAGTCATTTGATGATGGGGCTGAACATGCTCTTTCATCCCTTTCAAGACAGCCAGTTGAAGTGCTTTGCGAATATCTTCCTTGCTCGCTCCTTCTTCCGGTTTGATCAGGCCATCCAGCCAGTTCTCAGTAGTAGTCAACAAGCTTTCCAAATAAGCATTTTCCTGTTCTTTTTGGATCTTTGTTGTGTGGTTGTCAATAAAATAAAAAGTTTTTTCCATTGTAGAATTCATACTTTCGCCGTCCTCAATAAGGAAACCCACTCTCCCGAGTGGGTTTCTAGTATTAGTTTGTCAATTCTTTTACTGCTTTCAATGCTTTTTCGTAATCAGGATGATCTGTTCCTTCAGGAACATATTCTACGTATGCAATTTTGTCGTTTTTATCAATAACGAAAATCGATCGTGCCAGCAAACGCAATTCCTGCATTGTCACCCCGTATGCTTCACCGAAAGACAAATCACGGTGATCTGACAAAGCAGTAATAGCATCCACTTTGTTGATTTCCGTCCAGCGCTTCTGCGCAAACGGTAAATCGGCTGAAATGGTCAACACAGCTACATTGTCGCCCAAAGAAGCAGCTTCATCGCTGAAACGTTTCGTCTGATCTGAACAGACACCGGTATCCAATGAAGGAACCACACTTACCAGTCGAATCAATCCTGCTGTGTCCTGCAGTGTTACCGGTTTTAAATCATTGGCTAAAACCGTAAAGTCAGGAGCCTGATCTCCAATTTTCACTTCTTTATTGGGTAAGGTAACAGGGTTTTTCTTGAATGTAATTTGTACCAATCAAAACGCCTCCCTTTCATTGTATCCCCATCATACTAAAAGGCTTCGGTCTCATGCAACCCAGAACCGTCTGTGCGCTTTTTCTTCACCAGCCGGTTTTTTCTGAAGGATTCTTCGTGGACCACTGTAGTATCCGCAAAGTAATCGTGTAATCCCTGTTTCAATGGCGTAAAGCCGACAATCCAGTAAAGCGGCAAAATGGTCACTGAAATAAACCGCCCAATCCATTCGCGGAACAAGATTGTCGTCCAGGAAAGATGATCAGACTTCAAGGATACGACGCGGATTCCCATAATCATCTTTCCGACAGTTTGCCTGAAGAATTTGGTCATTAACACAAAGTAGCCGTAAAAAACGACAGCCGATAAAATGGCATAAGGTGCATACCAAGGTATACCGCTTGTTTGCAAACCGAGTAATGCAAATACCGGTTTGATTAGAATCGAAGTGAGTCCAGCTACAACGAGAAGGTCAATTAGATACGCCCAAAATCTTACCCAAAATCCAGCAGGCTTTCGCTCGTAGAACAGTACTTCTTCATAACCGGTCTTTTCAGGACGCTGTTCTGCGACTTTCGATTCTGCTGCTGTTTCATTCATTTCATGGTCTGTCATCATGACCCCTCCTTATTTATCACCGTATAGATACATCATACGAGGAGAACTGTATTCCGTAAGCAATTTCGAAATCATCTGTGTCTCGATATCATTGCCGAAGAAAGAACTCACTTTCATCGACAAGAGTGAACCTAAGCCCTCAGAAGCACCGTATTGGAATACTTGCGCATTGCCCAAATCAAAATCGGCTTTTACCTGTTCGATGACATCTTCTTCAAATCCGAAATCATCTGCCAAGTTCGCTTCGACAGCTTGTCGGCCATTCATGACACGTCCATCTGCAACGGCTTTGACTTCTGCTTCAGTCATGTCTCTGCCTTCTTCGATTACATCAACAAAAGACTCATACGAATCATTCAACATGTCTTGAAGAAGCGCACGTTCATCCTCTGTCATTTCACGGGTAGGACTCATAATGTCTTTGTAGGGACCAGATTTAATGGTGACAAAATCCACGCCATAACGTTCTGCAAGCTCCCCGTAATTAACGCTCTGCATGATTACGCCGATTGATCCGGTCAATGTTTCTTCATTAACAAAAATCTTTTCTGCTGGGGCGGCAATATAATAACCGCCTGACGCCGCAGTTGCACCCATTGAAACGTAGAATGGCTTTTCTGTTTCTTCTTGAATTTCCGTGATTTTGTCATAAATTTCAGCTGACTCTACCACTCCGCCGCCTGGTGAATTCACAGTCAGCACGACTGCTTTAACGGACGGATCTTCTTTAACACTTTCCAATTGTTCCATAAAGAATGAATGGTTATAGCCAGTTGTTCCGAACAAAGGGGATGCTTCACCTGTGTCCTGAATAACCCCATCTACATGTAAAACTGCCACTCGATCATCAAAATCTCCGTCTTCAATCACAACTTCCGAGAAATCTGTTTGTGTGCTGTTCATCAATTCATCGATGCCTTCCCCAAATCCACTTTGAAGAAAAGCGAAGGCTGAGTTGATGACCAATGAAATTCCCAATACGGCTGCAGCCACTACTAATGCGATCCATCGTTTCGTATTCATTTATGCAATTCCCTCCTTGGTTTCTACCTCTTACTATACGGGAAACACTGGTAAATGTTTCATTGGAAAAGGAAATTTAAACCGAAATTTTTCGGTTCGCTTTTCGAATTCCCCGAGCCTCGATAAATTTCGAGGAAGTAAACAAAATCAATGCACTCCAAATTAGAGAAAAAGAGATCATATCCACTGCGTCGAAAGCCTCTCCATATACGAATACCCCTAATAACAGCATTAGCGAAGGAGCAATGTATTGCAGGAATCCAACCATGTACAGCGGGATTAACGGAGCACCGATAGCAAACAGCAACAATGGGAGAGCCGTGACTAAACCACTGGCGATCAACAGCACATCCGTTGTGAGTCCAGTGTGCAAAAAGGCCACCCGGTCCATGGACATTAAATAGACATAATAGGCAATGGCGATCGGGAAAACGAATAATGTTTCGATGGCTAATCCCCGCAAGGCATCCAATCGAATGGTTTTTTTAATTAGCCCGTAAAAAGCAAAACTGAAAGCCATCCCAAGAGCAAGCCAAGGCAGAGAACCGAAAGAGAACGTTAAAATCAGAACACCTGTTGCAGCTAAGAGAAAGGCAATTTTTATTGCTGGCGACAATTTCTCCTTGAGGAAGAGGGCGCCTAACAACATGGAAATCAACGGGTTGATGTAATAGCCGAGGCTAGTCTCGACAATCCGATCATGAGAAACTGCATAGACATATAAAAACCAGTTAGCAGAAATCAGGAAGGAAGCCAGCATCAGCAAAAAGAACTTTTTCTTCGAAGCCCAGAGCATTTTCAGGTCAAGCCATAGCTGGCGCCCCCCGTTCAAGAGAAGAATGAAACCAAGCGTGAACAAGAAAGACCAAATAATTCTTCCTGCTAGGATTTCGTCCGCTGGAACATGATCGATCTGTTTCCAGAAAATCGGCATGAAGCCCCATAATGTATACGTTAAAATAATGACCAAAACGCCTTTTTTTGAATCTGTCATCCTGCATCGCGCACCAATCTCTTTATATTTTGTATTTCGAAATAACAGTCTCATTATAGGCTGTCAGCATGCAGAAAGTAAATAAAGAGAAACTCCCATCAATTGAACGTTTCAGACAGGACGGACTGTGAAATGAAGCCATAGAAAAACAGCCGGAATTTGAACTGCACCTTGTTGGCTAGTCAAAACTGACAAACAAGGTGCAGTCTTTTTTCCGGCTGCTCTTATTTCTTGGTGCTTTCCTGTTGGCGCAATTCCACCCGACGTATCTTTCCAGAAGCCGTTTTCGGCAGTTCCGTACGGAAATCAATGGCGCGCGGGTATTTATAAGGCGCAGTCAATTCTTTGACATGAGCCTGCAATTCTTTCACTAAATTGTCTGAAGCGGCATGACCTTCGACCAGCACGACAAAAGCTTTGACAATCGTGCCGCGAATTTCGTCCGGTGCTCCAATGACTGCGCATTCCTGGACAGCCGGATGCTTGACGAGCGCGTCTTCCACTTCGAATGGCCCGATCGTGTAGCCGGAAGAAATAATGATATCATCTCCACGTCCTTCAAACCAGAAATAGCCGTCAGCATCTTTCGAGGCTTTGTCTCCAGTTACGTAATAGTCTCCGCGGAACTGCATCTTAGTGCGCTCAGGATCTTTGAAGTATTCTTTGAACAAAGCAGGGGTCTCTACATGCACTGCAATATCCCCCACTTCACCTACTGAGCATGGCTTACCGAAATCATCGATAATTTCCACGTGGTTGCCAGGCGTCGGTTTTCCCATGGAGCCAATGCGGGATTCCATGCCTTTCATAACCCCGACCAACAATGTATTCTCTGTCTGGCCATAGCCGTCACGGACTTCCAGGTCAAAAAGTGCTTTGAAGACATTGATAACTTCCGCATTAAGCGGTTCTCCCGCTGAAACGGCACTATGCAAAGCCGATAAATCATATTTCGCCAGATCTTTCTGCTTTGCCATCAACCGGTATTCCGTTGGTGTACAGCACAGGACATTGATTTTGCGTTTTTCCAACAATTCCAGGTATACAGTCGGGTCGAACTTGCCGTTATAGACAAATCCTGTAGCTCCACTGCCAAGAGTAGCCAGGAACGGACTCCAAATCCACTTCTGCCAGCCGGGGCTTGCTGTTGCCCAAACCACATCTCCTTCTTTTGCGCCAAGCCAATGTTCCGCTGAAGTGCGCAAGTGCGCGTATGCCCAGCCATGGCTGTGAACGGCTCCTTTCGGATTGCCGGTGGTTCCTGATGTATAAGACAAGAACGCCATATCTTCTTTTTTTGTAGGTGCTGCTATGTATTCTGTGGAAGCGGCTGCCATCTCGTCCGTTAAGGAAATCCAAGTCTGATCGGATTGGCCGATAACAAACTTTATGACATTCTCCATCTCCTTGACGTCCTCGAATTGATCCATGAAGGGCTCATATGCAATCACCGCTTTGGCATCACTGTGGTTCAGTCGGTAAGCTATGTCTTTCGCTCTCAGCATTTCGGAGCTTGGAATAACCGCTAACCCCGCCTTTAAGGCCCCAATATACGCTACATATGCCTCAATCAAACGCGGAACCATCACCAGCACCACGTCGCCTTTGACCAAGCCTGCTGATTCAAAACTATTGGCCGCACGATTTGCCCGCTGCATTAAATCATCGTATGTAAGCTGCTGTTTTTCACCTTTATCGTTTTCCCAGAGAATCGCAAGCTTTCCGTCTCCCTTAGCATATTGCTCAATTTCCTCTACCAGATTATACGACTCCGGCGCTATTAATTCTTCTCGTTTCACGGCGCTTTCCTCCCTGCAGATCATGTTAATGTTATACTCCTATCATTATACAGCAAGATTTTAAGTATTCATATTATTTCATATAGTTAAACTTTTAGGTAATCCTATTCGTGTTACTTTCTCACGTGTAATAATCGAACTTCATATTTTCTGTAATCTCATGCCAGCAAGTATTTCTTTTGTCAGCCACTCGCCCTGCTGAGTTGCATCAATAGATGAAGTAAAGCAGTCAGATTCACGGTGCTTCTCAGCTGTCCGGCTTTTCCTAACAAAAAAAGCCGCCTACTATAGGCAGCTCAACAATTACAATAAATCTTCATACTGGTTTGCTTTGACACGTGGGAATTTAATGATTTCCCTTTCAACCACCGCTTCCTGGATTAATTCGTCGAATGAAACGAAATTTTCGTAATACTCGACTTTCTCCAATTTTGGCTTGGTTTTAGGATTTGCCGGCGTAAAGATTGTGCAGCAATCTTCAAATGGCCGTATGGAAATGTCATAGGTCCCGATTTGCTGTGCCGTATCGATAATGGTTAGTTTGTCCTCCGCAATCAATGGACGCAAGACTGGTGTATTCGTCACAGCATTGATGGCCTGCAGGCTTTCCAGTGTCTGGCTGGCCACCTGCCCCAGGCTTTCACCGGTGACGATGGCCCGGCAATTGGTCTCTGCCAGGACCAAATCAGCGACTCGCATCATCATTCGACGGGTAGAAGTCATTGTAATATTATCCGGTACCTGTTTATGCACTTCCTGTTGAAGCTTAGTGAACGGAATAATATGGAGATTAACAGAAGAACCGAACTGCGACAATTTTTCTGCTAAATCGAATACCTTTTCCTTCGCGCGGTCGTTGGTGAACGGGGGACTGAAGAAATGGATCAGGTCCAGTCGGACACCACGTTTCAACATATGGTAACCAGCGACTGGGCTGTCCAGCCCCCCTGATAGCATCAACAAAGCCTTGCCACCGGCTCCTACCGGCAAGCCGCCAGCTCCTTGAATAACTTCTGCCATCATGTAAACCGCTTCTTCACGTACTTCCACTTTTAAATCGATTTCCGGATCTTTCATCTGTACCTTCAAATCCGGAAAAATTCGCAGTACATGGGAGCTGATTTCTTTCATGATCTCCGGTTTTTCGTGCGGGAACTCCTTGAACGGCCGCTTAACCGACACTTTAAAACTTTTGTCGGTATCCTGTATTTTGGCGATTACCGCTTCTGCTGTTGTTTTCATGGCTTCAAGATCTAATTCACAAGCCGTTACAGGACTGAATGATTGGATGCCAAACACTTGTGGAAGGCGCTTTATCACCTGGGCAAGGTTTTGTTCATCGTCGGACGTTATGAACATACGGTCGCGTTCTGCTTTAATATGGATACGTTCCAAATCGGAAAAGGTCTGTCTGACATTGTCCCGCAGTCTTCCGATAAACGAACTCCGATTTTTGCCTTTTGTGGATAACTCGCCATATCGAACGAGAATCTGATTGGTTTTCATATCTGGTTAAGCTCCTTTAATTATGCGGTAAACCCGCTGAAATGCTTTTTGCAGATCCATAATGTCCTGCTCTGTTGTAAATGCACCAAAACTAATTCGCATGACTCCGTCTTTAAATTCGCGCGGCAGTCCGATCGCTTGGATAACGTGGCTTGTGTCACGGCTCTTAGAAGAACAGGCACTTGAAGTAGAAACGATGACCGATTCTTTCTGCAGACCTGACACAAGGATTTCACCTTTTATGCCTTTTACAGCTACCGCCAGTATATGTGGAGCCCCTTGTTCGGGACTAATGACTTTTACTCCAGTAAACTCGGAAAAGAACTGACGCAGGTTTTGATTCCACTTCAAATGGAGCGGACTAACCTTCGCCAATCTTAACGCTTTCGCTAAAGCGACGGCATTCGGGACGGATACCGTACCGCTACGAATTCCTCCCTCTTGGCCGCCGCCGTATTGAATGCTTTGCAATTCAACGCCTGAATAAGCCAACAATCCACTGCCTTTCAACCCATGAATCTTATGACCAGAAATGGATAGTAAATCTGGCATGGCCGCTGAGTCGAGTGCCAGTTTGCCGATACTTTGAACAGCATCGACATGAAAGAAAATACGGCGCTCTTTCAAAAGACGTGCAATAGCTGCTATAGGGTGGATGGTTCCGATTTCATTATTGACATGCATGAGCGACACCAGAATCGTATCGCTTCGAAGAGATTTCTTCAACTCTTCGATATCGATTTGTCCTGTATGATCAACAGGCAGGAGAGTTATTTCGAATCCCTCTTGCTCCAATGCGGCCAGACTGTTCAAAACAGATGGGTGCTCGGTTTCAGCTGAAACGATATGCTTTCCTCGAGATTGGTAGCTCCGTGCGGTCCCGATTAAAGCTAGGTTATTTGCTTCCGTGCCGCCGGAAGTAAAGATGATTTTCTCCATATTCAGCAGTTCTTTTAACTGGCTGCGAGCAGTTTCCAGCAAGTCCTCCGCTTGATTGCCGAGTGCATGCAAAGAGGATGGATTGGCATAGAATTGCTCATTGACTTTGATAAAGGTATCCAGCACTTCTTTTTTTGGCTTGGTTGTTGCACTGTTATCCAGATAAATCATTTTTCCACCTCCGAAAAGAAAACCACCAGCTGAGAGGCTGGTGGTTTTACATTTTGTTTTTTAAATGCGCCAAGCGTCTTCTTTGACCAATACTTCAATGCGTTTCATCGAACCAGGTTCAAAGTTTTCAACTGCAGTTGCCGCTTCTTCCAAAGCTTTTGTATACCGGAGCTGACGGAACGATTCTTCCGCTCCTTCAAGCTTGGCATCCAACTCCAGGTTGGTTTTGCGGTAACGGTTGCCGTATTGGATAATGCGTTCAATCAATAGCACATTTTCAACCATTTCAACAGCTTTTGCATGAACTTCGTCTATGCTTTTTTCAGCTTGCTCCAAGTAATTGTCCACTAGCTTAATATTCAGTGGAACTTCACGCAAAGTCTGCATCGTAACGAAAAGGTGCTCTTCAGCCTCTTCCAGTCGTACATCCATATCTTCCGGAATGCCGGGTATATTGGCTTTATGCAGAAGGCGATCCGTTTCCTGCAACTTGCGTTTAAGCTGCTCTACTTTAGCACGGGCATTATTCTCTTCAATGCGCAGGCTCTTCAATGCTGTCATGAAATCGATTTGAGTCGAATCAACAATTGATAGATCTTCACGAATGTGAAGCAAATCTTCTTGAAGACTTGAATACGCTGATTGGTCTTCTTCCAAACGTGAACGAAGCAGTTCATAGCGTTTGGCTAATTGCTCCATCTTATCCATGCAGGACTTCGGAATGGCCGCTTCGCTTTCACTGATTTTATAGCTATGCTGAACGTACCTGCACTCTTCTTCCATTTCTTTCGTATCACGTGCCACAACTTCCAGATGGCGTTCTGTATCCACACGGAATTCATCCACGTAATGTTTCGCTTCCACTTCTTTTTCCAGAAGTTCATAAAACGAATCAATTCGGTCCTTCATTTTTTCCACCGCAATTTTCGTTTGGGCAATTTGCAAATGAGCGATGTTTTCTTTCAAGACTTCCAGTTCTTCTTCCATTTCATCCAATTGAAGCGTCAATTCTAAATGTCCCAGGTAATAGGACTGCTCTTCCATTTCGCTTTTGCCTTGACGCAGTTCGGCAATATAAGAAGGAATCTTCGTTTGGACGTCCGCCAATAACGGGGGAATGTCGTCAACCAGCAAAAATGCTTCTTCGCCTTCAGTTGATAGGCTGATGACAATTTCACGCGCTTTCAAGTAATTGCCTTCATTGGTCAATTTTTCATATTCATCGAACATCGGGATGAACGATTCCAATTTTTTCTCAAGTGGTTCTGCTGCTGCACCATACGAATGCTGGTGAGCCAGTAGATTCTTACGCGCACGACGGTATTTTTCCTGAATGAGATCAATTTCGCTGCGATTTTTTTCTTCACTGCCAATCAATTCTTCCAGTTCTACCAAAATTCCGTTCATCTGCTGATCCACATTATCGATTTTGACTTCAGTTTCCTGTTCAAGCTTCGTCGCTTTGCTGAATCTAAAACGGTTAATCGCTTCTTCAGCATCATATAAGGAAGCATCAATTTTCGGGATATGCACATCCATAATTTCAGTCCATACGTTGCGCCAGCGTTCAAACATTTCTTCCGTCTGGCCGTTCATGTTCAGTTGTTTCACTTTTGTCAGCTCTTCAAGTATCGGTTTATTTTGTATTTGCAGTTTTAACTGTTCCAAGCGCTCAATTTCAGCCAAATGTTTTTTACGAAACATAAAGCCGATGATCATTATCGCTAATAGAATGATGACCGCAATGATGATATACTCCATCATAAGTCATATAGCCCCCTGTTCCAAAATCACATTACCAGTTATACGTAAATGTATTCATGATTCTTTTATTTTAACATGTATTCTACTCTTTTGTTTGCCAAATTAGAAGAAAAGCGATTATATTTTTTAACAGAGAGAAAAGAGGATGACTTTATGAAACGAGATGGCCACATCCATACCCCTTTTTGTCCTCACGGGACAAAAGACTCAACCGTACTTTATGTTGAAAAAGCAATAAAGTCCGGGTTTACAGATATTTCTTTTACGGAACACGCTCCTCTTCCACTTGGCTTTACAGATCCCACACCTGAGAAGGACAGCGGCATGAGCATGGAACAGTTGACACTTTATATGAACGAAATTACTCATTTGAAAAAAACTTACCAAGAAGATATTCGCATACGTCTAGGACTGGAAGTCGATTTTATCGCAGGATACGAAAAAGAGACGCGGTCTTTTCTTGACGAGTATGGTCCTGCTCTTGATGACGCTATTTTATCGGTTCATTTTCTTCAAGTGGATGACCGCTATTTTTGTGCCGATTACAGCAAGGAAGTGTTTGCGGAACTGGCAGCTGCGAGTGGTTCTGTAGAAGCCGCCTATCAGCATTATTATAATACTGTGGAGGCTTCGATCCATGCAGATCTTGGACAGTTCAAGCCTAGAAGAATTGGCCATCCTACCTTGATCCATAAATTCCAAACAGCACATGTAGAAAAGGTTGATGACAGCTCACAGATCCTGAAGGTCTTGCAATTGATGAAGAAAACCGGTTATGAACTCGATGTTAATGGTGCCGGATTTTCAAAACCTGAATGCCTGGAACCTTACCCGCCGCTTCCTTTTATCGAATATGCAAAATTGCTTGGGATTCCACTGGTCTTCGGATCCGATGCTCACAGTGTCAATGGCTTGCATAAGCATCACGAGAAAATTTATACTTATCTAAGTTAAGACGTTTTTATTGCAAGACTTTTAAAATAGCGGCTCATTTATAATTTTTAATGATTTAGAGCTGCTGAACTAACTTAAAGCAAAACACTAAATGAAATGAGGTCATCATCTATGTTTACACAAACTGATTACAGCGGCAGCAGTTTAGAACAATACACGATGCTTTCAAAACAACTCGATGCTTTATTGGAAGGCGAAAACAACAGCATCGCCAACTTGAGCAATGCTTCTTCTTTGCTCAACCAATTTCTTGAGCGCATCAACTGGGTCGGATTTTATTTGATGGAAAATGGCGAACTTGTGCTTGGTCCTTTCCAAGGACTTCCGGCATGCGTACGGATTCCAGTTGGCAAAGGGGTATGCGGTACAGCTGTTGCTGATAAGAAGACGATGTTGGTCGAAGACGTTCATGCATTTCCGGGGCATATCGCTTGTGATGCAGCGTCCCGTTCTGAAATTGTCATTCCATTAATGAAAGAAGATCAAGTGATCGGTGTACTCGATATCGACAGCCCGGAGCTAAGCCGATTCACAGAGGAAGACCAACAAGGTCTTGAGCTTTTTGTTGAAGTTTTAACAAAGCATCTTTAAATAGTAGGACCCGGAACTCAATTACGAGTTCCGGGTCCTTTTTTGTACGGGTATGCCTTGGTTCCTGTCTGCATTTAGATTTCCTGAAGCTTCGGCTTTACTTGTTCAAATGCCTTGCTTAAATCCGTAATGAGGTCATCCGGGTGCTCCAAACCGACCGACAGCCGCAATAGGGAATCACTGATGCCCATTTCCTGTCTGTTTTCCGCTGGCACAACAGCATGCGTCATTGATGCAGGGTGTTGGATGAGCGTCTCAGCATCTCCCAGGCTGACGGCTATTTTGATCAGCGATAAAGCATTCAGAAAAGCTTGCGCTTCTTTTTTGCCGCCTTCGATTTCAAAGGAAATCAACCCGCCTCCTTGCCGCATTTGGCGTTTGGCAATTTCAACTTGCGGGTGCTGTTCGTCAAAAGGATAATAAATGTTCTTCACCAGTTCTTGCTGTTTCAGGAAGCTCAGTACCGTTTTGGCATTGGCCACATGCCGGTCCATCCGCACATGCAGGGTTTTCAGCCCCCGCAGTAAAAGCCATGCGTCGAATGGCGACATAATGCCGCCAACATCTTTTTGTACCGTCATCCGGAGATGCTGCATTTCTTCTGCGTCGCGTCCAACTAGTACCCCACCGACCACATCCCCATGGCCATTGAGGTATTTAGTTGCGCTATGCAAAACGAAATCCGCTCCCATCCTCAGCGGATTTTGTAAATAGGGCGAACTGAAAGTATTGTCCACCACCACCCGAATATTGTGTTTTTTTGCTACAGCCATTACCGCTTGCAGATCAACAAGTTCCATGGTCGGATTGATCGGAGTTTCCACATAGATGCAAACAGTCCCAGGCTTAATCGCCTGTTCCACTTCCTGCTCGGTTGTCATGGACACCAAATCATGCGTAATCCCATATTTTTCTTCCATGATTTCCAGCAATCCAAACGTACAGCCATAAATCCCTCTCGAGCAAAGTACATGATCCCCCGCTTTGGTCAAATAAATCAATATCGCACTGACAGCCGCCATCCCTGACCCAAAAGCCAATGCGCCTTGCCCTCCTTCAATTTGCGTCATCCTCTCTTCCAGCACACGAACTGTCGGATTGCCGAGCCGCGAATAAATATTGCCTTCGCAATTTCCTGCAAACCGGTCTTCGCCTTGTTCTGCATTGGCGAAGGAATAAGTTGATGTCTGATAAAGCGGTGTCACCAAACTGTCGTGGTGGTCGGCGCTGTCATAACCTTTATGGATGACTGCGGTTTCAATATTCATTTCTTTTTCACTCATCATATCCACCCCTCAACTGATATAGAAAGCGCTTACATATAAACTTAATTTCATTCTACCTTGAACAATCTAAAAAAGGAAGCACCCGCTTTTGACCAACTCGCAGCTCTCTATTGACTTCACCATCTGAAATCGGTTATACTATGCTTTGTGTAAAATAATCGCAGCAGTTGTATGTGCGTGTTTGTCCATTTTATTCCTCATAGCAGGTGTATCGTGTAACTCTTTGGCTGCTGAGCGAAGGTACAAGAATATAAAATGGCTTGCAGCATGAATGCATCTGGTTTTTATTTTACTCTAAAAACCAAAAACAGAGGAGGAGACTACTATGTCTCGTTATACAGGTCCATCATGGAAACTGTCACGCCGTTTGGGAATTTCTCTTACAGGCACAGGTAAAGAATTAGAAAAACGCCCTTACGCACCAGGTCAACACGGTGCTAACCAACGCAGAAAAGTTTCTGAATATGGTTTGCAACTTCAAGAAAAACAAAAACTACGGTTCATGTACGGAGTTAACGAACGTCAGTTCAAAACTTTGTTCAACAAAGCCGGCAAAATGCCTGGTAAGCACGGTGAAAACTTCATGATCCTTCTTGAAGCTCGCCTTGATAACGTCGTTTACCGTCTAGGTCTTGCGCGCACTCGTCGCCAAGCTCGCCAAATCGTAAACCACGGCCACATCCTTGTTGATGGCAAACGCGTTGACATTCCGTCATTCAGCGTGAAACCAGGACAAACAATTGCTTTCCGTGAAAAATCAAACAACCTTGATGTAGTAAACGAAGCAATCGAAGTAAACAACTTCGTTCCTGAATACGTAACTATCGATACTGATAGCAAAACAGGAACTTTCGTACGCCTTCCAGAGCGCAGCGAATTGTCTGCTGAAATCAACGAACAGTTGATCGTTGAGTACTACTCACGTTAATTGTAAAATTACACAAACAGTAGTATCGAAAACCCCCGAAACCTTGATTATTCAATGGTTTTCGGGGGTTTTCTTTTTTTGGACTTTTATTGAGAGTGTGAGGTTTTGTTAATTCTGCAAATAAATCTTGCTTTTCTGCAAACAAATATCCTGATTCCGCAAATAAAATCCGCATTCTGCAAATAAACAACGATATCCTGCAAACAAACCCGAAATCACTCCTGCTCTTTCCTAAAAAATGCTTGACGAAGAAACTGCCAAGTTCTACACTTAGCTTAAAGTAGCATTATTTGGATAAACCGCATGACATTTGCAGGAGACTCTCTTAATCTTGGGAGCTGCACAAAAGTGGGAGAAACTCGATGAGAGAAAAAAAGAAGAAAAAACATAGCGAGGTCGACGATTTTTTTAAGGAAATCAGCTTCGGAGTTGTTGTTGAAATTTTAGTATCTATCGTATGGAATATTTTAATGTTCATTCCACGATCACTGATTCGTCTTTTTAGCAGTTTTTGATTTAGCCCTAAAAAATCCCCGCAGCCTATAAAGGCTGCGGGGATTTCTTCTTGTATTTGGTTAGACTAAATGGACTCTGTTTTGCTTGAGTGCTTGAGCGAGTGTATTATACACTTCAATATCGATAAACTTGATGCCCAATTGCACAGCAGTCTGGGCAATAACAGGGCTTATGCCTGATAAAGCTACTTGGACGCCGATTATTTCCAGTCCTTTGATCAACTGAAAAACCTGTTGGGCAACCATCGTATCTATAAGAGGAACACCGGATAAATCAATGAACAATTTCTCTAGATTATGCTTGGAGCTTTGTGCCAACGCTTTTTCGAACATGATTTCTGCACGATGCGGGGTGATTTCCCCGATCAATGGCAGCATGCCGGTTTTTTTAGCCAGTAAAATTACCGGTGCACTCATTTCCACGATCATCTGCTGCTGTGAATTCATCCGTTTCTCCGCAGCTTTCGAGTTTTTATCTGTAAACTCCACAATGACTTTGCTGATGGTATCTACTACTGCCTTTGTCCATGCAACCAATGTTTCGTTGCTCACTTGTTCTTTATGGCTTAAAGCATAGTCTCCGATTTGTTCGAGGTACTGTTGCTGCGTCCGGAAAAACTCGCCAATGACTTCCACAATCGGCGTGTCCAGATGGGCATCGTCTTTTGCGATTGTTTCTATCCAATCCTGAAAATCCGTTACGAATTCGTGTTGGTCTTTTTGAAACATGGCACAAAAACGTAGATGAAACTCGTGATTCTGTTTTTTCAACAAGGCGACTTTGTTAGGATCGGTCGATCCGTAGACTCCTGCTTTGCTTTTGTCTAAAGAACTATACCATTGTTCAGTCATGTCCCATGTTCGTGCGCTTAAGTGTTCAAATAAATCCTGATCTTTCAACATTTAATAGCTATTGCAACAAATCGGAAACCAAGATTTACAGAGTCTAAATTCCGCAAATTTCCCATCCCATTCGGCAATAGCTTCACCCCGCTCTCGCTTATAATTTCAATTAAATTATTTACCGGTTCATAATATGTCTAATGTTCTTCACTCACTATCCTTACCCAATTGCATGCACATTAAACACTCGACAAGCCGTACACTTTCCCCTTCTCAAAAAACTGACAGAAAGCGGGTCTGAATTGTTCAAATTGTCGTCCTTTTAATCATACTTTGTTTGCGCCATTTCATCAATTGAGAAGAAATTTTTTATCACGGCATGGTAAACTAGAAAAAATGGAGGTGAAGCTGGATGCGAATTATATCAATTTGTCCAAGCAATACTGAGTTGTTGGCATTTTTGGATGCTGAACATATGCTGGTCGGCATTGATGATTATTCTGACTGGCCAAATGAAATTACAACATTACCCCGTTTGGGTCCTGATCTGTCAATCCGAATGGATGAACTGGAGGCGTTAAAGCCAGATTTGGTTTTGGCATCATTAAGTGTCCCAGGGATGGAAAAGAATGTCGATGAACTGGTTCGAAGAAAGATTCCTCATCTTGTGCTAAACCCTCAAACTCTTGAAGAAATTGGACAGGATCTGTTGAAAGTTGCGGAGGCCTGTGGATTGAATGCTGCACCTGTACATGCTGAATACCTGGCTGTCATTGAAGATATCAAATCTAGGGGGCAAAAAGCGCCAAACCGACCTTCCCTCTACTGGGAATGGTGGCCAAAACCCGTCTTCACCCCGGGCAATATCAATTGGCTGACTGAGATCAGCAACATCACCGGCGCACGCAACCTATTCGACGATACCGACTCTGCCAATGTTCAGACAGATTGGGCAGATGTGCTTGAGCGGCAGCCTGATTATATTTTGCTTGCCTGGGTCGGTGTGCTGACTTCGAAAGTTAAGCCAGCACTCGTCAAAAAACGGCCGGGATGGATTGAAATGACAGCTATTGACCATCTTCACGTCATGGAAGAAGAACTGTATTGCCGCCCTTCTCCCCGACTGATCGAAGGCGCCATACGATTGGGCAAATTGATTCACCCAGAGGAATTTGAAGATATGGAGCTCCCTCGCTTCATTAAAGAAAAGCAAATTTGATTTTAAAAATTAAAAGCAGTCTGCTGCTGTATACCTGTTAAGACAAGGTGGTGAGCCGGCAATCAAAAAAGCCATCCTAATCAGGATGGCTTGAGCTTGTAGACAAAAGAATATATATGTCACTAAACGAATGAAACCTTATTTCATCTTACTTGCACCGGATCCTGCGCTCCAGGCGGACGCGTTCCGCGGGCTCGCGCCGAACTAACTCGGACTGGCGCCCGAGTGGATTTCGGCACTTCGCTATCCCGCAGGAAGCGAGTCGGGCTGTGCCTGACTCGTTTGCGACGAAGCAGCGCAGCGATGCAGGAGCATATCTCTGGCCTTCGCCGCCTTGCGCTTCGGATCCTCGAGTGAAGGGTTTTTAACAGTTTTACTCAGGCTTTATTTATACTGAGCTCACTAGCAAGCTTCTACCATTGATTGAAACCATACGATCCCGACCGGGCTGGCCACGAAGACTCCTGTGGTATCAGCGAAAGCTGAAGACCCCGCAGGAAAGGCATTGGCCGAAGCTTGCAAGGACAAGCCTTTGCGACGAAGCTAGCGCAGCGATGCAGGAGCATGGGTTTTTCCAGTGACGAGGAGGCTGAAGCTGAGCCCACGGAAAGCGAAGTGGCCAGCCCGGTTGGATTATATATCCTATTCATTTTAATTTGACTTTGTCTACAGTCTGAAAGCCATCCTGATCAGGATGGCTTTTCGTTGATTCGTATTCTTTTACAAACCGGCTTGACCGCGGCGGTTGCCGTTTAACGGGTCATTATCCAAATTGCTTTGGTCGCCTCTTATTGTTGTGGTTCTATCATTTCCAATCAGTGGATCACGTTCTCCTGTGAAGGTATCACGATCATTGCGGTCCGGAATTGAACTTCCTTTATCTTCGACCAGCACTAGAATTTTCCCTTCATTAAAACGCGACTCGTACTCTTTTGCTTCATCTTCCGGTATTCCCATTCCGATAAGTGCACCTGCAAGTCCCCCTACGCCAGCTCCGGCAGCGGCACCTGCTAGTCCGGCTGCTATTGGTCCTGCCGCAACTATTGGCCCAATACCTGGAATGGCCAATGCTCCAATTCCAGCGAGCACTCCGCCAAGTCCTCCGAGAGCTCCACCGGTTACTGCGCCAGTAGCAGCGCCTTCTCCGGCATGTGTTCCCGTTTCTTCGGCTATCATTTCTGTTTCACGCTTATCTTTACTTAAGACGGATATATCTTCACTGTTATACCCTTCCCGCTGTAAATCTTCAATTGCGCGAATCGCTTCATTTTCTGTTTCATAAGATCCAACTACTCTTGACATTTCTAACGCCTCCTTGAAGTTTTAGTAAAGTCAATCGTCGTTCATTCTTCATGTTACCCGCTGCATATTTGTCTAAACATGATTTCCGGAATTCCGTAGCATGGAAAAGGAACAGCTCGTAAACCCACGCTGTCCCTTCACTTTAATTGCTTATTGAAATTGCACCATATGGTATTTCTTTTTGCCTCGGCGTATGATGGCAAAAGCGTCTTCCAGGCGATCTTTTTCATCAACCACGTACTCTAGATCGATCACTTTTTCACCATTTACAGAAATCGCACCATTTGTAACATCCTCACGTGCTTGTCTTTTAGACGAAGAAATTCCAGCTTCCACGATCAAGTCGACAATGGATTTGTTTTCTTTAGCCATTTCCACCGATGGAACGTCCTTAAAAGCTGCCTTCATCTCTGCAGCAGATAATGCTTTTAAGTCTCCGCTGAACAATGCAGTCGTAATGCGCTGTGCATCGGCCAATGCCTCTTGTCCATGGATCAGCTTGGTCATTTCTTCTGCAAGCGTTTTCTGCGCTTTTCGTAGATGTGCTTCTGTTTCTACAGACGCTTCCAGCTCTTCGATTTCTTCACGGCTGATGAATGTGAAGATCTTCAAGTATTTAATAACATCAGCATCGGCTGCATTGATCCAAAACTGGTAAAATTCATAAGGTGACGTCTTTTTCGGATCCAACCAAACTGCTCCTCCAGCTGACTTGCCGAATTTCGTACCGTCTGCCTTTGTCACAAGCGGAATCGTGATTCCATATGCTTTCGATTCCTCATCATGTGTTTTGCGAATCATTTCAAGGCCGGACGTTATATTGCCCCATTGATCGGAACCTCCAATTTGAATCCGGCAATTATGGTGATTATATAAATGATTAAAATCGATGGCCTGGATGATTGTATAGGAAAACTCCGTAAACGAGATGCCGGTCTCAAGCCTTGAAGCGACTGAATCCTTGGCAAGCATGTAATTTACCGAGATCAATTTACCGTAATCACGCAAAAATTCAATAACGCTCATCTGTCCAATCCAGTCTTGGTTGTTGACCATTTTTGCTCCATTCTCGGATTGGAAATCAAAAATTTGTTCCATTTGTACTTTGATGCCTTTTACATTACGATCAATCTGCTCGGTTGTCTGCAATTGGCGCTCTTCATTTCTGCCGGAAGGATCTCCGATCATGCCCGTGGCTCCACCAACTAATAAAATTGGTTGATGGCCGTGCATTTGAAAACGACGTAATGTCAATAATGGGACAATGTGGCCGATGTGCATGCTGTCTGCAGTCGGATCCACTCCACAGTATAAAGAAATCTTCTGTTCATCCAGCAACTTCGCCATTCCTTCTTCATCCGTTTGCTGGTATAACAGACCTCGCCATTGCAAATCTTGAATTAATTCATTTGTCATTCCAATTCCTCCTTAGATATAAAAACGATGAGCGCCATGTAAAAACCACATAAAAAAGTCCCTGCATGAAAAATTCATGCAGGGACGCAATTGCGCGGTACCACCCAGCTTGGAGAAATGACTCTCCCTCTCAATGTGTGCCGAACGGGGCACTTCCGTAAACTCCAGGACTGTAATTCGATTCATGCATTTTGACTGGTTTGCACCATCCACCAGCTCTCTTGACAAAAAAACATGCTCTACTTCGGACCCTTCACCGTTTAAAATGTGAAATATATTAGTAGTTTACTTTATTATTCTATATTGTCAATATGTTTAGATGCAATTATAGGAATATGATATACTATAAAGGATTTTAGGAGGGTGATAATGTGCGTGAAAAATTTAATAAATGGATAACCAAAGCTGAAGTAACAACCGATAGATGGACCTCGACAAAATGGTTCAAACGCATGAGCATTACAACAGGAGTCATTTGGAACTTGGTATTGATTCTTGCGATTGTTTTGGTCACGGGCGGCGTTTTTGCTGCATCTGTCGGAGCAGGTTATTTCGCTTCACTGGTGGATGAAGAAAAGCTTCGCACCGAAGATGAAATGCTCAGTGAGATCTACAGCTTTGAAGAAACGTCTGAACTGTATTTTGACAATGAAGTCTATTTAGGCAAACTGCAGACAGATCTGGAGCGGGAAGTTACAACATTGGACAAAGTGTCAACCTATGCAAAAGATGCTGTTCTTGCGACTGAGGATGAGTACTTCCTTGAACACGAAGGCATTGTGCCGAAAGCAATTCTTCGCGGTTTGGTTCAGGATGTTTCAAACTCAGATAGCCAAACAGGCGGTTCAACGCTCACACAGCAATTGATCAAAAATCAGATTTTAACAAATGAAGTTTCCTACGAACGAAAAGCCAAAGAAATCCTTCTTGCTATGCGCTTAGAGAAATTCATGACGAAAAATGAGATTATGCAAGCCTACTTGAACATTATTCCTTATGGCAGAATTTCATCAGGCGCCCATATTGCCGGCATTGAAACAGCGGCAAAAGGTATATTCAACGTGTCGGCCAGTGAATTGAACTTGCCGCAGGCGGCATTTATTGCAGGCATTCCAAAAGCTCCTTATAGTTACACCCCATATGTCGAAGGTGGGAAACTCAAAGATGAAGCGGGACTGCAGCCAGGACTTGATCGCATGAAAACTGTTCTTTATCGGATGAAAGAGACCGAATATATCACACAGCAGGAATACGATGAAGCCATCGCTTACGATATTGTGGCTGACTTCCGTCAGAATGAACCGCGTTCATATTCCGAATATCCATATGTTACAGTCGAAATAGAGAAACGCGCATCCCGGATTATTATGGATGTTTTAGCGGAACAGGACGGTGTGGATCCGGCTACGCTGGAAGAAAACGATAAACTGTATGAAGAGTATGCAATTCTCGCCAATCGTGCAGTGCGTTCTAACGGCTATCGGATTCATTCAACGATCGACAAAGAAGTCTATAAAGCTCAAGAAGAAGCTCAGAAAACGTATGAATCTTACGGCACTACCGTAGGAGGCAAAGGTACGAACGAACAAGGCGAAGTTATCGATAAACAATTCCCGGTTCAAGTTGGCAGTATCTTAATTGAAAATGGCACTGGACGCATCATCAGTTTCGTAGGCGGCCGTGATCACGATGTTGAGAAACTAAACCATGCCACTTCTGCCTACCGTTCGATGGGCTCTACTGTAAAACCTTTACTGGTCTATGGACCAGCTATTGAATTAGGGGAAATTGGAGCAGGTTCACCTCTTGTCGATGTGAAGTTCGACCATATGGACAACGGCAATATGTGGAGTCCTACAAACTTCATTTCAACAAGTGAACAAGGAATCATGCCAGCACGTGATGCATTGGCACAGTCCCAAAACTTGCCTACTCTTCGTCTGTTCGCTCAAATTCAGCAGCAAATGCCCATCCAGTACATTATGAACGCTGGATTTTCACGGATCGAAGAAGAAGAGAATAATAATTATTCTTCTGCTTTGGGCGGCGGAATCGAAGCCTCAGTAGAGGAAATCACCAATGGCTATGCCATGATTGGAAATAACGGCGAATACGTCGAGACGACAATGATCGATAAAATTGAAGATGCAGACGGCAATATCGTCTATGAGCATAAAGTGGAGCCAAAAGAAGTATTTACCCCACCTACCGCTTATGTTCTGACGGATATGCTGCGCGACGTCTTTAAAACTGATCGCGGAACAGCCAATCGGGCAAACAATATGTTGAAATTCAATGCCGATTTTGCAGGAAAAACAGGAACGACCCAAAGCACAACAGATGTCTGGCTAGTTGGCTATAACCCAAATGTCACGATGGGTGTTTGGCTCGGCTACGATTCTGAAAAGTTTACCTTGTCACGTTTTGAAAATCGTGATTTGCCGGCTTCCCTCCGCGTCAATCAGTTATGGGCACGTTTGATGAATGCCAGCTATGATGCTAGCCCGGAACTGGTTGGAACATCTGATAAATTCCAACAGCCCGACGGAGTCGTCACAAAGTCATTTTGCGGTATTTCAGGCTTAGCGCCAGGTGGTGCATGCCAAGAAGCTGGACTTGTTCGATCAGATTTGTTTAACGAAAAAGCAATGCTTCCAACTGAAAAAGATGATAGTTTCAAGAGTGGTTCATTTACGACCATTAATGGAAAACGCTATTCTGCTTTATCCAGCACTCCTAGTGAGTTCATCTCTGGTGGCGGCATCGGCGTTTCACAAGAATACATTGACCGCATGATGGCTCCTTTTGGCGGAGACGCCAGCAAGCTGTTCCCTGGCAATTCTAGATTTTCTTCAGTAGTGTCAGGCGCAACGTTCAACGCTGACAATGCTTCGCCAAGTGGTGTACGAGCATCAATTAGCGGAAATACCGTTTCTTGGACCAATTCCGGTTCGAATGATGTAGTCGGATATCGGGTTTATAGAAACGGTTCACGTGTTGCATCCATTTCAGAGTCGAGCAGCAATTCATATACTGCTTCTGGGTCTGGAAGTTACACGGTAGTAGCTGTGGATATTACAGGCAAACAGTCAGCTGCCTCAAACAGCGTGTCCATCGCTGCTCCGAAGCCAAAACCTGAACCAAAACCTGAACCAAAACCGGAACCAAAGCCGGAACCTAAACCGACACCGCCTCCTGAAGAACCTGAACAGGAAGAAGCTCCAGCGGCTGAAGAGGAAGCTGAAACTCCTCCACCAGCAGAAGAAGCACCTCCTGAAGAAGAAGCCCCTCCTGAAGAAGAACCCGAAGAACCAGCCGAAGAAGAGCCGGCTGCAGAAGAACCTGAGGAACCGGTCGAAGAAGAACCGGCACCTGAGGAACCTGAAGAACCCGAAGAAGAAGACGCAGCTTAATAATAAAGCCCGATTCGCTAAAGAAGCGAATCGGGCTTTATTCATGAACTAAAAGAGTGGAGGTATAATTATACCTGCCGCTCTTTTATATTTTAATCTTCCATTGTAGACAAATCGCCTGTAGGCAAGTCTAATTCCCAAGCTTTTAGAACCCGGCGCATAATCTTACCGCTTCGTGTTTTCGGAAGTTTGTCCTTAAACTCGATTTCACGCGGCGCTGCATGGGCAGCCAATCCTTTTTTGACGAATTGCTGGATATCCTGCACCAACTCTTCTGATGGCTCGTATCCATCAACCAAGGCAACAAACGCTTTAATGATTTCTCCACGGACTGGATCCGGTTTACCTATGACACCGGCTTCAGCAACCGCTGGATGCTCCAACAACTTGCTTTCCACTTCAAATGGTCCAACACGCTCACCTGAGGTCATAATGACATCATCTACACGCCCCTGGAACCAGAAATATCCCTCTTCGTCCATATATGCTGAATCGCCTGAAACATACCATTTATCTTTCAGGAAGTAGGAATCGTATTTTGCTGGATTGTTCCAGATTTGGCGCATCATTGAAGGCCAGCCTTTTTCAATCGCCAGATTCCCCATTTGATTTGGCGGCAATTCATTTCCCTGGTCATCAACGATCGCAACTTTTATGCCAGGTACCGGTTTACCCATAGAGCCTGGTTTGATGTCCAGCGCTGGATAATTGCAGATAGTTTGTGCCCCTGTTTCCGTCATCCACCATGTATCATGGATGCGTTTATCGAACACTTGCGCTCCCCATCTGACCACTTCTGGATTCAACGGTTCTCCCACCGATAGGACATGTCGAAGAGTAGAAAGATCATATTCTTCCACTAAAGCATCCCCTGCGCCCATTAGCATACGGAATGCTGTCGGGGCACTGTACCAAACAGTAACGCCGAAATCTTCAATGGCTTTATACCAGCCATCTGGAGAGAATCGTCCACCTAGAATGACAGTCGTAACCCCGTTTAGCCATGGTGAGAACACACCGTACGCAGTTCCTGTAACCCATCCCGGATCTGCCGTACACCAATAAATATCGGTTTCATTGAAATCCAGTACCCACTTGCCCGTTTGGTATTGCTGCACCATCGCATACTGGGCATGGAGAACGCCTTTCGGCTTGCCTGTAGATCCAGATGTGTAGTGCAGGACCAAGCCGTCTTCTTTGTCTAGCCATTCAACATCAAATTTGTCTGAGCTGGCAGACAAATGCTTCAGCACATCTATCTGTCCATCCTGCTCATTGATCTCATCGCCTACCAGGAAAATCGTTTCCAGCTTTGGCAAGCGGTCGTAAGGAACGCGGCCTAACAGTTCAGGCGTTGTAATGATCGATTTAGCTTCACTGTCGTCAAGCCGGTCATAAATGGCACCTTCCATAAATGCCTCGAATAACGGACCGACTATCAAGCCCATTTTAAGCGCTCCGAACATTAAGAAATACAATTCCGGAGAACGCGGCATGAAAATAAAAATCCGGTCCCCTTTTTCTAAACTTGAATGCGCCTTCAATAAGTTAGCCGCGCGATTCGTCATACGTTTCATCTCATAGAAAGTATAGGATTCATTTCTGTTTTGATCCTTATAATAAAGTGCCACTTTATTTTTTCGATAGGAATCGGCATGGCGGTCGATCGCTTCATGAGCCATGTTTACTTTTCCGCTCTCATACCAACTAAATTCCTTCTCGACATCAGCCCAATTAAAGTTAGCAGCTATTTCTTCATAGTTATGTAATTGATGCACCCCTGCTCTTGCTGGTAAAGCTTCCACTTTCATCCTAATCACCCTTTCATATTGATTACCTTATATTCTACAACATTGTCACAATTGAATGCTAATTATTTTAACTTTTTAGAAAATGCTGCTTATTTCGCCAGACTTTTTCCAAATCGACTTTTGTTCATGTATAATGTAGCTAATTGCATCCTACAGGCGGTGAAAAGATGGAACATAAAAAAACGTATCATTCGATGGAATTGGAAACCGAACATGGGCTGTTGATCCTTGAAGGTCCTATTCCTGGAAAAGAATTGAGCGAATTAGGTTTTCATGAAGATCTGGTCGCTTTCAGACAGCCGGCTCAACAGCATAAAGCTATCATAGAAATTGCTGATTTGCCGGAAGGGCGGATTCTCATCGCCCGTGAAGAGAATATGATCGTGGGGTATGTCACATTCCTATATCCCGATCCCCTGGAACGCTGGTCAGAAGGCAAAATGGACAACCTCATCGAACTGGGCGCCATCGAAGTCATTCCGAAATACAGAGGCAGCGGTGTTGGCAAGTCATTATTGAAAGTCTCAATGATGGATGATGCCTTCGAGGATTTCATCGTCATCACTACCGAGTATTACTGGCACTGGGATTTAAAAGGAACTGGCTTAAATGTCTGGGAATACCGAAAGATCATGGAAAAAATGATGCAGGCTGGCGGGTTGGAATACTATGCCACTGATGATCCTGAAATCAGCTCTCATCCTGCCAATTGCCTGATGGCCAAGATCGGCAGCCGGGTCGACAATGAATCGATCCAGAAGTTCGACCAACTGCGGTTCATGAATCGCTATATGTATTGATTTAATACAAAAGGGGTGTTCATATGTTAGTGGAAGAAATTATGAAAACCGATGTCCACCTATTGAGGTCTGATCAGACTGTCCAGGACGTCATGGATTTGTTTAAGGAAAAACGGATCCGTCATGCACCTGTTGTTGATGGTGGAAAAGTGGTAGGCATCGTAACCGATCGTGACTTGAAAGATGCTGTGCCATCAAGGTTCACGATAGCGCCAAAAGGTGAACCCTATAAAAAGAAAGTTTCGGAAATCATGACGGCAAACCCTGTCACTGCCCATCCTCTCGATTTTGTAGAAGAAGTGGCGATGATTTTCTATGAGCAGAAAATTGGCTGCATTCCTGTTGTCAGCAACGATAAACTTGCCGGCTTTCTCACTGAAACGGATCTTTTATATACTTTTATCGAGCTGACGGGTGCCCATCAGCCAGGTTCACAGATTGAAGTACGGGTAAAAAACCGTTCCGGCATCCTTTATGAGGTTTCGAAAGTTTTCCAGGAGCAGAACGTTAATGTGTTGAGTGTCCTCGTTTACCCCGACAGAGAAAACAGCAGCAACAAAATACTTGTTTTCCGCGTTCAAACGATGAATCCACTTACCATTATCAACGACTTGAAAAAAGAAGGTTTCGATGTCCTATGGCCAAGCATGCCGCAAGTGAACGAATGAAACACGCTGTATTCATCTTTTCAGAAGATCAATTGGGGTATAAATTTTCTGAAACACATCCTTTCAACCAGAAAAGGCTCGTATTGACGATTGATTTGTTAAAAAAAATGAATGCGCTTCCAGATGATTTGATTGTACCTGCCCGCATTGC
This sequence comes from Planococcus sp. CPCC 101016, assembly GCF_007859295.1. Lineage (GTDB taxonomy): Bacteria > Bacillota > Bacilli > Bacillales_A > Planococcaceae > Planococcus. Next base: position 2,478,680 of record NZ_VOHB01000002.1, read on the forward strand.
TACCGATGAAGAATTATTATTGGCGCATGATGAGCGTTATATTGATATCGTCAAGAAAGCTAGTAGAGGCGAAGTGACACCGGAAGCCGGTGAAAGCTATGGAATCGGTACGGAAGATACACCAATTTTTGAAAACATGCATGAAGCCAGCGCTCGTCTGGTTGGAGGTACATTAACCGCCGTCGATTACGTCATGGAAGGCAAAGCACAGCATGCGCTAAATTTGGGCGGCGGCCTTCACCACGGTTTTAGAGGCAAGGCATCCGGCTTTTGCATTTATAACGACAGTTCGGTCGCCATCAATTACTTGAAAAGTAAATACAATGCACGCGTCTTGTATATTGATACCGATGCTCATCATGGCGATGGCGTCCAATGGAGCTTTTATGATGATCCGGATGTTTGTACCGTCTCTATCCATGAAACCGGCCGTTACCTCTTTCCAGGGACTGGCAACATCAATGAACGCGGCAGCGGCCAAGGATACGGCACTTCTTTTAATTTTCCGATTGATGCGTTTACGGAAGATGACTCTTTTCTTGAAATCTACCGCACCTCCATGAAGGAAATCATTGAATTTTTCAAACCGGATGTTATATTGACACAGAATGGTGCAGATGCCCATTATTTGGACCCTCTGACCCATTTATACGGGACTATGAATATTTACAAGGAAATACCTAAGATAGCACATCAACTCGCTCACGAGTATTGTGAGGGCCGCTGGATAGCTGTTGGAGGTGGCGGATACGATATTTGGCGCGTTGTTCCCCGTGCCTGGTCATTAATTTGGTTGGAGATGAATAATATTACTCTTCCTTCTGGTAAACTGCCAGAGGCGTGGATAGAGAAATGGCAGCCCGAATCACCGGTAAAACTGATTGAGACATGGGAAGATCCAGCGAATATGTATAAAGCTATTCCACGCAAAGCGGAAATTACGGATAAAAATCTTCAAATGCTGAACAAAGCTCTTTATATGATTCGCAATAATTGATGAATTCATCAACTATAGCAAAATGCCAAAAAATCTTATAGAACTGTCTTTTGAGCTCACTACTAAAAACTTCACTGTTTATTTTAGAGAAGTCAACAAAAAACCTGTCCGGGCTTTTGAGCCAGACAGGTTTTTTTCTTTGCTATTCTCTTTGCAGTCAACTAGTCGTCGTTTTTCGTTGATTGTCTTTCTTCAATCCGATATGGAAGAATTACTTGCTTTTCTTCAATTTCTTCATTATTCATGTACTTCGTTAATAAGCGCATGGATACAGCACCGATATCATAAAGTGGGAATGCAACAGACGTTAGCATCGGACGAGCCATTCTTGCCAGTTTAGAGTTTTCATAGCTGATCACTTCGGCATCTTCCGGGATTTTCTTGCCTTGCTCTTCTAGTCCATGAATGACCCCAATTGACATTTCGTCATTGCTGACGAAGTATGCAGTAGGTTCGTGTGAAGCCAAAGTCTGAACGGCTTCTATACCCTCATCATAAGAATTATTGCATTCAACGACTAAGTTATCGTCAAAGTCGATGCCTGCATCCGACAAGGCCTCTCTATAGGCCTTCAACTTGTACTCTTTGTTGATCATAGAAGTCAACGGTCCAGAGATAAAGGCAATTTTCTTATGCCCGTTGTCCGTAAACTTCTTAACGGCTTCGTACGCAGCACCAAAATAATCGATATTAACTGAGGCAATCGCCGCGGATTCATCAATTGAACCAGCCAGGACGATTGGAGTCGGAGAACGTTCCATTTCATAAAGAAGTTCAGTTGAAATAACGTCACTCATAAAGACGATTCCATCCACTTGTTTTCCGAGCATGGTCTCCAATAACTGAAGTTCCTTATTTTCGTTCTGATCCGAGTTGGATAAAATAATGTTATAGCGGTACATTGTAGCGATATCTTCAATTCCACGGGCCAGTTCAGCATACATGCTATTGGAAATATCGGGAATGATGACGCCGACCGTCGTTGTTTTTTTGCTTGCAAGTCCCCGAGCAACAGCATTTGGACGATAGCCCAATTCTTCTATCACTTTTAGTACTTTCTTTCTTGTGGCAGGCTTAACGTTTTGATTGGCATTCACTACACGTGACACAGTAGCCATGGAAACATTTGCCTCTCTTGCCACATCGTATATCGTAACGGTCATTGTGCGCCCTCCTTTTCCAGTCTTTCTCTAATCATACGACAAAATCTTCAATAATATCAACTAAAAAAAGAAAAGCCGGAGTTTATCCGGCTTTTCAGGCTCACACTTTCATTTCATACTGTTTCATGAATTTCATTAGAGCATCGTAGTATTCATCGAATTGGCCTAAATCCATTTGCTGCTGTGCATCAGACAAGGCTACCGCTGGATCCGGATGAACCTCAGCCATTACTCCATCTGCTCCAATTGCGATTGCAGCTTTAGCAGCTGGAAGCAATAGGTCACGACGGCCTGTTGAATGGGTTACGTCAACAAATACTGGAAGATGCGTTTCTTGTTTCAAGATTGGAACAGCTGAAATATCCAATGTGTTGCGTGTCGCTTTTTCATATGTGCGGATCCCGCGTTCACATAAAATGATATTTTCATTTCCTGAAGCAATGATGTATTCAGCTGCGTTGATGAATTCTTCAATAGTCGCTGACATTCCGCGTTTCAATAGAACCGGCTTGTTGATTGAGCCAACTTCCTTCAACAATTCGAAGTTTTGCATATTGCGTGCTCCGACTTGAACAACATCTACATAATCAAGTGCAGCTTCGAGGTGTCCCGGTGTTACAATTTCTGAAACAACAGCTAGGTTGTACTGGTCAGCCGCTTTTTTCAGCATCTTCAAACCATCTAATCCAAGACCTTGGAAATCATAAGGTGATGTACGCGGCTTGTAAGCTCCACCACGAATCATTTTCAAGCCTTTTGCTCCGATGGCTTCAGCAACCTTCGACACCTGTTCTTGTGATTCTACTGCACATGGGCCAAAGATGAATGAAGGATCTCCGGCACCGACTTGTTCGCCGTTAATAGTGATGACAGTATCTTCGGCTTTCTTTTTACGCGAAACCAACAATGCTTTACGTGTATCTTCTTCTTGCATATTCAAGGCAGATTTGAAAATTTCCTTGAAAATATGATCAACGGTCTTCTGTTCTAACGGACCGTTATTATTATCTTTTAGCAAGTTCAGCATATGGCGTTCCCGTAACGGATCGTAACGGTCAACTCCTTGCTTTTCTTTTAATTTACCAATGTCTTGTATTACGGAAGCTCTCTCATTGATTAGAGACAGAATCTGCAGGTTGACTGCGTCCACTTTTTCTCTTAGTTGCTCTAACTCTAAATTACTCATTCTATAACTTCCCCTTTCGCGAATAACCTTTATCAGGTGACTCATATTAACATGATAGGACTATTATAAGCAAACTATTCGGTAAAGTCACGAAATTTATTTTAGCGATTCAACGCGCTAAAGTGTTTTTTGCATCAAAAAGCCGAAGCACCAAGGCTTCGGCTTTTCTTTTATGCAATAAATTCTTGCATAGATTCTCTTTTAATGTTGTTGTGGGAAGCGTGCCAGTCTACTTTTTGACTTGTAAAGTGGAACAATTGGGGAGATTCGTGTTTAATTCCCGTAATTTCTTCAATCGCTTGAGAGAATTCCCGATCTTCTTGAACGATTAGATACAGAAAGGTTTGGTTTGGATGCAATGAGCAATATTCGTTAAACTCATTCCACGCTTCAGCGGATACCGGACAAGTACTGCTGTGTTTAAAAAGCCAGTAATGCTGATTTCCTCCCACTGCCTGTTTCAAGCTATCCAGACTGTTTACATGCACTAAATTTTTCATCTAAACCGCTCCCACATTAGTTCTTTTTATTGTAGTTGTTGCTTGATGAGTTGGATGATGATTTGTTGTTGCTGTTGTTGCTGTTGTTATTGCTTGAATTTGATGACTTATTGCTGTTGTTGTTGCTGCTGGTCGTATTTGGACCTTTGCTTGCATTCGCAGTGTTGCTGTTGGTGTTGCTGCCTGTGTTGCCGGCTGTAGACGAACTTGAGTCTGATTTCTTTTCTTCCTTTACTTCTTCAACTGCTTCTTTTAAAGCGTTAGCAGTGGAAGTAAAGGCATCAGAGCCTTTGCTGTCTGACTTATCCGTTGAGTTTTGAACAGTTGAATGGATGTTGATAGATTCTTCTCCTTCTGATGAAGCAGTGCCATCATCCATTGGCGAATTTCCGCCTTTCATGTTCTTAACTTTGTCTACAACTTTATTGGATTGTTCTTTTAACTGCTGTGTAAACCCACCTGAACCGTCATCATTTGAATCTGACTGCTGAGATGCTTTTTCCTTCAAAGTGGTTGCTTGCGTTTTAATATCAGCCTGGAATTCCTTGCCAGATTTAGGAGCTAGGAATAATGCAGCCGCAGCTCCGACAATTCCTCCAACTAAGATGCCTACTAGGAAACTTGAACCTCCGCCTGATTCTTCGTAGTCATAAAGATCGTCATAACGGTTAGAGGCTCCGTAAGATTGAGGAACATAATCGCTCTGTTGATAGTTTTGACCTTTGTTTTGGCTATTTTGGCTGTACTGTCCACCTTGTGTATAGTAATCCTTATTGTACTGTGAATCGTTGAAGTTAGATTGAGAGTTATAATCTTTGTTTCTGCTCATTGATATTCCCTCCAATTAATTTTTAGGTTAAAAGCAATTTTTAATATTGTTCGTTATGCGGTAATTTTTTCTGTCCCTCTACAGGTGGGTAAGTTGAATTTGCACGAGCTTCATAAATCTTGCGCTCATTCCATTTATCACGGATACCCATGACAACATTGCCCCATTGGACAACCTGTGCAATCTTGTCTTCGTTTTGTTCTACTTGAACACCAACACGTGAAGTAATGTGGCGCACAGTGGAATTCAAATCAGTAACAGAGTTGCCGACGCCTTTGACTGCGTCTACCACACCATTCAACTTTTCTGATTTTACTTGGATGTCTTCAGCTAGTTCATTTGTCTTGTGCAATAGATTCGTCGTTTCCAACGTAACCCCTTGCAATTGATTTTCAAGACCAGCTACAGTGCCTGTAACTTCTTTTAACGTGTTTTTCAATGAATTTAATGTCATTGCCAACGCTACGCATAGAATTAAAAATCCAATAGCGGCTACGATCGCGGCAATGTAAAGCAAGATTTGCCAATCCATCCTGTTTCCTCCTTTTAAACGAATTATGTTATATCCCTTTTCTACCCTTGATGAGTTTGGATTAAACACGGTCTTAATTATTATTCGACAAAAACTATTGTATTCCTGCAAAAAAAAAACAGCTTAACCCGAAAGTTAAACCGTTTTCCCTGTATTTAATGTAGTCTCGAATGCTTCTTGGAATTTAGTGACGTCTCCCGCTCCCATGAACAAGTAGACGGCGTTCCCATGGTCCGCCAAAGAACCTACTTCATCTAATTGGAGCAGATGGCTGTTTTCAATCTTTTCCGCCAAATCCTGAATCTTCAATGATCCTGCTTTTTCCCGGGCAGAACCAAAAATATCGCAAAGGTACACATGATCCGCTTCAAGCAAGCAATCAGCAAACTCCTGCAGGAAGGTTTGAGTCCGTGTGAATGTGTGAGGCTGGAAAATGGCAATCAATTCACGCTCCGGATATTTCTGACGGGCAGATTGCAGAGTCGCACGTATTTCTGTTGGATGATGCGCATAGTCATCGATCAAGATGCGATCTCCGATTGATGTTTGGGTGAAGCGGCGCTTAACCCCTTCGAAATCTTCAAACTGCTGCTGAATGATATCGGCAGGAATACTTTCGTAATGGCAAAGAGAAATAACTGCTAATGCATTTAAAATAGCGTGATCGCCAAACATCGGAAGCTTGAAGGTATGGAAAAATTCATTCCGTATTACTACATCAAATGTAGTCCCATCAATTGTTTTCACAATATTTCTCGCCTGAAAATCATTTTCTTCTCCAAAACCATAATAAACTACTGGAATCGGAGCTTGAATTTGTTGAAGATATTCATCGTCGCCGCAGGCAATGATGCATTTTTTCACTTGCTGAGCCATCTCTTCGAACGCCTTGAAGACATCATCGACTCCTGTGAAATAATCAGGATGATCATAATCGATGTTTGTCATGATGGCATAATCGGGATGATAAGCAAGAAAATGACGGCGGTATTCACAAGCTTCTGCCACAAAGAAATGCGAATCTTCCTGCCCGACTCCTGTTCCATCCCCAATCAAGTAAGACACAGGTTTATAACCAGACAATACATGAGCCATCAATCCCGTAGTTGATGTTTTTCCGTGAGCTCCTGTAATAGCAACTGATACATACTGACGCATCAAATCACCAAGAAACTGATGGTAACGTATAATCGTCGCACCCAATTCCCGTGCTTTTACCAACTCGGGGTGATCGTCACCAAATGCATTGCCCGCAACAATCGTCATATCTTTTTCTATATTTTCTGCATCGAACGGCAGTATGGTTATGCCTCTTTCACGTAGACGGTCTTCCGTGAAAAAATGCTGCTCGATATCAGAACCTTGAACTTGTTTGCCCATATCATGCATGATTTGTGCAAGCGGACTCATACCGGAACCTTTGATTCCGGTAAAATGTAAAACTGTCATAAATGAACCTCCTGTGGGAGCAGTAAAGTAGTCTACATAAATCGCTAAGCGAATTCTATAGCTGATGATGAGAAACACAATGTACTATTATATCATATATTCATTATTCGTTGAAATGAGCCAGAATCTTTATATTTGAGTCATCGTAGCACATTTAATGAAAAACTTCTTCAATATCATTTTCTGTAATCAACACCGAACGTGCTTTACTTCCGTTTTGTTCGGAGATAAAGCCGTGCTGTTCAATCAGATCCATCAACCGGGCAGCACGGTTATAGCCGATATGAAACTTCCGCTGCAGCAAAGAAGTTGAAGCGCTGCCCTGTACCATGATGAACCGGCAGGCCTCTTCAAATAAATCATCCTGTTCAGCAGGCGATTCACTTCGCTTAATCAACTCTTCTTCTTTGAAAAAGTATTCAGGTTTCCCTTGCAGCCTCACATGCTCAATGACTTTTTCAATTTCATCATCGGTTACGAACGTTCCTTGGAGACGGCTTGGAGCTGACATTCCGTTTCCAAGGTACAGCATGTCCCCTCTTCCAAGAAGGCGCTCGGCTCCCTGCGAATCGAGGATGGTTCGGCTATCCACTTGTGAAGATACCGAAAACGCGATTCTTGTTGGAATATTGGACTTGATCAACCCTGTTATAACATCTACAGACGGCCGTTGTGTAGCAATGACGAGATGAATTCCACAAGCTCGGGCTTTTTGGGCAATCCGGCAAATGGAATCTTCAACGTCTGATGGAGACATCATCATTAAATCTGCCAATTCGTCAATAACGATAAGAATATACGGAAGATGCTGCGCATGATCCCCTTTTTCTTTCACCAGCTTGTTGTAACGGCTGATGTCGCGAACACCGGTATGAGCGAACAATTGATAGCGGCGTTCCATTTCTTCAACTGCCCATTTCAAAGAGGCCGTTGCTGCTTTGACATCCGTAATAACTGGACTGACAAGATGCGGGATGTGGTTATAAGGTGCCAACTCCACCATCTTCGGATCAATCAGCAGTAATTTAAGATCTCTTGGCGCTGATTTATACAATAAGCTGACCAATAGTGAATTGATGCAGACTGATTTACCTGAGCCAGTAGCTCCGGCGATTAGACCGTGCGGCATTTTGCGCAGATCCAACGTGACAGGCTTTCCAGTCAAATCCAAACCAAGTGCAGCTTCCAGCGGCGAATCCGACTCTTCAAATACAGCACTACCGATAATTTCTGAAATGCGTACGGCGCGGCTTGTACGGTTTGGTATTTCAATGCCAATTGAACTCTTGCCGGGAATTGGAGCTTGTATCCGAATATCCCTAGCAGCTAAGGCCAATTTCAAATCATCCGCCAAATTACGGATTTTACTGACTTTGATTCCTTGAGCAACCTTCAATTCAAATTGTGTTACGGCGGGTCCCTGGACTGTGCTCAAAATTTCTGCTTTGATCTGGAAGTAAGACAAAGCTTCTATCAGGCGTTCACCCTGTTCCTCCATCCACTCTTCGTCTTTACGGTCGTTCTCAGGCGCCATCAAATATTCTGCCAACGGAAATTTATAAGCTTCTGACTCCGCTTCTGATATTGAATTCAATGCATGCGACGGTTGTTCAGCTGAATCTGCCGTTTTTTTTTCCGCTTGTGTTATTGGTGCAGCACTCTTTTGTTGATCGTCTGCGGTTATCGGTAAAGACTTTGCCTTGTTTTTCAACAGTTCTTTATCCGATTTAAGCATCAGCACATTGAATGGAACAGTTTTCTCACGTTTTTTTGCTGGTTCCGGTTTTTCTTTTTCTGCTGGTTGCTGTTGCAGGTCTGGTGCTGGATTTTGCTGTGGCTGTTGTTTCAAATCCGTGTCCCGCTCTGGTTGAATTACCGGCTCTTGTTCTAAGTCCACTTCTGAACGCGGCTCTATTACTGGTTCCTGTTCTGCTTCAAACTGCGTTTCGATTTCTGCTTCTGAATCTTTTTGTTCTATTTCTTCGCGATCTTCTATATTGTTTGCTGCAGATGCCATATGTACCTGAGAAGAAGATGGTGATACTGTTTCGACTTCTTTCTCATCAGGAACCGGAATCTCGGATTCCATTCCTTCTGAAACAATTACTTCCTTTGGTTCAACAGCATTTTCACTTTCTGCATCCGGAACTTCTGCTGCCGGTTCAGAAACTGTTGGCTGTGATGTCGGTTCTTTTTCAGAAATAGACGCAATTTCGTGTTCAATTGGCGTCTTTGGCTTATGCCAACCGGCTCGTGCCTTTTCTTGGATGGCTTCATCAAGCAGTTCACGGTTCATTTTATTTTCCCGTTCTTCTACCCACTTCTGTGTAGGAGCAGGTCTTGCCATATTATAACCGTGTACGGGCGATACGAAGCGGCTTGGTTCGAAACGACGCACATTTGCGGCAGGTTGTTCTGCTGCTTTGCGTTTTGCTGGTGCAGCAGGGCGTACTGGCGCTTCTTTCGGTCCCATTAATGGCTTTTCTGGTGCTGCAGACTCTTTACGGAGAATCTCCCTTTCCCGCTCATCAAATACAGGCATTTTAGGACGATTTTCAGCCCGTTTTACGTCATGGATAAACTCATCTTTTTCTTCGTCCGGTATTAGCGGAAAGCGAAAAGGCGCTTTTTCTTTTTTTTCGGTCGGGGGCGTCTCGTAGATTGCCTCTTCTTCGATTTCCTCGGCATCGTCTGTGAACATACGGTTCCATACGTTTTTAAACCAGCTCATAATGCGTCACGCCTTTACTTGGAAAGCTGAACCGATTTCTGCATCTTCAGGCAGCACAAGAATGCCTTTTTCCTGAGGTGCATCCGGCAAAGCCAACTCTTTTGCTGAACAAATCATTCCGGACGATGCCACTCCCCGAAGTTCCGCATCACGGATGACCATACCTGAAGGCATAACAGCCCCCACTTTTGCTACGACTACTTTTTGCCCCTGCTCTACATTCGGAGCACCGCAGACGATCTGCAGCTGCTCTCCACCGACAGCGACCTGGCAGACATTCAATTTATCGGCATTTGGATGTTTTTCTTTCGCTTCAACAAACCCGACAACAAACTTAGGTGAAAAATCGATTTCCAGTGTAAAATCAATGTCGTTTTTCACCAAAGCGTTCTGTAAAGAAGTGACAAGGCCTTCTGATACTTCCACTTGTTGTCCTTCTGAAAATTCCACGTAGTTTGAAGCATTGAACAAATTGAATCCGGCAATTTCGCCTGCTTCATCTTTGATCAATGTGATATCTCCTGACTGTTCAGGATGAATTTTTGCTGGAGTTTCAGTTTGCAGTTGAACCAACAGTACATCGCCGATTCCCTGTTTATTATAAAATACATTCATTTTTTATCGTTCTCCTCGTTAGGTCTATTTTTTGCCAATATGAAAATTGGCTCCAATTCATCATTTTCATAAATGAACGATAAGGAAGTGATTGGCACTTTGCCATTGGTAAAGAAATGCATGGCCATTTGTGCAAGCACATCGTATCCCGTTTCATTTCGGATATCGCCGATGATCAATACATCCTGATGAGGTACTGACACCGTCATATCACCGGTTATTTTTGTCTTCATTTCTTTTAAGAAAGATTCATTTAAGATGCGCGAAGCATCATAACCATCGTTTTCGTTCAGGAAATAAAAAATATTTCCAGCAACATGGTCTTCCTTTACAGCGGTTTTCAACTTTCTCACTTGAAACTTCGCAATTTCTTTAATCTGTTCTTCTGTCAGACTTAATGAATTTACCACATTTTCATCAATTAAGCGATAGGTATTCCCGGCATCCAAGGCAAAATAAATACGTGTTTCTGCCGTATGGTCAGCTGTAATGAATTTATGTCCTTCGTTGGATTCAGTAGGAAAAGAAGTTGATCGGATGACCGGAAAAATATGTTCAGTCGATGTCATTTCACCTTTTGCCTCTTTTTCCATCGCTTCGAAAGTTTCCGTAATCGTATACACGATCTCCTGAATTGCCGCATCACCTTTTGATTCGAATCGGTTAATCACCTGAGGCAGGGAGATGCTCATGCCTTTGCCAAGTTCCTGGTGACGGATATGTGCAGTGTCATTCTCACGATCGTAACGCCATTCCAGCTTTCGGCTAGGCATGCGTTCTCTAAGTATATTAAAAAGTTCAGTTGATTTCATCGTTGTTTTGCCTCACTTTCATAAATAAACGGTTCAGCCCAGTCGAGGCGAACCGTTTTCACTGTTATTTTGGAAGGTTCGAAATAAACCCTTCAATTTCTGCTTGCGTTTTGCGGTCTTTGCTGACAAAACGACCGGTTTCCTGTCCATTTCCATAAGCCAAGAAACTTGGAATACCGTAAATATCCTGATCGATGCACAAATCGATAAACTCATCGCGATTCACTGAGACAAACTTGTGATCCGGGAACGATTTTTCAATATCAGGCATAATCGGATCAATGACACGACAATCTGGGCACCATCCCGCTGTAAACATAAAAATTACAGCGGATTCTTTTGTCAATTCATGAAATTCTTCAGTCGATTGCAAATTTCTCATGTAAGTAGTCTCCTTATTCATCGCTATCTATTGAGCGTACAGTTTTCATCATCCAGTCCATATTTTTTGGAATATCGCTTTCTTGTGTAATGGTTGTCAGTTGGACTCCACCTGCACTGACGATCAATTCCAACTGGTCTTCTGCAATTTCTTTAACTGTTGCAAAACCAAAACGGCCATTTTGCTGAAACGTTTCATCTGCAACCCATTGCTGTTCCGGATCCACTTTTTGCATGTTGTAGAAAAAAGTGCTTGAAGCTTTTTCGTTCGGATTAATGAACAAAGCAAAAGAATCATTGCCTTTTGTAATCAAGCTATCAAAGTCATTCGAAGGCTCTTCAATGTCATAACCGCGCGGAACATACAACTCAGTCTGCCCCACCGTTTTATTCGTTTCTTTCGGCTCTGACTCAAACGCTTCACGTGCGTTCGATATCCCTTGTACAATCCGCTCTTCTGGTGTCGGCACACAGCCTGACAATACACCCGACAAAAAGAGCAATCCAAAAATCATTCCATATCGAGGCACGCTCATTCCCCCTAACCTTACTGCTATTTATTTTAAAGGTGTTTACAGGGACATGCAACTTAATCGCTGTCCCTCTGATACTGTCCGATTAATAATTTGACTACGTGACTGAACATTTCTCCCCGATTGACAAAGCCGTCTGTTAATATGCCAACGGCTCCTTTATGGTGGCGGATTCCACTTTCATTCGCGTAATCATCCATGATTGGACCAAGCTCCATACCATTGCGGAGACCTGCTCCAATTTCGTCTGGCAACGGAATTTGGGCACCCGCTGCTGTGAATAATCGTCCATCCTGGGTCGCCAACGCTCCCCAGTTGCACAAATATAAAATGCCGTCCATTTCATAGACACCACCTTCTAAACCGATGGCGAAATCATAATCGCCTAATGCATTTCGAGCTCTGTTTACAGCTCCCTGCCGTGTTTCCTGTTGAGAAAACGGCTGTGCGGAGACTTCTGATTCAGCATCTATAGCAGATAAATCGGTGGCCCATTCTATGTTTTTAAGTACACTTGATACGGCGTTGATTTTCGCAGGATTTTTTGATGCAATTGCTGCACGGTTTTTTTTCATTTCCACTATTCCTTTCAAAAAAAAAGAGCCCGGGGGCACTTTTTAGACATTTTGTTTAATGGTTTCAAATGTTGTACGGTCAGATGCTTTGACAAGTTGTGTCAATAATTCTTTGGCTGCTGCGTAATCATCCGTATGAATAATAGACGCCGAAGTATGGATGTAGCGGGAGCAAATGCCGATTACTGAACTCGGAATGCCTTCGTTTACGGTGTGGATGCGCCCGGCATCTGTTCCACCTTGTGAAACGAAATATTGGTAAGGAATATGATGGGTTTCAGCAGTGTCCAATATGAATTCACGCATGCCGCGATGCGTCACCATACTCTTGTCCAGAATACGCAATAACGTTCCTTTGCCGAGCTGGCCAAATTCATTTTTGTCGCCTGTCGCATCATTCGCTGGACTGGCATCCAAAGCAAAGAAGAGATCCGGATTGATCATCGTCGCAGCTGTTTGAGCTCCACGCAGTCCAACTTCTTCCATAACTGTAGCACCGGAATATAATTGGTTCGGCAATTTTTCGTCCTTTAATTCTTTTAGAAGCTCTATAGCCAATCCACAGCCATAACGGTTATCCCAGGCTTTCGCCATGATTTTCTTATCATTTGCCATTGGCGTAAACGGGCTGAACGGAACAATCTGCTGGCCAGGCCGAATGCCAAGTGCCAGCGCATCTTCTCTGTCATCTGCTCCAATATCAATCAGCATATTTTTGATTTCCATTGGTTTGCTGCGAAGTTCTTCACTTAACAGATGCGGCGGAATTGAGCCGATGACGCCTGGAATTGCCGTCTCTCCAACCACGATGTCTACACGCGTCGCCAGCATTACCTGGTTCCACCAGCCGCCTAAAGGCTGAAAACGAATCATGCCATTATCTGTGATTTGCGTTACCATGAAACCTACTTCATCCATATGTCCGGCAACCATGATCCGTGGACCATCGCTTTGGCCTTCTTTCACGCCAAAAACGCTGCCTAGGTTATCTTGAATCAATCGATCAGATACTTTTTCCAGTTCCTGCCGCATAAATTTCCGCACAGCATGTTCGTTTCCTGGAGCACCTGGCAGTTCTGTCAAGGTTTTAAACATTTCACGTGTTTCAGCATTCATATCAAAATTCCTCCTATGTAAGTTAAACCGATTATTTGTCAAAAGTCTTATTTTGTTTCGCGTACTGGCATCCATCCAATCTTTAAAAAAGAGCCTTCTACTCCCCTTGAGCAAACTGAACTGGAATTTCAACTAAATCACTTTCATTAAGTTTAGAGCTTTTATCCGACAATTTCCAGTTTTATATTTCGTTTTTCGAAAGAGCCATAACTAACAAGCTTTCATTTCGCCCTTCAAAATATTTATGGTACAATTTATCCAGTAAGCAGAGGAGGGATTTTAGTGAAAAATCGTGATTTACTTATTGGCTTCGCTACAGGTGTGGCAGCAACATATTTGGTAAAAGAAATTTACGATCGCAAGGCAAAGCTATATCCAGCGGATGATGTCTTAAAAGAAGTCAAATCTGCATTTAAAGAAGAAGGACCTATCGATGGCTCTTGGATTTTCATGAAAACCGAGCCTTATAAGCAACATGCTTTAACAACTGAAGTTTATAAAGGCGGCATCACTCGCCACAAGGAAGACGAACTTCAGCAATTTGAATTTTTGGCTGACGCTTATACAGGCGCAGTAATCGAAGTAAAACAAGTATAAATAAAAAAAAGGAGCCGGCTGGCTCCTTTTTTTATAGGACTTTTTCTTTGTGTACAAGTGATTCGGTTATTTCTTTGCCATCCGCGCTCCATTTAAGGATGCGGTAATACGCATCGTGATAAAAACTGAAATAATAACCGTTTTCCAAGGCTTCCTTCATCAGCTTCTCTTTGGCATAGATTGAATCCATTGGATAATCATCGAACGCCAATACCCATAAAGGATTCTGATGAGCATGTGTCGGCATGATATCGGCCATATGCAAAATGGCTTCATTGCCCTGGGTCATTTTAATGACGCTATGGCCATTAGAATGGCCGCCGGTATGTATCAAGCTTATGGCGTCGAACAAAGTTTTTTCGCCTTCAAATGTTTCAACCTGATCGACTATCGGCTCCCAATTCTCTTTCCAATAGGTATTGCGTGAACGGATATTCGGGTGCTGCATTTCATTCCACTCTATAGCGGACACATGGATTTTGGCATTCGGAAAAGCAGAAACCAGTTCTTCTCCCTGCCATTTCGTCAAGCCTGCTGCATGGTCTCCGTGAAGATGAGTCATCAGTACAGTGTCAATATCTTCAGACGTCAATCCAAGTTCCGCCAATTCCTCTTCGACACGTGATTGTGCTGAAACCCCTAGATTGCGCATTTGGCGTTCCGTTAATTTGCCGTCTCCGAGACCGCTGTCGATTAAAATATTATGACCTTCAAATTGAACCAGGATCGGATGCGTAGGCAATTCGATTTGATTCTTTTCATTGCCAGGATAACGTTTTGACCAAATGACTTTCGGCACTACCCCAAACATCGTACCGCCATCCAAAAAAGTCGTTCCTCCATCAAGCCAGGTTAGATTCATGTCGTGAAATTGAAATTTTTGCATTCCCTTTTCCCCCTTGTCATGATCAGCTAACTGAAAACTGCGCTTCCAACCGGTAAATCGGCTGGCCTTTTTTCGAAAATTTTTCTTCATACTCCGTCATAATATTCCATTCAGGTTCATTGTCATGAAGATCCAATGATACATCCTTTAATAACATACCATATTCAGAAATGCTCGTGAGTGAATATTCGAAAAGTTTTCGGTTGTCCGTCTTGAAATGAATTTCCCCTTTTTCCGGCAAAACGGCCTCGTATAGCTTTAGAAAAGATTCATGTGTCAATCGCCGTTTGGCGTGGCGTGTTTTTGGCCAAGGATCTGAAAAGTTCAGGTACAATCTGTCCACTTCTGCCTTTTCGAAATAATCGGCCATGTCTTTTGCGTTCACTTTTAACAACCGAAGATTGGGTATGCCTCCCTCTTCTTCCAGGATGCTCTCGAGTGCTGTTACAATGACGCTATCAAACAATTCAATGCCGATGTAGTTGATATCGGGATTGGCTTTTGCCATACCAATGATAAAACGGCCTTTTCCTGTTCCTGCTTCGATGTGAAGCGGCTGCTTATTGCCGAAGATTTCCTGCCACTTTCCTTTTTTCAGCTGTGGTTCTTGTATAACAATGTCGGGGTGGGAATCGATTAAATCCGCTGCCCATGGTTTAAAACGTGATCTCATGTTTCATCCTCTTTCTATACTATTAATTTATTGTTTTCCAGTCATGTTTGCTAATTCTGTACACAACTCGTTCATTATACGGACTTTTGCCGGCATCGTCGCCATCGACATGCCGGCAAACAGGTTTATCGGTCAAAAGCCTGAATTCAGTGTCGCTTTTTTGGCTGACTTCTTTAAAACGTGTATGTGTTCCGCTGAATACCGTACCAAAAACCAGCAATAGTTTCAAACGGGAAATTTGATGGACGACCGTCAATTCGAGCATGCCATCATCTGTTTTGGAACGGGGTGAAATTTTCATGCCGCCACCGAAATAAGGCTGATTGTTGACTGTTGCTAACCAAACATTTTTATAGATGAAGGTACCTCCACCGCTTTCCACCGACAGAGTAAACCGTTCGAATTTCATCAAGGTCTTGATGACATATGCAAGGTAAGTCAATTTTCCGAGACCTATCCGATTCAAGGTTTTTTTGATGGGCGATTGGTTGACGGCGATGCTGATTGCAGCGTCTAGACCGATGCCAGAGCTGCTGACAAAATAACAAGCAGCGTCATTAAAAAATTCACCCATGTCTTCGGATTTGAAAGAAGGATTTTCAAGGAATTTTTCGATTGCCTGGGCATCTTTGAATGTAGGGTAGGCTCTTGCAAAATCATTTCCGGATCCTGCCGCTACAGAGCCGACAATAAGTTCTTTTGCCCCGGCCGCCCCCGCAGCGATTTCACGCAGAGTCCCGTCTCCACCAAAGCCGATCAGCAAAACATGCTGCTCGTCTTCCCGATAAGTTTTTGCAATTTCGGTGGCATGCCCAGGAAAACGAGTGATGACATGCTCGAATGGAAAATGAATTGTTTTTTCAAAACGCTGCCATTTTCTCATGGCTTTGCCATTGCCTGCAACGGGGTTGATTACAAATACTATTTTCATAAACTCTCGCCTTCAGAAACAGTAGGTGCAGTTTCCAGTGGATAATTGGCTATCTTTTGATAACGGGGGTTGTCCTTCGGCGCAATTCGGAATAACGAAAACTCAGTTGCTTCAAACTGCATATTGCCGATGGAATAGTGCAGATGTATGGGTTCTCCACCTGCCCATCTGCTGGCTAATGTAATATGCGGTATAAATTTTTTTGCATCTGGTTTGATTTGCAACGATTTCAGAGATTGGCGTACTTGGTGCTGAAGCTCCTCCAACTCCCTGCTGGTTTCAAGAGATGCATATACTACCCTTGGCGTTAAAGGGTTGCCGAAGGTCTTGATTCCGTCAATCGTCAAACTGAATGACTGCTGTTTAATTTCTGCCAACAATTTTTCCACTTGGCCAATTTCCCCATGAACATCTTCACCAATAAACAACAGGGTAATATGCATATCCTGCGGCGGTGTTTGTCTTTTATGGGTTTGCAGGTTCCAGGCATTCCGCACTTCAGCCAACTTCTCTGCTATGGATGAAGGGATTTTTATTCCGATAAAATAATGTGGTTTCATTGTCATCACCTAGCTTCATTTTACCATGTGAACCGGCCCATAAAAATAGTGATTGGCCAAAGCCAATCACTTTTCTTCTGAAATCGATAAGTTTATGATTTCACGCCCACTTGAATGCGCTCTTCAAATGCGGCCTGCAGTTTCTGCGTCAATTCTCCTGGAACTCCCTGGCCAATTTTGTGGTCGCCAATTGCTACAATCGGCATCACTTCGGAAGTTGTGGACGACATAAAGAACTCATCCATTTCCAGTGCCTGGGTTTTTGTGAAAGCTGTTTCTTCCACTGGAATATCTAGCTCTTTGCATAACTCGAGGATGACTCTGCGCGTAATGCCGTTTAAAATCAGGTTATTGGCAGGATGAGTATAAAGAGTGCCGTTTTTAAAACCATACATATTCGATGAACAGCCTTCTGTCACAGTTTCACCTCGGTGTAGAATGGCTTCGAAAAACCCTTCCTCGGTAGCTTCCTGCTTAGCTAAAACATTGCCAAGCAGATTCAAGCTCTTGATGTCGCAGCGGAGCCAACGGATATCTTCGATAAATTTAGCGGTTACGCCCGACTTCATGCTTGCCACTGGACGTTCGACCGATTTGGTATTGCCTGTAATGACGGGATTTGCCTGTACAGGGAACTGGTGCTGCCGTTCTGCAGCACCGCGAGTAATTTGTACATACACTTGGCCATTGTCGATATTGTTCATTTCAACAAAATCATACATCATCTTATGAAATACGTCTTTCGTGTAAGGAATGACAATTTTAATTTTGTCCGCACTTTCGTAAAAACGGTCGATATGTTCTTTCGCAGTAAACAAATTCCCCTCATATACACGGATCACTTCGTAAATGCCGTCTCCAAATTGATAGCCGCGATCTTCTTTCGAAATCACCAAATCTTCTTCACGAATAAACTCACCATTATGCAATATCAAATCCATATCCATACCCTCTTTCCTCATTTTTTACATGCCAATTGATAAATCGCTTCTGCATAAATCGCAGTCGCTTTAACTAAATTGTCGATGTCGACAAATTCATCCGCTTGATGGGCAACATCCGGTTCGCCTGGAAACAGCATACCGAAAGCCACTCCTTTGTCCAATACACGCGCATAGGTGCCTCCACCGATGGCAATAAGGTTTGCTGTGTTGCCAGTCTGCTTTTCATATGCGCTTTGCAGCGTCTTGATGAATGGATCGTTTTCATCCACATAATGAGGAGGGGAATTGGACGCAATGTCCAGCACGAAATCCTTCAACTGATAGGCAGCCATCTTTTCTTCAAATGGGTAACTGACGGAATACCGCATGCTGACATTGATCATGGCGGTTTTATTTATCTCAAAACGGATAACTCCGGCATTGAATGTCGTTTCTCCCGATTGCTCGTCCGTAAAATCAAGTCCGAGCTTCCGCCCTCGTGAATCTTTGTAAAAGGTATCAGCGACAAATGCCACAAACTTCTGTCCATCGCCCTTCAAGCGATCTTTTAGAAACAGTGCCAAAAGAATTCCAGCATTGATGCCGTTGTCCGGCTCCATGGCGTGTGCCGATTTCCCATGGATGGTCAATTCGGTTGAACCGTTATGCTGTTCAACTACCCCTTTCACTTGGTGTTCAATACAAAACGCCCTAAACTCTTTTTGCCATTCTTCCAACTGGCCGTTTAAAATGGCCGTCGCTTTATCAGGCACCATATTGGTCCGGTAACCTGAAATAAATGACTCGAGGATGTCATCCTCATAGATCGAAAAAGTTGAAAAAACTAAGTCGGCAATGCCTTTTTCCGCATTGATGATGGGAAAATCGGCATCCGGAGCAAAAGCAGCATCCGGCATTTCTTCTGTTTGGAAATAGCGTTCTACACAACGGAAACCGCTTTCTTCATCAGTACCGATAATTAGTCGAATCCGTTTTGTAAATTCTACACCTGCATCCTTCAGCATATTCAAAGCAGTCCATGCAGCAATGGTCGGCCCTTTATCATCGATGGCTCCACGGCCATACAGACGACCTTTATGGATTTCTCCACCAAACGGATCTTTTGTCCATCCTTCGCCCGCTGGCACAACATCGACATGCCCTAAAATTCCGAGCAACTCTTCGCCTTGGCCAATTTCAAGATGTCCAGCGACATCAGCAACATTTTTAACTGAATAACCTTGTTCTTTTCCTTTTTCCAAAAACCAATCCAATGCCTGTTTAACTTCTTTCCCAAAAGGAGCCGTTGGCGTTGTTTCGTCACTTAATATGCTGGGAATCGCTACTAATTCCTGTAATTCACTCAGCATGGTTTTTTTGCGTTTTGTTGCTTCTTGCAGCCAATCCATGTTTCACACTCCTTTTTGTTATGGCTATTGTACACCTTTTTTCAATAAATTAAAGAACTAGCCTTCAATTTACACAATAAATTCTGTTTTCAATTGTTATTTTTAAGTAAAAATAAAGGAAAATCCTAGAATTCGAGATGTTTTTCCGCTATAATCAAATTGTCAGACTAGTTAGATTGACACATATTTTAGGAAAAGGGGCTGTCTTTGGCATCTATCATAAACCTGCTGTATAAACCTCAGCACATCGTCCGCTAGTCTTTGCCAATGGGAAAAAAGATGAAGGAGTGGTTCTTTTAACATGAAACCTACAACTGATCGCATGCTCATTCGAATTAAAGATATGTATAAGTACATTCTCGAAAACGGGACTGTAACGACGCAAGATCTTGTCGATGAATTCGGCATCACTCCTCGCACCATTCAAAGAGATTTGAATGTGTTAGCCTTTAACGACTTGGTGATAAGCCCAACTCGAGGCAAATGGACAACGACGCAACGAAAAGTGAAAATGACATCCTAAACCGATTTCCTAAACAAAGAAAATGACCGCAACTATGCGGTCATTTTCTTTGTTTTAAACTATCTACTTCCTGTTCCGTCAAATGGCGGTATTCTCCAAGAGCTAGGTCCGGATCTAGGCTCAATGGCCCCATCGATAAACGCTTTAAGTATACTACGCGTTTGCCGACACTCTCGAACATCCGCTTGACTTGGTGAAACTTGCCTTCTGTGATTGTCAATTCGATTTTGGAAAAAGCGCCGCTTTCCAGTATATTCAGACTGGCCGGCTTCGTTACATAGCCATCGTCCAGCTCTACACCTTTTTCAAACGCTTCCTTATCCTCTTCTGTAACTCTTCCTTCTATTAACGCATAATAAGTTTTGTCCACATGCTTTTTAGGAGACAATAACTCATGCGCCAATTTGCCGTCATTCGTCAGCAGCAGAAACCCTTCGGTATCCTTGTCGAGGCGGCCAACCGGAAACGGTTCAAAATGCTGGTCTTCTTCCGCCAGCAAATCGATGACCGTCTGATCGTATTTATCCTCCGTCGCCGAGATGACGTCCTGCGGTTTATTCATCAGCAGGTAAATGAATTCGCTATAAATAACAGCCTCTCCACCCACCAATACTTGATCGGCATGTTCATCGACATGCACTTTAGGATCGCGGACGACTTTGCCGTTCACTTCCACCGCTTTTGTTTTCAGCAGAATCTTGACTTCTTTCCTGGAGCCAAAGCCCATGTTGGATAGGAATTTATCTATGCGCATACAGTCACTCCTAAAAACCGAATTTGCGGGATATTCTTGTTATTTTTGAACCCAGCAATTTCTGCGCCAGCCCGGTCTTTAAGCCAAGGTAACCATAAACAATTGCCCCGACCCCACCAATCAAAATGATGCGCAGCATTGACTGGAATTTACTGTCCATGCCAATAAACAGATCCAAGCCTGACATTGACAAGTATACTGCTCCTGCCATGATCACATTTAAAATGACAATCAGGATGACACGTCTACCCACCATCTGCGAATGATAGTTCATGGTTTTGACGATGACCAGCATATTCATGCCGATGGCTACCAAGTAGCCGATAATCGTCGCTGCAATTGCACCATCCGTTTCAAAACGTTCAATGAGCGGAGTATTTAAAATCCATTTCAAAAATAAGCCGAGAGACAAATTGATGATAATCCATTTTTGCTTGTTGATGCCTTGCAGGATTGAAGCTGTAACCGGGAATGCCGAGAAGAGAATAGCAACCGGCAAGTAATGCGCCAAAATTTCAGACCCAACTTCACTCACTTCATAGAACACATGGTAAAGTTCATCAGACAGCATCGTCATGCCGATGACAGCTGGCAATGTGAGGAACAACAGAACCTGTATCGATTGATCCAATGTTCGTGACACTTGAAGCGTTTCATTCCGTGTAAAATGCTTGGTGATCAACGGAATTAATGCCATTGAAAAACCGGTCGCCAGCATAACTGGAATCATGACTAATTTATGGGCAGTCAAGTTCAAGATTCCAAGCAAGTCGATTTCTGAGAAATTGCCGCCAGAACTCATCGCCCGGTTGAAAGTCATCAAGTCGACAAATTGGAATAAAGGATTGGCAATCCCAAGGAAAATGACGGGAACTGCATAAATAACAATTTCCTTGTACATATCACGTAATTTAACGTCATAGGATTCAACCGAATTCGCAAGCAGGCGATTGTATTCCGGTTTTTTCTTTTTCCAGAAATAAGCCAAAGTGACAATACCGCCAAGCGCTCCGATTGCCGCAGACAAAACGGCAAATTGAATTGCTGTTTTTGGTGTACCGCCAAAGATATAGATAACCGCAAAAGCTCCGCCTAATAGGAAAATGATGCGGACAATCTGTTCAACCAGTTGGGAAACTGCGGTCGGCATCATGTAGTTATAGCCTTGGAAAAACCCTCTCCAAAGGCTCATGAATGGGACGACGATCAGGGCAAAGCTGACCCAACGGATCGCTTCGGTGACATCTTCAACCGAATAAATTCGTTCATCTTCAGAAATGGTGATGCGGGCAAGCGGCTCCGCAAAGAGATAAAGCAATAAGAAAGAAACAAAGCCGGTGATCATCATTGTCAGCAAGCCTGACTTTAATAATCTCCTTCCTGTTTCATAATCACCGAGGGAATTGTATTTAGCGGTGAATTTTGAAAAAGCGATCGGAGCTCCTGAAATGGCCAGTGCCAGCATCAGGTTATACGGTATGTATGCGTATTGATAAAGACCAATATTGTCTTCTCCCACCATGCTGTAGAACGGGATGATATAAATAACACCGAGGATTTTTGATAAAAATAACCCTAAAGTTAAAATGGCTGTACCTTTAATTAATGATGACATTCTGCACTTCCTGTCTTGTTCGTTTTAAAAGCAATCTACACGATAGTTTACACCTATAGAAGAAATTACTCAACGTGTTTCGCATCATCGTGTATACTGAAAGAAAAACGAAAGCGAGTTCTTATGTATGTATGACGTTATAATCATCGGTGGGGGTCCCTCCGGTTTAATGGCATCAATTGCCGCAGCTTCCAATAACCAAAAGGTTTTATTGATCGAAAAAGGAAAGAAATTAGGGAAAAAATTAATTATTTCAGGCGGAGGGCGTTGCAATGTGACCAACCGGCTGCCTCTTGACGAAATTGTGAAACATATACCAGGAAATGGCCGTTTTCTTCACAGCCCGTTTTCCGTATTCAATAACGAAGACATCATTTCCTTTTTTGAAGGCCTTGGTGTCGCTTTAAAAGAAGAAGATCATGGACGGATGTTTCCGGTCTCGAACCGGGCACAGGACGTTGCCGATGCGATGTTCAAAGAAATGGACCGGCTGAATGTCACGGTCCTGCTCGACTCACCCGTCAAAAAACTATTGATGACCGACGAGCATATAACGGGTGTCCGTCTCCATACTGGCGAAGAGTATACAGCCAAAGCAATTGTGGTGGCAGTTGGCGGCAAGGCTGTTCCGCAAACCGGTTCTACAGGAGACGGCTATCCGTGGGCGGAAAAAGCAGGACACACAGTCACTGATCTCTATCCAACCGAGGTGCCGCTGCTGTCGAAAGAAGCTTTTATTGTCAGCCGTGAACTTCAAGGTTTGGCATTGCGCGACGCAGCCGTGACGGTCCTTAATAAAAAAGGCAAAGTATTGGTGACTCATCAGATGGATATGCTTTTCACCCATTTCGGATTGAGCGGTCCTGCTGTGTTGCGCTGCAGCCAGTACGTAGTCAAGGAAATGAAAAAAAATGGCGGACAGCCAGTGGAAATGCGAATCAATTCTCTGCCGGATGAAAATGCGGAATCCGCTTTCCAACTGCTGCTTAAAATGATGAAAGCTGAACCGAAAAAATCAGTGAAAAACGTTTGGAAAAGCCTTGCTCAGGAACGTTGGCTGCTATTTCTTCTTGGTCGTGCAGACATCGATCCACAATTGACTGGCGCAGAACTGGCCAGCGAAAAAGTACGGGCATTTGCCCAACAGCTGACAGCCTGTACGATGTTTGTAAACGGGACACAGCCGATTGAAAAAGCCTTTGTCACTGGCGGCGGTGTTTCCATCAAAGAAATCGAACCAAAGACGATGGCTTCTAAAAAGAAACCGGGCTTATACTTCTGCGGTGAAATCCTGGATATCCACGGTTATACCGGCGGCTACAACATCACTTCTGCACTTGTGACCGGCAATGTCGCTGGACAAAGTGCAGCGCGGTTTGCGAAAGAAAACCCGGTTGAAAGCGGAGTTTAAACGTTAAAGGCAGCCGAAGCCTGTATAAAAGAAAGAGTTTTATGATTCAACATATGAGCATCCAAAAAAGAGGCAAGCCGGAAATAAATCCGGCCTGCCTCTTTTTTTATACTCTACTTTTCTTTTTACCCTACTACAATATTAACCAATTTCCCCGGAATGACAATGACTTTACGTACTTGTTTGCCATCTGACGCTTTTTGGACTTGCTCGTCCGCTAGCGCTGCTGTTTCCAGCTGTTCTTTCGTGCTGTCTTTCGCGATGGTCAGCTTGGTTTTCACCTTGCCGTTTACTTGAACTACGACTTCAACTTCATCGTCGACCATTTTCGACTCGTCGTATTGCGGCCAGTTTTCGTATGAGACGGAACCTTCGTGACCCAATTTTTCCCATAGCTCTTCTGCAACGTGAGGCGCAATCGGTGACAGCAGTTTCACGAAACCTTCCACATATTCTTTCGGAATCGCCTCGACTTTGTAGCCTTCATTGATAAAGACCATCATTTGCGAAATGGCAGTATTAAAGCGCAGTCCTTCAAAATCTTCCGTTACTTTCTTGACTGTCTGATGATAAACTTTATCCATCTTGCTATCATTAGCATCAGTAACTTTCGCACTCAATTGCTCTTCGTCCATCAATAGGCGCCAAACGCGGTCAAGGAATCGGCGGGAGCCTTCCAAGCCATTTGTCGACCAGGCAATCGATGCTTCAAGAGGGCCCATAAACATTTCGTACATGCGCAATGTGTCCGCTCCGTGGCTTTCGATGATTTGATCCGGATTGACGACATTTCCTTTTGATTTAGACATCTTCTCGTTGCCTTCCCCAAGAATCATGCCCTGGTTGAACAACTTCTGAAAAGGTTCTTTTGTTGAAACCACTCCGATGTCGTAAAGCACTTTATGCCAGAAACGCGCATACAATAAGTGAAGTACAGCGTGTTCTGCTCCGCCAATGTAGACATCAACAGGCAGCCAGCGTTTCAATAGTTCCGGATCTGCCAGCATTTCGTCGTTGTTTGGATCGATAAAACGCAAATAATACCAGCAGCTGCCTGCCCATTGCGGCATCGTATTGGTTTCGCGACGGCCTTTCATACCGGTTTCGGGATGAACCACATTGACCCATTCGTCGATATTGGCAAGTGGTGATTCACCAGTGCCGCTCGGCTTGATATCTGTCGTCACCGGCAGCATCAATGGCAAGTCTTTTTCTTCGACCGGCGTCATGGTTCCGTCTTCCCAGTGGATAATCGGAATCGGCTCGCCCCAATAACGCTGACGGCTAAACAGCCAATCGCGCAAACGGTAAGTGATTTTCTTTTCTCCAACCTGTTTTTCAACAAGCCAATTGATGGCTTTTTCAATCGCTTCTTTTTTATTCAAGCCATTCAGGAAATCCGAGTTGATCAATTCGCCATCGCCAGCATATGCTTCCTCTTCGATATTGCCACCTGAAACGACTTCAACAATCGGCAAATCGAATTGCTTAGCGAATTCGTAATCGCGTTCATCATGAGCCGGAACTGCCATAATTGCGCCTGTTCCGTAAGTAGCCAGTACATAATCAGCAATCCAGATTGGCATTTTTTCGCCGCTAACCGGATTGGTCGCATAAGCGCCTGTAAAGACACCTGATTTGTCTTTCGCCAAATCAGTGCGTTCCAAATCACTTTTCGTCTTAACGTCATCAATGTATTTTTCGACCGCTTCTTTTTGGTCAGCTGTCGTGATGTCAGACACCAATTTATGTTCCGGAGCCAATACGGCATATGTTGCACCAAAAATTGTATCCGGACGTGTTGTAAATGCGCGGAAAGAATGAGTAGTATCGGCTACCTGGAATTCCAGTTCTGCTCCTTCGGATTTGCCGATCCAGTTGCGCTGCATGTCTTTCAGGCTTTCCGGCCAGTCCAGTTCATCCAAGTCTTCAAGCAAACGATCCGC
The DNA here is from genome assembly GCF_007859295.1 of Planococcus sp. CPCC 101016. Classification (GTDB taxonomy): domain Bacteria; phylum Bacillota; class Bacilli; order Bacillales_A; family Planococcaceae; genus Planococcus. Next base: position 2,504,327 of record NZ_VOHB01000002.1, read on the forward strand.
ATACTCGGTGATGCGCAACACCCACTGGCGCATCGGACGGCGTTCGACCGGATGGCCGCCACGTTCTGACTTGCCATCGATCACTTCTTCGTTTGCCAGAACCGTGCCAAGTGCCGGACACCAGTTAACCGCCACTTCATCAACATAAGCAAGGCCTTTATTGTACAATTGGATAAAAATCCATTGCGTCCATTTGTAATATGAAGGATCCGTCGTGTTGATTTCACGGTCCCAGTCATAGGAAAATCCAAGTTCCTGAATTTGGCGCTTGAACGTTTCAATATTTTTGGCAGTGAATTCTGCGGGATCGTTTCCGGTATCCAACGCATACTGTTCTGCCGGAAGACCAAAAGCATCCCATCCCATCGGATGCAGAACGTTATAGCCCTGCATGCGTTTCACACGGCTTAAAATATCTGTTGCCGTGTAGCCTTCGGGATGTCCGACATGAAGTCCGGCGCCTGACGGATACGGGAACATGTCCAATGCGTAAAATTTCGGCTTGGACGGATCGTCCACCGTCTTAAATGTCTTATGGTCTTGCCAGTATTTCTGCCATTTCTTTTCAACTGTCTTGTGCTTGAATGTCATTTCCTGTTCCTCCTCAAAATAAAAACTCCCGTCCCTCATAAAATAAGGGACGGGAGTTTTCCCGCGGTACCACCCAAATTAGCGACTGCTCGCTCAACTTGACTCCTTAACGCGGAAAACGGTGTATCTTACTTGGTTTCACATACACTGACTCCAAGGCGAGTTCATTTGCGTGTTTTGCCGGCTTGCACCATCCGCCGGCTCTCTGTGGAAAACACACAAACTACTGATCCTCTTCGCTGTCATTGGCTATTGTCTTTATTTTAGACGAATCGCCGTTTTTTGGCAATAGCCTATGAGACTTTGACCTTATCTGTATTCAACGGTGCATCCGTGGAATCAATTATATCCTGTACTGTAAAGCCTTCAAAGACCTCGGATAAAACCAGTCCTTCTTCAGTCACTTCAATTACAGCGCGTTCGGTAATGATTTTGTTGACTACAGCTTTGCCGGTCAACGGCAAATCGCATTGCTTCTTGATCTTGGCTGATCCGTCTTTGGACACATGATCCATGATGACAATGACTTTTTTTGCGCCATGGACCAAATCCATCGCTCCGCCCATGCCTTTGATCATTTTGCCTGGAATCATCCAGTTTGCCAGATCGCCGTTTTCAGCTACTTCCATGCCCCCAAGAATCGCCACATCGATATGCCCGCCGCGAATCATCGCGAAAGATTCAGCACTCGTAAAGAAAGCAGATCCTGGAATCGTCGTGACCGTTTCTTTTCCGGCATTGATCAAGTCCGGATCCACTTGATCTTCTGTTGGGTAAGGTCCAATTCCCAAAAGTCCATTTTCTGACTGAAGTACTACACTTTTATTGTCGGAAATGAAATTGGCCACCAATGTCGGCATGCCAATTCCCAGATTGACGTAATCGCCGTCTTTGATTTCTTTTTCGGCTCGCTTTGCAATTCGTTCTCTGACTAATTGTTTATCCACGATTTTCTCCATCCTTTCCTAAACAGTGCGTGTCGTTAGACGTTCAATGCGTTTTTCCTGGTTTGCCTGAAGCAAGCCTTGAACATAAATGCTTGGTGTCTGGACATGGTTCGGATCGATATCGCCGATCTTTACAATTTCCTCGACTTCTGCGATGGTCACTTTTCCAGCGGCAGCAGCTAAGGGATTGAAGTTCTGAGCAGTCTTGTTATACACTAAATTGCCCATTTTGTCAGCCCGGTGTGCCCGTACCAATGCAAAATCAGCTCTTAATGCGTGTTCAAGAACATATTCCTTACCATCGAATTCACGAATTTCCTTGCCTTCTGCAACCGTCGTGCCGACGCCTGCTGGAGTAAAGAAAGCTGGAATTCCCGCTCCGCCTGCACGCATCTTTTCAGCAAGAGTTCCTTGCGGAGTCAATTCTACTTCAATTTCGCCAGATAATACCTGGCGCTCGAATTCTTTGTTTTCACCTACGTAAGAACCAATCATTTTTTTGATTTGTTTGTTTTTCAATAATAAACCGAGGCCCCACTCATCCACACCGCAATTATTGGAGATGACGGTAAGATCGGTGACCCCTTTATCGACAAGAGCCAAGATCAGCTGTTCCGGTATTCCCACTAAACCAAAACCGCCCACCATAATCGTGTCGCCATCTTGGATCTGTTCAACTGCTTCTTTCGCAGAACTGTAAATCGGTTTCATCCCATTATGCCCCCTCTGCCTCATAAACTAAATCGTATTTAGTAAAACGCTTTCATACCAATTTAAACAAACTATTGCCGTAAACGCAATATTCATAAAATCTGTTTGATGATATTGCCAGGCATTGTTGGCTCTTTTACCGGCATGCTACAATACGTGAAAGAGGAGTTGTTTTAGAGTGAATACAGAGTTCCCTTTTTCATCTGATGGAAAACGCTATTATACATGGAACCGCCATCTGCGCGACCATTTCGGCTTTAAAGTCATGAAAATCGCATTGGATGCGGGTTTTGACTGCCCTAACCGCGACGGCACCGTTGCTCATGGCGGCTGCACATTCTGCAGTGTTGCAGGCTCCGGTGACTTTGCCGGTGACCGGGTAGATCCAATTCCATTGCAATTTGAAAAAATAAAAGCAAAAATGCACCGTAAGTGGAAAGATGGCAAATACATGGCCTATTTTCAGGCATACACCAATACACATGCTCCCTTGCCCGTGATCAAGGAAAAATTCGAAGCCGCACTGCAACAGGAAAATGTCATTGGCCTAAGTATTGCCACAAGACCTGACTGCCTGCCTGACGATGTTGTTGATTACCTTGCCGAACTCAACGACCGGACCTATCTGTGGGTAGAACTTGGTCTTCAGACCGTCCATGAACGTACTGCATTGCTGGTTAATCGCGCACATGATTTCGATGCATATGTAGAAGGAGTTGCGAAGTTGCGCAACCGTGGCATACGAGTCTGCACCCATATCATCAACGGCTTGCCTTTGGAAAACCGGGACATGATGATGGCAACCGCCCGTGAAGTTGCAAAACTGGATGTACAAGGCATTAAAATTCACCTGTTGCATCTGTTGAAAGGCACACCAATGGTCAAGCAATACGAAAAAGGAATGGTCGAATTCCTGGAAAAGCAGGAATATATTAATTTGGTGGCCGACCAACTTGAAGTGTTGCCTCCTGAAATGGTTGTCCAGCGCATCACCGGCGACGGACCCATTGACTTAATGATCGGTCCGATGTGGAGCGCCAACAAATGGGACGTCCTGAACGGCATTGATGCTGAATTGGAACGCCGCGGAAGCTGGCAGGGAAAATTAGTTGCGGGGAGTGTGACATTATGACCTTGCAGCGGGTTTTGCCTTATACAAAGTCATTGCTGGAACAAGCTGTTTCTCCAGGTGACTGCGTGCTGGACGGCACTGCCGGAAATGGCCATGATACTTACTTCCTCGCTGAATTGACTGGACCTTCCGGCAAAGTTTTTGCCTTTGATATTCAGGCAGAAGCGATTAAAGCGACCAGTGAACGGGTCAGAGAATTCCATCACGTCGAACTTGTTCACGACAGCCACGACAAGATCATGAATTATGTTGCGAGCCCTATTTCAGCAGCTGTTTTCAACTTAGGTTATTTACCGAAAGGCGACCACAGCATCATTACTAAAGCACAAAGCACCCTGGCTGCTCTTGAACAATGCCTGGAACTTCTGTCAGTCAATGGGTTATTGCTGGTCGTCGTGTACAGCGGGCACGACGGCGGAAGGGAAGAGCGTGACGCCGTCATGGAATTTGTTTCATCTCTTCCCCAAAAATCATTTGATGTTCTGAAATACGAATTCATCAACCAAAAACATTCCCCGCCGTTTCTTTTGGCTGTGGAGAAAAAGCAGAAAACCCCTTAAGAAACTAATAGTGGAAAAACAAGTATTATTTTTTGGTGGAGTAAAGATCCAGTTATGTGCTTCCCCTAAAAAATAAACTGTGACTATAGTTTAAAACCGATAGAGACAAATGTCTCCATCGTTTTTTTGCATGAGTGAACTCTTAATTATTCAGGAATCAAATTCAAGTCTGGCCGAAAACTACGTTGGTAGTTTGCCAGTTCTGCATCAGCCAATTCGGCATAGGCTTCTGAAGCGGCTGCGGCTTCAACCGCTTCCTTTACTGATAGTTCTGAACGTTGTCCCGTTTCTAAGGCTCTGTGTAAATTAGAAGCTGCTTCTATCCGGTAAAGAATCGCACCTTCGAGATACAATTTATAGTCATGCAAATGTTGAGCATACTTTGTGGAACTTTTGAATTCCATGTATCTTACTTGTTCAAGCAAAGATTCATATTTACGCTGAATGCTTGTTAAATGGCCAATCAACAGCTTTCTATCCAGCGCTGCAGATTCATTGCTTATGCTGCCCCAATGCTTTTGCCAAACAGTATTGAATTTACTGTTCATTTCGTTGATTTCCAGCCATGCATAGTTCATTGAATGGTCCTCTTTACTCAGAACCGCATGAGCAATGCGAGGCTCGGTGAAATCATCGGAAGGGACATCGATTTTCATTGGATCCTTTAGTTGAAGAGTGGCCATTTCCCATTGTTCTTCCTGTAGATCTAGCAGAAGTTTCTCTAGGATTTCATTGGTGTTCTCTTCCCATCCTTCCTTTCCCTTGTCGATTCTGTTTACTGCAACTGCTTTTTCGGGCCGAATCTCTTGAAATTCTTTCTGTTCATTTACTTGCTCATCGGTACCAGTCTTTTCTTCTGAAGAATAATGTGACTCAATATGCTCCTCTGAATCAACGCAGCTCACCAAAGAACTAGCAGCCATCAGGAAAATAACCATTTTCAAAATATGTCTTTTTGTATGACCTGGTCTGATCATGAAACAAACCTTCCTCCATAGGTTGTTATTTTTACCCTTTCGTTAAATTGATCAGCTCCCTATCTACACACGCCTTTCTTACTTGTTCTACTGGAACTTCTATGTAAATCATTTTTTTATTATTAAAGACGAATTATTAATAGTTCATGTATTCAACTCATACCATCTTTTAACTTTTTATAAACAAAAACCATAAAATACTAAAGGTACAAATACTGTTTGAATAATGGATAATTAAAGAGGAAGGCCAGCAGCAAAAATTCGTCGCTGCTGGCCTTCCTGCATCTTTTAATAATATGCTCACTACCTGACAGGTTCCTGTTGAAAAGCCGATATTCAGACTTCCTGTTCTCTTTTTTTCTTGATACTGATTAACGCGCCGACTAACACTATTCCAATTAATACAGCCCAGAAAATCAGCTTCCACTCGGTTGAATGGGCAAAGTCATATGGCAGGATTCCAAGCTTTTCGTGAGAAAGAGTCAAGACAGTCAATTTAACACCGACCCAGCCTACAATGACAAACGCTGTCGTTTCCAATTGTGGGTAGGTTGCCAATAGCTTAACGAATTTATGAGCCGCAAAGCGCATGATGATAATCCCGACGAGTCCACCAGCAAGCATGACGCCAAACTGGCCTCCATTGATGCCCCCGATTTCCAAACTTCCCAAATGAGGCAATGTAATGGCCAATGCAACAGCGGCCAACATTGAATCAATTGCAAAAGCTATATCCGCTAATTCTACCTTGAGGACCGTCATCCAAAAACCTGAACCTTTTGTCGCTTCCGGTTCGATTGAATGCTCTTTTCCTTTTCGTTGATCGTAAATGTGCTTGAAGGCAATAAACAATAAATAAGCAGCTCCCAAAGCCTGAATTTGCCATACATCCACGAGCAAAGTAATCATGAATAATGCGGCAAAACGGAATACGAATGCTCCCACCAATCCATAAAACAAAGCTTTTTTCTGCTGTTTTTCCGGCAAGTGCTTAACCATAACTGCCATCACCACTGCGTTATCCGCTGCCAATAAGCCTTCCAAAGCTACCAGCACCAGCAACACCCACAAATACTCCAATAAAATCGCTTCCATCTTCTATCAACCTCCTAATTTTTAACAACAAAAAAGACCCTTGCCCAATTAAAGGCAAAGGTCTCGCTAAGCAAATTATGCTATCACAACCGATGGCTACGAACCATGTAATGACGACTGTGAAATAGGTTTCCCTATAGCTACTCCCCCTTGACGTGTAGTCAAAAGTGTATTGAGTTGTATAAATACAATAGCATAGCAAATGCATGATGCAAACAATTAATTTGTCGGAATTGTGATTTATTTTACAAGTTTGCATCTACTTCAGCCAAATACAAGATAATAATTTTATACGGTTTGGTAACAAGAGATACAAATCCCCGAAAAATCCCCCATCAAGCCTTAGCTGTGCATAAATAGTGCAGTTTTACTCTTTTTAATCTACTTGTTCAAATTTTATCTCCACTTCAATAAACCAGTTAGATCTGGGAATATATAGTCTGGCTCCAGATCAAGTTCTTCTACCGGCAATTCTTTTCGATTGATCCAGGCTGTTTGAAAACCGAAATTTTTAGCTCCAGAGATATCCCAGCCATTGGAGGACATAAACAGGATTTCGCTTCTTTCCAGATCAAGTTTGTCTAAAGCATATTGATAAGATGCAGGTGCCGGTTTAAACTGTTTGACTTCATCGATGCTGAGCACTTGAGCAAATACATCGGTTAATCCGGCATTTTCAATTAGCGGATCCAACATATCAAGTGATCCGTTTGAAAATACTACTAAGTTTTTGTCTTTCAACTGCGCAAGAACCTTTTCGACTTCTGAATAAAGCGGCAAATGCAGGTATGCTTTCAATAATTGCTGCTCATTTTGTTCGCTCGATTGAAGCTTATTTTCTTTTAATGCATATTTCAATGCTTGGTGTGTAATCGAATACAAGGTGGCGTAGTTCACCATTAGCTGTCGCAGCATAAAATATTCAACTTGCTTGGACCTCCAGGTCTGACTTATTTTCTCGCCATATCCGGGGTATAGATCTTCGCATTCTTTTTTGATTGCTGTTACATCAAACAAAGTTCCGTAGACATCGAATACAAAAGCTTTAATTGAATTATTCATTCATACTCCTCCTTTTAATGCCAGTTTTTCAAACCTGAAATTCCAATCCTGAAAGATAAAAAGCTTTTCATAATCTATACCCTAATTGAGATGTACTAGGCAGAAATGGAAGCTTGCCTGCAGATCCTTTACAAAAGCCTCACTTTTTCTATATGCTTCAGAAAAAAGTTAGCATACTATGAAAAAAACACCAATAGGATGTCTCCTATCGGCGCTTTTTCATTTCTTCCGCTACAAGTTGGAAGCTTTTAAGTTTGTCAGTAAAATCATAGGCAGAGGAAACCAGCATCACTTCATCTGCTCTGTACTCAGTTGCCAGTTCGTTCAACCGGTCCACTACCTTTTCCGGTGTTCCGACAACCATTCGCCGTCGATTTTCAGCAACCAAGAGTTTTTCAAATTTGGAATAGGGATAGGCCGTCGCCTTTTCAGGTGGAGGTGTGCCTTTTGAGGGCATGCCCTGTGCACCCATGCAAAGTGAAAGGTCCATTGAAGAAGCGACCCATTCTGCCTGCTCCTGTGTTTCTTGGCAAATGACAAAAATGGCGAAGCCAACGTGGGGTTTGCTTCCATTATAAGATTCAAAACGTTCACGATAGTCTTTGGCAAATTGTTGTCCGCCTTCGCCATTAATGAAATGGGCGAACATATAAGGCAATCCTTTTTCTGCTGCCAGAAGCGCTGAGCTTTCACTCGAACCCAATATCCAAATAGGCGGGCTATGCTTAGTTACCGGCGTCGCCTTCATGCCGTAATACGGATGCTCTTCAGGAATCGTATCTGTCAAATACATACGAAGATCCTCGATTTGTGCGGGAAACTGGCTGGTGTCTCTTTTTTTCCCTTCATTCAACGCATAAGAAGCGCGCGGCATGCCTCCTGGTGCTCTTCCGACTCCCGCATCGATTCTGTCGGGATACAAGGCTTCCAGCAACTTAAAGTTTTCCGCGATTTTGAAAGCGGCATAATGAGGCAGCATAACACCTCCCGAGCCAAGCCGGATGGTTTTGGTCACAGCTCCAAGATGCGCAATCAGCACTTCCGGAGAAGAACCTGCCAGTGTTTGAGCGTCGTGATGCTCAGACACCCAGAAACGGGTATAACCCCATTTCTCGGCTTTTTGTGCCAGAATCGCCGTCTGTTTCAAAGCTTCCTGCGGTGAACTGCCTTCTGAAATCGGTGATTGGTCCAGCACGCTATAGATCAACGCCATTATCATCCTCTCCTTCCCATATACCGGCAGTAACTAAAAGTTTCTATCATTCCTCGATCAAGTAGCCGACTGAACGCAGCACTGTGTGGATAAAAGCCTGCGTCGCCAGGAAAACTTCTTCTTTTTCCGGTTCCTGAAAAATATCGTGGTAGCAGTATTTCCATTCCTTGTAGCTGAATTCATTGAGCTGCTGCTTCATTAGCCATTGACGTGATGCCTCTATTTCGGTGATCAGATCCCGCTCAGCAGTATGCAGGTATGTCGGGATTAGAGGATACAGTTCAATGGAGGCTGCAGTTTCTTTCATATAGCTCTGCAATTCCTTGTACCATCCTGCTGTAATAACAGAATGATAAAGCTTATTTTCGGTTTCCTGTTCAAATGAGAATTGATCCCTGGTCAAATGCCGCAATTCAATGCCGTGGTCCAATTTTCTTCGGCCCGTCATTTGCGCAACAACTGGAAATGCATTAGGCGCTTTAGGTGGCAGTTTTTTTAATTGCAGCCATGGAGAAGTGAAGATTGCCCCTGCTACATTGAATTTCCGGTTGCCAAGAACGTTCATGGAAATAGTCGCACCAAGTCCATGTGCTATAACAAATACCGGAAGATCATTTTCTGAAGCCAGCTTCAGCATTTCATTTATCGATTGTTCATAGTCATCAAATGACTCACGGTGAACATGGTCCGCTTCGGCGTTCTTGCCGTGGCCAGGCAAGTCTCCCATATAAACATGGAATCCTGCAGATCGCCATTTTTCAATCTGCCATGCATAGCGCATATGCTGTTCATACGCACTATGAACAAGTACTATTACCGCTTTCGCTGTTCCTTCAGCCTGCCATTTCCACATAGTAAAACTTCCTTTCACCGCTAATCAACTTTTGCTGCTGTATTCTATATTTGACGTTTCCATTTGATTTGTTACGATTATAGAATATCTTATCTTTTTTAAAGGAGCTTTGCCATGATTTATCCATTTAAAGACAAATTCCCCCAAATTGATCCATCTGTATTTATTGCAGATTATACAACCATCTCCGGCGATGTAACCATTGGCGCTGATTCATCGGTTTGGTTCAACACTGTAATACGCGGTGACGTGTCTCCGACAATCATCGGCAATAAAGTAAATATCCAGGATCTTTGTATGCTTCACCAAAGCCCAGGAAAAACGTTACTCTTGGAAGATGACGTGACAATCGGCCATCAAGTGACTTTGCATAGCTGCACCATCCGAAAAGGCGCATTAGTTGGCATGGGCTCCATTGTTCTTGATGGTGCTGAAATCGGGGAAGGTGCATTTATTGGAGCCGGCAGCCTCGTACCGCCTGGAAAAATCATTCCTCCCGGCATGCTCGCTCTTGGACGTCCAGCAAAAGTCGTCCGTGAACTCCGTGAAGATGACAAAGTGGATATGGAACGCATCGTCCGCGAATACGCAGAAAAAGGCGCGTACTACAAATCTCTTCAAAAAGACTAAAGAACATAAAAAGGACGATTGAGCGCTATTGGCTCAATCGTCTTTTTTCATTCGATGATGTTTTAAATTCCAGCTTGTACGCCAGCCTGTTCTTTCAGAATTGCTGCTTTGTCTGTACGCTCCCAAGGAAGATCGACATCGGTACGGCCAAAATGTCCGTATGCTGCCGTCTGCTTGTAGATCGGACGACGAAGATCAAGCATTTTGATGATTCCGGCAGGACGCAAATCGAAGTTTGCGCGCACCAAATCATCCAATTTGTCTTCATCAACTTTGCCAGTGCCAAATGTGTCAAATGCGATAGATACTGGATGTGCAACACCGATCGCATATGCTAATTGTACTTCGCATTTATCTGCAAGTCCGGCTGCTACAATGTTTTTCGCTACGTAGCGAGCAGCATAAGCTGCTGAACGGTCAACTTTCGTCGCATCTTTACCAGAGAAAGCTCCGCCGCCATGACGTGCATAGCCACCGTAAGTATCAACGATGATTTTACGGCCAGTCAAGCCTGCATCTCCTTGAGGTCCGCCAATAACGAAACGGCCCGTTGGGTTGATGAAGTACTTCGTATCTTCATCGATCCATTTTGCTGGAACCACTTCTTTGATAACATACTCCTTGATGTTGCGTTGAATCTGCTCAAGCGTCACTTCCGGGTGATGCTGAGTCGAAATGACAATTGTATCCACACGAAGTGGTTGATTGTTTTCATCATACTCTACTGTCACCTGCGTTTTGCCATCCGGACGCAAGTATGGAAGAATCTCTTCTTTGCGCACTTCAGCCAAGCGGCGAGCCAATTTATGTGCCAATGAAATCGGCAATGGCATTAATTCTTCTGTTTCATTGTTGGCATACCCGAACATCAACCCTTGGTCGCCTGCTCCGATATCATCCAATTCTTTATCTGTCATTTGGCCTTCGCGTGATTCAAGTGCCACGTTGACGCCTGCAGCAATATCCGCTGATTGCTCATCGATTGCTGTAAGGACCGCACTTGTTTCTGAGTCGAAACCATATTTAGCTCGTGTGTAACCAATTTCCCGTACAGTTTGTCTAACAACTTTTGGGATATCCACGTAAGTGGAAGTGGTGATTTCTCCGGCTACCAATACCAACCCTGTAGTGACAGTGGTTTCGCATGCAACACGCGCGTTTGGATCCTCGGTTAAGATAGCATCCAAAATAGCATCTGAGATTTGGTCACAGATTTTATCCGGATGTCCTTCTGTTACTGATTCTGATGTAAATAATCGACGGTTTTTCAAAAAATGTTCCTCCTTATATCCTGCGAGATTGCTCTCGAAATTGATACGGTACTCGTTTCCCATGTCAAGTCCGTTCCAGACAAAATCCGGATTGAACTTCAAGCCGTTTGTGGCCTTTCACACGAGGATTAAGGGCATTCCATAAAAAAATCCCTTCACTCATCCAAAATGAGGAAAGGAAAATCATCTTAAGCACCTTTCACTCTTATCATCCAAGGCCTATGCGCCTTGCTTCAGGTTGGGCACCATCACTGCAGTTGCAGCAGGTTGCCGGGTTTCATAGGGCCTGTCCCCTCCACCAGCTCGGAATAAGAGTATCCGTTCAATTTTTCATCATACGGAAGTAGGGCCTTGATGTCAACGATTTAGAAAAATAAAGTTGTCAGACTTTTAGATTCGAACTTTCTAATTCTAAAAACTATGAAGTTAGTCATGAAATTTAGCGCCCCACTCGCCCTCAGGTGGTCGATTACCAGAAGAAATCAAGCAATTTAACGTGAGCTTTTAGGTTTTCGCTGTTATTATGATACCTACAGGAAAATTCAACGACCTTAAGGAATGTATGACTGATAGAGATAGAATGGTGCTAAACCAGCTGTTATGGGCATGTTATTCAATATTTTTTCATTTCTGCGAGGGATTAGTATAGACTAATAAAGCTAATGTGTTATACTAATGAACGAATATACATCCTCCCCATCCATGGGAATAACAGAAAAGGAAGGTACATATATATGACTTCAGTGAACTTTGCAAATGATTTAAATGATCTTTTAACTGGCCCAAATGTACATGTTCAATTATCAGTGCCACAATTAGTGGAAGCAGCAACATCCCGCGGAGAAGCGGTATTGACTCGGGAAGGCGCTGTTAAAGCGGAGACTGGTAAATACACAGGCCGCTCACCGAAAGACAAATACATGGTGGAAGAAGAAAGTTCTAAAAACAAAGTCGACTGGGGCAATGTGAACCGTCCGATTTCAAGCGAAGTATTTGAGAAGCTATACGCAAAAGTCATCAAACACCTTAAAGAAAAAGATGCGCTTTTTGTATTCAAAGGATTTGCTGGAGCTGACCATGAATCACGTGTGCCTATCCAAACAATCAATGAATACGCATGGCATAACCTATTCGCCCACCAGTTGTTTATCCGTCCCACGGCTGAAGAATTAAAAACGCATGAAGCTGAATTTACTGTGGTGTATGCTCCCACATTCCAGGCAGATCCCGCAGTTGACGGCACCGCTTCTGAAACATTTATCATCGTGTCGATGGAACAACGCATTATTTTGATTGGCGGAACTGAATATGCCGGCGAAATGAAAAAATCCATCTTCTCGATCATGAACTACCTGCTTCCTGAAAAAGGAATCCTTCCGATGCATTGTTCAGCCAATGTTGGACAAGACGGAGATGTTACTTTGTTCTTCGGGCTATCCGGTACAGGAAAAACAACTTTATCAGCTGATGGCGACCGCAAATTGATCGGTGATGACGAGCATGGCTGGTCTGATAACGGCGTTTTCAACATTGAAGGTGGCTGCTACGCAAAAACCATTAACTTATCCCGTGAAAACGAACCACAGATTTATGATGCCATCCGTTTCGGATCTGTACTTGAAAACGTGGTTGTAGATCCTGTTACACGCATTCCTGATTATGATGATGAATCATTGACTGAAAACACACGTGCTGCATACCCAATGCAGGCAATCGATAATATCGTGGATCCTTCAGTTGCTGGACATCCAAAAACGATTGTTTTCCTTACAGCTGATGCTTTCGGCGTTCTGCCTCCAATCAGCAAGCTGACAAAAGAACAGGCAATGTATCATTTCCTTAGCGGCTATACATCAAAATTGGCTGGAACGGAACGTGGCATCACGTCACCTGAAGCGACATTCTCAACGTGCTTCGGTTCACCTTTCCTTCCATTGCATGCAACTGTCTATGCAGAAATGCTCGGCAACAAAATTGATGAGCACGATGTTCAAGTATTCCTTGTCAACACTGGCTGGACTGGTGGAGAATACGGAGTCGGAAGCCGCATGAAACTTTCCTACACGCGCACAATGGTCCGCGCTGCCATCAAAGGCGAGCTGAGCAATGTGCCGACTGAAAAAGAAGCGATTTTCGGCCTTGAAATTCCGGTACAAGTACCTGGAGTCCCAACAGAAGTATTAAACCCACGCAATGCATGGGCAGACAAAGATTTATACGATCAAAAAGCCCTGGAGCTGGCACACAAATTCCAGCAAAACTTCCAGAAGTTCGGTACTGTCGCACCTAAGATCACTACATTGGGCGGACCGATTCAAAAATAAGCACTTGATAAAAGCCCGTTCGGATTTTACTCCGAACGGGCTTTTTGGCTGTCCTATTCCTCAAGATCCCTCATCCACTTACAAACCGCTTTAACCGTTTTGCGATTGGCTGTTGGCGGAAAGAAATGCGTATACTCTGGAAAGTACCAAGTTTCATGATCTTGTCCATTAAGCTTCAGCGCTTCTTCCAATAGATAGGCTTGTCCTGGAGAAACATTTTTATCCTGTAAACCGTGGATGATTAAAAAAGGGGCAGAGCTCTCTTCAATCCGCAGCAACGGATTGCGCTCTTCGTATTCAGCCAATGCCGTATTCGGTGTTCCTCCATAAAGCCGTTTCATCATGCGGCGCATGTCAGGCCGTTCTTTATAGGTCAGAACCGTATCCGTAACTCCTGCCCAAGTGACAACTGAAGTGATGTCTTGCCGCAAGACTGCAGTCCATAAGGCCATGATTCCGCCTCTTGAAAAAGCCAGGAGATGCACTTTGCCGTTGCCGAACTTTTTTAATACATCGACTGCATTGACTGCATCCCATCGATCTGCCCCAGCAAACTCGTCGCGTCCTTCGCCTCCCCGGTTGCCTCTGTAATAAGGAGCGAACACCACAAATCCTTCCGCAGCAAACTGGGCAATTCTTGCAGGGCGCACCATTCCAATTGACTGGATGCCTCCCCTTAAATACAGGATGCCGCTGTAGACTCCTGCCTCTTTGGGCTCTGCCAACATACCTTTGACCCGTAATCCTTCCGACCAATAAACAATTTCCGTCAACCGGACATGGGGATTCGGAGAAGGATAAGGTTTCTTAGTCTCAATCGTCCCATTTTCCAAGCTGCTTCACCTTCTCTATTATTTTTCTCATTCCAGCATCTTTCATCAAAAAACTAAAATCATTGTTCAACTCCAATTCTTTCATCAAAACAATTCCTTCTGTTTCAAGAAGCTCGATGCAATCCACTTTATCTGCCACTCCAATAAAAACAGTTTTACAAAAAGGTTTCGCTGAATAAACCACATATTCCGCGAACCACTCCAACTCCTTCACATGAGCGCCAGTTTCTTCATATACTTCCCTTTTTGCGGCGTCCAGTAAACTTTCCCCTGCTTCCACTTTGCCGCCGGGAAATTCCAATCCACGTTTGCTGTGGTTTGTCAGGACCCATTGCCCTTTGTACTGGCTGATCACTAGGATGTGCCTGCTTTCGATAGGGAAAAATTTTGTTTCAAATGATAATTCACATGTATAACCGTTTAAATCCCGATACTGCATTTTCCCACCTCGATGCCATAAGAAAAGCGTACACTAAAATTCAGTGTACGCTCGTATAATTCTATTTTACTTCTTTTCTCCCAAGAATGCAGATAACATCCAAGAATGTTTTTCAAGGTTTTGATGGATGGCATTTAACATGTCTTCTGTCATGTCGTCTCCGTCTGCTGCTGCTAATTCCATACCTTTTTTAAGTGAAGTCATAATTTTGTCATAATCGCTGACAACTGTATCGACCATTTCTTCGGCTGATTCCTTGCTGCTCGCTTCCTCAATCACTGAAAGCTCCAATTGTTCTTTCATAGTAGCTACTGGTTTACCGCCAAGTGCAAGCAAACGCTCTGCAATTTCATCCATATGAAGAGTTGCTTCGTTGTATAGCTCTTCAAATTTCACGTGTAAAGTAAAGAACGAAGGCCCTTTTACATACCAATGAAAATTATGTAATTTGGTATAAGCTACAGACCATGTAGCCACTTGTACGTTTAATTCCTGGTTTAATTCCGTTGACATTTCCAATCACTCTCCAAGTAGTTTGATAAGTTCTTATACTTTATTTATACCTCTAATCCCCCTACAATAAACATATAAGGAATTCACCTGAAAAGAGCTGAAAGATCATGAAGACAGTGCTACTGCGGTTTTTCCGCTTTTACCAGCGGTTCATCTCTCCCTTGTCGCCGCCAAGCTGCCGCTTTTATCCAACCTGTTCGCATTATGGCATCGAAGCTGTAGAAAAGCATGGCGCACTGAAGGGCGGATATTTGGCAGCGAAACGCATCTTGAGCTGTCACCCTTTCCATAAAGGCGGAATCGATTTTGTTCCGGAAGAATGGCCACCAAAAAAATAATTGGTGGTTTTTCTTGTGTTTTTATAGAACATCATGTAGTATTCTAATAGTTATTAAAACGTAATCGTTACATTTTGGAGGTTGAACATGAAGAAATTATTATTACTAGCAGTCCTTATATTACCATTAGCCGCTTGTGGCGAAACAAGTGAAGAAGCTCAAAGCATTGATGATGATGCAGAAAAGCTTCAAGTTTATACCACGGTATACCCTTTGACTTATTTTACTGAACGCATTGCCGGTGATTTAGTCGATGTCCAGTCGATTTATCCTGCCGGTTCCAATGAACACACGTTTGAACCGACCCAACAGGACATGATTAAACTCGCTGACGCTGACCTGATGTTTACCGTTGGCCTGGGTCTGGAAGGCTTTATTGACAGTGCAAAAAAGACCTTGCAAAATGAAAATGTCGAATTTGTCGCAACTGCTGATAACATTTCAGATGAAGAACTGGAAGAAGCTCTTGGACACGTTCATGAAGAAGACGCTCATAGCGAAGAAGCTCACGATGAGGAAGCCCATGGTGAAGAAGCTCATAGTGATGAAGCCCACGATGAGGAAGCCCATGGCGAAGAAGCTCATAGTGATGAAGCCCACGATGAGGAAGCTCACAGCGAAGATGGAAGCCACGATGGCCATGATCACGGTTCTACCGATCCGCATGTTTGGATGTCTCCAATGTTGAGTGAAAAGCTGGCCGAGTCGATTAAGGATTCGTTGACGGCAGCAGATCCGGAAAACGCAGAAACCTATGAAAGCAACTACACAGAACTGGTTGTGGAATTGGAAACATTGGATCGTTCGTTCGAAGCATTATCTGAGCGTGTCAGCAGAGATACATTCTTTGTTTCTCATGCGGCTTTCAGCTATTTATCAGAGCCATATGGCTTTGAGCAAGTTGCTGTCGCCGGCTTAAACAGCCAGGACGAGCCTTCACAAAAAGAATTGACTGAAATTGTGGACTTGGCTAAAGAAAAAGATATACAGTACATCGTCTTTGAACAAAACGTTTCCTCTAACCTGACAGAAGTTATTCAAAACGAAGTCGGAGCTGAAGCGATTCAGATGCATAATCTTGGTGTTTTGACACAGGAAAATATTAATAATGAAGAAACATATTTCACTTTGATGGAAAAAAACCTACAAGTTCTTGAAACAGTTCTGAAATAAAAACAAGCGACTTAACAGGTCTATCCTCTCATTAATAGAAAAAGCACTGCAGCGAAATTTCAGCTGCAGTGCTTTTTCTATCGGTGAAGAAAGAGCTACGCTACTTACCGGCTGTCAGTTTGATTAACCGCTTGGTAAGGAATTGCCGCCATTCGTCCGCTAGCTCTTCGGCTTGGAGCACTTTGACAATTCCATCGATATCTTTTGGGCGGTGGTAATTAACTTCATTGGCATAGAGAACCGACACTTGCTGAGGATCTTTCGCGACTGTACGGATGGTTGAATCCGCTCTGATCATGCCTTCTTCCAACACGCGGCAAAGATAGCCCGTGTAGCCGGTCTTGACCATTTCTTTCAGTAAGGGCTTCATCTCTAAGCTTCTGTCGATCACATGACAAGGCACTCTTCCCTGCGTCACCTGGATGACCGCTTCGCCTATTTGAAAGATGTCACCAATATGAATATCTTGTTCCAGCATGTTAGTGACAGTTAAGTTTTCTCCAAAAGCCGCGCGTGGCAATTCCGTGTCAAAAAAATTGTTCCAGAACTCATAATGTTCATATGGATAAATGCACACGGCACGTTCAGGTCCGCCGTGATACTTTGTATCTGCAACCCCGTCTCCTTGGAAACCATCCTTAGTTAAAAATGCTTCCTGCACCTGTTGTTTTCGAATAGCTGTCTCCATTTCCTTGCCGTTTCCATAAGTCATTTTCTCCGGTAACCCAATAGCAAAGCTCTTTATTATTGCCTTTTCCAAATTCTTCACATTTCACCCCACCTTTTTATTCACTCCAAGTTAAAATTCTTATTTTCTTTATTGTATAACGGCCAATCAATCTTCTAAGATCTCTTTTAGGAATTTTTGACGATGGTCTAAAAAATATTTCGTAATCCGGTAATGATCTGTCATTTCATAATCGATCTCCTGAATGGTGCCACCGTCGAAACTCAAAATTTTCGCCTCGGGATACCCGAGAAGAATGGGTGAATGGGTCGCAATGATGAACTGGCAATTTCCCTCTGCCGTCAAGTCCTTCAAGATTCGGAGAAACGTCAATTGCCGCTGAGGAGACAGTGCGGCTTCCGGTTCATCCAGCAAGTAAAGAGCACGGCCGTTAAAGCGGTTTAAAAACAAGGACAAAAACGATTCCCCATGTGATTGTTCATGTAAAGATCGTCCGCCATAAGCCTGAAAGCCATCTCCATCAACTTCATCGATATGCGTCGCAAAATGATAGAATGATTCAGCCCGCATAAAAAACCCGTTCGAAACTTTCGGCATCCAGGAAAGTCGTATATGATCTCCCAATGCAGATTCAGCTGCATGCACATCATAAGTGTTGTTACGTCCGCCTCCAGCCGTATTGAAGCCGCATTTATCTGCTATGGCTTCCAGCAGTGTAGACTTGCCCGAGCCGTTTTCCCCCACGAAAAATGTAATTGCATCAGTTAGATCCAACTCATCCAAACTGTTGATGGCAGGAACAGTAAATGGATACTTGTCAAAATCCTCAATATTCTCCTTCATCAAACTGATTCGATTCAGGAACATCGACTCGCCTCCATGGTCACTCGTTATTTTCAAGCTATATTAATCACAGTTTTTCAAACATAAAAAGCTACGCAGTGGAATCAATTTAAATTATAGTTATTCATTTCCGTTAATTTTTATTCATTATCTCATACTTTCTCCCTACTGAAAAACAAATACTTCAACTTTGTCTCAATTTATAAGAAAAGCCTGAATCAGACTCGATTCAGACCACTTCGTAACCGATTCCCGGTTTGTCGCTTAACCGGATTTGACCATTTTCAACGATTATTTCCGGTTCAACAATATCTTGCTCCCAGAAATGCCGAGAAGCTGAAAAATCACCCGGATATGAAATTCCCGACAAGGAAGCCAGGGCCAGGTTATGGGCTTTTGAAACACCAAACTCAATCATTCCGCCTACCCACATGCCGATTGAATGTGCCTGGCACAACTCGACAAGCTTTAAGGTTTCTGTCCATCCGCCGAGCCGGCTCATTTTCAATACGACAATATCTCCTGCCTCACTATCGATCATCTGCTGTAAATCTTCTATACAGGCGATGCTTTCATCAAGGCAAATTCGGGTAGACATCTCTTTTTTTGCTCTTGCATGCAACTTCCATTGACGCTCGCCAAAAGGCTGTTCAATTAACGTGAATCCGACTGTGTCAAACGCTTTTAACCGATCAAAGCCAGAGGCCTCAAAGCTTCCATTAGCATCAGCAAAAAACTGCAGTTTCGGATAGGCTTGAACAACTGACTGAAGTAGAGACGGTTCTGCCCCCGGTTGAATCTTGATCTTGACGCGCTGATAACCGTCTTTTGCTGCCGCCTCCACTTGCCCAGCAATTTCCGAAGCATCTGAGGCTACGACGACCCCAGCCGGAATTGACTGCTTTGCTCCTCCTACGAACTCCCATAATGGTACACCTTGGTGCTTGGCAAACAAATCCCACACAGCCATTTCAATAGCTGCTTTGGCCATTCGATTGCCTTTGACTGCTGCAAACAATTCCCAGACTTCACGCGGATGCCTGATAGACCTTTGTATAAGCAAGGGTGTCAACACCTGTTCCATGACAAAACGACAACCCGTGATGGTTTCTTCTGTATACCATGGCGACTCGAACGCCACACATTCACCGAAGCCGACATGCCCCGTATCACTGGTAACAAAAACCACAATCACTTCACGTTCATCCACCTGCTGCAATACCGTCTTGAACGATGTCCGCAGCGGCTGCCGGATCGTCTTAAACTCGATATTTTTAATGGTTACAGCCATTTTCTCAACTCTCTTCTCAACAGCTTGTTTGACGCGTTGCGCGGCAACTCCTCAACAAACGATAAGCTTTTCGGCACTTTATAGGAAGCTATCTGTCCACGGCAAAAAGTCAGCAATTCTTCTTCTGAAATCTCTTTGTTCAGCACCAGGTAAGCTACGGGAACTTCTCCCCATTTTTCATCTGGAGCTCCACAAACGCCCGCTTCACGTACAGCTGGATGGGCCAGCAAGACTTTTTCAATTTCAGCCGGATAAACATTTTCACCGCCGGACACGATCAGGTCCGAACGACGATCCACGACGAATAAAAACCCTTCTTCATCTAAGTAGCCGATGTCTCCTGTATGGAGCCAGCCATCTTCTTGAACCTTACGCTCCGCAAATTTGCCAATATATCCAGGTGTTACTTGGGGGCCATGAATGAGAATTTCCCCATTTTCTCCAGGTTTTTCAGTTCCATCTATTCTTACTTGATATAGAAACAACGGTTTGCCTGAAGAGCCAATTTTCCGTTCTGCATCTGCTGACTGTAAAGTCGTGGTCTGCGAGGAAGTTTCCGTCATGCCATACGTCTGCAAGACCGGAATGCCGCTTTTTTCAGCGCGCTTAATATAGCCGACTGGAATCGGACCGCCCCCTGCGAGAATGGCTTTAAACTGTGGAGACGCCTGCATCGAAGCTTCTTCTACATTTGCCAGAACGCGCTCCAGCATCACACCGACCAGTGACATATATGTCACTTTTCCCCTACAGATTTCTTCAGCGCTTTGTTTTGCATCGAACTTCTCGTGTAGCCGCACGCCCATTCCATAAATCAGCGATCTCATGAGAATTGAAAAGCCGCTGATATGAAACAGCGGTACTGAACAAAGCCATACGTCTTCAGGCGCAATACCGATATTGAGCGCAGAAGATACAGCGCTTGAGAAATGGTTTTCCGCCGTTTGCCGAACGCCTTTCGGACTTCCGGTTGTCCCCGATGTATACATAATGGAAATTGTGCGATCTTGCATCCACTGCTTTTGCGGTTCAAACTCCGCAGGTGCAGCAGCTTCAATTTCACTGAATAATATCACTCCGGATACATCAACTTTATCCTTCAGGAGATCTGCTGCCAAAATATGAGCCACTGCCGAATCGTCGATTTGATACGCCAGTTCAGCCTGCGCCAGCCGTTCATTCAGCATGACCATTTCGCAGCCTAGATGAAGGCAGCCATACATGACAAAGATGGATTCCGGATTGGACTTCGCCAAGATCGCTACGCGTGAATCTTCCTTTATTCCAAGCGCTTTCAGTTTGCCGGCATAGGCAAGCGCCAGCTCGTTTATTTCTGAAAATGTCCATTGCTGCTCCTGGAATGATAAAGCCATGCGGTCGCCGCTCAAATAACTCCGCTGACTCAACCAGTTCGGATACGTCATGTAAAAAATCCTTTCTTCAAAAAAAGCTGCCCCCTGAGAGGACAGCTTTCAATTATTCGATGATCAAGGGAAACGCGGGAATTGGCCAAAGTCCGGCTTGCGTTTTTCTTTGAACGCATCGCGGCCTTCTTTTGCTTCATCCGTTGTGTAATACAATAATGTTGCGTCTCCAGCCATCTGCTGCAATCCAGCAAGGCCGTCCGTATCAGCGTTCATTGCTGCTTTAACGAAACGAAGTGCAGTCGGGCTCATTTCGAGCATTTCCTGGCACCATTGAACTGTTTCATCTTCCAACTGCTCAAGAGGCACTACTGTGTTGACTAGACCCATATCCAAGGCTTCCTGCGCGTCGTATTGACGGCATAGGTACCAAATTTCACGGGCTTTCTTATGTCCGATGATGCGAGCCAGGTAACCAGAACCATAACCTGCATCAAACGAACCGACCCGTGGGCCTGTTTGGCCGAAACGTGCGTTATCTGCAGCAATCGTCAAGTCACAGACCACATGCAGAACGTGTCCGCCTCCGATTGCATAGCCAGCAACCATTGCGACAACCGGTTTTGGAATAACGCGGATCAAACGCTGAAGGTCAAGGACATTCAAGCGTGGAATTTCATCTTCCCCTACATAGCCGCCATGTCCGCGGACGGATTGGTCTCCACCTGAACAGAAAGCCTTTTCGCCTTCTCCAGTCAAAACGATGACGCCTACATCTGAGTTGTCGCGTGCACGGGAAAATGCATCGATCAATTCGTGAACCGTTTTTGGACGGAAAGCGTTGCGCACTTCCGGACGGTTGATGGTGATTTTAGCAATGCCGTTAAAAATTTCATACTTGATATCTTCATATGTACGTTCTGTAATCCACTCGCGTGTCATGATTTTCCTCCTTGGTAGTTCAAACTTAAATACTTCCTTACTATTGTAGCAAATTCAGCAGGTTTTTCCACATGTATCGCATGCCCTGCATCGATAGTTTTGTGAACAGCGTTTGGCAGCAGCCCTGCCATTTCTCCGGCAATCGTTTCAAACTTCCTGTCCAACTGCCCCGTCACCAATAAAACCGGCAACTCTAAGCTCGGCAGTCGCTCCCAATATGAGGTTTGTGCTCCGGTCCCCATTCCGATAAGGCTGTAAGCGAGGCCTGTCGAATTCTGTGCCAACCGCTCTTCGCGCACAGCCCGCTTCACGGGTTCCGGTAAGGATTTCTGGCTGTCGAACAAAGGAATGTTTTCCCATCGATCCACAAAATTTCTTATCCCACCAGCCACGATCCGATTGGCCAATCCTTCGTCGCGTGCACGGCGCTCCTGCCGCTCCACTTCTCTCCGAAGTCCCGGAGAAGCACTTTCCAGCACAAGTCCCTTAAGCCGCTTTGAAAAACTGCATGCATAAGCAAGAGCCGTGCGTCCGCCCATCGAATAGCCGATAAGTGTTAAGCGATCCAACTCCAAGCGATCGAACAACTCATCCAGATCTTTCAGCTGACGCTCCATTGTATAAAATTCAAGAGCTTCGGGACAATCCGTTTCGCCATGCCCTATCAAATCGATCAAAACAATTTTGTAGTCGTCCCAATTTTTAATAACCGGCTGCCAGGTTTTTGTGCTGCCTGTAAAACCATGCAGAAAGACAATTGTATCCTCTTTGTCCTTATTGATCATTTCCACATGATAGTGTACTCCACTGACATCCAGTTTCATCGATTTGCCAGCTCCTCGTTGAAGCGGCTCCATAGTTTCCGGTGTGTCGTGACGTTGTTCTGGCGATCTGTAAATACTTCAATAATTTTCACAGCTTTGTTTTTCGGCTGGTCCAAAGCTTCCGCCAATTGTTCAGCTGTCTCTACTGAAGCATATTCTGCATCGTACATTTTCGCAGCATCGCCAAACGTCAATCCGGTTGGCGTACCGAACAAGTCTTCAAAATGACGCTCTTCTTGAGATTGAGGGAGATAAGAGAAAATTCCACCGCCGTCATTATTCATAATGACAATCGTCAAATCAGTCTTCTGCATCTTGGACGCAATCAACCCATTCATGTCATGCAGAAACGACAAATCACCGATAAACAGGTATGCTGGCCGCTGTTTTGCCGCCTGAACGCCAAAAGCTGTCGATACAACACCGTCAATTCCGTTCGCACCACGATTCGCATATAATTTGACATCCCGTTCTGTCGCTCGGAAAAAAGTATCGACATCACGGATTGGCATGCTGCTGCCAACAATCAAATCACAGGCCTGCAGCTTATCGAAAAACAATTTTGCTAGAACGCCTTCATCCAGTTCTTCCTGGCAATGGCGATCAACAACTTGCCAATAGATATTCGAAGCAGCAGTCCATTTTTC
This sequence comes from Planococcus sp. CPCC 101016, assembly GCF_007859295.1. Taxonomy (GTDB): domain Bacteria; phylum Bacillota; class Bacilli; order Bacillales_A; family Planococcaceae; genus Planococcus. Next base: position 2,527,588 of record NZ_VOHB01000002.1, read on the forward strand.
ACGGTATGGATTAGTCGGTTTCATTTCCACAGACAGCTGCCATAAACCGTTTGCAGAAGCTTGGATATGGTGCGTCACCACCGACTGGGCGTCGCGCAGCATGGGACTTTCATCAAAGACAATGTAATATTCTGGTTTTGCTGCAGCAAGGAACAAGGTCAAAGGTTTTGAAACCGGCTGCGGTCCAATCCGAATAACCACTTCAGGAAGCGCCTGTTCTTTAAACGCCTCATTTTTCAATAAAGCATCATAAGAATCGATGATCAAATGCTTTACGGCAGCAGGAACATTGCCCCGCAAATTCGACAGCGGATCCGCAATAACCGGCCAATCAAGCTGCTGAATAAACTCCCAGAATTTTGCCGGCATCGGTGCAGTCATTTCTCCTACAATTAATAATCCCTTTTCTTTCATTATCTGCTTCTGCAAAAATTCCCTGCTGGCGGTTGATAAAGACATTTCTCCACCAAAATGAGCAATTTCCCCAAGACTTTCATAGGCCTGGTCAAAATCGATGCGCAGCGGCTCACGAAACGGCACATTGATGTGCACAGGTCCTTTTGGTTCACTGCTGGCATTGCGCACAGAACGATGCAAATGGCGTGATAGAAAAGCCAGTTGGTTTTCCGTTTCCGGCATCGGCAAATCCGTTGCCCATTTGACATGTGATCCAAACAAATTGACTTGGTTGATCGCTTGTGGTGCCCCTACTTCCCTCAGTTCATGCGGCCGGTCTGCCGTTACAACAATCAGGGGCACCCGCGCGTAATATGCCTCAACGATCGCTGGAAAATAATTGGCTGCTGCAGTTCCCGATGTACATAATAGCATCACCGGTCTGTCGGAAGCCTTTGCCATACCGAGCGCAAAATAAGCCGCTGAACGTTCATCAATCTGCCGGTACACAGTCAAGCCTTGCTGTTTCATGCAGGCATAGGCTAATGGCGTAGAACGGGATCCAGGACTGATGACAACATCGGTCACACCCAGTTCGACTAGCGAGTGGGTAAATGCGGATACATACTCTGTTAATGCTTTACGACTCGTCACTCAATTGACCTCCCAATGCCCGAAGCATCGGTCTGAATTTAACCCATGTCTCGTCATACTCTGATTCCGGCGTAGAATCTGCTACAATTCCGCCGCCCGCATATAAATAAGCTTTTTCTCCGTCCAATAAAGCCGACCGAATCGCGACTGCAAATTCACCGTCTCCCTTAGCATCAATCCAACCAATAGGAGCTGCATAATAGCCGCGGTTCATCGCTTCGTGTTCCCGGATCATGTGCAACGCTTCAAGTTTGGGTTCTCCTCCGAGCGCCGGTGTCGGATGAAGAACTTCCACCAGATCAAATAATGTCGCGTCTGGATTCAACTTGCCCTCTACCGGTGTATACAAATGCTGAATATCTCTAATCTTCATCAGCTTCGGTAACTTCGGCACAACAGTCCGGCTGCAGTTTGCTTCAAAAACTTCGCTAATCATCTTAACCACGTATTGGTGTTCAGCACGATTTTTTGGATCTTTCAACAATGCTTCTCCCAATTCCATATCCTTCTCGACTGTTTTCCCCCGTGGAGTAGAACCAGCCAAACAGGTCGATAGTGCTTTTTGGTCTTCTACTTTCACCAAGCGTTCAGGTGTTGCACCAAAGAAAAACTGCTCTTCCGCCTCCAAACCAAATAGAAAGCTTTCAGGCTGTTCATTCGACACTTGGTACAATGCAGAAGCCGGTGACAATTTGTGTTCAAATTCCAATCGCAATGCCCGCGCAATGACGACCTTCTCCACTTCTTTGGCTTTAATAATGTCTGTGACCTGCTGAATAGAAGCCAGATATTCTTCTTTTCTTAATTCTGTTCGGCCGGTTGCCCGCGGTTTATCGTATTTGTCTACTTCAGATACCTGCGCCGCATGAATCAATTTGTCCCGTTCTTTCCGCATCGCATCAAATTCTGCAAAACTCTCCTGTTTTTCAGTGATTAAGTGGATACTGACAAAAGCCTGCTCGCCTTTTAAAATCAACTGGAAAGTCGGCACTGCAAAATAAGCCTGTGGGAACTTTGTCCATTCACTTGATTTTCCATTTAATGGATCAAATGAAAAGCCACCGAACAGCACAGGCTGGACCGAGTGTTCTTCGTTGACGATTTGTCGGCAAAGACTTGTCCAATCCTCTTTTATTTTCTCAAAACGTCCATTTGTTTTATTTGTGGAAAGCACGTGGGCATGCCCGATTCCGACTAATGTAAAAGTCTTTTCGCGATTCTGCCAATACATCCGCTTTCCCTTATGGTCATTTCCACCAGCTTCAAAAAAAGCCAATGCAGACATTCGTGCTACTTCAATTGTTTCAGTATAAAAGCGGTAGCCTTCGTATGGGCCCGCCGCAAATTGCTGGGTCGATGAAGACGATTCTGAATTCACCTGATTACCTCCGTTTTAAGACAATAGTCTAGTTTATTCCATCTACTATTTCACTTTTTAATCTCTACCCTCTATCATACTCTTTTCTATAAAAATCAGCACATCATTTGCTGTATTCAGCTCTATTTTGAAGTACAATGAAGAGTGGAAATAATTAAAGGAGAGATAAATATGACACATTCATTACAAGCGGACAGCGGATGGCGGGTCTGGTGGCAATTGACACGGCCTCATACTTTAACCGCATCCTTCGCTCCTGTTTTTTTGGGAACGATGATCGCTTTACACTATTCCCCTATCGATTGGACTTTATTCCTGGCTATGCTGGTCGCCAGCTTACTGATTCAAGCAGCTACTAATATGTTTAATGAGTACTACGATTTTGCCAGAGGCTTGGATAATGAAAAATCTGTCGGTATCGGCGGAGCAATTGTCCGCAACGGAGTAAAGCCTAAAACTGTTTTGTCCTTAGCTCTGCTGCTATATGCAATTGCTGCAATCATCGGCCTCTATATTTGTTCTCAGACAAGCTGGTGGCTTTTGGTTGTTGGTGGAGTTGCGATGATGATCGGTTATCTTTATACCGGAGGACCTTACCCTATTGCCTATACGCCTTTCGGTGAACTTTTCTCAGGAGTCGTCATGGGCTATCTGATTGTCATCATCGCCTTCTACATCCAGACGGGAATGGTAACAGTCGAAGCTTCGTTATTAGCTGTGCCAAGCACATTGTTAGTAGCGGCTATCATGTTGTCCAACAACATTCGCGATATCGTCGGAGATGAAGAAAGCGGCCGTAAAACACTTGCAATTCTTGTTAGACGACCGGCGGCAGTCAATATACTTATGTTCTTTTTCATTTTGGCATACGCCTGGATCGGTATTCTCGTTCTTTCAGGCATGTTGACACCATGGGCTTTGCTCGTCTTCCTCAGTGTCTTAAAGCCGATTAAAGTGGTTCAGATCTTTAAACGCTTTACAGAGCCGTTAAAAGTAATGCCTGCGATGAAAGACACTGGAAAAACAAACACTTTTTTCGCTTTTTTGCTCGGCATTGGATTGCTGATTGACTATCTTCTATAAAAAATAGACAGACAAAAAGGGATTTCCATGGAAATCCCTTTTTGTTTTTTCATATATTCCTTTATTCCTTTGAAGAAAAGAGAAGCTTGCGATATAGTAGTTAAATAATTCGTAATTTTTCATTCAAGGAGGATTCAAAGTGAAACCTATCATTATCGGTATTATTGCAGCTTTTTTCTTTGCCTTTACTTTTGTATTGAACGCCACTATGGAAGCCGGCGGCGGAAGTTGGATCTGGAGTGCCTCTCTGCGCTATATATTCATGGTTCCCTTCCTGCTGTTCATTGTTCTATCCAGAAAGAACTTGCTTCCATTATTGCAGGAGATGAATAGAAATAAACGAGCATGGGCATTATGGAGTTTTGTCGGATTCGGTTTATTCTATGCGCCTTTGTGTTTTGCTGCTGCATATTCACCTGGCTGGCTGATTGCTGGAACATGGCAAATCACCATTATCGCAGGTACTCTCCTTGCTCCCTTATTCTTAATTACTATACACAACAATAAAGAACCGGTACAGTTGAGAGGAAAAATTCCGATTAGAGGGCTAATGATTTCATTTATCATACTGGCAGGAGTCAGCTTGATGCAGCTGGAGCATGTCTCTACGGTTTCATCAGCAACGCTTTGGTTTGGGTTTATTCCAGTCCTGATTGCTGCTTTCGCCTATCCATTAGGAAACAGAAAAATGATGGATCTATGCGAAGGCAGGTTAGATGCCTATCAAAGGGTTTTAGGAATGACCTTGGCCAGTTTGCCTTTTTGGCTGCTGTTGTCCTTGTACGGTTTTCTTACGGTAGGTGGACCTACAGCTTCACAAAGCTTTCAAACACTGATCGTCGCTATCAGTTCTGGGGTTATTGCCACAGTCCTATTTTTTAAAGCTACCGATCTGGTCAGAGGAAATATGCAGAAGCTGGGAGCGGTTGAAGCTACCCAATCAATGGAAGTGTTATTCGCATTAGCAGGAGAGATGTTGTTCTTAACAATTGCTTGGCCATCCGGCTTATCTTTGATTGGCCTTCTGCTTGTCATGCTCGGCATGATGCTCCACAGTTACGTTTCAGGGAAAACGAAAAAAAGTGTCATGCAACTAAATGCATGACACTTTTTTATGATGACCCCTACGGGATTCGAACCCGTGTTACCGCCGTGAAAGGGCGGTGTCTTAACCGCTTGACCAAGGGGCCAAATACTGGCGGAGAAGGAGGGATTTGAACCCTCGCGCCGGTTGCCCGACCTACACCCTTAGCAGGGGCGCCTCTTCAGCCACTTGAGTACTTCCCCAGTATGGCTCCGAAGGTAGGACTCGAACCTACGACCATCGCATTAACAGTGCGGTGCTCTACCACTGAGCTACTTCGGAATGGTGGGCCTAAATGGACTCGAACCATCGACCTCACGCTTATCAGGCGTGCGCTCTAACCAGCTGAGCTATAGGCCCATATGTATAAATTATGGAGCGGGTGAAGGGAATCGAACCCTCATCATCAGCTTGGAAGGCTGAGGTTTTACCACTAAACTACACCCGCAAAATGGTGGGTCAGGACGGAATCGAACCGCCGACACTTAGAGCTTCAATCTAATGCTCTACCGACTGAGCTACTGACCCACATTTTGTTAAGTAAAAATGGCGGTCCCGACCGGGATCGAACCGGCGATCTCCTGCGTGACAGGCAGGCATGTTAACCGCTACACCACGGGACCATTTGGTTGCGGGGGCAGGATTTGAACCTGCGACCTTTGGGTTATGAGCCCAACGAGCTACCGAACTGCTCCACCCCGCGATAATAATATAGATGGTGACTTTACACAAGATCTTAAAATAAATTGTCCACACATTTCAAAAATATGGAGGAGGAAGAGGGATTCGAACCCCCGCGGGATTTGACTCCCCTGTCGGTTTTCAAGACCGATCCCTTCAGCCAAACTTGGGTATTCCTCCGTGATAATAGATAAATGGTGGACCTTGCAGGACTCGAACCTGCGACCGGACGGTTATGAGCCGTCTGCTCTAACCAACTGAGCTAAAGGTCCTAAAAAAGTGGCGGCAGAGGGGATCGAACCCCCGACCTTACGGGTATGAACCGTACGCTCTAGCCAGCTGAGCTACGCCGCCAGGATCTTTATTATTATAGTTGGTGGAGCCTAGCGGGATCGAACCGCTGACCTCCTGCGTGCAAGGCAGGCGCTCTCCCAGCTGAGCTAAGGCCCCATTGTTTGGTCGGGAAGACAGGATTCGAACCTGCGACCCCTTGGTCCCAAACCAAGTGCTCTACCAAGCTGAGCTACTTCCCGAACTGGATTGCTAAGGGTAAAAAGATGGCGCGCCCGAGAGGACTCGAACC
>NZ_VOHB01000001.1 GCF_007859295.1 Planococcus sp. CPCC 101016
TGGTCGGGAAGACAGGATTCGAACCTGCGACCCCTTGGTCCCAAACCAAGTGCTCTACCAAGCTGAGCTACTTCCCGAACTGGATTGCTAAGGGTAAAAAGATGGCGCGCCCGAGAGGACTCGAACCTCTAACCGCTTGATTCGTAGTCAAGTACTCTATCCAATTGAGCTACGGGCGCCTATAAAACGTTCATGTGGTTTTGCAAAAAATGGTGCCGAGGACCGGAATCGAACCGGTACGGTAGTCACCTACCGCAGGATTTTAAGTCCTGTGCGTCTGCCAGTTCCGCCACCCCGGCGAAGGGTCGGTTTTGATTGCAAAAAAAATTGGAGCGGAAGACGAGGTTCGAACTCGCGACCTCCACCTTGGCAAGGTGGCGTTCTACCACTGAACTACTTCCGCAAAAATGGTGCGGGTGAAGGGAGTCGAACCCCCACGCCCGAAGGCGCTAGATCCTAAGTCTAGTGCGTCTGCCAGTTCCGCCACACCCGCGTGGCAATAATGAAGTTAAAATGGTGAGCCATGAAGGATTCGAACCTTCGACCCTCTGATTAAAAGTCAGATGCTCTACCAGCTGAGCTAATGGCTCATTTGCATGAGTGGTGCCGGAGAAAGGACTTGAACCCTCAACCTACTGATTACAAGTCAGTTGCTCTACCAGTTGAGCTACTCCGGCGAAAGAGAAAAAATGGTGGAGGATGACGGGATCGAACCGCCGACCCTCTGCTTGTAAGGCAGATGCTCTCCCAGCTGAGCTAATCCTCCGATATGTATCGCCCAGCGACGTCCTACTCTCACAGGGGGAGACCCCCAACTACCATCGGCGCAAAAGAGCTTAACTGCCGTGTTCGGGATGGGAACGGGTGTGGCCTCTTTGCCATCATCACTGGACTATTTGGTTTTGAAAGACAAG
>NZ_VOHB01000003.1 GCF_007859295.1 Planococcus sp. CPCC 101016
CCACGTGTTACTCACCCGTCCGCCGCTAAACTCTTGGAGCAAGCTCCAAGGGTTCCGCTCGACTTGCATGTATTAGGCACGCCGCCAGCGTTCGTCCTGAGCCAGGATCAAACTCTCCATTATAGAGTAGTTGATTGCTCAAATACTTGCTGGCGTATCGCCGTCCGAAGACGCGCGATTCGCTTGGATCTGTTTGCACTGATCAGTAGGTTTGCGCGGGCCGTTTGCGCGGCCGTTGCTGTTTGTTGACGTTTTGCTGTTCAGTTTTCAAGGTTCAGTTTGTTTACCGCGCTCATTGGCGACTTGATTAATATAACACGGTCATATTATAGAGTCAACACTTTGGTGTAGATTTTTTCACAACTTTATTATAACAGAAAATTCTTAATAAAAAGATTACAAAAGCGTTACAAATTTGAAAGGAAATCCCCTCTTTACATTGAAGGCATCACCTAATATTTAAAGCTCTCCCATCCTTGGTCAACACTTGAAATTTCTTTGTAAAAAAGCCCTGCGTATATTTTCATACGCCGGCTTCAAACTTTGGAATTGTTTTTACAGTTTTCTATGCCCAACGAAAACATTTGGAGTTTCTTCTATATATACTCTGCTGTCGAAATTTACGCTACAGAAAAAAGTCCGCCCAGAAAATGGCGGACTTTTGTATTTACACTAAGAAAATAAAATACAAAATGAAAATTACGAATAGGCCGTACATGATTGGATGAACTTGCTTAGCTTTTCCTGAAGCGACCATTGTAATTGGATAAAAGATAAATCCAATTGCAATTCCTGTTGCAATACTATAGCCAAGCGGCATAGCAATCATCGTCAAGAATGCCGGAACTGCAATTTCAAATTTAGTCCAATCTATCTTCCCAAGCGCCGAAACCATCAGGACACCTACGATGATTAAAGCCGGAGCTGTCACAGCGCTTGTAATTACTTCAAGCAAGGGATAAAAGAAAATGGATAACAGGAACAACAGACCGGTGACGACAGCGGCAAAGCCGGAACGAGCTCCTGCTGCAACTCCAGACGTCGATTCAATGTATGAAGTCGTCGTCGACGTACCGAAGATCGCTCCGCTTACTGTAGCGATCGAATCGGCCAAAAGCGCTTTGCCGGCTCTTGGCAATTTGTTATCTTTCATCAAGCCTGCTTGGTTAGCTACAGCAACCAAAGTTCCTGCCGTGTCAAAGAAATCGACAAACAAAAAGGTTAAGACCACTATTAGGAACTGGATGTTCAGCAAGGAACCAAAGTCATTGAAGATAGGTTCAAGCGCTACACCAAAAGTAGGCGCCATACTCGGCACATTCAAGTCAACGACAGCACTTGGCAAGTCGACTACATTAAAGATCATCCCAACAACTGCTGCGATTAAAATTCCGAAAAAGATCCCGCCGTGAATTCCACGGACTATGAAGATAACCGTAACGACTAAACCAAAAATCGCCAATAATGCTGAGCCGTTCGATAAATCACCCAAGCCAACCATCGTATCTGGATTGCTGACAATAATCCCTGCATTCTGTAAACCGATAAAGGTAATATAAAGACCGATTCCCGCACCCACCGCATATTTTAATTCGGCAGGAATTGCGTTAATGATTAACTCACGTAATCCTGTTAATGTAATAAGAATAAAAATAAGACCGGAAAATAATACACCTGTCAATGCAGTTTCCCATGGAATTCCGTAAGTCAAAATAACTGTGTATGCAAAGAACGCGTTCAATCCCATTCCCGGAGCAAGAGCAATCGGGTACTTCGCCAGGATTCCCATGACTAGACAACCAATCGCTGCCGCAAGAGCGGTTGCCATAAAGACAGCTCCGTAATCCATGCGCAATGCGTCATCAAGATCCGGAACGGATTCCAATGTCAATGTCAGCGGGTTGACGACAAGAATATACGCCATCGCCAAAAATGTGGTTAAGCCGCCGATAAATTCACGACGGTAGTTTGTCCCCAGTTCTTCAAACTGAAAATACTTCTTCATTCTAATTCCTCCGAATGCCAGCGTATAAATTCTACAAAAGAAAAACGCATACAGCGGATTGCCGTATGCGTTCGATTTATCCCAGCAATTGAAAATTGAAGGGCATCCTACTCTAAAAGTGAGCGGACTAAAATCGTAGTCGAGTCATTTACGGTGACTCGGTAGAAACTTTCGGGCCATATCCCCGACATTATACGACAAGCTTATTTAATTTCTTTCGTAATATATCATGTATAAATATATTCCACAATACTAAACACGAACATTTGTTTAAAAAAATCAAAAAAAGTTCGTAAAAAAGACAAAGGTGTCAGCTGCAACAGCTGACACCTTCAAATTTACTCCCACTCAATCGTTGCTGGTGGCTTGCTCGTAATATCGTACAGTACACGGTTAATGTGATCCACTTCGTTAACCAGTCGAACACTGATTTTTTCAAGGACTTCCCAAGGAATACGAGCCCAATCAGAAGTCATCCCGTCAATTGAAGTGACCGCACGGATACCGATCGCATAATCGTAGGTACGGGCATCCCCCATTACACCAACACTGCGAAGATCCGGCAGGACGGTAAAGTACTGCCAAATGTCACGATCAAGGCCGGCTTTGCTGATTTCATCACGCAGAATCCAGTCAGACTCACGAACGATTTCCAATTTTTCTTCCGTGACCGCTCCCATGATACGAATGCCAAGGCCTGGACCAGGGAATGGCTGGCGCCAAACGATTTCATCCGGCATGCCAAGCTCTTTTCCAAGAACGCGCACTTCATCCTTGAACAGTGTGTTCAATGGCTCGATCAATTTAAACTGCATATCTTCCGGTAATCCGCCTACGTTGTGGTGGGATTTGATGGTTTGTGCAGTTGTCGTACCACTTTCAATAATGTCGGTATAAAGTGTTCCTTGTGCAAGGAAATCCATGCCTTCCAATTTTGAAGCTTCATCATCGAATACGTAGATGAATTCATTGCCGATGATTTTACGTTTTTTCTCTGGGTCTGTCACGCCTGCTAATTTGTTCATAAAACGGTCGCGCGCATCAATTTTGATGACGTTCATATTGAATCCGTCAGCAAATGTCTTCATGACGCTTTCCGCTTCCCCTTTACGTAGAAGGCCATGGTCTACGAACATACACGTCAATTGATCACCAATCGCTTTGTGAATCAAGACAGCGACTACTGATGAATCCACTCCACCGCTAAGTGCGCAAAGCACTTTTTTATCGCCGACTTCTTCACGGATTTTTTCAATTTCCAATTCGATGTAGTTTTCCATTGACCAGTCATCATTCATCCCGCAAACGTCATAGACGAACTTGCGCAACAGGTCATTCCCGTAAATGGAGTGGCGGACTTCCGGGTGAAACTGAACGCCATAAAATCCTCGGCTTTCGTCAGCCATCGAAGCGATCGGGCAGCCTGCACTTGTTCCGATAACATCAAACCCTGGAGGTGCTGCAGTAACCAAATCGCCATGGCTCATCCAGACGATCTGTTCTTCGGGCAAGTCTTTAAAAATTTTACTTTCTTTGGTCAGTTTCAGCTCTGCTTTGCCGTACTCGCGGTTTTGGGATTTCTCCACATTTCCTTTCAAGTGCAACGCCATCAGCTGCATGCCATAGCAAATCCCTAAAATCGGCAAGCCCATTTCAAAAATCGCCTCATCGATGGAAAAAGCGTTTTTATCGTAAACAGAATTCGGACCACCTGAAAAGATGATCCCCGTGGCATTCATATCTTTGATTTCTTCAGCAGTGACTGTGTGTGGATGGAGCTCACTGTAAACGCCGATTTCACGAATGCGGCGAGTGATCAACTGATTGTATTGACTTCCGAAATCCAAAACGACGATTTTTTTCTGCTCTTTCAACATTGGACTAACTGGCAAAACCTTCACCTCTTCTATTCAATTCAGGTCTCAAAATAGCAAAAGAACGCGAAAATTGGACCTCGCGTTCTTCTGCTCTACATCAAAAAGGCGAATGCACATGTCTGAGAGCATGCGTCATCCACCTTCATAGTCAAGTCATTTCCGGGGACTTGGTAGAGACATCCGATCCATATTACCGGACATATATGAGGGCACCTGTAATCTATAATTTTCTCAATTGTACAAGCTAAAAGCTGTAAAATCAACCGCTTGTCCGATTGATTAAATTTTCCCAACTTTCCCTCAACTCAGGCCAGTCAACGGATTCACCATCGCCGCCATATACTGTTCGTTCGTAGGCCTCTGTCAACTCCGACATTTCTCGTGTGCCGAAAAACGAATCGATGTATGCGGCATAGGATTTCAACGTCTGCCCAGGCTTTCTGGAAATGCCGTACAATTCCAGTTGTTTTAACAAACGGAGGTATGCTTTTTCAAAGCGCTCCGTTCCGCCTCCACGCATTCGGTAATAGGAAACCAACAATTTTGGCATCCACCTATGGCGAATTTTAAAGAGAACGGCCGCCAGAATCGCCCCGCCCACCATGGCCCAGATCAGTTTCCAGCGATTAGCTGCAATGAAATCAGAAAAGCGATCCCAGAAAGAAGGACCAGAAGCCACAGCTGCTTCTTCTTCGCCTGTATCTTCCGGTTCTTCTGCTATCGGTTGTTCCAGTTGATCTGGTTGTTCCGGATCAGCTGCATCCAGCTCCAAGTCGAAATCGATGGACGAAGCTCCAGTAAAGCCGATCGTCGGTTCGAACAGCATCCAACCGACTCCAGGCATATAAGCTTCAACCCAAGAATGGGCGTTATTATTAGTCACCTGATAAATATCGGTGTCTCCTTCCGAATTGATCAGCTCTCCTTCGTTAAATCCCTTTACCCAGCGAGCGGGAATATCAAGAGAACGAAGCATGACCACCATAGCCGTTGAAAAATTATCGCAATATCCTCTTTTGGTTTCGAACAAAAACTGATCGACATAATCTTGGTCAGCTTCAGGAACAGGAATATCAGATTGGCTGTATTCAAATCCGGATGTACTGAAATACCGTTCAATGGCACGCGTTTTGTCATAGACTGTATCGCTGTTGTTAGTAATTTCAACAGCTAAATCCCTGACACGCTGCGGCAGCTCTTCCGGCAATTGCAAAAAGCGGTCATACTCTGAGGAAAGCTCAGCAAGATCCTCCTCGCTCGTTTCCCGTAAAGCCGTCAAACTATAACTCGGCTCATTGAAGAAGATTTCATAAGTTTCAGGTTCGAATTCCTGTCCATTTTGATACGTTTCAAAACGCTGATCTGCTGTATTGTATTGGTAGTTAGGCGACTCGTCCATGGAAAACGATTTTGTTCCATACGGATAAAGCACAAACGGGAAATCCTGCTCCATTGACAACAACGCTGTTTCCAACTCTTCTTCAGCAGAAATAAAATCTGTATCAACCGTTTCGTTGTTGCCATACACAATCGAATCGCCCAAGTTCTCCGTCAATTCCCACCCCTTGGTGGTATAAATATCTTTTGATTCGACTTTCCAATATTGACCCTCTGGCACTTCTGCGCGGAAAACAGGTGTATCGTCACCAATAAAGGAACCGCCCAACCTCGAATCATCTACTCCATAGCCGATTCTTCCAACATTTCCTCCACTGCCGACACCACCCTGTCCAGAGAAAGAAGTGATAAATGGAACAGGATCCGGCCAAATCGGTTCTGCTTTCGGTAAATATAGCGCTATCGCGGTTGAAACAGCGACCAGCAAAACAAGCGGCACCGCAAACATGGCCATTTTATCCGTCCGCTCCAATATGCGATGCCCTTCCATCCACCGGGCTAAATGCAGCAAACCAGCGAGCAGCAGGCCAATGACCATAATCCGGATAATGGCTGTTTCTCCCGAATACGGACTGAATGTATCAAGAACTGCAATAAAAACGACAGTCAATAAATAAAATAAAAAGATGCTCAACCGGAAACTTACCCAGTAATGGATCAAATAAATAGCCATCCACAACAAGATGAAAAACAGCACGGTCCGAAAAACGTCAGTGGTTTGTGCCCAGTTTTGAGTGGTTAAGGCTGAGAAATTCATGCCAAAATCGTTCCGCAGAAATGAAATCGCTTCCCCTGTGAAAAGCAGGTTGCCTGTATAGACATAAACAATGAACCATAAAATATAAAGAATTTTTATAGGCCCGGAAAACCACCAGGGCACCCTTAAGAAAGCCATCAATAAACCGACCGCAATAAAAATCAAAAAGAGTGCTTTATGCCCTGTTTCGGTCAGCACAATAACCGGGGTCAGCCATTCAGCCAGCATAAAGAAAACCAGCACATACAAAACAGCCATAAATAGTTTGTTTTTTCTTATGGAAGTCATTGCCGGTTCACCTCCGTAAATACTGTTGAAAAATTCTCTGGGCTTACACGCTTTACTATAAAGCCTTTCGATCGCGCATATTGATGAACTGCTTCATCTTCCTTAAGCAGAGGTTCGCCCTTATTGCTAACAACTAAACACATGCAATTGGTAAGATTTTTTGCATTCCGCCGAATGGCATGGACCATGTCCATAGACAATTGACTCGTTACATACAGCAAACTCGAAGTGTTCATCTGCTGAAGCTCACGGCCAATGGCTTGATCGACCGGTTTGTCCAAATCGCTCTGCACTTTCGCTAAATGATACATCACCCGCTGCAAATGCTCTTCGGTTTGGACCAACGGGAAATAATTGCGATTTTGTCCGACTGACAAATAAGCAAGGCTGGAATTGGCGCGTACAATGGATTGCAGAATAGAAGCCACCAACTCTACCTGAAGTTCAAACTTCTCAGAACTTCTTCGGTCATCTAGTAAGAAAAGCTCTTGAGACTGACGATCTTCAAATTCTTTCGTCCGCAAAGTCTGAGTGCGCGCATAAGATTTCCAATGAATCCAGGATACACGATCTCCCGGCTGATAATCGCGGATGCCGCTGGCCATCGTCGTGTCTTTCACCAAAGTAAAAGGAGCCGCCATCGATCCTTGGTCATAACGTGATTCCATCGGCCGATAAGCAATTTCCACAGTATTCGGATAAACCAGGATAGTCTGTTGAACTGGCAGCAATCGGCTTTTTTTTACCCACCCGAAAAAATCTGCAATTTCCATATGAATCCCTTCCATTACATGCTCACCCCTAGGCATTTGATCAACAGCATAGGTCCAGGAATAAACTTTTCGGAATCCCGGAACAATCATTTTCTGTTGCTGTCCCGACATTCTTTTAATCAGTGAAGGAGAATTGGTTTGCTCACTCAATACCGTATAGAGCAATGGAAAGGGAATTTTGCGGTAAATCGTAGCTGTAGCTGAAAAGCTTCCGCCTTTTCTAACCTGTCCTGTATGAACTTCTCTTGTAGCTTCGACATCCTGTAAGGGATAAAAAGTCAACAGCACGGAATAAAGGATAAACGGAAGAGACATGTAGAAAATAAACCAGCTGACAAATCCACCCTGGAACATGGCAAAGGAAAAGGTCAAGAAAAGGATGAAAAGCACGAGGATAAGCCGTCCCCACAAGCCTGTAATTTTTTTCAGTTGGCTCATTGGCCAACAAGCCTTTGAACAGGCACACGGGTTTTCGCTAATATTCGTTCCGTAATTTCTTCCGCGGTGATTCCATCATAACGAGCTTCTGAACGGAGCATGATGCGATGGCCAAACACGAACTTCGCCAAATATTGTACATCATCCGGCGTTACGTAATCCCGTCCTTTCAATAAAGCATAAGCTTGCGAAGCTTTCATCAATGCGATGGATCCGCGCGGACTGACTCCCAGATAGACATAAGAATCTTGACGGGTCTGTCTTGATAAATCGACAATATAGCTGCGGATTGTTTCATCTACTTTAATCGTTTTTACTTGCTCCTGAAGTTCCAGTAGGTCATTGAGGGATATCACCGAAGTCAATTCTTCGATTGGAGCTGCGGACCGCGCCCGGTTCAGCACTTCCATTTCTTCTTTAGGCGTTGGGTAACCCATTTTGATTTTTAATAAAAAGCGGTCCAACTGTGCTTCAGGAAGAGGATATGTTCCTTCATACTCGATTGGATTTTGCGTAGCCATGACAAAGAACGGTTTGGGAATCTGCATCGTGACACCATCAATTGTTACAGAGGCTTCTTCCATTGCTTCCAAAAGAGAAGACTGGGTTTTCGGGGAAGTTCGATTGATTTCATCAGCTAAAATGATATTCCCCATAATCGGACCGGGTCGAAAATGAAATTCCATGTCTTTCGGGTTATAGATAGAGACACCGACGACATCCGACGGCAGCAGATCAGGCGTAAATTGGATGCGCTTAAAATCGGCACCTACTGATTTTGCTAAAGCACGAACCAACATGGTTTTCCCCACACCTGGAACATCCTCAAGCAAGACATGGCCATGAGACAACATCGCCACTATGCTCAACTCAGCAATATTGCGCTTGCCGATAATAACTTTTTCAATATTGTCGATCACTTGTTCCAATCGTTCTTTTGCATTCATCTATAGTTCCTCCAATACGAATCAGAAAATGTTTTGAATTATCACAATCTTATCGTAATCATAACGAATAATAGGCAATAACTCAACTGCACGGCTCTTTTCATCCGACCTTTTTCCCAAAATAAAAAAAGCAGAGTCCTTAAAGGAACTCTACTTTTTTGCTTATCATTTCCAAAAATCATCAAAAACAGTAATGGGCAAATGACGCTTATGCTGTGTTTTCAAATAATGGCCTTCCAGCTTTTCTTGAGCATCCGTAGGAATTTTTTTGCCTTCTAAGTAATCATCAATCATTTCGTACGTTACTCCTAATGCCACTTCATCAGGAATTGCGGGCTTATCTTCTTCCAAATCAGCAGTCGGAATTTTTGTATATAGATGTTCAGGAGAACCAAGTTCCTTCAACATAGCTCGTCCTTGGCGTTTGTTCAAACGGAATAGCGGCGTCAAATCTGCTGCTCCATCGCCGAATTTTGTATAAAATCCTGTAATGGCTTCTGCTGCATGATCGGTTCCCAATACGACAGCATTGTGCATGGCCGCGACCGAGTACTGGGCCTTCATCCGCTCACGCGCCTTTTCGTTTCCTTTTGCGAAATCGGTCAACTCGATGCCAGCTTGTTCTAAAGCACGGTCACTTGCGTCCACTGCTTCTTTTATATTAATAGTATAAATTTTAGTCGGTTGAATAAAATCCAAGGCATCTTTGGCATCATGTTCATCAAACTGAACGCCATAAGGCAAGCGTATCGCATAAAAGCCATACTCATTGCCACCTGATTCTTCATTTAATTGGTCGACTGCCATTTGAGCCATCTTGCCGAGCAATGTAGAATCCTGCCCGCCTGAAATTCCCAATACATAGCCTTTTAAAAAGGAATGATGCTTTAAATATTCCTTTAGAAAGGCAACCGTCCGTTCAATTTCTTCTTTTGGCTCAATAGAAGGCTGCACCTTCAGTTCTTTAATAATTTGCTGTTGTAAAGTAGTCATAAGAATTCCTCCCTAGTCTCCGATATATTCATGAACCGCCTGCCGTACTTCTTGAATGTTCTTCATTTTGTTGTCCCAGCATTTTTGACTGAGATCCACCGGATATTCTTCAGGATTTAATGAACGTTTGTATTCATCCCACAGCAAATCCATATTTCGGATTGCATAAGCCTGCATTTCCTGCAAACTTGGATTTTCATAAATCACCTGGCCGTTATCAACGACTTTTTGATGGATATTGACTGCTTCGAAATTCGTTACGAATTTAGATACAAACGTATGAACCGGATGGAACATTTTCAAGCGTTCCTGCGAAGCGGGGTCTTCATCATGCATGGCAATATAATCACCTTCTGATTTCCCATTTTCCCTATCTATGATCCGGTAAACGTTCTTTAATCCTGGAGTGGTGACTTTTTCTGCATTTCCCGAAATTTTGATGGTATCTTCCATTTCGCCATTTTCATTTTCAATGGCTACCAATTTATAAACCGCCCCCAATGCAGGCTGATCGTAAGCAGTGATCAGCTTCGTACCGATCCCCCATGAATCAACCCGGGCACCCTGAGCTTTTAAGTTCAAAATCGTGTATTCGTCCAAATCATTTGATACCACTACTTCCGCTTCCGGAAAGCCTGCTGCATCCAGCATTTTGCGTGCCTCTTTCGACAAGAATGCAATATCTCCACTATCCAGACGGATTCCGTGAAAATTAATTTGATCACCCAATTCCTGTGCCACTTTTATAGCAATAGGCAGTCCTGACTTTAAGGTATCGTATGTATCTACTAAAAAGACGCAGTCTTTATGACGTTTAGCGTATGCATGAAACGCTTCGTATTCGTCCTTATAAGCCTGTACCATTGAATGAGCATGCGTACCTGCAACCGGAATACCAAATTTCTTTCCTGCACGCGCGTTGCTTGTCGCTTCAAGTCCGCCAATATAAGCTGCTCGCGTCCCCCAGATTGCGGCATCCATTTCTTGAGCCCGTCTTGTTCCAAATTCCATGACTCGTTCGTTTTTGACAATTTGCTTAATGCGGCTGGCTTTCGTCGCAATCAGCGTCTGGTAATTGACGATATTTAAAAGGGCGGTTTCGATTAATTGCGCTTCTACAAGAGGCGCCTCGACACGAATCAATGCTTCGTTTTGGAATACCAATTCACCTTCCACTACCGAATAGACGTCCCCTGTAAATCGGACAGTCCGCAAATATTCTATGAAATCTTCCTTATAGCCGAGCTCTTCCTGAAGATATGCCAAATCACTGTCCGTAAATTTGAAGTTTTTCAAGTAGTCCAAAATACGTTCCAATCCAGCAAAAAGGGCATATCCGTTGCCAAATGGCAATTTCCGGAAAAACAATTCAAATACCGCTTTCCGTTCGTGCATGCCATCTGCCCAATAAGCTTCCGACATGTTGATTTGATATAAATCCGTATGTAGTGCTAAACTGTCATCCGCATAATGCTTATCCATAAGAGTCTCCTTCTTCCACCATCAGTAATGCCTACAATTATACACCAATAAAGGGAAGACAAAAAATAAAAGCCATTTGAGCTAGGTCGAATGCATGAAATAATGATTCATTCAACAATGCTTTTACTTCGTGCGTTAAAACCACACTGTCAAATTCAATAAAATTACTTTGCAGTTTCAGAAAAACAAATAGTACAATCTATCGTTTTCATTTATCTTTTGACATTTATTAAAGATTGTGAGATACTTATTTGGTTAACATAAAGGTAACTGGTAAATTTTGATAATCTGGCATTCTACAATAATGTTTTTGAGAATACTTATTCACACTGGCGCGATTTAAGGATCGCAAGGACGTAAAAGAAGGTAGGGTTTACGTTGCTTAAGTTAGAAAGCACCCAGTGGAACAATGACCGCGGTACTGAAAGTAACACTTTCAATGGAAATGATTCCCCAGTAAAATGGGTTGAAAAATTGAGTCAAAACAAATTATAGTTACCTTAAACAAACAAAGGGATGTCCTCTAGTCGAGGGCATCCCTTTTCCAATTCTTCAGGATTTAATATTTAAGCGCGACATTCTTCAAGATGGTGTAATTGCGTAAAGCTTCAAGGCCTTTCTCCCGACCAAATCCACTTTTCTTGTACCCGCCAAAAGGCATCTGAACACCGCCACCTGCCCCATAATTATTAATAAAAACTTGACCCGCTCGAATTTTACTGGCCACACGATGAGCCCGTGCTCCATCTTTTGTCCAGACGCCCGTTACCAGTCCATACTCTGTACCATTCGCCAATTCAATCGCCTGCTGTTCCGTTTCGAATGAAAAAGCGGCAATGACTGGTGCAAAAATTTCTTCCTGGGCCACATAGCTTTTTGGTGCCAGCCCATCTATAACCGTCGGTTGGAAAAAATAGCCGTTTTCGAGTCCTTCTGTTTCCTGGCGCTTGCCACCCGTTAAAAATACAGCTCCTTCTTTATTGGCGACATCCATGAATTCCATGATGCGCGAAAATTGTTTTTCATTTAAAATCGGCCCTAAATCAGAATCATCTATTCCTTTTCCGATTTGGATGGCTTCCATCTTCACAACTACTTTTTGCAGAAACTCATCTTTAATCGATTGCTGGACCAGCAAGCGCGAACCCGCCGAACAGGTTTGTCCTGCATTTTGAATGATGGACCGCACAACCCAATCAACCGCTTCCTCCTGATCGCAATCTTCAAAGATGATATTTGGTGATTTGCCGCCAAGCTCCAAAGTTACCGGCTTAACGTTCTTAGCTGCTCCCATCATAACTGCAGATCCGGTTTGGACAGAACCCGTAAATGTAATATGGTCCACATCAGGGTGTTCTGAAATCGCGGCTCCTGCTTCAAAGCCATAACCGGTCACGACATTAAAGACACCTTTCGGCAAAGCAGTTTGATCAAAAATCTCTGCTAATTTGAGAGCGGTCAACGGGGTGTCTTCCGCCGGTTTCGCAACGACTGTATTTCCCGTTGCTATCGCTGCTGCTGTAGAGCGTGAAATAATTTGCAGCGGATAATTCCACGGAACTATGTGAGCTGTTACACCAATTGGCTCACGCAGGGTATAATCCAGAATTCCAGGCTGGACCGGTATGGTTTCCCCAAAAATCTTATCGGCCATTCCGGCATAATATTCGAAGTAAAGAGCTGCTGATTCGACATCTTTGCGGGCCTGTGTCAGTGGTTTTCCCGTATCTAAGGTTTCCAATAAAGCAATTTCTTCCGCATCTGTCCGCAAGGCATCTGCTACTTTATGTAGAATGCGCCCTCTTTCGATCGGCGGAAACGACTGCCATTCCTCCGATTCGAATGTCGATCGAGCCGCTTGCACTGCTGCCTCCACATCTTCTTTTTTTCCTCTTGGAATCTCTGCCAAACTTTCACCGGTTGCCGGATTTCTTGTTTCAAACCGGTCCCGCCCGATACTATCTATCCATTCCCCATTTATATACATCTGCTGTTTTTTCACTTTTTTCACCTCTCTTCAATTAAATTCCGCGTCCTCCGTCAACATTCACTACGCTGCCCGTCATCATTTTTGCTAAATCAGAGCTGAGGTACAAGACACAATTGGCGATCGCTTCGGGGGTGATCAGTTCACCCAGCGGTACACTTTTACGGAATATATTCTCTTTTGCCGCCCCTTCATCACTGCCGGCTGCAGTGAATTCGCCCAGCATTTTAGTATCAGCAGGGCCGGGGTTGATCGCATTGACCCGAATATTATAAGGAGCCAATTCAATCGCCAGCGCTTTCGTTAAGGAAATCGTTGCTCCTTTTGAAGCGATATAAGCATTCAATCCCGGACGTGGACGATCCACGGATACAGAAGCTATATTGATGATGGATCCGTTGTTTTGTTTCTTCATATATGGAACAACTGCACGGGAAGTTAAGAAAACAGCAGTCGAATTGATCGACATAATGCGTTCCCAGTCTTTCAAAGATACTTTTTCAATGTCAGTAGCTGCCTGGGCAATCCCGGCAACGTTTGCCAGTACATCAACCTGTCCAAAAGTATCGACAGTTTTTTTGACAGCATCTTCCACGCTTTGTTCATCTGTTAAATTACCTTGAATAACGAGCAATTGATTTGGGTATTGCGCTTCCAGTTCAGCAAGGCCATCGACTTGAATGTCGACACCCGCCACTTTTGCACCTTGTTCAAGAAATTGCTCCACTACCACTTTTCCCATTCCACCGCCTGCACCTGTAACAATTGCTACTTTGTTCTCCACCTTCATTTGACTCTCCCCCTATTTTGATACCAGCTGTTGAACCTTTTCTGCAATTGCTGTTCCCACGTCCTGTGTTGTGGAATTGCCTCCTAGATCTGGTGTCAGCACTGTTCCTTCTTGAAGCACTTGTTCAATCGCGTCAACTATGGCGGTCGACAGGTCGGTTCTTCCTAGGTGCTCCAACATCAAAGCGGCTGACCAGATTTGTGCAATTGGATTGGCAATTCCTTTTCCAGCAATGTCCGGCGCTGAACCGTGAATGGCTTCGAACATGGAAGGGAAGTTGCCTTCAGGATTAATATTGCCCGATGGAGAAACACCTAGACCTCCAACTAAAGCGGCTCCAAGATCTGTTAAAATATCTCCGAACAGGTTTGAAGCGACTACTACTTCGAATGATTCCGGACGCATCACAAAGTATGCAGCCAAAGCATCAATGAAATTACTTTCGAGTTCGATATCAGCATAGTCTTTCGCCACGGACTCGACTACTTCATCCCATAGTTTCATCGAATGGATAATAGCATTGGATTTGGTCGCACTGGTCACCTTGGATTTATTATTTTTTCTTGCATATTCGAATGCGTATTTGGCAATTCTTTCCACGCCCTGTTTGGTGATGACTGTGTTTTGAATAGCCATCTCTTGCGAGTGCTGCTGATAAAGCCGGCCGCCGATATTGGAATACTCGCCTTCTGCGTTTTCCCGGAATACCATAAAATCGATGGGCTGCTCATTTTTTAAGGGAGACTCAATTCCCGACAAACGCCTGATTGGCCGCATATTAACGTATTGCTGAAAATTTTTACGAATCGGCATAATCAATTCCCAAATAGTGACTTCATCCGGCACACGCTTGTCTCCAACGGCACCAAACAGAATCGCATCAAAATCCTTCAGTTGATCCAATCCGTCCTCAGGCATGATATGGCCATGCGCCAAATAGAACTCACTGCCCCATTCAAACTGTTTAAAATCAATATCAAAACTAGCATCTGTCTGTTTTAAGGCTTCTAGCACTTTAATCGCTTCTTTTGTAACATCCGGTCCAATCCCGTCTCCGGGAAGGACCGCTATTTTATAAGCTGGCATGAACTTTCCTCCGATTTCTTAGTCTCCAAGAAGGAATAAACTGATTCCTGGGATAAACGAAATAATGAGTACATCTACTATCATAATCAGCACAAACGGAACAATCGCTTTCAACAGACTTTCAAACTTCGTCCCCGCAATATTGGCGGCTACGAATAAATTGACTCCCACCGGCGGCGTAATGAATCCGATTCCGAGATTGACGATCATGATAATGCCGAAATGCACGAGATCGATGCCAAGCGCACTGGCAATCGGGACAAGAATCGGTGTTAAGATGATGATTGCTGCAGATGTTTCCAGGAAAACACCGCAGATCAGCAGCAGCAGGTTGATGATCAATAAAGCAATAATCCAATTATTCGTCACACTCAGCATCAATTCAGTCAGCTCAGCCGGAATCCGCTGCCGCGTCAAGTAGTAGCCGAATACAGAAGCCCCTGCAATGATGAACATAATGACTGCCGTTACAACAACAGAAGAAGAGAAAATTTTGACCAGATCCGCCAACTTGATTTCGCGATAAATGAAAATCCCGACAAACAGGCCATAAACAACTGCTACGACTGCAGCTTCCGTCGGTGTAAAAATTCCGCCGTAAATACCGCCAAGAATAATCACTGGCATCATTAAAGCCAAAAATGCATCTAAAAACGCCTTAAAGAAATCTTTGAAGCCAAATTTTTCTCCTCCGCCATAGCCCTCTTTCAATGAAATCAGGTACACCAGCAAAATCAGTGAAACCATAACAAACAAACCGGGAACAATCCCTGCGATAAACAATTCGCTGACTGATACACCAGCCGCTACACCGTATAGTACGAGAGGCACACTTGGCGGAATCATAATACCGATGGTTCCGCCAGCTGCTTGAATGGCAGTAGCGAAACTTTTGTCGTAGCCTTTATTGACCATTGCAGGAATCATTAAAGCCCCGACTGCAGCTGTTGTAGCAGCTGCAGACCCTGAAATAGCCGCAAAGAAGGCGCATGCCACAATTGATACAATGCCCAGACCGCCTTTGACCCGGCCGAAAATGACGTTGGCTAAATGGATCAGACGCCGCGAGATCCCGCCGCTCTCCATCAATTTACCCGCAAGAATAAAAAACGGAATCGCCATCAGCGGAAACGAGTCAACAGAGTTGAACATCCGTTGAATAATGACGATTAACGAAACGTTTCCATCGAGAAAGAATACGAGAGTCGAAGCGAGTCCAAGCGCTACGGCGATCGGAACATTAATTAAAAACAAAGCCATTAATAAAATAAACAGCACCAACGCCATCGTCAGACACCCCCGCTTTTAAAGTCTTTTGAAAACTGCGAGGCCATATTAATGATTAAAACTATACCGCTTACCGGTATTATCATATAAATCATTCCCATTGGAATCCGCAGCACAGGCGATGTTTGGGACATCCCTTGCATGGCCAAGTCATAGCCTTCAATCACCATCAATAAGAAAAAAATCAAGCTGGCAAATGTCGCAATGATATAGAGAATCTTACGGATGGAAACGCCGAACAAATTCACAAAAAACTCCATTCCGATATGCGCCTTCAAGGACATTGCGTAAGCTGCACCTAGAAATGTCAGCCAGATCAAGCTATATCGCGCCAACTCCTCAGTCCATGCAAGAGGTGAGTTCAAGATAAACCGAAAAATCACCTGGAGAAAAACGACGGTGACCAGTAATGCCATAAGAAGATTCAATACATGCTTGATGCCAAAATTCATATACCCAATTAATTTATCCATCGTCTTGCCTCCGATATAAAAAAGAGAGAAAGGATTCTCTCTTTTTGAATTAACTTATTGTTCGTTTACTGGGCATCCAGAATTTCGTTCAATAGATCCTGGTGTTCGATTGTTTCATAAACTGGCTGCACTGCTTCCTGGAAAGGTGCAGTATCAATGTCTTCTATGATTTCCATACCGTTATCCTTTAGAGTTTGAAGCGACTCCTGTTCCATTTCAACAATCAAATCACGTTCTCTCGCTCCTGCTTTTTGTCCTTCTTCGACAACGATGTCACGCAATTCTTCCGGCAATTCATCGTAAGTCTGCTGGCTCATCATATAAATGGCTACAGAATAAACATGGCCTGTCAAACTCATGTATTTCTGGTTCGCATCATATAAACTGAACTGATCTGCAACGATTGCCGGATTTTCCTGAGCATCGACTACTCCTTGCTGCAATGCAGTGATTGCTTCAGTCCAAGCCATTGGAGTAGGCTGTGCACCTAATGCTTCAAAAGCAGCTAAATGAATTTCGTTTTCCTGTGTTCTGATTTTCAAACCTTGCAGATCTTCAGGAGCTTCAATCGGACGAACGGCATTCGTAATATGGCGGTAGCCATTTTCTCCCCACGACAAACCGATGATTCCGTTTTCTTCCATCTTCGCGAATAGCTCGTCACCGATATCGCCTTCTAAAATTTCCACAGCCGATTCACGATCCTGGAATAGGAACGGTACGTCCAACACGCCTAATTCCGGCACAAAGTTGGTAACCGGTGCTGTTGATGAAACGACCAAATCGACAGTGCCAAGTCCCATACCTTCTGTCAATTCACGTTCTGCTCCAATTTCACTATTTGCAAAAACTTCAATTGTCACTTGACCATCTGTCCGTTCTTCTACAGCTTCTGCCATTTCCAGAAATCCAAGGTGGTAAGGATGATCATCCGGCAATGAATGGCCGGCCTGCAGGACATAAGTTTCTCCTGATCCTTCTCCTTCTCCTCCTGTTGATGAACCACTGTCAGAACCTCCACAAGCTGTTAAGCCCAAAACACTTGCTAGCATAACTGAAACAAATCCGAATTTTTTCTTTACCATCTTCTTTTCCCCCTTTTTTATTCTGCTTCAGCGCCCAGTATATCCCCACTTATTCAGCGAGAACGCAACTAGCCGTAAAAGTTTGGTTTGCCTGACTTGCCTCCATGGAAATCAAATCTGTAGGCTTTTTATGTCAATTGGAACAATTTCCCTGGATTCAATAAATTATGCGGATCTAAGGTCTTTTTAAGCGCTTGCATAACTACTAAAGAATTGCCATGTTCAAGTGGCTGATATTTCATTTTTCCGATTCCGACGCCATGTTCACCGGTGCAGGAACCACCGCGGGCCAGCGCATATTCAACAATATGCTGATTGAACTTTTCCGCTCTCGCCATTTCCTCGGCATCTTCAACATCAATCATCAGCAGCACGTGGTAATTGCCATCTCCGACATGGCCGACAATTCCACCAATCAACCCGTATTCCGGCAATGCCTTTATTGCGCCTTCGATTCCACCAGCCAATTCAGAGATCGGAAGGCAGACATCTGTCACCATCAATTTTTTCCCTGGATTAGCCCGCATAGCTGCATAGGCTAAATTGTGGCGTGCATCCCACAATAAGTTACGCGCAAGCGAATCCTGTTCAAATTTAAATTCCGAACAGCCGCTATCCAACAAAATCTCTTTAGCAAAATCAACATCCTGCATTAACCCTGCTTCGTTGCCGTGAAATTCAAGGAACAAAGTGGGCACTTCCGCATAATCTGTTTTGCTGTAGCTGTTTACCTGGGCAATCGATTGCGCATCAACCAGTTCGATGCGGGCGACTTGAATGCCGGCCGATAAAACGCCGACCACCGCTTCCACTGCCTGGTCGATGGTTTCAAATGTAGCCCTTCCAGCTACAATCATTTCCGGAATTCCATAAACTTTTAAAGTCAGTTCAGTAAAAGCTCCCAATGTTCCTTCAGAGCCGACGAACAAACCGTTCAAATTATAGCCGGAAGATGATTTGACCGCTAAGCTTCCCGTATGAATAATTTCTCCATTCGCTAAAACCACTTCCATATCACGCACTTGGTCACGCATGACGCCATAACGCACAGAAGTAGTGCCACTGGCATTGGTTGCTGCCATTCCGCCAAGCGTTGCGTCAGCTCCCGGATCCACCGAGAAAAACAAACCGTGTTTCTTCAATTCCTGATTCAGCTTGGAGCGGGTGACACCAGGCTGTACTTTGACTAAAAAGTCGCCAGGCATTACTTCAAGCACTTGGTCCATCAAGGAGAAATCGATGGAAATACCGCCGTTGTAAGGAATCACATGTCCTTCTAGACTGGTACCAAGACCAAAAGGAATAATAGGGACTTTGTGTTTTTCGGCGATTTTCATAATGCTGCTGACCTCTTCAGCGTTCAGTGGAAAAACAACTGCATCCGGAAAGGCAGGTTTGTGATAAGATTCATCCTTGCTGTGCTGATCCAGGACCACCGGGTTTGTTGAATAACGATCAGTCGGCAGCAAGCTTGCTAGTTCATCAAAATAGCTCATAGCAGCCTCCTTAATTTACGTAATATTCCGTCTTTTATTAACAAAATGACTCAGTGGAGTTGAAAGAAATTCCACTGAATGTTGATGCTTAGAACTTTATTTAATAGTAAAAAGATACTTCTTCACACCGCTTCCTCTTCATACATCAAGACGGAAGCGGTGTAAAAAAAGAAGCTTTCTATCAATTCGACTTTTGCAGTACAAATTTGTTTAACGGTTTAAGTAATCGGTGACTGCCCCTTTAGAAGAACAGGACACGTTATGTGCATATTTGCCAAGCACACCTTTTTTGTGGAGCGGTGGAGCTACCCAGTTTTTGCGGCGTTCCTCCAATTCTTCTTCAGGAACATCCATGGAAATTTCCTGCAACTCAGAGTCTATGGTCACCATGTCGCCTTCCTGTAAAAAGGCAATTGGGCCACCAGCCTGTGCTTCCGGCGCAATATGTCCAACTACTAAACCGTGTGTACCGCCCGAAAAACGTCCATCTGTCAGCAATGCTACAGACGCGCCCATGCCTTTACCGACAAGGATTGCTGATACTGATAGCATCTCCGGCATTCCCGGACCACCTTTTGGTCCTACATAACGGATGACCAATACATCTCCGTCATTGATTTCATTCGCCATGACAGCTGCTGTCGCTTCTTTTTCATTATTGTAGACGCGAGCAGGTCCAGTGTGGCGTTTCACTTTCACGCCTGAGACTTTCGCCACTGCGCCGCTCGGTGAAAGGTTTCCTTTAAGGACAATAAGTGGACCATCTTTGCGTTTCGGATTATCGAAAGGCATGATGACTTTTTGCCCTTCCTGCAACGCCGGAGCTTCATTCAGGTTTTCTGCCACTGTTTTGCCCGTGACCGTCATGCAGTCGCCGTGCAGATAGCCAGCCTCCAGCAACATCTTCATAACAGCCTGAACGCCGCCGACACGGTGCAGATCCTGCATGACATATTTGCCGCTCGGCTTCAGATCAGCCAAATGCGGTACAGTTTTCTGTAAACGGTTAAAGTCGTCAATCGTCAAATCTACTTCTGCTGCATGGGCAATCGCCAATAAATGCAGAATGGCATTTGTCGATCCGCCAAGTGCCATGACAACTGTTATCGCATTCTCAAACGCTTCTTTCGTCATAATGTCTTTCGGATAGACGCCTAGTTCAAGTAAATTATGTACTGCCGCACCCGCTTTTTCACAGTCCGCCAGTTTTTCTGGAGATACTGCAGGGTTGGAAGAACTTCCCGGCAAACTCATCCCCATCGCTTCAGCTGCCGACGCCATCGTGTTAGCTGTGTACATTCCACCGCATGAGCCCGCTCCCGGACAAGCGCCGCATTCGATATTGCGCAGCGTATCATCGTTGATGTCACCATTGTTATGCTGGCCGACACCTTCGAATACAGACACAATATCAATATCCTGGCCATTGTGACGGCCGGGAGCAATGGTTCCTCCATAAACGAAAACAGCCGGAACTTCAGAGTTAGCGATGGCAATCAAACATCCAGGTATGTTTTTGTCACAGCCGCCGATTGCCACTAGGCCGTCCAGACTTTCTGCTCCTACAACCGTTTCAATCGAGTCCGCAATGACGTCCCGGCTTGAAAGAGAATATTTCATACCTTCGGTCCCCATTGAGATTCCGTCAGAAACGGTAATCGTATTGAAGATAAATGGCACGCCCCCAGCAGCTCTTGCCCCTTTTTTCGCACTAATTGCTAAGTCATCAATATGTATATTACACGGCGTCACTTCACTCCAAGTACTGGCGACACCAATCATCGGTTTCTTAAAATCTTCATCGGTAACTCCTACTGAACGCAGCATGGCACGATTAGGTGCTTTCATCGCTCCTTCACTGAAAACCTTACTGTTAATTCGCAAATCTTTTTTCATAATTATCCTATCCTTTCTTTTCTATATATTATAGAGCACATTTGTCAGAATTCAACGAATAAAAAAATAATATTTTATTATTTTTATAATCGTCAAACAACTTACACAATGTATACGGTTTCATGTAGTCATAGCTTTTTTCATTCTTGCCGTATGCAATATATTTCTATATAATTACCTTGTCTACAATAACTTTTAGGACAGGAAGTAGCTGTCCTTTTTTCCAGTTATCCTGTTACATACTATGAGGTTAACCGAATGAATTCTTTATTTATTTAATGAAGTAAGGAAACGCGCTTGGAATTTCGAGTAAAAGGAGATGGTCATTTGTTGATTCGTGAAGCCAAAAAAAATGAGTTTTATTTATTGAAAGAGCAGCGCCTTTCTTCATATAAAACATATGAAGAAGAGCTCTCGGCACAGCACTGGGAACTGCTGAAAGCCAATCTGTCTTCCGATAATGACCAGCAGCCAGGAGTTGAAGTTTTTGTTGCAGAAATTAGTGGAGAGATTGCTGGCAGTGTCGCATTGTTTCCCGCTGAGTCCACAGCTTACGAATGGGATTCCGAGACGATTGATTATCCAGAAATCCGTTTATTGGCGGTCAGTACAGATTTCCGTTCCCGTGGAATCGGTAAAGCGTTGGTTGAACATTGCATCGATATTTCCAAAATTCGCAAACAAAAATTCATCGGACTCCATACGGGAAGCTTCATGAGAAACGCCATCGCCCTTTACGAAAAGATGGGCTTTGAGCAAGTTGTTTCACTCGACCATACACCGCTGGATGACGGCATTGTTGTCAAAGCATTTCGACTAGACATTCAAAAACAGTAAAAAGGTTCCGTCAAATTTTGACGGAACCTTTTTTTAAAAGATTCTTTTTAAGCATTTCTTCTATCGAGGAAAGGTTGATAGTTGAATTTTAAGAACGTGTTATTGAATTATGTGCGCTCCTGTCTTCACTTCTTCATAAGATTTCCCTTTCACTTTCTCCGAAGATTTTTCTACTGACTAGACAGTTTAAAGCAAACAACTTTCGGCTCTGTCATTTCTTGAATGGAGAATTTGATGCCTTCACGACCTAACCCTGAATTTTTAACCCCGCCAAATGGCATCGCATCGATACGATAGTCACTGCTGTCGTTGATCATAATGCCGCCTACATCTAATTTAGCGATCGCTTTATGTGCAAAATCAATATTTTTTGTAAAGATTCCTGCCTGCAGTCCATAATTGACGTTATTTGATAACGCAATGGCTTCGTCAAGATCTGTTACTGGATAAAGCAAGACGACTGGCCCGAAAACCTCTTCTTGCGCAATCGTGCAATTATCCGGGACATCCGTCAGCACGGTTGGCGAGTAGAAGGCACCGTTGCGCTCCCCTCCTGTTAGGACTGCTGCACCCTGATCAATCGCTTCGTCGACCAGCTTTTCAACGCGTATCGCTTCTTTTTCAGTAATCAACGGTCCCATATCCGTCAGTTCGGATTGCTTGTCACCCAAAATATATCCTTCTGCGCGCTCCACAAATTGGACTTTGAATGATTCGAAAATACTTTTCTGGATATAAATCCTCTGAACGCTCAGACAATTTTGTCCAGCTGCCGAGAAAGCACCTGATACGCTTGAACCCACAGCATCTTCTATATCTGCATCTTCCAGAATGATGACCGGTGAATTTGATCCAAGCTCCATGCTGACTTTCTTCAATCCTGCTTTCCGTGAAATTTCTTCACCCGCTTCCAGTCCCCCAGTAAAAGTGATCATTCGGACAGCAGGATGCGTCACAAGTACATCACCGATTTCGCTGCCCCGTCCTGTAATTACGGACAGGACCTTAGCTGGCAAGTCAGCAAACGAAAAGGCTTCTGCCAAAAGCAATGCGCTAAGCGGCGTGACGGTTGCCGGTTTAACGATGATGGCATTGCCTGACGCAATGGCTGGACCAATCTTATGGGCAACCAAATTGAGTGGGTCATTGAAAGGTGTGATTGCTCCAATAATGCCAATTGGAAAGCGATAGAAATAGCCGATGCGATTTTCATTTCCGGGTGACTGGTCGAAAGGAATTGTTTCACCGTTAATCCTTCTTGCTTCTTCTGCGCTGATGCGCAGGGTTTGAATAGCACGCCCTACTTCTTTTGTTGCTTCACGAATTGTTTTGCTGCTTTCCAAGGCAATTGTTCGGGCATACTTTTCTCTGTGCTTTTCAATATACTCAGCGGCGTCATTGATCACTTTTATACGCTGGTGAACTGGCATGGCGGCTGCAATTTCCGCTCCTTCTTTTGCTTCTTCTATACAATTGAGCATATCTTTTGCTGTAGCAGAAGGGACTGAATCAATGATGCTGTTGTCTTGGGGATTACGAACATCGATAATCCGATCACTGTTTATCCACTTTCCCGCCAGAAACATTTTTTGGCCTGCAAGATGAGTAGTCATCCTATTACCCCCTATTTCTTCATAGTTTGACCGGGTGCTTTTCCCGGGCGATTGTAATCAGGTCAATCAATAGCGAAAAACCTGTCTCTACCTTACCGGCTCCAGCTCCGCTTAATGTTACAGAGCCCAGCAGATCGGTCTCATAAGTAATTGCATTGGTTGCACCACTAATAGATGCCAATGAATCAGTCAAATCCACCTTCTCTGGTGCAATCGAAGCGACCACTCCAGCAACTTCTTTACGCGCTTTTGCTACGAGCTTCCAGCGCTTTCCTTCTTTTTTGGCTTCTTCAATATCCGCTAATGTAATACTTGAAATGCCTTTGCAGGAAACTTCTTCAACGGTCAAGGGAGCCTTCATGACATAGTTCGATAGAATAACAATTTTATAGCGTGCATCATAACCTTCCACATCACTGGTCGGATCCGCTTCTGCATAGCCCAAAGCCTGGGCTTCCATCAAAGCTTCTTCATAACTGACGCCATCTGTCTCCATTTTTGTCAAAATATAATTTGTAGTGCCATTCAGAATCCCACGCACCTCGGTTATGTCATTTCCGGCGAGTGTCGCAATTGGCATTCGTAGTGCCGGCGTTCCGCTCATCACTGTGCCTTCAAATCCCCACGATACTCCATGGCTGTCGGCAATTTCCGACAACTCCTTATATGCCAAAGCGACGGGCCCTTTGTTTGTCATTACTACATTTTTCCCATTTTCAAATGCTGTTTTGCAATGATCGATTGCCGGTTGTCCTGTTTTCACATCCGTATAGGACACTTCGATGATGGTGTCGGCATTCGACTCGCGAATGGTCATCAAGCTGTCCCAGCCTTTGATCAGTCCAGCAGTTTGAGGATAGTCCTCCACATTGCCGGTTTCTTTCAGCGTTTTTAAGACCAGTTCGATATCAAGACCATCTGGCTGATATATCGATCCTTTCATCAAATCAGAGATTGCCACGATTTTTGCTTCAAACTCTTCCTCTTGCTTCAAGGCTTCTTTTTTTTCGAGAAGGATTTCAGCTAAGCCTTGGCCGACCACGCCAAATCCTATAAACGCCAATTTGTGGACCATGGTTTACACCTCTATCTTTTTAGTTTCAACTACGTTCATATCCTCCTGTAAAGAACAGCTGCTCCAAGCAGCCAAGCTTTATTTATTGTCAGCCGAATTTTTTACCTGTTAAAAAATTGAGTGCTGTTTGTGCAAGAATCGCAGTTCCTATTGGCAGGCAGCTTTCATCGATATCAAAAATTGGTGTGTGGAGGTCCCGTTGGTTTCCATCAGGAAAAGCACTTCCCAAGAAAAACATAGATCCTGGCAGCTTTTGTGTGACATAGCCAAAATCTTCTCCACCCATGCCAAATGGTTTTTTTGTGATCCTTAAATCTGGATATGTTTCGCTCATTGCTTTTAAGAATTTTTCATTGATTGCTTGGCTATTAACCAACGCAGGCTCGCCTCTTTGAATTTCCAAAGAATATTCGCCATCCAGATCTTTTGCAATTGAAAATGCTCTTTTAAGTTCAGCCGATAATAACTCACGGATTTCAGATGAATAACTGCGCATCGTCCCTTCAATCTTCACTTCTGTCGGAATGATATTGCTTGCTGTTCCAGCATGGATCTGACCTACGCTGACAACGGCTGCTTCTAATGCCGGCACTTTACGTGAAACAATTCCATGCAATGCCTGTAAAACCGGACCCAGCATCCAGGTCGGATCTGTTCCAAGTTCTGGATAAGCACCATGTCCGCCAGTTCCCATAATTTTCGCACGAAAAACGTCGACATTTGCCATGCTGCATCCGTCATTGACTTGAACTTCTCCGACAGGGAGCCATGGACACATATGAACTGCAATAGCTGCATCTACTCCTTCGTATACGCCAGCTTGGATCAGATAAGGGGATCCTGACATTCCCCTTTCATCTATACACTCTTCCGCTGGTTGAAAGATGAATTTAACGGTTCCTCTGATGTCCATTTTTTTAAACTGCTCGGCCAGAATTTCAGCCGTTCCTAATACAATCGCAGGATGGGCATCATGGCCACAGGCATGCATAATGCCCTTATTTTGTGAGCGGTACTCGGTTTCATTTTCTTCTTCAATCGGCAGTGCATCGATATCTGCTCTGATTGCGATTGTCATTCCTTCCCCCGCAGTTAAGGTCCCCACTACGCTCGTGTCTAGTCCGATTCCTATATCCACTTCTATCCCATCGATTTCTTGTAAAATACCTGCAATGTATTGTGCGGTTCCGAATTCTTGGAAACTGAGCTCTGGATATCGGTGAAACGTGCGCCGCCATTCAACCAATTTTGCTGTCATAGAATTGGCTTGTTCCACAATAAGATGCTGTTCCGGCATTTTCCATGCACCTCAAATCTGAATTTAAACTTTCAAAGCGATTTCCACATGATTAAATGCTTGCTCAAAATCTGCAATGATGTCTTCGATGTTCTCGATGCCGCAAGACACACGGATCAGCCCTTCCGGAATCCCCATTGCCGCACGTTCTTCAGGTGTACATTCCACATGGCTCGTCGTGCGTGCTGGCCCCACAGTTGTTTCCACTGCGCCTAAGTTTGCTGCGCGGTGGGCATACTGCAATTTTGGAAGAAGATCCCGCACTGTATCAACGCCGCCTTTGACCGCAAAACTTAGCATGCCACCGAAATCTTTCATCTGTTTTTTGGCGATATCGTGATTAGGATGGGTTTCGAGTCCTGGATAGAAAACGTCCTCGACCAATTCTTTTGTTTGCAGGTATTTTGCTAGCTCCATCGCATTTTTACATTGCTCACGAACACGGAGGTGAAGTGTTTTCATGCCGCGCAAAGTTAAGTAAGCTGCCATTGGGTCCATTGTAGCGCCGTTGATTTCGCGATAATGATAAACTTGCTCCACCAGTTCATGTGAACCGACCAAGACACCGCCCAGTGCATCTGCATGACCGCCGAGAAATTTTGTCGCGCTGTGGATAACCAAATCCACGCCAAGTTCAAGCGGGTTTTGGTTAATCGGTGTTCCAAATGTATTATCGATAATAACAAGAGCCCCTACTTCATGCCCCGCTTTCGCCATCCGTTCAATATCAGTGATTTTGACGGTAGGATTTGTCGGTGTCTCCAGATAAAGGATTTTGCAGCCTTTCGCGACTTCCGCTTCAATTGATTCGTGGTTGCCGGTTTCAGCCAAAGCCACTTCGATATTCTGGCGCGGAAGAAATTCTGTAAAAATCTTATTGGTGCCGCCGTATGTATCTTTAACAGATACAATACGATCACCAGGCAGTAAGAATGTCGCTAATGTATTGCTGATAGCGGCCATGCCTGTAGAAAAGCTGGTTGCTGATTCGGCGCCTTCCAGAATCTTCACTTTATCTTCGAATGCTTGTACAGTCGGGTTCGTATTGCGTCCGTAAATATGGCCTTTTTTCTTTCCGATTGCTACGTCATACCATTCGTCCATATCGTCATACGTATAGGCCACACTTAATACGACGGGTACTTGAGTTGCTCCATGAGCCAAGTATTCTTTTTCTCCCGCCCATACCGCTTTTGTTCCTGCTTGAATATCTTTTTTTGTCATATGACCACTCCTCTTAGTTTTCTTATAGTTCTTGATTATCGATTTCCATTCCTATAGGCTGCTTCAGCAATTCCTGGTAAGCAACCAAGGCAATGGCTGTATCTTGTACTCCGGTGCCGGTTAAATCACAAACTGCAATTTGCTCATTGTTATCCCGGCCGATCACCTTTTTTGAAGTTAATTGGCCCAGTTCTATTGCTTCGGAAGAATCTTTTAAAACATCCCTGTCCAAGGCGTAGTGTAATTCTCCAGCCGCTGCCGCCCGAATTTTGGTCAAATAACCATTATCCAGAAGAAATGCTTGAGGAATAACAGTTTTTTCACTCATTAGCACCATGAATCCATTGCCGCTCGGCAAGCCGATTTTTGGGTTGTCAAAAAATCCGGAAGAAACTTTGATAGCAAACCTTATTTGATTAAGGTTTTTCCTTTGACATACAGTCCTCTGGGTACATTGCCAAAGATTTCGCAGCCATCTTCTGTCACCCGGAAAGATTCGCTTATTTCAATACCGGATTTATCGCTCCACATCCCGAGAATCATATGAAATGTCATATTCGGCTGCAGGATCGTTCGATCGCCTTTACGGATACTTGCTGTATGTTCGCCCCAGTCCGGAGGATAATTTAAGCCTATCGGGTAACCGATTCGTGATTCTTTTTCGTAATTGTATCTAGCAATTGATTTCGTCCATGTTTCGCAAACTTCTTCCATGACAATGCCGGGTCTGATCATTGCAAGACATTCCTCAAGACCTTCTATTGTCACTTGTGCAATTTTTTTCAATTCATCACCTGGCATACCAAGGTGGACCGTTCGTGCTAGTGGTGAATGATAGCGTTTATAACAACCAGCCAATTCCAAAATGACTGATTCATTGTTTTTATAACGGGCATCCGTCCAGGTTAAATGAGGAGTCGATGTTTTTTCCCCTGATGGGATCAATGGCATAATAGCCGGATAATCCCCTCCAAATTCTTCTGTCCCTGTCACTTGTGCATGAAGTATTTGTGCTGCAACATCACATTCACGTACACCTTCGTTAATCATTTCAATAGCTGCATTCATTGCTTTTCCAGTGAGTATAGAAGCCTTTTTCATATAGGAAATTTCTTGATCTGATTTTACGATCCGGATCCAATTCACTAGTAGAGTTGCATCTTGAAAACGTGCGTTCGGCAATCCTTTTTTTAATTGTTCGTAGCATTTTGCTGTGAAATAATAGTTTTCCATTTCAACTCCTATACTTCGATTATCCTGCCCAATTTGCTTTAAAATTTCAGCCACAAAATCCATTGGATGATTCGTCTCTGATTGAACATACGTATCCGGATAAGAAATAATGTTGTCGTGATATAGCCATGTGGTGATTTTCGCCCCATTCGCATCCATTGTGCGCCCTACCCAAATTGGCTGGTCTTCATCATCAATGACAATCAGCATTTGATGTACATAGAATGACCAACCATCATAACCAGAGAGATAGTTCATATTTGCTGGATCCGTGATAAGCAAAACTTCTATCCCTTTAGATGCCATTCGCTCTTTTGTCTTTCGAACTCTTTCTTGATACTCTGCGGTCCCAAATGACATAGGAACTTCACCCTCTTTACCAAGTATTTTTTGAATATTCGGAACAAAAAATCCGTTACTTTAGTATAGAGTGACAGCCTCAAAATTATCATCTGCAATTGTGTATGAAAATTTCAACCTATTATAGTCAAATTTCTAATGGTTCTTTTTAAAAGAACAATAAAAACCGCCCCCCGAACTTTATATAAAGTTCGAACAGCGGCTTATTCATTTATATTTTCTGCAATCCCGATTTCCCAAGTTTTCAGACTCAGATCCAATAAAAATAAATCATCGGGATCAATAAGCGAAAGTCCGGTCAAAGATTCAATTTTTCTGAGTCGATAAAGCAAGGACTGGCGATGTAAACTCAAAACTCTTGCAGCTTGACTGACATTTCCTTGGCATTGATTATAGGATTTCAAGGTTCCGGTCAAATCCATATTGCGCTGCTTGTCGTATTCTACAAGTGGTTGAATCGTACTCATCATCACTTTTTTCATTTCCTCATTTTGCGCAAGGTTTAAAAGTACGCGGTCTATTTGAGTGTCACTGTACAGCATACGATTGCCCTTCCCTTTTTTCCGTCTGCCGATATCCAATGCCATAATGGCATGATGATAACTTTCAGCCAATCCTTTAAAGCCTTCAATATAATCCCCAATTCCCCATGAAATAGTGACTTCGGGCAAAAGATTCCTTAAACGGCGATCAGTCAAATCCAAAAAATCAATGATGTGATCTTCAGTTGATTCAACTGGCTTCTCCAGATAAATCAGCAATTGGTTTCCTTGGTAAGTCATCATGACTTCTCTTTTCAAGGACTGGGCAGCAAAGTAGATTTCCTCTTCAATATAGCGAATCATGCTTTCTTTCCACTGAACATAAGAGTCATAATCTTTCTCACGTTTTTCAAATAACTCCTTAAAATTTTCAGGAAATCCGATCAAGCAAACATATGGCAAATCAAGATTATATCCGAGCAGCTTTGATCTTGAAAGGGCTTGGTCCATTGAAATAAATTCGCCAGTAGCCACTTCTTGTACAAAATCACTGCGCAGATTAGCTTTTGTTTCTTCAATGGCATTTTCCCGTGAAAGCCATAGTGATATAGCCGTCGCCGCATGTTCCAATACTGCTGCCCTGAAATTTGTTAAGTACGAAACTGTCGGCATTTCTTTCGGCAATACTACGAAAATATAGCCTTGCGGATCTTCTGAAACTTGCAGAACCGGAATTTGCAGTATAACTTTTCCATCTAAATCCCCAGTCCGGAATTTGCGCAGCATGGGATCGTTATTCACCAGCTCCGCTTCACGCTGAATTGGAAAATCGCCCAAAATAACAGCGTTCTTCCATTTACCGATGAAATCCTGGGAATACCCACTAGCAGCTTGTATAAATCCGTTTCGGTCCGTAATAAGAAGTTGACAGTCAATCTGCCGCTGAATATATTTTGAAATATGATTCAAGTCCGTGTCACTCAGGATAAGCTTCAACAATTCCTGCTGAACTTTCTCTGACTTCTCCCGGTCTTTATACTGTGCATCGCTGATGTTCTTCATTACTTCTTCGATGATATTGGAAAATCTTACTTCCCATGGAAGCTCAATGATGACAAAGTTTTGTCGCTCAGCCAATTCAAGAACTTCTCTTGGAATATCAAAAACATGGCGGCCAATGGCAACCATCAATGCTGATGCATTTGAATCGATGATGTCTTGAACAAAACTCTTAAAACTGTCTACATTGTTATGACACCCGATTGCGGTCGTCAGGACAAGCTCGTTCTGACGGACGAAATTCTCCACTGGCATCTCCATTACAGATACCCACTGAACAATACGATCAGCCACAGAATTTTTTGCTGTTAAAATGCGGGCATTTTCTAAAATCTTATAGTTTAATACACTCTCTACCGTCAATTGCATGGTATCCCCCTTCGAGCTTAAACAGATTTCCTTTTGCCGCAAGCAAAAAAGCTTCAGCCAAATCGTTAACCTTGATTATAACATCGCAGAAAATACAGGGAAACATTTATCTGAATACTCTTTTTTTAATCATTTTTGATAACTGTTCTAAAAACTTGAGTTCATTCTCAAATAAATCCAAGCCTTCGTCTAAGGCTCGATGCAGAAAACTCAATTCGATTGGAAAGCTCACAGCATTTGCATGACGTTTTATTCTTCGTAAATTCCCACTGCTTTTCAAGTATATTTTTGGATCACTTTGAGCAAAACCGAAGTAACCACAACTCGTCCTGAGATAATTACCGCAAACGACGGATTTTGATGACTGATTTGATTCCCTAATACAGCTGCAATACCTGTAGCCGCTGCACCCTAGACAATCATACTTTGTTTATCCCATCATGTAAGCCATGGCACGGCCACTCTCTTCCTCAGGAATCAAAACTGACTGGCCCATAAATTCCTTGACCATATAAAAAATATTATTGATTATTGAGTCCGATGCCTCCACGTAAACTGTCCGCAAGAGTATCACTTTCATCCATTTCCCGTGGTTTACCAACTTTTATACTCTCATGCATAACAGCGGATTTTTCCATCGAAACACCAATTATTTGGATTTCTGGGCTGTTGGTTTTTAAAGCCAAACCGATTCCAGAAAGCAACCCTCGTCCGCCAATAATATGCGGATCGGCAACTGGCTCAAGCTCAAAATGACTGGTTCCACAAGCGAATTTTCACACAACTTAACCGGCAGGACATAAGAAAACAAGCCGAAAAAGCTTCGCGGCTTGTTTATTTCCTAGGATATTTAAGTACGGCTTTCTATAATAGCTTGCCGTTTATCTCCTCGACCATCATTGATTAAATGGATTTTTCCACTCCATCAGCAAGGCATAATTTCTTGACTCTTCATCTTCCACATAATTGGGTACTACAGCGACAGGCGTTCTGCCACAGCGCAGCAAAAAAGAAATGACCGGGTCTTTTATTTCACCCGCTATTACCTGATCTGCGTACTCTTCTGCTGACAGCTTATCTGAAAACCTGTGGTAACCCGGCATCCTCCCTCCTCCAAGGAGACGCTCCAGTCCATCCTGCACAACACGCTCGTACATGGATTGCATCAAAAGCTGGCCGAGTTTCAAAGACCGGTATTTTGGCCGGATGCAAATATCGACGATATACAAAGTTGCACCTTGCGGTTTGTGATTTCGGATATAGCCATCATCGGTTATCTCCTGCCATTTATGTTCAGGGTGCACAGGATCAAAATCCGTCAGCAATGCAGTCATCGACCCCGCGAGCTCTCCTTCTACTTCTATGCATAATGCTCCTTGGGGGTAGAGTTTCACATGATTTTCCAACTGTTCGTCATTCCACCAAAGTTCCGGAGGAAACGGTGGTGGAAAACTTTCTTTTTGAATCGCTATCAGCTCTGGAAAATCGAATTGGTTGTAATGGCGGATTTCCACATTTACTGGCTTTCTTCCGTCAAAGACATATTGCTTTTTACTGTACAATGGCTTCTCTCCTTTCTTTTCTTTATCATACGATATCCTTCTCCCGGTTTAAAACTACCAGGTGATTGCATCTTTTCTTGAAAAAAGGCAATAGGCAAACTCGATTTGGCCGAGTTTGCCTATTGCCTTAAAAGCACTTAAGTATAGGAAAGCTTTGACTGCAACGATTAGATGGGCGGCAAGACATTAGGTCCACCCAATGTCACCGCAACAAGTAAACCTGTAGATACGATAAATAAGATAGATAGTTTCATTTTCATCATTTCAATTCACCGCCATTCTCATCTCGATAAGATTGATAGAAATAAGCTTTTTCCCACTGCTCTTGCATCCGGTAATGAGCAGCCAATTCAGAAGCAATATTTTTAGTTTCCTTAATATAACCATGCTTTCTGAAAAATGGAAACATTATTTCTTCACAATAGGTATAAAGATCTGGTTGGGAAAAATTTCTTTTCTCGAAATAATTGGCATAAATTTGAAAATAATTCTCTTGTGACACTTGGCTGATCATCTTTAATTCAGCTATCAACAATGCAGCATCTTGTCCGGTCTCAATCATAGCTTCTAACAAGCTTACCAGAACTGCCTTGTAGAAATACGTATTGGTTTCTACTTTATCTTTTAGCGTCTGAAGAATTTCCAGGGCTTCCCCTGGTTTTCTCTTCAGCTTCAATAATTCTGTGTAATTGTATAGCGTTTGGCTATGCAATTCTATCTGTTTTGTCAGGTGAGTATTGCGGATCAATACCTCATAGATGCTTTCCGCCTGCACCAGCAGATTTCTCCGCGTATAATTGATTGCTAATAGCATTTGGGCATGCAAGAGCCGGATATAATTATGATGAAGCTGAAAAGAACGGACCGCCAATTCAGCAAAATGGGCAGACAGTTCGTAACGGTCAGCCAAAATGAGCATACGCGCCTTCTGGTAATAGAACTCTCCTTCAAATTTCTGCGGAATACTTTGAATTCCCATATCCAGACTATTGAGAATTTCAAGAGAGCGTGCATTGTCCCCTACCATGGACCAGTACAGGGACTGAAAAAATTGATGCACCCAATGTTCCGGCGCTAAAAAAGAGGCCTTCATTCGTTCCAGCAACTTTTTTTGCCGTTCCGCCTTAGCTGCATCAACATCATAAATATAGAAACGGAATTTATAAAGTTCATATTGATTGACTAGATAAGTAGATTGAATGTAATCGTTTTCTCTTTCCAACTGCGTATAGATTTCCCTCATAGTTTCCAAATCATAATGAAGAGAGCAATCGATGAAATTTTCGAGCAGCTTTTCCAATCTCTTGTGTTTTTCCACTTCACCTTTTAATTGAACCCCCATCTTTAATAACAGCGCATGAATGGTCGATTCATGCGGAATATAGGCATTTGATTCGATCTTGCTTAAATGTGAAATCGAGCAGATGCCATCTGCCAATTGCGATTGCGTCAGCTTGTTTTTTGTCCGATAGTACTTAATAACAGAACCCACATTCATAATTTCACCCTTTTTTACAGAATAAATAAAATATACCATAAAAAAACAACCCCGACATTTCTGACAGGGTTGCCGCTTTTGTGATGGCCTATTTAATTATTGAACACGCGCAAAACCAAATCCTGACGCATAATCGTCACCGTATCCAGCACCTGATCCTGACAGGATATCATATGCTTTTGCGCGGTTTTGAAGATTAGCTCGTACTTGAACATTGCTTGCACTTGGGTTTGTTGCCCATACTTTTGCAGCAAGTCCGGCTGCATGCGGTGAAGCCATTGAAGTTCCACTGATTGTCGCGTAACCACCTGTGTACCAAGCTGAATAAACTGCAGCACCTGGAGCTGATATTTCCACATCGTACTTGCCGATTAAGTAATCGCCAGCTGTAGAGCTATAACCGCGTGAAGAAAAGTCGGCTACGCGGTATGTGCCGTTCTGGATTACGTTTTCAAGAGCCGCTACTGCCACTGCATTTGGCAAGGCGCCAGGGAAGCCGATCGACCCTTGATAAGGACCTGAGTTTCCGGCGGCCGCGATAATCAACACACCTTTGTTGTAGGCATAGTTGACGGCGTTCGTAATCAGACTGCTTTCAGCAGAAGATCCCAACGACATATTGATAACCACTTTTGTCTTTAATGCAGCTGCTTGATCTGCAACGTGGCGGATGGCTGCTGCAATGTCATCAGAAGAACCCGATCCATTATCTCCTAACACTTTATAAGCCCAAAGGTCGGCTTGTGGTGCAACTCCGTACAAGCCTCCGTTGCCATTTGCAAGGGCAGATCCTGCAACATGCGTTCCATGTCCTTGACGATCCGTACACGTGCCATTTGTAATGCTGGCACCAAGCGTAAAGTCTTTGCACTGCTCAATATTACTCGCTAGATCCGCATGGTTTACATTGACTCCTGTG
Organism: Planococcus sp. CPCC 101016; assembly: GCF_007859295.1. Taxonomy (GTDB): domain Bacteria; phylum Bacillota; class Bacilli; order Bacillales_A; family Planococcaceae; genus Planococcus. The sequence continues at coordinate 34,587 of NZ_VOHB01000003.1, forward strand.
TCGAGGACTGCAATGTTAATCCCTGCCCCTCCTGAGGTTTGAGTTAGATTGCTGTTATTGTAGATGGCTTTGATGCCCCATGGTGTCGATTGAGAAGCCGCCATTGTTGAATATTTAGCCAATGGTTCAGCAGATGTTTCTTCAATACTGTATTCTGGAACTTTCTGGACAGATATATTTTTGTTTTTCTGGAGAGCTTCGAATTGTTTATTGTTCATATTGGTGGTGAATCCTTCGCTTTCAAAATCCCAATGGACCCCGTACTGGTTTTTGGCATTTTTCAGCTCTTTCTGGTTTGCTGTATCAATCAATACACGGAATTTCTCGTTGCCGTTCGCTTTTTCAACGGAATCCCCATTTGCGCTGACACCCAGTGCCGGTAGCAGTAAAGTAGCTGTCAACATTGCAGTCGTAATGAATTTTGCCGATTTCTTCATCGTTCAATCCCCTTTTCCAATATGGTTTATGGCGTTTAGGATCGGCAGCGGCGTCCCGCATCATTTTATGATCCCCGGTTGGTAAACCTGCCACATCTATAAGTTAGCAGAAGTTTCAGTTTTCCGTAATTGGGAAATTTATTATAATATAAGAAGGAAAATCCTATACTGTGTCTATATACTCAATTAAATATACCTATAAAAATTATTCATAAAAAAGCCGTAAAGCTATTCTTTCGAATTGCTTTACGGCTTCCTATAATCTCACAGCTATCAATAGGCCTCTTTATTTAAGAAAAATACGCATGCTTCATACGGTTGAAGCACGCCTTTGACCCGCTCTTCGTAATTGGTCAAAAGAAGTTCAGCATGATAAGGCGTATTCCAGGTACATGGGCGTTCACTTAAATTTGAGGCAATCAGCATCTTCGTATAGCGGTCTTCTCGAATATATGCGTAGACATCCGGACAGCCTGAATCAGTCAGATTGGTTGTTCCATAAACTAGGACTTCCCAGTTTTGACGCAAATGAATCATTTTCTTATAAAAAGACCAAATGGAATTAGGATCATTCTTCTGAGCTTCTACATTCAGCCATTGATAATTTGGATTTACGCTTAGCCACGGCTTGGCTTTGGAAAACCCTGCATACTCTTTGTTGTTCCATTGCATGGGGGTACGGGCGTGATCACGGCTAATTTTTTTGATGATTTCCATTAAATCTTCATGCGCTACGCCTTCTTTACGGTTATACCGATACATATTCTTTGTTTCAATGTCATTATACATCTCGATATCGTCAAACGGGGCGTTGGTCATGCCAATTTCCTGTCCTTGGTATATGAAAGGTGTGCCCTGCATGAAAAAGTACATACAGCCTAGAGCCGTTGCGCTTTCGAACCAGTAATCCCGGTCATTTCCCCAAATGGAAACCGTTCTGGGGCGGTCATGATTTTCGATATAGAGAGAATTCCAGGCAATGCCGTGTGCCACCTTCTGCCAACGGTTAAGAACTTCTTTTAAGTCTTCGACATCCAATCCGCTTTCATGGCCGGTGCTTGCTGCTTCAAGAGCTTCCCTATGAAAAATCATATTAAATTTCCCTTCATGTTCGCTGATCCATTGTTCCATGTCATGTGATTTTACGCTGTTCGCTTCGCCTACAGTAACAATATCATAACCTGAAAAAGCCTTATCCCGGAGTTCTGCGAGCATATCTTGCAAGCCTTCCACTTCAGTGAACTTTTCCCAGGCAGGTACATAAGGGAGATTTTTGGGATTTAGCATATTGGTATAATCTTTCTTCAAATGATTAATGGCATCGACGCGGAAACCATCAACGCCTTTATCCAGCCACCAGCGGATCATCTCATAAACGGCTTCGCGCATGTCTTTGTTTTCCCAATTCAAATCCACTTGGTTTTTCGTGAAGATATGCAAATAATATTGATTTGTCTTCGGATCAAAAGTCCAGGCAGGACCGCCGAAAATACACTCCCAATTTGTTTGCTGATCACGCCATACGTACCAGTCGCGTTTCGGATTATCTGTTGAGGAGCGCGATTCCACAAACCATGGATGCTGGTCACTTGTATGATTGATAACAAGATCGAGGATAAGCCTCATTCCTCTTTTATGCACTTCCCCAAGCAATCGGTCAAAATCCTCCATCGTCCCCATCTCTTCCATAATCGCCTGATAATCGCTGATGTCATAGCCATTATCAACATTCGGAGATTTATACATCGGGCAAATCCAAATAATCGTGATGCCAAGCTCATCCAAATAATCCAATTTTTCTGTTACACCGTTCAAGTCGCCGATACCATCTCCATTTGAATCATTAAAGCTTCTCGGATAAATCTGATAGACTACTGCTTCTTTCCACCATGTTTTCTTCAAAGTCCTCTCCCTCTTCCCACCATTGGAAATAACTATTGTCGAATCGGTTTTCCTGATCAGCTTCTTCTTTATCCTTTAAATATGCGCTACTTGCTCTTTCAGTCCTTCCATCCATTCCCAGCCGCTGATTTCAACAGCATCGGACACGTGATGAGGTTTGCTGGCCCCCACTATGGCAGAAGTGACAGCAGGCTGATTAAGGATCCAAGCCAGTGCAAACTGCGACAGGTTGTAGCCTTGATCGCCCAATAATTCCTTATAGGCTGCGACCTTTTCAAAATTTGCATCTGTAAAATAATGTTGGATCAATTCCTCCCCTTTTGCTGCACGACTGTCTTCTGGCATCTCTCCTTTTGTTTTGTACTTTCCTGATAACATGCCACGAGCCATTGGGCTGTATGCCAGCAGTCCCATTTTCTCCGACTGACAATAAGGTACCACTTCATTTTCCAGCTCTCGCGACAATAAATTATACTGCGATTGGCTCGAAACAAAATGTTCGAGCCCGTGTAACTCGCTGACTCCTTTTGCTTTTGCCATTTGCCAGGCCGCATAATTTGAACAGCCGATATAGCGAACCTTTCCCTGTCTTACCAGATCCGTTAACGCGGATAAGGTTTCTTCCAGCGGTGTACTGCTGTCAAAACGGTGAACTTGATAAAGGTCAATCCAATCGGTCTGAAGCCGCCGGAGGGATTCTTCAGCCTGTTGCATAATGTGATATTTGGACAAGCCCTGCTGGTTTGGCCCTTTGCCCATCGGCAATCCTACTTTAGTGGCTAGTACGACCTGATTCCGCTTCCCTTTCAAATAGTTACCGACAATTTCTTCGCATTCCCCTGTTCCATATTTAAATGCCTCGTCTTGGCCTTTGCCATAGAAATTAGCGGTATCAATCAGGTTGATGCCTGTATCCAGAGCAATGTCCATAATTTCAACTGATGCCTGTTCATCTATCCACCGCCCAAACGCCATTGTGCCTAAACTGATATTCGAAACTTTCAGTCCAGTATCTCCTAAGTTTCTATATTCCATCCAACTCCCCCTTATTGAGTACTGTCCGAATCCTGCAACATTTCATTACTCTTTCTATTCAATATTCGCTTGGAAATTCCTGCTATTTGACTCACTATATTATTAATAACTTCATTTTTTAGATTGTTTTTAATTATTTTGGGCAATATTGTTCTGCTTCACATATTACTAGCCTAGCTGCGGTTTTCCCGTTTGAAAATCTGGTTCTTTCGTTTAGCATGTACGATCATTTTTCCAAAGAAAAGCCACCAGCATAATCTACTGCTGGCGGCTGTTTTTGTCTTTTATTCAGTTTTATATTCTTCAAATACTTTAGCTGCAAATCCAGCGACATAATCACTGCCGCCATTGTCTTCGATCGATTCGATCATCATTGCCAGGATGAAATCGGGGCTTTCAGAATCATAAGCGACAAAAAAGCCATTTTCCTGCCCTTCTTCTCCTATCGCCCCTTTCAATTCAGCTGTACCTGTTTTTCCGGCAATTTTTACAGATGTGCTGTTTGCCGACTGGGCATAGCCGTCCACTACGACATTGCGCATTCCAGTACGAAGAATTTCCGCATTTTCCGCACTCAGCAATCCTTCTTTCCATACCTGTCCTTTTTCCTCTTCCATGAACAGCAGCGGCTTATACATAATGCCATCTGTCAAGAACGGTTCATACATGGAAGCCAAATGAAGTATGTTGGTCAGCATCTGTCCTTGTCCAAATGAAGTATCAGCCAACTGGCCTTCAGATCCAAGAGTTCCCTCATTTGAAATCTGCGATGACTGCAGCTCCAGCGCAAACGGAATTTCTTCTCCAAAGCCAAAATTCTCTAAGCCGGTAACGAATGCTTCGCTGCCGATGTCGAGTGCTTGGCGTGCAAAATAAATATTATCGGAATACACCAATGCTTTATTCAAGTCGATTGGATTTGGTGCTTCCGGATGCAGACGTGTCACCCGATAATCTCCCCAGGAACCGTCCTTTTGCCAAGTTGCTCCGTCAATCTGCAGACCTTCTGCTGGATCCAGCGTACCCGCTTCCATTCCGATAGCCGCTGTCACGGGCTTAATGGTCGATCCAGGTGCATAGGCCGCTCCAAATCGATTGAATAAAGGTGTTAATGGATCTTCGCTCAATTCTTTAAACCGGCTTTCGCTAATGCCAAGCATATACTCATTCGGATCATATGCCGGTGAACTGACCAGCGCCAGTGTTTCTCCGGTTTCCGGATCGACTGCTGCACTTGTTCCCGCTTCCCCTTCCATTGCTTCATATGCAGATTTCTGAAGCTCTGCATCGATGGTCAGGATGACCGTTTCCCCATTTTCAGCAGGGGTTTCGGCAACTGTCAATTCTTCCCCATTATCTCCTTGCTTCTTAATAAGGATTTTCATGCCATTAGCTCCATGAAGACGTTCTTCAAGCGTTTGTTCCAATCCTCTTCTGCCAATCGAGTCAGTTGATGTGTAACCCTGGTCTTTTAGCTCTTCCAATTTTTCAGCAGTAATCGGTCCGATATAGCCGCTCAAATGACCAAGTGCTTCTCCATACGGATATTCACGCATAGCGGTTTCCTGATAAGTCACACCAGGAATCGCAGTTGCTTTTTCCAGCAACTCCGTATCGTTTTTTGCAGCTTTGGAAATTGGTACAAACTGATTTTCCTGAACCCAGCTTTGACCCAATTGTTCATCGATGTTAGCAACCGAAATTCCCAGAAGTTCGGCCAAATCTTCTTTAGCTGACGCTTCCGTAAAACTCTCGGGAACAACCCCGATATTATAGCCGGTTCCGTTTATCGCTATCGGCTGTTCATTGCGGTCCAGAATTTCACCACGTTCTGACTTGGTTGTCGATACGCGAACCTCGTCGCCCGTTTCCAACTGTTCGAAAATAAAGGATGGATCCCATTCAACAAACCAGTCTTCTGTTTCTCCTTGTTCTTCGAACAGCAAAGTCATGTTTTTTTCAAACTCAACTGGTCCTGCAATCGTGTCCATTTTTACCTGCACCGGAAAATCTGCAGGGTTTTCGGTGTCCCATTTCGCATCTTCGGCAGGTTTGGTATATGTCACTTCGACATTATCGATCGCCAAATCCTCATAGAGCTTCTGCTGCCGTTCGACAAAGTCTTCCGAAGCATACGCTTCTTTGGATCCTTGATTTAAATAAACGCTGTACATCTCTGAAAACTCTCCATTATTCCAGTGTCCTATGTACTCCTTAAGACGGTCCTCAGGTGTAGCCTGTTGCTGACAGCCTGCCAGAAAGACCAGAAAAACCAGTCCCAGGATCATTGTTAATTTCTTAGCCATACCGTAACCCCCAATTGTTTTCTTTATTTTACCAATAAATGCCCAATAGTTGAAAGGATAAAAGCTCTTTTGTAAAAGTGAATTAAAATCAAATTTTCCGTCATCACTTCGTGCGCTTGAACATAGCCTACTAAACTAGCTGAATTGTTTTGTGGAATATTTTATGTGACATTCATTCTCTGGGTCAATTGAATTATCTGATTGCATAATTTACTCCTCAAAACATCCGCTATTGGCGGTTCTTATATGGTAAACTGGTTTAACAAAAGATAGGAGGTTGAATATGGTTGAAATTACATTTTCAGAATCAATTGGTTCCGTATTAACACTTGAAAAAAGAACACAGTTAAAGGAAATCCATGAAAATCTTCACAACAAAAAAGGAAAAGGCTCTGATTTTCTTGGATGGGTGAATTGGCCAAGCACACTTGACGAGGAATTTTTGGCAAAAGTCGAAAAAACAGCTGCAAAAATCCGCGACAATGCGGATGTCCTCGTAGTCATCGGCATCGGTGGATCTTACTTGGGAGCTAAGGCCGTATTATCAGCATTAGATCCTTATTTCGACAAAGAATCAGGTCTTGAAGTGCTCTTCGCAGGTCATCAGGTCAGCGGTGAATACTTGAAACAATTGCTTGCCCACCTTGATGGCAAGCGTGTGATGATCAACGTTATTTCCAAATCTGGTAAAACAACAGAGCCGGCTATCGCTTTCCGTTTCCTAAAAGATTATATGGAGAAGCGTTATGGCCAGGAAGCAGCCGAACGAATTGTTGTGACAACAGACGCTGAAAAAGGCGCATTGCTGACACTTGCTGAAGAAAATGGCTATGAACGTTTTGTCGTGCCTGCTGACGTAGGCGGACGTTATTCTGTTTTCACGGCTGTCGGATTGGTACCGATTGCAGCTGCCGGCTATTCTATCCGCGACTTGATCGCAGGGGCTGCAAGTGCTGAAGAGCTTTATAACAATACCGATTTTGATGAAAATGCTGCGGCACAATATGCAGCAGTCCGCCATCAGCTTTATGTTGAAGGGTATACGACAGAAGTGATGGCAACATTCGAGCCGAAGCTTTCATTTGTACAAGAATGGTGGAAGCAATTATTCGGTGAAAGTGAAGGCAAAGAAGGCAAAGGGATTTTCCCGGCGTCGGTTTCCTTCACCACTGACCTTCATTCGATGGGCCAGTATATTCAGGACGGCAAACGCAACTTGTTTGAAACCTTCCTGCTAGTTCAGGAAGCGAACGAGGACTTATCAATCTTCGAAGCTGAAAACGATGATGATGAATTGAATTACCTGGCAGGCCTTTCTTTACAGGAATTCAACCATGTTGCGTATAAAGGAACATCGAGTGCCCATTTAGATGGTGGCGTGCCTCAGCTCAGCCTGACAATCCCTAAAATCAATGAGCACCATTTGGGACATTTGCTGTATTTCTATATGCTTGCTTGTGCATACAGTGCTTATATGCTCGATATTAATCCATTCGATCAGCCAGGCGTGGAAGACTATAAAAATAATATCTTTAAACTTTTGAATAAACCTGGATTTTAAACCATAGAAAAAGCTGACCTATTAGAGGTCAGCTTTTTCTATGGAAATAATTATCTTACTTTTCTTCCAGAACTAATAGAGCTGCACCTAAAATCCCGGCATCATTCTCAAACTGTGCCACTTCAACAGCCAAAGGATTCAGTAATTGCGGTTCCAGCTGCTGCAGGAACAAATCCCACCACAGCGCCGCTGATTCTGAAACACCTCCGCCAATAATCATCATTTCCATATCAAAAGCTGCCTGCAGGTTGCTGACGATAAAGGCTAGGTCGGCAGTAAATCCTTCTACCAGCTTCATGCAGTCAGGATCCGCCGCTGCGTTTTCAAACAGTTCCTGCGGTGTTACTTTCAGGCCCGCTTCCTTGATGCGCCGCCGGATGGCAGTACCGGAAACATATTGCTCACCGCAGCCTTTTCGGCCACATGGACAAAGGACGCCGTTTGGGTAAAGAAGCATATGACCAAGCTCTCCAGCTCCTCCGTGCGGTCCCCCGCTCAATAATTTGCCATCCCATAAGACTCCCCCGCCAAGACCAGTTCCAAGCGTCAAGCAGACGACACGATCAAGTCCTTTTGCTGCTCCGAACTTGGCTTCAGCTAATGCCACACAGTTTGCGTCATTTTCCACTTCAACTTTTTTCCCGGTTGCCTGTTCCAATTGTGCTTTGACCTGTGTGCCTGACCACCCCGGAAGAATATCCGTGGCATAAATTACACGCCCTTCTTTTGGCTCGACAAAACCATGTGTGCCGATTCCGATTGCTGCCACTTCAGGATACAAGGTCAGCAATCGCTGAACCTGTTCTTCCAAATAAGCATACAAAGGAAATTGTGTAGGTACCTGTTCATCATAATAAATTTCGCCAGCTGCATCGATAATGCCCATGCGAATCTTCGTTCCCCCGATATCTATTCCTAAAACCTTTGCCATGAGAGCCTCCTACTAATTGACTGAATTATTTCTATCATACCTTAACTAATCGAAAGGTCTATAATTTTTTTCAGATAAAGTACTATTCTTCTTATAGTGATAGGCGTAATTCTTACTAAATATTTGTGTTAACTAAAATAAAAATTAAGTTGACTTAAATATTTGTTCTGATTATACTCAATTCATAGAAAGAATATAGGAGGAACCTGTATGACAACGACCACCACCAGATCCACCAATCATTCCCGCACGCTGCAATTGGTACATATCGCCATGTTCTCAGCCTTGATGGCTATTGGTGCAAACATCGCTTCCTTTTTAATCGTCGGAGGCGTACCCATCACCCTTCAGACATTTTTTGCAATTTTGGCAGGCATTTTGCTCGGCAGCCGCCTAGGTGCCGTTTCTATGATTGTATATGCATTTATCGGCCTCGCTGGCGTACCGGTCTTCGCAAAATTTTCAGGCGGTATGGATACCTTGATCAGCCCCACATTCGGATTTATTGTTTCTTATGTATTCGCCGCTTATATTGCCGGATTGATTGTGGAGAAATGGCCTTCCAAAAAAGGATTTATCGTTGCGGCGCTGACCGGAACAGCCGTTAATTACTTATTTGGCACCAACTGGATGTATGCAGCCTATAAGCTGTGGTTCGCTGCACCAGAAGGCTTTACTTACCAGATGGCTTGGGCCTGGATGGCAGTACCCCTGCCAAAAGATATCATTTTGGCCGTTCTTGCCGGTATATTCGGCTTCCGTTTAAAGCCTATCATTCAAAAATATCTATAAAAAACCGGATGCCAATTGAGGCATCCGGTTTTTTTGTTTCTTATTTAGTTGGAGCTGATTTCCATTGGTCTTCCAACCACTTCTCAAAATCTTCACCTTTATCGCCTTTATACGTATCATAAATATCGACGCGCATTTTTTGAAGCTTTTCTTTGAAATCTTCATAGCTATGATCTGCAGGCAAGCTTTTTTTGATGCGTACCAAAACTTTAGAAGTGTCTTTGATCAAATCAAATTTCTTCCGTTCCGGCATGTGAACATTTTCACCAAGATCTTTCAATTTTGAATAGGCAGCTTCCTGTACCTGATAAACAGGATCGTGGTTCATGCGATGTGTCAAGATATCGATCGTTGGATCGCTCTTCCACTTGCCAAGCTCTTCAACCGCAGCCAAACGTTCTTTCCAGTTTGCTGTCCGGTTCGCCGCTTTTTTCAATTCGTCATAATTCGGTGGTAGATTTGGGGTATTTTTGTTCGGTTGTTTCAAAATTTCATTCTCCTTTGTTCATCCCCTTTGCGGGAAATGACGTAATGCTCTCTGTTGACGGAACAAGTTCTTACTAGTATAACATCATCTGAGACAAAAGGAAAAAAGCCGACTATTCTGCGAGCCTCGTTGCTATATGTAGAGAGTGGTAAATTTTGGAGTCCTAAAGTTTATAACTCCTGTATTTTCTATAAGTATTTTTACCTTTTTTAACTAATATTTGATAAAATTATTAAAAATTAATTGAAAATTAAGTAAACTATAGGTAAGATAAAAGATGTTACATAATCATTGGAATGGGAGGAATAATTATGAAGAAAAAATTTGTTGGAGTGGTCTTTGGTTCATTTTTAGTTTTAGGCTCTGCATTGAACGTCGGAGCTGTAGAAAATGACAAAGATTGTGGGGACTTTTCATCACACGAAGAAGTAATGGCATTCTGGTATGAGAATGGTTTTGATGCAAACAATGATCCGCATGATTTGGATCGCGACAACGATGGCTTAGCTTGTGAAGTTAGTCAAAGTGATTACGATAGCTACGTAGCTAAACAGCAATCTGATGATTCTTCTGATGAGGCTTCTGGTGAAGAAGAAACAGCCACTGAAGAAGATGAAACAGAAGAAGGCGCTGCATTGCCGAACACAGCTTCAAATGGTCCATTGATGATGCTGTTTGGTGCCGGACTTGCCGGTGCTGGTTCTCTTCTATTGTTCCGTCGCAAAAATCAAAACGCTTAAAACAAAACTTGCCGGCAGGAATTCCCCTGCCGGTTCTCTTTGAGGTGAGTCTTATGAGAAAATGGCTTGGTGTATTGTTGATTGTTTCTGGACTGGCAATCGGTTTGTATCATTTATATGAATGGCATAGTGCATCCAGCTCTGCACAAACCTTGACCGACGAAGAGTTGAAAACAATCCACGAGATAAAAGAATATTCCTCATTCGAGGTCCCGGATGAACCCATTGAACTTGCTGAAAAAGCAGCCACCATTCCCGCTGATGTTGAAAAACCGAAACCCGTATTGACGACTTCTATTCAACATGAACCTGGCAAAAAAACAGCCGACTTGCTGATTCCTAAAATCGCCCAAAAATATTCGGTTTATTGGGGAGCCGATGATAATACTTTAGAAAAAGGAGTAGGCTTATATGTCAGCGACTTAACGACCGTTCCAGGAGGAAATGGCCATACTGTTTTAAGCGGCCACCGTGATACGGTTTTTACCGGATTGGGTGTGCTTGAAGAAAAAGATGACTTGATAGTTGAATACGATGGAGAGATTTTTGTATATGAAATCACTGATATTTGGATCACCCATGAAGATGACAGAACCGTCATTACTGAAAAAGATCAATCCAAGCTGACTTTAACCACGTGTTATCCATTTGATTTTATTGGCTATGCACCTGACCGTTATATCGTCCAAGCTGAATTGGTTTCAACACATAAAACGGCTCCAAATTAAACAGGGCAACTGCCGATGATCTCATCAGCTGTTGCCCTGTTTATCATTTTACAGATTTTTTATTGCATCAATTAAACGCTCAACTTCTTCTTCCGTGCTGTAAGGAGCAAGCCCTGCACGCACCCATCCTCCACTGTCGTTGACTCCTAATACCTCACCAAGCGTTGAGGCATAGAAATGGCCAGCCGCGACAAAGATGCTGTGTTCTTCTGCCAATCTTCTGCAGATTTCTCCAGGCTCAATGCCATTGACTTGGAAAGCAACTGTCGGAGTTTTTGGTACATTTAGAGCAGCCTGTGTAACCGTAACGCCCTCAATAGCTGACAGTCCTTCACGAAGCCGATTGGCCAAGCTGTTTTCATATACTTCTATTTGTTCCATGCCAGATAAAATGCGTTCTCTGCGGCTTTTTCCTTCACCGAATTGAGCAAAAAACTCAATGGCGGGGCGGATACCGGCAATGCCTTCATGGTTTTGCGTACCAGTCTCCAGCTTGTCCGGGTAATAGGCAGGTGAAGTTGTCAGCTTATAGGGTTCAAGTTCTTTAAAGACATCTTCCCTGATAGCAGCGATACCGATATGAGGACCAAAGAATTTATAAGCCGAGCATAATAAAATATCAATTTGCTGCTGATCCCGGTCAATTGGCAAATGCGGAGCGGCATGGACAGCATCCGCTACCAGCAAAGCGCCGACTTCTTTTGCCCGTTCAGTAAAAGGCTGTAGATCCACTACGGTTCCGATGGCGTTAGAGGCCATACCCACAGCTACGATTTTAGTGTTGTCATTGATTTGCGTATCCAGTTGCGTCAAATCCAATGTTTTTGTTTCAGCATCTACTTTGATCCAGCGAACCGTTAAGCCCCGGTCCTCTGCCATCATAATCCAAGGATCAACATTGGCTCGATGATCCATTTCAGTGACGACAATTTCGTCACCCTTTTTGAACTTTTTGCCAAGCGCGTTCGCTATGGCAATCGTTAATGTTGTCATATTAGCGCCAAACGCCACTTCTTTTGCTTGGACATTCAGGAAGTCAGCTACTGCCTGTCTTGCCTCTGAGAGGATTTCTTCCGTTTCCCAGCTTGAAGGGAAAGCCCCATGAAGATTGGCACCTCCTCTTTCCATATAGGCTGTAATTGCCTGAATCGCGGAATTGACGACTTGGGAACCTCCAGGGCCATCAAAATAGGCTACTGGTTTTTCTTTATATGTTCTGGCCAAAGCTGGAAATTGTTTCCGAACTTCGGTGATAGGAAAAGTAGTTTCAGTAAATTTCATGGTATGCAGCTCCTTTTCGATTAAGGTACTTTAATCGTATTCAATTTTCCGTTGAAATCTCCTTTATTTTTCAGCGATTTTCACAATACAATCCGTTAAAGAACAAAAACGATCCAGGGCGCTGAAAATACGATCCAAACATGATTTTATCAACTAAAAAAAGCCGCATGTGGCAGCTTTTCTCTTCTTTTCATTAAACTGCTTTCTGACAGACCAGAATTTCACGCAGGAACAGTCCTTTTTTCGCTATGCAGCGGTCAGTGACTACAAATCCGGCTTCTTCAACCATGTGATCCATCGTTTCAATCGTGACAACCAATAACTTTTCCGTAAACGGATGGGCATCTTTCAAAATGGCCAATTGATCTGCGGGTGTGGCATGCGTGTATAAATTATACGGCATGTCGATGATGGCCACGTCATAATTGTCTTCGACTTCCGCTATTGGACCCAAATTGACATCACCCGTCAACCCAAAATGCGCAATATTCTCCCGCGAGCCCTCGACGACCAATGGGTTGATATCACGCCCCACTATATCAATGCCCATCGATAACGCTTCCACCAAAACCGTGCCGATACCGCAGCATGGATCAATAGCTTTAACGCCTTCGGGAGCTGGAACCGCAATATTCGCTACGGCCCGTGCAACGCGGGTACTAAGGGCAGTTGAATATTCCCTAGGCTTTTTCATATGCTTGAACCAGACCGGTTCACTTTGGAGATAACGGCCAAAATACCAACGCCCGTCAAAAGGAATTAACCCGAATGTGATGTCCGGATGATGGACGTCCGCTTCGCCGGTAATAGCCGCTCCGATCTGCCGCTCAATATCCCGCTTTCCAAGATAATCCACCTGATCCTTTTCCGACAAGCCATTAATTTTCAGAAAAATGACTTTGAATGTAGCATCAGCCATATCAACTTCAGCTGATTGCTCCAGAATTCCCTGTAATGTCTCGCCTTCAAAACATACTTCAATTCGTTCTTTGATGAACGGGCTTCGGCTTGGTTCAATTCCTACTCCGCTCTTAATAATTTTATCATTTGAATCTTTTCCAAAAAAAGAGCGCATTTCCAATTGGCATAACGCCTCTTCATCATTCGTATAAGCGTAGGTATAGATGTAGTCACCAGTTGCAGTTAATCGATTCAATTCATCCCGTCCTTATCTGCCCTTTTGTTTAGGACAATATCCCTTAAGTATAGCAGAATTCGTTGAAAGTTAGTCGACTTGTAGTTCATAATTTGATTCGATAACTTTTACGATTCCTGTGATCAATTCGTTATGTGGAGTCTCAAGGCCATGTTCTTTGCCGATTTTCGCCACGGCACCATTGATGGCGTCAATTTCTGTTTTTCGTTTATGCAGAACATCCATCAGCATGGAGGATTTATTGGCGCCGATATCTTCCCTGCCCATCTTCAAGCAATTGGCGATAACCTGCTCCAAATCCGCAGAAACCCCTTCCGCTTCCGCCACCCTAACAGCCTCACTAACGACATTCCGTAATAATGCCTTGCCTTCATCCGTGTTCAAAATGTCACCATTTCTCAATCGCGTCAATGCGGTCAGCGAATTGAAAGCAACATTTACGAACAGCTTATTCCAGATGACACTTTGGACATCTTCTGCCAGTTCCGTTTTCAGCTCGGAGCGATTCAACAGGCTAATGAACTCCATCAATTTTCCGTGTGCTTCCGCGTCTTCAGCTCGGCCAATATAGTTCATGCCCCATCCTCTGTGAAGAATCCGTCCGTCACTTTCCACACTTGCGCCGCATCCCATCGTCCCTGCAACTACCGGATTGTCTGGAAAGAGCTTAATGAGGGTCTCCAAGTTTCCAAGGCCATTCTGCATGGTGATGAGCAGCGTCTCAGGGGAAAATGAATCTTTCATTGTTTCCATAACCACTTGGGTAGCATGGGCTTTCACCAGTACTAACACAACATCATAAGCAGCTGTCTTTGACACTTCCTGCACAACAGTCAATGGGACGGTCGTTTCTTTATTATCGCGTTCGACGATCGTTAATCCGCTGCGATTTATTTTTTCCACGTGCGGGTTGTTCCGATTATAGAGAACAACTTCAGCTTGTTGAGCTTTTAAACGTCCACCGAACAAGCAGCCCATTGCTCCTGCACCGACAATCAGTATCTTCATAAAATCCCTCTTTTCAAGCAGCACTCCCTGCTGCTGGCTAGCCTGAATATAGCACAAAAAACCAGCTGCCTCTATAGGGCAGCTGGTTTGCTAAAGCTTATTTTTTCGCCGGTTTCCCGACTTTCCGGATATCCGCGACAATCAAAGCCCCTACCAGTAATAAGCCAAGGTACCCAATTATCGGATAGAACCAATTGACGAGTGCAGTAAATCCCAGGAAACTTAACAGGAATGCCGCTAACCCTGCAACGATCACAAAAATACGGAAGCGTTTTGTTCCAATTTCCATAAAGCGTGCAGAGAACGACAAGAGCATGCTTACAGCCGTATTATAGATCATTGCAAAAATGACAATTGACATGATGATACCCAATATCGGAGAAATGTTGTCGGCAAGAGCCAACATCGGTAAATCCGAAGAGCCCACAACATCTACTTTTGAAAAAATGGCTAAATAACTTAATAAAATCAATACACCAAAACCAAGGCCGCCAATCAAACCGCCGCGCGCTGCAACTTTTGCATCTTTCTCGGCTCCCCCCATAACGAGGGACATTGAAGCTCCGAGTGCGATGGCCAACGATACATAATTAACCGCCGATAATAGCCAATGAGGGGTTGATGACAATTGTTCTCTAGCAACCGGCTCCAATTCCGCAAAACTTGAAGTCATCGTCAATAGGCTGTAGACGGTGATTCCAACAACTAACAAGACTAAAAATGGGGTAATACTGCCGATGATTGCAATGACTTTTCTCACATTCAACATGATGGTGAAAATAACAAGGATAATCATGATACTCCGGCCAAATGCCGGGGCCATGTTGAATTGCTGAGAGAAAATCGATCCAGCTCCCGCAATCATAACCACTAAAATCCCAAATAAAGTGATGATCAATGTATAATCGATCACTTTTCCAAGTACTTTACCGCTTATGGCATACACGGCATCTTCATGGGAAGTGGTTTGCATCCGGCTGCCCAGACGCGTCAACACCATTCCTAAATAACCAAATAATGCAGCTGCCACAAGGACTGCTCCAATTCCCCAATAACCAAAGCTTGTGAAGTACTGCAAAATTTCCTGTCCGGAAGCAAATCCTGCCCCTACGACAATTCCAATAAATGCACTTGCTATTCTCAAGCTTCTTTTCATATTCTCTTCCTTCCGCTTCGCCGCTTCTGTTCTATAACCAGATCCATACGGCAGGTTCAGTTTTTTCTTAAACTACTTTCTTTTTCCCGTAACAGAAGACGGCTTAAACATAATTTTGGGAATATCTTTCCTCCTCCTTGCTTTTGCCTTCCTTTTGGATTATCCTACCTTATTAGTAATCATTTTTAGAGAGGTCGGAATCGTATGGATCAATTCGATCAATCCCTCGAAGTTTTCATGGACAATGTTGGCTGGCTGGCTCCATTTCTTTTTATCCTTTTGCATTTACTGCGGCCGCTACTGTTCCTGCCGGTTATCGCCATTTGTATTGCCGGGGGCTACTTGTTTGGTTTTGTTGAAGGCGCATTTTTGTCGTTTATTGGCCTTACCTTAATGAGCCTGGTCTCTTATACGCTGGTCAATAAATTCCCGAAATTCCGGGAAAAGATGTCGCGCTTGAAAGACAAGATTTTTCCGGACCGTACCCTATCCGTAGCCCAAGTGATGATTTTGCGTATCATGCCTTTCGTCCATTTTCATTTGCTGTCACTCTATTTAATGGAAATGACCAAATCACGGAAAGAATACATGGCCATCTCTGCTTTGGGCCTTATCGCACCAGCAGTTCTCTATACCGCTTTTGGGCAGGCCATTTCAGAGTTTCCCTGGTACACTTCCGCCAGCATGTTTCTATTGCTTGCAGCCATCTTCAGCTTTATTGAAAAATGGCAGAACTCCCGGGCACAATCCAATTAAATGGAAGAGAATATCAGTCAGCAAAATGTCATTGGATTCTCACTATTTTTTTAAACACAACAATTCGTTGTGTTTTTTATTTTGCTGAAAAAGCGGTAATCTTTCAGAGACAGGGTATAACTTAACAGGGGACCATCAGTTTTAATAAAGGAGAATGATTATGCCAGTTTTTTCCCACAACGGAATCGATTTGTATTATGAAGACATCGGAGAAGGCCGTCCTCTTCTGCTGCTGCACGGATTGACCAGCAATTCAGCGATGTTTTACCGAGAAATAGAGTTCTTTAAAAATAGCCGACGTGTCCTCGCACTGGATTCACGCGGCCATGGCAACTCAAGCCGGCCCGAAAAGTACACATTGCAGGATCATATAGAAGACGCCATTGCTCTTCTTTCCCATCTGTCTCTTAACTCAGTTGATGTTATTGGCGTATCGATGGGCAGTTATATCGCGCAGGGAGTAGCAGCGCAGGCAGCTGAAAGAGTAGAGAAACTTATATTGGTTGCTACAAAATCTTATGGTGAGCAATCATCCATGACGGAACTTTTCGATCGCTTCCCCGAGAAGTTTGAGGGCTTGAGTATGCTTGAAAAGTTCAGCTCCTCTTCCAGTTATATTTACTACAACCAGCCCCTCATCGATGAGTGGCTGAGCAAAACAGCTAAAAACAGCCGACAATTGACCATGCGGGAACAAGTTATCGCTTCTGAAGCTTTGAAGGAGTTCGACTTTCGCACGCAGCTTAGCAAAATCACTGCCGAAACATTGGTGATCAGCGGGAAATTCGACGGTTTGAACCCCCCAGAAAAAGGACGGGAAACGGCAGTTCTTATTCCCGATGCCACCTATATGGAATTTAAGCGCTCCGGACATGCACCGAATGTCGAACAAGCCAAACTATTCCTCGGAATTGCAGAAAATTTCTTAGACTAGTTGATCTTCCATTTTCAACCACAGTGCACCAAACTATATTAATTTAGAAGCTTCCTTGGGGAAGCTTTATTACGTGGGACTAACCGGGCAACCTGCAGCTTCCGGGTGTTTTCTATGGTTTAAAAGCAGTTGAACGGGGAAAGGATTAACTAGCATTTACCATCATCCATTTACTCAGGAGGGAAAAACATGGCAAAACAATTGGCGATGCATGAAAAATTGGAAGTCCACGAAGTGCTGACTTTTAAAACAGCTTGTGCTGCTAAAAATAAAGTATTCAGCGGTTTGGCACAAGACCCAGAACTGAAAGCCATACTTGAAGAAGATTTGGAACTGTCAAAAAAGGCGATCAAAGATCTACGGAAACTATTGGCAGATGCAGAAAAATAAGTTCCATCAATCTATTTGGAAAGGGTGAGGCATATGGCAAAGAAAGCCGATAACAAACCTAAAAAAACAACAGCTAAAAAAAGTGTTACAAAGATAAACGCGAAACAGGATAATTTAGCAATCCCTGGTTCAATGCTCGATGACATGGCGATTGCTACAGATTTTCTGGTGACAGCGAAAGCTGGCGTTCGAAACTTGGCAGTAGCAATCACGGAAACCGCTTCTCCGGAAGTCAAAAAAATCCTTCGCCGGGAATTGGACATTGCCATCGATACGCACGACAAAATCGCTCAGTACATGATTAAAAAAGAGATGTACCATGCCTATAACATCGATGAGCAAGTTGAACACGACTTGAAGAAGGCAGATATTGCACTTGAATTGATCAAAAATAAAAATTTTGTCTAATGCACAAGCTTTTACGCATGATAAAAACCCGTTCAGCGCAAATGGCTGGACGGGTTTATTCGTTCACTTAATTTTATTGAGCTGTATAACCGCCGTCCAGAACGACGGCCTGTCCCGTTACTCCCGAGGCTTTGTCGCTAGCGAGGAACATCGTATAGTCCGATATTTCTTTTACACTCAACAAACGCTTTTGAGGAATTAAAGGGTACAGTACTTCTTCAAAGACTTTTTCAACAGGCACAGAACGTGTCTTGGCCAAATCTTCCATTTGATTGCGGACAAGAGGCGTGTCGACATAGCCCGGACACATTGCATTCACCGTGATTCCGTGTTCCGCCCCTTCCAGCGCAGCCACTTTGGTCAAGCCGATAACACCATGCTTGGCACTATTGTATGCTGCTTTCCCGGAAAATCCAACGAGTCCATTGATGGAGGCCATATTGATGATGCGCCCAGATCCCTGTTTTTTCATAATAGGGAATGCGTGCTTGGTCGCAATAAACGGAGCGATGAGCATGATCCGAATCAATAATTCGTATTTCTCGGTAGGAAATTCCTCAAGCGGCGCAATGTACTGCAGGCCAGCATTATTGATCAAGACATCAAGCGATCCATAATGCGCCATTGTTTGTTCAATGGCGTTTTTAATGTCCTCTTCATTGGTTACATCACATTTGATGCCGACACAGTCCATGCCTTTTGCTTTCAGCGTTTCCGCAGCTTTTAAAACAGCTTCTTCATCGATGTCTGTCAGCATGATTTTCGCACCAGCTGCAGCAAAATCAGCGCTGATTTCATAGCCGATTCCGCTTGCAGCACCTGTTATCAATACTACTTTATTATCTACCATAGTCCGTTCCCTCCATAGCTTTTGTTAAATTCCAAGTCCCAGTGTAAACAGGACAATAGCGATAGCTAATCCGATCAATGGAACAATTACGGTTACTGCACCAACAGCACCATAGGCGGCTTTATGCGTTTCTCCACAAATCCCTTGAATGGTCGTAACGACATAACCGTTATGCGGCAAAGAATCGAGAGCTCCTGATGAAATTGCAATTGTTCGGTGAAGCGCTTCTGTATTAACGCCCATGTCAATATAATGAGGGGCAATCAAAGGCAGTGCGATAACCTGACCGCCAGAAGCAGAACCGGTTAATCCTGCAATGACGCTGACTGCAATAGCTCCTCCAATCAATGGACTTCCCGGGATACTGGTCATGGCATCCACTGCCATTTGGAACGCCGGCACCGCTTTAGCGACTCCCCCGAATCCAACCACTGCAGCCGTATTCCCAATTGCAATCAATGCTCCAATCGTTCCTTCAGACAAAGCCTTGCCCAGATTCAAGAAATATTTGCGGTTCAATAAATAAGTCGTAATGACACCGCCCAATAAAGCAATGATCAACGCAGAAGTCATTAATGAGTCATGGAAAATATACGAAATGCCTAGAACCACCAGCAGCGGGATCAAACCCATCAAAGGATTCGGAAGATCTCGGTCTTCCACAATCGGATCTGTTGAACGCGCTTCAAAACGCTCTCCTTTATTGACTGCTTTTTGGATCATTCGTTTTAGCCACCAATAGCCGAACACCGCCATAAAGACGGCTACCAGAATACTGACTTCCCATCCCGCGTACGGGCTGGTATTCAAGTATTCAATCGGAATCCAGTTTTGGATTTCTGGAGAACCGGCAGACGTCATCGTAAACGTCACGGAGCCCAGTGCCAAAGCGGCGGGGATAAACCGGCGCGGCAGATCAGCCTGTTTGAACAGGCTGAGTGCCATCGGGAAGACTGAGAACGCAACAACGAACAAGCTGACTCCACCATATGTCAGTACAGCACAAGCGATAACAATCGCCAACACTGCTTTGGACAAACCGAACTTGCCGACCAGCCATCTTGATACACTATCAGCAGCACCGCTGTCTTCCATTACTTTACCAAATATGGCCCCAAGCAGGAACATCGGGAACCACGAAGTGATAAATCCAGAAAAACTGGTCATATAATTCGTTAATAAGTTCGCTTCCCCTTCGCCCACTAATTGTGGAAATAATGGCAGGCCACTAAAAAGTGCTACAAACAATGCAGATAAAGGACCCGCAATTAATAAATTCATGCCTCTCATCGTCAAGACGATAAGGAGAACAAGTCCACCCACCATTCCAATCATGCTTAACATATAAAACTCCCCCTTTTGCTGTTTCCAATGATTTGAAAACGCTTACTTAAAACCTCAAAAAAATAATGTAGTTGTCTAAATATTTTGACCTGATGGCTTTCATTAGTGTACAACTGACAACAGGATAGGTAAAATGAATAATAACTATAAGATCTATAACAAATAGTTATAAGTGAGGAGATTATGTGGATATACGACAGC
This sequence comes from Planococcus sp. CPCC 101016, assembly GCF_007859295.1. Classification (GTDB taxonomy): domain Bacteria; phylum Bacillota; class Bacilli; order Bacillales_A; family Planococcaceae; genus Planococcus. Next base: position 54,990 of record NZ_VOHB01000003.1, read on the forward strand.
TAACGTACTTCATTGAAGTTGCCAAACATCAAAGCTATACAAAAGCTGCCCTGGCTCTTCATGTGACACAACCTACTTTAAGCAAAATGGTTAAAAACTTGGAGGAAGAGATGGAAGTCGTGCTGTTTGACCGCTCAGCGCGTCAAATCAGTTTGACCGATGCAGGCGAAGTGGTCTATGTACAGGCCCAAAAAATTATTCATAGCCTGGATGATCTGTCAGCGTCACTATACGATGTCATGAATTTAAAAAAAGGAAAAATCAAGATTGGTCTGCCGCCAGTGATCAGCACTCTATTTTTCCCAACAATCATTGCTGAATTTCAGCGTGCTTATCCTGAAGTCACAATCATGCTTGCTGAAGACGGCGCTAAAACAGTGGAACGGAAAGTATATGAAGGCGAGGTCGATTTGGGTTTTGTCATGCTCCCTGTCGATGATGAAAAATTTAATGTCGTTCCGTTTGTCGATCAAGAAATTAAATTGCTGGTCCATGAATCACATCCGCTTGCTCATCATGACTTGATTGATTTGATTGAGTTTAAAGAAGATCCCTTCTTATTGCTCAGCAAGGAATTCACCTTAAATAGCCGCACAATCGAATTTTGTATCAGTGAGGGATTTACCCCAAAAATCGCCTATGAAAGTTCTCAATGGGATTTTATCGTCGGAATGGTCGAAAAAAATCTCGGCGTCACGCTGATGCCAAAACTGATTTGTGATCGTGTTAAAGGAGGGCCTTTTAAAATGATTTCACTAACCCACACATTTCCTTGGAGACTGGGCATTATCATGGCAAAAAATCGGTATGTGCCCTATGTTTCACGCGAATTTATCACCTTAGTAGAAAAATTGCCGAAAGTTTGAGTCAAAAAAAGGAGCTCCTTTTGGAAGCTCCTTTTTACTTGCTATAAGAAAACGATGATTGCCAATACAGCTGCCAGTACCAATCTATAAATGGCAAAGGGCACCAGCTTGATGCGCGAAATCAGTTTCAGAAAGAAACGGATGGAAATCAATGCGAAAATGAAAGCTGACAAAAAACCAACGACATAGAATGACAAATAATCCATCGACAAGGTATCCCAGTTTTTCAATACGGATACGAGGCTCGCTCCAAACATGATAGGAACCGCCATAATAAACGTGAAATCAGCCGCGACCCGGTGATTCAGACCAAATAGGACACCGCCTGAAATCGTAGCACCTGATCTGGAGAACCCTGGCCATAAGGACAGACATTGCACAAGACCAATTTTTAAAGCCTGAAAATATGTAATTTCATCCAAAGAGTTGACAGAAGGATTTTTAGGGCCGAACTTGTCCGCAACGATCATTAGGATCGCTCCAACAACCAATGCATAGATAACAGTCTCTACACCAAACAAATGGTCATCGATTAAATCCTTAAAGGCGAATCCGAAAACCACTGCCGGCAGCATGCCGATGATGACATGCAATAAATTGAAGCTGGAGTTTTCCGGCTGCCCTTCAATCTTATATAACCCGATTAAGTTGAAAAGACGTTTCCAAAAAACAACGACAACCGCTAATATGGATCCCAATTGAATGACAATTTTGAACGTATTGGCTGGATATTTCCCCAAAAATTCCTGTGATTTCAGCCACATATCATCGACGATGATCAAGTGGCCAGTAGAAGAAACTGGAGCGAATTCTGTCATTCCCTCCACAAAACCTAAAATTAAAGCTTTAAGTAAATCTAACCACTCCATTTGTGCTGATCCTGCTTTCTATAATAAAATCAATGCTGAACTTAGAACGCATCAGCATGGTTAAAGGTTGCATTCATTTCAACTGGAATAAATGTTTTTCAGGTATTCATTTGCCGGCTTTTATTTTTACGGCGGTTTCGATCTGCTCTTCTCCTTTGACCACTTCCAAGATCTGTCCAGCGGTTTCAGGGTACTTGAGCAGTTCTGCCAATGTGCCAGCAACGTCTTCCCGTGAAATCGTATCATACATAAGCGTATAGCCCAAATTCACTTTTCCTGTGCCGGCTTGGTCTGTTAACGTTCCGGGCCTTAAAATGGTCCAATCCAAAGCAGTTTTTACCAAATCGACTTCCGATTGCCGTTTAATCTTCATATAATGCTCAAAACTGGCAGGTGTTTCTTTGCCGCGTCCAGCGTCCGGAAATGCCGAGACTAGCAAAAAGCGGCGGACATTTGCCAATTCGGCAGCTTTCGCAATCTTTACCAATCCTTGGCCATCGATGGCAGTTGTCAATTCCTCGCCCGCTCCGCCTGCTCCTGCAGTAAAAACTACAGCGTCGCAGGTTTTAAGCAGTTTCGCAAATTCATCGGCATCTGTAGCGATGAGGTCTGCTATGACTGTCCGAATGCCCTGTGCTTCCAATTGCTCAGCCTGCTCTGCCTTGCGAATAAATCCGACTGGTTCGTCCCCTCGCTCAGCAAGAATCCGCCCTAATTTACTGCCTACTTTTCCGTTTGCTCCGATAATCGCCACTTTCATATGCCGCACTTCCCTTCATCCTATTGATCCTGCTGTTTTTAAGTTTACCAAAGACCCAGCAGTTTCCACCACAATCCGCCTGCACCCATCCAAACCACAATGTGGATCAGAGAAATGATAAATCCAAGTTGCCACCATTTTTTCTGGCTGACATAGCCGCTGCCAAAAAAGACCGGTGCCGGCCCTGCACCATAATGAGTTAAACAGCCAAACAAGTTGCTGAAGAAAGCCAAAATGAGAGCAGACAATAACGGCGGAGCTCCTGCTGCTACAATGACAGACAAAAAGGCGGCATACATGGCACTGACATGCGCTGTATTGCTGGCAAAGAAGTAATGGGAGTAGAAATAGACGATCGCCAAAATGATCAAAGTCGGCATCCAGGACAATTGGTTTACCGAATTTTGCATAAGCCCACTAAACCACGGAACCATTCCTAAAACATTTAAGTAAGTCGCCATCATAACCAGAACCGCAAACCACACTAGTGTATCCCAAGCACCTTGTTCTTTCTTTATATCCGACCAAGTCAAAACCTGTGTCAGCAATAAGACGCTCAACCCTACAAAGGCACTGGTAGTAGCATCGATGCCAAAATTCCCACCGAAAATCCAAAGCAAGAGCAACAGCACAAATACGCCCATCATGTACTTTTCTTCGTTTTTTAAAGGACCCATTTCATGAAGCTTTTGCTTCGCTATCGAAGGAGCTTCCGGTGTTTCTTTCAGTTCGGGTGGATAAAGCTTGTAAATGACCAAAGGAATGAGAATAAGACTGATTAATCCTGGCACAAGTGCAGCTAATGCCCACCCACCCCAAGTGATTGTAACTCCGGTAATATCCTGAGCAATTTGGACAGCTAAAGGATTTGCGGCCATCGCTGTTACAAACATAGCAGATGTAATCATGTCTCCCTGGAAAGATACTTTCGTCAAAAACGCTCCGACTCTCCTTTCAGTCCCATCTTCAACTCGTGACTCATAGGTTTCAGAAAGTGAACGAATGATTGGAAAAATGATTCCACCAGCCCGGGCTGTATTGGACGGCATAGCCGGTGCCAATACAAGATCACTGAAAAGCATGGAATAGGAAAGCCCCAGAGTTTTCTTTCCAAACATCCGAACAAAAATATAAGCGACTCTTGTACCTAATCCTGTCTTGATAAATCCGCGTGAAATGAAAAAAGCAATGACGATTAACCAAATCGTTGTGTTTTGGAAACCACTGAGCGATTCTTGCAAAGTTAAGGTATTCGTCAATACAATCACTGTCAGAGCTAAAATAGCGGTACTGCCCATTGGGATAGGCTTGATTACCAAACTGACGATAGTGGCTACAAAAATACTGAATAAATGCCAGGCTTCCGCTTCCAAACCTGAGGGTGGGGGAATAAACCATAAAATAAGACCAATTGAAATAGAGATAAACAGCTTGCGCCAATTAACCTCTCCTTGTTTTTTAACGACTGACATTTCACTTCTCCTTACTCTTTAATAGATTTAAACGCTTTGCTGCATGATAAATGCAAATGAAACCAAACTGCTTGTGTAATTTTTTAGCGATCTTCTGACTAAAAGTCGGGTTAAAAAAAGCAGAATCCATTTGTTCAATATTGGATTCTACACCTTTTTCAAAATATGTAAAGCTTCAATACTTTCTTTTGTTTGGTTCCTCTGAATTGCATAAATAAAGCCATAAAAAATCCGTTGCATTAGATCATGCAACGGATTTTCCTTTTGTATATTCAGTAGGCGGTCCACCCGGCATCCGCAGTGATCACTGTGCCGTTGACGAAGCTTGCATCGTCAGAAGCCAAGAACAATGCCACTTTGGCGATTTCTTCTGATTTGCCGTTGCGCGGATTCAAAGCTAGTCCGGCCTGTGTACGCCCCATTCCCATTTCACTGATGGACGTCATGGATGAACTGATATTGGTTTCCACGCCTCCTGGCGCAATGGCATTGCAGCGGATTCCTTCTTTTGCATACATAAAACCGGTATTTTTCGTGAAGCCGACAACTGCATGCTTCGAAGCTGTGTAAGTGGCTCCTGCGCGAGCTCCGTATAAACCGCCTGCTGAAGCGATATTGATGATAACCCCTTTGTTTTTCTCTAGAAAAATAGGCAAGGCTTTGCGTGTTGACCGCATGACACTCATCGTATTGATGGAAAAAATACGCTCCCATTTTGCATCTTCAATCTCTCCAGCCGGTTCGAAATTATCCATGATGCCTGCATTGTTGACAAGAATGTCCAAAGTTCCATATTCACTCACTGCCAAATCGATCATCGCTTCGATTTCCTGGACGTCCCCAACATTCGTTTTAATCGCTTTTGCTATGCCGCCCTTTTCTATGATGGCTGTTGCTACTTTTATTGCACCTTCTTCATTAATATCCGAAACGATTACTTTTGCGCCTTCTTTGGCATAAAGTTCGGCAATCGCTTTCCCCATCCCTGATGCTGCCCCTGTTACGATGGCTACTTTTCCTTCTAGTTTCATTTTATCCTTCTCCTCTTCTGCCGGTTATTTTACGATGCGGTAAAACGCTTTCATCTATACACCCCAAGTATATTGGCCTATACTTTAGTTAACAATCAGCAAATTTCTAGTGAAGTGTTGACTAACGAACATCTGAATTCGATTTTGTGCAGTTATGCAAAATAACTATGAAAGTGAGGTCGTGCTGATGAAAAAAGACCGAAGAATCGACAAATCAAAAAATGCTTTAAAAGAAGCATTGATTTGTCTGATGAATGAAAAAGAATTCAAAAGCATCACGATTACAGAAATTGTCCATTTGGCAAATCTGAATCGTGGAACTTTCTATAAGCACTACCCAACACAGGAAGAATTATTGAACGAATTGATTGAAGACATTCTCAACGACCTCATCGATTCTTACCGGGAGCCTTATAAGACCATGAAAAATTTTGAGGTTGGCAAGATGTCATCCTCTTCCATCAAAATCTTCGACCATGTTGAACGCTATTCACGATTCTATACAATCATCATCAATTCCAATGTTCTTCCTGGCTTTCAAAATCGCGTTTGCCAAGTGCTGAAAGAGCTCGTCCAACATGATTTGGCCGCAGTCAAGCCAGAGGCCAATATTGACCGCAGCCTGCTGAGCAGCTACAACGCCTATGCCTTGTTTGGTCTGATAATTGAATGGGTGAATGGCGGGTACAAGTTTACGCCTCATCAAATGGCAGAACAATTGCTCAACATCATTTTGTATCAGACTCCCAGAGAATCCATTGAAGCAGTGGCCGACACCAATAAATTAAGTTGAATTGCGATCAAAAATACCCGCTTATTCCTGGTTTCGGAATAAGCGGGTATTTGTTAGTTATTCTTCAACAAGACTAGCGTAGACAATTAACCGTTCTTCACGTGTTCCCCGGTCAAAGTCGTAAGTTCCTGAACAAGTGATCAAAACCAACTCGGGAGAAGAGGTGTAGCCAAAGACCGTTGAAACATCTGTCAGATCCAGTGGAACAGACTCCATTGTGTGAACTTTGAACGTTAAGGTCTTATCTTTGTTTTCAACCACCACTTCGTCTCCCAACTCAAGTTCGGAAAGATCCCAGAAAATTGCAGGCCCTTCTACTCCGTCAACATGGCCAGCAATCACAGCCCGGCCGTTTTGGCCCGGCTCATACCCAGGAGAGAACCAGCTGACGTCTTCGATATTGTCCGGGACAGCCATTTCACCTTTCTCGGTAACTCCCAGGTGCTGGACTTTTGCTTCCAAATCAATCGAGGGAATCTTTAGCGAGGTAGGCTGAATGCCTGTACGCTTTAATCCATTTATCGGATTTTCTGCAGGAGCCGGCTGCTGGATATTGACGGCAGCCGGTACATCAAGCGTGAATCCTACATTTTCCGATCGTACGCTAACTTCATCGACAGGCTGCTGGCAACCGGATAGCAGGAAAATAACCGGAATGACCAGTAGTTTGTTATTGAAACCGTCTCTTCCATACAAGGCTGCTGGCTCCGATAAGTACTAGAGCTCCACCAAGCAGCAACCATATAGACTGTGACTGATCAGGTGTTCCAAGACCAGTGGTCGGCATACCGTCTGGTGAACCAGCTGCTTCGTAATCGACCAAGGCAATCACTTCAAGTGAATCCACTGTGTTTACCGCAAAGACGCTATAGACTGTATTTGCAGCCAACTCTGTGCCTTCAAGAGGCAATACCTGTGTTCCGTCTGGCAACCGGATTTCCAAATCATACGTACCGGCATCTACTTCTGCATAATCCGTAATTCCTGGGAATTCAGCTCCACTGAACAATGCATCTCCACCGATTATGCCAACATCAACCGCTGGGGCATCAGGGGATAAATGGCCAACACGGACTTTTGCTTTTCCTTCTGATACTTCCATTGAATCTTCTGCAACCACAAATTCAATGGATTCCAATAAGTTTGCCGCTGCTACTGTATAAGCTTTCCCAGCTTCTACAGCCAAATCGGCTTGCAATACACCTTCACCTGCAGCATATTCAGTTCCGCTTGCAAAAACTTCTACATCATGTGTTCCAACCGGCACCTCTAAGTAACCTGAATCTGCTTTAAAAGGTACTTCTTCAAGCGTTAATTCCCCATTGACGTAGACATCGACAGCAGGAGCATCTGGTGAAGCATGAACCACTCTGACTTTAGCGGTATGGCTATCGGCCATAACTCCAGAAGCGAGCAACGAGAATACAAGGGCCACGGCAACAGAGAATGAAACTAAGATTTTCTTCATTTTTCCCTCTCCTTCATGTGTAGTTTTTGCACAATTATTGTACAATTTATTTATAACCTAAAAAAACAGTTTTCGCAAGCAAAAATCAGATTATTCTGATTTTTGAACAGAAAGTACTAGGACGCTTTATAGCAATAAGATGTAAATAGTGGAATCTTTTCTTTATCCTCCATATATCAGCCTTTTAACCAGACTTTCGGTAGAAAATCTGTTCACTAACCATCCATTTACTTAACTGCTTTCTCAGTTTGTATAAGTTTTGCCTATCTACCTAGCTTTATACAATGATTTCGCTTTCAGCTGAAATGACGATTCCGTTCAAAGCTTGAGTGGCCAGTTTATCAGCTTCTGCATTGGCTTTACGTGGGACTAATTCATATTCTGGCTGGAGGCCCATTTCAGCTATTTTCCCTTCAATTCGATTGACCCAAGGAATCAGCTGTTCTTCAATCACCGGCCACTCATTAGACATGCCGTTTATGACGATGCGGGAATCTCCGTTAAACCGAATAGGCAAATGATGAATCTCTAACTGTTCCAGTTCCTGCAAACAAAAATAAAGAGCTGCATACTCTGCTTCATTATTGGAAGTTAATTCATCCAGTTGAGTGTTGGCCCGAAGCCGATATGACTTGCCGTTTTGTTCGTAATAAATAACGCAGCCCAGTCCTGCATTTCTTCTGGTACGCTCGTAGCCGCCATCAAAATATACAATCACATTATGAGGTTCTGTTTCAATTCCTTTCAAATAAGCCTTCAATTCTTTTATACTCCAGCCGCTGTCATACTGATCCACAAAATGAAGGTTTTTGGATCGCTCAAGACGTTCAAGATCTTCAGCAATCACAATCGCTGTCTCTGCCGGGATTTCTTCTGAAGAAAAAACCGCTTCTTGGCCCTTAGGAATTTTATACGTCCATTCTATTCGAATTTTCATCTTTCCTCCTCCATTTCCTGCAAAACTCTTTGTATTTCTGTCTCTTCTTGCAGATACCATTCCCCTAAAGCAAATCAATAAACGGCTGCATCATCCAGAAAAATAGCCGGTTCCAAAATAGGAACCGGCTGATCAATGCATTATAAACCTTTATCCTCCAGGCGCTTCAGATCATCTTTATGCCCCATGACGATCAATACATTGCCCTGCTCGACGATATCGTCTATCGCTGGCGCAATATTAACTTCTTCCTCTTTCTTTATCGCTAGTACGATGCAATTGAATTCCTTGCGAATGTTCAGATCCACTAAAGTTTTATCAGCCATCTTGCCAGAAGCCACCAATTCAATGATGCTGTAATCTTGGGATAAATCGATGTAATCCACAATCTTATCTGAGTCCACATGGTGGGCAACACGGATTCCCATTTCTTTTTCGGGCTGAATGACGCGGTCTGCACCAACTTTATCCAGGATTTTTTCATGCTGCAAATCCCTCGCTTTTACCCAGACCTTCGGTAACCCTAGTTCTTTCAACATTAACGTACACAACACACTGGCTTGGAGATCGTCCCCGATGGCCACTATTGCATGTTCAAAATTACGAACTCCCAGAGAGTTCAGCTGGTTTTTATCTGTAGCATCCGCAATCACTGTAAAAGAAGCGGAATTTGCCACAGCATCGACTTTCTCAGGATCTGTATCTATTGCCATTACTTCATGGCCAAGAGTATGAAGCTCTCTGCAAACACTGCTGCCGAAGCGTCCTAATCCGATGACCACAATCTGTTTTTTCACACGCTTCCCTCTTTTCTATATCTTCTTCCTTACTTTATTCGCAAATTGCATTGATTGCAATCAAAGGTGTTGGACTTTTCAACGGCTAACTGATACAAAGAAACTATAAAGTCTTACTATTCGAATAAAGGAGGGTAATTATGCAAACTTTAAAGTATACATTGGTAGATGTCTTTACTAGCCATTCTTTTGGGGGCAACCCGCTGGCAGTTTTTCATGATGGCTCAGGATTGGAGTCTAAAACCATGCAGCGAATCGCTAATGAACTCAATTTGTCGGAGACGGCATTTATCTGTCCTCCCAAGAATCCACAAAATCAAATCAGCCTCCGAATTTTCACCCCTCAAGTAGAATTGCCGATAGCGGGCCATCCTACTATTGGAACAGCTTTTGTATTGGCTTACTTAAAAATGCTTCCTTCAGAACATGGGCTTAATGAGTGGATTATCGAAGAAGGATGGGGAGACGTTGCTGTAACCATCCATAAAGAAGCGGAAAAGATCGTCAAAGCTGAAATGATTCAGCCTCTTCCTGTTTTTGGAGAAATATTGACGAGACAAGCCCTTGTAGCCGACTTGCTGTCATTGCCCAAAAGCGAATTGGACACAAGTTTCCCGATACAGACCGTATCTTCAGGCATTCCTTTCCTGTTCGTGCCGCTTCGCTCTCTGGCCGCTATGAGAGAGATCCAGTTTCGGACCGATGTCTGGGAACGCCATTTCAGCGGCGACCTCGACCGCCAGCACATTTTTGCATTTACGACTGAAACAGAGCATGATGAATCTGCTGTTCATTGCCGGATGTTCGCCCCCGCCATGGGCATTTCAGAAGATCCGGCAACCGGCGCCGCCTCCGGTCCTTTAGGTGCTTATCTAGTGGAACATGGTGTTATCAATAGCAACGAAGAAGGAAACTACTCTATCCGCAGCGAACAAGGCATCGAAATGGGAAGACCCAGTTTCCTCGATATTACAATCAAAAAAGAAAAAACGAAGTACACAGAGGTTAAAATTGGGGGCAACGCAATAGTCGTAGGACAAGGTGAACTTTACGTTCCTTAACGCTGAACCCTGACACCCCTCCAAAAAGGAGAGCAATTGCTTAAAAATAGCCCTCTAAAATAATTGAGCCAACATGAAAAGGCGAATACAGGTTTCAGGGTTATCACCCTTGGCCTGTATTCGCCTGTTATTTCATTTTCAATCTTTAATAAAAACTTTTTGTTCCGTTTTTAATGAGCGGTAACAAGCATCAATGACCCGCATATTCTTGACTGTGGAATCAGCTGTAATAACAGGTTCCGCATTCTTCAAAACCGCATTAGAAAAGTTTTCGATTTCCATCCTATAAATATCTCCCGGTATTTTCTCTACCCGCTCCACTCCATCTTTTCTTACTAATACAGTGCCAATGCCGCCATTGATGTCTGGACGGAAAGCAAATGGCACTTTCACACTTCCTGTGGTACCGATTACTTCGTACTCGTTTCTGTTGATCATGTCAAAACTGCAGTCGAACAGAGCGCGGACACCGCTGCTCATCTTCATTTGAACCATTGCCGTCAAATCGATTCCTTTGACCGGATCCAGCGCGCCTTGTGCCATGACTTCCACCGGCTCGGCATCGGTAATATGGCGCATAACCTGAATGGAATAGCATCCGATATCATAGATGCTGCCGCCTCCCATTGCAGCATCCATTCGTATATCCGACGAACGGTTATGTAAATAAAACGAGTGGCTCGATTTTATCAGCTTAATTTCTCCTATTTCTCCCGAAGCGACTATCTCCTTAACCCGGGCATGTTGAGGATGCAATTGATACATAAATGCTTCCATCAACTTGACGCCATTTTCCTGGCACGCTAAAATCATTTCTTCAGCCTCGGCTTCGCTTAAGCCAATTGGTTTTTCACACAGAATATGTTTGCCTTTTTTTGCTGCACGTATTACCCATTCCTTATGCAAATGATTTGGGAGCGGTATATAGACTGCATCAATTTCTGGATCTTCCAGCAGTTCTTCATAACTTTCATAAGCTTTCGGAATTTGCAACTCCTGGGCGGTTGCATGCACCTTGCTGGTGCGGCTTGCTATGGCGACGATTTCAGCATTGTCAGCACGGCCAATAGCAGGAATGACTTGGGTTCTTCCAATATTTGCTGTACTCAAAACACCCCAGCGAATTTTCTCCATCGTATTCTCTCCTTTTTGCATTAAATTATTCGACTTTTAGAGTTGATAAAGCAAACCGCCAAGAGAGTACGATGACTCTCTTGGCGGTAGGTAAGATATTTTTAATATACCCCTCTGATTTCGGGATGTACACGATCTTGATAAAACTCAGCTAATCGATTCATTTCCTCACGTGAAAAATCTTTTGCCTCCAGCGCTTTTAGATTGTCTTTTGCCTGCGCCACATTTCTGAATCCCGGAATGACTGAAGTGATGGCTTCCTGCTGTAAAATCCATTTCAAAGCTGCCTGCGTACGATTTCCTCTGCCGTCTGCAATCCAAGCAAGCTGATCACTCAATTCTACGCCTTTTGAAAATTCGACTCCTGCAAAAGTTTCCCCTACATTGAATGCTTCGCCGTCACGATTAAAGTTGCGATGGTCGTCGGATTCAAATTCTGAATCGACCTTGAATTTCCCAGTCAATAAACCACTGGCAAGTGGAACACGTGCTAATATGCCAACATTTTTTTCGATTGCTTTCGGAAACAATTCTTCCAATGGTTTTTGACGGAACAAATTGAAAATCACTTGTAAACTGCTGACATTTGGATTCTCAAGACATAAGAGTCCTTCTTCCACTGTTTCCACACTGACTCCGTAAGATCTGATTTTTCCTTGTTTTTTCAACTTGTCCAGCACCTCAAATACACTGCCGTCCTTTAGAATCTCCATCGGAGGGCAATGAATCTGAAATAAGTCAATCTGCTCGCGTCCAAGGCGTTTTAAGCTCGCTTCCGCATACTTGGAAACCTGATCCATCGAGTAAGTTTGCGGATCATGGATATCGCCCGCCCTGCAAAATTTGGTAGCGATATGGATTTCGTCATGTTTCCCTTTTGTCGCTTTTCCCAATAACTCTTCGCTATGTCCATCACCATAGACATCTGCCGTATCAAAGAAATTTACCCCTTGTTCCATGGCATAATCTAGTGCTTCCATGGATTCCTTATCATTCGTGTTTCCCCAAGAACCGCCGATTGCCCATGTTCCAAAGCTCAATTCACTTATCTTCATATCCGTCTTGCCAAGTTGACGATAGTTCATTCCACTCACCTCTTCTTAAGATTAGGTTTTCTTTACAGAAAAAACCTCAACTGTTGAGTTGAGGTTCTATTTGGACAACTACTTGCGGAATTCTGAAAGTTTGACGTTCAACTCTCTAGTGCTCCCATAAACTTCCTGATAGAGCGGAAATAATCTTCTGTATGCCAAAACGTTTTCTTCAATCGGCAAATATTGCTGATCTTCCTGTAAGAATGCATCGGCACATTCCTGCAATGTCTGGAACCATGAACAGCCGAAAGCTGCCAGCATGGCTGCGCCCATACCGGGTCCTTGCTCACTGGTGTGGCGAATGATTTTGGCATCAAAAATGTCTGCCTGCATCTGCAGCCATTCTTCATTTTGAGCGCCGCCGCCAATAGACACAATCGTGTCGATGGTTTTGCCGCTGTCCCGGAAAATTGAAATCGATTCGTGCAAGGAAAACGTGATTCCTTCGAGAACTGCACGCGCAAAATCTTTCCGGCGATGCGAACCGTCCATGCCGATAAAACTGCCACGGATCGCGGCGTCTGCATGTGGTGTTCTTTCCCCAACCAGGTAAGGTGTAAACACTAACCCATTTGAGCCGGCAGGTACCGTATGAATATCGGACAACAGTTCATCAAATGAAGTTTCTGAAGCAAATGCATCTTTGAACCAAGACAAACTGTAACCAGCAGCTAAGGTTACACCCATCGTGTAAAAGGCACCGGGTACTGCATGATTGAAATAGTGGACCTTCCCGCCAAAGTCTTTGTTCCCTTTGGCTTCGTATGACAACACGACACCTGAAGTACCGATGCTGCACAATGTTTTGCCTTCCTGTAAAATGCCTGCCCCGATAGCTCCACAGGCATTATCTGCTCCGCCAGCAAAAACCCGGGTTGTTAAAGCAAGTCCCGATACGTCAGCAAAAGCTTCTTGGACAGTGCCTACTTCATCATGAGAATTTACCAAAGGCGGACATATGTCGACATCGAGTTCCAATAACTCACAGATTTCTTGGCTCCATTGTTTTTGTGTGATATCCAGTAACAGCGTTCCCGCCGCATCTGAAAATTCCATTTGAAGATTTCCGGTTATTTTATAGCGTAAATAATCTTTTGGCAGCACAAAGGATTTCACCTTTTTGAAAAGTTCAGGCTCATTTTTCCGAACCCATAAGATCTTTGGCAAAGTAAAGCCTTCCAATGCTGGATTTTTCGTAATTTCCAACAGCCGTTCACGCCCAACCCCATCATAAATCAGTTGGCATTCGGCGGTTGTACGGGTATCATTCCACAGAATGGCCGGACGCAGGACTTCATTGTCTTCGTCCAGCAGCACCAGTCCATGCATCTGTCCCGAAAAACTGATGCCTTCAATAGCTGCCGGGTCTCCGCCAAAAATATTCAGCAATTCTTTTATGCCTGCAGCCGTCTGCTCCACCCAATGCTGTGGATCCTGTTCGCTGTATCCATTCTTTTCATGAATCAAAGGATAAGCCTTTGAAATCTGCTCTACTGCGTTTCCCTGCTGGTCCACCAATAGAAGTTTTACAGCACTTGTTCCCAAATCAACACCAATTACATATTTCATAAAGTCAGCTCTCCCAGCCTGAAGATTTTCTTACTTTGCAAAAGCCTGCAGCAAGTATTGATTAATGGTGGCTTTGATTTGCTCAAGGCGTCCGGATGTTTGTTTAATATCTGTTATGCCGAACGCATAGTCTTCAAGTTGGTGGAAGTCTGTATTGCCATTGACAATATCCAATCCGATGCCATTCGTATAAGTTTCGTATCGATTGCTTACTACATTTTCAAGCACTTTGTCGTCAATCAACTGCTGTGCCACTTTCAATCCAACCGCAAAAGCATCCATTCCTGCAATATGTGCATGGAACAAGTCGTCTTGCTCAAATGACCCTCTTCTTACTTTAGCATCAAAGTTTAGGCCTCCACGTCCAAGTCCGCCATTTTGCAGAATTTCGTACATCGCCAAAGTGGTAGACCATAAATCAGTCGGGAATTCGTCGGTATCCCAGCCCAAGAGTGGATCTCCCTGATTGGCATCTACAGATCCAAGCATATTGTTGATGCGCGCATAGTGAAGTTCATGTTCAAAAGTATGGCCAGCCAATGTAGCGTGGTTTGCTTCGATATTGAACTTGAATTTATCATCCAAGTTATAGCTCTGCAAAAATGCATGTGCTGTTGCTACATCGTAATCATATTGATGCGTGGAAGGCTCTTTTGGTTTAGGTTCAATCAAAAATTGTGCGTCAAACCCGATTTCTTTCGCATAATCGGCCGCCATATGATAAAAGCGTCCCAAATTATCAAGTTCCAGTTTCATATCCGTATTCAACAAAGTTTCGTATCCTTCGCGCCCACCCCAGAATACATAGTTTTCAGCGCCAAGCTCTTTGCCGATCTCAAGTCCCTTTTTCACTTTTGCTGCGGAATATGCAAAGACGTCAGCATGGCTCGAAGTTGCTGCTCCATGAACAAAGCGTGGATGAGTAAAATTATTGGCGGTGTTCCACAATAATTTTGCTTTGCTGTCTTTCATGTATTCCTTGATCATGCCAACAATCTCATCCAGATTTTTATTGGACTCGCGTAGATTGCTGCCTTCTGGTGCAATATCAACATCATGGAAACAGAAAAATGGCACATCCATTTTTTCATAGAATTCGAATGATGCTTCAACCCGTGCTTTTGCTAAATCCATTCCATTTAAATGATCCCATGAGCGGATCATACTGCCGGCACCAAATGGATCTGAACCGTCCATTGTAAATGTATGCCAATAAGACACTGCATAACGAAGTGTTTCTTCCATCGTTTTATTCCCGATTTTTTCTTCCGGGTTATAGAATTTAAAAGCGAACGGATTTTTTGAAGAAGCTCCTTCAAATTTTATTTTTTCAATTCCTGAGAAATGCGCCATGTTCCATACCTCCAATGTAGTTTTAATTCATTCAATATGTAGCAATATTTAGACTAGTAGATGAAAAGGCTTTCATTAAGGATTATAACAAGTTATAATTAGTTTGTCTATTGATTAAACAAAGTATTTCAGAAGCTTTCTGATGTATTTATTCAATTAGTGAGATATGATTTTATAGGTTACTGAAATTTTGATTAAGGGCGGTTATCGATGAATACTACAAGCAGCTATATTTATCTTGCACTCGAATGGGTTACCCGATTTGCCTATTTGAATTTTTTATGGGTAATGTTTTCATTGCTCGGGGGCATTCTTTTCGGATTTTATCCTGCCACTACATCTATGTTTGCCGTTTGCCGGGAATGGCTGAAAGGGAATACAGATCTCCCTCTCTTTCAATCCTTTTGGGGTTTCTATAAGAAAGATTTCTTAAAAAGCAACCTTCTTGGGGTCTTCGTTTCTGTATTTTTATTGTTTATTGTGTTGGATATTTTCTATATTCAAGCAAGCCCGGCTCAACAGTTGAATTGGTCTTATGCCCCACTCTTTGCATTCATGCTAATATTTACTTTATTTTTGTTTTATCTTTTCCCTGCTTTCGTGCATTACGATATCAAAATTCCATCTGTTATTAAAAATGCATTTTTTCTGATGCTGGTCAATCCAGCCGCCACAGCGGTCATTATCCTCTGTCTTGTTTCTCTATTTTTTATCATGAGGCTGCTTCCAGCTTTAGCTTTTCTATTTGGCGGCAGTGTATATGCGTTTCTAACAATGTGGATGGCGATGTATGCGTTTAACAAAACCCATAAAAAAGCTTCACATTAAAGGGTCTCTTCTCCTTTAAATGTGAAGCTTTTTTAGTTTATCCTTTTACTGCGCTCGATGAGATTCCTTCAACCACTTTATTGCTGAAGAAGATAAAGGCGATAATGATCGGCAAGACACTGATGACCAAAGTAGCGCCAATCGCTCCCCAGTCGGTCATGTATTGGCCAATAAAGTTTTGGATACCAACAGTCAAAGTTTTGTATTTTTCTGAACTGATGAAGGTGTTGACAAACACAAACTCATTCCAGTTATAGATCATATTGATGACGACAGTTGTTGCTAAAATTGGCGTGGTCATCGGTAAGATGATCCGAAAAAACATTCTGTGGATTGAGCAGCCGTCAATAACCGCTGCCTCTTCAATTTCATGGGGCAATGTATAGTAGAAGCCCAGTAAAATCATTAAAGTAATCGGCAAATTATAGGCAGTATAAGTGATGACAATCGAAATCGGATTATCGATCAAGTTTACGCTCAAGAACATGCTGTAAAGTGGTATCAATGCAGAGTGGATCGGAATCATTAATCCGACCATGAAGAGCCCTAGTACCAGGCCGCTCATTTTCCATTTCAACCTTGTTAAAGCGAAAGCTGCCATACTCGCAAACAAAACGGTCAAAATAATTGCCAGAACCGTAATCCAAATACTATTGAAAAAATAGGTCCCGATTCCGCCATTCCAGACTTTTTCGTAATTCTCCCATCTAAATTCTGATGGAAGGGCAAACGGCGAGCCTGCAAAGATTTCATTATTGTCTTTCAAAGAAAATAGGAATAGCCAGACCAAGGGCAAAATTTGAAATAACGCCACTACTATCAATGCCAGGTAAAGTAAGAAGTAACCGATGCGGCCCATTCTCATGCCTCCTCTAATATTCGAGTTTATCTTTTGTCGCGGTCAATTTTCGTATAACGAAGGTAACGATCAAAGTAATGACCAACAGCAGGAAGCCGATAGCACTTCCGTATCCAAAGTTGTAATTGGCGAATGCCAGTTTGTACATATAAGACGCCATAACTTCACTGGCTCCGTTTGGTCCCCCGGCAGTCATGACATAAATCAAATCAAAGTATTTAAGGGAACCGACTATAGCCAAGACAATGGTTACGCTGACGACTTCCTTGATCAATGGCAATTTGATCCGTGTAGCAATCTGAAAAGCGGAAGCTCCATCAATTCGGGCAGCTTCTATCAACGACTCAGGAATATTCTTCAAGGCCGCATAATAGATCAATATGTAGAAACCGGCATACTGCCACAAAATCGGAACAAAAATAGCAAACAGGACAATAGAAGGATTCGCTAACCACAATGGTGGATTTTCCACTCCGATGCTCATTAGAAAAACGTTAAGAATTCCATTTGACGGATTGTAGATCTTCACCCATAGCTGTGCAATCGCAACCGAAGACAATAGCATCGGGATCAAGTAAATTTTACGCAGCAAGTCTGCCCCTTTGATCTTGGAAGCCAATATGAAAGAGACTGTTAAGTAAATGACTAAACTTAAGGTAGAAAATATCGCCAATAAGAACGAATGGAACGCGCTATTCCAGAACAGCTTGTCCTGAATACCGTTAATGTAGTTTTCTAAACCGATAAAGGTTTTCTCTCCTATGCCGTCCCAATCCATCAAGCCATAATATCCTGACAGGACTAAGGGGATGAAAACGAGGATCAAGAGCAGAAGAAGAGCTGGTGCAATATAAAAAGCGATATAGAACTTATTCGACATTACTTTATTCATACCATTCAACCCCATATCTTAGAAAATACAAGGGGACAATCCGTCATACAGGATATGTCCCCTCTTTTTAATTAGATTCATAACATAAATTTTTCAGTTATTCGTTTGAAAGAGCTTCTTCATGGTTCTTAGCAAACTCTTCTGGTGATATTTGATTTCCGAAAAGGGCTTGAATGGAATCCAAATGCACTTGTGCTACGTCGGGGCTCATCTGAACGTCCGCGAACAAAGTGATGTTCGTAGCGCCATTCAATTCGTTTAAAATATCCACATACATTTCTGGAAGATCCAACGATTCTGCATCCACTTTAGTGGCTGGAATAACACCCGCTTTGGTTACTGCTTCTTCTCCCCATGCCTTAACAAAGTATGCGGCAAAATCTTTAGCTTCTTCTTTTACTTCTGATTCTTCAGCAACAAACAATCCTACTCCCGGGCCACCGACAAAACTACTCATATCTCCTTGGCCGTTGACAGTCGGGAAGTTAAGATAGCCGATGGAATCTCTGAATTCCTGTGGCACACTTTCGTTTGTCGTAAAGTTAGGAAGGTCCCAGGTCGCGATTAAGTACATCGGTGCCTGCCCACTCATGAACATCGATTTGGCCTCTTCGTCAGCCAAGCCGTTAAATCCGTTGACGAAAGCGCCCATATCAACCAATTCCTGTGTTTTAGCAGCGGCTTCAACCAATGCTGGATCTTCAAAAGAACCTGAACGGTCAATTGCTTTATTTAAAACATCTGCGCCCCCGATCCGGTCAGCAAGGTACATATACCACATAGAGCCTGTCCAAGAATCCCGGTTGCCCAAAGCAATCGGCTGAATTCCAGCGTCATTAAATTCTTTCACGGCAGTCTCAAGTTCTTCGTAAGTTGTAGGAGGTGTAATCCCCTGCTCTTCGAACATTGCTTTATTATAGTAAAGAGATACGATGTTCAATTCCAATGGCAGTCCATAAGTTGCGCCATCCATTGCATACGCTTCTGTTGTTCCAGGTACAAAAGCATCGCTCAAGTCTTCTTCGATTACGTCATCAAGCGGCGCAAACATATTTCCGCCCACATAAGGTTCTAAAAATCCTGCCGCCCAAGTCAATCCGACATCTGGAAGGTCTCCCGACGTGGAGAGTACTCTTAATTTATCTTTGTATTGTTCGTTGCTCAATACTTCAAGGTCTACAGAAACCCCTTCATTTTCTGCTTCGTATTCAGCGATGATTTCATTCACCACGTCAAAATGCTTCTTCGAGCTGCCCTCAGGCCATAGATGCATAAACTTTATTTCTTTTTCAGCCGATCCTGAACTTTCCCCTGCTTCTCCTGAATCAGAACAACCTGTCAATAACATAGATAAAGCGAAAGCGGTCGATAGAAGTGTAAGCGTTTTCTTCTTTCCCATTTTGTACTCTCCCCCTCATGCATTTTGGTATTACAACAATTTTCAGATTGTTGTATGCGGTTTCATTGTAGCAAATATTATTTTGTTAGTCTAGTGGCTAAACAAAGTTTTATTTTCATGTTAAACTATTAATTGAACAAGCAAAATTACGAAGCATACATAGATGACGTTACACGATTAAAATTTAGAAGTTGATACTTTTTCCAGTGCCGATTTGCTTTTTCTCTTTTTCCAGCACATTTGTTCAATGATGGAGAAGCATTCAGAAAAGGTTTTTGAAGGCTGACTATGGAATAACCTGTTATAAGGATTTCAAATTCAATTTATAAGTTCATCAGATAGAAGGAGTTGATCGTCATGAATATTGGAGAAAATAAAACCTGGAATCATCATGTAGTAAAAGAAGGAAACAAATCGCTGGTCCTGAAAAAAATCATAAACCACTCCCCTATCTCAAGAGCTGCAGTTGCACAGGAAGTCGGTTTAAATAAAGGTACAGTATCATCACTCGTAAATGACTTGCTTGAAGATCATTTGATCTATGAATCTGGACCAGGTAAATCCAGCGGAGGCAGACGGCCAGTGATGCTGCTATTCAATGAAAAAGCAGGCTATTCTGTGGGTATCGATATCGGAGTCAATTACTTGCTGGGTGTACTCACGGATTTAAGCGGGAATATCTGTAACGAGAAGGAAGTTACATTTAAAAACTTATCCTATGAAGAAATCGAAAGCCAACTTTTTGACACCATCGATTATCTGATGGCTTCCGCTCCCAAGAGCCCGCACGGCATTGTGGGCATTGGAGTAGGTGTTCCCGGCATCGTTGATAATAGTGGAGAAATACTGCTTGCCCCAAATCTAAAATGGAAAAACCTGAATTTAAAATTGATTCTAGAAAGCAAGTACAAATTACCCGTTATCATTGAAAACGAGGCAAACGCGGGCGCATATGGCGAAAAGAAATTTGGAGCCGGACAAGACTCCGAACACATCATCTATGTCAGTGCAGGAATCGGAATAGGCGTCGGATTAATATTGAACGGTTCTTTGTATAAAGGCTCAAATGGTTTTTCAGGTGAACTTGGCCATATGACCATTCAAGTGAATGGTCCCACTTGCCGCTGCGGCAACAAAGGATGTTGGGAATTATATGCTTCTGAACAGGCTTTGCTGACAGCTGCAGAAAAAATGCAACTTGCTTCTTCTAACGGAAAAGAACTGGACTTGAATGATCTTTTGGCGCTCGCCGAACAAGGCGATAAAAAAGTGGTTTCACTGTTTGAACAAGCAGGTGATTATCTGGGTGTCGGCATCAACAACATCATCAATAGCTTCAACCCTCAACAAGTGATTATTGGCAACAGGATGGCTTCTTCTTCTAAATGGCTCAATAAAACCTTGAGCGATCGTGTATCAAATCAAGCCCTATGGTTTCAGCAAAACAATTTGACTATTTGTTTCTCAGAATTGGGCACATTTTCAAGTGCTTTAGGCGTCTCTGCCTTCTCTATTGAAAATTTTCTTAGTGTCAGCATCCAGCAAAAAACAAGTTTGAATGCTTAATAAGCAATATCTAGCTGAACTCCTTTTAAAGGGGATCGGCTTTTTTTCTGTTTATTTGGATATTTTTTAGAAACTTAGTTTACTCGATAGACTAAGTAAGGTATGATCGAATGTAAGTTTAACACTTTATATTTGTAAGCACTTACATATTTAGAATGGAGGAAAAAGTAGAATGAGCATAATCCAAAACCCGATTTTACCTGGTTTCAATCCTGATCCATCTATTTGCCGCGTAGGAGAAGATTATTACATCGCAGTCTCTACATTTGAATGGTTTCCAGGAGTAGGCATTTACCATTCCAAAGATTTAAAGAATTGGCGCTTGATTTCCCGTCCGTTAAACCGATTGAGCCAATTAAATATGTCCGGTAATCCGAATTCCGGCGGCGTTTGGGCTCCTGCTCTTTCCTATAGTGATGGACAGTTTTGGTTAATCTTCACAGATGTGAAAGTGACCGAAGGCCAATGGAAAGACTGCCATAATTATTTAGTTACTTGTGAAACCATTGATGGTGAATGGTCTGAACCATCCTATTTGAACAGTTCAGGATTTGACCCTTCCCTGTTTCATGATGAATCCGGCAAGAAATATTTCGTCAATATGTATTGGGATCATCGTGCTGGACATCATAATTTTTACGGCATCGTGTTACAGGAATTTGATCCCGCAACACGCAAACTCATTGGCGACTCAAAAATCATCTTTAAAGGCACCGACATTAAATTGACGGAAGCGCCTCATCTCTACAAAATCGGTGAATACTATTACCTGCTTACAGCCGAAGGCGGCACAAAATACGATCACCAGGCAACAATCGCTCGTTCCCGGAAAATTGACGGACCTTATGAGGTTCATCCTGAAAATCCCTTGATCACTTCATGGCCGTATCCAAGAATTCCGCTTCAGAAAGCAGGACATGCTTCTATTGTACAGACCCATACTGATGAATGGTTCCTGGTGCATTTAACAGGCCGCCCTTTGCCGCAGGAAGATCAGGCTTTATTGGACCCTCGCGGCTACTGTCCGCTTGGCAGAGAAACGGCAATCCAACGATTGGAGTGGAAAGACGAATGGCCTTATGTCGTCGGCGGCAATCAGCCGTCTTCTCAAATTGAAGGACCGGCTATTGAAGAAGTTGTATGGCAATCGGACTTTCCTGAAAAAGATGATTTTGATTCTGCAAAATTGAATAGCCATTTCCAGACGCTTCGCATTCCGCTTGGAAAAGAAATTGTTTCTTTGACGGACAACCCAGGACACCTTCGCTTGTATGGACGAGAGTCGTTGACTTCCAAGTTCACGCAGGCATTTGTGGCAAGACGCTGGCAGCATTTCAATTTTACTGCTGAAACGAAAGTCGCTTTTCAGCCAACTACTTTTCAGCAGGCCGCGGGACTTATAAATTACTATAATACGGAGAATTGGACAGCGCTGCAGGTTTCTTGGAATGAAGAAAAAGAGCGTATCCTTGAACTTTCTATATGCGATAATTCCTCATTTTCGCAACCGCTTCAGGGAGAAGAAATCAGTATTCCCGAACACGTGGAATATGTTCATATGCGTGTGGAGGTTAAGACGAAAACGTATACGTATTCTTATTCATTTGACGGCAAAAACTGGATTACGCTGCCGGTCAAATTCGACTCCCACAAGCTTTCAGACGACTATATTCAAGGCGGCGGGTTTTTCACCGGTGCATTTGTCGGTTTACAATGCCAGGATACTTCCGGACAGCAGCAGCCTGCTGATTTTGATTATTTTATTTATAAGGAAACAAAAGAATAATACTACGAAAAAACAGCCTTGGACTTGTTATCCAAGGCTGTTTTTTTGCATTTCGTTATGGATTTTCTGCAGATACTTTTTTTCGATGTGCACTGCGTCCAGCTATCAGTTTAACGAATGGCACAATGAATACGGATAAAAATAAAATGCGGAACAGCTGGAAAGCCGTCACTACTGTGACATCTGCATGAACCGATGCGGCAATGATGCCCATTTGGTCAAGCCCACCCGGCACCACACTGAGAAAGCTGGTGGCAAAGCTTAGTCCATAATGATCTTGGAGTATAAAACTGAGTCCATAGGCAAACGCAATCAGCACAGCGCTTGAAAAGAAAGAATAGAATATCATGCGTTTCGTCAATTTCAAGTCCTCTTTTTTCAGCAGCAAACCGATGTAAATGCCAATAAATAATTGGGCGATATGGAGGAACGAACCCGGCATGATCGGCACTGTCGCCCCAACCAGATTAAAAGCCATAATCAGAAAGACTGGTCCCAGCAGAAAAGCTGTCGGCACTTTCAGTTTCTGGGCCATCATGCCAGAGCCATAGCACAATATGAATAAACCAAATAGATAAAAAGTATAATCGCCTTGCCCCAAATCTTCAACATGCGGAGAACCACCGTTCGCTACAATAAATGGAACGATGGCAACAATCAGCAGGACGCGAAGAACATGATAAAAAGTCACCGCAGTCAAATCGATGGTTTTTTGTTCCTCAGCAAACGTTATGATTTGAGACAAGCCGCCCGGCACGCAGCAAGTCATTGCAGTTGCCTGGTCAACCTTTGTCCGGGAAGCCATCAGCGAACTGATCAACAGGAAGAGAATAAAAAATGCGATGTTGATTAATACCATGGCTATGAAATACTGTTTCATTCCCTGCAGCGCCTCAAGCGTAAAGGCATAACCGATGACATACCCTGCCACAACGAGTCCGCCATTGCGGAAACGAGAATGCCATTTAAGCGAAAGCGGCGTAAACAATTGCACAAGCAGCACGGCAAACAACGGACCAAGCAGCCAGGGCATCGGCGCTCCCGCTGCGATAAAAAGTCCTGCACCGCCCAAGCCTATTACAAAAGCTTTCACCATCGGATGAATCTTCATATGGTCATCTTCTTTCTAGAACATTAACAGTTGGTTTTTTCATTATATCTTTTTCGTGCGACGAAATAAAACCTTATATTTCACAAAAGAAAAAATTCAAATCCATTCTTTACACTTTTTGCTGATCGACTAAAAACTTCTCCATAAATTCGACAATCAGGGTATTCATGTGAATATGATTTTCTATTTTTTCGGTTTGATGCCCTTCATCTTCAAAAATGACCAATTCCACATGCTTGCCTTGATTCTTCAAATCGGCAGTCAGTTGTTCAGCTTCGCTTACAGGTACGCGAGTGTCATTTCGTCCATGGAAAACCAGTAAAGGTGCTTGGATATGTGCCGTGTGGTTTAAAGGTGCAATCTCCTCAAAAAAATCCGCATCGTCTTGTAAGGAACCGTATTCAAATTCGCGCATAGCCCGCCGCCAAGAACCAGTATTTTCTAAAAACGATTTAAAATGCGAAATGCCGACGATGTCTACACCCGCCGCCCAGACGTCCGGATAATGCGTCAAAGCTGCTAACACCATGAATCCTCCGTAGCTTCGTCCCATAATTCCAATCCTGTCACGATCTGCGCCATGGCTGTTCACCAGGTCTTCAGCCAGCTCTTTCAAGTCAGCAACTGAGTGCATCCGCTTCCGTACATCGTCCAGTTGCACATATTCCCTCCCATAGCCCATACTGCCGCGGACATTCGGGGCAGCGACTGCAAACCCATTAGCAGCTAAAAACTGGATAACCGGATTGAACTCAGCCCGAATCTGAGATTCAGGTCCACCATGCACATAAATGACAACCGGTTGGGAATAGTCTTGTTTTCCATATAAAAAGTAAGGAATCTTCAGACCGTCAAATGAAGAAAAGCTGCATAGTTCCGGTTCCATCCATAAATGCCCCACGGTCTTGTCTTCCCCGATAGTTGTCAGGCGTTTGCTTTTGCCGGTTTTTGCCGAAACTTGCCAGATATCCCCTGGATAAATAGGGCTTTCCAACCCGCAAACCAATTCTTCTTCTGTTATCCAAGCAAGTGACTCGTAGACGCCTGACGGGATCTCGTCAATCATCTTTTGTGTTTGTTCAGACAAGTCAAAAATGCCTAGTCTGGAAATGCCTCCTTCGTTTACAGTAAAGGCCAGCTGCGAATTATTGGGCGACAACTCAATTTCTTCGATATCCCAATTTTCCACTGAATAAAGTTCATTCAATTCTTGAAGGGAATCAAAAGAAAATTGCCGGATCGACAACGTATCTCTTCCGACATCTGACACTAAAAATCCACCGTGTCCATCTTTCGACAATTGAATGGAATGATGCCTGCCCAACACATTTTCCAAACCGATTTTCTTTTTTTCTTTTGTTTCGATATTCAATACATAATAAGATTGATCAATATTCGTATCCGGAATGCTTAAAATTATGCTTTGTCCATCCCGGGTCCAACTAACAGGATTGCAATTGGCTTCCGTTTCATAGATAGCCTGTTCAGTTTTTTGGGAAAGATTCATGACAAAGACATCAAAATATCCTGGATGACGCCGGTTGCTGGAAAATGCGATTTTTGTTTCATCCGGAGACCAGCCCCCAAAGTAATGGAAATGATCCGGAGATACGACCAATGCTTCTACGTTTGATCCGTCGCTGTCCATCATGTAAAATTGCTGCTTTTCATTGCCTTTATGATCCATGCCCACAATCGTTTTTTTGCCTGAAGGCGAATGACTGACCAGTAATATCCGGTCTTCCAAATCAGTCAGCTGTTCGATGCCAGCTGACTCTTTGCTCCATTTCCAAACTTGCGGGATTCCGGTTTTTTTAGATATAAACGTAAAAGTTTGTTGATGTGGAATCGCTTCCGGCTGTGACGCCCCAGTTGCGTTTAAATAAGCAAGTAAATTAGTAGATGAAACTTCAGACATTCCAATTCCCCTTCCGTTCTGTTTTTTAAATTTTCAAAACGTATTCAGAAATATCAAACTTTTAAAAGAATTTTATGTTAGTTTATAATAGCAAATTTTATAAATCAAATTTTGTCAGCCTTTCCTGCTTTTTTATGTACGATATGAATTGGTTGTCTCTTTGAGCTTATGGCTTTTTTCAGGTAAACTGAGTCAAAGCTTAAATCATTGTTGTTATTTAAGCATGTTTATTCAGCTTCCTTCATCAGGTTCGGGTAAACCAAATCATTCCAAAGGAGGACAGATAACTGTGAATAAGGAAACTTTAAAGATGCGCATAGACGCCGCCAATAAAAAAACAAAAGCAGATTTGGTTATTCGACACGCAAGCATCGTCAATGTCTTCACAAAAAGCCTGACTACAGGTGATGTCGCTATCAGCGACGGCGTTATTGTTGGCATCGGTGATTATGAAGGCATCCAGGAAATTGATGCGACCGGTAAATTCATTGCACCGGGCTTAATTGATGCACACGTGCACATCGAATCGTCCATGGTGACACCACAGCAGTTTTCACAGGTTGTCCTGCCGCATGGCGTCACAACAGTCATCACAGATCCACACGAAATCGCCAACGTCAGCGGTACTGCCGGCCTGGAATTCATGCTGAAGGATTCGGAATCGACACTGCTCGACATCAAGCTCATGCTGCCATCATGCGTACCTTCGACCGCTTTCGAAAATGCAGGAGCAAAACTTTCTGCGGAAGACTTGGCGCCTTTCCTGTACCGTGAGCAGGTTTTGGGCTTGGCCGAAGTGATGGATTTCCCTGCAGTTTTGCACGGCGATGAAGCCATGCTTGATAAACTCTTGCTCACCTCTCAAATTGATGGACACGCAGCAGGCCTCAGCGAAAATGACATCAATGTTTATGGAACCGCTGGCATCTTAACAGATCATGAATGTGTCACAAAAGAAGAAATGATCATGCGCCTGGAACGTGGCATGTACGTTATGCTCCGTGAAGGATCCGTCGCAAAAAACCTCCATGCCTTACTCGAAGGAGTGACCGAACAAAACGCACAACGCTGCTTGTTCTGTACGGACGATAAACACCTAGACGATTTAATCGAAGAAGGCAGCGTCGATTACAATGTCCGAATAGCCATTAAGCAAGGCGTTCACCCAATCACCGCTATTTCCATGGCTAGCATCAACGCGGCGCAATGCTTCGGTCTTCACAAAAAAGGTGCCATTGCTCCAGGCTATGATGCTGATTTGCTGCTGCTTGACAGTCTCGAGGACTTCGCAATTACAGCAGTCTATAAAGGTGGACGATTAGCCGCACAAAATGGACTGTACATAGGTCCCGCACCAAAAAAAATGGACACGGCACCGGTTCAAGATACTGTTCGTATTGCTGAACTGTCCGAAGACTGTTTTCAAATTCCGATGGGCACGAGCACCAAAGCACACATTATCGGCATCAATCCTAACAATCTGATCACTGAACATTTGATTGCAGAAACGCCTGTAACCAACGGTTTTTTTGTTTCAACTACAAAACAGGATTTATTGAAAATTGCTGTGATCGAACGCCATAAAGCCACTGGCAATATCGGCCTCGGCATCGTTAAGGGACTTGGCCTTAAATATGGTGCCATAGCCACCACCGTCGCTCACGATTCGCATAATATCATCGCTGTTGGAACAAATGATGAAGACATGAAAGCGGCAGTTGAAGCCCTGCACGAATTGAAAGGTGGATTAGTGGTTGTCCAAGGCGGCCAGGTATTGGCAAGCCTCTCTCTTGCTATTGCAGGATTGATGTCGGAACAACCGTTTCCTATCGTCTATAAACAACTCAAAGCGCTTGATGAGAGTCTGCTGCAAATTGGCGCACCCACTCACTTTAATGCCTTTTTAACCTTGTCATTCTTATCACTGCCGGTCATTCCGCAGTTAAAATTGACCGATTGCGGTTTGTTCGATGTTGGAAGCTTCCAGCATATTCAGGTAGCTGTCGCGACAGAATAGCTGAATAACGATAAAAGACCGCAACGCCTTCAGAAGGCGTTGCGGTCTTTTGTTCAATCATCCGTTACCAATGGACAAGATGGGTCACTTGCCCATTCACTTAAAGATCCATCATAGACGGCAACATTTTTCTGGCCCAGTTTGTTGAGAATCAACGCAGTCCACGTTGCGGCAATTCCTCCGCCACAGTAAGTAATGACTTTTTTATCAGGATCCAATGCGCCAATTTTTTCAAATGGTTCACGCAGCACCTCATCTTCATGCATTTCCATCGTCGTCTGGTCGGCATGAACACCAAAAAAGATATTGGCACTCGTAGGGATATGGCCTTTTCTCGGGTAAGCATCGGTTTTCCCTTGGAATTCATCTTCCGACAGGCTGTTGATCAAGATGACTTTGTCGTCATTCATTGCCTGACACACATCTTCCTTCGTGGCAATGAGCTCTATCCGCCGCTGCCCGGAAAATGCTGCAGAAGAATAGTTTCCTGGCACTGCCGTTAAAGGACGTCCTTCCTTTTTCCACTTTGGCAACCCGCCCTCCAGAATTGCTATATTTTCATAGCCTTCGTAATGCAGTTGCCATGCTAATCGAGAAGCCCAATAAGGAGCGGCAATCGGATCTCCCACTAATGCCCCTTGATCATAGATGACTGTATAATGATCGTCACCTACACCTAACTCAGCCATCTTCTTAATGAAATGTTCCCGCGGCGGTGCCATGAAAGGAAACGGTGCATTCGGATCTGACAGTTCATTAAGCAGATCTGCATAAACCGCTCCGGGAATATGTTCGTTCTCATATGAAGCTCTACCTGATTGAACAGATGGCGGGCCTCCAGTTTTGGGAATAGTCATGAATGTTGTAGCGTCCACAATCCGCAGTTTCGAGTCATTTAAATGCTTCTCCAACCAGTCTGAACCTACGATTAAAGGCATCTTTTCCATTACGAACTCTCCTCACTTTTAAGCCGACAAATCCAATATGATTAACAAATATGCGTTATACTAGTACAATAAAGTTTGGATATCATCGCGTCAACTGACAGACTTCAGAATACGTGATCCGAGAAATTCAGCAGCAGAAAGAAAAAGCAGACTATGAAATCCATACCTTAGAAAGGTTGTTTCCTACATGAAACCATATAACAATATCATCGAATTGATTGGCGATACGCCGGTCGTAAAACTGAATCGCATTGTTCCAGAAGGCGCAGCTGATGTCTACGTCAAACTGGAAATGTTTAATCCAACCAAAAGCGTTAAAGACCGCGCTGCTTTTAATATGATTCAAATGGCGGAAAAAGATGGCTTAATCGAAAAAGGAGCAACTATCATCGAACCTACGAGCGGCAATACAGGCATTGGCCTTGCTATGGTCGCTGCTGCAAAAGGCTATCGTTCTATTTTGGTATTGCCAGACAATGCCACAAAAGAACGCATCAACCTTTTGAAAGCATTCGGTTCAGAAGTGGTACTGACTCCAAGCGACGACAAAATGCCTGGCGCAATCAGCAAAGCATTAGAGCTGCAAAAAGAAATTCCGAACAGCTTTATTCCGCAGCAATTCGAAAATAAAGCAAATCCGGATATCCACAGAACCACCACCGCCATGGAAATTCTGGAACAGATGGACGGTAAACTGGATGCATTCGTGGCATCTGCAGGAACAGGCGGCACCATCACAGGCACAGGCGAAACTTTAAAAGAACATCTTCCAGAGCTTTATGTTGTCGTTGTGGAGCCGAAAGGATCTCCTGTACTCTCTGGCGGAAAACCAGGCAAGCATAAATTGGTGGGTACAAGCCCAGGTTTTATTCCAGATATTTTAAATACTGAAGTATACGATGAAATCATGGCGATCAACGATGAAGACGCGATTGATGTCTTCAAGAAAGTGGCACGTGAAGAAGGGATTTTCGTCGGCCCCTCTGCAGGTGCCACCATCTATGCAGCGATTGAACTTGCCAAGCGCCTAGGTGCTGGCAAAAAAGTGCTGTGCATCGCACCTGATACTGGCGAACGTTATTTGAGTATGAACTTGTTTAACGAATAATATATAGAGACTTCTCTTACGAAACAGGCAGCCCCTATTGGGGGCTGCCTGTCAGACTGTAGACAAAGTCAAATTAAAATGAATAGGATGTATAATCCAACCGGGCTGGCCACTTCGCTTTCCGTGGGCTCAGCTTCAGCCTCCTCGTCACTGCATTCCTGCGGGGTCTTCAGCTTTCGCTGATTCCACAGGAGTCTTCGTGGCCAGCCCGGTCGGGATCGTATGGTTTCAATCAAAGGCAGAAGGCTGCTAGTCAGCTCAGGGTAAATAAAGCCTGAGTAAGACTGTTAAAAAACCCTTCACTCGAGGATCCGAAGCGCAAGGCGGCGACTCCTGCGGGAAAGCGAAGTGCCGAAATCCACTCGGACGTAAGGCCGAGTTAGTTCGGCGCGAGCCCGCGGAACGCGTCCGCCTGGAGCGCAGGATCCGGTGCAAGTAAAATGAAATAAAGTTTCATTCGTTTAGTGACATATATATTCTTTTGTCTACAAGCTCACAGGCAGCCCCTATTGGGGGCTGCCTGTTTTTTTAGTGTTATACCTTTTGGAATTCCTCAATATTCAAGACCCGATATCAATCTTTAATTTACAAATTTAAAGCAGCATTCTATTAAATAAGACAAAAAATCAGTTTTTTCTGCATGCTCATCTTGACAATCCCTATCATTCTACTATACTTTAATAATATTATCCGATAGGAAAGGTAGGTTTTATTACCGGTGGCCAGCTATGTTTATTGAAGCTAAGCAAATCAACAAAGTGTATTTCGACAAAAATAATAAACCGAATACCGTTTTAAAAGATATTGACCTATCGATCCAACAAGGAGAATTCGTTTCGATTCTTGGTCCCTCCGGCTGTGGAAAATCAACGTTATTATCCATGATCGCAGGGCTTGTCAGCTCAACCTCGGGTGACATTATCGTGGACGGAAAAAAGGTCATAAAGCCTGGAAAAGACCGGGGTATGGTGTTTCAACAGGCCGCTTTGTTTCCTTGGATGAATGTCACCGAAAATGTTATGTTCCCCTTACGCAAGGAAATGTCTAAAAAAGAAGGCATGGAACGTGCCCAGCATTTCTTAAAAATGGTACAGCTCAGCAATTATCCTTCCCATTATCCTCATGAATTATCTGGAGGCATGCAACAGCGCGTATCCATTGCCCGATCGTTGGCGATGGATCCAGCAGTCCTTTTGATGGATGAACCTTTTGGCGCTTTGGATGAACAAACAAGAAGCCGTCTTCACGGTCAACTTGAAGAGATATGGATAGATACAAAGAAAACAATCGTCTTTGTCACCCACAGCATTTCCGAATCAATTAAACTGTCGGACCGTATCATCGTCATGGGTACTCGGCCGGGAACCATCCTGACAGACATCACAGTCGACATTCCCCGCCCCCGTGAACAGCACCGGCAGGAAATCGCTGCATTGGAAGAACAGATTATGGGTCTTTTGAAAAAAGAAATCGATAAAGTCATAGATGAGGAGCAAGCATATGAAGCCGGCAGTTAAACGCATTATTTTCTTTGCCGCGCTCATTGTTTTCTGGGAACTCGGTTCCCGCTTTGAACTGTGGCATGAAACGATACTCCCTTCCCCTGTCAGCGTCTACGATTCGCTGGTGGCGGGATTCGCCGATATGACACTGGTCTACGACCTCGCCGCCAGCTTCCGCAGGCTGCTGATCGGTCTAGTTGCCGCTGTCATTATCGGCACCGGTGTCGGCATCCTGCTGGCGCGCTCGAAAACGGCAGATGAAACACTCGGAACTTTGGTGCTCGCGCTGCAAAGTGTACCGAGCATCGTCTGGCTGCCTTTGGCTATGATGTGGTTCGGTCTTGGTGAAGGATCTATTATTTTCGTCGTTATTCTCGGCGGTACATTTGTCATGATCCTGAATGTCCGCACCGGCATCAAGAACGTTGATCCCCTGTTCATCAAAGCCGCACGGACTATGGGTTCGAATGGTCTGGACTTGTTCATCAAAGTGATCATGCCTGCATCTGTTCCCTATTTTGTTACAGGTGCACGTCTGGCATGGGCATTTGCCTGGCGGGCGTTAATGGCTGGAGAACTTCTGAGTTCCGGTCCCGGACTCGGCTATACTCTGCGCTACGCATCCGATTTCGGAAATATGTCATTGGTCATCGGCGTAATGATCATCATCGGTGTCGTCGGTGCGATTGTTGACCTGATGATTTTCCAAAGAATTGAGAAAAATGTTCTCAAGCGTTGGGGATTAGAAACATAAATTAACCACTACAAAAAACTTATACAACGGAGGAATTTATCTTATGAAACGTATCTTTTCACTTATTGCACCTGTCGCTTTGGTCGGTGTCTTGGCAGCCTGCGGTTCGCCCGACGCAAGCGAAGATTCATCTTCTGTCACGATCGGCTACTTCCCGAACTTGGATCATGTACCAGCCATGGTCGCAAAAGACCAGGAATTGTATGAAAAAAACCTGGAAGACGGCACTAAGGTTGAGTATGTAACTTTCGCGGATGGCGCGGACTTTATGACTGCCTTGAAAACCGGTGATATCGATGCTGGTTTAGTAGGACCTGGACCTGCAATGAATAACTACACAAATGGTGCAGATGTTACGATGGTGGCGGGCGGCGCTTCCGGCGGAACGGTCGTGATGGCACGAAACGGCAGCGGCGTTGAATCCGTTGCAGATTTTGCCGGCAAGACTTTTATTACACCGCGTGTCGGGTGCACACATGATGTTCAATTTGAAACATTCATGAAAGAACATGGCATCACATCAAACCGGATTGGCGGCGAAATGCTTCACCAAACTGGAAATCCTGCTCAATATGAAGCTTTATTCGCTACAGGAAAAGTGGATGTAGCAGTAGCTCCAGAACCTTGGGCTTCTGTATTGAAACAAAACACAGGTGCAAAAGTTGTCATTGAGCCTGATGAAATTTCATTCGGGACGACTTTGCCCGCTTCCGTTCTAGTCACTTCAAACAAACTGATTGAAGAAAACCCCGAAATGGTTCAAGGCATTGTCGACGCACATAAAGAGGCAACAGAATTTATTGCACAAAACCCAGACCAGGCGAAAGAGATCACTATCAACACAATCGATGACATCACTGGGCAGAAGCTCGAAGCTTCCATCATAGATGGTGCATGGGAAAACATGATTTTTGATACCGCTCTTGCTCCTGAAGAAATCCAGGCATTCGGCGACTCCTCTTTCGACTTGAAGTTTCTGAAAGAGCAGCCTGATTTCGCTTTGTTGACTGATACACAATTTTTGGACTAAACCGTTTACCCCGACAGCAGAAATTCTTTCTGCTGTCTTTTTATGTTCTCTTTTACAGCAGTAACGACAAAATAGCGAAGACATTCTCTTTCCGAGTTCTTCATTAAGGTTTTTCAGCCAGAATTTGCTACACTGATGAATGGAATTGATTCATGCTAAAAGGAGATGTTCGTATGCAAAACTTAACAGGAAAAAACGCATTGATTACAGGAGCTGGGAGAGGAATCGGCCGAGCGACTGCCATTGCTTTTGCAGCAGAAGGCATAAATGTAGGTCTTGTCGGTCGTACAGCTGATAACCTCGAAAAAGTGGCAGCAGAGCTGGAACAGTACGGAGTGAAGACTGTATTCGCTGTAGCTGATGTCGCCGATCCGGAAGCGGTCAATGCCGCAGTCGATCATATTAAAGCGGAATTGGGATCGATTGATATTTTGATCAATAATGCGGGCATTGGCAAATTTGGCAAGTTCCTCGAACTTTCACCGGAAGAATTTAAAGGAATCATCGACACCAATCTGATGGGTGTATACTATGTCACTCGCGCTGTATTGCCGCAAATGATCGAACGCCAATCAGGTGACATCATTAATATCTCATCAACAGCCGGACAAAAAGGGGCTCCTGTAACAAGTGCTTACAGCGCTTCAAAATTTGGCGTCATGGGATTGACGGAATCGTTGATGCTGGAAGTCAGAAAGCACAATATTCGCGTCAGTGCCTTAACACCAAGCACAGTTGCCACTGATTTGGCGATCAATGAAAACTTGACTGATGGCAACCCTGATAAAGTCATGCAGCCGGAAGATTTGGCTGAAATGATGGTGGCCCAATTAAAACTTCATCCGCGTGTTCTATTGAAATCAGCCGGCCTTTGGTCGACCAACCCGTAACAAACGGCACAATAAAAAATGCCCAGTTCAATAATTGAACTGGGCATTTTTCTGTATAGTGAGCTTTTAATAATGGCTGTGGCAAGGAACTTTATGGGAGGCCCGCCTCCCCCATTTGTTTTATACATTTTTCTTTGCAGACCAAAAAACAACTGGAATCAATGTCAGCGCAAGAACCCCCCCTACTAAAGACATCACGGCATAACTAGTCTGCGCCATAATCATTCCTGAAAATCCACCGCCTGTTGCACCTGCCAGTGCGACCAGCACATCGACCATACCTTGTGTTTTAGCACGTGTAGATGGATGAGTTGAGTCGACGATGAGTGTGGTTCCGCTGATCAATCCAAAATTCCAGCCAAGCCCCAGCAGAGCAAGTGCGACAATCAATACAAACAAGGAATCATTCGGTGCCAGTGCAGCGACAATTCCAGCCGCCATGAACGTCACGCCGGAAGCAGTCGCCATGACAATACGTCCCAATTTATCGACGAGAATACCGGTAACAATAGACGGCAAATACATTGCCGCTATGTGGATGCTGATGACAAGCCCAACATCTCCAAGATTGTGGCCATAATGCCCCATATGGATTGGTGTCATCGTCATGATGGCGAACATGATCAATTGAGTCAGTACCATGACCGCAGCGCCCAGGACAATACCTTTTTTATTGATGGCAGCGTCCAGCGTTTCCATGTCTTTCATTCCCGCTTGTCCTTGCTGATGCTCGCTTATCGCTTTTGATACCAGCAATGGATCAGGGCGCAAAAAAATCTGCAATACGAAGCCCGCAAGAATATAAGCCGCCGCGGCCAAAACAAAGGGTCCTGCTAGTGCTGGAATGCCGATGGATTCTGCAAATCTGCCCATTACTCCGATCATATTCGGCCCTGCAAACGCCCCAAACGTCGTTGAAACGAGTGCAATGCTGATAGCCGTTCCCCGTTGCTTCACATTAGCCAAATCTGTTCCCGCGTAACGTGCCTGCAAATTCGTGGCAGTTCCTGCTCCGTAAATCAATAAGGAGGCAAACAACAAGATCAAATTATCCGATAAAGCAGCTGCAACGACACCGATCGCACCGATACCACCTGCCAGGAACCCTGAAGCCAAACCGGTTCGACGACTGAATCGCTGAGACAATCGGCCAATAATGAGTGCCGCAGCTGCTGATCCAAGCGTAAACAATGCCACCGGCAAACCTGCAAATTGATCAGTACCCAGCATATCTTGTGCTAGAAGGGCACCGACAGTCACGCCAGCCGCCAATCCTGCCCCACCAAAAATCTGCGAAAGCACGACAATCCACAGCGTGCGCCGGTACAATGCTTTGACCTTTTCAGGTGAGTCGATATATCCCTGCAGCATCGCTTGCTGTTTTTGATTTTGGTTCATATTTTTCGCCGCCTTTGTATACAACTTTGCCCAATCGATTCAAAAGTTCAGATTCTTTGTTAGTATAACGATTTTCATTTTGCTGGTCATTAGATTTTGATAATGTAGATTATCATATTAAGTCGAACGGTTGGAAAATCAAAATAGCTCAAGTGAGTACACTGTAGTTAACGCGAATCAACTAAAGGAGTGTCCCCGAATGAGCTGTACCCATATCGTACCACGTAAACATGTGGTAATCGAAAGTTATTCAATGGATGATAAATCGGAGTCTACATCGCTAGGAACTTGAAACGAAGCAAGCAGCCATGAGCTAGCACGCTGTCAGCCGTACAAGGCATTTTAAGCGCTGCTCGACTACGAAGCCAAACGAGAAAACTGCGGCTGCTGGATGTCAGTCGATCAGGAAGACATCGACTACATCCTGTCCAAACTGAAGTTCGGCTGGTCGCCCGAAAGCATCTTGAGGCGGCACCATAAACTGCACGGAAAATGGTTTCCGAGCAGCCATCTATCGGCACGCTGCACTCGGTCTGTTCAAGCTGTCTCAAAAGCTCCTGATCCGCAAAGGACAAAAGTTGAAGACTGCATGCTCTTTTGGAGGCCAAATTATTTGAACACCCCAACATTTAGTATAGAACCTAAAATATTAGTCTCTATACTAAAAAGACTGTCATGAACACTGGGTTCATGACAGTCTTATTTTTATATTTTTAAAAAAGCCCTAAATCGAAAGGTTTTTGGCTAAAATAGTATTGGAATCAGTGGTGTTTCGGATTTTTTATCGAATTTTCCATACAAATTTTGGCCCTTTTTCATTTCTAAGTTGATTTTCGTCTCCTTGGTCATTTAAAAGATGTTCTTCTTCTGAACCCCGGTCAAGTGGAGACGAACCCAGATTCGGATTGAGACCTGGCGAAAGTTCATCTTGCCTGAGATTGACGCCGTATTCATTGTTCAAATTTCTCCTTTTCTTTCGTTTCAAGGTTCGGTTCATAGTCCAACTGCTTTTCTTTGAGTGAACTTTCATCCTTATGACTGTCTCCAATGGGAGGGACTCCTGTCTCTTCCAGACGGGAACCCTGTGTTTTATCAATGTATTGAGAATACCCATACTGGTCTTACCTCCGCACATCACTGGTGTATTTTCTATCGAAATAGTTATTTGTTGAAATGGAATCAGACGGGACATCCTCGTCTCTTATTTTTTACTAATTGAATTTTTCTTCATCGCGCTCAATGTAACTTTCAAAAGGCGTGAAAGCCGTGCTGCGCTTCCCGTCGTTTCTTTTTGGCTGTATTCAATCATCGTTTCGATGGTCTGTATAGAGCACAATTCCGTCATTTTCGAGAATATTATGAAATTCATCGATTTCTGTTTGGCTTAAATCCAATTTAGTTAATTCTTCCCGTACCGCGTCTTTCCCAGTGAACGTTGATTTGAATCTGTCTGTAATGGTTTCTGTTTCGTGCGTGTGGACTCCTTCTTGCGTTTCAACAGAGTTAAGAATATCCGCATTATCCGCCAAAACATGAATATCATGTTTTTTATATCCCAACGATTTCATTTCTTCCACTTTTCCTTCAAGTTCCTTTTCCGTATAAACCACTTCAAATTTATGGTTTGTTGATTTCATACTAATCAGCCTCCTGTATATTGTTATACTTTTGTTTACCCGTATATCAAAAAAGAAAAAACATGAATCACTTTTTAAAACTAGTTCTAAAATCCGGATTAAAAGAAGCTATTTGCAAGCACATGACCTTTGGTTTGGCTCAATATTCAGTATGTCTTATGCTTTTAGGTAGTCAAGCAGCCTAAAGAGATGTTTTATAGGTGTCTCAAATCGCTATGTCAGTCTAAAGATAGTCGGGGTTTTTCAATTTATCTGTAGCAACTTCCGATAAGCTGTGATATGTAAACTTTAATATTTTTTGAAAGCATTCTATTAAGTGAACACACAAAAAAAGCACCGCCTAGACGGTGCCTTAATCTATTGGTTGGTTAAATCGACTCGGATTGGATCCATTTTAATCAACTTACTTCCCGATTTCCCTTTTGAGATTTCTGGCTGGATAATTAAGTATTTTGCAGTATCACTAATCTCGCTTGTAAAGAGCTTTCGCATAGTTTTCTCGATAGTTTCTTTGTTATTTACGTGCTGTAATACATCTGCATGGCTTTGGCCTAAAAGGGTTCCTTTATCGTCAAAAATAGTTAATCTTATTTCATCAGTCTCTCGGCCTAATGGCAAGGTCATATCATAGCTTACTAGCGTTGTAGCTTCTCCTTTTGACAATGAGTTTATTGTCAATGCGTATCCATCATGTTCTGATGTATTAACACCCTTGACTAAAATTGCTTCAGAGGAAATCTGCTGAAGAGGTACAGCGAATTCCCACTCGCCTTGAACTCCAGCTATCGAGGTGAAGGTTACTGGCAATTCATCCATCTTAGTTAACGCGGCATCAGGATTGAAAAATTCTATGGCAACAATAAAACCATTTTCCGCTTCTGTTAACCCTGTGCTGCTAGAAGCCCACTGTTCTTGCTCGACGCCATCAAATATCTCCATCGTATATCCAGCCTCAGGACCTGCGTTTTGAATTGTTTGAACTGATACAGCATCTCCATCAACCATAAATGCAGTTCCGATGACATTTCCATCGTAGTAGGCGCTAGATAATGTTACCTGAATTCCCTGATCAACTACTACTTGATTCACTTCTGAGATTAACTTGCTTTCTTCCAACTCTTGAGCAATCTGCATATTGTGCTGTTCATAGAAGGAACCGATGAATGGCACTGCCGCTAATACATTGGAAACAGGAGTGAAAATTATTCCAGAAGCTAATAAAGCGGAAGCCGCTGTTGCAGAAACAACTCCAAGAGTCTTGAAGGAATATTTTCTCTTTCTCCAGTTTTCTTTTCTGCCTTTTTCTATCCCTTTGCTTATCGATGCTAAAAGATCTTCTTTTGGAATATCAATTTTTTTTATTTCTTCAATATGCTTTTTGTCCATTTGATTCTCCCCCTTCAATGATTGCTTTCAGTTCAATCTTCGCTCTTCGCAAATACGTTTTAATAGTACTTTCTGGCTTTTCCATTGTTTCAGCTATGGTATGAATAGATAGATCCTGATAGTAAAATAAGATGATTGCAGTTCTATAATTTTCATTCAATAAAGATATTGCTTCCAGAGTATCGAGCTTATCCGTAATATCCTTTTGTCGCTCATCTGCAATATCGTTCGCCAAGTCTTCATAATGATTGCGCTTGTGCTTTTTTAATAAATCAAAAGCGGTGTGGATCAAAATACGCGTTAACCACGTAGAGAAGAATTCAGGATTTTTTAATTGCCCGATAGATATAAAAGCCTTGTAAACAGTTTCTTGTACAACGTCTAAGGCATCTTCTTTGTTTTTCACATATAGAAAAGCCATTCGATACAATTTCTCACTTTCTTCTTTTACAAGTCTTTCAAAAGCCTTTTCGTTTCCTTTGATTGCCTTCTTTACAGTATCTATATTTTTCAAGTTGCTAGCTCCTTTCATTTGTTAGAGCTTGTAATAAAGTAGAAAGTTTCAAAAATACTATTTATATTTTAATTTTTATCACACTCTATTTTTCAGATTAATTTTCGTGCCTTTCAGAATTTTTATTACTTACCAAATTACTTTTTCAAAAGAAACCTATATAAAGGGATTTAAAGTTCCATAAGGAAGTTGAAATACTTCATACCAGTGAAGAGTGTAAAGTTCCAACTTTTTATCTCAAGTGTACAATATAAAATAGAAATTTTTGTAATCCCTTATAATAAATAAGACAACCAGTTTGTATCGAAACTGATTGTCTTGTTAACATGAAATTTTGCTTATTTGCATATAAAATAAAATTAGTCACCCAAGGGTTACTTTTTTATATAGAGCAAATTTAATTTAAAACCGTTCGTAAAAGTGCACCTTTGCGTATTCTCTAGTAGAACTGGAAAACGGCAAAAAGAGCGTTCGCAAGTTTACGCACACTTTTACAAACGCTTTTCAAGTACAACTAAAGAAAATAATCATTTTTGGGGGGAAGCATGAATCGTGAATTTAGCCGTATTTTGATTAACAGTAAATATCCAAACGAACACCATCAGCTGAAAGCTATGAGAGATATCTGCATCAACGAACGAAATATTTATCTGGACAAGCCAAACAAAAAGAATACTGAGCGTACCCACTAACAATTACTCAAACGGATTATTCGAAAAAAGGTATTCTATCTATTCGCTTGATCGACCTGGACCAAAACGCTTAAAATTTCTCGGCATTTCCGGATAAAGCACAAGATAGGTTACTTGAAGTTACTAAATCGACAAAAAAAAAGAACCTGCTGCCAGGCCCTTTTCACTAGTTACATGCAGTTTAATTAGTTCTTTAAAAAAGCGGCTGTTCCTCAGTATCTAGATGACGCAGCCATTTTCTCATCTTATGGCGTAGACGCTTTTCTCTCGGCACCACTTCTTTGGCACGCTGCAATAAAAAATCCATTGCCGCTTCCACCTGCGGATCTTGCTGCCAACAATACTCGGATAAAAAGTACAGAAGAAATTTGATGGCTTCAACATGTTCTTCCTGACTGTACGGATTTAGTGAATTTAAATTAATGATCATCCGTGCAGCTTCCCCGTCCTCCTCAAGCTCTTCTATATCAGGCTTATAGGTAAAATAAAATCTTTCCAATTCTCTGTAGAGCATTTTCATCTCCTCAAGTTTTATAGATGACATTTTCTCTTCATGTAAATTTTCCATTTGTTATTCCTCCTTTATACCCCTTTTTTTAAAATTTCAGTTAATTCTTATTATTCTTTAATCCTTCCGTAATATCCTTCTTTTCTCCTAATAAAAAATGTTCTTGGAAATTTGAACACCGATGCCGATGTCTTTATAAACCCCGATTTTTAATACAGACAGAAGTTTCATCTATACTAGAAGAATAGATAAGATTGGAGTGGCGACAACCATGGCTGAAATGCAGAAACGAAATATTCGAGGTTCTGGCGGTTGGCTCCCCGCATTGATGATTTTTCTTCTGATGGTCAGCGGCTGGATGTTGAAACCCGAATCACAGGAGGCAAAAAATTTAAAAAACGACCTGCAGACGGTCGTCATCGCTCAGACCGGCGAAAAGAGCAATCTGAACAAAAAGCGTATCGACGACATATTGGTGTCTCGTACATTTGAGAATTGGGATGTAGAGCTCGTGTTGAATGCCGATAAAGGATTTACCATAATGTCAACCAAGCAGATGATGTGGCAGCAGGCTATAGCTATTCTGACCCCATTATCTGATAGTCCTCAACTGAACAACATTTCCATTTCATGGATTTATCCCGTCGCTGATGGACAAAACAGCGTAAAGGATGAACAGGTCATGTCCTTCCGGCTAGACAAAGAGACCCGTGATCAATTAATCTGGGCCAATGTCGAGCCTGTCATCCTTCCCGATATCACTTTGGACTATAAGGAACATCCTGTCTTGAATGAATAGAGGGACTGCCTCATAAGTCCTTAAATAAAACTGGCGGAGAAAAATGATTATTTTTTCTCCGCCAGTTTTATTTAAAAGTGAGTTTTCTTGAAGTCCGTTGCAATGGAAATCAGTCAACTCTTTTTAAGAACGACAAAAGGACTGACACCAAAAGTCATTTTTCATGATCTTTTAGTGACAGCCCTTTTATATTACTGGAGGTGGCTGCTATTCAAGTAACTTTCCATCACTTTTCTGGTTTTCATTTTCACACAGCTAAAGGCATTTGACATGGATTCTTCCGGTGAAATGCCGTCATCCGTAATAGCGTGGACTTCGGTAAAGTAAGGCAAAAGCTGTTCTCTGTCCGATTCTTCGACCATTCCAGAAATCAGGATAACCTTTTTTGAGTGGCGATTGGCCAATTCCGCAATGCCAAACGGGGTTTTTCCGGATAAGGTCTGGCTGTCGCTTTTTCCTTCTCCGGTCAGCACCAAGTCAGCATTCAGCAATTGCTCTTCAAAGTTTATTGCTTCCAGCACCACATCGATGCCTCGCTTCGTCTCCCCTAAAAAGAATGCCTGGAATGCTCCTCCTGCTCCGCCGGCAGCCCCTGCACCTTTTTTATTGTGCAGAGCCGTTCCGGTTAAACGCTCCACCAAATCAGCAAAATTCGTTAAAATGGCATCAAACGTTTGGACCATTTCGGGCGTCGCACCTTTTTGCGGTCCGAAAACGGCCGAAGCACCTTCAGGGCCGACCAATGGATTTTCGACATCGCCCGCAATCAGAAATCGGCTCTCCATAATACGTTTATCAAAACCGGATGGATCGATTTTTGATAAGCCATTCAACGCCACAGTACCTGGCCCAAGTTCCACACCGTCGGCATCCAGAAACTTCATGCCGAGCGCCTGCATCATGCCAATCCCGGCGTCATTTGTCGCACTGCCTCCAAGACCGACTATAAACTCTCGGCATCCGGCATCCAGTGCATGGGCAATCAGTTCGCCGGTTCCATAAGTAGAAGCACGGAGAGGATTTCGTTCTGCTTCATCCAAAAGAGTCAGTCCTGATGCTTCTGCCAATTCCACAACGCACGTCTGTTCATCTCCAAGCACGCCATAGCGAGCGGTGATTTTCCGCCCAAGCGGATCTTCGACCACCGCTTCAATCGTTTTCCCGCCGGTTGCTGCCACCAGTGCAGACATCGTTCCTTCTCCTCCATCAGCGGCCGGCAGTAAAACTGTCATGCTGCCGTGATTGGCCTCTTGAACACCTTCTGCCATGGCTAAAGCTGTTTCCAGCGCTGTCATGCTTCCTTTGAATGAATCGGGTGCTATCAGGATTTTCACCAATTCTCCCCCTTTTTATTCACAAGCTGTAAACCCTTCCAGCAAAGCTGCCATCTCCGTGCTTTCAATGGTTCGGAAATCCAGGCATACTCGATCACCTTGGATACGTGCCACAATCGCCGGTTCGGTTTGTCTGAGCTGCGCCGATAATTGTTCGGCACTCATGGTCTGATGGGTTATTGCAGCCAGATAAGTAGGTATTTCAACACCAGGCATGGTTCCTCCGCCTATTTGGGAAGTGCTTTCCTGAAGCAAGCTGCGATACTTGCTGGTCTTTTTGTGCAAACTGTCAACGAACAATTGCGCCTGAATTTTTATTTCTTCTGCAGGACGGATAATATCCCGAATGGTGGGCAATTCCATCATGTTCTCAGAACCGGCCAAATAGCTTTTCAAGGTTTCTTCCAGCGCAGCCAATGTCATTTTATCGACTCTCAATACGCGCGCCAATTGATGTTTTTTCAAACGATCGATCAATTCTTTTTTACCGGCGATCAATCCAGCTTGCGGACCGCCCAGCAGTTTATCGCCGCTGAAGGAAATGAGGTCCACTCCGCTTTCGATCACTTCGCGGACAAGTGGTTCGTCACCGATGCCATGCTTTTTAAAATCATAAAGTGCACCGCTCCCCAAATCTTCATAAAAGATGACCCCGGGATGCGTATCCGCTAATTCGGCCAGTTTGGAAGTCTCTACCGTCTCCGTAAAGCCGATCATTTTAAAATTGCTGGTATGCACTTTCATGATCATGGCGGTTTCTTCAGTTACTGCCTGCTCGTAATCATAAAGATGAGTTTTGTTGGTCGTGCCTACTTCGACGAGATGAGCACCACTTTCTTCCATAATGGATGACACTCGGAAAGAGCCGCCAATCTCCACCAACTGCCCCCGGGAGACAATGACTTCCCGCTGTTTGGCTAAAGCGCTTAAAATAAGAAATACTGCTGCGGCATTATTGTTTACAACCATTGCCGCTTC
This sequence comes from Planococcus sp. CPCC 101016, assembly GCF_007859295.1. Classification (GTDB taxonomy): domain Bacteria; phylum Bacillota; class Bacilli; order Bacillales_A; family Planococcaceae; genus Planococcus. The sequence goes on from NZ_VOHB01000003.1 coordinate 98,047, forward strand.
TGCGCCTGTTGCTTCCAGCAGCAGATCTTCGATGATGTCATGGCGAGATCCACGTTTTCCTTCTATTAAACGATATTCCAGGTTCGAATAATTCTCTGCCGTCTTTGTCACCCGTGCAATTGCTGCCCGGCTTAAACGGGAGCGTCCTAAATTGGTGTGCAATACGGTTCCGGTTGCATTGATCACCTGCGCCAAACGATCTCCTTGCCAGTGGTTGATATGCATTGCAGTACGTTCGAAAATCATTCCGGCAAAATCCGGAACCTCCTTATCAATGACGGCTTTCCCTGCTAGGAGTTCCTGTCGAAGTATGCTGACTTCCTGTTGCAGAAACTCGGTAAGCCGGTTACCGTCCAAGCTGAAAGACTGTTTTAATAGATCAAAGCGCTGGTCTTTCTGCAATTCATGGACTGCCGGCAGCTGCCGCAAATACGCTTTCATCTCTTGTCCTCCATCCAGTGACGCTGATCTTCTGACCGTCTCGTGTAGTTTAGCTGGTCCAACAGTTCCAAAAACGGAATCATGTTTTTCCTCGATAAATTAAGGATATCTTTCGCTTGCTTCAAATCGAAAAAAGCACCCGTGTTTTTTTGCAGCTGGTCAAGAGCCTGTTCAAATGCAGTGTGATGAATCAAGGTATCTTCCCTTAATTGATAAACTTGTGAAGTCTCAAGCAAATACGCCGTAAGTTCAGCAATTTCTGGCTTCGGCAATGGTGTACCAACGAAATAATCTTCCCACTTCTTCGCTTGAAAACCATCCTTCTCTAGAGCCTCGACAATCTGCTCCATTCGGGTACGCCATTTCTTTGGCAGATCCGGTTCAAAAGGGGCCAAAGCCACAAATTGTCCGAATCGTTTTATTTCATTTTGTTCATCCAGTAAATTCAGGCTGAACTCAAGCAAAGACTTTGGATAACCGGTGCTGGCAGTTTGAATCAGCTCCGCTTTGCCCATACCCACCCGCATAGGAAAATCTTCATGAAACAGCCGGAGCCTTTCTAGCACGTCATCTTTTATTTTAATGAAGGTTTTGGTTAAGCTATAGCCTTGACGCGGGACCTCCAACCAGACGTGCGCAGCCAGCCCCTCTGACAAAGTTTCATTTAAAGTGTGTTCATCCAGTGAAGTTTGCTGCATCAGCTGCTGATGGTCGAGAAGAATGTATTTGTTTAAGGCATCGATTACCAGATCCTGCGGCGTTCCTTGCTGGTGCTGGCGAAGCATGTCGATGGTACCTTTTCCAAAACGGTACTTTCCACCGTTTGGCTGAATGACCCAGCCCCCGCCAATCGTCTCTACCGGGCTTGGCCGCCGTAAAATGAAACGGTCTCCTCGGCGTACCACTATTTTTTCATCGAGGCGAATTTGGCAAAGTACCTCATCTGATGTCTTTTCCAGCTCCTTGCGATCGAAAAAAACAATCTTCCCCATCACTTCAGATGTGCCAATGTGAATCTTCACGCCTGTCCGCTGCTTGATCGCAGAAAATTTCCGGTCAATGACCTGCAAAGCCACATCGATCGTATCCGTCACCAAAAAATGACCCGAATCGACCAGCACATCTCCCCGTTTCACGGCTGTGCGATCGATTCCTCCAAGGTTGATGGCGGTTCGCTGTCCTGCTCGAGCCAGTTCACGCTCCTCGTGATGAACTTGTATTTGCCTCGCTCTCACAGGAATCCCTTCTGGCAAAACCATCAATTGTGCCGCTTTCCGCACAATGCCTTCATAAACCGTGCCTCTGACAACCGTACCTTGCCCTTGGACTGAAAATACCTGATCAATCGGCAAACGGAATGAGCCATAAGCATCCCGAAAACTCATCGTTTTCAGTTCCGACAAAATCAGCTGTTTCAACTCATTAATCCCATTACCGGAGAGGCTGTCCAGCGTAATATAAGGGGCATTGTGAAAAACAGTCCCGGACAACCTGTCTTTAATATCATCTGTCACCAATTCGAGCATCACTTCATCGACTCGATCCATTTTTGAAATGGCAACGATGCAGCGTTTAACACCCAGAAATTGCAGGATTTCCAAATGCTCTTCTGTCTGCGGCATGATGCCTTCATCTGCTGCCACCACCAGAATCACCAGATCAATCCCGGCAACTCCGGCAATCATCTGCCGAATAAACCGCTCATGCCCGGGTACATCAACAATTGAAACGAATAGATTCTCTTCAAGCTTTAAAGACGCATACCCCAATTCAATGGAGATGCCGCGTTCTTTTTCTTCCTTTAATCGGTCAGTATCGACATCAGTCAACGCTTTTGTCAGACTGGTCTTGCCATGATCGATATGCCCTGCCATACCGATAGTAAAATACCGTTCTTCCATTTTCTTCACACGCCTTCTCTTATTGGCTTCTCCCTTTACTTTAAGCTTCAGCTGAGGCTGTTTCAAGCCTAAGCACTGTGCTAAAGGTTTTTATGTAGGCGCCTTTCTTGCACAGAACTTTTTTTCAGTATAAACTTGTACAGGTTCCCAAATAATAAATTGGGGTTGGATGGGTGACTGGTGTCCTCCTGGGTCTTCAAAACCCTGAGGGGCCTGCGTGCCAGGCTCGGTGGGTTCGATTCCCACGCAATCCCGCCAATACATAATGAAATGCTGAGGTGCCCAAAAGAGGATGCTAACCTAAAAACGCGACTTCCTGTCGCAACGGTTAGCTGACCCGCTTCCTGCGGGCCCTCGACGGGCATAAGGCAGACCAGCAGTGTGGCGTTCTTTGCCACGCAGCTGGGTTGACTTATGACCCTAGAATCTGGGCGCCGAAGCTGAACAATAGAAAAGCGGAAGCGCCTGTCCAGCTCTGACAGGCTTAAGACCCCGAGGAGCTAGGCGCTGAAGCTGGACAACAAGAAATGCACAAGTCCCATCTTAAAAGATTGCCGTAGCGGCAATCTTTTTTTATGAAAGAAAGACGAGTTAAGTGACAAATTCCCTTAGTTTTAGGATAATTTAATCTAGCAGGAATGCTTGCATATTCAAATCGTTGAATCAAAGGATGAAGAGAATGAAAATTGTTTTAGCTTCACCGAACTATCCGCAGCTTCGCGGAAACACGGTGACGGTTCAACGCATCGCAGAAAACCTGGAAAAATTGGGAGTAGAAATTGAAATTATTTCAACGACAGATACCAACGTCATCCGCTCTTTTCCAGATGCTGATATCGTCCACGGCTTCCATGCCTATAATTTTTATCAGTTTCTGCAAAAACTGGATTCAAAACCACCACATTATATGGTTACCATTACCGGAACTGATTTGAACCATGACCTTTTTAATCCCGAGAAACGGAACGATGTACTGGCTTCTTTGAATGGCGCGAAAGCTATTCATGTATTTGATGAAAAAGCCAAAAGACTGTTGGTGACGGAAGTCCCAGGGCTCACTGATAAAGTTTTTGTTATGCCGCAGGGCAATCACCCTTCTCCTCCTGGCCTTTCGCCTTTTACCAAAGAACCCGACAGCTTTTTATTTTTCTTGCCTGCAGGCATACGGAAAGTGAAAAACATCCCTGCTGCGATTTCGATTCTCGAGGAGCTGCATGTACAACATCCTCAACTGCGGTTATGGCTGGTTGGACCTGTCCTCGAGGAAAAGGAAGGCCAAGTTGTCATGGAATTGGTCGATCGCCATAAGGACTGGATTCGTTATCTTGGTCAAGTCCCGCATGAAGAGATGGGTTCTGTATATCGAGAAGCCGATGTTGTCTTAAACACTTCCTTGTCAGAAGGTCAGCCGGCAACAATTTTGGAAGCAATGGGATATTCTTTACCGGTGCTAGCGTCAGACATTCCGGGCAATAGTGGCATCCTCTCCAATGAGGAAACTGGGTTTTTATATAAAACCCGAAACGAATTCCTTGATTATGCTGAAAAGCTAATGAATAATAACAAAATAAGGCAAAATATAGGTCAGTCCGCTGAAGCCTATGTAAAGCAGCAGCATTCAAGTGAACGCGAAGCTGAGACTTTGCTGGAGATTTATCAACGTATCTTAAACTAAGCTGTATTTTCGATGTGCAGCAAGCAATCGAGTGTAAAAAAGGAGAGATTAACATGGTTGAAAAAGAAAGCGTAAAACTAACTTCTTTATCTACAAAAGGCGGTTGAGGCTGCAAAATTGGTCCTGAGGACCTGGCGCAGGTTCTGCGTCACTTACCGAAAAATGTAGACGATCCAAACTTGCTGGTCGGCCTGGAAACAGCTGACGATGCGGGAGTTTATAAAATTAATGATGAAACAGCACTAGTCCAGACATTGGATTTCTTTACACCGATTGTCGATGATGCCTATATGTTCGGCCAAATTGGTGCAGCCAATGCGTTGAGCGATGTCTATGCCATGGGCGGCAAGCCACTAACCGTCATGAACATCGTCGCTTTTCCAATCAACACATTGGATAAGAGCATTTTAGCCGATATACTCGCTGGTGCTTCCGATAAGGTCAAGGAATCCGGAGCCACTTTGGTCGGCGGCCATTCAATTGACGACCAAGAGCCTAAATTCGGTCTATCCGTTACAGGAACGATTCATCCCGATCGCATTCGCTCCAATGCTGGCGCTAAACCGGGAGACCGCCTTATTTTGACAAAACCGATTGGTGTCGGCATTTTAACAACCGCCATCAAACAAGGCATACTGGAAAAAGAGGATTTGGATGAAGTCATGAACGTCATGGCCACATTGAATAAAACTGCTGCAGAAGTAATGGAAAAATACACTGTCAATGCCTGTACGGATGTGACTGGATTTGGTTTGCTTGGCCATACAATGGAAATCGCAAAAGGCGGCAACGTCGGAGTAACAGTCATCAACCAAAACGTACCGGTCCTGTCACGTGCAAAAGAACTTGCAGAACAAAATATTATTCCGGGCGGCACACGAAAAAATCGCCAATGGCTTGCGGACGATATCGATTATGCGAACGATATCAGTGAAATCGATCAATTGATCCTTTGCGATGCAGTCACTTCCGGAGGCTTGCTGATTTCAGTTCCTGAAGCAGAAGCTGACGCATTACAGCGTAACCTGCTTGAAAACAATGTCCAATCCGCCATCATCGGGAATGTGACAAGTGAAAATCCAGGACGTATTCAAGTAATTTAAGGTTTGGCTTTGCTAATCTGACCAGCTTAGACATGATTTATTTTAAGCTTTTGACAAGGACTCTGCTTGAGTCCTTGTTTTACTGTCAGCTTAAACCTACACCAAAAAATATGAAGAGGTGCTTATATTGAAAAAATGGATTTCAACGATTTCTGTACTTTTCCTGGCATTGTTCCTAGCTGCCTGTGGAAATGATTCAACTGAAAATGAAAGTTCAACAGCGTCCGATAACGAAGAACCCTTTACGATCGGCGTAATTCCAGCACAAACAGAAGGTGAAATGCAAACGGCAATGGATAAACTGCAAACAATTCTGAGCGAAGAATTAGGCCGTGAAGTCGAGATTGAAGTTTATCCTGACTACAACGGTGTTGTGGAATCCATGAATTACGATCAAATTGATATGGCCTATCTCGGACCATTGACTTACGTTATCGCGGAAGCAAACAGCAATGCAAAAGCCATCATCACTCAACTCGTTGACGGCGAGCCATACTATCATTCGTATGTCATTACTCACAAAGACAATCCCGTAACTTCTTTGGAGGAATTATTGGAAAACCCAGGTGAAGTACAGTTTGCTTTCGGTGATCCGAACTCTACTTCCGGTTCATTGATTCCTTCTATTGAATTGCAGGATCGCGGAGTATATGAATCCGAACAGGAAAACCAATTCGAGAGTGTTCGTTTTACCGGATCGCATGATGCTACTGCATTGTCTGTCCAAAACAAACAGGTAGATGCAGGTGCCATCGACAGCGCGATTTACAATCAATTAATTGAATCAGGCAAAATCGATTCTGAACAATTAAAGATCATCTGGGAATCCGAGCCATTGTTCCAATACCCATGGGCTGTCTTGGAAAGTACAGATGATGAAACAGTCGCAAAACTTCGTGAAGCGTTTTTAGCAATTGAAGACCCTGAAATCCTTGATGCCTTTGGTGCTACCGGCTTTACTGAAGCCACAAATGCAGATTACGAAAGCATCAAACAAGCGGCGATAAAGCAAGGAATCATTGAAGAATAGAGTTGATCAGCTTGTGGTTTAAAAAAAGCAATTTCATTACATTGATAATCGTCCTGGTGCTGGTTTATTTCAGCATGCGGATTACGGAATTCGACCTTTCCAAATTTAAGGACTTCCGGAATATGATCGATTTCTTGTCGCAATGGTGGCCGATGGACTTTTCCAAACTGCCGGGTATGGTAGAGGATACATTCGAGACCTTGGCGATGGCCTTTCTTGGAAGTGTTTTTGGCTTACTGATCGCCTTGCCGATCAGCTTTATGGCTGCACGCAATACCGCACCTTCCAAATTTCTTTTCCATATTACTCGTGTCGTGCTTAGTTTTGTCCGTTCCATCCCAGAAATCGTCTTCGGACTAATCTTGCTGACAACGCTTGGACTTGGACCTTTTCCAGCAGTTATTGCCATCATGTTCCACAATGTAGGAGTTTTTGGTAAGTTGGTTTCTGAATTGATTGAAGCTGCCGATCCAGGTCCACAGGAAGCCATGCGGGCAGTTGGTGCGAAAAAATGGCTGGCAAATCTTTTCAGCATTCTTCCACAAATTTGGCCAAATGTTTTGTCCCAGTTTTTCTATCGATTTGAAGTTGCTATCCGTACTTCCCTTATACTGGGCTTTATCGGCGGCGGTGGAATCGGTCAGCGCTTGTTCAATGACTTTAAAACCTTCCAGTATTCTTCTGTTTCATTGGATGTATTGATCATTATGGTTATGGTCATTGCTATCGACTTTTTGGCCAGCACTATTCGAAATCGCGTTATATAAAGGAGTGGCTATATGATTCAAGTGAAAAATTTATCTGTACATTATCCGGATACTAAAGTTGAAGCACTGACTGATATCAGCCTGTCCCTTAACAAAGGTGATTTTGTCTGTGTGCTGGGTAAAAGCGGAGCGGGAAAATCAACGTTTATCCGTTGTTTGAACGGGCTGCAAAAACCAACCGGCGGAGAAATTTATTTTGACGGCAAGGATATTTCTGTCCATAATGAAGAAAAATTGCGTAAAGTACGCAGGGAAACGGGCATGATTTTTCAGCATTTCAGCTTAGTTCCACGTTTGAGTGTGATACAAAATGTTCTGACTGGCATGTTTGGTTACCGTTCTTCTTTCAAGAATCTAATCGGCTGGTTCACCGCTGAGGAACTGGCATTGGCAAAGCAAGTCATTGCTGATGTCGGTCTGTCAGAAATGACTTACCGCAAAGTCGAACAGTTAAGCGGCGGTCAAAAACAGCGTGTCGGCATCGCCCGTGCGCTTGCACAGCAGCCAAAAGTTTTACTAGGGGATGAACCAGTCGCCAGTCTGGATCCCGGCACTTCCAACCATATTTTCACTTTGTTGACGGAAATGCACGAACGCCTGAATCTACTGACGATTATCAACGTCCATGATATTGAATTAGCCAAACGCTATGCTACCCGCATTTTGGCATTGAAAGATGGAAAACTTATTTTTGACGGTCCACCGGAAAAATTCAACAATGCCGAATACCGTGAAACCTATACTTCCAACCCGCAAACCGCATTTTTTGACGCTGGGATTTAACAGCGAAAGGAGATGATCTGCATGATTAAAAGTCCATGAGCAGTTGATCAATCCAGGGTCGTGTACGACTCTACTAATCCGCAAATCATTACACTCAATCAAATTCATAGCGACAAATCCGTAGTCCTCAGTTTTGATGATGGTCCAAGCAAAGTGTTGCTACAAATATTAGACATCCTGAAAGAGGAGAATGTGCAAGCCATGTTCTTTTGGCAATCACGTCTTCTTTATCCATCAAGGCCGTGGCAGCGTCTGGTGGATGAAGGACATATTCTAGGAACGCATTCAATGAAACATCGGAATTTGGTTGAACTTTCTTATGAAGAGCAGTACGAAGATATCCGCAACAGTGTGGCCCATATTGAAAAAATTACTGGAAATCCCCTAGTCTATTTCCGTCCCCCTTATGGACGCTATGACCGTAATACCTTAAAAGCAGCAAGAGCTTTGAACTTAACGACCGTCCTGTGGCGCATCGCCTCAATGGATTGGGAACTGAAGGAAGATCCTGATCAAATTGTTCGATACGTTACGGAAAATTTGGAGGATGGCGCTATCATCCTGCTGCATGAATTAGAGCAGACGGTTGCCATTCTTCCCCAATTGATTAAAGCCATTAAAGAACAGGGCTATAGCTTCTCTTTACTGAAAGAGACCTAACAAAAAGTCGGTGCCATAAATAGGCACCGACTTTTTTGTATTTTTCTTTATATGCATTTCGTTTTAAATGGTATCGCCAGTAATTCTTCAGCGTTTAATATCCTTCCACTCATTCACGGGATCAATAAAATCTTCCACTGCTGCAGAATTTGGCAATCCTTCAAAATCGCCCTTTACTTTCATCACCATTGCCCCGATTGCGTTGGCGCGTTTGACTGTTTGTTTTAAGGAGTCCTGTTTTAAAATGCCGCTGATGATTCCTGCTGCAAACCCGTCACCTGCTCCTACTGGATCCATTATTTGAGAAATTGGGAATCCATCAACGATGAATTGCTCTTCTCGGGTATGCACATACGCTCCTTTACTGCCAATTTTTACGATGATGGTTTTGTCTTTTCCATCATTTAATGATTCTGCCACATCCTCTATTTTTTCTTTACCGGTCATAAATTGCCCTTCATCAAGGCCAGGTAAAATCACATCCGCATGCATGGCGATTTCATTCAATATGCGCTTTGCTTTTTCTGCAGTCCATAATTTCAACCGCAGATTTGGATCAAATACAATGGTCAGTCCATGCTTTTTGGCAATTCTGATGGCTTCCATGACCGTTCTGTAGCACGCATCACTTAAAGCAGGCGTAATTCCTGTGATATGAAGAATTTTTGCCTGAGCAATATATGCTTCATCAAGATCTCCCGGTTCCATCAAACTTGCTGCTGAACCTTTCCGGTAATAATAGACGTTCATGTCTTCTGGTGACAGTTGCTCTTTAAAAAGCACACCGGTTGCTGCTTGATCAGTAAAAATGCAAGATGACGTCTCAACGCCTTCTCCCCTGACCGATTTATAGACATACTGGCCAAATGAATCTTCTCCTAGCTTGCTGAACCAACCGACTCTATGTCCTAAGCGGCTTAACCCAATCGCCACATTAGTTTCGGCTCCGCCAATCCGTTTTGGAAATTGCTGAACATACTCGAGAGATTGCATTTGTTCAGGCTGAAAGACAACCATTGTTTCGCCTAAGGTAAAGACTTCTATTTCACTCATGGAGCTCCTCCTTTTCGAGTATTCTTACTCCGTTTTCTCCACTTGCCAAGACGATATTCGCCATATTGATAAATAACCCTGTTTCAACGACTCCTAAGATCAGCTTTAAATTCCGATGAAGGGCATGTAGGTCGGATATTTCAGCGAATTGACAATCCACAATATAATTGCCGTTATTGGTGACAAAAACTTCTCCACTCTCTCTTCTGAGTTTTGGCTGACATTGTAAGTCCGCTATTTTTTCTGCAGTATTTTCCCAACCAAATGGAACGATTTCAACCGGTAAGGGAAATGCCCCAAGCCGATCAACCAACTTACTATCATCCACAACGATGATCAATTGATCGGCTGCATCATTCACCAACTTCTCCCGCAGCAATGATCCTCCTCCTCCCTTGGTCAAATTAAAGGAAGGATCCACTTCATCTGCTCCATCGATGGCCAAGTCCAAGTGCCGGGATTCTGAAAGCGTTGTTAAGGGAATACCGAATTCTTTCGCCCACCCCTCTGTTCTTAAAGACGACGGCACCCCTTTGACAGTTAAGCCTTCTTTTACACGTTCCCCTAGTTTTTTCAGCATCCAGTAGACAGTGGAGCCAGATCCCAATCCTATTATCATTCCGTCTTTGATGTAATCAACCGCTTTTTCACCAACTTCTTTTTTCTTTGCATCTGCCATATCTTCCATGACTTCCACCCCTTCTCTAGTTTGTTATAAATTCAATTTAAGCCAATCTGTATGGAAAGAACCTTCTTTATCAGTTCTTTTGTAAGTATGGGCACCAAAATAATCTCTTTGTGCCTGCAATAAGTTGGCTGGCAAATTAGCCGTCCTATAACTATCAAAATAAGCCATCGAACTCGACAAGGCCGGTACTGGAATGCCATGCTGAATTGCAGTCGACAAAGTTTGGCGCAATGCTGGTTGATATCTTTCCACCAAATTTTTAAAGAATGGATCCAGCAATAGATTCTTCAATTTGGGATCCCGTTCGTAAGCATTTATAATATTATCCAGAAACTGCGCTCGAATGATGCACCCCTCTTTAAAAGTCATGGCAATTTCTCCATAAGGCAGTTTCCAGCCATATTCTTCAGAAGCTGCTGCCAGTTGTGAAAACCCCTGGCTATAAGCGCACAACTTACTCATATAAAGCGCCTTTCTTACCGCTTCAATCATCTCTTCTTTATTGTTGTCTAATGGTCTTTTTGGCGGTCCATCAATGGATTGGCTGGCATGAACCCGTTCATCTTTCAAAGAAGACATCACCCGGGCAAAAACAGCTTCGGTAATAATTGATAACGGTACACCTAAATCCAATGCGTTCTGGCTTGCCCATTTACCGGTTCCTTTTTGGGCAGCAGTATCCAGGATCACCTCCACCAGCGCTTTGCCGGTATCTGGATCTGTTTCAGTAAAAATATCGGCTGTAATTTCGATTAAGTAACTATTTAATTCCCCTTCATTCCACTCTTTGAACACTTCGTGAAGCTCAGCTGTCTTTAGCCCAACCACTTGCTTTAAAATGAAATAAGCCTCTGTTATTAATTGCATATCGCTGTACTCAATACCATTATGCACCATTTTCACATAGTGGCCGGTGCCGCTTGGCCCTAAATAAGTAAAACAGGGACGTCCATCTTTTTTTGCCGAAATTACAGTTAGCAGCGGCTCTACTTGTGCAAATGCTTCTCTTGCTCCGCCTGGCAGTATAGCTGGTCCTTCCAAGGCCCCTTTCTCTCCGCCGGAGAAGCTAATATCCATAAGATGAATGCCCTGTTCTTTTAATTGCTTGCTTCTTTCCACAGTATCCTGAAAATGTGAATTTCCTCCATCCATCAGAATATCTCCAGCATCAAGGTGAGGCAGCAATGATTCAATGACTTCGTCCGTGGGATTTCCTGCTTTTACAATTACTAATATTTTGCGTGGACGTTCCAATGACTCTACAAAATCCAGCAGTTTGTCGAATGCTGTAAACCGCTTTCCCGATCCTTTGTTCTTCAAAAAAAAGTTTGTATTTTCGTAGGAACGATTATAGAGAGATACCGAAAATCCTCTACTTTCTATGTTCAAAGCCAAATTGCCGCCCATAACCCCTAACCCGATAATCCCTATTTGCTGCTTCTTCATCTCACACTCATCCTATCTGTAAATAATAGTGAATCAGAAAATACAAAAAAAGGAGAGATTCCTCTCTCCTTTTCCATGCTTATTTCTGCTGGTCAAGAATATCTTGACGCACAGGAGTAAAAACATCCAAGATGACACATTCCTCAATCACCTTTACTTGGTGTTTTACATTAGAAGGAATGTATTGGGCATCCCCCTGATGCAACAGCGTTTTTTGGCCTCCTACTTCAAACTCCACAATGCCTTTTTCGATGTAACTGATCTGCTCTTGCGGATGCTGATCTACGTCTCCTGTAAAACCTTCCGCTAAATTAACTCTTACCAACATAAGTGAACCGGTGCTCGATAATACTTCTCTTGAAACCATGAAATCTTCCTTTCTTTATGGAATGTATTTTTACAAGAATAGACCTGGATTAATCATCTTTGGCAAAAAGAATGCAATGTCCGGGAAGAAAGCCACGAACAGCAGTACCACTATCACAATCAAGATATAAGGCAATACCGCCACTAATGAACGTTCTATGCTTAGACCGCCAATTTTTGCCGCCAGCAACAGACATAAACCATAAGGTGGAGTGATCAAACCAATCGCCAAAGTCATAACGACGATTAATCCTAAATGGACCGGATCCATTTCGAATAAAGTAGCGGTCGGCAAAATGATGGGAACAAACAAAATCATCGCTGGAATGGCATCCATGAAGGTACCGATAAACAGGAAGAATGCGATAATGATCAGAATGAACAACCATTTAGTTCCAATATTATCAACAAAGAACTGCTGGGCTACAACTGACAATTGGTAATAGCTCATCAATTCACCAAGGGCACTTGCTGCCGCTAAAGCAAATAACGACAATGAACTGAGTGCCAAAGTGTCTTTCAAAATCCCCGGCAAATCAGACACCTTCAAGGTTTTGTAATAAAACATACTGATTACCAATGTATAAAGAGAAGCTACTGCTGCCGCTTCCGTTGCAGTAAAGAATCCAGTAATAATCCCGCCGATAATAATCACCGGCGTCAATAAGGCTGGCAATGTTTCAAAAACCAGCTTTAAAAATGTTCCCATAGATGCTCTTTCAGATCGTGGATAGCCTCTTTTCAGAGCCATGATGTAAATGAACGTCATCATCCCGACGCCAATTAAAATGCCCGGCACAATTCCGCCAAGGAACAAGGCACCAATTGAAGCATTTGTTAATCCTGCAAAGATAATCATCGGAATGCTCGGCGGAATGATGACGCCGATTGTGGAAGATGCAGCTGTAACTGCGACTGCAGTGTCCGTATCATACCCTTGTTTTTTCATATTAGGAATGAGGATTTTCCCGACTCCTGCAGTATCCGCTTGAGCCGCCCCGGAAACGCCGGCAAAAATCATTGATACCAAAATATTGGAATGCGCCAACCCACCTCTAATGTGACCTACAACTGAAAGGGACAAATCAATCAATTTTTGTGATATTTTTCCGTGATTCATCAGATTTGCTGCTAGGATAAATAACGGTACAGCCAATAGTACAAAAGAATCGATGCCATTCAACATTCTGATTGGCACGGTCACTTCTGGAAGAGTCTCAATACTGAAGACACCGATAAATGACACAATCCCGATAACAAAAGCAATTGGAACACCAATAAACATGAGGACCAGGAAGATCAGAACAAGTAAAATGCCAATCATGCATCAGCCCCCCTTTTCAGATTTTTGAGGTCTTTAAAACCGTTGAAGAGATGGCCAAGCGTGTAAACGGCCATGGTGAAGCCCATAATCGGCAACGAAATCCAAACATAGCCCATTTTCATTTCCGGTAAGGCAACCCAATTATAATCCCAAAAAGTTTGTGCCGCTTCAATTCCAAAATACAAAATCGCCAGCGCAAAAAGTAAAATTATCGTATCGATTACCAATACCAATACTGTCTTTTTTCTGCCCTTTAATTTAATCGTCAAAAAATCAAAGCTAAAATGTTCCCGTTGGTTGACCATAACCGCTGCCCCCATAAAAATAGACCAAATAAATGAATAGTTTGCCACTTCTTCAGTCCATATGATGGCAACACCCATGTGTCTGGAAACAATTTGAATGATGATGGCAATAAAAAATATAGATAAGGTGATTACCCCAAACGTCATTTGCGCCTTCTCTAAGACTTTTATCATGGTACCATCCTTTCATTAAAAGATTGAAAGGGAGAATAGACCAGCTGCTTCTCCCTTTCAATAATCATGGAATTATTTTTGTTCTACAATCTTCTGATACATTTCTTCCGCACCCATGTCCTTGGCTGCCTGCTCCTGGAGCGGCTTTGCCAATTCGGCAAATGGGGCTGTGTCAATTTCTCCGATTTCGGCACCATCAGTGATTGCGATTTCTTTGTATTCTTCTTCTTGTGCAAGCAAAGCTTCCCGCTCCGCTATAACAGACTCTTCAGCTGCATTCATGATAATTTCTTGCTGCTCAGGTGAATACGAATCAAAATCGTTTCCATTCACCAACAAGAATCTGGTCGTGTAATCGTGAGCTGTTTCAGTCACGTATTTCCCGTTATCAGTTTTGTGGTGGTTTTGCTGAACAAAATAAGGATAAGAGTTTTCAGATGAATCAACTACATTTTGTTGCAAAGCTTGATACAATTCACCCCAAGCAACAGATGTAGGGACAGCGCCTGCTTGCTTCCAGTAATCAGAAACCACACCAGAAGTCTGAGTTCTGATCGTCATTCCGTTTAAGTCATCCATGGATTCAAGTGGTTTTTTGCCGTAGAAATGTCTTACACCGGCAGACCAATAACCCACGATTTTAAAATCATTATTCGATTTTTCATTGACAATAGTCGCCATTTCTTCCCCTACCTCTCCATCAACTACTTGCTCCCAATGCTCGTAGCTGTCAAATAGGTAAGGCAGAGCGAATAGATCGACTTCTTTAATGCCCGTTTGGGTCATAAATCCTGGAGATACCAAAACAACGTCCGCTGCCCCCAGCTTCAGTTTTTCAACTAATTCGGATTCTTCTGTACCGATTGTCCCAGCATGTACTTCCACTTCAATATTTCCATCAGATTCGCTTTCCACCACTTCTTTGAATTTCAATAACCCGACCTGATATGGATTATCTGGCGATGTTTGGTTATGCGCTGCAATCAGCTTGATTTTTTCTGGTGCCCCACTGTCTCCACCGGCTGATTCTTCACTTCCACATCCAGCTAATGCTGCTGCTATAACCAATGGCAAAACTAAAAACTTTTTCATCTTCTTGTTCATGTCTTTTCCCCCTTATTTTGAATTGCGTAAATCCCCATTGTCCTGTTGCTTAGCCTTAAGTTACCTGTCACTCAAAGTTTGTATGCCTTCTGGTCATTTCCTCATATACATCTTTGTTTCCATTTTCAGCTAATGTGCCGATGATGATGGCATCCAATATAAGATGGACGGATTGATCAAATTGGTTTCCGAGCGGCTGGATTGTTGCAGGCTCTTCGGGCCGCCGCTGTTTAGTGGCGGCTGGAATATTCAATACCCCATCACAAATCGCTGCGATTTGTGATTCTTTATTGGTTGTCACCAGTGAAACCTTAGCCCCTGACTCTTTAGCTTTTGAAGCAAATTGCAGGATAGCTTCTGTAGATCCCGATCCCGAGATAGCCACCAACAAATCGCCTTCTTCAATACTTGGTGTGATCGTCTCCCCAATTACAAAAACCTGAAATCCACCATGCATCAAACGCATTGCAAAAGCTTTCCCCATTAAGCCGGAGCGTCCTTCCCCGTATACGAAAATACGTTTCGCCGCCTTTAGCTGAGCTGATAATTGAATTGCTTCATGTTCATCTACATTCGATAAGACTGTTGTAATTTCTTCAGCTACTTGTTGGATGATCGATCTCAAAACGCTTTGCCACCTCCTTCATTTCTTTCGCTTCCTGTCCGGGATTTGCAGCTTTTGTGATGGCGCTTCCAATTATTAATGCAGTAAGCTTTTTATCCAGTAAAGCGGGAAGCGACTCTTTAGTGATGCCCCCAGCTATTGCTACTTCCAGATCAGTTGATCCCTGCGCCAGCATCAACAGATCGCCGCTCATCTCTTTTTCAAGCTGCATATCCTTTCCGTGATGCAAACCGACAAGATCTACTCCCATCCTTTGCAGCTCCTTCAGGCGGTGCGAATCTGTCACACCTAATAAATCGACCATTACACGTTTGTTCGATTTTTTCGCGGCTTCTAAAGCATCTATTATTGTTTTATCAGCTGAAAATGCCATAACTGTCATTATATCCGCACCTGCTTCGAAGGCTTGGAGCGCTTCGTGCTTTCCTGCATCACAGGTCTTCATATCCGCCACCAGAATTTTTTGAGGGTAAGCTGCTTTAATGTCACGGACAATCGACATGCCATACTCCTTAATAACTCCTGTTCCTACTTCAATCCAATCGATGTAAAGGGCTGTTTCCTCGAGAATAGCAAAGCATTCTTCTTTAGTTAAACGATCCAGGGCTAGCTGAAATTTCATCTGCTCACTCCTTTCAAATAGTAAAAACCACGGTCAGCAAGAGTTTCTAATTACTAATTCAGGTTCAAAAAGATACATTTTAGATTGGCCCACTTGACCCTCTTTCTGTATTTTACCCATTAAAAGTTCTGCAGCTTTTTTCCCTATATCAAAGGCAGGCTGCTCTACAATGGTCAATGCAGGCTCAAAAAATGATGCAAATGAAACATCGTCAATGCCGATTACCGCCATGTCTTTAGGAATTTTCAAGTTTTGGCTTTTAAGGTATTTTAAAATTTCTATTAAAGTTAAGTCATTTCCAGCTAGTATGGCCTGTGGAGGCTCTTCAAGCTCCAGCAATTCCTTAACCCCTTGCTGCACATGCTGAATTTCTAGCGCTTTAATATAGTCTTCTTCTATCTTTAACCCATTGCTATCCAAAGTTTTTTTATATCCAACAATTCTTTCAATCCGCGGTGCGATGGCATCAATTTCATTCGTGATGATACTAATTTTTCGATACCCGCTATCGATAAAATGCTGAACTGCAAGTCTAGAAGCCATCTCATTATTTACCATGACTGACGGGATGGCGACGTTCGGTAAAGTGCGATCTACAAAAACTACCGGATAATTGCTGTCGACCATGTCATTATAAATAGCTTCATTATGTCCGGTCGGCAAAATGATCATTCCATCGACTTGTTTAGCGCGCAGCATGTCGATATATTTTTGTTCTTTAATGGAATCGTTGTCTGCATTGCAGACAATTAGATGAAAATCAGCTTTATTGCAAATGTCTTCAATTGATCTGATGACCTGAGCTGAAAAGGTATGCAGGCTGTTTGCTACAATGACTCCGATTGTCGTTGTCGTTTTTTGCTTTAAGCTTCTTGCTAAAATATTCGGGCGATAATCCAATTCTTTTATCGATTTTTCTACCCTCTTTTTCGTTTCATCGCTCATATGACTATATCGGCCATTCAAGAAATGGGAGACAGTGCTCTTGGAAACTTGAGCATGTTGCGCTACTGTTGCCATTGTAATTGTCTTCATTTGAATCTTCTCCAAACTCTATGCGATGGGTATATCGGTTTACTAAACCGATATACCTTAGTATAAAGAATATGTAAGCGCTTTACAATAGGTTTCAACTAAATATTCTGATTTTTTATTTTTATTCGGTTGATTAGTTCAAATACAGCAGAAATAACAATCGTCCTTATTGCAAAACGTGTCAAAAAGCTTAGACAGTAAAAATCGGCTAAGCTTTTCATTTCACCATAATATTCTATTCTTCTTTTTCTTCTGCGTCAGGCGGTGGCCAGGCACCGATCAATTTGCGCGCAAATACAACCTGGCCGGCATGATAACTATTGTGATTGATCAGAACCATCAGCAAATCCGCCGAAGTTCTTTTTCTTCCATCGAGACCCTCTTCCAATGAATCTTTTGATGCTTGCTGCGTTGCTCGACCCAAGCTTTTCAAAAACTGGGTTACAGCGTCTGTGTATTCTTTTTCATTCGAAGGAAATGGAGAGCTCGGCCATGATTCGGATAGGTCCTCAGGGCTTTCTGTTTTTTCTTCGTGCATCTCTGCAAGTATAAAATCCTGCCAATAATTCATGTGAAATAAAAGTTCCCACACTGAATGCGGACTGCCCTCAGGCTTTTCTCCCGCCATCTCCCAGCTGAGGCCATTAAACAGCATATCCGTCTGATAGTGGGCGTACTTTCCTTGCAATCCATTCTGTAAATACCGAGTGATCATCATTCATTCCTCCTTCTCCTATTATTAATAAAGATTCAACGAAAAAGTACAAAACCCTTTCTGAAAAAGGTAGAATTGATAAAAACCATCCAGGCATTCCTAAAACTGAAAGATTGTCCAATTCGAACGACAAAGGCGGGGTCTCATGCGAGGATTTTTTTACACCTGTAAACTCGTTGCTTTTTTCCTTTTGTTGAGCAGTCTTGCACACGCTATCTATTTAAAGGAGTGGATCAATAACCGATTCATGGTCGGTCCAAATGACGGGCTGTCACAAATGCTTCCCTTTAAAACACTTCTATACCGGCATTACACCGAAGGGGAGTTTTTCTATTCGTCATTCTTTGGATTGGGCAGCGGCATATACAGTGAACTCTCCTATTATTTTTCCACTTCCATTGTCTTTATTGTGACCACTGCGTTTGTATTTCTGCTCGAATCCGCCGGCTTGATATCAGAACCCGATGAATTATTTTGGGCCCATGCCGCGGTCTTTATCCATATTTTCCGTTTAGCCGCAATACTTTTTATCACTTATCATGTTTTTCATTACTTCGGTTTCAAGCAGGTTGCCGCCTTGCTAGGCGCTGCTGTCTACGGACTTTCAAGTATGTATTTCCGGCATGCTGTCTATTGGGAATTTTTTGCTGATGCCTACTTGTGGCTGCCGCTCCTCGTGTTAGGAGTGGAAAAAGTATTCCGTGAAAATCGCGGAGGCTGCTTTCTTTTCGCCATTGCGGTTTCAATGTTCGATAATTTCTATTTTGCCTATGTGAACATTTTACTTATCTCTTTCTATACTATTATGCGTGTGTATACTCCTTTGACAGCGAATGAAACACCGCGGCAGCTCGCCCTCTGCACTCTTTTTATTTGTGGATTCATGGGGGCTGGGATAAGCGCTATATCGTTCATTCCTGCTGTGTATGCCTTCTTCAATAACCACCGGCCAGCTTATCAGCATGACATCCCTTGGTTTTCCTGGCTGGATAATGTATTGTTCACCAGCAGCTTTATTATCTTGCCTGCCGCATTCGTCGTCCTGCTATTTGTTTTCCCGCTCTTCCGCAACCGTCTGTTTCGCTTTTTTTCCTTGTTTGTTTTAGTGGGAACTGTTTTTCATTACAGTCCGAAAATCGCCAGTGTATTCAACGGCTTTTCCGCTCCTCAGAACCGTTGGGAATACTTCATTTCATTTGCGGCCGGAGGTGCAGTAGCTGCAGGATACAGTAAACTGGCGAGCATTAGAGTTCTGCACCTTCTTCCGGCCGGCATCCTCGCTTTGCTTGTTTATACAATTTTTGCGTTCGTCGATCAAACGATTGGCGTTCCACGGCCTCTGCTTTTCATTTTTCTGGGTATCGCGCTGCTGATCTATATTTTATATGGAATAGCATTACAAAAGAATTCGAAAATCGGACAAGCTCTGGCAATCGGACTGCTCCTTCTTGGGGTGCTGGCAAGTGCAATTCAACTTGGACTCGCTTTGATTACAGAAGGTGCTACGGTTCAATTTCCTTTATACCTTGCTATTATGGGGACGGTTTTGCTCACAGCCATTTTGCTTCTTCGTGCGGTCCAGAGCCAATCGCAAGAAGCTATTGCAGCATTATTCATCATTACTACCTTAATTTTTTCAGTCAATGGATTTCAGTATGTCCTATTAGTAAAGAGTGGAAACACCCAGTTCGTAACAGAACAATTCATTACCGGTTCCGATTATAACGATTCCGAAATCACAGCCTTGCTTAAAGCGATCCGCCTGCAAGAAGGAAATTCCTTTTACCGTGTGGACTGGATGGAAGGCATTCGCAACAATACACCTATGGTCCAGAATTTTAGTGGAGTGAGTGCGTATTCCAGCATATTAAATAAAGAAATTCTGCAGTTCTATTTGTATGATTTGGAAGTTGATATGGGCAGAGAAAGCGTCAGCCGCTATGCAACGCTCGGGAATCGGACAAATCTGCACAGTCTGCTAAGGGCAAATTACATCATTACAGAAAAAGAGGATCCGAACGTGCCAGCAGAATTCGAAGAACTGCTCAGCTCTGTCAATTATGCGGTTTTTGAAAATCAACTGCCCTTGCCGTTTATTAGAGGGGCTTCTAAGATTTATAGCGAAGATTCGCTTGCTGGCGAATCAACCTTGCGGCGTGAACATGCGATGCTGACGGGTGTCATTTTGGAAGATCCGGAAAATGTTTCTCCTTTGCCCCCGGCACTGCCGGAACTGCCGTTTGAAGTCCAAACTGAACAAGCCCATTTTGAACAGGAAATTTTAACCGTTACAGGCGAGTCTGGCGGACTTGATCTTTTGCTGAATACAAATCTTCCTCCTGAAAATGATTTATACGTTTCGTTTCATTTGATAAAACAATCCCCTGACGGTCTCTTCCCATTGACGGTGAATGCGTATGAGACGTCCCGAAAATCAAATCAGTCTGTCTATAAAACTTTCGTAGACGATTTAACGATCCGGATACCTGCTGACGATACTATCCGAATACGTGTGCCCAATGGCCAATACGAACTGACCGAGCTGGCTGTTTACCAAGAGAATTATCAGGTACTCGCTGCAGAAGCAGCAGAAAACCCTGGAAGCTACGGAATCGAGTGGCGCGGCAGCACCCTAGAAGCTGAATATTTAAACGATGCTGACGCAAGCTTCCTAGTGATGCCCATTCCTTATGGAATTGGCTGGCAGGCAAAAGTGAACGATGAAAAGGTTGATGTGCAGAAAGCAAATTATGCTTTTCTTGCAGTACCAGCCGTTCCTGGTAACAATCGAGTAGAACTCATCTATCGACCTCCCTACTTCTATCGTTCTCTCGCTCTTTCCATTGCCTTTTCCCTGTTGTCTATTTTGTACTTACGAAAGAGATCAGGAACTGCCGGCTGATTTGTTTATTGACCTTTTCTATAAAATTCAATTCAACTTTTACTGCATAGCTAAAAGCGGAAAAGCCCTCCACTTCAATGGAGTTCTTTTCCGCTTTTATGACATCTCCGTTTTTGTGCTTGCGTCTCTTTGGTTATAAAGTGAAATACAGCTGTCTCGCTAGATTTCATTGGTCTCGTGTAAAGTGACGCTTTCAATATAGTGAATATAGCGTCTCAGCTCTTTTGCCTGTTCTCTTGTAATGTCTCCTGCCACGTACATTCTATAAATTTCAGATCGCCCCATATCCATGACGATGACCCGCAATTCCTCTTTCTGTAATTCGTATTTTTCGTCGTATAGAGCTTCCGGTTTTTTTAAGCGGCTGATCATCTGCTTATAATCCGAGACGACTGCTTCCACGATTTCTTTCGGTTTGTATTTCCTTGCGTATTCCTCAAGTTTCACCAAAGCGGACTGCAAAGCCTGCAACTGAATTTCACGGCCCGCCTGGAATTCAATCAGACGCGTTTCTTCTTCTTTTAGATTTTGACCTCTGAAGCGCCTCCATGCCCGAATCAGCTTTCCTTGCAAATACAGCATTGTGGAGCGCGCATTATTGGCAAGAACTTCTTCCCGGCGGTCCAGGGACTTTTCAAAAGCTTCATATATTTCTCGATTCAGGTCTTTTTTCCGATAAAGCTCCTGAATGTATCTGCGTTCAAACCGCAGCGCTTTTAAGCGGACTTCCCTCATTTTGCGTTGGTATTTTTTATTGGCCTGTGCTGCTGCATCTTCTTCCGGTTGAATTTGCTGGAAGCGCAATTTGTATTCCTCCATCAATTCATAGGCAGCCGCTTCGTTTTCTTCTGTGATTTCAGATTTTATTTTTCTAATCGAGGCCAGCAAAATTCGTCTCCGTGCTTCCTCCAAATCCATCTTCAACGTATCTTCGCCATCCGCCAGCTGTCCTTTACTGAGCATCGGCAGGAAAATCGTTGCTACGATCAAGGTGAACAGAATTGTTCCAGCTGCTAAAAAAAGAATGAGGGAACGGTTTGGAAAAGCCTCTCCATTGGCCAGCAGAAACGGCAACGATAATACACCGACCATAGTTACTGTCCCACGGACTCCAGTCAAGCTGACGTATAAAGTTAATTTCAGGCTCGGCTTGGCCGCTTCTTCCATTTTGCCGAAATGGTATTCATATACAGAAAAAAAGTATGCCCAGATAAACCGGGTGCCGAGAATCATAATGCCGATAGCAAATACATAAGAAAAAATTAGCCATAGACTGGCATTCGGATTTTCCAAAACTCCGCTCATCGAAGTCGGAATATTTAAACCGAGGAGCAGGAAGACAATTCCATTTAAGATAAAAAGGATAATCGTCCAGATATTTTCAGTTACCACTTGTTCTTCTGCAATAAAAGTCTCAGTCTGTTCCCTTACCAGTGAATGCACAATTCCTGCGACTACTACAGCAATGACGCCGGACGCATGAAGAATGTCTTCTGTAATGATGAAAATCAAGAAAGGTGTCATGATTTGCAGCAAAGTATGAAAAGTTACATCATTGATGCCTTGTTTCCGCAAAATCAATCGAATGCCGATGACCAGCAAGCCTAAGGTCAGGCCAAGTAAGGCACCAGCCACAAATTTATAGGAAAAATCCAATACTGCTTCTGACAAAGAAAAATAGCCTGTAACTACGGCAGCAACAGCGTAGTTAAACGCCACAAGGCCCGATGCATCATTTATCAGCGATTCCCCTCTCACCAGACTCAACACTTTCTGGGGAATTCGGATTCGCTGTGCAATGCCATTGACCGCTACCGGATCCGTCGGCGACAAAATTGCGGCTAATGCAAAAGCCGCTGCAAGAGGAATTTCATCTATCAACCAATGAATAAAATAGCCGCCCACAACTGTTGTCAAAAGCACTAAAATGATGGCATTGCCCAGAATTGGCCCTTTCATGCGCCACAATTCTTCCCTTGGAAAACGACTGCCATCGTTGAATAACAATGGTGCTATGAACAGCAGCAAAAACCATTCGGTTTCAATATCGAAGGAAATATCCTCATAAACCAGCACCAGAATGATGCCCAACGTCACTTGAACCAATGCGGTCGGAATAAAAGGGATGTAATGGCTTACAACATTTGAAATCAGCAGGCAAATCAATAAAAGAAAAATGGTAAGCAATAAGTCCATAGCGGTTCTCCATTCTGCTTTAAGTACGAATAATTTCGATATGAGTAATTTATATATACCCAAAATAAACGGCAGCATACGCTCTTTGTCATTGTTTTCTAGAAGAACTCAGAAAAAATCACAATTCTTTTTATATACTGCGCTTTTTCCTGCAACACAATGCGGTTCATTCCGAAGATTCGGGTATACATTTTTTAACTGAACGATTGGGAGGTGCTTTGATGTTCTACTTAAGTTTGGCATTTATTATCGGTTTTATGCTTATTCATATTTTCACGAACTATATTAAGTTTCTCGACCGAAAGCGTAAAAATAGGTTAATGTCATTTGTTTCCGGCGGATCGATCGCTTATGTATTTTTACATTTAGTGCCAGAATTAACGCATTACCAGGAAGTTGCTGAAGAAGCGCAATTGACGGGATGGCTTGAGAGCTTGGACTTTGTTACTTATTTAGCTACTCTCATCGGTATTGCTTTTTTCTATGGCATCAGCCAACTAAATGATAAATCACAACAAAGAAATGAAAAAGAAAATGACCTCACGAGACCGAGCAAACCGGTATTCGCACTTGAAATTGTTTCGTTCTCTTTATACAACATGCTGATCGGATACTTGTTGATTGATTTGAGCGGTGATAATCTCGCCGATTACTTCATTTACTTTATTGTCTTTTCTTTTCACTTTATCGCCAATAATCGCGTACTGCACCTGACCCACGAAGACTTATATACAAACATTGGACGTTGGGTATTGGCTGCTGCAGTGTTGGCAGGCTGGCTGCTCTATAATTTCACTGAGACTAGTGAGCTGAATATTGCTTTCTTTTCCGCATTCCTCACGGGAGGCGTCATCTTAAATATTTTAAATGATGAACTGCCCGTTGAAAAAAACAGCAGCTACCCTTCTTTTGTTGCGGGTCTAGTCATGATTACTGTATTGCTGCAAATTATTCTGTAAAGAATTGTACAAGAATTTAATTCAAGACCTCAACAGATGCCCAACTGCCTTTTACAATTCCTGTTGGCGCCTCCCTTTATGTTTATTTTTCAGGTGAAAGTGGTACAAAAGATATATAATTTATTCTGAAATTTCCGATATTAATTAGAGGTATCACTTGAGTTGGTAGAGAAATAATTGAGAACAGACAAATTGCTGGAATGGGGGAATTTTTGATGAAAATTATTGTAGCTGGTGGAGACGGATTTTGCGGCTGGCCTACCGCCTTGTACTTATCTCAAAAAGGTCATGACATTTCAATTATCGACAGCATGGTCAGAAGGCATATTGATGAAGAACTGGGTTCGAATTCAATTACACCGATTGCCAGTCTCGAAGAGCGAGTAGCCAAATGGCAGGAACTGACCGGCAAAAAAATACCTACATATGAGGGCGATCTGCAGGATTTCGACTTCTTGAAAAGCGTTCTTGAAAAAGAACAGCCTGAGGCATTTGTCCATTTCGCAGAGCAGCGATCTGCCCCGTATTCCATGATTGACCGAGAGCATGCAGTTTATACACAGGTCAATAATGTGGTCGGAACACTTAATGTGCTCTATGGCATAAAAGATATTGTTCCGGATTGCCATTTGATCAAACTTGGAACCATGGGCGAATATGGAACTCCTAATATACCGATTGAAGAAGGTTATTTGGATATCGAACATAAAGGCCGGAAAGACCGGTTGCCATTTCCTAAGCAGCCTGGGTCGTACTATCATCTTTCCAAAGTTCACGACAGCCACAATATCATGTTTGCTTGCAGGATTTGGGGAATTCGGGCAACCGATTTGAATCAAGGCGTAGTGTACGGCCTTTCAACAAAAGAAACTGAACTGGATCCGATCCTGGCCAATCGCTTGGATTATGATTCTGTATTCGGAACTGCGTTGAATCGTTTTATTATCCAGTCTGCAATTGGGCATGACTTGACTGTTTATGGAAAAGGCGGTCAGACACGCGGCTTCTTGAATATCGAAGACACTGTGCGGTGCATTGAAATTGCGGCTGAACATCCTGCCGATGCCGGGGAGTTTCGGGTGTTCAATCAGTTTACCGAAGAGTTTTCGGTATTAGAACTGGCCCAAATGGTTCAAAA
This sequence comes from Planococcus sp. CPCC 101016, assembly GCF_007859295.1. Taxonomy (GTDB): domain Bacteria; phylum Bacillota; class Bacilli; order Bacillales_A; family Planococcaceae; genus Planococcus. The sequence continues at coordinate 123,059 of NZ_VOHB01000003.1, forward strand.
AGTAGCTGCAGAAGAGGGATTCACTGCGGCACTTACCCACTTGGAAAATCCTCGAGTGGAAAAGGAAGAACATTTCTATGAGGCAGTCAACACAAGTTTACTGGACCTTGGATTAAAGCCGCATCTATTGACGGACGATGTCATCCGTGAAATTTTAAAAACAGTTATCAAACACAAAGATCGTGTCATCAAAGAAAACGTTCTGCCAACCGTTACATGGAAGTAATCAGCGGTTGACACAGTGAACTTTAACGTTGGGAGCTGTTTCTATGAAGATCATGATCGTCACTGAGACTTTTTTGCCTTCTACCGACGGCATCGTTACAAGACTGACAGCCTGTATTCGCTGGCTTCACCAGGATGGGCACGAAATTCAAATCATTGCCCCAGACCTTGGAGTAAAAGAGTTTGACGGAGCCATCGTAAGGGGCGTACCCGCTTATGCGTTTCCTTTTTACCGCTCCAAAAAATTTGCTTTTCCGAATCGCATTGTCAAAAAATATATGGCAGAATTTGATCCGGATATCGTTCATGTCGTGAATCCAGCTGTTGTCGGATATTCCGGTGTTAATTATGCTAAAAACTTGGATATTCCCTTAATTGCCTCTTACCACACCAACATCCCTCAATATATGGCCTATTACAAGCTTGGTAAATTGGACTGGCTGATGTGGTGGTTCATGAAAAAGATGCACAACAAAGCGGATCTTAATCTATGCACATCCCATACAGTTTTGGAAGAGTTGAAGGACAAAGGTTTTGAACGGATGCAGGTCTGGAAGCGAGGAGTTGACACAGAGCGATTTAATCCTCGTCATTACACAAGGGATATGCGCTTGAAATTAGCTGGAGGGCAAGAAGATAAAATCCTTCTTCTCTATGTCGGCCGTTTGTCTGCTGAAAAAGAAATCGAAAAAATACGGGATGTCTTAACAGTTTCAGACCGGTACTGTCTTGCCATTGTCGGAGACGGACCTCACCGAAAAGAGCTTGAAAATCACTTTAGCGGTACACGGACAGTGTTTACCGGTTTCATTCATGGCGATGAACTTGCTTCGGCTTTTGCTTCAGCAGATGCATTTGTCTTCCCCTCCACTACCGAAACTCTAGGCTTGGTTATCATGGAAGCGATGGCTTCCGGGTTGCCGGTAGTAGCAGCAGAAAGTGGACCCACTAAGGAACAGGTTACAGATCGAAGAAACGGTCTGCTCTACGATTCAACAGATCCGGAGAGTTTTAAAAAAATCATCCGTCTGCTGGAAGACTCAAGTTTTCGCAACCAATTGGCCAAGCAGGCTGTTGCTGATGTAGCTGAATTGGGCTGGGCTGCCGCCGCTGAACAAATCCGGGATCTATACAGCCAGATTGTTGAAGCAAAAGCAGTCAATCCCTACCAGGCTGCGGAATAAGAAAAACCGGAATTCCCGGAGAACAGAGGGATGCTATGGAGAACAGCGAAAAGCGTCGGACTCCTATCCAAACCCTTCAATTTACAGTAATCGGCATCTCCAACGCTGCTGTTGACATTGGCTCGCTTAATTTGCTGCTGCTGTTACATCCGACTAACCACGGTGTTACTTTAACGCTTTTTAACACCTTTGCTTATGGTTTGGCAGTAAGCAACAGTTATATTTGGAATTCCATGATTACGTTTCGCCATGCGGCCAAAGGCAGCACGAAACAGCGCTTAGGCTTTTTTCTGCAGGGGTTGTTCAGTCTGCTGATCAATAATATCGTTTTCCTTGCTTTTAATTTACTGTTTCAATCCATAGGCATGCCTGTCTGGATTCGCCATAACCTGTCAAAAGGCTTGGCTATGTTCGCTTCTTTTTCAGCCAGTTTTTTTATGATCAAATATCTGGTTTTTAAAGATCGGCCACAAAAAAAGCAGCCCCTATAATACTTTTAGAAAACCCGCTTATCGGTTTCATGCCGATAAGCGGGTTTTCTTTTTTTGTCGTAACAGCAATGCTCGCTATTCTGTTCTAGCATCACTTCCAAAGGTATTGTTCTAAAACTCAAGAGCAAAATAGTTTTAAAAAAGAGCTTCGCCTATCTAGTTAAAATGACATAACCGTAGTAATCTATAAGTAGCAGATGCTTTAGCTTTTACAATGCTTAAACTAACAGCAAGCAATATTTATCTGATGTATATAGAAAATATTCAGGATTCACTAAACACAAGGAGTGATACTAGTGAACCCCAGTCCAAAGTCCATTTTTCTACTTTTAGCTGCAGCCGTTCTTTTGCTTACTGGATGCACCATCGACAATGTTACAGTCGCTGAAGAACAGCCCCTTGCCCTCTACGAAGATCGAAAACTTCCTGTTGCTACATCTCCTTTGGAATTGACCATGACCCATTCAGCGTCAGTGTCTGCTGTTGGAGACATTTTGATCCATGATCGTGTATATAGAGATGCGCAAGTTTCAACTGGCTACGATTTTGATCCCATGTTAAAAAACGTAATGCCATTTTTGGAAAGTGCAGATATCACTATCGCTAATTCCGAAAGCCTAATTGGCGGAAGCGAAATCGGCCTCTCTTCCTATCCAAACTTCAACAGCCCTTATGAAGTAGGCGATGCGCTGAAAAATGCGGGTGTAGATGTGGTGTCATTAGCAAATAATCATACGTTGGACCGAGGCCTGATAGCCGTAGAAAATGCCATACGCTACTGGAACCGGATAGAAATGGTCCATACCGGCTCTTATTTATCTGCCGAAGATCGTGCAGAAGTAACTTTAATGACCCGGAATGGGATCACCTTTTCTTTTTTGTCCTATACGTACGGAACAAACGGTATACAAACACCGGCCGGAAAAGACTACTTGGTTAACCGCATCGATCCTTTACTTATTCAGCAGGATTTAAAGCGTGCCAAAGAATTATCCGACGTGGTCGTATTGAGCCTCCATTTCGGAGAAGAATACAAAAAGATGCCGAACGCAGAACAGATTGAACTTGCCCGTTTTTCTGCTGAGAATGGCGCTGATATCATCTTAGGCCATCACCCCCATGTGCTGCAGCCGCCTGAATGGATTGAGACGGCAGATGGCCGTAAAGCATTCGTCATTTATTCACTTGGAAATTTCCTTTCCGGACAAAACGAATTGGATCGCCAAATTGGCGCAATCCTTCATTTGGATATCGAAAAAGAGGTGACAGCCGATTCGAGTACCATAACCCTAAAGAATCCAGCTTTTACAACAACATTTGTTAACAGTTCGAATAACGCAGAGTACCGCGTAAATTTACTGAAGGACATAGATTCTGCTTTAAATGCTGCCACTAAAGCACACCTCTCTACTTGGATAAGTGATCTCCAGTTCATCGAGTAAAATGTTCCAGCAGGAAAGGTTTAGCCCCCTCTTCTATTCGGGTAATTGATATTATCCTTAAAGAAGGTGAAGGTGGAATGAATATGCGAATCTCCTGCATGGGCAGCCTGCTTATTTCAATCATTCTCTCGATTGTCTTAACGATTCTGTTGAATCTGTTGTTTTTCTAGATAATAAGACACACCCGCTATACTAAGCAGCTAGCAGGTGTGTCTTATTCAATCCCGTCGAATTTCTTCCGCCAACTCCCTAAGTCCTTCTTGGAAAACGTGTTCGTTTCCTGCAAGTTGCTTCACTGTTGCACTTGGCATGTTTTCCATGTATTTTTCCAGATGGCTGAAAGGCACGATTTCATCTTTGATGCTATGAAAAAGGACAACCTCTGGCAAAAGCGAGTTTCGGGAAACAAAATCATCCGCCAACGCAAAATCCTCTTTTTCCCAATCTGCATCAATGCCCCAAAAAGGTGCCGCAATCGTGATGACTTTGGCAAACGACTTTCCCAGCTCTTCTTCTGATAGGAACTTCAATAAAGCCGAACCTCCAATGGAATGACCAACCAATACGGCTCCATCTTCCAAAGAAGCAACCTCTTTTTTCAATACTTTTTTCCATTCTGCATATTGTGGATTTTTCGGATCCGGCATTTTTGGAGCAATCACCTGGTAAGCATTTCCTAATTCATCTTGCAGGTACTGCTGCAATCCCGTACTACCCTGATTTTCCTCTTGAGGACCGGCACTGTGAATGAACAACACTTGCTGCATTGCAGCCGCCTCCTTTTAATCTATCCTAAGTCTGTTTGCTGAAGCCAGAAACAGAATATCGATAAAAACATTTTCACTTACTATTTCTCCGTTATTTTGATTTTCAAACATACTCTTTCTGTGACAATGCTGATAAACTATTCGTAACTGAGCTGATCGACAACAAAGAAGGCTGGGTTTACACATTAACTTGTCTTAAGGCCTACCTGGAATGTGGAGCTAATATAAGTACAGCACTCGTCAAGTAAGAGGAGGGAATCTAATGGAGAAAAAAACAAATGGCATTGAGCCAGATTTCCCCAAAAACATCGGCAAGCCTGCACAACGTGCACTATTGTCTGCGGGCTACCACCAGCTCCAGGATCTGACGTCAGCCACTGAAAAGGAGTTGCTTGACTTGCATGGTTTCGGACCAAAAGCGTTGGGAATTCTGCGAAAGGCTCTTGCTGAGCAAGGATTGCATTTTAAAGTTTAGGAACCGCCTCCCCAAATCAGCTTCAGGGAGGCTTTTATGATTAGCCCGAACAATCTGTCCAGAAAAAAAGGAGTGCATTTCTCTAAAATCGCATCCTGCTATCTACAACATAGGACCTATGGAAATTTTCGAAATTTCTTTTTATTCCTGATTCATTTATACTGAGAATACAGTAAGGTTTTTTCAATTCCGTTTGTGAAATTTTAAAAGTGATAAACACTGGGAGGAGAGATTGGAATGTCCCGCCAGTCCTATCGGAAAGAAAAAAATCAATTGGTTTATACGCAGCAGCATCTCGCTAATGAACGTACTTATCTGGCGTGGATCCGTACTGTCATTTCAATTGTCGGAGTCGGCTTTCTGGCAACCAGTCTCCATTTTACGATGGGCGTTACCCGCAATCCATTTGTGGATGTCTTTACTGTTGCACTTGGTATTTTTGCCTGTATTTTTGGGCTTACTGTCATTTTTTCGGCAACACAAAACTACAAAAAGAAGAGACAGCAAATTATAAATGAAACATTTACTCCATCCAATATGCACATCACATTAATTTCCTCGATGCTGGCAGTCATGATCATCATGGTCATCATTTACTTTTTTATGATTATGTAATGCTCCCATCCCTCAATAGATTTACTACAAAGGAGTACACGCTATGGATCCGTTAGATATTCTTGAAAACTTACATAATGTAAAACCTGCTTTTCAACCGATCATCAGTGCGGTCAAGCATAACGTCATCGGCTATGAAGTTTTGGGACGCTTCCGCTCCGAAGGTGATTGGATCAGTTTGGGCGATTTTTTTCATGACAACGATGTTCCTGATGAATACAAAGTCGAAGTCGATCAGCATTTGCTGAAACTGGCCATACGCCAAATGCTTGATTCAGGTAATGGCGGCCTACTGTTCATTAATCGTAATGCCAAGCAATTGCTGATCAACAGCGGAGAAGATTTTTTGGAAACCTTGAAGATCTTTTCGGAACAAGGTTTCTCTATGAACCGGATTGTCTTGGAAATTACTGAACACGACTTTGATGAAGATTTCGATGTTCTGCAGCATTTGCTGCTCTACTATAAAACTTATGGCCTTCAGATAGCCGTAGATCATGTAGGTGCAAAAAGCTCCAATATTGATCGCATTCGCCAACTTCGGCCTCATATTTTAAAAATAGATACCAGTTTTGTTCGAAATGCCAATCCTGAGGTATTTCAGGATGTCATCCAAACCGTTTCCGTGCTGGCAAGAAGGATTGGTGCTAAGCTTTCCTATGAAAATATTGAAGACAATTACCAATTGTATTTTGCTTGGAAGCATGGGGGCCATTATTATCAAGGGTATTACTTGGCAAAACCCGGATTCGAGCTGCCGCTAGATGATTGTATTCCGATTGATGTGGGCGAAAAAATCAACATCTTTGTTCAACGTGAAAAATTAAGGGTAGAGGCCCGTTTTGCTTTTACAGCCGCTCGGGAAGAAAAAGTGAAGAAATTGATTTCCAAATGGCATGGTCCTGAGACAGCTGACCAATTTATCGAAGCTGTGGCTGAGTCGTTTTCGGACGAGAGTTTCCGCTTATATATTTGCAATAGCGATGGGCAGCAAGTCTCCTCCAACTTCAGAAAACATGGCAGCCATTGGGTGATAGAATCGGATCAAATTGGTTCTCATTGGGCATTCCGTCCCTTTTTCCTTGAAAACACCATGCAAATGAAAACTTGGCATAAAGGGATTTTATCAGATAGCTATTCAGACATCGAAACAGGTGAAATGATCCGTACATTCAGCTATCCATTATCAGAGGATTGTTACTTGTTTATCGATATCAGCGGTGATTTTATTTCTGAAACGGATTACCTTCTGTTCCAGTAAACGCTGCCCCATTCAAGGTTTAGCTAGAGTTGAGTCATTATGAAAAATTGCTCAGCAGTTTGTTAACTTTTAAGAAAGAAGGAGAAAAGATATGGCACAGTCTTTACAGAATTCACTGGAGCTGCAAATATTTTTTGACACTAATAGTAAAGATTTTGAAGAAAGCCTGTTGAATGAGGCGGTTAATGTTAAAGACAAGATCGAAGAAATTCTATCAATCGGCAACATCGATTTAGTGACAAATGCACACAAGCTTGTCATTTATATTATTGACGGACAAGAGAAAGAATTGAAGCTGTTTGCGAAGCAAGAAGGAATGGCATGGGCCACACATTCTATTGAACTTACATTTAAACTTGAATGGGTACAGGCCATTCGCCGTACATTTTGGAAATACCTCGAAAAGTTCTGTGAATCCGTTTCACGGGATAAAGCCATGAATTTTTTTCGCTTGGAGAAAGAAGTCAACACACGGATCGATTTATTTTTAAATGCTTTTTTTCTCAGCTACTCTACATATAAGGATTCCTTGCTCAAGGCGCATCAGCAATTGGTGGAAAATCTTTCGGTCCCTATTATTCCAATCAATAACTCTGTCTGTATTTTGCCATTGATTGGTGCTGTCGATGATCAAAGGTCTTCTATTATTGAAGAGAAAGTATTGACCGAAATTGGCAATACCCATATACAGACGCTAATTATTGACTTATCGGGAATCGCCTCCATGGAGCCCGAAGTCATCCAGCATTTAATGAAAATCAGTGAAGGTACAGCCTTAATGGGATGCAGCACAGTCATTACAGGTTTGCGCGCAGAAGTCGTCCGCCAGATGATTCACTCCAACATGCATTTTGATGAAAAAACAAAAACTTTGGGTACGTTGCAGCAAGCATTGAAAGAATACTTAAAGTACTAACCCGCCGTAGACGAACGGCACGAAAAAATTTTTATCACCACAAAAAAACCACTTCTTTTGAAAGCGATGCTCTCAAAAGAAGTGGTTTTTATTAGACCGGATTTTTCATGAAGTTATCATCTTTCCTGAAATTCCCCATGACTTCCATGGTTTCACTGATGCTGACAAAAGCATTCGGGTCGATGTTTTTTATTAGAGGACGGACAAATGCCAGCTCGTGGCGGCTGATTACGCTATATAAAACTTTTACTTTGGCAGCTGAATAAGCACCTTCGCCATCCACCACGGTAATACCACGGTAGAGTTTATCAAGCAATTCATTTTTGACTGCATCGCCTTGATTGGTTACCACCATCAAGCTAAGTTTAATGTGACGCGTATGGACCCGGTCAATTACCAATCCACTGATATAGATGGAAGCCATCGTATACATCGCCAATTCCCATGAAAAGATAAAACCGGATACAAAGACTACCGCACTGTTGAGCGCAAATACAAGTGCCCCCAACGGAATATCCCGTTTCCTAGACAACAAAAGGCCAATGACATCAAATCCTCCGGTCGAACTATAAAAGCGGATGATGATGCCGATTGCCGCTCCTGAAATCACTCCACCAAACACCGAAGAAAGAAGCGCGTCTTCCGTCAACTTGACGACGGGAATATACAGCATCGAAATCGATGTAACGACGACAGAAAAAAGGCTATTGGCAATGAAGGTCTTGCCCAGTTTCATCCAGCCGAGAATAAGAATCGGGATATTGAGGATAATCATCCAAAGCCCCGCATTCAAAGGGGTCACCAATCCGAGCATCATCGCAATACCGGTCACTCCGCCCGCCAATACTTCGTGGGGCAATAAAAACATATTAAACGCAAATCCCAAAACAATCGAAGAAACAAAAACAAGAATTAATCTCGTCCATTTATTCATAACCAAACTCCAATCTTAAGGCTAACCCTTAATCACTTATTTTGTTCAAGCCACAAAAAAAGGCCGTGCAGATGCACGTCACCTTAAGAGCATTTATTTTTGTGTAATTTTACTTTTAATAATAACTACAGGAAAAAGATAAATTGTTCTTTTTATAGTGAACCAATGTTTCATATTATAGTGGCTTGAGGCAAGAAAAAGCAAGTGTTTCTTCTTAAGTTCACAGCGTGTTCGCAAATAGAAAAAGAGACCCGGAATCGTTATTTCCGGAATCTCCTGGTCCTCATTCTTCTTCCAAACGGCGAATTGCTTCTTCTAGCTCTTCTTTTTCTTCCCCTGTAATTTCCGGATATTGCGGATCGATCTGCTGCAGCGTTTTGAGCATTACTTCCGATACAATGTAACGTGAGTACCATTCGTCATCAGCAGGAAGCGCATACCACGGTGCATATTCTGTTGATGTGTTATTTAGTATATCTTCAAAGATTTCTTGGTAGCCATCCCAATGCTGGCGCTCTTTTACGTCATTAAAGGAAAATTCCCAGTTTTTCTCCGGATTTTTCATTCGTTCAAGCAACCGGCTGCGCTGTTCATCAAACGACATATTGAAAAAAAACTTCACTATTGGAAACCCGTTTTCCGCCATATAGCGTTCAAAATCATTGATTTGGCGATAACGTACATTCCAAATATCGCCGTTGATCAATTCATCTGGAAGGGGTGTCTCTCCAAGTAAGTCGTGGACTCGAGGGGCAATCACTTCTTCATAATAAGAGCGATTCAAAATTCCGATTTGTCCTCTGGCAGGCAGACCTTCCTTGAATCGCCATAAATAATCATGAGCAAGATCCGTTTCAGATGGTTTCTTAAACGAAGTCACCTTGAGTCCCTGTGCTGTTAAATTCGAGAAGATGTACGTGATGGCTTCATCTTTTCCGGCTGCATCCATGGCCTGCAATACGACGATAATCCCTTTCTCTTCTTGAGCATGCAGCTTCATATGCAGCTCTTTCAGCTTTTTGACGCTTTCAGGAATCAATGTGTCTTTCAGTTCTTGTTCACTGTATTTGTCATTCTCGGTCGAGGGATAATTGGAAAGTTTTATTTTTTCATTTTTCTTAACTAAGTATTTGTCGGTATCCATGTTCATCCTCCTTCGTACATTTCAACAACGTAAATCGCGTGTTCTACTCTTTTACATACCCAGCAAGAGCGAAAACCTAACAGGCTAATGAAAAACCGCGATTCCCGTGAGATCGCGGTTTTTCAGCAAGCTATTTCGTTTCATCTTCAACTGAAATTTGCCAATCGATTCCGAATTTGTCGGTTAAGTTGCCGTACAGTGGACTCCAGAAAGTTTTTTGCAGCTCCATGATGACTTTGCCGCCTTCAGAAAGCTTATTGAAAATGCCTCTCGCTTCTTCAATGTCATCGTACAGCACAGTTATTGAGACATTATTGCCTTTTTGAAACGGCATCCCCATTCCTGGAGGAACATCCGAAATCATCAAGGTATTGCCGTTATTAAAATTGATTTGCGCGTTCATCACCATATCTTTCGCTTCTTCCGGCATTTCTCCTCCACCCATATCAGGTGCTTCCCCATAAGTCGCTATTCCAACTAGATCACCACCCAGCACATCGGTGTAAAAATGCGTCGCTTCCTGGCCATTCCCATCAAAATTCAAATACGGAAACATTTTTGTAATCATCATTGCCCTTCTTTCCGGTAATGTATTTTCATTTACCTTGCTGAAGTTCTGTCAGATAGGCCTCCAGTCGGTCATAAGTTTGAGCCATTCCTTCAACAGCCTGCATATCAATTACTTTCTGGAGCTCCTCCTCAGAATCGAATTTCGTTGAGGAAACGACTTTACAGCCTGTTCCTTCGGATGAAAATTCTGTCGTAATCAGCATTGTGGGCATCTCCTCGACTTCATTTTCATCCTCATCGGAAAAAGAATCCGTGTATACAAGGCGATCGGGTGGATCAACTTCATGGTAAATAGATTTCCCCCAGGATTCCTGACCTTCAGGCGAACGCATGCAATAATGCCAAACTCCGTTGGGTTTTACTTCCATTCTTTTTACAGACGTATCCCAGCCGGTTGGGCCCCACCAATGCACAATATGTTCGGGTTCTGTGTACGTTGAAAAGACCAGCTCTTTAGGCGCGTCAAACGACCGTTCCATGAACAGTTCCAAACCCTCAACTTTCGAAGTGATTTTATTCGCAGACATCATACATCCTCTCCACTCTTTATAAAATGCAACCGGCTAGAAGCTAGAAACAAATGCTGTTTTCTCCTTTCCATTTAATAATTCCGCTTTTCTAGAACTTTATGATGATTCGTGAAGAATCGCCTTTTGCCAATATATCGAACCCTTTATTTACTTCATCCAAGGTGATGAAGTCTGTAATCAATTTATCTACAGGAAGGCGGTCTTCTTGAAACAGATTCATGTAACGTGGAATATCCCGGCTTGGGACGCAGCTTCCCAGATACGAGCCTTTGATTGTTCGTTCTTCGGCAGTCAACGATAAGTAGGGAAATGAAAATTGGTGTTCCGGATGTGGCAAGCCGGTAGTAACTGTGGTTCCACCGCGCTTGGTAATGCCATAAGCAACCTCCATTGCGGGCACAACACCTGCAGTTTCAAAAGCATAATCCAGGCCGCCGTCTGTCGCTTTGCGAATCTGCTCCACCACGTCCGAATCTTTGGAATTGAAAACATCCGTAGCCCCTAATTCCTTCGCCTGCTTCAATTTGTTTTCATTGATATCCACTGCCACGATACGGCTGGCACCAGCCGCAATGGCGCCGAGCAAAGCACTAAGGCCCACTCCGCCAAGTCCTACAATTGCAACCGTACTGCCGAGTTTGATTCCGGCCGTATTAACGACAGCCCCAACCCCTGTGATAACTGCACAGCCAAACAGTGCTGCTTTTTCAAAAGGGATGTCTTTATTCACTTTGACGACTGAATTTCTGGAGACCACGGCGTAATCTGAAAAAGCGGAGACTCCTACATGATGATTGACGGTTTCCGTTTCTGTATGAAGACGATTTCCGCCACCCAGTAAGGTACCAGCCGTATTAGAGGCAGCTCCCGGTTCGCATAGAGCTGGACGCCCTTCCCGGCACGGACCGCATTGTCCGCAGCTTGGAACAAACACACAGGCGATGTGGTCGCCCGGCTCCAAATCGGTCACCCCTTCGCCCACTTCCATGATTATGCCGGCAGCCTCATGACCCAGAGCCATAGGTAAAGGCCGCGGCCGGCTGCCATTCATTACCGATAAATCGGAATGGCATAGACTCGCTGCTTTTATCTGGATCAATACTTCCCCTTTTTCCGGCGAATCCAACTCCAATGTTTCAACTTGAATCGGCTGGCTTTCTTCGTAAGGAGTTGCAGCCCCAATTTCACGTAATACCGCTGATCTCACTTGCATATTCCCACCCTCTCCTCAAATCAAATTTTCAAAACTCAATGCAATTTGATGCCTATAAATTTCACATCCGTCATTTCTTCAATGGCATAGGTAACGCCTTCTTTTCCAGTGCCGCTGCTTTTCACCCCGCCATAAGGTATGTGATCATAACGACGGACCGATACTTCGTTAATCCAGACACCTCCTGTTTCAAGTGCATCCGCCATCCGCATGGCCCGGTTGATATCAGCTGTGAAAACACCTGCCTGCAAGCCGAAATCTGAATTATTGGCATGATCCACTGCTTCTTCTTCCGTAGTGAACGGCATGACACTGACTATAGGCGCAAACACCTCCGCACAAACCACCTTCATGTCAGGTGTCACATCACTGATAATTGTAGGCTCCATTAAAGTTCCCTGACGATTTCCGCCAGCTGATAAAGTTGCACCTTGTTCGATTGCTTCTTTGACCCACGACTCTGCCCGTTTGGCTGCTTCCTGTGTAATCATTGGTCCCATATCGGTTGCTTCGTCGAGTGGATCACCTGTTTTAAGCGCTTTCACTTTCGCAGTCAGCTTTTCAAGAAAAGCTTGATAGACCGTTTCCTGGACGTAAATCCGCTGAGCGGAAACACAGGCTTGGCCAGCATACGTAAAGCCGCCGATTACAATGGCATTGACTGCAACATCCAGATCAGCGTCTTCAAAGATGATATTCGGTGCGTTAGAGCCTAACTCCAATGTAACTTTTTTCCGTTTAGCCATCTCTTGTATTTTCCATCCCACAGCGCTGCTGCCGGTAAACGTTACCCGTTTAACTTTGGGATGGGTCACCAAGGTTTCCACCAGTTCTTGTCCAGGACCCATAACAATGTTGAACACCCCTTTTGGCAATCCGGCTTTCTCAAAAATTCGGTAAAGAAGGACCGGTGTAAGCGGCGTCTTCTCCGCCGGCTTTAAAACGACGGTGTTGCCTGCTGCAATCGCCGGAGCAATTTTATGAAGAACCAGGTTCAAGGGGAAATTAAAAGGTGTGATGGCTGCCACCACGCCAAGAGAAACACGTTTTGACATGCCGATTTGATTTTCTCCACCGATGGCGCTGTCCAATGGAATCAATTCTCCATAGATCGATTTGGCGCCTTCTGAAGCAAACCGCAATACTTGGACTGCCCGCGCAACTTCTACACGGCTTTCCTTTATTGGCTTACCCGCTTCCAAAGACAATAGATGTGCAAATTCATCAGCTTCAATTTCCAGCAGGTCGGCTGTTTTCCGTAAAATTTCAGCACGCTTATGCGCCGGCATCTTCTTCATGGTTTTTGTATAGACACGATGTGCACTGGCCACTGCTTCTGCTGCATCTTCCGGTGTCGCACATGAAATTTTGCCAATGACTTCATTTGTGAAGGGATTGTGCACTTCAATTTCATCGCGACCTTCTTTAGATAGCTCTTTGCCATCAATAATAGAAACGAAATGGTATTTTCCGATTTCAATCATTCCAGGTGCTCCTCCTTTTTTCGATTTAGAAACCCGTTCTCCCTAAAATTCTTTGCATTCTTTTAAAGCTTCATTACTTAATATAGTATGCCCTTTTGAATAATTGTCAATATTCTGTCAATAACAAACTAAAAAGGACAGTAAAAAAACCTTTCTTCGGCTGCCCAAAGAAAGGTTCTTCTGTACGATTGGTTGAAAAGTTAGTCAAGCTGCTTCAAAATTGGCGAGACGCCATCGTCTGTCATCAAAAAACCATGGCAGTCCAACAGCACTTTCTTTAATGAAGCGGAAACACGCGGTGCATCATAAGCGCAAACCGAAATTGCTTTTGTTTGTGGAATAAGCTTGTTTATTGCGCTTTCATATTCCTGGATATCATTGGTGATTTTCAGTTCATCTCGCCATTCGATATGGCCCCACGTACGAAAGTTCAATTCTTCTTCCATAAAAGGTGTTACCAAATCGGAGAAATAAGCCAGAATAGTTGGTGGATGGAAGTTTCCGTTCCGCCAGTAAAATGTAAAATTATTTACATAATGGATATTTTGCAGCCGGTCTTCTGAAACCAGTTCTTTCACACGCTGCAGAATTTTTGGATAAAGACGCTCGCTCTCAACAAAAAGAACTTGATCGCCCTTCTCGATGCCCGAAACGATATACGCAACAGCGTTATCAATATAGCGATCCATTTCGCTCACATAATAACAGATATGGGCACCTTTAGTTGTCTCTAAAATTTCTTGAATGTCCATGATTTCTTTTTCCAAATCATTTATCCCCTTTAACCAGAAAGTTGTTCGCCATTCAAAATGTCTTTTTCACTTTATCTACTATACACAAAAATCCGGTTAAAAGATAATGCAAAGCTTCCTTATCCCTTCGACAGCGTAACTGCCGCTTCACCTCATGACACTGCCGCCTGAAATTTTAACCGACTCGCCCACAATATTCCCGGCAGCATCCGTCAGTAAAAATGCGATTGTATTTGCCACTTCCTTAGCTGTCGATAAACGGCCTGAAGGAATATCCTGTTCGGCTTTCACCAATTCTTCTTCGAAACTGGTATGGTTTCTTTGTGCTTTGTTTCGAAGGCTGTTTCTTGCCATTTCCGTATCTACATAACCCGGACATACTGCGTTGACCCGGATACCATGCTCAATAGCTTCCACTGCCATCGACTGTGTCCACCCAACAACCGCAAACTTGCTTGCAGAGTAAGCCGTATTGCCATAGGTTCCACGCAAACCTGACAAAGAAGCCAAATTAACAATATCACCTTCTTCGTGTTCCAGCATTTTTCGGTATACTTCTTGAGTCAGCAGGAAGGTAGACATGAAATTGAGGTTCATCATTTCATTAATGAACGACTCATCAAGCTCCTCGACCAACTTGCCTCCTGAAACTCCGGCCGAATTTACTAATCCGTTAATAAAACCCAGTTTACTTTCAGCACGTTCAATTAACCGATTTCGATCATCTGCTTTTGTCAGATCCGCTTCTTGCACACAGAGTCTGTCTGCTGGTAGCTGGTCAAGCAGCTCTGCCTTTAATTTTTCCAACTTCTTCTTATTGCGCCCGGTAATGGTGATTCGCGCTCCCATATCAGCCAGGATACGAGCGGTCTCAATACCGATACCTCCCGTAGCACCGGTGATCAGGACGTGCTTATGCGCTAATGCCTCTTTTGAAAAAACAGTCATTTCAACGGCCTCCTTTTAAATATGCCTACTCTTTTCCCTTTTGATCCTGCTGGATAAACCTTGCTTGCCCTATCTTTCTATCAGAAGAATTTTGTACAGGTCCCGGATATGGCAGACATGCAAATCGATGCTTTTCCTGTATATAATACAAGTAGTCAGTTCAACATGAGCAAGGGGTGGCAGTGTATGGAAAAATCAATTCGACAATTGACTTCAGATGATCTTCATCATTTAGAAAAAATGGAAACTGGCATAGAAGATGATTATATTCTCCGAGTATACAATCGGATATCCACTGGAACCAGCCGTATGTATGGCTTATTCCTCGATGAGCGTCTTGCCAGCGTCGGCGGCTACACAATTTTTGCTAAACAATACATTATGCTCGGCAGAATGCGCAGTGACCTTCGCTTCCGTGGAAACAATTTGTCCACCCAATTGATGGCCTATATCATGGAGCAGGCTTTCAGGCTGCCTGCTATTCAATGGATTGGTGCGAATACACAGCAGGAAAATGCATCCGCAAGGCGCGTTATGGACAAACTGGGTCTTGAAGAAGTATCTACCCTCTACAGCGCTATCACATCTGATGCTTCTTTGCTCCAAACCGGCGGCGCCATTTGGCAGGAAGTGACTGAACTGTCCCATAAAAAGAGATGGCTCGATCGGCTGTATATCAAAACCGGATCCGTTTTTCCTTATGAATGCTATTACACTTTTCCAGCTTCTGAACAATTATTCGCCGAAGGCAAGCTGGCACAATGGGCATTTTTCGAAAATGCAGAACAAGACCGTGTGTTGATTACGAAAAAAGATTATAAACGTGATTATTATTTGCATGCCGTCTACCCATGGGATGATCTCATGGAACAGCCTGGACTATGGGAAACCATTTCCATGGCACAGCACCGATTAAGTGAAAAAGTGAAAACCGATGCCTTGCTGTGGATGGACTTGAGCCCTGAACAGGTACGGGAATTACCCGCCCACCATTCTTTTGACCTGCCTTCACCATGGCTGTTATATGGCACTTGCCGTGAGAAGCGCAAACAGATTAATGAATTCTCCAGTTAACTCAAAAAAGCAAGTCAACTTCTTATCCATCTGGTAGAAGTTGACTCGCTTTTCCTTTTATTTGAGAAACGAAATTAGACGCCTTCCGTCAATTCTTTTTCCCGATCGATTCTTTGCTGCTTCACTTTCAACTGCTCCATTTCATCTTTTGTCAAAAATTGAACTTTATAGCCTACCATCGCCATGACGATGCCAATAATTGGTACGGTATAATTAAGCACCGCATACGGAGCATACGCAAATGGATGAACCGCCAAAGTCGCCAGAATAAAGACACCGCAAGTATTCCAGGGAATAAAAGGAGAAGTCAGCGTACCACCATCTTCAAGGGCACGTGACAAGTTTTTAGAATGCAGCCCTTTATCCTGATAAGCTGTTGCGTACATGCGTCCGGGCAGCAGAATTGAAATGTATTGTTCAGATGCCGTAGCATTCGTGAAAAATGCTGATGCAATAGTCGCCACAATCAGACTGCCCGCAGATTTTGCTACTTTGAGAATCTGTTGGACGATAGCCTTCAACATGCCAGTGTGTTCCAATATTCCGCCAAAAACCATGGCGAAAATGGTCAAAGACACAGTGAACATCATCGAAGCGATTCCACCTCGGTTAAACAATTCATCGACCATTTCGTTGTTGGAAGCAATTGCAAATCCATCGTGAAGCGTATTAACTGCTTCCCCAACATTGCCGCCTTGCACAAAAATCTGACATATGAAGCCAAGAAAGACACCAACTACCAATGCAGGCAGAGCGGGTATTTTCAACGCTACTAATACGACAATGATGGCAGGTACCAAAAGCAGCCAAGGTGAAATAACAAAATTGCTGTTCAACGCCGTCAAAATTCCCTCGATATTCCCTTCATCAACTGCCGCTCCGCTAAATTGGCGGCCAAGAAAGAAATACACAACCAACGCGATGATCAATCCTGGAATGGTGGTATACATCATGTGCTTGATATGTTCGAATAAATTTGTACCGGTAATGCCGGCCGCCAGGTTTGTAGTATCTGACAATGGAGACATCTTATCCCCAAAATAGGAGCCGGAAATAACCGCTCCCGCTACCATGGCAGCAGGGATGCCCATGCTCAAACCGATTCCCATGCCAGCTACACCGATTGTCCCCATTGTTGACCAGGAGCTGCCGATGGCGAGCGCGACGATTCCGCAAATCAGACAGATTGTCATTAAAAATAAGGATGGCGTAATGATTTGTAAGCCGTAATAGATCATTGTTGCAATGATGCCGCCGCCAATCCAGGAAGCAATGATCATGCCGACAACAATGATGATCACAATGGCCGGAAGAGCAAGGCGGATTCCTCTATACGCCCCTTCTTCAATCGTCTCCCATTTATAGCCGAGACGCCAAGCAATAATTCCCGCAACTACTGCACCGAGTGCCAAAGGTACATGCGGACTGCCTTCAAAGACAATGATAGTGACAGCCATGGCTACAATCATGACGAGAAATGGAATAAGTGCTAATAGAAAAGGCGTTTCGATCTCTTGCTGCTTCGTTTTCATTCTATGTAACCCCTTACTTTTATGTATTACTTACATATTACAGCAAAACTTAAAATAATCTATCAATTTTTAATACGACGATTTTACGGGGAATACGACTGTTGATCCATATCCGATAGAGCTGCAGGCAAACTAAAACAGCCCTCTCTGAAGAGGGCTGCCACTATATTGCCATAAGCAGCTTTTTCACTTTAGGATTTTTTATTTAATGCCAAATAAATTTCAGCTTCGAAAAACTTTCGGCGGTGGTCCGCTGATTTTCTTCTAGACAATTTGCCATTTTCAAAAACCCGACTGCATAAGTAAAATGGCGCTTCTTCATTTTCCACAACTTGCCATGTTCCGTGAAGAGCCTGCTGACTGCCGAAGTCCATAATGAAATTCTGTCCGACAGGCAGCACCGGATATTTACATCCGACTTTAACTGATGCCGTTTTTTCCGGTCCTTTTGTAAATCGGTCCATACTCAACCCCCCCCTATAATGACTATTCAACAATAAAATTAGCCTATATTTAAGTCTTTTCTATTAAATACCCGAATTCCAGAAAGTTTCAAACTCAAGCAGTCTAGCAGTGTTCGACACAATACCGACAAGTCCCCAGGTTTCTTGCAGTCAGATAAGTGGTATTTAAAAAGAACAGCGTCGTTTTGCAGCAAAAGAAAAATAGTCCACACATATGTGTTCATTTAAATTGATTGGCAAAGCGGCATATTTTGTGCGGAGGTGCATCATGAAATTCCTGGAGTATTGGATTTACCTGGTACTATCCATTTCTAAAATATATCTGTTCAGCGTGTATGCCGGAACAGAATTTCAGTTCAGCTTTTTTATCCTCAATCTCGCTTCAATCATTGTTTTATCCAGTTGGACACTGTTATTGAGCTACAACAAACGGCGATGGATTCTATTGACTTTGCTGTTTTTGCATAGCACCTTACTGATTTCGGACCTATGGTATTATCGCTATTTTAACGACTTGCTATCCATCACCCTACTTTCTGACGTAACGCAGATGAGTGACGTCGGCGGTGGATTCTTGACTTTGATCGAAACGAAAGATTTCCTCTTTTTCGCCGATCTGTTGATTTTCTCCTTCGTCCTGTTTGCCACCCGAAAAAATCAGGAGGCAGTAGCCCGAAAAACAAAAAGGCTCGTTGCCGGAGCCGGATTCGCTCTTGGCGTTCTGATTGTAGCAGTCCCATTACTCGTCAGCTATGCTAATGAAGAGAAATGGCTGGTCGATGAGCCGATCGCGAATATGCGCGAGTATTACCAGCTCGGATTTTGGGGTTATCACGGTTTAGACTTTGCCCAGGGCGTCGGCTCCTTTTTTAAAGACGACAGCGCAACTGCTGAAGAAGTATCACGGATTCAGCAGTTGGACCCTGATACACCATCAGCTGTATCGGATTCTGAAAAACCGAATATCATTATGGTTCAATTAGAATCATTTCAAACTTCCGTAATTGAACAGCAGGTAAACGGACAGGAACTGACTCCTCATTTGAATGCATTGAAAGAAGAAGCCTTGTTCTTTCCGTCTTTTTATCATCAAACTCATGAAGGCCGGACTTCAGACGCTGAATTCATTACATTAACCTCCCTGCAGCCATTGAAATCAGGATCTGTTTACACGCAATATGCCGATAATGAATTCGAGGGATTGCCTGAGTTGTTGAGAAATGCCGGCTATGACACAGCAGCGATGCATGCTTTCGAAAAGGATTTCTGGAATCGGGATGGTTTCTATGAGAATATCGGCTTTAATCATTTTTTCAGTCAAACAGATTTTCCGGATAACCAAGATATCGGCATGGCTTTGAACGATGAAGATTTTCTGACCACTTCCATTGAACTGGCCGGACAGCTGAGAGAACCTTATTTTGCTTTTCTGGTTGCCTTGTCGAGTCATACACCTTATGAGATTCCTAAGGAATTGGAACAGCTGGATCTGACTGGTTACGAAGATCCATTGCTGAAAGGCTATTACGAAACCATCCATTATGTTGATGGAGCAGTCGGCGTGATGATTGAAGAATTGAAACAGAAAGACATGTGGGATGACTCCCTTATCATTTTCTATGGAGATCATGATAGCGGACTGACACAGGCCGACAGCGAAATGGCACAGGAACTGGGAACTGAAACTGAAGTGCAGTTGTTTGAACTTGATCAACAGGTTCCGCTCTTTATAAAGGAACCCAATATGGAAAAAGGCAGTATTGTTGAAAGCGTAGGTGGGCAAATTGACATCGCTCCGACCATTTTGGATATAGTGAATGTCAATCGTCCATTCATGCTTGGCCAATCCTTGTTAGATAAAAACAGTAACTTGACCGTGTTTCGTGATGGCGCCTTCCGTTTTGAAGAATTGTATTTTAAACCTGATTTAACTCTGCCTGGCGACAGCGGCACTTGCTTTGAAGTTGATACCGGTGAAGAAGTTGCCATTGAACAATGTGGTTCATATATTGAAACAGCAGCTGAACAGCTCCGGGTATCGGATCTCGTCATCCAGAAGAATGCCCTTCGTGAAATGAACAATTCCGAAAAATAACAATTACCCTCTTCGCGAAAAAGTGAAGAGGGTTTTGTATAAGTACCGAGTTGATTCGATGTCTTTTATTTGATTTCCTCTATATGATGAAGTTATAAGAAACTGCAACTTCACAGCAAAGGATGATAGCAATGAGCGGACTGAAAAAAATCATACTGTTGCTCGCCCTTCTCGTCTTATTGAGTGCCTGCAATGCCAATTCACAGGACAGTGGGGCAAACGCGGGCCAATTGAACGACGGCAATCCGGCACCTTCTTTTGAATTGATGGATTTGGAAGGAAACCAGCATAATCTCGCCGATTATGCCGGCCAAAAAGTTTATGTGAAATTTTGGGCATCCTGGTGTTCAATTTGTCTGTCTGGCATGGAAGAGCTGAATACTTTGGCTGCTGAAGAGACCGACTTTAAAGTATTGACCATTGTGTCACCCAGCTCCAATGCTGAAAAAAGCACCAAGTCATTCACTAAATGGTTTTCGGGTTTCCCTAAGGCTGAAAACATCACTGTATTATTGGATGAAGGCGGCACCTTCTTTGAAGAATACGGCATCATCGGCTATCCAACTTCCGTCTATATCGGATCGGATGGAACACTTGTCAAAAGCCTCACTGGGCATGTCAGCAATGAAGCAATCAAAGACAGTTTTGACGCTATAAAATGATAATGAGCTTGTAGATAAAAGAATAATCACTTTTCTGAGAGAATAAAAATACAGGCAGCTAGGTAGCGCATCCTTCGCTCCAGACGGACGCTTTCCGCGGGCTCGCGCCGAACTAACTCGGACTGGCGCCCGAGTGGATTTCGGCACTTCGCTGTCCCGCAGGAGTCGCCGTCTTGCGCTCCGGATTCCGAAAAAGCTGTGATATCCTGTGTCTTGCTCCATCGTTTTCTACAGGGAAGCAGTTTTTAAAACCAGTTCCCTCTACAAGAAGGATTCCCAATCAGACTGGCCACGAAGACTCCTGTTGGAAACAGCGCAGCGACGAAAGCTGAAGACCCTGCAGGAAAGGCATTGACTGAAGCCGAGTCCACGGAAAGCGAAGTAGCCAGACCGTTTGGATTATATCTCCTATTCATTTTGATATGACTTTGTCTACAGTCTGATGATAATCTGTGTTTCTCGACGCCAAGGGGCGACGGGAAACACCTTTTTTATTGATGGAATGCATGTTTCAGCACTTTTGGTGCTTTATGGTCGGTCGTTGGGATTTGTGGTCGTTCGCAGAGTTTTGAAAGCGTTCAACAAGAACCCACCACGCCCCTCATTTCAACATAAATAGAAAACAAACCGCAGACGAATAGCATCATCGTTTGCCGCTTGTTTTATTAGGAACCTATACGGTTAAACCTTCGTTATATCTTTAAAGATTTTAATTATAGAAGGTGGATGTTTTCATGTATACGTACAGCTCATTCGAAGATTCCGGTACGTTCATCTTGCTGCGGCCCATCCTTTTTCTGCTGCTTGCTGTCGCTTTTCTTTTGTTCCTGGCGATACTGATTTCTAGGATCAGAAACAGTATGCTTAATGCCTTCGCCGTCGTCAGTCTATCTGTTGTGACAGTGTTTGTGGCGCTGCAGGTGGGTTATTACCACGCCATAATTGTCGATGAGATCGGATTAGGCGGAGATCCTGTCTCCTTCTATCTGTTCTTTACCATTGCTGCTTTCAGCCTGATGAACCCTATCCTTTACCTTCTCACTAGTCAAAAGCGAAATATAGTTCAATAAACCAGCCCTTACAATAAATAAAATCCGATGCCCATGATCAAGTATGCAGCAAGCAAAGTCAAGCCTTCAAACCAGTTCGATTCCCCGTCGTTCATAACATTGATCGCCAGGAAGACGGCCGTAATCATGGCCACCAGTTCGGAAACGGTGAAGACCAGAGGCATCTGCTGCGGCATGAAAAGCGAAATCAGCACCAGGATTGGCGCAACGAACATGGCAATTTGCAATGTAGAACCAATCGCAATCTCAACAGCAACATCCATTTTGTTCTTCATCGCCATAATGAGCGCGGAAGCATGCTCTGCCGCATTACCAACTATTGCAACGATGATAACCCCGATAAACAACTCGGACCAGCCAAATTGCTCTCCGACTTCTTCAAAGGTGTGGACCAGGTTTTCTGAGACGTACGCCACCACTAAAGTCGCAGCGAGCAGGATGATGAGTGCTTTCTTCTTCGGCCATTCCGGCTCTTCATGTTCAGTATCCTGCGCCACATCCGCGTGGCTGTAAACACCGCGGTGTGTGACCAGCTTGAAGAACAGTCCCGCTAAGTACAAAAGGATCAGGATGATTGAGATTCCGACACTCAATTGGATGGTCTCGGTTTCATTCATGGTCATCGAAAAAATTTCAGGTATGACAAACGCTACGACGACCGCAAAGATTAATAGCCCTGAATTATGTGTGGCATCATGGACATTGAACATTTGCCGTTTGAATTTGATGCCGCCAAGGAAAAATGATAATCCTCCCACCAGCAGCAAATTTCCTAATACCGAGCCGGTCAAAGACGCCAATACCACGCCAATTAATCCTGCCTGCAACGCGAAAATGGAGATGATCAATTCCACGGCATTTCCGAAAGTTGCATTCAGCAGGCCTCCAATACGAGGTCCGCTGACAATAGCCAGACTTTCTGTGGATCTTCCCATGAAGCTTGATAATGCCACTACGCTTACCGAACAAATAAAGAACATGGCGATGCTCGGCCAATCCATAAAAGAGCCAATCACTGTTAAAGGCACGCCCACTGCCACCAAAATCCCAAATATTCGATTCATAAAATCCCTTCTTTGCTTTTGATAATAATGGATACCCATTTTTTAAAATTCCCTAAACCTAAAAAAAACACGCGTTGCCGATGAAGGCAGCACGCGTTTTCAAATCATATCTTCAGGAAATCTTCATTCATAAATGCAGGATTTGGGTAACAGTAAAATCCTTCGCCTGTTTCCCTTCCCAGCTTTCCTTTATCCAGGTATTCCGTCTTCAGCATATGTGCCAATTCCACAAACTTGGGCTTTCCACTAGATTCTGCTTTACCCTGAACGATATTGTAAGCTGTATTGATTCCGACGACATCCAAAATAGCGAAAGGCCCTAGAGGTGCTCCGGTTGCAATCATCCAGGTCTTATCAATCGTTTGGATATCTGCGACTTCTTTTACAAGCAGCAATTCAGCGGCTTCTAGAAAAGGCACTAACAATGAATTCAGAATATAACCTGGCTGCTCTTTATATAAAGGCAAGGCGACCATTCCAATGGCTTCGGCAAACTCGATCATGTCATTAAAAACGCTGTCAGCAGTTCCCGGATGCTTCATAATTTCTGCTGTATTGTTGATGCGGATCGTATTGGCAAAATGCAATGCCAGGAATTTTTCCGGACGGCCTGTCGCTTCTGCAAACTGGCTTGGCAGCAGAGTTGATGAATTGGTGGCAAACACTGTTTTTTCAGGAGCGGCTTTGCCCAGTTCCGTATAGAAAGCTGTTTTGATATCAGCCACCTCAGGAATTGCTTCAATTACCAAATCGGCATCGGCTACCGCTTCTGCCAAATCGGTATGAAAGGTCAAACGGTCATACGCAGCGTCCACTTCCGCTTCGCTGGAACCGAAATCATTGCGGTAGTTTTTCATCAGCTTGGCCAGCCTTCTTTTCGAACTTTCAACGGCGGCTTCATTGATATCATAAATCGTCACATCGAATCCTTTGAATGCTGTCTGGTAAGCAATTTGGCTCCCCAAGACGCCACTCCCTGCCACTGTGATTTTTTTATAATCCATTATTCTCCTCCTCAGCAATTCTTTGTATACCGAGTAAAGAAAATCTTTGTGTAAACCTCGGCAAGGAAGCTTCCTTCAAAATCGCCTCTGTTCTTAATCGTAGTGTTCCAATGCATAATAACGTTATTTCGAAAAAAAAGGAATTTTCGTTCGTATCTTTTTATATAATGGTTCCAACAATTTTCGCAATGCATGGACAGGCGGCACTGGGCTCCTGCTATGCCATTGAATCCACTCTAATGCGATCAGACTCAATATCAGCCAAATCGAACCGGCGATGTAACCTGCCAGAACATCACTGGGAAAATGAGCACCCAAGTAGATTCGGCTAATGCCGATCATCATAATCAAAATACTCAAAACAACCGCTGTCAGTCCTTTAATCCAGCTTCGTTGATGCGCCCGGATAACCAAGTAAATTATAAACCCATAAAAAATCAGTGATCCCATGGAATGTCCACTGGGGAAACTGTAGCCGATTGCATCAATTTCTTCGTTAATGCTTGGGCGTTCTCTGAGGTACAGATGCTTCAGCAGCAACGTCAGTAAAGAGCCGCCACCCACTGCAATAATAAAAAACAAAATGCCCCATTTATCTTTCATTCTGAATCCCAGTACTGCTAAAACAAGAATTGACAAAGTGGTCAAAAACCATACTGAACCCATTTCAGTAAAGATGAACATGATGCTGTCCATCGTTTTTCCGGCTCCTGCTTCCATCAAGGTGATGATGAAACTATCAAATAGACCAAATTCCTGTCCCATCACTTCTTCCGCCAATTCAGTAAACAGCACAATAAACAGCGCTGCTATGCCAAGTCCGCCAAGCAACAGCAAGAAAGCCAGACCAGCCATTTTTTCGTTTTTCTCCATCTTATCGCTCCCACCTATTACAGATAATATTCCTTTACCCTTTTCTGACTGGGGATATGTAAAATCAACATCGCAGATTCAACTATTTGTTCGAAATGCTGTCTCATGGTATTTTTATCAGAAGAAGTAAATTATCTCAGGAGTTGATTGTTTGGAACAGTTAACCGGAAAAACAGCTATTATCACAGGAGCCAATAGCGGCATCGGGCTGGAAGCTGCTAAAGTGTTTGCTGATCGCGGTGCTAAGATTATTATGGCCGTAAGAGATACTGCAAAAGGCGAGGCTGCCCGCGATTTGATTCTTAGCACCAAGCAGGAAGCTTTCATTACCGTGATGAAACTGGATTTAGCAGATCTGGCGAACGTCCGGAAATTTGCAGAGAGCTTTAAGGACAAATACGATTCACTGGACTTGCTGATCAATAATGCCGGCGTCATGACGCCGCCTTATTCCAAAACAAAAGATGGATTCGAGTTGCAATTTGGCAGCAACCATCTTGGCCATTTTGCATTGACCGGTCTTTTGCTGCCGTTGCTGAAGAAAACACCAGGTTCACGTGTGGTTTCCCTCAGCAGTCTTGCCCATAAAGGAGCGGCCATCAATTTTGATAATCTCGACGGAACAAAAGGCTATAAGCCAATGAAGTTCTACAGCCAGAGCAAGCTCGCGAATCTGCTGTTTGCCCAGGAACTGGACAAGCGTTTTAAGGAGAACGGACTGCAGTCACTGAGTTTGGCTTGCCATCCGGGGATTTCCGCAACCAATCTGTTTAAGTTTGGAAAACGGGATGCCCCTGAATTCTTGAAATCATTGATGCACAACTTTCTCCAGCCGCCTGATATGGGTGCTTTGCCGACCATCTACGCGGCCACTGAACCGCAGCTGAAAGGCGGCGAATATATCGGCCCCGACGGCAAAGGCCAGCGCAAAGGCTATCCGGCGTTGGATACACCTCACGCATCCGCTGGAGATAAAGCCGTATCGCAAAAGCTCTGGGCAGTTTCAGAAAAACTGACTGGAGTAACATTTGATTTTAGTTAAGAACATCCTTAACATGCGAAAAGCCACTTTCATTTTTTAGATGAAAGTGGCTTTTCCTGTTGAGGTTGTATAATCAAAATTTGTACATGACATGACTTCATTTTGGCAGCATCACTGGATTATACTTTTTTAGAAACTCCTCGATTACTACCCGGTGGCTCCCCACCATCTTATCCGGCAAATCATGAACTGAAAAAAAGTTGAAACTCAAGGATTCTTTTTGATCAACGACTAAATTGCCGTGGTATTTAGTCGAATAATAGGCGGTCGTCACTACATAAAATTCATCGCCATTTTCAGCTATTACAAAATGATTGGGTCCGGAGTAGACATTGATCAGGTGCACTTCTTCAATGACTAACCCCGTCTCCTCAAAAACTTCCCGTTTGGCTGTATCTTCTGTCGATTCGCCAAGTTCCATCAGCCCTCCCGGAAGGCCCCACAGGTTTTTCGGAAATTTCCGCTCTTCCAGCAGCAAACGGCCAAACTCATCGACAATCACTACCACGGCACCGACTAATATTAATGGCCGGTGACCGACGACTGCCCGCAATTCTTCTACATAACCCATCTATTCAAAACTCCTCGTCTTTTTTAAATAATGCAGTTCCAAATTTTAACCCCGCATCTTCTTCTTGAATCCCCATACTGCAATACCGAATATAACCATTGTGTAAGCGGCCACCCACAGCATAGGTGCAGCAATAACTGCATAATCGCCGGCAAAAGCAGCCCGTGAAGCATCAACGGCGTGCGCGAACGGCAGCAAGTAAGCAACCTTCTCAAAAGTTCCGCCGATCATATCAAGTTCAAACCAGGTGCCGCTCAACCAAGTGGTGATGTTGACAAAAATTGCAAACATCGCTCCGACTTGCCGGTCAGTAAAAAAGGTGCCAAAAAACAAACCGAAACCGATATAAAGCAGCGAAATGACAAGCACTACCGCACAGCCAAGAATTGCATCAACCGTGACCGGCATTCCCAACAATACCGCAGTGCCATAGCACGCAGCTATTTGAAGGACCGCTACCGGCAGCAGCGGAACGGCATAACCAATCAAGTAATCAGTCGCCGTCATTGGTGATGCAAAAATTCTCATAAGAAATGAACTGCTTTTATCTCGGCCGATGAGCATGCCCGAAAATAAAGTGATGAAGGAAAAACTGAATACAATGATAGCAGGTGCTAACTGATCGAGTGTAAAAAGATCAAACGGCATATTTTCAGCCATCATGGAAAACAGCCACAACATCAAAAGCGGCAGAATCATTCCGAAGAGCAAGGTCATCGGATCACGTAAAATTTCTTTGCGGTTACGCTGTGCGAATGTCAAAGCTCTCATCAACTTTCCTCCTCTGCCGTCAGCTGAAGAAAAATGTCCTGCAACTTAGCTTGTCCGGTCTGCTCTCTTAATTCGTCCAGTGTCCCAAGCGCGTGCAGCCTGCCTTTATGCATAATGCCAATTCGATCGGCCAGCGCTTCCACTTCTTCCAAATAATGCGTTGTTAAAATAATGGTGATTTGCCCTTTCAACCCGCGCAAAATCTCCCACAAATCCAATCGTGCCCGGACATCCAACCCTACTGTCGGCTCATCCAAAAAAATAATTTCAGGACCGGAAATCAAGGCCATCGCAATGCTTAACCGGCGCTCCAGTCCTCCAGATAAGGTACGTCCTTTGGCTTTTGAACGATCGGCCAAACCGAACTTATCCATAAGTTCGGTGGCTTTTTGTTCAGCTTCTTTCTTATCGCTGCCATAAATCTTGGCGATAAACTCCAGGTTTTCTTTTACGGAAAGATTGCGGGCAACTGCTGTTTCCTGCGGAGAAATGTTCAGTTTCTTTTTTACTGCCTGTGGTTCCTTAACGATGCTGTTGCCCAGCATGACAGCATCACCACTCGTGGGTTCCATCAGACAGCTCAATAATTTGATAGTCGTGGTTTTACCTGCCCCATTTTCGCCAAGCAACGCAAAAAATTCACCTTGTCCAATCGTCAGCGAAAGATGATCTACGGCTACACGATCCTCGAATGTTTTGGTTAACTCCTTAATTTTAATATCCATGGATTCCCATCGCCTCCTTTTCTTCATTTTAACGATAAGTGCTTACAATGAATAATAAAGCGATAATCTCATTAACGTCATTTCAAAAAAGTTTAAAAAATATTCATAATATTGTGGTAATTATTTGTCATTAGTAATATAATTTAACCATAAACAATGAACTGGAATTGCATGCGGCCGCATAAAAGAGTTCATTTATAGATTAGCTGGATTTGTCTGTGCCTTTTTAAGTTGTTAGGTCTTACACAAATCTATCAATCAAAAGGAGAAAAAGAAGATGAAAAAGCTGATAATGATCTTGTTTGCTGTTGTTCTTGTATTCGGTTTTGCCTCAACATCCATGGCAAGCGGCGGTAAAGATGATAGCCATACAACAAAAACGGTAACCTTTGAAAAAGGCGTCACGACCATCGTTACTACAACAGTTGATGTGAGCCATGACAAAAAAGTAGAAGTGAAGAAACATACGGATACCTCCGTTGTTAAGAAATCCAAAAAAGATGTTTCCACAAAAGTGGATGTGGTAATGACCAAAGAAAAACATCCAAAAAACCATAAATTATATCGAGATGTAAAAACTGCAACCACTTACAAAATAGTGAAAGTCACGAAATGGGACGAAGTAACAAAAACAACAAAAATCAAAACAACGACGACTCCTGTCAAAATCATCAAAACGACTGTCAATACATTGAAACACCGAGGAGCCCCAGGCAGCAACGGTAAAGTAATCAGTGATGAGACTAAAGTCGATACAGAGAAAAAATATGGTGAGCCGAAAGTGGATGTAAAGACTAAAAAAGAAGTCACCAAAGAAAATATCAAAACCTCTAAAACTAAAAAAGTCATTGATGTAAAAGTGACCTACAGTGACTGGAAAAAATATCATTGATAATAACTAGCATGAAAAAGCTGCATCAGACAACTGATGCGGCTTTTTTTGTCTGTAAAGGTTTTCAAATAAAGCAAAGAACCGATAAAATAAGAGAAAGCAACTCCAGTCTGACTGGAAACATGAAGGAAGTGATTGTTTGCTTACAGGAAAAACAGCCATCATCACAGGCGGCAATAGCGGCATCGGGTTTGAAACAGCGAAAGGGCTTTTGGCGATGGGCGCAAAAATTATCTTAGCCGTGCGCAATACCGAAAAAGGGGAGATGGCGCGGGCCGCTTTATTGGAACTTTATGCAACGGAACAAATTGAAATCATGCAATTGGATCTGGCGGATTTGCAAAGCATTCAATCTTTTGCGGAAAAGTTCCAAAATTCCTCCGATCAGCTCGACTTATTGATTAACAACGCCGGCATCATGGCGCCCCCTTATGCCAAAACAAAAGATGGCTTTGAAATGCAGTTCGGCAGCAATCACCTTGGTCATTTTGCGTTGACCGGCCTGCTCTTGCCTGTATTGGCGAAGACCCAAAATTCACGTGTCATAACCGTCAGCAGCCGCGCACACAGCCGGGGAACGATTGACTTCGACAACCTCGATGGCTCAAAAGGCTACCAGGCGAAAAAATTTTATAACCAAAGCAAATTGGCTAATCTGTATTTCGCATTAGAGCTGGACAAGCGCTTGAAAGAACACAAGCTCCAAACAATCAGTGTAGCTTGCCACCCTGGCGTTTCTGCCACCAATATTCTGAAGCTTGGCCGTTGGGAAATCCCTTTCCTTTTCAAGAATATCGCCAACCTTTTCCTTCAGCCGCCCAGTATGGGTGCATTGTCAACGATTTATGCTGCCACGGAACCGGAATTGATTGGCGGAGAATATATCGGCCCTCTCGGACAGTTTCAGCGTAAAGGCTATCCGGCAAAGGGAGTGCCTCATTTCAATGCAACAGATCAGGAAGTCTCCCGCAAGCTTTGGGAGCTGTCGGAAAAGCTGACGGCTGTTGCCCATCCTTTCGATGCACTCAAGTGATGAAGCATTACCGCTGGTTTTTAATGGCTATTAAGGCACCCAATCCAATCACCCTCCGCTCTGCAAGAAATTTAGAGCCCCAGACATATTGTCTGAACTTAAGGGAATACTGAAAGAATAAGTCACCCTATTAGATCAACCCAACTTTCACTTTAATGGAGGAATTTAACTCATGAGCATCAAACGCATCGTTGTTGGCGGCATAGAACTGGAATGGAATTTGGAAACTGGTGAAGTACTTTTTGAAGGCGGAGATGTCGTGCTCTTTTGGACAAGCGCCATGGAGACTTTTTTTGACACCATCAGAGAAATTTCCGGCACCGAAGCGACTCAACTCGTATTGGAAACGACAGGATTCCGCCAAGGCGTCATTGTTGGCGAAGGCTTTAAAGACATGAAGCAAATCGACACTTCAAATATCGTGGAATGGATTTCCAATACATACGCTCCTGCCGGCTGGGGCAAAGTCGAAATTGTCGAAATGGATATTGACAAAAATACCTTTACAATGCAAATCCAAAATGACTGGGAATACAAAATGAATCTGTTGAAAAATAAAAATACCGAAGGCATATTCGTCCCTTCCCACTACGCCGGGGTGTTGACCGGTATATTCGGCATCAATTTCTGGTACAAGACTCTCCAGTATCAAAGAGAAGGCAATCCGTACAGCCTTGTAGAATATTTTCCTTCTGACGTCACTGTCCAGCAAAACATCCGCGAGCTATCCAGAAAACAGGAAGATGATCAAATCCGCAAATTGGAAGCTTTAGTCGATGAACACACCAAGTCTCTTCAGAGTTTAGTAAAAGAACTTTCTTCTCCTATCATTCCTGTGCTTGAAGGCATTATTGTGGTTCCGATGATTGGCAGTTATGACGAACAGCGCACAGAGGACTTGATCTTTAAAACTTTGAGCGAGCTTCCTAAGCATAAAGCCAATTACTTATTGGTGGACTTGACCGGCCTGAATCAGCATATAACGGAGCACACGGCTTCTTTGATTGACAAGCTTGGTGCTTCAGCCAGACTTCTGGGAACAGAAGTCATTTTGGTCGGCATCTCGCCTGAACTGGCGATCATGATTGCACAATCGCAAAACGGTCTGAAGACTTTCGAATCGCTGCAAAGCCTTCAACACGGAATCTACTATGCACTTGGACGAAGCGGACGGAAAATCGTTTAAGAGGCCTAATAGACGGTCTGGTGAATACCTCCTCTTCCTAGAGACATTTCCTTCTGAAAAGAATATACTAGTTTCTGTCTGTTTTATTTTTGCGGATAGGATAGCCATTGGATGGATCAATGGTTAATGGAGGAGATCATTTGAACGCAAAAGCTTTTTCATTGGCATTATTTTCTGTATTGATATGGGGCTCTTCTTTCGCGGCTATTCGAGTTGGTCTTCAAGGCGGCTATGATGCAGGACAGAACGTACTCGTCAGATTCCTGATCGCTTCAGCACTTTTCTTAATTTACGCTCTATGGCCGGGAACGAAATTCCGCCTTCCTCAAAAACGTGACATCATTCGCCTTCTTTTACTGGGATGGATTGGCATCAGTGTCTATCACATTTTCGTTACCTTCGGCATGGAGACGATTTCTGCCGGTACTGCCGGTATGCTGGTCGGTTCCGGCCCGATCTTTACAGCACTGATTGCTGCATTTGTCTTAAAAGAACGGTTGACCGGTATGGGATGGATCGGCCTTGGCATCGGTTTTGTCGGAATTCTTTTCATCGCTTTTGGATCTGCCGGAGCATCTCTGACACTGACAAATGGTGCTCTGCTCGTATTAATTGCGGCGTTTGCGTCAGCTATTTTCTTTGTTTTTCAAAAGCCGCTGCTTACCCGTTACTCAGCGATTGAATTGACTGCTTATTTTACATGGGCCGGCACCTTACCGTTTCTCATCTTCTCGCCTGGCTTGTTAACTGCGGTGCAAGGAGCCACTTTAGAAGCGCATTTGGCTACACTGTATGTCGGGGTCTTTCCAGCCGCGATTGCTTATGTGACATGGGCAACCGCCTTGTCTCTGGCCAATGCCAGCTCTGTCTCAAGTTTAATTTACCTCGAACCGGCAGTGGCGATAGTCGTTGCCTGGATATGGCTGCATGAACTGCCGACTCCGTTGTCGCTCATTGGCGGCGCCATCGCCATTGCTGGGGTCATGATTGTCAATTTAATGGGCAGAAAACAACGTGTGCTTTCCGGAAAGACCGTGGAATCCACGTAGCCAAATAAAACAGCGCATCCCGGGTTAATTCCTGGAATGCGCTGTTTTATTGTCTGTTATTCCTCTATCCGGAACCAACCTGGTGCATTCGTAACCATATTCCACAAGTTTTCAGGAATATCCAACTGTTCTTTTTTGCTCAGATGAATTGCCTGGAAGATCTCTTCATCACGGCTCTTTCTGACTTTCTCCAGCCAGTCGGGATCCATGATCAAGGCATGACCAAGTGAGACCAGTGGAGTGACTTCCAATGCTTCCTTCACTTGTTGCAATGTCTGCAGTCCACCGACACCAATGACAGGTACCCGGCTGCCGATATGCTCTTGGATCAGTTGCACTCGTGACCGATTATCTTCTTCACGGATCGATCCACCAAAAAATCTACCGACCGACGCGTGGATATAATCGATGCCCTGGTCTGCAATAGCGGTCAAAAACTGCAACGTATCTTCCATCGTAATGCCCGGTTCTTCGCGTTCTTCTGGACTGATCCGGTAACCGACCACAAATGGCTTATCTGCATGCTTAGCGACTGCTTCCTGGATCGATTCGATGACCGCGAGCGGAAAAGCCATGCGAGCCTTAACATCACCTCCCCACTTATCTGTCCGGACATTGGAATGCGGAGAGAAAAATTGCTGAATCAAATACGTATTGGCCCCGTGGATTTCCACACCGTCAAAACCAGCTTCAATGGCACGCCTCGTTGCTTCCCCGAACGCCGATATGGTAGCGTCAATTTCTTCTGGTGTCATTTCACGCGGTGTTGCCGCATTAGGACGAGGTGCCGAAACTGCACTTGGAGAAACCGGCTGTTCACCTTTCAATAACTCTTCGTTTGACATGCGTCCTGCATGATAAAGCTGCAGAATCGCTTTTGCACCGCCTTCTTGAATGGACGATGCCAGCCGGGTCAAGCTGCGGGTCCGTTCATCGCTGTCTGCACCAAATGGATTGGCAAATCCTACACCGAGTGGTTCTACGTGCGCACAGGCCGTAATGACGGCTCCCAACCCACTTTCAGCACGCCGCTTGTAATACATCAATTCGTCATCAGTGACATCACCATTCACGTCTGAAGATGAAGTCGTCATGGGTGCCATCAGGATCCGGTTCTTAATGGTCAAGCCGGATGTGAAAGTAAACGGTTCGAATATATTTTGTGTCGTAATGGCCATATAAATTCCTCCTTGACTATTTCTTTACCCCAATGGAGGTGCCAGCAAGCCTGACGCCTCCGTCATTATTCATCGTAACCGATGTCCGGCACAGCATGAGGCACAAATGCTTGGCCGCGGGGAAATTTCAGTCTTTTGACTGACATAAAAAACCGCCCTCCAGTTATTGAAGGGCGGTTGATTTGTTTCTCTAATCATTTGACAATACTGTAATAGACTCTTGAAGTGAGGCGGTAAATTAGCCAGTAAATCCCCGCAAATGCAATGACCACTGCAACAAATGATAGCAGCCAGGTGACTTCATTCGTGACACCGAATATCAGCAGCAGCTTCCGGACAATCGGATAAGCAAAGATGACGTGTATAGTGGCGATGACAATCGGCAGCAGGAACATCCAGATAATTTGTGAGCGTGTGGATTCCCGAATCATTTCCTTATCCAGACCAACCTTTTGCATGATCTGGAATTTTTCCCGGTCATCAAAACCTTCAGATACCTGTTTAAAGTAGGTGATCAACACTGTGCCAATAGTGAACAGCAGACCAAGGAATATACCCAGGAACAAGAAGCCGCCGTTCATGCTGTACCATTCCTCGCGCTGAAGAAGCCGGGAATCGTAAAGACTGCCCCTGCTCGCTTCCCAGCCATATTCGCTGTTCAACTGCTTCGCCAAAGCTTCCTTCTGCTCTTCAGTCCCCGATGTATCCCATCCGAGTTCAGCATCGATAGCTAAGTAATTCGTATGCGGAAACTGTTCTTTAAAATTCTCTTGGATTTCTAGTAGATGGGAGAT
Source organism: Planococcus sp. CPCC 101016 (assembly GCF_007859295.1). Classification (GTDB taxonomy): domain Bacteria; phylum Bacillota; class Bacilli; order Bacillales_A; family Planococcaceae; genus Planococcus. Next base: position 157,089 of record NZ_VOHB01000003.1, read on the forward strand.
GTTTGGCACTACGATTGCCATAGATTCTGTTAAATCCAGATCTTTATTGAATTCATTCTCAATTTCAGCCACCCGGTAGGTCTTTTCGCCGACTGTCAGTTCACTTTCTTGATAGGTGTCTGTGGAATGATAGTATAGCGCTGCATCGTCTTCTAAAGTATAAGATTTACCCGTCATCCGATTAAAATCCTCAAGCGGCAAGATCATCAGCATGATTGATTTATCCGGTTCTGCAAGATTTTCATCAAAGACGAATTCACTTCCTTGAAGACTGCCGAATAAGGTTTCATAGCGATAACTCTCGCTTTCAACCACTTCCAGATTTGCAGCTTCCACTGTATTTTGAACGCTGTCCTGAAGCTCGAAAAAACGTGTGTTCATTTCATCGACATTAGCAGGATCACCGAAAAGCGTCATATTATTTTCGTAAGGATAGCGGTTCTCCAAAGTCTCTTCTGACCCGACAAAAATCGTCATCGTCGTTGACACCGAAATAATGACCATGGAGGCTAAAATGCTGATATTTGCGAGGCCTACCGCATTCTGTTTCATGCGGTACAACATGCCCGAAATGGAAATAAAAGCGCCCGGCCGGTAATAAACCCTTTTATTTCGCTTCAATGCTTTCAATATGAAAATTGATCCCGAGACGAACAGCAGATAGGTGCCGATGATGACCAGCAGCACAGCCAGGAAGAATCTCGTTATGGCGGCGAGCGGATCCGGAATTGTCACAGAAATTCCATAGCCCCAGGCAAGAAAAACAAGGGACAGGATAAATAGGAGAATCGAGCCTTTGGGTTCTTTTTCACCTTCCTGTTTTCCTTTCAACAATTTTATCGGATTGGCGAAAGTGAACTGGCTGACGTTGGAGAGAAACATCAAGCTGAAGATGCCGATAAATAAAGTGACGGTTGCCAACATTGTCAATCCGGATGTCGAATAAGAAATCGCCGATGGCAGTCTCAACATATAATTCAAAAGCATGAAGAACAGCCGCCCAAATACCAAGCCACCCACCAATCCTGCAGCGATGCTTAAAAAACTGGTAAATAGAGTTTCGAAAAACAAGATTTTTGCGACATGTTTTTTCTCCAACCCTAAAATACCGTAAAGGCCGATTTCCTTTTTTCTTCTTTTAATAAGAAAGCTATTGGTGTAGAGGATGAAAATAACTGAAAATATTCCGATCACTACTGTTCCAATCATAAACAGCGTGGCCAGTGAACTGGAACGTTCCTGTACGAATTTATTGGTCAACAGGGACGCCATCAAATAAAACATCATGATGATCGTAGTCGAAGACAATAAATAGGGGATATACAATTGTTTATTCGATTTGATATTGCGCAGCGCCAGTGTAGAGAAAAAACGGTTATTCATCCTGCTCACCCCGGCTGGACAGTACTTTCAATGACTTCGAAATGCGATCCATGAATTGTTCCGCAGGTGCATCGCCGCGGTAAATTTCGTGGTAAACTGCTCCGTCGCGAATAAACAAGATCCGGTCTGAAAAACTGGCGGCCCGTGCACTGTGTGTCACCATAAGGATCGTCTGGCCGGCATCATTGATGCCTTTAAGAATTTCCATCAAGTTTTGGGAAGCCTTTGAATCAAGTGCACCAGTCGGTTCATCCGCCAGAATGATTTTGGGCTGTGTAATCAATGCTCGTGCCACAGCAACACGCTGTTTCTGTCCGCCAGATACTTCATAAGGATATTTATCGATATGCGAGTCAATCCCCAGATTTCGCACAATCGGCGCTAGCCGTGCTTCCATTTCATCAATTGGCGTTTTCGAAAGCACCAGTGGCAACAAAATATTATCGCGAATCGAAAAGTTGTCTAATAGATTGAAATCTTGAAAAACAAACCCAAGTGTATTTCTGCGAAAAGCCGAAATTTCCTTGTCCTTGATTTTTGATAATGGATGGCCATCCAAAAAAACTTCTCCAGATGTCGCATCGTCCAACGTGGAGATGATATTTAACAAAGTCGTTTTTCCTGAGCCTGATTCCCCCATGATAGAGACGAATTCGCCTTTCTCGACTGAAAAATTGACGGTCGTTAGCGCTTCTGTCTGCTGATTTGAAAACCTTGCCGTATATACTTTCTTCAAATTCCTGATTTCTAATAAGGTCATTTCCAACCCCTCCTTGCTTATAAGCATACGGCAGGATAAACAAGACTGCCTGTACCTATTCTTACAATCAGATAGGCAATCTTACGGTATCGTAAGATTGCCAAAGAAATACGGAAAGTGTGACGTGAACCGCCTTCAACCGTCTAGTATCAATCAAAGACGTTTAATTCTTCACGTACCAAATTGATGGCGACACGGGTTCCCTCGCCTGGCTGCGAATCGATCGCCAGCTGATGGCCAAGGCGCTGGCAAATTTTCTTGCTGAGAAACAAGCCGAGACCCGTGGATTTCTCGTGAAGGCGGCCATTCATGCCAGAATAGCCTTTATTGAAAATTTTCGGCAGGTCTTCGGAACGTATGCCAATGCCGGTGTCTTCGATGACCATAGTTTCAGGGTTCTCTGAATCCTGATAAATGGAAATCGTGCCTGCTGGCGTATATTTCAGGCTGTTCGACAAAATCTGCTCCAGCAGGTTCTGCAGCCATTTGCCGTCGGACAGCACCTGCATATCAAGAGGCTGATAATCGAGCTTAATGCCTTTGTAGATAAACAGAATGGAATATTTCTTGATTACTTTTTTGATAAGTTCGTCCACATCGACCATAGACAAATCCAACTCCGCACCAGGTTCTTCAAGCTTGATGTAATTGAGAGCCATATGCGTATAATCCTCGAGCCTCACCAATTCCTGAGAAACCTGTTTTGCTTCTTTTGCCTGAGAACTTTGGGTCAGCAGGCTGATAGCGGAAATCGGCGTCTTGATTTGATGCAGCCACAGAGTAAAGTAATCCAACTGATCGGTTTGCCGCTCAGCATGGAAATTCTCCGATTCCCGCAGCTGTTCGAGCAATGCTTTCATTTTTTCTATGTACAGCTGGTCAGCGGGATCGGCAGTTTGCTGAACCTCTTCCAGGTTTGATGCATTCACCAGCTGCAAGTTATTGATCAGCTTGTAGCGCTTAGCATAATAAAAGTAATGAATAAGCAAATAAATCAATAGCAAGAATGCCGATATTTGCAGACTGTAGAAAAATAAAGTCAGCGGCAATCTGTTCAGTACGTATACCGTGCCAAAAATGACAACTATGCCCAGAAACACAATCAACTGCGGCCGAACAGACAACAGAAAACTTTTCAGCAGAGCGCCGGTGGATTCCTTATGCATGAGCAGCCTCCTTATTCAATGCATAGCCAACGTTCTTCTTTGTCATGATAAAATCTGCCAGTCCGGCTTTCGCCAGTTTCTTGCGCAGCCTTGCAATATTGACAGCTAAGGTATTGTCGTCAATGAACGACTCGTCTTCCCATAACTTGACCATTATTTCTTCCCTCGTCACGTAGTCGCCTTTTTGAAGAAACAGAAGTTCCATAATTCTCAGCTCCGTACGCGTCAAATCGACTTCCTGATCGTCTGTATACATTTTCGATTCGCCCGGTTTTAACAGCGCCCGGTTAAAACTCAGAAAATTATCCGATTCTTTAAAGTCATAAGTTCTTCTGAGAAGAGCCTGTGTTTTTGCGACTGCGACGGTCAAATCGAAGGGCTTGGGAATAAAATCGTCCGCCCCCATTTGAATAGCCATGACGATGTCCATATTTTCATTGCGTGAGGAAATGAAAATGATTGGCACCTGTGAAACTTTGCGGATTTCCTGGCACCAGTAGTAACCATTGAAGGACGGCAACTGAATATCCAGCAACACCAATTGAGGTACTTTGGTTTTGAATTCTTCCAGCACAAGACTAAAATCATCGACTAAAAAAGCTTCGTAATTCCACTTTTCCAGCTCTTCTTTCAATACGCCAGCAATCGTTAAGTCGTCTTCCACGATCATGATTTTGAACATGTGATCATTCCAATCTTAATAATGTGTAGTGTACGGATAAGATCATCAATCGATCCTAAAGTGGCTGAATTCAGTAAATTCAGCTTACTAAAGAAATCTGCCCTTCTTCTATCTCTTCCCAGTTTAGCGAAATTTCTTCCAGTCCACCATCAAAAACAAACCACCTCTGATTGTGGGTACAGTCACACAATCAGAGGTGGTTAACTAAAGTGGATTTATTTTTGGGCTTTCATGTATTCATGATAACCTTGCTTGAAAAACCCGTACCACTCGTCAATTTCATCCTGTGGCGCCGCACTCAAAGCTTCCAGTACTTCTTTTCCGAACTCCAGAAATGCCGTACCGTTGGCAGTGATGATTTGTCCGCTCCGGACAGCCTGCTGTTGGAGATAACCGGTTTCATTGCTGTAGCGGTCACCCGCTGTTCCCTTTAAGTCTTCGAGGTAATTACTGGTGTGCTCAATGTAATTGAACAGTCCATTACAGCCCAAGAACACAGTAGCATCGCATATCGCCCCTACTACTGCTTTTTTCTCCAAAGCTCTATCAACCAACTCCATGACCCGTTTACTTTCTTCTTTTCGCCAGGAGTTTCCGCCAATTAAAATTAAGGCGGCAAAGTCCGCTGGTGCGTCATCCAATCCGTAATCCGGCAGCATCGTAAAACCGCCGATCGATTTGATCGGCTCTTTCGTCAAAGACACCGTCTTCACATCGAATTTCTGTCCCTGTCCTTCCGGCTCTTCATTCAGTGCAGCGGCTAAAGAGGCAGCTTCCCAATCTGCATAATCGTCCAATAGCACAAACAAAACCTTTTGGTTGTCCATCTCCCAATCTCCTTTCGTTTGAACATTCACTTTTTTCTTAGTTGGATTATAGCACATAGAAAATGTTCCACAGTCACCGAATTCCATAAACAGCAAAGACATGTTCGAAGGCTTGAGAGGGTATACTGAAAGTAAATCCTAATGAAAAAGAGGAGATTCCATCATGAACAAAAAAGAACTAACCCATGCCGGATGGCATTTGGATAACAGCTACTCTCGTCTACCGGAATTGTTTTACAGAAAAATCACCGTCAATCCGGTGCGTTCACCAAAATTGGTGATTTTCAATGAAGCATTGGCAGAAACTCTCGGTTTGGATTCAAAAGAATTGAAAAGCGAAAATGGAATGGCCATTCTTGCCGGAAATCGGGGTCCTGAAGGCAGTGTGCCGATAGCCCAAGCTTATGCCGGACATCAATTCGGAAACTTCACGATGCTTGGCGACGGCCGTGCATTATTAATTGGAGAACAGATGACTCCCGCTGGGAAACTTCTGGATATCCAATTGAAAGGATCGGGCAGAACTCCGTACTCCCGCGGTGGCGATGGACGGGCAGCTTTAAGGCCAATGCTCCGCGAATACCTCATTAGTGAAGCGATGCACGGACTTGGCATTCCAACTACCCGCAGCCTCGCTGTTGTTGAAACCGGTGAAATGGTCCGCCGTGAAACACCGCTTCCGGGAGCTGTTATGACGCGCGTTGCTGACAGTCACCTGCGCGTCGGCACCTTCCAATATGCGGCTAGATTCGGTACGAAAGAAGATTTAAAGGCATTGGCAGACTATGCATTGGAGCGCCATTTCCCTTATGTTCAAGATGTACCGAACCGCTACTTGGCACTGTTTCAGGAAGTCATTAAGCGGCAAGCTGCGTTGATTGCCAAATGGCAGTTAGCCGGATTTATCCACGGCGTCATGAACACCGACAATATGGCAATCAGCGGTGAAACGATCGATTACGGTCCCTGCGCTTTCATGGACAACTTTGATCCAAAAACTGTCTTTAGTTCGATTGATGTTCAAGGACGCTACGCTTATGGCAACCAGCCGATGATCGCCGGTTGGAACTTGGCACGCTTTGCAGAAAGCCTGCTTCCTTTGCTGCATGATACGCCAGAAGAAGCGGTCAGCATGGCACAGGAAGAGCTGACCAAATACATTGAGCAGTTCCAGGATCATTGGCTTGCCGGGATGCGCAGAAAACTCGGTCTCTTTAATGAAGAAGCAGAGGATGCTGCTTTGGTGGAAGAACTGCTAAACCTGATGCACAAACACGATGCCGATTACACCAACACGTTCCGCTCACTGACTTTCAATAAGCTGCAAGGCAGCGAATTAGTTGAAGCTCGGGAATTTAAAGACTGGCATAAATCGTGGCAGGTACGCCTTGAACGGCAGGAAAACACGCCTGAAGCTAGCCATCAATTGATGCGTGACAGCAATCCAGCTGTCATTCCCCGCAACCATCGCGTAGAAGAAGCTTTGATTGCTGCTGAATTTCAAGGAGATTACACCGTCCTTCACCGTCTTCTGGCGGTTCTTGCCAATCCGTATGCCCATTCGTCCGAACAAGAAGCATATACTGAACCACCGGAACCAACGAATGGACCGTACCAGACTTTCTGCGGGACATGATGTCATCTCAATAAGTAAAAAATTTCTTTTTGTAGTTTCCGCTTTATATTGTTACAATATTCAGTGAAAGAGTTTCTTTAAAGTAAATTTTTTAAGACGAAGTGATTGCCTATCAAAAAATTTATCTAAGGAGCTGGGACGATGAATCAGGAACAAATGGAATTTGTCAAAAATGGAAAAGGTTTTATTGCTGCGCTAGACCAAAGCGGTGGCAGCACCCCGAAAGCATTGGCGCTTTATGGTGTATCGGAAGACCAATACTCAACAGAAGAAGAGATGTATGACCTGATCCACGAAATGCGGACTCGCGTCATGACAGCTCCTTCTTTCAATTCCGATTCGATCATCGGTGCGATCCTATTCGAACAGACGATGGACCGCAAAGTGGAAGGCCAATACACACCGGATTATTTATGGCAGCAAAAAGGCGTCGTGCCCTTCTTGAAAGTCGACAAAGGGCTCGCCGATGAAGAAAACGGCGTTCAAGTCATGAAGCTCATTTCCGATTTGGATGATGTGCTGAAACGTGCCAACGAACGGAATATATTCGGAACGAAAATGCGTTCCGTTATTAAAGAAGCCAATCCTGAAGGAATCAAGAAAGTGGTGGAGCAGCAATTTGAAATTGGCAAACAGATTCTTGCAGCTGGTCTGGTTCCAATTCTTGAACCTGAAGTCGATATCAACAGTACAGACAAAGAACAATCCGAAAAAATTCTTAAAGAAGAAATGTTGAAGCACCTGGATCAGTTGAGTGAAGACCAGAACGTCATGATTAAAATCACTATTCCGACAGTCGATAATTACTACAAGGAATTGATCGACCACCCGCGTGTGCTTCGTGTGGTTGCCCTGTCAGGCGGTTACAAACGAGATGATGCCAATAAAAAATTGGCTGCTAATGAAGGGCTGATTGCCAGCTTCTCCCGTGCCTTATCCGAAGGCGTCAGCGCCAGCCAGTCGAACGAGGAATTCAATGAGATGCTGGAAAACTCCATTAAGGGCATTTACGAAGCTTCCATTACGTAAACCAATTAAAATACGCCCCGCTGCCGATTCAGGCTGCGGGGCATATTTTTTAAATAAAAACAGTCTTAGTAGCGGCTCTCCGGGATTTTCCGGAACCATTCAAATTCACTGATATGGAGTTCACGCAATTGATATTTCATAATTTTCCCGGAAGCGTTTCTTGGCAGAGATTCGGCAATCATAAATTTACGCGGAATTTTATAACCGGGTAGCTGCTCCAAGAAATAATCCATCAGTTGTTCTTCGTCAATGGTTTCTCCTTTTTTCGGCACAATGATCACGCCGACAATTTCGCCCCATTCCTCTTCCGGCAAGCCGACAGTCGCAGCTTCTTCAACTTGGGGATGATTATTGATGACTTGCTCCACTTCGATGGAATAGATGTTTTCTCCGGCTGAGATGATGCGATCTGCCTTCCGATCCACCAGAGATATAAATCCATCTTCATCGATTGTCGCAAGATCCCCTGTCAGAAGCCATCCGTTTTGGAAAGCTTCTTCGGTTTCTTCCGGTTTATTGTAATATTCTTTCATGACCGTAGCGCCCTTTATGACAAACTCGCCGATGGTTCCGGGATCGACATCAAGAAATTCATCATTCACCACCCGTACCTCTGTAAAGTACATCGGCTTGCCGCCTGACCCGATTTTGTATTCATGTTGTTCCGGCAATAAAAAGACACCACCCGGTCCGCCTTCAGTCAACAGGCACAGATTATAGAACTGCTGGTGTCCGAAAAAATCCATCGCTTTTTTAACAAGCTCAGGATCTATCGGGTCCGCTCCGTACATACATTTGGTTACAGAAGATAAATCAGCTCCCGTCCCATTCGGCAGCTGCAGCAAGCCGCTGTACATATCCGGCAGTCCAAAGAAAACTGTTACCTGGAATTCGTTAATCAGCTGAACCGCTTTTTCCGGATGGAAATCGCGCAGGATGATATTGGATGTTCCAAGTAAAATACCGGTCACCAAATACAGGTTTAATTGAGCAGAGTGAAAGAGTGGCACGGCATGAAGAAGACGGTCACTAGAGCTGATTCCGACACCAAATACAAATGAGGTGCTGACAGTGGCAATCCGCTGATGATCAAATAATGCGCCTTTTGGTTTTCCAGTAGTGCCGGAAGTATAAAGTATTTCCGCATCGTCCGTACTCAGCACTTCTATTGATGGCTCCAATGCATTTTCACTCAGCACGCGATCCCAGCTAAGATAATCGTCGTTAGCAGGTGCAGGATGAACAATTACTTGTTTGAGCGAAGCAGTCTGTTTTTCCCCTTCAGCAACGACGCGTTCAAATTCTGCATCGCAAAAGATGAATGTGCTTTCGGATTGGCCGAAAATATAGCCACTTTCATCAGGAGTCAATCGGTAGTTCACTGGAACAACCACACCTCCGGCTTTCAGCACTGCAAAAAAAGCCAGCACATAATGATCCGAGTTTTTCATGAACAGTGAAACCTTTTCACCTTTCTCCAGTCCTGTTGCCATCAATCCATTCGCCAACCGGTTAACTTCTTCGTTCAATTCCTGGTAAGAATAAGTTCGTCCTTCGCAAGTAATCGCCATCTTATCTGGAAAACGTTTTGCATTTTGTTTGAGTGATGCGGTGATATTCATTTCATCTCCTCCTTCTCTGATCAATCGTTTGTCCTGATAATCCACCCTCCTGTCACAGAAATCCCAATTGCTTCGGAAGCCGTTAGAAATTTCCATAATTCCTTAAATAGTATATTTAACTTTACCGTATTCAGAAAATATAGTCAATTCTGTTTGTAAGCAATTCTAGTTAGAAAAAGCCAAAAAAGAGCCGCGCCTATTGTCATAAATCGGCACGGTTCTTTTCTGCTGTCTCTATGTATTCGTTAATCCTTTTACCGAGTTACAGCAAGTGCTTCCAATTTCATTCATCAATTTCAGGCTGTGGGACATTCACCCCAGCAACTTGCCCAAGCAATTCCACTCCTTTGACGATCTCTTCTTCACTGGCATAGCTGAAAGACAAGCGAAGATATTCGAGTCCTTTTTGCTGTTCAAGGAAAAAGTATTTGCCAGGAACGAAAGAAACCCCTGTGGCCAATGCTTCAGGGAGCAATTTCGAAGTGTCTACACCTGGGATTTTAACCCAAACGAAATAGCCCCCTTTAGGTACAAACCATGAAACTGCAGGAGGTAAGAATTCTTCCAGAGCAGCCAGCATGGTGCGGCATTTGGATTCATAGACAGCGGTTAAGCCATCCAAGTGTTCATCAAAATCAATGGCTTCGAGAAAGGATGCCATCGTTGCCTGATCGAATGGGTGATGCAAGTCTTTCTTGAACCAATTCAACGGATCGATGATCTGTTTATCCGCTACTACCCAGCCGATTCGCATACCAGGGGCAACCACTTTGGATAATGATCCAGCATAGAGCACTCGGTTGTTCGTATCCGTTGCCTTTAGTAAGCGCGGGTTTTCCTGAAAGCCTAATTCTCCGTAAGCGTCGTCTTCTAAAATGAGGAAATCGTATTGTTCTGCCAGTTCCAGCACCCGCTCCCTGCGCTCAGGCGACAGCGTTGTCCCAGTCGGATTCTGATAGGTTGGAATGGTGTACAACAAACGCGGCAGCGGCTGCCCTTTTTCTTTGCGATTCGCCAGCATGTCTGCAAACAACTCTGTCTGCAGCCCATTTTCGTCAATTGGAATGGTCATGTAATGCTCCGTGTAGTTCTGGAAAATTTCTAAAGCTTCCATATAAGTTGGCGATTCAATGGCAACTACCGCTTCATCGTCCAGTAAGACGCGTGCAATCAAATCAATTGCTTGGCAGGCTCCGGAAGTCACCAATAACTCTTCATCCCCCGCTTCAACTCCCCGCTGTGCCATCCGATTCCGAAGAAATTCCTTTAGCTGAGGAATTCGTGGACTGCCGAGATAGTGGAGAGGCAAATCCCGTTCTTCATCCAGCAGACGAGCCACCGCCAATTTAATTTCTTTAGAAGGAACTACTGATGGATCCGGGTAACCGGAACTGAGGCGCAGGCATCCCGGCGGCAAAGTGGAGAGCCACTGGCCAGGCGGATCATTCTTAAAAGCCATTTCAGTATCTTTTGAAAAATGGAAGTCTGTTTTCATGTATGTTGTTCCCCTTTCATCTAACTGATGGAATAATTTGAAATCTCTTATTTCTTATTCTACAGTTTACAACCAGCATTGTGTAGGCTGTCGCCAAAATAGGTACCTTATCCCAATCACTTTCTGACGGACTGTGTAACTTTTCAGCCACTCTAACGTTCTTATGGTTAAGTGATTCACTTATTTTTGAATTCATTAGGAGGAACATCCATGAGAAATAATTTTTGGCTCAACGCCTTTTTAATCCTGATGACCGTCTTGATTTTGGCAGCATGCGGAACCCAGCAGGAAGACGAAACAGAAAACACTCCTGAAGATCCCGCGACCGAAGAACCCGAAACAAACGATGAAACGACAGGAGGCAGTACAGAAGGAGAAATGGAACCTGACATTCAGCAAATCAGTGACGAGACTTATCGCTACACCTTGGAGAATCAGACCGGAGAACCTCAAACATTCGAGTTCACAAGCAGCCAGCGCTACGACTTTTCCTTGGCAAATGAAAATGGCGAAGAGGTTTTCCTTTTTTCAGCGGTCAGCACCTATCTGCAGGCTTTAGGTGAAGAAAACCTCGATCAAGGAGACCAGTTGAGCTACGAGTTTGAAGTGCCCCCGCTCGATCTTGAACCGGGCACCTATGAACTGACTGCTTGGCTGACGCCACGACAAGGTGAAACCTACAAAGTGACAACAGAACATGTCGTCGAATAGCAAAGTAGCGGAGAAATAGGAAAAGACCATCACAATTGATGGTCTTTTCATATTCTCTTTAAGTTAAGTTTGATCACCGCTATTCTATTCACTACAACTCAGACGATTAAATCATTTTCCGCTTTCATCCTGATGGCATCCTGCAATAACTTTTGGAGGACAGCTGCAAAGACCGCGACCACCAGCGAAGCAAAAATAACGACAATTCCAATCAATATGCCTGGAGCATCATCAGCTTTTGTCAATAAATACAAAAATGGCAACTTAATAATGTACACAATGATGATGGTTATCGCGCAATATTTTATTGTCTTCAAGGCTTTTACCGAGAGATCTGAAAAGGCTTGGTTTCGGTCGATATAGCTTAGAAGCTTCAAGGTCTGATACAACGCGATGAAAAAGGGAACCATCGCTATATACATGCCAACCAGTAAAGGATATTGCAGTTTTTCCAGTTCAGGCAGAGCCCAGTAAGGAGAATTCGGATCAAACCGGGATAAACCATAAATACATCCGGCCAGTGCCGGCAATCCCATAAGAATAATGACAGTCTTTAAGAAAAGAGTAGAACTTCGGCTCATAAAAAGCACCTCACTTATTTATTGTTGTCTTCATAATAACTTCTATTTTATCGAATTACAATAAATAAATGTTGATTAAAGGCATTAAATTATTGCGAGATGTCCTAACCACCCTTTTTCACAATTAAAAAAGCATTTCCGCCCCCTAATTGGATGGACGAAAATGCTTTTAAGTCATTTTTAATTCTTAGAAAATTTGATGGCCAATTCTTACTGTTTTTTGCCTTTGCTGGTTTCAACAGGCACTTGAACACGTACCGCATCGTAGATTGAGTTAGCCAACAATCGATACGAATGCTCCGTGTGGGCACGGAAAGCCAAGTCATTGGCAAATAGTGTATACGTAGTCTCACTGTTATCTACTGTAATTGCCATTGTTTGGCCGCGGGCTTTTTCATGTTGCGGCCACCAGCCGGCAATGTAGAAATCATCGCTGTCCTGGAAGCTCGCCAATACTTCGGCACCTTCAGGAACACTTGAAATCCAAGAACCGGTCGTTACATATAAGTTTTCCTGCTGTTCATAACCAGCAGTCAACAGATTTTCAGCTACTGTGGCTTTTACAAGACCTTCATGTCGAGCTCCCGTATTGCCGATTGCAAAGCCTGGAAGCAATCCGCTTTCACTGACCGCCTTCAATGCAGGTGCCCCGATGCCGACATACGTTTTACCGCTCACTTGCTGAGCGTTAAATGTGTTGGTATCGCTGACAATGACATCCGCATTCGCCGGATCAACCAATTCAAAGCCAAGCTGACGCAATGAGAAATTCAATTGCGCAGAACCGGTTGCTGCAACACGTGGCTGCTCCAAAACTTCAACAGCGGCATTCTTCCCGTTGCCAAAAGACTGGGCTTCAAAATAATAATCGTCTGCATACGGACGCAAATCATTTGTGGCAACTACATAATCGCCAGCTTCCGCTTTCCCGATGCTCTCTGTCAGTACTTCCACCTTCTTGCCTTCAGCAAGCAAGGCATTAACGACACGAACTGCGTCATTGGTCGAGTTTTCCAGAATTTGTTTAGGCGGATTTCCTTGAATATTGCTTGTTGGAATGACTACTTCAGATACTTCCTTGGTCTTGCCATCAAACAGGCCTTCCTCACGAACTTCCACAAGGTCGAACCCTCTCAAATCCGAAAAGTTGACGACGATCGGGTCGTACATTGCATCCCAATCCGATACATCGTCTCCTTTATACAACATGGCGTTTGCCAAGCCGCGTTTTGCCTGATGCATCGGTACGATGAAGGTTCCTTTCGGATACGTTACACCGTCAATAGCTGTCGGCTTGGTTGTCTTCTCGACTTCCACACCGTTGCGGATCAAGTACTCCGCCATGTTATAAGCTTCCAACACATTTTTTTGCGTTTTGGAATCTGCCGGAATGACGTAATAATCCGGGAAGAAGTTTTCATTGCCGTCACGGATGCGGCCAATCGACTCTCCTTTTGCGTTGACCAAATGCTCATCAACAGCCCGGTTATCTTCTCCATTGACTCCACGTTTGAAAATCTCCAACTGTTCTTTGTACAATTCATCTTTGTTGTCGTGCACATATTTTGCTGCACCCAATCCGCTGCCCACTAAGGCGTTGTATGAATCCTGACTGAGCGTTGGCACTTCGATTGTGTGGCCAAGCGCTCCATGAAGCATGCCATACATTGCTGTGTATGCCGGCGTCATGTCATCCCAACCAGATCCATATCCTTCTTTGGCAATAAAATAAGAAGTCAGATTTGAGTTGGCAATTCCCGCATTGCCCAAAGCGTGTGCTTGTTCCATCATATTGCCGATCAACAAATCATATTCGAAATTCGGGTTATGCGGCGGTGTCGCTGGTTCAATCAAAAACCCTTCGACATAGCCATGAAAATCAATGAAAGATAAAGGTGTCCATTGTGCCACCACTTCATTCACTTGCTGCGTTTCCAACTGCGTCTGGTAAGCATTATCCCGGTTCAAGTCAAAGCCTTCACCATTTGCACGTGTATTGGCCGCTCTGCCATCCGGGTTGCTCGTGAACATGTATAAGAAAATTGCATCGTCCAAGACATCGTCCACGTCTAGGGTTTCAGCAACTTCTGTCGTACCGTCTGTATTCTTGAAGGTAATTTCTTCTTCGAGTGCAAACTTCTCAAGCAGTTCAACTTGAACATCCACACCTTCCACTTCATCCGGGTGGATATTGTTGAACCAGATCGGAACCTGATAATCTTCCATGGAGCCACTTTCAAGCTTTTCAATTAGGCTTTCCGGATCATCCAAAGCAGTCGGCAGTGTTTCGTTTAGATATGTATCCACTGCCTCTTCATCTCTTGCAAGAATGACAAAATGAATATCGCGTCCTTGAGAGGTTTCTCCCACTTTCTGATATTCAAGATACCGATCGTTTTCCTCGTCTGCTTCAGCAGCTTCGAAAATTTCATCGATCGCCGGTTTTAGTTCATCGTAGACTTTAAATTCGTCGTAGACATTCCACTCAACGGTTGCAGCTGCTTTAGCGCCGCTCGCTGAATCGATCATGGCCAATTCGTAGTCGCCAATGAATTGCTGATATTGTGTGCGGATCGTACGGTTTGATAAATCTCCAGTTCCATAAGGCAATCCGAATTCCAATGTTGCTTTGATTTCCGTTGTGCCTTCTACAAATGCTGGTCCTTCAACAACGGTAATAAAAGGGGCGCCATCGTAATTAGTGCCTGACGTCCAGGTTTTCCATTCGGATAAGGGTTTCCCACCAAATTGAAACTGGATGTTAGTTAAATCTACGCCTTCTCCTAAATCAGCAGTAATTTCTACGGTACGTGCTTCCGTCATCGAAAATACGGTTTGACTGAGCTCCAATTCCGTTGCCTGATCTGTCTCAACAGCAGCTATCGATGGAACCAATAATGACAACATCAAGACGACTGCTGCCAAACTCGAATACACCTTTTTCATTCATTCACCCATCCTTTCAAATTTTAGTTGTGCTTTCACTTCCCAATATAACAGAATATTTCGTTTACCGAAGGGCTCATTCTCCTATTTTTAAAAGTCAGTACTTTCTTCCAATTTTCCAGTCGATTTTCCCTGCAAAATATAGGGTAATAGTCACTCGAATAAAAACAGAAAACGGGACATTTCAGTCTAGCCATAAAAAAGCACGAACTTTTGAAAAACAAAAGTTCGTGCAGGACGGGATAATTTATTTGCTTTTTAAAGAAGCAATATACTCTTTCACGACTTCGTACACATATTCTTGATTCGCGGCTGCAGTGTCTGCATTATACGCACCATCGTTGGTTTTATTGTTCGAAAGGATTCGGATTGCTAAAAAGGGTACGTCATACGCTTTTGATATCATCGCTGCAGATGCCGATTCCATTTCTTCCACTGACGTACCGAAGTTGTCATGGAACCAATTGATGCGGTCCACTTCATTATTCCAGACGTCCGCTGAACCGATTGTCCCTTCGACGACTTTGCCTTTCGTGTAACTATCCTTCACGGCGTTCGCAGCAGCCAGAAGTTCAGCATCGCCTTCGTAATAACGAGCTTTTTCAGCATTTGGGTCTTCCCCTGCGCTTCCTTCAGAAGCCATGACGTCCATCGGCTTCCATTCTGTTGCTTCAATTCCTTCACCTTCTGCGCGGTCTCCCGTTTTCATCGAACCGATATTCACCGTTCTTTCGCCAAGAACAATATCGAACACATTCAATTTCGGATCATGTCCGCCTGATGTTCCCTGATTGATGATGGCTGCAGGGTTGTATTTTTCAATAGCGATCGCCGTAGCAGCTGCTGTATTTTCCATGCCTTTGCCTGTTTTTGAAACAATGACCGGATATCCTTCCACGGTTCCGACGTGAAAAATATATGTCGATCCTGATTCTTCTATCTCAACATCTTCCAGGCGAGCAGCAAAGTTTTCGGCTTCAATCGGCATCGGCCCCTGGATTAGGATTGGGCGTTTTGTTTCTTCAGTCTTTTCTTTTTCTTCTGTCGCTTTAGCTTCACCTGCTGAACTGCATCCAGCCAGCACCGCCAATAACAACATGACCATAATGGATAATAAAATACGCTTGCTGGATCCTGTCTTCGTTTGCATCTTTTTCATGTGAATTTCCTCCTTGATGTTTGCTCAACGGCAATGGAGCGAAAGAAAAAGCCCCTAAAACGGCACAAAGGTTTCTACCTTTCTGACATTTGGGAGCCAAAGTATAAAATGAATGAGGAGAGCTGATACACACGCCAAGCATTCAAAAACTGCTGGCTGAAAAACGACTAACCAGAAACTTTGGCTCGTAGTCCGGTTCTTTGCTGGGAACCTGGTAGAAACACTCGGACCGTATTACCGAGTTTATACGAGCGATATGTTGTTTGTCTGTCACTTGGCAACTATAGCAAACGCAATACTGCAGGTCAATAAAAAAACGAACATTAAACCTTAAGTAATGGTTGAATGTTCGTTTAAATAGGATATAAAGTTTAGTTTTACACTTCAGTAAGCATAATCTTCTTCTTTTTCCTTATTCGTTTCTTTCACTTTCTTATCCAGTTGCTCATATATATCTTTACGGATGGCGTCTTTCCGTTCTTTTTCCTGTCTGAAGTATTGAGTGAGGGTTTCATGTCTGATGTTTGCCAATTTGTTGTACTGATCGACCGCCTCATCGTCTTTGAATTTCCCAAACTCCGTCAGCTTATACTGCAGGCTATGCATTTTATTGTTTTCAGCCAGGGATTTACCGTAGATTTCATTATTGTATCTCAATAAGTCTCCGGCAATATCGTTGCTTTGCTGGAGGATTTCCAAATACCGGTCATT
This sequence comes from Planococcus sp. CPCC 101016, assembly GCF_007859295.1. Lineage (GTDB taxonomy): Bacteria > Bacillota > Bacilli > Bacillales_A > Planococcaceae > Planococcus. The sequence goes on from NZ_VOHB01000003.1 coordinate 173,797, forward strand.
TCCCCATTCCAGCCATTCCCAGTACAGGCGACTGTACTCCTGTTTGAGATACTCATTCAAATCACTTTCTGAGTAGACGGACTTATATTGTCCATTCCCAGCTTTCGCTACAGCTTCCAGCTGAGCCTGGCCTTCATTATCGACATCAAAGCCGATAATGTTCACTTCGGCCCGGATATCGGACCCAGTCAATGAAGCGGCAGCAGAAACTGGATCGCCGCCACAAGTTTCAACGCCGTCGCTGACCACATAGATTACATTACGGACATTCTCGCCTTTTTGTTCCTTTAAATCTTGTTCAGCAGCTTCAATAGCCCCTGCTAAAGGTGTCCAACCTGATGGAGCAAACTGGTCCAAGGATTTGCTGAAGGCCTGCTCATCATAGGCACCCAGATTATAGACTACATCATTGCTGTTGCAGGACATTTCCTTGTCCGTATTTGTGCCGGTCCCTTCATGTCCGTAAACCCGAAGCATGACGTTGGCCCCCTCCGGCAAGTCCGCGGCATATGTCTGCACCGCATTTTTGGCCAGTTCCATCTTTTCACCGCCCGATACTTGCCCTGCCATGCTTCCACTTGAATCGAGCAGAATTGCGACATTGACCGTTTCCTCTTCAGGCAAGTTGATGCTGTCTTCCGGAGTGGAAGAATCCATGGTGATTACGGGATCAATGGCCTCAAACTTCTCTGCAGCTTCTTCAATATCCGCGGCCACCAGGGATACTGCAAAGGAATAAGCTTCCTCTCCCGACATCCCTTCAGGTGCTGCTTCCAGTTCTTCCTGCAGCTCTTCTTTTTGCTGATCCGTCATTTGTTGAATATTGTATTTGCCCTTCTCTTTCACAATCTCTTCTACATTATGTACAGCCGCTACCGGTTTCTCAGGTTCTGCCGCCTTTTTTTCTGCAACCGTTTCTTCTTCAGCTGGTTGCTCTTGCTCGGCCTCCGGCACTTTTGCTGCATCAGCATCTTCATTATCGGAACATCCCGTAAGTATCGCGGCGGATAAAAAGCTAGCCAACATGAATCCATTCAATTTCTTCATAAAGCATTTCACTCCATTCGTCTTTCTTTTATTAGTTTACGCCTCTTTCCATAAAGAGGTTTCGTTTTTACAGTAACTTGGAATAAATAAATAGCCATACCCTCCATCCAGTTCAATGGTCGGGTATGGCTTATATAGCGTTAATCTGTCTCACAAATATCTTTTAGGTTTTTCATGGTCTGTTCGGCTGAATTGTCCATCAGCTTTTTCACGATCAGCTTATTGGCGACTTTCCCCAACACGCTGCCCGGCAATTCATATTCCATTTCAAACTTGACCTCTGTCCCGGTTCCTTCAGTATTATAAGTCCAAGACTGCTTTGAATTGACGGCTCCGCTGATGTGGCCATCCCAAAAGCAACTATTGCCTTCGCGGGATTTTTCTATAACTTCCAGCGAAATGGGCAGTTGCATCCCCAGCAAAGCATATTTCATGTCCATGGTTGTCCCGGCTTCGCCTTCCCCTTTTAAATTCTCCGGTTCTGAAAGACCCGCATACCATTGGTACCAATAAACAGGATTTGTCGCATAATTAAAAACTTCCGTAACCGGCCGATCGATCACGATACTCTTTCGAATAGTCCACATGCTTTTCTCCTCCTCAGTATACGGATTATCACCTTTTGGGCCATGTCCGCTGTTTTCCAGGGATGCACTCAATTTCTGTTTGCTTTATGTAGGTTCATCTTATTCCCCTTTCAGAATATTGTAAAAGAAAGGTACTTGTGCCGACCGAAACTATTGCTTTCAAGGATTGGTATTTCACCAACCAGCTTCGTGGAATTAACTGCTTTCCCGTATTTGCAATAGAGCTGTTTTTCATTCGGCTTAAAAAAGCCCTCCAGCGCATCCGCTGGCAACTGAAGCCGCCGATGCGCAGAGAGCATATATCATTCCTGGCGCTTCTTCACCGGAATCCAGATTTCACTATAGATCTTTTGCAAATCCGACATATCGCCATTGAAGGAAATTTCGGGTCCCTCGATCAGTTCGTAGTTTGATGAAGGCAGCCAGTCCGAAAAAATCTTCCCCCAGGTGTCCTGCAGCTGTTGTGGAAACGGGCCTTCCATACTGAAAATCGCCCAGCTTCCCGCCGGCACTTCGACGACATCAAAGGCTTCAAAATTGGCCTCTAAAGTCGTAATCGATCCGACCAGATGATCCAGCTGGCCTTTCTCCTCTAAGCGCCCATCATCAAAGTTAAGCGATGCATTGACTACGGTCTGGACGTCCGTATTACGCCATTGCTGCAGTTGCCCGCGCTGTTCGGCAGTGATGGACTGCGCCATCTTCATGATTTCCGGATTGGGCCCTTCGAAAACGATGGGCACGCGTTTTTTGATTCCCACCAATTTAAAGGCGTCTTTTTCTGCGATGCGGTATTCCATATCCATTCCTCCTTGAATCGTCAATTGGAAAGTCAGGCGTGGAAATGCTTTAAAGCGATCGCTGTTTTTCACTTCCGATGGACTCATGCCAGACCACTCACGGAACGCCCGGCTGAAGCCGTCTGCCGAGTCATAGCCGTATTTGACGGCTACATCCAACACTCTTTGTTCCCGCTGCAGATCGATAGCAGCCTGTGACAATCGCCGGCTGCGGATATAGCTGCTCAATCCCATGCCAGACAAATACGAAAACATTTTCCGGAAATGAAATTCCGACACGCCGGCAATTGCCGCTATTTTACTGAAATCGATTTCTCCATCCAGGTGGTCTTCGATATAGCGCAACGCTTCATTCATATCCTTCAGCATATCCATGCATAACCCTCCTTTCTCTTTCAATTCTAAGCGGAATAAAACCGGCGCATCCGATTTTTACTGTACGGAAATCGTCGTCTCACTCAGGTTCCGTATATTTTTTCACAGCCTGAGATCATTTCAGGAATTTCACACTATTTCCAATAACTCATCTGCTTCGAGACGATTTTCATGAACTCATCAAAAGAAGACGAGTACCGGTTCCAATGATGGTACCATTTCCGGATAGTATCCAATAGCCAGTACGGCATCGGTTTGCCATCGATGAGCGGATAATATTCTTCGTAGGCTTTTTTCAAATGCTCCCATCTAAAATCATTGCCCAGTTTTATATATTCCGAGACATCCAGAAGCTTCGCCCGCCCGTCTTGCAACAAAATATTCTTCAAATGGATATCCCGTGGATTTAACCCGATTTGCCGAATATAATTCCTGGCCTCTTCTACATCTTCCATCACCTGTTCCGGAACATGTACTCCCTGCAGCAGACAATCGAACAGGGTTAGGCCTTCTTCATACTTAATCACCAGCAATCGGTCAGTTAGACCATAACAGCTGGAGAAGTATTGGGACGAACCGATCTGTGCATAAACCTTCGCTTCCGCTTCGAGCTTTTCTTCTTTTCCTCTCGCATAAAGCTTAAAAGCATATTCCGGAGAATCCAAAAATTGAAACACCGCTGCGTCTGTCCCGACCCCGATGCAGCGAAACCCATCGGCTATTCCTTCTATGCTGACCGGTTCATTGTCCGGATTGGCTATAATGTCAACAGCTGATAGTAACTCTGCTATCTCTTGCCATGATCGCTTCATAACAACTCTCCTTCATTACTTACTAGTAGTTTGTATTTGACGAACTTTTCCGCGAGAAGATCCTCAATGACTAAAATATTGACAGATGCTCGAATATCCTCTATTGTTAACTACGCGATGAGCTCGTTTGCGTAAGACGGACAAGCACTCCTTTTGGAAACACGTTGTGGAGCGTGGCTTGATACGCCGCAAACTATCGAAAACATCTTGCCCTCGGGCAAGGTGTTTTTTCTGTTTATGTTCAAACTTCCAGACGTTTGCTTCAAGGCACATATACGGTTCTACTACACTTATAATTTGGCAAAATCCACTGTTCCCTCTCGTTTACTGTTTTTATTCCAATCAATTCGAATAAAACCGGCTTGTTTTATGCTTTTTGTAAATTTGTTTGCGGTATTTTGGATTTATTTGCAGAATCTTCACGTTTGTTTGTGGAATCCGTTGGTTTGTTTGCGGAATTTCGAGTTTATTTGCGGAATCCTCGGGTTTGTTTGCGGAATTTCGAGTTTACTTGCGCAACAGCAAATTTCAGACGCTCCTAATCCATCTGTCGCTTTTCTCAATACAAAAGACCCTGCCGCCAAGCAAACCGCTTGATGGCAGGGTCTTTCAATTTCACAATTCGTATACGCGTGCTTCGAACGGCAGCAATTGCTTCGGATCCTGCTGTTGGTAATTGCTCAACAGGCAGTTTGCCGATTCAGGTTCGTCCCAATAACAAGCGTATTCGGTCAAATTGGTGATGACCAATAAGGTTTTTTCCTCATTTGTACGGGTGTAAGCATAAATCGATTCGTGACCGACGTCCTGCAACTCGTAGTTTCCATATACAAGGACTTCTTGCTGCTTTCGGAGCCAAATCATTCTGCGGTAAAACCACAGAACCGAATGTGGATCGCGCAGCTGCGCGGCGACATTGATCTCTTCGTAGTTCGGATTGACCCGGAGCCACGGCTCGCCATCTGAAAATCCGGCGTTCGGGCTGGCGTCCCATTGCATCGGTGTCCTGGAATTGTCACGGCTCTGTGCTTTGATGATTGTCATGACAGCATCATGCTCCATTCCTTCCGAACGGTTGAAATGGTAAAGGTTATGCGTTTGGACATCGTTGTAATGTGACAACTCTTCAAATGGCGCATTGGTCATGCCGATTTCCTGTCCCTGATAGATGAACGGTGTACCTTGCATGAAAAAATACATGCAGGCAATCGCCGTAGCACTTTCACGCCAGTACTCCTGATCATTCCCCCAAGAGGAAACGATGCGCGGTTTGTCGTGGTTTTCGATGAACAACGCGTTCCAGCCCTGGCCCTCCACAGCTTTTTGCCATTTGGTCAGCACTTCTTTCAGCCTTGGCACATCGATGCCCGTAGTTGAATCAGTAGCCCATAAGCCCATGCTCTCAAACTGGAACACCATATTGAATTTGCCGTCATCCTCTGAAATCCATTCCCCAATATCATCAGCTTGGACACCATTCGCTTCGCCGACCGTCATGATATCGTGCTTAGCGAATGTCTCATCTCGCAGTTCTGCGAGCAGCGGCTGGATTCCTTTGACGTTCATCATCTTCTCCCAAGCCGGTACATACAAATTCTGTTCCGGATCTTCGATGTCGCTCAATTCTTTCTTGATATGGCTGATGGCATCCACCCGGAACCCATCGATTCCTTTGTCCAGCCACCAATTGACCATGTCATATAAAGACTGCCTTACCTCTGGATTCTCCCAGTTTAGGTCCGGCTGTTTTTTGGAGAATAAATGCAAATAATATTGTTTGGTTTCCTGATCGTATTCCCAGGCATTGCCGCCAAAAATACTTTCCCAGTTGGTCGGTTCATCGCTCCAGATGTACCAATCGCGTTTGTCGTTATCGCGTGAAGCACGTGATTCCATGAACCACGGATGCTCATCGCTTGTATGATTGATGACCAGATCGATGATCAGCTTCATTCCCCGCGAATGCACTTCTTCAAGCAGACGGTCAAAATCCGCCATTGTCCCGAACTCTTCCATAATTTCCTGATAATCGCTTATATCGTAGCCGTTGTCGTCATTAGGTGATTTATACATCGGGCAAATCCAGATGACATCAATCCCAAGGTCTTTCAAATAATCCAGCTTGCTGGTCACGCCGTTGATATCGCCAACACCGTCACTGTTCGAGTCCATAAAACTCCTTGGATACACTTGATACGCAACTGCTTCTTTCCACCATTTCTTGTTCATAACTGATCCCTCACAAAGACCTTGGCCAGTCTCCCACTCAATCAATCGGCCTTAACCTCTGATTTGTTCCGAAGATGCCCGAGCGCCTATTTCAACTTTTAATCTATTATTCCCATCATCCAGCAACATTTTTCTAGAAAAATTAATTTCAAGTTGATAGTGTAGCAGAAATCGCAAAAAAATACCAAGGCAGCAGACCAAAAATTTTGTGGAGTTTTGTTGGCGCGACACCTTCTTTCATTTGAATTTCTTTCTATATAACCGCTGTCATAATAAAAAAACCTTATTTGTGAAGTTTTTTCACATTAAATGAATGATGTCGCTTTCATTTATTAATAAAGAATAATTACGACCTCTGGCCCTTTCTTTTGAGGCTATCTACTATTTTCAAGTAATGCTTATATAATAGTACTCTATTGATTTTCTAACGGAATTTGATTTCCTTCTTATTTATCCGAGTCAGCTTTTTGAATGGATGGGTACACATCTTTATCATAAAGAATAACTTTTTTGCAACTCGACAAAATCATTAACTTTAAGAAATTCGGGAATACACTAGTAGAAGAAATGGAAAGGATGATCATCGATGAAAAACAAATTAGCAGCCGCATTGCTCGCTATTTTCTTAGGCGACTTTGGCGCACACAAATTCTATCTGGGGCGACCAGGCATGGGGATTCTGTATCTACTATTCTTTTGGACGGGGATTCCGGCAGTCATTGGCATAATTGAAGGAATTCTGTATTTGCTGCAATCTGATGAAGACTTTCAGAGAAAGCATGGCAGAGGCTGATTGCATCCAATATTCCTATAGTTTTGAGGAGGCACTAGATTTTGCAACTTGAACCGATTCCTGACCATCTGCAGAATGATTTAAAAATTTTATTCGTCGGTTTCAATCCGAGCATTCGCTCTTCTGAAACCGGTTTTCATTATGCCAATCCGAATAACCGGTTCTGGAAAATCCTTTACGAAGCTGGATTGACGCCGCGGAAATATCGGCCTGATGAAAATAGCGAACTGCTTGTGCTTGGGTTTGGCCTGACGAATATCGTTGCACGGCCAACCAAGGAAGCTGCGGAGATTTCCAAAGAGGAATATGCCGAAGGCGCCAAGCTATTGGAGCAGAAAATTAGGCAGTTCCGGCCAAAAGCTGTCTGTTTTGTCGGCAAAGGCGTCTACCAGCAATTCAGCAAAAGAAAATCCGTTCCGTGGGGCGTTCAGAAAGAACCGGTCATTCCGGGCATCGTTGAATATGTCGCTCCGTCATCCAGCGGATTGGTGCGCATAAAACTGGCCGACATTGTGGAAATTTACAGCGGATTGAACGACTACAAATAGAAAATACCGGCTTCTCGTCAAGAGAGACCGGTATTTTTATTCTCCATTTTCTGCAGCAGTGCCGTGATTTTCCTGACTGTATTGACATTGCGCACGGTAACACGCTGGTACAGTGCGGATCCTATGATCTTAATCATACCGCTTTTTGTGACTTTGTCTCTGTCCACTGACCAAAGAATGGCTCCTGGGACATAGCGGACCCGGTCGATATCCGGCTTGATCACCAATTGGTCCAACACGGTTTCCCCGTCGACATCCTCCCATAAAAACAACGCATCGCTTTTCATCTGCTGATCATTTGACCAGTTTTCCGGAATAGCCCGCGCGATTCCCTGAAACTCCTCTGAATTGTAAATCAGCACATTGCTCTGTAAGCCAAAATGACTGTAGATTGCCTCTTCCAAAATCGGTGCCAACTGGTCTGTTGAAAAGTTATTATCAACAAAAACGATGTTCCCGGAATTGATATAAGTAGTGACCGAAGACATTCCCGCCTCTTCAAATGCCTGCTTCAGCTTTTTCATGTCCACTTTGTTTTTGCCGCCTACATTGATGCCTCGAAGCAATGCCACATAGATCATCGCAGCCATCTCCTTCATCTTAAGCTGACTTTATTCCCATTCCTTACCGGTAAATCCTGCATCTTTCAGGATCCTTGCAAACGCCCGCTCCTGAACCGACGCTTTCAGCTCCTTGACCAGCCGTTCCAGTTCTGTAGAAAACTGTTCGTAATCCACTTTTGCCAGAACCAATTTCAATAGACAACATACAGAAAACACAGTAGCTCCGCTCAAGCTTCCTTTTTTCATGCCCAGCATCTCTTCTACAGCACCAAGCTCCACCGGATTCGGAAGATGAAACCGGTACAGCACTTCCTCATGCGCAGATTTATTGCGGTACGGGAAAACGATGCGCAAGATGGCATCCAACTCACTTGCCTTCAAACGGATCAAGCCATATTCTTCACTGTACTCCTCAGCAAAATCCTGGGCAATGCGCTCGCGCAGCTGTTCATCAATCACCGAATAGAAGTTGGTAATTTGGCCAAGTGACAGGAAATTGACCAGCACCCAAAGCGGCACGTTCTTATGCTTATCATAAAATTCCCGAATGGCCGGATATCTGACTTTATCGCGTTTCTTATGGCTTTTAATCAGGTTGGCAAGCGTCGAAATAATGCGATCGCGTTCATGATGATGTTGACTGTCGGGACTGTAATTTCCCGGCTCTAAAAAGCTTGCCGTTTCCCTGAACTTTTCAGAAAAGCGGTACGCTACTTTCGACTTGATGTTCTTCTCGAACTTCAGCAGCTCGTTCAACAACAGCAGCCTGAGCTTTCGGTCAAAACGGTGAAGCGCGTACAGGTGGCTGAACTCCACACCTTCCTGGTAACGTTCAAGGCCGTATGGATTGCGTATTTCATCGTTTTCCAGGAAAGGCTCCTTATAGCCGTCAATCAATGCATAATAATTTTCACGCGACAAAATTCGTTTTGCCGCAGCTTTATCCGGCACCTGTAAGCCACGCGCTTCAAGTATTTCCAGCTGTTCGGCGTGGGAGGCGAAATCCTTCACATGTCTCATCCTTTTCGTATTCTTCTTATCTTCAACTGTAAGCGATATGGCTCCATTAATAAACCACTTACTTACTCAAAATATAACAAGCAGGATGTTTTCCCCTTTAACCATCGACTTTACTAAATGCCCTTATTATCCTCTTCATAAAAGCAACTTCTTTCCGTCCTAAGTATCCCGTCTTCATTCTTCTTGTGAACTAGGAAACCCTCGTTTTTTGTTACTAACACTTATCAACGGGTATTGAGAAATAAAGAGTGTTTGTCCAGGAAGAATTTGGCTTTACGGAGAGGATGGCGGTGAAATACAAATTAAGGAGTGAGTGGGTTGAAGAAGTTATCAATGCTGATGGTTTTGATGATGACGCTTGGATTGGCGATTCCTGTTCAAGGAGCTTCCGATTTGCCGGAGTCCCATGAGTTTTATGATGAAATCATCTACCTGGTGGATCGTGAAGTGCTGAGAGGCTACCCGGATGGCACGATGCGTCCCGATATAGGAGTGACACGTGCAGAAGCGGCGATTATGATCGGCCGCTTGAAAGAATTCAATGATACGCCTCGTGACACTGGTTTTTCAGACGTTCCCTCCTCTCACAAAGCAAGCGGTTATATTGCAGCAGCAAAAGACGCTCAATTGATTGAAGGTTATCCAGATGGCACCTTCCGTCCGGAGCATACGATTACAAGAGCCGAAATGGCATTTATTCTGTCGCGGCTGTTTATCGTTCCGTTCCGGGCAGATGCAAGTTTCACGGACATTTCACCGAATATGCAAGTGTATGAGCCGGTTCAGAAAATACTGGCAGCCAACATCACCATTGGCTATCCCGATAAGACTTTCCGGCCAAATGTAAACGTGACCCGTGGCCAGTTCTCTGCATTTTTAGCTCGCGGGCTTGAACCGAAATTCAAGAACGATGCCACAATCGAGCAGTCTTATCTGAGAGATAAGACGAAAACATATGTCTACGATACAGAATATGGAATTGAGCGCCACACCTATAATTATGTACCTTCGCGCAATGGCTTGGAAATGGGCTATATTTGGAGCATCTACCGTGGAGATGGATCGTTATTGACAGATTCAGTAGAATTCGAGACCCATGGGCACTATACATTCGGTTTGCCCTATTCTGAATCATATACTGAATTGGAGTATCCGGTAGAAATTGGACAGGCATGGTATACCGACACGCAGTATGCCGCTCCACGTGAAATCACCAATATTGGCACAACTGTCGAAACACCCTATCAAACTTTTACAAATGCAGTGGAAGTGACAGTAGCAGCCAATCCGGAATTCATGGAAGAAGGCCATATCTATTATATGGTTGAAGGCTTCGGTGAAGTTAAATCCGTCAAACTGGAAGGCACTGTAACCAAACAATTGACTGCTGTTGAATAAAATCTAGATTTATAGAAAAGCCGGTTGCCTAAGGGGCAGCCGGCTTTTTTTGTCTGAAGGCGTTTAAATCAGCAAAGAAATAAAGCGTTATCAAAAAAGACACACAATTGACACTTACATCAAAAATAATGGACTTGGTATAGTAACAAACAGACTTCAAAAAGTATGTGATTTAACGTCATAAAAGTCGAGACTCATCAATTTGAAAGGAAGAAAATTATGCATCAAGAAAAAAGATTGCCGCGCAACGGAAAAGAAGGCTTTCTCTACGGGAGCCTCATTTCTACTATGACTGTACTATTTATGAGTTCTTTCAGCGCCATTTATTTTGCAGGAGGATTTAATGCCGACGTCGCCTGGGGCATTCTCAAAATGATTCCGATTATGTGGATCATCGTGATGATTATCGAACCGGTTATTTTCGGTCGGCTGGCAGAAGCTCTAACCGATAAACTTACCCATGCATCGGATAGTTTCAATTCCAAAATTCTCTTTCGAATTTTGTTCACCGTACTCGGAATGTCAGCTGCGATGACCTTGATCGGCGATATTGTCAGCAACGGATTCCACTCAGCGCTCTTCAGCAACTGGCTTGCAAACTGGCCGCGCAATTTCGTTATTGTGCTGATTGCTGAAAGTCTGGTCATCCAGCCAATCGCCCGGTTGGTCATGGTGAAGCTGCATGAAGCGCAAGACAAAAAAGCCGGGATTGTACCGGAAGCAGAAGCTGGATTAAAAACGGAAGTGCTTTAAATTACTTGCTGAAAAAGAGGGCTGATACTTCAGTCATGAACAAGAAACACCAACCTTCAAGTTCCGTTTTAGGATTTCCCTTTAACTGAAACACGGTTAATTTAAAAGCCCATAAATTGTTTCCGCTGAATTTTTTGAAAAAGTATAGATGGTATTCGTATCCTCTAGATTCATTATCGTTCCCTGTTCTTCGCTGATCCATAGATAGTATGATTCTTCACCGAATTCAACTTTATATTCAGGGTCTACCATATCGACTATACCGGGCTCTTTTTGAGCTTTTTTGAAAGCTTTTACAAAATCATCAACAGCGTCAGAGTCTGTAAATGAAATTAATGAATCTCCTTTAACAACCGAAAAGCTTTCCATTCCATATACATCTACTTTTTCTATGATTGCTGATGAACATCCGCCAACTAAAAACAAAGTTATCAATAAAAACAGTTGAAACCATTTTTTCAATGAAATCCCCCCTCATAATCAGTTAGACACATTGAAACAAATAAAGTTACGCAAACCTCCCCAATTAGGGATCGATCACGTCTTTTAAAGAGGCACACTTCCACTCGTTTTAGAATGCCTGTTTAAATCATTAGTAATTTAATTGATGTAGACTGAACTAAAAAAGCTTGCTGACAATAATTGTCAGCGAGCTTTCGTTATGTCAGCTTCATAATTAGTTAAAATCCACAGTATCGTTTATTTCTTTCTCATCTTTTTCTGTTTCGTTATTAGTTAATTTCTTGACGAAAGTTTTGATTGATTTTGTAGTGTTTCCTGAATCCCAGTACTCTGCTGAATCCGCATCGACCTTAATCAGCACTACATTCGGATCGTCATAGCTGGTATCCAGCATTTTATCGAATATCGGATTCCAATATTCCTTTTTCTTTGCTTCATCTTCTATGAATTCAGCCGTTCCGCTGATGGAAACATAGGATTTCCCGGCATACGCCAAATTGACATTCGGGTTGCTGGCAATTTCCTGGTACTTTTCCGTATCTTTCATCGTAAGGAACCATAACTCTCCGTCAAACTCCACTTCCTGGGTCTGCATCGGACGGGAAATGATTTTATTGTCTGTGGAAATGGTCGTGAACATGGCTACTTTGATATCCTTAATCAACTCATTGACCGTTTTAATTGCTTCTTGATTGTTTGTTGTATTGTTTACCATAACTATTATTTCCTCCTATATAAGTGGGTCTAAGTAATTTTTCTATGCTTAATATAATTCCCTTTTTTTGGCTCTTTAAACGTTATTTCTATTTTGTAATCTGATCTCCACTCAGGGTTTTTCTTCTATATATTTTCATACTCATTAATTTATAAATATACTTCTTAGCTTATAAGAATGATAAATTTTATATTTCTAACCTTATTATCTTTTCATTCAGTCTCTTTGCAAAACCAGAAATAACTTAAAGCTATTTAACAATAATTTAAATTTACCTTGTAAATTGATTATTCAATCATGTATAGTCTATACAAGAATGAATAACGGAGGCCAGTCGATAATGAATACTTTATTTCTGCTTCCCAATACCGATGAAGAAATCATAGAAACTTATGATGAAGATATTATTGTCACCACCCGAGAAGGACGCATTATCAAAGTTTCCCCACGCAGTGGAGAGCAGTATGGCGTCACACCCGAAGAACTGCTTGGAAAATCTGTCTATGATTTGGAAGCGGCGGGTATCTTTTCTCCTGCTATCACCCCACTGGTGCTGAAGAAAAAGAAAAAAGTTGTTTTGCGCCAGAACACGCCATCCGGAAGAAAAGTCCTGATCACAGGTATACCGCTGTTTAACGATAATGGCGATGTAGAATTTGTTGTCAGTTATTCTTACGACATGTCACAGCTGATGGTCATGAAGGAATACTTGGAGAACCTGGAAACGGAAATGTCCAAAGTGAAAGGCGAGCTTGCTCATTTGCGTAATCAGCAGCTTCACGTTGAAGGATGCATCATGGAAAGTCCATCATCAATCCGCGCACTCCAAACGGCCATCAAAATGGCGCAGCTGGAAGTGCCGGTCGTTATCCAAGGAGAATCCGGGACGGGTAAAACCGCCTTGGCTAAGCTCATCCATTCCCGAAGCAGCCGAAGCGCTGAAGCTTTCATCGAAATCCACTGCAGCGCCATACCCGAATCGGTATTCGAAATCAGCTTTACAGGCTTGGATAATGAAGGATACATGAGTTTGGCCGCTGGAGGCACGTTGGTGCTCAATGAAGTTGATCAACTGTCTTCCGCATCACAAGCGGCTCTGTTCAAGATTCTAAAGCAGTCTCATACTGCCCGCGTCATTGCGATCACCCATACTTCAATTGAAGAGGCTGTCACTTCCGGTCATTTCAGGGAAGACCTGTTTTATTTAGTGCATTTAGCGTCAATCGAGCTAAAGCCATTGAGAGAACGACCGGACGATTTAGGTCAATCCATCAGCCGTTTTTTAGAAGAGTTGAATGACAACTATCACAAACAAAAAACCATTTCCGACGACTTGTACTTCCATTTGCTGCAGCTGCCCTGGAAAGGCAATTTCCGCGAGTTGCGCAATGTACTGGAACGCAGCTTTATCGAAAGCGAATCGCCGCTTATTACACTCGACGACTTGCCCATCACCTATCAACCAGATTCGGATGAACGCATCGGCCTTGAACTTGAAGGCCAGACGCTTCCGCATATTTTGGAGTCCGTCGAGAAGAAAGTGCTGTTGAATGCGCAAAAGCGCTACCGGACAACAACTGAGATGGCCAATGTCCTGGGCATCAGCCAGCCATCGGTCGTCCGTAAACTGAAGAAGTACACAAGTACATTACCTGGGGGGAAAATTACATGACCATGATTCAAAGCAAGAAAAAAGCCATCGAACCGGCAGATACGTGGAAGTTTTTGATTCCATCTATTATCGGTGCTTTATTATTCCTATGCCCGATCTCCTATAATGGCGAAGTGACCATCGGAGTCGGCATCCTGGCTTCATTCTTGCTGAGCACGTTCGGCGAAGTGATTCCTGCATTCATTGTTATTCTGCTCGGCTTCTCAGCAATCGCCAGCTTAGCAGCGACTGCCATCAAACCAGCTTTCGTCCGGAACTCGCCTTTTCTTCGTGCTACATTCATCAACGGCCCGTTCGGTCTGATTGTCCGCGTGCTCGCTTTTGCATTCGGCATCATGGCTTTTTACGAAATTGGACCTGAAGCGATTGCCTCACGGAATACGGGCGGTGTTGTTCTTTATGACTTGGCACCTGTCTTGCTGACTTGGTTCTTGTTCGCCGGTATCCTGCTGCCTTTATTGGTGGAATTTGGGTTAATGGAGTTTGTCGGTACCTTGGTCAATAAAATCATGCGACCGGTCTTCACGTTGCCCGGCCGTTCCTCGATTGATGCCATGGCCTCTTGGATGGGCGCCGCGCCTGTAGGAGTACTTGTAACCATGAAGCAATACGACGAAGGTTATTACACTCAACGTGAAGCTTCCGTCATCGCTACGACCTTCTCGATTGCGTCTGTCGCTTTCAGTTTGGTCGTCGCAAATGTTGTCGGCATCGGCCATTTGTTTTTGCCGTTTTACCTGGCTGTATCGGTCGCTTGTTTGGTAGCAGCCGTCATTATGCCGCGTATTCCACCGCTGTCCCGAAAAACGGATGAGTACTACGCACCGGTCGGCAAACAAATCGATGATGCCATCCCTGAAGGCGTATCCGTGTTCAAATGGGGCTACGACGAAGCCCGCCGTAAAGCAGCCGGTGCTGCCAGTCCGAAAAGATTGGCACAGATTGGAATTGAAACTGTACTGGATATCTGGCTCGCGTTGATTCCACTTGTTATGGCTCTTGGCACAGTAGCATTGATTGTGGCGGAGTATACGCCGCTTTTCCAAATCATCTCCTACCCGCTGATTCCCGTACTGACTTTAATGGGCTTGCCGGAAGCAGCTGCAGCAGCACCAACTTTTCTTGTTGGATTCGCAGACATGTTCCTGCCGGCAGTTCTAGGCAGCGGCATCGAAAGCGAGTTGACCCGTTTCGTATTAGCCGGTGTTTCCTTAACGCAAATTATCTATATGTCCGAAATCGGAATTTTGATCCTGCGTTCGAACATTCCGGTGAAATTCTGGGAGCTGGCGGTGATTTTCGTTTTGCGCACCATCATCACTTTGCCAATTCTTGTGTTGTTTGGTCATCTATTTGTATAAAAAAGCTCCATTCCCAGGAAGTTAAACCTGGGAGTGGAGCTTTTTGTTTCTGAATGCTTACTAGTATGAAGGCGAGTCCTGCAAAATACAAAATAAAATTTCATGGCAGATTAAGAGAATATAGCATCCTTTCTTTTGACTCTATATGTTCATCAACTAATGGTTGTAATGCTTGTCCTTAAAATCATATCAAGATGATTCGAACTCTGTCATAATGAAAAGATATATGTAGTTAAGTGAAACTCATACATGTTAGGATAGATGATTTTTCATCACTTTAGACTCAAAACTGAGGAGGCATCCGAATGAACAATCCTAATCGTTTCGGAAGACCGAAACCTAATTTTAAAAGCTCCATCCGCACCCTTCCAGGTTTTCAATCGAATAACTTATGGAAGAAAGTTCTGGTGACGCCGGTTTACTTGCTGATTGCTGTGATTTTATTGGCAGGACTCTTTGGCGGCGGCATTAGCAGCATCATCAATCTAGTTGTCTTTGCTGCAGTTATTATCGCTGTTGTCGCTCTATTTAAAGGCAGCTTGCCGCGCTTTAAAATTCCGAACCGGAAAGTTGCGGTTGTCATCCTTGTAGCCGCCCTCGCCTTAAGCTTTTTATGAACGGGTCCGGAACCATTGTTTAAGATTCACTATTAAAAGCCGCATGTCGACATGCGGCTTTTTGTTTTGCACTCACTTAGCCCAGTGATGGAAGAAGAAATAGGACACAATGAGCACAATCACGATGGCGGCAAGGACGAGCATGGGCACAAAACCAAAGGTAGCTTCCATTTGAACTCCTCCTCCTCTTACCCTTATCATACTCCGATTTGATTAAAAACAAAACAAAGAATACTGATTATTTCGTTAATTTAGTTTATTGACAAGCTTACTCGAGCTGTTCAAATGTATGTTGTACTGTACGAGCCAAAATCTCGATGCCAGTAAGCAGGCTATCCCTGTTAAAGGTCATCGCTGGATGGTGAAGGCCCGGTGCCAAATCACAGCCTAGCCCTAGCATTGTCGCTTTTACCGACGGACGCTTCAATGTATAGTAATGAAAATCTTCCCCGCCAGGTGTGACAATCGGCGGCACGAGAAATTCTTCTCCTACTGTTTCTTCGATGGCTTTTGCCATGAATGACACGGCTGTATCATCCACTTCCGCAGCTGCAATCTCTGCCGTTGTTTCGTATGTAATGCCGACTCCCGCCAGTTCCGCAACCGACTCGATCGCGTTTGAGACGTGTGCAAATAGAACATCCATCGCTTCGTTGGTTTGCGCACGGACATCGATGCTGAAAACGGCCGTTCCTGGAATGATATTGGCCGATTCTCCGCCCGCTTGGAACATCGTCATTTTTGCCGAATGCGGAATCATCGGATTGACATGGATAGAGCGAATAGCGTGCACCAGCTGCGCCATCACTTCAATCGCATTCTGCCCCTCATGAGGACGGGCTCCGTGTGCATCAGTTCCTTGAATGTTTCCCCGGATCATTTTTGCTGATCCGTGCAGGATAGCTGCCGACGCATAGCCATTGCCGAATTCCTGAATTGGCCGGAGATGGACTCCGTACAGATAGTCAATATCATCTACTACGCCTTTATCGACGAACGACAAGGCGCCAGTCCCTTTTTCTTCTGCTGGCTGAAAAATCACTTTCAAGGATCCTTTTTTCGGAATTCCCATTTTTTTTAAGACCAGTAAAGTTCCGACTGCCAACGTCATATGCGCATCGTGGCCGCAAGAATGATTGGCTTTATACTCCCCGTCCACTTCCTGCCACAAGGCATCGATGTCGGCGCGCAAGCCCACGCATGGCCGACCACTTCCAACAGTAACGACAAGACCTGTTGAATCTTCAAATGCCTCTACTTGAAATCCTTCCGCTTCTAAAAACTCTTTCAAGTAACGGGTGGTTTCAACTTCCTGCCAACTGATTTCGGGATGAGTGTGTAAATGTTCAAAGACCTTTTCCACCACCGGTTTTACTTCGTGCATCATCGCTTTCATCTTATCCAGCCCCCTTTATAATGAGTATTCACTGCTTTCTCGATGGCATCACACTCGTGTTGATGCCATTTAAAATTATCATACGATTCAGATATATTCAATGCAGTGGGTCGGTTAAGTTAGTCATCAATTTTACTTGAGGAAGTTAAGTATAGAAACAATTGCAGAAATTTTAAGTAAAGAAAGTTAAAATGGCTTTTGTTAACTAATCATATATTCATCTTCATACAAAATTTTTTAGAGGCTCTCGTCTTTTTGTATAGAGCAGAATGCTTTTTATAAATTATCCACGTAAAAAGCGATAACGAGAATATAAAGCAGGTTGTCATACTATTACCAACCATGCTTTCCGTTTCGTTGTTGTATAAATCGACAATTAAATGCGTAAAAGAACCGAAAAAAACAATGGTATATAAGATCGGAATGTATTTTCGGGGTTTAACTGAATGTGTAGCCTGCCCTTTTTGAAACATTATGATCTCCTTTACATCATAAAAAACCAGCCTATCAATAAGACTATTTTTCCTGAAAGAAATTTTATAATTAAACGTATGGTTATTTAATAGCTTGCTGGATTAAGTTGAAGATAAAAAACCATTAACAGGCTAAACAATGCGATAAGGCACAATAGGATAAAAACTGCTTTTCTTACAATCTCGCTTGTAAAATACAGATTCAACAATACAAAATAAACTACACTGCTGATTAAAATAAAGAGTAGAAATTCAGTCACTTCTTCGATTTTATGAGTGAAAATTGAAAGCAGCAATCCTAAAAAAAGAAAAGCACCATATGTATTCAGCACGAACCTTAAAGAAATTTCTCTGAATTTACCAGAGTTCTTCTTTAGTAATGATTCCGAATGGGAGTCCATTCCGCTACCTCTCCTCTTACCGTATTTAAATACTTTACGTACAGAAGGATGAGATAGTTTCAAAAGCCATACCTGCTCTCTTTATCCTATTCCAAACCCAAAACGATAGACAACAAATAAAGTAGAATTTAAAAAACATGAGTCCGGTAAAATACCGAACTCATGTGCAGCAAATTTATTAATATTTCAGCCTAAATTTTTGGGGTCAGTTCATTTAAGAGCTTTATAAATCATCGAGTTGTAGTAGTTGTGTGGTCGTGCTTTTCAGGGAATACATTGCGGTCGAGGTACTTGTGGAAGAACCATTCTCCTGCCCCAATTACCAACGCAGAGATGATCGCAGCTTGCATCAGGTCCTGGGTGTCAGCAAACAAGGCTTCGCCCATCAGCCATATCACCAAGAAGGCCGTTACAATATCGCCCACTGTCGCAATGGCATTGCGTTTTGTGTGATCGGAGTTGTTATCGTTTGCCCGGTTATGGTTCGAACGGTCTCCGGTTTTACGGAAAATCAATAGATCCCCCAATACATAGGCCACTAATGTCAAAACCAAGCTGATCAATAGCGTATCACCGAACTCTACATCATAAATCCCTGTCAGGATAATCAAAAGAACAGCGGCAATCATAACAAATTTGATAATAAGAGCTTTTACATGATTCAAGATATTCTCCTCCTTTGTTTAATTTTTAGGTTCAAATTACATATACCCAACTGTTTTCAAAGCTAACCCTCTCCCATAATTTTTTTGTTATATCGAAGAGTGAATTTTTTTGAAAAGTATAATTCCAAAAATGAAAAGGGAGAAAATATGCCGTTCTCAGCCTCTTCTCTCCCCCTCTATTCAATCTATTTATGATAATTATTAATATATTGACTTATCTAGTATCCTTCATAAAATTGGCTTTCCCCATATTTTCTGATAGTAAAAGATCGACAGCAGGACTAAGCATTCGGAAACCGGAATGGCGAGCCACGCCCCGGTCACACCAAAAGCAATCGGAAGAATACTAAGCAAAATCAACAGCAAGAGTATTTCCCTGGAGGCAGTAATCCAAATTGCCATCCGGATTTTCCCAGTTGATTGATAGTAGGTCATCATGACAAAATTGATGCCCATGAATAAGTAGGCGATGAAAAACAAACGGATACCTGGAATGGCCAGATCGATGACCGATTCCGGAAAATCGCCAAACAGACTGACGATAGAAGCAGAAAATAATTGTCCTATTAGGAAAAAGACACCTCCCGCAATAAGCACCGTACTGATTGCTAATTGCAAAGTCTTCTTCATTTTTTCTTTATCTTCCGAACCGCTGTAATAACTGACGAGCGGTTGAATGGCAGAACCCATCCCCAAGAATGCCAAAAGCATGACGCTGTGCACATAATTTAGAACCGCAAATGCAGAAACGCCATTTGTACCAGCCAAGCGTTCAAATACTACGTTATGTGAAACGGTGAAAACAGAAATTCCCACTTCAGATAAAAAGCTAGGAAACCCAATTATTACGATTAAAAATAGAAGCTTTCGATCAAATTTAAAGCGAACAAATCGCAAGTTATTCGTTTTCTTTAAAAAATGAGTGGCTAATATCAAGGTCCCAACAAACGCTGCAATAAGGGTCGCCGCAGCCGCTCCCTTCACCCCGAAATTGAACATAAACAGAAACATGAAATTCAAGGCGATGTTCAATACGGCTGTAACAATCAAGGCAACCATCGACAAGTTTGGACTGCCATCATTCCTGACCATAATACTGAGCGTGTTTTCAATCGTGTAAATAAACCCAAATAATAAGATCAAATATAAATAATTAGCGACATATGGATAAGTATCGGCATTCGCACCGAGCAGATAAGCAAGCTCGGTGCGGAACGGAAACGCGACAAGTCCGATAAGAAGTGTAACGATAAAAATCGTAGCAATGGCATGCGAAAATACGGTGTGTGCCTCATCTGTCCGCTTTGCGCCCATCAATGAAGAAAAACGCGTAGCCGCCCCGACACCAATCCATAATGACACGGCGACAAAAAGCGTGTAAACAGGTGAGGCAATTCCGATTCCCCCAAGCGCAACCGATCCCAAGCGATTTCCGACCATAATTCCATCAGCCACGATATTAACGGCCATAAGCAGCATTCCAATTGTTGAGGGAATCAAGTATCGAGCAAATGATTTTCCAACTGATTCTGTATCTAAACGATTGATTGTAGATTGTTTTTCCATAATGCATAATCCTTTCTTCTCCCACTAAAACTTTAAAACTATTTTAGTTTATTAAGTTTTCTAACCTTATAAGAAATACTGGCCGATTAGCAGCCAGCAGGTTTTTTCTCTATTCTTCTTTTATTAAGCCATATAAAAGCAATTCAGTGATTGATTCCATCGCTTCTTTTACCGAAATGCTGTGATCGGAAAAGAACTTTTGGTCGAGCGTAATATTAATTGCATCTATAATCAGTTTCATCAATAAATCAATATTTTGTTTTTTGACGAGCCCACTTTCCATTCCTTTCTCGAGGAGATTTTTCAATTCATCCCACTGGTGCAATTCCCGGTCAACGCGTTCCCATTGTTTAAAATAATAACGTTTCAGCTGTTCCAGTATGCGTAAATCAAAGAATTCATTGTATTGAGGCATGATGCTGATCGTTTGTTGAATCTTCTCTTTTAAACTAAGCATCTCATCTTCGGAAATTTGGCGAGAACGTTTTTCCAGTTCTTCCAAGGTTAAATCAATAATGGATTCCAGTATTTCCAGCTTGGATGAAAAATTTTCATAAAGCGTCCGTTTACTGATTCCCAATCGCTTGGCCAAATCATCCATCGTAAATTTGATTCCATTTGTCCGGGTCTCTTCTATAAAAGCTTGTATGATTCGTGATTTCACTAAAATCCACCTCCTAAAAACCAATAATACATTAATAGTTTTATTAGTTCAACTCTAAGTTCTTTTACTATTTAATTTAAACTGATTTAAAATTTGGAAAATAGTGGTTCATTATGTCACAACGTGATATAGTCATGTTGTGACATATAGAAAAGAGGGACTACTTTGGATCTTCAAAAAATGCTAAAAAAATATGTGCCTATGACTGAAACAGCTTTCTATATTCTATTGTCTTTGAATGAGCCTCGCCATGGCTATGGGATTGTTAAGCATGTAGAGGAAATTACAGCCGGTCGCCTCCGCCTTGGTTCAGGTACAGTTTATGGCACTTTGACTAAAATGCAGAAAGATGGAGTTATTGTTGTTTTTGCCGATGAACATCGGAAGACACTCTATGAGATCACCGATATTGGAAAACAATTAATAAACGAAGAAATAAAAAGAATTAAAGAGTTATATAAAAACGCAGCAGTTTATGAGGAGGACTTTAAACGATGAAAATGTTCAGACCTTTCTGGAGTTTCGATATTCTTAAAACGGAGCAATGGCTTGCAGAAATGGCGCATAGCGGATTTTTTGTTTTCGGATTAAACCGTTGGACCCGCTGCTTCCATTTTAATAAATCAGATGACGGAACTCAGGTCTACCGGATTTCTTATGACAAGCTGAAATCCCCTATACTGCCAAAAACCCTTCAAATCGAGGGATGGAAAACGGCTGTTTCCACCGGGAAATGGCAAATTATTGCAAACAGCCAGCCCGAACAGACACTTAGAAATTCACCAAGCAGAGACGCCATCGTCAAACGGAACCGAACAATCATGTATATCTTTTACGGACTCTTGTTTTATGTGGCTGGTATGCTTTTGGCAAACATTTCAACACTGATTTCTTCCTGGCTGCAGGATGATTCAATCGCTATCGAAGAAAGTCCATATTGGATACTAACATTCCTGTTCTTGGGTTCAGCATTGGGATTCACTGCATTAGCTGTCTATTCAATTTGTAAAATAACAAAAACGAACCGGCTGCTTGAAGATGACCCAACAAATGAAATAGACGATTCAAGCGAGGGTTTTTCAAAACAGGATATTACAGATTTAAAACGCTCTGGTCGTTGGGTAACTAAATTGAGATTGAGCTGGATGTATTCACCTGATAAACTTGAGAACTGGCTGGAATCCATGGAGCTGCGTGGGTTTAATTTGCACCATATTAATAATTTCGGCACTATCTTTCATTTCACCAAAGGCAAGCCTCGACGTATTGTCTATCGGGTTGATTGCCAGAGCAATCCATCTGCAAGTTATTTTTCTATTCACCGCGACTCAGGCTGGACCAGCCGTTTCACTTCTTTATCGAATCTTGAAAAATGGACAATTTGGAGTCAGGAATATGCAAAAGAGCAAGAACGTCCCCAGCTTTACAGCGATGATCCAACACGACTCAGGAAAGCTAGGAAACTTGCTTTAACTTATACTGCTCTATTCTTGCCATTTATTCTTATTTATATAGTTAATCTCAGCAACAGCTTGAACACTCAAAACGGAACGGGTGAATGGCTGTCTTGGGGAACAGCAATCTTCCTGTTATGTATTGGGGTTTTCGGATCTTTCCTGGTGCGGATCTGGACTTATTACATGCGATTAAGAAAACAGATTACAGCATAATCAACTTAAAGCCACAGATTAAAAGGCACTGTTCCCAGTGCTTTTTTACATGACCAATACATGCGATAAAAAAGAGCAAAGGACTCTAAACATTTCGCTCCAATGATTTAAATACAGTCAAAAGAAATATATTAATTCTTAAATCAATATTTATTTATTGTAATTCGATAAATATTGATTTATAATTGAGTTAATCTTAAATAAACGAGGTGCTAAAAAAATGAAGCGGGAAACATTGTTTTTAAAAATTGTTCTTTTTCTTATGGCTCTTCCTGTAGTGGCAGTATGCATCTTTGTAGTGCCTCCGCTTTCGCAGTTCGTCGGCGATATCTTGCCGAAATGGGCATTTTTGCAATACGTCTTTTTGATTTCTTTGTACGGTACGGCGATTGCCTATTTTGTAGCATTGTACCAGGCGATGAAGCTTTTGGGCTATATCGACCGGAACATCGCTTTTTCGGATAAATCCGTTAAAGCCCTTAAGAACATCAAATACTGCGCCTTCACCATCACTGCGCTGTACTTATTGTGTCTGCCGATCATTTTGTACACTGCTCAGGTCGACGATGCACCCGGTCTTGGCGGTCTTGGATTGGTCATTACATTCGGCTCTATAGTTATTGCTGTCTTTGCAGCAGTTCTGCAAAAATTATTGGAAAATGCGATTGAAATAAAATCAGAAAATGATCTGACGGTCTGAGGTGAATGATATGGCAATTATAATCAATATTGATGTGATGCTGGCTAAACGGAAAATGAGTGTGACCGAACTGTCGGAGCGGGTCGGCATCACGATGGCCAACCTGTCCATCCTGAAAAATGGCAAAGCAAAAGCTGTTCGCTTATCGACTTTGGAGGCTATCTGCAAAGCCCTGGACTGTCAGCCTGGAGACGTTCTGGAATACCGGCCCGAAGAGGATGAACCCTCTTTATAAGCAAGGGTTTATATTATTTGATTCAGCCAATGAACTTCGAGTGAGGTGTTTTTTATGAAAACCGCACAGGCTTCATTAATTTTTCTAAAGGCAGTACTTGTTTTGCTTGCTCTACTGGCTTTTGCTTTCTGCCTATTCACCATTCCCGGAATGGCCAGCAGAGATGCAGCTGCCCATCCAGAAACCGCTTATCTGCAATACCCTTTCCTGCTGTCTGCCTATCTGTTGTTCGGCCTCTTTTTCACTGCCTTGTACCAAACTTTTAAACTGCTGAGTTTTATCAGCCGTAATCAGGAATTTTCAATTCAATCAGTTCGCGCTTTAAAAATGATTAAGTACTGTGCCTTGATCACTGCTGGCATTTTTGTTGCCGGATTGTTATTCTTGATTTTTTTTATTGGCGGTGACATCGCTGGCCTGTTCACAATGAGCACGATCTTAATTATTGCTTCAAGTGCTGTTTCCGCTTTTGCAGCAGTTCTGGAAAAGCTCACAGCCAAGGCAATCCGCATGAAAGCTGAAAACGAGTTGACGGTCTGAAATGGGTAGCATAGGCAAAAAACCACTCACAAAAATCTTGTGAGTGGTTTTTTCTGTTTACTAGATGAAAAATGGAATGAATATACTGGCCAGCAGCAAGATCAAGGCGCCGCCAAGACGGGAAGAAATTTGCGCGAATGGCATCAATTCCATTCTCCGTGCTGCGGACAATACAGCTACGTCTCCAGTTCCACCCATATTCGCCATGCAAAGACCGGCTGTAATTGCCGCTTCGATCGGGTAAAAGCCCATGAACTTTCCGACAATCCCTGAACCGATGACTGCTCCTACTACGACTGCAAGGACAATGAGAACATATTCAATGCTCAGCGCATTCAAGACAGCTGCCAAATCTGTATAAGCAACCCCAATACCGATCAGAAGTGCATTGGTCCAGTTTCTTGCAACAAATTCATACCACTGGCTTGCACCCTCTACAATGATTTCAGGCATGACATTTGCCACTTTCAAGCCTGCTACAAGAATGATCATAATTGCGTATGGATGCAATGGGATCAAGTCACCCAGCAGATTCCCTAACATGTAGAACGATACCGCGGCCAAAACACCAATGCCCATTTTAGCCAGATTGTATTCCGGCGCTTCTTTTTTCTCGTAATGAAAACCTCTGATCAATTGTCCGTTGCCTGTCAAACTCGGATATTTCTTGCCGATAATATTTAATACACTGGCCAAAATGATGGCAAATACATTACCCAATGCCAGTGCAGGCACTAGAATCGATAAATAATAACCTGGCTCATTTCCAAGCATTTCAGAGTAGACTTGGGACATCGGCACTGCACCGGCTCCCATTCCCCCGCCCATAATCGGCATGGCAATGACCAAAACCGCATCCTGAATACTGAACCCAAGCACCATGCCGATCAATGCAGCAAGGACTACCGCTCCTGCAACCGCCGCAAGCAATGGCAGCGCATAGCGGACGCCCGCTTTTACCAGAACTTTTGATTCCATCCCTAAAATACTGCCTGTAATCAAAGCGGCGATATAGAAGTTCAGAAAGTCCCCGTCTTTCATGAATTCCGTGATTAATGTTGATGTCGTTTCAGGCATCAATCCGCTGTAGACCATATAGGCTGAACCAAATATGGCCACAATTGCACCGCCTCCTAAAAATGTGCGGACAATCGGTGTATGGTCTCCAATCCATCCAAGCAATTCGCCAAGCACCATGATAATCAGCAATGCACCGATCATGCCTGCTGGCAGATTATCTGTATACATTGCATAGATGGCAATTGCAGCAAAAATCCCGAACCATAGAATCGGGATATTGAAAATCGAAAATGTCCCTAAGTTTTTTCTCATCGGTATGTCTTCCGGCACGCGTCTTTTTGTTTTGTCCATCTTTGTCAACTCCATCTCTTTTTCCAGCTGGCGCATCCAGCCCATCAGCTTTATCTGTTTTGTGATTGAATTTCCAAAAGATAGGAAAGCGCTTTCAATCGATTACTACTTATCTTAAGTAAATAGTCAGAAAACAGATAGCTTGTGAAATTATTGAACTTATTGTAATTAAAAAAAGCAGCCGGATTGGCTGCTTTCATAAATAAGGACGGATGTGATGCTCATTCGTTTTGATAACTCGGTAGCGATAAATCGGTCTGCCGATTCCGTAGATGAGATTTTCTTCAAGGTAATTGATTTCCGTCAAGAACTTCAAATACTTTCTTACCGATACGCGTGAAATGCTGCTCATTTCCGCTAATTGTTCCGTCGAAAAAGCATTTGTCCCTGTCTGCCCAATTACTTCGATGACTTTTTTTAAAGTCGTCTTCGTCAGCCCTTTCGGTATTGTTCCAGAACTTGAAAGCTCTTGCTGTACTTCGTTTCTTTTCCGCAGCATCCGGTCAAGCTCCTTCTGGTCCACTTTGTTTTTATGATCCAGCCCATACCGCTGGTTTTGGTATTGCTGCAGCGCTTCCTGGAAACGGTTGAATTCAAACGGTTTGATCAAGTAATCGACAGCACCAAGCCTCAATGCCTGCTGGATCTGGCTGATTTTAGAAGCTGCGGTAATGAGGATGACATCCAAGTCCTTTTTCTCCTCACGAAGCTGGCTCAGAAAATCGAGGCCGTTCATCCCAGGCATGTGAATATCAAGCAGCAGTAAATCCACCTTTTCCCTACTTAAAAGCTCGAGTGCTTCTAGGGTATCTGCAGCATGGCCGATCACTGCAAAACCTTCTACGCGCTCAACATATTGTCGATTAAGGAGCGCCACCATCGGATCATCTTCTACAATCATCACATTAATCAAGTATTTCCACCTCCTGCTTCATAAGGAACGACGATGGAAAATACGGCTCCATCCGTTCCTGACATGACTTCTATAGAACCTTCCAATTTCTCCACACTGTTTTTAGCGAGAAAAAGGCCGTACCCCCGGTCTTTTCCTTTTTTAGAAGAAACACCTTTCGAAAAAATCGTTTCCTGCATATCTGGAGAAATGCCCGGTCCTGAATCCGCTATGGTCATCTCCAACAATTCATCCACGTAGGAAAACTCGGCAAAAACAGACTTCCGCTCACTATCCATCGCACTATCAATCGCATTGTCGATGACATTGCCAAGGATGGTAATAAGCTCATGGGCAATAGCCGGATCCCTCGCCTGGGGAATCTCTGTTTCACAGCTGATGGTCAGTTCGACACGGGCTTCTCGCGCATAGCTGATCTTCCCGATAATAAAACCTGAAAGCATTGGATCTTTGATGTGCTGCGTAACAGTCCCGACTTCATGGGCCTGATGATCAGTCAATTTGGTGATAAACTGCTTGACCTGTCCATACTCCTCAAGCTTTATCATGCCAAGCAAGACATGCAGCTGATTCATAAATTCATGGGATTGTGCACGCAGCGTATCTGCATAAAGCTGAATGCCCGTCAGCTGCTCAGCCAATTCGTTGACTTCCGTTTTGTCCCGGAATGTTGCGATTGCTCCGATGACTTGATCATTCACTACAAGCGGCACCCGATTTGAAATCACAGAAACGCCATTAAAATTCTGTTCTTCGTCCAAATCCGCCTGTTTGTGATCCAACATCGCACCTGGCAAGAACTCACTGATGTCCATACCGACCGGTTCCTTGTCCAACAACCCAGCTTTTTGAAAAATCCGTCTCGCTGATTTGTTGACCAGCACAATCTTCGAATCCGCATCAATGGCAATGATTCCTTCGTGGACAGACTGCAGCATCTGGTTCCGCTCTTCGTGAATGCGTGCGATTGCATACGGTTCTAAACCAAACAAACTTTTCTTGATATACCTGGCCAGCCAGAATGCGCCCAGAATGCCAATCACTAAGCCAATGACAGACCCCATCAAGATTTTGAATTGGCTTTGTTGAATCGAAGATTGGACTTTATCCAGTGAAATACCGACTGCTACCGCACCGATCTGGCTTTGCTCATTATCGAGGATAGGAGAAAACGAACGCAGGGATTCCCCAAGCGTCCCTTCTGACCTGGAAGTGTAGTATTCTCCTAACAGCACTTGTTGTTCATCGCCGCCGACAAAAGGTTTTCCGATCTGTTCAGCAATTGGATGTGATTTCCGGATTCCTTCCATGTCCATAACGACAATAAAGAGTACATCCGTCGCTTCCTGTATGGTCATCGCATACTCCTGAATGTCTTCTTCTGGAGTTTGGGATGTCAAACCATCTCGCACAACTTGCGACTCTGCAACAATCCGTGAAATGGTCGCCGCTTTTTCTTCCAATTGACTTTCTATGTTTTCACTCGTCGTATCTGTGATCAGGAGGATGGTGATCGACAGCGATACCAGCACCACCAGACAGATGAAGAAGATAATGATGGAACTCAGTTTAAATCTCGGTACATTCATTCCTTGCCGCTCCATTCCTGTTATCGCTCGCTGGCGCAGCTTTTACGGATGACAATCTTCCGTCAAAGCTGCGCCAAACCCTTCTGCTATTCTACTATATATGTGGAGTGAAAGAAGCGGCTTTTTAAACTGAACAA
Organism: Planococcus sp. CPCC 101016; assembly: GCF_007859295.1. GTDB lineage: Bacteria > Bacillota > Bacilli > Bacillales_A > Planococcaceae > Planococcus. The sequence continues at coordinate 201,869 of NZ_VOHB01000003.1, forward strand.
AAGAAAAACCACTGCTAGGAAGTTCTTCCCAACAACGGTTTTCATATCCTTCAACCCAGCTTCTGCCCGCAATTCGGACAGAACTTGGAGCCTTCATTTTTCTGACCGCAGTTCGGACAGAATTTAGGTGCCGTCTGATCTCCTGCATCGTTCTGTGCAGCTGGAGCGCCGGAATCTACGCTGGATGCCTCCTGTTGTTTGCCGGTATCCGTTTGCTTCTGGCCGTCCATCATTTCTTTGGCAATGTTCATGCCCATCATCATGCCAGCCATGTCGGAAGCCGTATTGGATCCGGATGATTTGCCCATGGCGTCAGCCACTGAAATCTGCTGATATTTCCCTACATCGCCGACCATGCCATGTGATGCGCTTTTATTGATCATGTCCTGAATTTCCTTCGGATAATTAAAGCTCATGACCTGGAAGCCGGTGACTTTCATGCCGTTGTCCATAAGTTGCATGTTCAAGTCATCTTGTATGCCTTGGCCGATTTCATGCGCATTGGCCTGCAGGTTGAACATGTCCTTGCCTTCCTTGGTGATCCACCTCATGAGGAGCTGATCCAGAATCGCGGTGATGCGAATTTTGACATCGTCCACCAGGTAGCTGCTCCGGACTCCTGCAATCTTGTCGATCAAACCAACGTAGTCGCTGACCTTAAACTGGAAAGTGCCGTTCGCCCGAATCGGCATGCCGCCAGGCAGCTGCGGTGCAGGAATATTAATCGGGTTTTGCGTCCCCCATTTGACCGTAAACTCTTTGGTGTTGACGAACAATACCTCGACGCGCATGCCGCTATTGAAGCCGAAACGAAACCCTTTCAATGTCGACAAGAACGGTACAATTTCCGATTCGATATCGTACTCGCCTTCGTCTTCAAAGATTCCCTCTATCTTGCCGTTGTTGATGAAAATAGCATCTTGGCCAGGACGGATAATGAGTCGGCTGCCTTTTTTGACTTCGTTATTAGTCCATTTCCAAAAAATCATGTCATCTCTGAATTCTTCCCACTCCACTACATCTGAAAATTGACTGCTGAAAAAACCCATTCTGTTGTTTCCCTCCTTCGGTTCGATCCAGTTCTAAAACTTGCGTCCCCCGCCACTGAACGAACGGCCGCCGCCAGTCATTCCGCCACCGCCAAAACCGCCACCGCCGCTGCTTTTCTTCGGAACTTTCCGGCGTGATACGGTTTTGTTTCGAAATTGATCGAGCTTGCCGGTCACTTTTGTGTTGTTGCCGTCAAAATAAGTGGTGGCAGTTGTGGTCACACGCCCACCTGAATTGTAGATCATGGAGCCGACAATAGCGCCGCCGAGCAAGAGCGCAAGCGTGAGCTGGAACCAGGTTTTAAAGAAAATATTTTCGGGATTGACGCCGGGACGGAATTCCATGTAGCGGCTTGAAGTGGTCACCGTTTCACGAAAAGCACCTGCGTAGTCCCCTCGCTGCATCTCTGGAATGATCCGGTCCAGCACCAGATTGACGCGCTGATTGTCCAATGTTGTTTCCGCTGTACCGAATCCCGCCAGATAGACATCACGCGTAGCAATGTTCATCGACAGCAGCACGGCATTTTCCTGTCCGTTTTCGTTGGCCCAAGTGTCATAGAAATCGCTCATCGCATCCTGGATGTAAAGCGATTGTTCATCTGCAGTGGTCCAAAACAAAAAATCCGTTCCGTGTTTGCGGCTATGCTCCGCTGCGACAGCTTCCAACTCCTCAATTTCAGCTTCGCTTAGCAGGTTGGCGTTATCGTAAATGCGCTGATCTACAGCTGCCGATGCCTTAAGCCCCCCGAACCCACTGAAAACCACCAGGAGACAAAACGCCAGCAGCCATTTGGCTTGAAAATCCTTCACCAAAGAACACCTCCGACCGCAAACGAAATTACTTTCATTACTGCAAAAGCAGAGGCGGCAATGCCGGTGAACCAGGCAGCGACTTTGAATCCGCTGATCGGCGGCTTGCCGACCACTTTCCCGGTTTGCCCGTTCATCGCAAAAGTATGTTCTTTATTGTCAAAATCATAATAGACCATCCACACCGGAAATAAGGTGTAGTAGACGTTTTTTTTATTTGCTTGAATCTGTTTATTCGTATAGCTGACGGTTGAGTAGCCAGAAATAGTGCTCCCTATGTATGTATCAATATAGGGCACTATCTTCGATTCGACCCGTGAAAAAAGGGTTTCATCGTCATAATCGTATTTTTCTGCGAGAAATCCTGCCAAGTAAGGCATTTTGAAATCCTTGAGCTCCTGGTAATCATACGGCTCCAGTCTGTCCATCAGTTCATCGTCCATTTTCTCCGACGCATCAGCAGGCACTTTCAGGTAGCTTAGATCTATTTCCCGTCGAACATCATAGAAATCAGTCTCCGTGTAGATTGTATCGCCCCTCGTATAATTGCGTACTCTTGTCGCAAGCGCTGCGACATTTGCGGTGCCGTCAATGTCATACAGCCAAAACGGCACATACATGCCGGTCATCTTTTTGATCCGGTCACCGCTTGTAAAGCCTCTCGGCGTCAACCGGCCGTTCTTCGTCCATTTCCAAAAAGCCGCCACGGCCTCGTCCTTGCTGATGGTGAAAGGAATCACTTTGGCTGGAGCCAAGTCTCCCGTCAACCGGTCTGCCAGCAAAACCGGCGCCCCGCAAAAGCTGCAATGGGTAGCTGTGGTTTCAGCTTCCGTGAGAATGACAGCTCCGCAATTTTCACAATGGTATTCCTTCGCTTCATCCGGATCGAATTTTCGCAGGATATTGTTTTCCGGGAAGGTTTCAATCTCATCCTGTCTGCCGCAGCTCGGACAGGACAAGTGGCCGGTCTCACTGTTGAAAGACATGTCCGATCCGCAGTTTGGACATTTATACTGAATGACCATTCCATCTGCCTCCCTTCACATTAAAGGAAACTGTCCGTACGGCAGCCATCATTCATTTTTGCCCAATTGGCTTTTAAGTTCTTCCAATTCATCGTCTACGTTAATGCCGGCTTTCAAGGATTCCAGCTCGTCGTCAACAGAAGAATCGCTGTCGTATTTTGATGCAAGGTCCTTGATGTCAGTTCCCGAGCCTTTATTCAGTTCCGACATGGCAATTGCCTCGTCAAGTTCCTGATTGATTTTCTGTTCCATTTTATCGAAGGCGGAAATCCGCTCTCCTGCTCCGTCCACTGATGAGGCAAAATCGTTCATGCGTTTTTGGGTTTTTGCAACAGAGGTCTTGCCTTTCAGCTCAGAGCGGCGGGATTCCAATTCGCCGATATCCGACTCCAGCTTGTCATGCATTTGACGCATCTGTTGGGTATTCGCCGCCGCAAGTTCGACAGCCGTCTGCTTGTCTGTCACTTTCTCGGAAAGCTCTGCCTTGCGTTGAAGGAACTTCCGCGCATCGTCTTCATTTCCGGCTTCCAATGCTTTTACTGCATAGCGCTGCATGTCGCCGATTTCCTTCTCCAATTCTTCGAGCTCCCGGCGCTCCCGTTTCTCAGCCGCCATGATCGCCGCTGTCTCCGATTTCACTTTCCCAAGGTCGCTGTTCAAATCTCGCAAATACTGATCGATCATTTTTTCCGGATCTTCTGCCTTGTCCAGTAAAGCGTTGATATTGCTTGTCATAATGTCTTTGAACCGTTTTAAAATTTCCATCATCATTCTCCTCTTTTGGGTTTTTGGGGAACTGCTGTGCAGTTCCTTTCTGTTAATGAAAGATTACCCTTTACCTGTTGAGTTTAAGCCTGCATCCAGCCAAACTTGTTCCGGCTGAAGTGCAAAAGATGAAAAGATTTCTCCATATCAGTATATCGCATTGGCAGCTTTAGGTAATCTTTGGAAAGAAAAGATTCAGATAATAGGCTCTTCCATTTTTATAACAGCTGACTGTAAAATAAAAAAAGCCGGCAGGCACCCTAGCGAACTCAGCTGCAGTTCGTCGATGCGCTTCCGGCTTTGATTGGTATAATGATTTTTCTTTAACGGATGGCTGTTGGATCGTTTTGCTGCTCCCAGGCAGGCAACATTTTCGACAGGGCTTTGTCTTCCTTATAACCCAAAACGTATTCTGCCTGCATGATGGTGTGGATTTCACGCGTCCCTTCGTAGATGACCGGCGCCTTGGAATTCCGCAAGTAACGGCTGACCGGGTATTCGTCCGAATAGCCGTAGGCGCCGTGGATCTGGAACGCGTCGTCCGCTGCCTGATTGGCAAAATCGCAGGCCTGCCATTTCGCTAATGAAGTTTCGCGGGTGTTGCGTTTGCCTTGGTTTTTCAATTCACCCGCCCGGTAGACGAGCAGGCGGCTCATTTGGAATCCCGCTTCCATCTTTGCAATCATTTGCTGAACCAGCTGGTGCCTGCCGATTTCCTTGCCAAATGTGTGTCGTTCATGGCAATAGCTGACGCTTGCTTCGAGGCAAGCCATAATCTGTCCGACTGCTCCGGCAGCAACGGTGAAACGGCCGTTATCAAGTGCCGCCATGGCGATTTTGAAGCCCTCGCCTTCCTGCCCCAGCAAATTCTCCTGCGGAACTTTGACATCCTCGAAAAACAGTTCACCGGTATTGCCTGCGCGAATGCCGTGCTTGCCTTTGATGGCTTTGGAAGAAAAGCCCGGCCATGCGCGTTCCACAATAAAAGCAGAAATCGCCCCATGTTTTTTGGATTGCTCACCTGTATAGGCGAAAACCAGGAAATGATCTGCCACATCACACAGGGAGATCCAGGTCTTCTGTCCATTCATTACGTAATGATCTCCTTGTTTTATGGCCGTCGTCTTCAGCGCAGCCACATCAGACCCAGCACCCGGCTCCGTCAATCCAAAAGCTCCAATCTTTTCACCTTTTGCCTGCGGAATCAAATACTTTTGTTTTTGTTCTTCTGTCCCCCATTGGAGAATGGTTAAGCTGTTCAATCCGGTATGGACCGAAACCGCCGTACGAAAAGCCGTATCTCCCCGTTCCAGTTCTTCGCAGACAATTGCCAAGGAATTATAATCCATGCCGCTGCCGCCGTACTCTTCCGGAATGCAAACACCCATCAGTCCAAGTTCCGCCAGCTTATTGTAAATCTCCGGATCCGACTGGCCGGCACGGTCCCATTCCTCGATGAATGGCATGATTTCCTTGTCAACAAAACTCCGTGTCGTGCTGCGCAGCATCTCTTGTTCTTCTGTGAATGAAAAATCCATTGTAAATCGCCCCTTTTATAAAGTAGTAGTTTGCTGTGTGAAATATTCCCCTAAAATCTCATCATTGTGTTCTCCGGGATTCGGCGGATGCCGCTTGATTTTGACGGGTGTCCGTGACAATTTCAGTGGACTGCCGATCATTTTGATTTTTCCGGCTGTCGGGTGCTCGTGTTCGATGAACATATCGCGTGCCTGAAGCTGCGGATCATTGGCAACTTCCTCCATTGTCTGAATCGGTCCGGCTGGAATCTTATGTTCTCTGCAGAGCCCCTGCCAATGGGCTGTCTTCTCTGTCAAAAGAACCTCCTGAAGTAGCGGAACCAGTCTTTCCCGGTTCTCCACACGTTTTGGGTTGGTCCGGTAACGTTCATCCTCAGCATAGTCCGGTTTCCCTAAAACTGAACACAACGCCTTGAATTGATGATCATTTCCGACAGCAATGACCATTTCCCCGTCAGCTGTCCCGAATGTCTGATAAGGGACGATATTGGCATGTGCATTTCCTAAAGCTGTCGGTACTTTTTCATCCATCAAATAATTGCTCGCGATGTTCACCAATGCACTGACCGCTGTATCATAGAGTGAAATATCCAACTTTTGCCCTTTGCCGGAGTTTACGCGTTCGAGCAAAGCCGCCTGGATGCCGATGCAGGCATATAATCCGGTCAACACATCCACAATCGCAACGCCTGATTTTTGTGGCCCGGACTCTTTCGTGCCCGTGATGCTCATCAGCCCGCTCATTGCCTGGATTATAAAATCATAGCCTGGCACATCACGGTCCGGCCCGGTTTCCCCAAACCCGGTAATGGAACAAAAGACAAGGCGAGGATTGAGCTGTGATAAAGTTTCATAACCCAGTCCGAAGCGTTCCATCGTACCGGTCTTAAAATTGCTGACCACTACATCGCTTTCCGCGGCAAGCTTTTTAATGATAGCCGCACCTTCCTCTGTTTTTAGATCGACGGTAATCGCCTTTTTATTGCGGTTGGCGCTCAAGTAATAGGCGCTGACATCCTGCTCAAAAGGCGGCCCCCATTTCCGGGTTTCATCACTGCCGCCGGGCGATTCCACTTTGATGACTTCCGCTCCCAAGTCTCCAAGAATCATCGTGCAATAAGGACCTGCAAGAACACGTGATAAATCAAGTATTCTAATGCCTTCCAATGCTCCTGTCATTTTTCACATCTCCTTTCTGTACAATTCCCATACAAAAAAGCCAGTCCAAAAAGACAACAGCAAAACTGCTTGTCTGAATGAACTGGCTTTTATCTACGCATGAAATTTCCGGAAAGAAATTTTGGCAGACTAGGCAGTATGGGTGTTTTCATTTCCCTTTAAAAAACTGATCATGCGGAAGAGACGCTGTAACGTTCTGGCATGATTCTTACTGTTACTTTAATACAGATTCTATGGTTTGTAAATACAGTTAACTTTTTATTTTAACTATTCTTTCAATGATACATTTTCTTTATAAGCTTCGTACTGCTTATAAAGATCCTTCAAAGCAGACGCCAATGCATTTCCAGCCTTGCCCAAGTAATGGGCTTTAATATCGGCCAATGGCTTCTCGATGCCATCCTGCAGGCTATGCCCTCTTAGCAATTGATGCACAAACTCCTGTCCGTGGACAGTTGCCAGTGTACAGCTTGCCGTAACGATGACACTGTATTTCTTATCAATTTCTGCTGTGATGGTCAATGTTTCATACATATTTTGCGCAGCCATTCCAGCTGGCAGCCTCGCATGCCCCGCGATAAAAATGGTTTTCATAAATAACTCAATCTCCTTTCAATTGTTTGGGAATTGTTTGAGTGCCTGGCACCCAAACAATTCCCCATCCCATTTCTCCGAATAAAAGCATTATATATGTAAAGTTGTGTGCGTGCCAGGCACGCACACAATTCAAAAAACACAAAAAGCATCGCCATTACCTGCAAAGGTAATGGCGACGCTTTTTTCCATGCACGTTTACTTATCTGTCCGTTTATTTGAAACATCTTTAGAATATTCTTTGGCATCTTGCATCTCATCTTTACCGTCATCATAGTCAGTAGCTTTGTTATCCTTATCAAAAACTTCCTTTGTTTTCTGGACGGCTTTATCGATTGCAGATTCTGGAGCGCCACTTGCTTGTTCCCCTGGTGACCGTCCTGCTGTGCCTTTTCTTGTCATTGCTGATTCCTCCTAATTTAAATGTGTTACTGGTAGTTTACCCCCTGTAGCCGATGCTAATCCTATATACATCTCTTTACTGGCAAATCTACCAGCCGCCTGATGGCGACAAAACCCGCTCCAGCCAATTAAGCAAGAATGGGTTTTATGCTTTCTTTATTCTTCTTCCAATTCATGAAATACTGCGTTCTTAATAATTTCATGAGTTCTCTCAACTAAATCAACTTCCACCACTTCAAACTCAATGCGCTTCGATTCTGCTACTTCCCTCTTCCCACAAACTCACACAAAATTTCCAACGTTCAATTCTCTGCCACCAAAAATTGATATTCAATTTATATTCGCCCTTTATGATGAATCGGAACTGTTGTTAAATGAGAGGAGAAAGAAACATGAATAAATTTCTGAACCCGATCACCGATTGGGTATCAACAAAAAAGGGCATGTGGATCACCATCGTCGCCTGGCTTGTCCTGATGATTACACTCAGCACGGGACCCACACTCAATGATTACAAAGTGGCAAATTTTCAGTCCTTGCCCAATAATGCGCAGTCGATTATTGCGGACCAGAAACTGAAAGAATATTTCCCCGATGACCAAGGTACGCCAGGCATCCTTGTTTTCCATAACCGTACCGGCGACGTTAATCCCGAGACCGTGCAGAAAATCTTAACAGGTATTTTGGATGCTGATATTGGAGGCGTTGACTCCGTTGTCGACATCAGCCAATTACCCCCTTCTGCTTTAGAAGGATTTTATTCTGAAGACCATACGGCCATGATCATTCCGATGACACTTAAAGCCGGGCTTGGCAGCACCGACTTTGCTGAAATTAATGATAAAATATCGGAAATCGGCAATGACATTGCGAAAGAAGCCGGCAATATGGAATTTTATGTGACCGGCCCTGCAGGCATTGCAGGCGATACGGTCAAATTGTTTGAACAGGCGGATTTCGTCCTGCTGATTGCGACTGTCCTGATTATTTTGGTACTGCTGATTGTCATCTACCGCTCCCCTTTGCTTGCATTCATTCCGCTGCTCGCAACCGGCATTGTCTATCAAGTGGTCAATCAAACGCTAGCTTTTATGGGTGCAGGCGGCCTGGAACTGACCAGCCAAACCACGTCAATCATGAGCATTCTTCTGTTTGCAGCAGTCATCGACTATTCACTGTTCGTGTTCTCCCGCTTTCGTGAAGAACTCAACCATTACGACAGCAAATACGAAGCCATGAAATACGCCATGCGTGCAACCGGCGAACCGGTATTCTTCGCTGGCGGTACGGTGCTTGCGGCGATGCTCATCCTGTTCTTTGCAGACTTCCGTGATTACGCAAACTTCGCTCCGATCTTTGGAACTGCGGTTTTTGTCATCATGATTGCTTCCATTACACTGATTCCGGCGTTATTCAACTTATTCGGCCGCAAAGCATTCTGGCCCAAAGTTCCTAAATACGGCGATGCTGCCGAAGTGAAACATGGTATCTGGGGACCAATTGCAAGATTTGTCGTCAATAAACCGTTGATCTCTGGTGGACTTGTTGCCATTTTGATGGTTGTGTCAGCATTAAATATAGTAAACCTCGAGTTCGAATTTGAAACGGTGAAGTCATTCCCCGAAGACATGCCGTCTCGTATGGGCTATGAAGTTGTCGAGCAAAAATTCGATAAAGGGGAAATTGCTCCTTCTACATTGCTTGTTGTCAGTAATGAGCCAATTGATGAACTAACGGCTGCCGCTCTTTCAGAAGAGTTGACCACTTATAAAGAAATCGCTTCTGCCCGGATATCCGGGCAAACAGAAAACGGAGAAGCACTGAGATACTCTCTGGCATTGTCGATCAATCCGTATTCGACGGAAGGTCTTGATTTCATGGAACAGTTGCGAAATGAAGGCGACGCTTTGCTGGATAATGCCTCTATAGAAGGCGATCTGCATTTCGGCGGCATTACGCCGAAACTCGTTGACGAACGAAACGTCAATAATGCCGATATCTATAAAATTGTCGTTCTTGAAACTTTGCTGATTTTGGTGTTGCTGTTTGCGCTGACGCGTTCCTGGAAAATGCCGATTTATATGATGGCGACGATTTTATTCTCCTACCTGTCGGCACTTGGCCTCGGAATTTTCCTGGTTGATGTGTTATTCGGCTTTGACGCCATCAGTACGCGTGTGCCGGTCTATTCGTTTATCTTCCTGGTAGCGCTTGGCATTGACTACAACATCATTTTGGTGTCGCGCTTTATCGAGGAGCGGAAGTTGCGGAAAGTGAAAGATGCGCTTGAAGTCGCCATCAGCCATACCGGCGGCGTGATTTCCTCGGCCGGAATCATCCTGGCAGCGACATTCGCAGCTTTAACCACCATGCCGATTGCTGACTTGTTCATTTTCGGCTTTATGGTTTCGATTGGCATCCTGATTGATACTTTCCTGGTGCGCGGCCTGCTGCTTCCAGCGCTTATTCTGTTTTTTGAAAAAGACCGATAAACCCTGCATAATGAAAAGAGTTGCAAGTCCAGCCATCCTTTTGCCGACTTGCTGTTTAAGGGGGAAGAACTCAGATGAAAGTACTCGTCGTGGACGATGACAGCTATATTCAGCAATTAGTAGCCATACACCTCGGCAAAGCAAGCTATACCGTTTTTAAGGCAGATGACGCCGAACAAGCTTTGCGTTTGCTCGAAGATCAGCATGTCGACCTTGCCATCGTGGATGTGATGATGCCGGGGATGGACGGGTTTGAACTGACGCGTATTCTGACTCAGGATCTCGGCATCCCGGTGATCCTGCTGACGGCCAAAAGCCAATTGGAAGATAAGGAAAAAGGGTTTTTATCCGGGACCGAAGACTATATAGTTAAACCTTTTGAACCAAAAGAGCTGCTATTCCGTGTGGCCGTCGTGCTGCGCCGCTCAGAACGCGCTGTCCAGGAACACTTGCAGGCTGGCAATCTGTCGATCAACCGCCGCAATTTTGAGCTTGCAATCGGCAATGAAACCGTCATTCTGCCGTTGAAGGAATTTGAAATACTGTCATTGTTGGTATCGCGTGCCAATCTTGCCACGCCGCGTGGACTGCTGATGGACTATGTATGGGGAGAAGATCATGAAGGCAGCGAAATGACTTTGAACACCCACATCAACCGGATTCGCGACCGCTTGAAGCGCTACGGGGCCACTGTTGAAATCCATACATTGCGCGGTATTGGCTACAAGCTTGAGGCATTGAAATGAAAACTTTGTATCGGCAATTTACTGTCGCGACGCTATTCATTCTGGCCATCAGCATTCTAATCGGCTTTACCATCGCCAATATTTTTTATTTGACGGTGACAAAAGAAGAAACGATCGAACAGAACGTGGCCATCGCTGAAGAAATTATTCAGACGGTCCAAAACATTCCTTATTCTGCTGAGAGCTTCACTAGCTATATGCAAGCTGTTGCGGAACTGGGCTATCAGATTGCGCTTGTCGACAGTTCAAGTGAAATGCAGTTCTTTGGTGAACCGTTTGATGACACGACGCTCCCGGAACAGGCAAAGCGCGTAGTGGCGGAAAATGAAACCTACACCGGCTTGGACAACTTCACAGGCGAAATCTTCATGATCGGTCATTTCACCAATAAACTGCACAACACAGTAGGCGTGCCGTTTGAACGGGACGGCGAACGTTATGGCCTGTTCATCCGCCCCGATACCAAGCTCGTGTCGACCGACATCCATTCCGTGCTGATTGGATTTGTCGCAGCCATTGCACTTGTCAGCATCGTCGGCATGATCTTTATGGCCCGTCAATTGACACGTCCGATTGTCCAGCTGACGGAAGCCACCAAACACATTGCACGTGAAAACTACAGCTTTCCACTCGATATCCGGCGCAATGATGAAATCGGCCAGCTTTCTGAAAGTTTTAACTTGATGCAGACACAGCTACAGCATAATGATCTGGCGCGCAAATCGTTCATCAGCAACGTATCCCATGATTTCCAGTCGCCGTTGATGAACATCCAGGGCTATGCGGACCTACTGAAGTCACCCGCCCTTAGTGATGAGGACCGCTTCGCTTACACCTCTATCATCGACCAAGAAGCCAAGCGCCTGTCTAGTCTGACACGCCAGCTGCTGATCTTGACTTCACTCGATCAAGGCGCTTATCCGATGAAAGTAAAGGATTTTCAACTAGACGAACAATTGAAAGAAGTTATACGGAAATACCGCTGGCGGCTTGAAGAAGAGGATATCCATTTATCTTATCAACTCAGCCCTACCCGTTTCCGCGGCGACGCTGAGCTGCTCGACAATGTCTGGGACAATCTGCTGACTAACGCCATTAAATACAATAAACCCGGAGGCAGCATCGAAATCAGCCTGCAAGCAAACGACAGCGATGTCCTCTTGACGTTTAAAGACACGGGCCAGGGCATTCCGGAAGAAGCCATCCCGCAGCTGTTCGACCGCTTTTTCCGCGTCGATGCGGCGCGAAAAAAAGACAGTACCGGTCTTGGCTTGTCGATTGTGCATCAAATCGTCACTTTGCACCACGGCACCATTCGGGTCAATAGTACGCTAGGTTCAGAAAGCGAATTTGTCTTGACCTTCCCGCATCCCGATCTGAAACAATCATAAGTTGGAGGTTTTACCATGGAAAAAACTTGGAGTCTGCGTTTAATACGTTTTTCGGCCGTTTTCGGCCTGTTCGGAACTTTTCTCGGTTCGCAAATGGCGGGGGAAATGGATTACAGCCTCCGTCCGATTCATGCCCATATCCTGCTGGTCGGCTGGTTGTCGGTGTTTTCCTGGGGCATCTTTTACCGCGTCTATACGATCCAATACAAAAAACTGGTCGCTGTCCATAGCGTACTCGCGATGGTTGGTGCCGTTACCCTTACTGGCGGCATGTGGCTCTATAACTTAAACCCGTTTAATTGGAATGAAACCTTCGTGATGATTTTATTCATCGTCGGCGGCAGTTTGCTGCTGCTGGCATTCCTGCTGTTTTTGATCATTACGTTCGTAACAGAAAAAGAATAAAAACAGGAAATCCACTGGAGAAAAGTGCTGCTTTTTCTTCAGTGGATTTTTTTAGATAATCTGCTTTTAAATTTATTGCGGACTAAAAATTAACTTCATTAATCAAAAATCGCCTTTCCATCTTCCATGCTGATGGGCAGCGAAGAATGTTCATGAGTAATGCGCCACGAACCCTCTATTTTTTCCAGTACAAACGTGAAGCGATTTCTCATCTTCCGAAGTTCCTTACCCTTTTCATCAAAAGCCGCATAGCTCATGGAGCCGTATATATACGCAAGTTCCGCATTTTCTTTTATCACTTTATCGTGCAGCTCTGCACGAAGCAGTTCCCCTTCCCCTAACCCTCCAAACCAATCTTCCACTAAAGTCTTCCACTGCTCAATCCCATTATATTGCCATTCTTGCCAGCAGTCGAAAACATGAACATCCGGCGCATAGCCTGAAAGAAACTTTTCTACATTCTTTTCGTAAACGGCATCCCTGTAATTAGTAAGAACATCTTGTACATCCGTGAACATATGACTCCTCCTTTAAGATAGATTTCTATTGGGTGTCTTTCGCCACGATTCACAAAGTATCCTTTATTTTCAATTCCCGCTTGATCCTTATTGTTTAAAAGCAATCAGTATACTATTGCTCATTATAATATCAGTATTCACTAATTAGCTTTATTTCATATTTGTGATCAGTACGTATTAATTAATTCCTCTACCTAATAGGTATATAATCAATCAAAAAAGCCGTTCAAAAGCGGCTATGCCACTTTCAAACAGCTTTCTTGTATTGATAATCTTTTTAAGTAAAAGATCAAACTTGCGGTTTCACGAGCAGCGCGAGATAAACGGCCATCGCATTATGGAATTTCCGGATATCTATTCCTGTATTTTCTGTAAACCGATCCAATCGGTATTGGAGGCTGTTGCGGTGAAGGTGAAGTTCTTTTGCTGTTTCCGATATGTTCAAATTGCATTTTGTAAACACTTCTATCATTCTCAAGGTTTCTTCATCATCTGCATATCCTTGCAAAACCATTTCGCGGATGCTCAAATACTGCCCTTTTTCGGTTTGATCGATCAGCAGATAAGGTACCGTCTCACTAAAATTCGCTACCTGCTTTTTGGAATAGGAAAAAATCGATTTTGCTGCTTTAATCATGAATGAATAATAGTCAGTTACATTTTCCGTCTCTTCCTTGAAAGGACCCACAAGAAAATTGATCTTTATATACAAGTCACTCATCAACACATCGATGATTTCTTCGTAATAAATACTGTCTTGCAGCGAATTCGCGTGTTCTATGAGAATGCCTTCATGCCGGTTCTCCCAAAGAATCGGGACTTTCTCTGGAAACAATTCATGGATCGCGTCTTTGAATAACACCGGACTGATTTGATTTTTTTTAATCGAAAAGTAGACAAAACGATACGGACGAGTGGTTTCCACATTTTCCGTTTCGCTCGAGCTATTCGAATCAATCGCTTTCCTCCATTTTTGCTCCGCCTCAGTTAGGGGTGGAAACTCACTGTCATACGGCGTCAGAAATGCAGTCAACACGGATATATCTCTTGGTGTCAGTTGGCTTTTATAAATTCCGATAATTTCATTTTCCTCAGTCATGAACCATTTATAACTACTATCCAAGTCATGGATGCCTTCTTCATATATGATCAATGAAGGATAAATTTTTCTCAGATTATCAATCATAAAAAACACTTCTTTCTCCAAAAAAAGATTAGCTGGCCTGGTTTTTTGTTCACTTACGAAAAAGTATAGATCGTCTCCGATTTGAATTCCTCGTCAGCTTTCAAGATTGCGGACGGGAAATGTGGATGATTCATCGAATCCGGCGGACTTTGTGTTTCAAGGCAAAGGCCCAAGTAATTTTGCGCCTCCGTGCCTCTTACCGAATAAGCGCCTCCCATGGCATTCCCCGTATACAAAACCACTGCAGGTTCAGTCGTTTGAATCACCAGTTTCCGGCCACTTTCTGAATCCGTCAATTCGATGGCTGGCCCATCTGTTTCAGTTAATAAAAACGGATGGTCGTAACCGTTTCCGGCCAACTTTGTTTGTGGGTGGTCCGCTGTTGTCGCTTCTTTGATGCTTCTGCCGTTTCGGAAGTCGAATAAGGGTTCTTCGGCAACCGGGGCAAGCTTTCCTGTTGGCAGTAATTCTTCGTCCAATTCCAAGTAGTGATTGCTTTTCATCGTCAATTCATGATCCAGGATTGTCCGTTTCAAATTCCCGCTCAAATTGAAATAAGAATGGTTAGTGACATTCAATAAGGTCGTTTTGTCTGATTTACCTGAATAGGAAATGACAAGCTGATTGCTGTCATTCTTTAACGTGTAGCGTACAGTCATGGATAAAGTGCCAGGAAAACCTTCTTCCCCGTCTCCACTGACATACGTAAATTCGACTATCGCTTCGTTGTCATTTTCAATCACTTTTGAATCCCACAGAACCGAATGCAAGCCGCCAGGGCCACCGTGGAGATTATGGCCATTGGAGTTCCTATCCAGTTGATAGTCTTCTCCATCAAGGGTAAAGCTTCCTTCTTTTATCCGTCCCGAAAAACGCCCGATCATGGCGCCGAAAAAATTCGGGTCGCTTTCATATTCCTCAAGCGTGTCAAAACCGAGTACGACATTCTCCAGCTTGCCGTCGCGATCCGGCGCTATTATTTCAGTGATGACGCATCCGTAATCAATGCAGGACATTTGAAAACCTCGGTCATTTTTCAATGTATACAAAGTAATTGGCTGATTGTTCTTATGATCGAATAACTTTTTGCTGATTTTCATTTTTCATCCACCCTTTCAATTTAGACAAAATAGCAAGACCGTCTCAGATTCATTCTTTTTATTTTACCTCAAATATATCCACCAGCATCAGCGTAATCGCACCGATCAACGTGGCATCGTCTCCTAATTTAGATACCTCCACTGCTGTTTGGCTTGCCGCAGGAGTCAGGGCAGAAGATTTGATGGTTTCACGGACGGCAGGCAAAATGAATTTCTCCGCTTTTGAAACTCCGCCTCCCAAGACAATTTTTTTCGGATTTACAATATGGATGAGATTGGTCAACCCAACACCCATCGCTTTTCCGGATTCTTTGAGGATGGCGGCAAATTCTTCATTTCCGGCTACAGCATGATCAAAGATTTTTTCAGCAGTGAGGTCATTTTCAAGTCCTTGTTTTGCTGCCTTCCTTGCGATGGCTGGGCCGGTGACAAACGTCTGCAGGCAGCCCCGGTTCCCGCATTCGCAAATCTCTCCGTGCAAATCAATGGTCATATGGCCGATCTCCCCTGCAATATCAGAAGAGCCGTGATAAAGTTTCCCCTCAATGATGAGACCTGCTCCAACCCCTCTGCCGATATTCACTGCCAGCATGCTTTCCAATTCCCCGTGATTCCCAAACCAATACTCGCCCAATGCCATAGCGCGTGCATCGTTCTCCACTTTCACTTCAAGGCCAAATGCCTTTTCGAGTTCTTCTTTGATGGGAATATTGGATAAGCCGAGATTCGGCGCATTCAACGAAATGCCGGTAGCCACTTCGACTACGCCGTGCATGGCAACGCCAATGCCAATGATTTTGTCTTCTGCTTCGGAGATGCTTTCCAGACAAGCAGCAATGCAGGTTTTTAACGCAGCGATAAATTGCTGGTTATCGATCGGCAGCTGCAGTTTCTTTTCAGACCTTTTCAGCACTGTACCGGCGAGATCTGCCACGATGCATTCAATGCTTTCCGGTCCCGCATCCACCCCGATGATGAAAAAAGCCTGATTGTTAATAATCAGCATCGTCGGTTTCCGTCCACCTAAAGACTGCCCGAAATCACTTTCTTCTACTATCTTCTGGTCAATTAATTCTTTTACATTGCTGCTGACCGTAGGCGGCGTCAAATTTGTTTCCCTTGCAATCTGCGCTCTTGATATCGGCCCATCTTTTCTTATTTTATTGAGGATGATCGATTTATTCATTGATTTCATCCATTGAAAGCTGCCTTGCCGCATACGAATCCTCCATTTCTGTCTTACTTGCTTATTTGTAACTGCTTTCATTCTTGTTATTGAATAGTTTACCAAAATACTCTATACTCATGTTAATTAAATTAATTTATAAAGTATTGGAGGAAAATCATGATCCAATCTCAATTGACTCAAACATTCAACGACATCTTCAACACGGATGAAAAGCCGCGCTTTTTCTTTGCACCGGGACGCATTAACTTAATCGGTGAGCATACCGATTACAATGGCGGTCATGTGTTTCCTGCAGCCATTTCCTTTGGAACCTATGCGGCTGCCCGCCAGCGTTCGGATCAGCAACTGCGGTTCTACTCGATGAACTTCCCGGAAAAAGGAATCATCGAATGCGACCTAGCCGATTTGTCCTTTAACCCGGATCATGATTGGGCCAACTTTCCAAAAGGCATGATCCATTATTTTATTAAAAACGGCTTTTCCATTTCTCATGGCATGGATATTCTATTTTACGGAAATATTCCTAACGGCGCTGGGCTGTCCTCTTCCGCTTCTATCGAAATGGCTACGGGCGTTGTTCTTGAAAACCTGTTTGATTTAGAAATCGACCGGTTGAAGATGATTCAGTTGGGGCAAAACGTAGAAAATCAGTATATCGGCGTTAACAGTGGGATTATGGATCAATTCGCTATCGGCAAAGGAAAAAAAGACTTTGCCATGCTGCTCGATTGCCAAACGCTGAAATTCAGCTATGCGCCAGTTGAACTGATGGACCATGAAATTGTTATCATCAATTCCAACAAACAACGGACACTCGCTGCTTCAAAATACAATGAGCGCCGCGCCCAGTGTGAAGAAGCGCTGTCCGACCTGCGCACGGAACTGGAGATCACCAGCTTGGGCGAATTGACAGCAGAAGCATTCGAACAGTCCAAGCACTTGATTGAAAATGATGTCAACCGCAAACGGGCAAAGCATGCCGTCTATGAAAATGAAAGAACCTTACGGGCCCTAAAAGAACTGGAACAAGGCAATATCCAGGCGTTCGGAAAATTAATGAACGAGTCCCATGTTTCTCTTCGGGATGACTATGAAGTCACCGGCGCAGAGCTTGATAAGATTGCAGAAACAGCTTGGGAACAGCCGGGTGTTATCGGTGCTCGGATGACTGGGGCCGGTTTCGGTGGATGTGCCATTGCAATCGTTCAACAAAATCACATCGAAAGTTTCAAAGACCAGCTAACAGCAAGCTATACCGAGGAGTTTGATTTTGCCCCTTCATTTTATGAGGCAAAAATTTCGGATGGCGCCAAAGAACTTGTAGAGGAGTTTTGAACATGAGTGTTTTAGTTCTGGGCGGAGCCGGCTACATCGGTTCACACGCAGTTTATCAGTTAATCGACCAAGGAATGGACGTAGTTGTTGTGGATAACTTGGAAACGGGACATCAAAAAGCCATCCACCCAAAAGCTGTTTTTTATGAAGGCGATATAAGAAATGCTGACTTTCTCAACTCGGTATTCGAAAAAGAAGCCATTGAAGAAGTTCTCCACTTTGCCGCTAATTCCTTAGTCGGTGAATCGATGGAAAACCCACTCAAGTATTTTGACAACAATGTCTACGGCACGCAAGTACTGCTGCAGGCTATGGTCGCACATGACGTGAAAAAAATCGTCTTCTCCTCCACCGCAGCAACTTATGGCGAGCCGGAGTCCGTGCCGATTACCGAAACAATGCCGACCCACCCGACCAGCACATACGGTGAAACCAAACTGACCATGGAAAAAATGATGAAGTGGACAGAAGCGGCCCATGACTTGAAATTCGTGTCCTTGCGCTATTTCAACGTAGCCGGGGCAAGAGAAACGGCTGAAATCGGCGAAGATCACCGTCCTGAATCCCATCTCGTTCCGCTCATTTTGCAGACAGCACTCGGGCAGCGAAATGAAATCACGATTTTTGGAAATGATTATGACACGGAAGACGGAACGTGCATCCGCGACTATGTCCACATCGAAGATTTGATCCGCGCTCACCTGTTGGCACTTGATTATTTGAGAGCAGGCGGTGAAAGTGAGGTCTTCAACCTGGGGAGCAGCCAGGGCTTTTCAGTGAATGAAATGATCTCTGCTGCCCGAGCTGTAACAGGAAAAGAAATCCCGATCAAAACAGGTCCCCGCAGAGCAGGCGACCCAAGCATCCTGATTGCCAGTTCCGACAAAGCAAGACAAGTATTAGGCTGGAATCCTGCCTATACGTCTGTCACAAAAATCATTGAAGATGCGTGGAGATGGCATTCGACTCATCCAACTGGCTATGAAAAGGAAGTGCATAGATGATTTACCAAAACCTTGCCGGACTGATCCAAAAAGCCATTGAAACGGACTTGATTGAAACAGCTGATATCGATTACGTCCGCAACCAGGTCATGCATCTCTTACAATTGGAGTCGTTTCCTGAAGAACCAATAGAAGCAGCCGTCGATACCATTCCGAACCTCTTAGAAAATATGATTGCTTATGCAATCGAACAAGGTGTCATCTTGGATATTTTTGATGACAAGGAAATGCTGTCGGCCAATATCATGAATTGCTTTGTCGCAAGGCCTTCTGTCATCAACGCTCAGTTTATTGAAAAATATGCACAGTCGCCTATAGCCGCAACGGATTACTTTTATGAGTTAAGCAAAAACAGCAACTACATCCAAATGAACCGGATCCAGAAAAACATTTCTTATAAAACAGACACTCCATATGGACAGATGGACATCACCATCAATCTGTCAAAACCGGAAAAAGATCCGGAACAGATCAAACGGGAACGCGAAATAAAACAAACGCTCAGTTACCCGAAATGCTTGCTATGCAAAGAAAATGAAGGATATGCAGGGCGAATCGGCTACCCCGCACGGGCGAACCACCGAGTCATCAAGATTCCATTGACCGGAGAAAATTGGTATCTGCAGTATTCGCCGTATGTCTATTACAACGAACACAGCATTTTGCTTTCTGAAGAACATCGTGACATGAAGATCGACCGGGATGGATTTGAACGGCTGCTTACGTTTACAGAGCTGTTCCCTCATTACTTTATCGGTTCGAACGCCGACTTGCCGATTGTGGGCGGATCTATTTTAAGCCATGATCATTACCAAGCCGGACGCTATGAGTTTGCGATGACCCGAGCGGAGGATGCTTTTGCCTTTAGCTTGGATGCCTATCCGGATATCGCTGCATCGGTTGTAGAATGGCCGATGTCTGTCATCCGCCTGAAAGGAAAGGAAATCGGCAGCCTGGTGACAGCTGCTGATGACATTTTGCAGACTTGGAGAAATTACTCCGATGAGGCAGCGGCTGTCCTTGCCTTTACAGGTGGCATCCCTCACAACACAGTTACGCCTATTGCGAGAAAGCGCAGCGGGTTGTTTGAAATCGACCTTGTGCTTCGAAACAACCGCACGACGAACGAATTTCCGTCTGGAATTTTCCATCCGCATGAAGATGTCCACCACATCAAAAAAGAAAACATCGGTTTGATTGAAGTGATGGGGCTTGCCGTCTTGCCGCCCCGTTTAAAAGAAGAGCTGGCTGAAATTCAAGAGTTTTTACTTGGCAATGCGAATGACGTGGCTCCCCATCACCTCGAATGGGCTGAACAATTAAAAGCACAATCCGGCACTCTTTCGCTGCCGGAAGACGCAGAAACACTCCTGCAAAAAGAGCTGGGGAAAAAATTCGTACGGGTGCTTGAAGATGCAGGCGTCTTAAAAGAACGCGAGGCATTCGAGCGATTTATCAAGGTATTAAATAGCTAAATAGTAGTACATTGCGCATGGCCAAGAGAAAAATTTCTCAAAGAGCTAAAACTTACCAGGCATTGTTGATTCAACAGGCACTTGGCAAATGTGCACGAAGACGCCTATGATCTTTGTGCACACTTGCCATTACTAAAATTTCCACGGCATTGTATGCTTTTAACTAGTTAATGAAAGCACTTACACACATTGGAGGGACTCAAATGGCAGGCTTAAATTTAGTGAATATCAGAAAAGAATACGATAAAGGTGTAGTTTCGGTACAGGATTTCAATTTGGAAATTCGCGACAAAGAGTTTCTGGTTCTGGTTGGTCCTTCGGGATGCGGTAAGTCCACGACGCTTCGGATGATTGCGGGCCTTGAAGATATTACGGAAGGCGATCTGTTTATCGGTGACCGCAGAGTCAACGACGTATCGCCAAAAGACCGCGATATCGCGATGGTGTTCCAAAACTATGCGCTCTATCCGCATATGAGTGTTTATGACAACATGGCTTTCAGTTTGAAATTACGGAAGATGAAAAAAGATGATATCAAAGCACGTGTGGCGAATGCCTCTAAGATTTTGGGTCTTGATGAATATTTGAACCGTAAACCTAAAGCATTGTCAGGCGGACAACGTCAACGTGTTGCTCTTGGCCGCGCTATCGTCCGCGATGCTGAAGTATTCCTGATGGATGAGCCTTTGTCCAACTTGGATGCCAAGCTGCGTGTACAGATGCGTACGGAAATCCAAAAGCTGCATCGCCGTCTTCAGACGACGACTGTTTATGTAACACACGATCAAACTGAAGCGATGACAATGGCTACTCGCTTGGTCGTTATGAAAGACGGCTTTATCCAGCAAGTCGGGTCACCGAAAGAAGTTTATGACAAACCGGATAACATGTTTGTCGGCGGATTTATCGGTTCTCCTTCCATGAACTTCCTGCGCGGAAAAATTGTCGACAACGCGTTTGTGATGGAAGGCGTGAAAGTCCAAGTGCCAGATGGCAAACTTTCAATGCTTCGTGACCAAGGGTATGTAGGTAAAGAAATCGTTCTCGGCATCCGTCCAGAAGACATCCATGATGAGCCGTTGTTCCTTGAGCACTCTCCCAACACCAAGCTGAAGGCTTATGTGGAAGTTGCGGAATTGATGGGATCTGAAATCGTACTTTATTCAAAAGTAAATGACCAAGACTTTGTTGCCCGTGTTGATGCCCGCTTTAATGTAGAAGCCGGCCAAACGATCGATATGGCATTCGATATGAACAAAGCTCATTTCTTCGATATCGACTCAGAGCTGCGCATCAAATAAGGTTTTCAAAAAATTTTATAGCTTCATCCTTAACAAGCCAAAATCCGGACGACAACTCGTCCGGATTTTTTGTTTGTGTACTAGTGGTTTCGCCTGCTTTTTGTAGATAATTAGATAGAAATCGGGTTCAATTCAATCCACCTCGCAACCCGCTGTCCGCTCGCATTTTCAAGTGCATTTTTGAAAATTTCGTGTGAACGACCGCAAATCTCGCTGAACGACTGTAAATTTATTTGAACGACTGCAAATTCAGCTGAGCGATCGCAAATTCGTTTGAACGACCGCAAATTTAGCTAAGCGCTTATAAACTTGCCGTGTATGTATGAGAAGACAGATAAAAGCCTCCTCGATTGCGTTTCCATGAGGCAAAAGAAGAGATGAAGATTATTTCTGCAGCTAAGGGATCGTATTCACTTTACATTTTGACTATACTTAAGCTACTACGATCTTCATTCAATACAAGAGGAGGCTACACCATGACCCCAAAAAATGAATTAATTTCCGAACAGCGTGAAGAACTACTCGATACTTTGAAAGCACGGTTCGAGAAGAACATCGATCGCCACGAATGGATGCAATGGGACAAGATTCAAGAAAAGCTGGAGGCAAGTCCTGACAAACTGTGGTCGCTACAGGAAATGGAACGGACCGGCGGAGAACCGGATGTATTGGAGTTTGATGAAGCCAAAAATGAATACGTCTTCTATGATTGTTCCGCAGAAAGCCCCAGTGGACGCAGAAGCGTTTGTTATGACCAGAAAGCATTGGATTCGCGCAAGAAAAACAAACCTGAAAACAGTGCCATGGCAATGGCAAACGAAATGGGCATCGAACTGTTGAGCGAAGAACAATACCGCACACTGCAGCAGCACGGTACATTTGACGTTAAAACCTCCAGCTGGGTGAAAACTCCTGAAGACATCAGAGAACGAGGCGGTGCGCTGTTCTGCGACTCCCGCTATGGCCATGTCTTCCTGTATCATAACGGAGCAGATTCGTACTACGCGGCTCGAGGGTTCCGTGGATTATTGAGAGTATAAAAATCGGCTGATTACCTAATTGATAAAAAAACAAAAGGCATTGTCGGCAACCCAAAGGGTTCGGCAATGCCTGTTTAATCAAAAAGTGGAAATCAAAAGCCTTACCTGACTTTCTCCTCCTGCAACCTTTCATCCAACCAGTCAATCACTTCGTCATAGATTTTGTATTTGGATGGCTCATTGAATATTTCGTGCATTAAAGAAGCATAGATCTTCAAAGTTTTATCTCTCGAACTAATCTCTCCGTAAAAATCCCGCGAATCTTTTTCAGCAACCAATCCATCTTCATTGCCATGCAGCACCAGCACCGGATCTACGAAACTTCCGGCATGTTCTTTCAGCCAGGCAATTCCTGGAGCAAATTCATTGATAAGGCCAACAGAAATTCTCTTTTCAACCATCGGATCTTCTCCGTAAGCTTTGACGACTTCCGGATCACTGCACACCCCTTCTCCAAGCTTATTATCCAAATAGGTGTCTGCCGGCAAATCCATTGGCAGCGGACCAAAAAGTTCGTTATTGTAGCGGGTCAACGCACCTGACAATACGATGCCAGCCGCTTGTCCCGGATATTTCGTTCCGAATGCTGCAGCCGTGAAGCCGCCCATGCTGTGGCCAATCAAAAAGACCGGTTGCCCCGCGTTCTCTTCTTTCGCCAAATCCATAATGGTTTTCAAATCATCCGGCATTTCACTGAAATCCTTGAAAAAAGTCCGCTCGCCTTCTGATCGTGCATGGCCACGCTGTTCATAGCGATAAACCGTAAAATCGTACTTTAATAAGGTTTCGGCCAGCGCATCGTAGCGCCCTAAATGCTCGGCCAGGCCGTGGGCAATCACCACTACGGCTTTTTGCTTTTCGGCCTGGTCTTTGCGGGTGAATAACTGCGTTCCATCAAAAGATCGGATCATTTTTTCTTCGCTCATCAAACATCCTCCATTCTATTCCATTGCTACTGGTAGTATTCTCCATCAATCGAAAATCCACCTTCTCAATCAAATAAAATGTAAAAAAAGAGATGCTCCCAGAAAATCGGCAGAACCGGTTCCAGTGCATCTCTTTTTTTATTTCACCGCTTCAGCCGGATTCGCCTGGTAATTGTAATCTGCCGGATCGACTGGTGTAAATTCGCTTGGTGTGTAGAACCTCAGCAAATCGCTATTAACTACCTGATCCGACAGCTGCAATTCATAGCTGCCATGCTCCTGCAGTTTTTGTGCTTGCTCCATCTGTTCTTCTTCGATCGGCAGACCCGTTTCCGGATTATAGAAAACGTCGCCGATTGAGTAGATTTCCGGGCTCGCGTAATCGCCGTTTCGGAAAGTCACCAGTTCTTCGTGCTCTTCAGACAATAAATCGGTTCCAAAGTGAATATAATTTTGGGTCTCGACTCCAAGCAAATGCAACACCGTCGGCAACAGGTCAATCTGACCGCCATAGGTATGGTTGATGCCGCCTTCCATGCCTGGGACATGAATGAATAACGGCACACGCTGCAACTTGGTGTTTTCAACCGGTGTAATTTCTTTTGACAGTAATTGTTCCATCGCTTTGTTGTGGTTATCGGAAATACCGTAATGGTCGCCGTACATGACGATCATGGTATTGTCGGCCAAGCCGGATTCCTCCAACTGCGTAAAGAACTGCTCGATCGCTTCATCTGCATAACGGGCTGTCTGGAAATAATCATCGACACTCGAATCGCCGGTTGTGGCTTTTTCGATGGTCGTCAGCTCCTGGTCCATTTTATAAGGGAAATGGTGTGCCACGGTAATGAACTTCGTATAGAAAGGTTCCGGCAGTGATTCCAACATCGGTGCCGACTTTTCGAAGAACGGTTTGTCCATAATGCCGTATTCCGCCATATCGCCTTCTTCAAGGCCCTGATAGGACTCGATATCAAAGAAACGATCGTATCCAAACGATTTATAGATTTCAGAACGGTTCCAGAAGGTTCCGTTGTTGCCATGGAATACTGCTGAAGTATAGCCTTTATCCTTCAAAATAGCCGGTGCTGCCTGGTACGTGTTTTGGCCTTTTGTTATGAAAGCCGCACCTTTTGGCAAACCGAACAAGGAATTATCAAGCATGAACTCCGCATCCGCAGTTTTGCCTTGTGCCGTCTGATGGAAAAAATTATCGAAGTACTGTGTATTTTGATCATTGATCATGGAATTCAAAAACGGTGTAACTTCTTCTCCGTTCAATTCGTAATTCATCAAGAAAGTCTGGAATGATTCCAGATGCAAGTAAACGACATTCATGCCTTCTGCTGCACCGAAATACTCTTCACTCGGCGTCGCGTAATTGGATTTGGTATAGTTCAATACCTCTGTACCGTCATCGCTGTCAGCCAATACCCGTTGAGAAGAAGCTTTCAAACTCTCAACTGTGTCGTAGAGCGCGTAGTTGTACATGCCCAAATACTTGACGATGTAGTTCCGGTCAAAACCGCGGGTCAATAGTTCTGGACGATCCGCTTCTGCCAAAGCCAGATTAAAGAAGGAAATGGCCAAAGCAACCGTGACGACTGGAAGGACCGCTTTCGTCTTGAAATTCCGCTTGTCTTTTTTGGTGCGTGTGGCAACCATTACCGCTACCAGTACCAGCACATCCACAAAGAACAGAAAATCGGTCGGCTGGATCAGCGTTGCTACACTGCCGCCTAAATCGCCAAAATTCTGTGTTTGGAATAAAGTCGGCAAAGTGATGAAGTCACTAAAAAATCGGTAGTACACTAAATTCGCATACAGCAGAACCGACATGCCTATGTAAATCACCAAAAGCGATACATATTTCCGCGTTCCTTTAAAGAACAGCGACAAACTCAACAACAACAATGCGGAACCGAGCGGATTGAGGATCAACAGAAACTCCTGGAGCGCTCCGTCGACGTTCAATTTAAATTGCGTCTTTTGCGAAATATACGTCTTCATCCACAGCATGACTACTGCCAGAACAAAGAATGGAATAAACTTATTAATCTTTTCATTTTTCATTGGATTGATCTTTTTCATATTGCACCTTCTCATAATTGGTCTTCACGAGGATTAAGGGTCAGGGGGTTTTTAAGATTAAGTCATAAAACTTAAGTAAATTTATTGTAAAAAGAATGACAAAATCTATTCTACTCCAATAGCCCAAAAAATGACAGTTTAAGATTTTTTCAGATTATTTAAGGATCAAGTTCGCGTTTTCGCGCCACTTTACAACTTCTCGCGCTTCAATCTGTTTTTCAAGCTTGGCATCCCAGCCGCCAGTCATCCCATTCCAGACTCGGGCATAAAAAATATCCTGCTGCCGGTCGTATAACTGAAATTCGATGCAGGGAATAAACTCCGTATCCTGTTCGATGCAGCTGGTAATGCCCGTTACGATGACTTGAAAGCCACCTTCTTCAGAAAAAGCGATTTCTTTAGAGAGAAGCTGCTGCATCGGGGCTTTGTTCAAGCTCCCTTTTACCGGATAGCGATACAATGGAAGCTTGTCTTGCGCTTCGGGATACGCGTGATCTGCAGCGAAACGGTAGTCGTCATGGACAGCACTATAGGCGATTACAGTCGTTTCGCCTTCCATTTCTTCTTCAAAAATGCCTTTGTCCAAGTAGTCATAGCCCTTGGCCGTCAACTTATAGCCCAGCTTTTGAAGCTGAATCAACCCCGTGCGCTGCATCTTTTCAATCAAGTCACTGATGAACAGCTCTTCTACAAACAGCATGTCGGATAAAGTTGCGGCCCGGCGGATATCGGCTTCCTGAAAAGCAAGGAGCAGCATCTTCATTAAAATGTCCATCTTTAACCGTTTGACCCGGTCAAAACCGACATCGTACAAAACAATCGGCAGCTTCCACACTTGGTCGTTAACGATGGCCACATCGGGATTTTCCGTCAACTTCAATCGCAGCTCTTCTATCAGCTTGTCCACACCTCTACCCCCTGCTCTTCTCTAAGGTCTTCAACCCGTTTTTCTTTTTTACAACTTCCAATACGTGCTTGTACATCGTTCGTGTTTCCAGCTGTTTGGCGCGCTTCGTAAACATCTCAGAACTGCCGACCATCACCAGCAATTCCTTGGCGCGTGACAACGCCACGTTCAATCGCCGGTAATCTTTCGCAAAACCGATATCGCCGTGCTTGTTATGGTTATTGCGCACCATGCTCAGAATAATGATGTCCCGTTCGCTTCCCTGGAACCGGTCAACCGTTCCTGTGCGGACAGCCAAATGCGGCAAGCGCATTTCCTGGTCGATCATCCGCTGAAGCCGCTTGACCTGTTCGCCGTAAAAGCTGATGACGCCGATGCTCTTCTGCTGGTCTTGCGGAATTCTTCCCGCCTGCTTGGCAGAACCTGCAGCTTCATTCAGTTCAAGCAATAAATCACGGATTTCCTGCAGCTCCGCTGCATTGTACAAACTCTTTCCGCCATTCATCCGCTCTTCAAAATTCGCTGCTTCGTTCGGCAGATCCAGCCACATAAGGTGATTGCTGCGCGCCACTGTAGTTGATTCGAGCAGATGGTCACGCTCCCGGTCCGAGTCCAAGATGCCGCATTGCAATTGGTCATTTTCCAGCCGGTAAAACGGCGCAATGGTTTCCATGATATCCTCGTGCATGCGGTATTGAATCGCGAGCATCGTTTTGTTCGCTGCCGGCAAGTTTTTATAAAGACGTTCAAACAACGACTCTTCCAGCAGTTTTTCCAGCTCTTTCTTTTCTTCAAAGCCATTGTCTTCATCAATCATTTTCTGCAGCGTTTCTTCCAGCGTGTCGTTGCCAAGAAGCGGCGGCAATTGATGATGATCGCCGACTAAAATGATTTTCTTGCCTTTCAGCATCGGCAGCAACAGCTCAGGAGGTGTCGCTTTGGATACTTCGTCAATGATGACCACATCAAACTCAGGATAGTTTTCGATGAAATCTTTGCGCGCCGAAGCGACGCAAGTCGTGCCGATGACATTGGCATGCTTAATATACATTTTCCGGATTTCATCCAGATCGTGTTCATTTGCCTGCGCTAATAGATCCAGCCATTTTTTCTGTACCGATTGAAGCAAAGGCAGATTCTTCATTTCCTGTTTAAGCGATTCTTTTGTGAAGGAAAGGCTGGCAAGTTCTTTGCCTGCCCGTTCGTATTCCAGCTCGGGGTTTGATGCAAGCACTTCTTTTAAGGACGCCATTTGTTCTTTCCGGTTCCTTATTTCTGATTGGATTTTTTCGATTTCCCCATCCACTTTGATAATTTGGGCTTCATTGTTTTCCAGTAGAGCTTTCTTTTCTACGTGTTCTGCCTGAAGGTCTTTTATTCGTTTCTCCGTCTGTTCATAAAAGACTTTTTCTTTTTGCAGTTCGGCAAGCTCCGCTTTCTTTTCGTGAATTGCCGCTTCTATATCAGCAGGAAGGTCGCCCGCATTTGGCAGTTGACGGTAGCGCTGTTCAAGCGGCGCCATTTCTTCCTGCTGTTTTTCCTGCTTCTCCAGCCATTTCTCATCCCATACACGGTATTGCTCCTGCTGTTTCACGAGCTGTTCGCATAACCCGTTTTTCAATTGCTGGAAAGCCCGTTTCGACTCTTCCGCATATACTTCGACCGACTTGAGCTTGGCACCTCTGCTCCACAAGTTGTTTTGCCGTCTGTACAACCCGGTTAACGCCTTTTTCAAAATAGCCGGATCGTTGCGCTGCTCGCTTTTCAGCAAGTTCCGCAACTTCTCCAAATAACTGTCGATTTCGGCAGAGGTATAGGCTTCTGTCTTGGCCAATGCCTGCTGCTTCAAATCGGTAAACGAAATCCCCGTGGGTGCCAGCATTTTCTCGATATAGGAAATTGCTGCAGTGACGAGCCGGTTGTATTCATTGAGCTTGCCCCATTCTTCCATGTTTTCGCGGTTGGCTTCCAGCCGATTGATCAAATAAGTGATGGAAGGGATTTCTTCGATCCTGTGCTCTTTCAGCACCTCCATCAGCCCGTCGATTTTCTTGATAGTGTCCATATTATTGACGGCGGCTTTCTTCTGTTCAATAATTTCCGCCATCTGATCGCGTCTCTCTACGATCGCCGCCAGGTCCTGCCGTTTCTCAGCCAAATCCTGCTCAAGCCGGCTGCGCCCAAGCCCGCGCTGCAGCAATTGAATACGCTGTTGGATCTGTTGCTGTTGTTCCTGGAACGATGCTTGGTCTTTGCTTTCAATAAAAGCCAGATTTTTTTGGATAGAATCCTCAAGCGTCTGCACCGTTTGTTCCATTTCCCAGCTGTCACGGACAGCCTTGTCCCTTTCAATTTCAAGTGACGACAATTTCGTCTGCTCTTTTTCAAGCAAGCTTTGAATGTGCTGCTGGTTTTCCTGCGCTTTACGTTTCTCTTCGATGGCAACAGCCAGGTTTTCGTAGACCGGCTGCAGGTTTTGGGTGGCTTGTTCATTTGCATCCAATTCAATTTTCAAGCGTGGCTCGCGCTTTCCGCGCTTGTCGTATTGAGCCGCAACTTCTTCCAGCGTATGGTCTTTCCAGTACTGGCCGACGTTTTCTTCGATGAATTTCTTTCCTTCTTCTTCAATGCTCTCGGTACGACCGACGCGAAGAATCCGGATGTCTTTATTAGCCAAAAGGCGTCCCAGTGCATTATCAACTGCCAGATTCGATTGCGACGCGACCAATGTCCGCAAGCCTTTTTTAGCATTCTGCAGGCAAATTTCTGAAATGACCGTGGTTTTTCCGGTTCCCGGCGGCCCTTGGATGACGTACAAATCTTCTGCTGCCACAGCACCTGAAACGGCTTGCTGCTGGAATTCGTTCAACCGGTTATGGAATACCAGCCGCTCTAAAGGTTGCAACGGTTTCACAGGCGGCTTTTCTTCAAATAAAATACGGTCAAGATTCGGATTCACCGCCAGGCCTTTCTCCAAATTTGCAAAGCCCTGCCGCAGCCGTCTGATTTGGCTGAGTGCCGCAAAATTGCTGAAGACGACTTCCCGCTTCTCCAGCGACAGCCCTTTTTCCCGAACCTGCTTGACCATGTGATGTTGAAGTTCCACTTCCACTGTGCGGTTCGCCGCTTTGATGACCGTTCCGGCATCTCCAGTAATACCCGCCAACTTCACTGTCAGGCCTTTGAGTGTTTTCCACTCTGTGTCTTTCATTTGGCAACCTGCTAAAGTAATTCGGCTGAAATCATGGCTGAACGCTAATTTGGAATAGCCCGTTTTGATGTCCGGAATATCCATGCCGCGCTCCTGAATCTTCAAATACCCTTCCCAGCTGCCGATCCGCTTTTTAACGTAATCCGTGCTTTCCTTTGCCGGCGTCATCCGGTTGATAAGATTAATCAACGAGACAGGAGCCGGATTACGAGAAGGATCGAACATCAAATATTCCTCGCGCTGCCAGTTGGTTCCGAGTGCCTGATAGGATTTCCTGACTGTCAGGTTGGTGATCAACAAATTATGATTCGTGAAGACTCCGTGCAGGACGATCGATCCCTCTATGTTTTTTGCTGTCAAACGGTCCGTTTCCGCTTTGTCGAAAATCAGCGCAACGGAAAGCTCGCCATCTGCATTGGACGGATAGCGCTCGATAAATACCTTAAAGGCTTTGTCCACAACAAAAAACGAGCGTTCGCTGATGCCGAACCCTCCCATTTTTTCTATGGCTGTCTTGGTTAATCGTATGGACGTTTTGTATATTGCTGTATGTGCTTTAACCATCTAATCACCTGTTCTTTTTAAAGCTGAAGAAATTTCCCGAAGAATCGTTCCTGCTGATCCATTTTCCTATAATCATATCATCAATTAGTCGAAATAAGATCGAAAAGTTACGAATTAATACGAATATATGTTCGATTAATTTTTATAGCGACATAATTAGGCAGATGGAATAGTTAAATGATGGAAAGAAACAATGAGCTCAAACCGGTTTCTTAATGTTCCAGCGCTCGCTTTCCGCGAGACAATCTTTGCAACGCCACAGTATAGCGATGCAGGAGCGGTGGGCTTGCCTATCGCCACCTTTCGCTCTTCCTTAATTAATCAGTAGAATGGTTTCTGAACCAGAGTGGGTATACTATACTAAACAAAAATCGGGAGGTTATGGATCATGGCACACTCAACCAATAAGAGAATCGATTCCGCTTCGAGAGTCATTATGGCAACACCAAAAGCAATTTATGATGCATTTCTCAACCCGGAAGCCTTAGCATCGTGGCTTCCCCCTACCGGAATGTCAGCCACTATTGATAAGTTTGATCCTTACGAAGGCGGATCTTATAAAATCACGCTCACGTATGATTCCCTTGATTCAAATCTTGGGAAGACTTTGGACCATACGGATGTATCTCAAGGGACGTTTTCAAAGCTGGTTTCCGACACCAAAATTGTGCTGGCAGGCCAATTTGATTCTGAAGACCCTGCGTTTGCTGGCGAGATGATTCAGACATGGTATTTGGAGGCTGTTTTGGAAGGAACGAAGGTTACCATCGTTTGCGAAAATGTTCCTGAAGGGATACGGAAGGAAGATCATGACGCCGGTTTGAATTCCACCCTTGAAAATCTTGCTTTGTTTACTGAAAACGGGGTGTGAAAACTCGAAAAAAGGAGAGTACTTTTTCAATAGGGTAATTTTGAGTGATGACTAGAAATTTTATAGGATGATCAAATTTCGTAAACCAGTAATATGGTTAAGCTCTCCTCCATTTCTAGCGTGATTGTAATCAGATTTTTGTACACTGATTCTTCGAACTATTTATAATAGAAGAAGGAGACCCGTTCTTTACGCATAGGTTTTCTGCAAATCCACTGACAAGGGGAATCGATATGGAAAAAACCGCTTTTGAACTAGAAGAAACGACCATCAGTAAAATCCAGCAAGCCTTTGAAACCGGCAAGCTGACAACAGTGGAACTGGTCCAGGCCTACCTGGAACGGATCGAACAATTCGATAAGAATGGACCGAAGATCAATTCCGTTCTATCACTCAATCCGGATGCCTTAAAAATTGCAGCTGAACTTGATGAAATGCGCGGGCAGGAAGGCCAGGGACCGCTTTACGGAATCCCGGTTTTATTGAAAGATAATATTGATACGATCGATTCCATGCCGACGACCGCGGGAACCATCGCATTGCAGGAGAATTATGCGAAAGAAGATGCGTTTGTGGCAGCCCAGCTGCGAAACGCCGGCGCGCTTATTCTCGGCAAAGTCAATATGAGCGAATGGGCATATTTTATGGAAAAAGATGCACCGAGCGGCTTCAGCAACCTCGGCGGCCAAGTACTGAATCCTTACGGCGTCGATGTCTTCGAACCTGGCAGCGTTGGCGGTTCGAGTTCGGGAACCGGTGCAGCCATTGCTTCGAATTTTGCCGTTGTCGGTATCGGCACAGAAACGTCCGGTTCAATCTTAAGCCCATCGAGCGCTAACTCTCTGGTGGGAATCAAACCGACTGTCGGCTTGATCAGCCGCACCGGCATCATCCCGATTGCAGAAAGCCAGGACACGGCTGGACCGATGGCGCGGACGGTGGCGGATGCAGCCCTTACGCTTGGCGTTTTGACGAACGTCGATGACCGGGATCCAGCCACTTCCGCCAATGAAACGAAAGCACTTTCAGATTATACGCAGCATCTGAAAATTGACGGGTTGAAAGGTGCACGGATCGGCGTTGACCGCTCCCTCTTAAGTGAAACTGGAAAAGAAGAACGCGTAGTGATCGAGCAGGCGATTGAAGAACTGGCTGCGCTGGGCGCGGTCATTGAAAATGTGGAAATGCCGAAGACAGAATTTGATTCAGAAGTGCTTTGGTATGAGTTCAAGCGTGGAGTCAATCAGTATTTAAGCAAAGTTTCAAGCGATGTTCCGGTGAAATCACTGGAAGAGGTCATTGCATTCAATAAGGAACATCCGGAACTGCGGATGAAGTTCGGCCAATCGGAACTGGAAAAGTCACAGGCGCTCAGTGAGGATTCGCACGACCCAACCTACCTCTTACACCGGGAAACGGACATTCGGAATTCCCGCAGTGAAGGAATCGATGCTATCATGGCCAAGCACAATCTGGATGCTTTGCTTTCAGAAAACAACCGAGGAGCTGCCCAACCAGCAAAAGCAGGATACCCTTCCATCACTGTACCCGCTGGCTACACAAGCACAGGCCAGCCTGTCGGAGTGACATTCTCGGCGAAAGCTTACAGTGAACCTAGATTAATTGAACTGGCTTATGCTTACGAGCAAGCGACAAACAAACGAAAAGCTCCTCAATTCGATTGAAAAACTAATTGCATGCGCTTTTTTGTGAACCGGACTTCCCTCATTGGCAGATACAACCAATGAGGGAAGTCCGGTTCATTTTTTTGTTGATTTTTAATAAAAACGAAATTATACCTGGAGAGCGAAAAAACGATTGTAACCATGTACTCACCCATAACACTATCGTTCCGCATCCTTTTCTTCACTTAAAAAGTTAGACAAACACCGATAATTGTTTAATGACATGTCTTACAGGAAATAAGGGAATAAAGGCCGGTTCTGCAATTTGAGGCCGCCGCAAACGAGGAGGTGGACGACGCATGCCGAAAACAAAATGGTTCCTATTCCTGTACAGCGTTGTTCTCATTCTGATCATCCTGTATTTGGCGGCCCGTATGCCGTTTCTTCTTTATCCATTCCGCGTCATCTTCTCGACCATCGCACCGACCGTCATTGTCGGAGGAATCCTCTATTACATATTCCGGCCGCTCGTCTCGTTGCTGGAAAAACGAATGGGCCGCATAACCGCTATTCTTTCGATCTTTTTCATTTTCACCATTGTCATCTTCTTTCTCGGAACTTGGCTGGCACCGTTATTGGCCAGCCAAATCATGACACTGGTCAATAATTTCCCGTACATTGTGGCACAGGCCCAGAACTGGATTGATATGGCTCTGGAAAGCGAGTGGTGGCAATACATTGAAGAACAGAATGTGATGCCTGCCCTTCAGCCATCGACATTGACGGATAATTTCACTGAACGGTTCTCAGGAGCAGGCAGCAGCGTCCTCAGTTTTCTCGGAAGCTTTCTCAGCATAGTATCCAAACTGGTCATCGTGCCATTCGTTCTATTCTTCCTGTTGAAAGATGGCGAGCGTTTGCCCGACAGATTTCTGAAGATCCTGCCGCAAGATTCACGTGAAGAAGGCCGGAAAATCCTGCAGGACATGGATGAAAATTTGAGTGCCTATATTCAGGGACAAGCAATTGTCAGCCTGTTCGTCGGGGTTCTCAGTTTGATCGCCTATATGCTGCTTGGGCTGGAATACGCCGTCATTCTTGCATTCGTTTCCATGTTTACCAACCTGATTCCGTTTCTTGGACCATTTATCGGGGCTGTACCGGTTTTGATTGTAGCCTTTTTCCAGGAGCCGATTTTGGCGTTTTGGACTGCTGTTGCTATCCTCATCATTCAGCAGTTAGAGAGCAATCTCATCTCGCCGAACGTCATGGGACATAAACTTGAAGTGCATCCAGTGACCATCATATTTCTTCTCTATATCGGGGCAAGTTTTGCCGGAATCATCGGCATGATCCTGGTCATTCCTATCTACGCGGTAGGCAAGGCCATCGTACAGAATGTGTATCGCCTTGTCCGGCTGAAGTTTCCAGCGTTGCGCTGAATAACCAAAGAGCGCAATAAATGAAGACGTACAAAGACCGCTGATTCTCACAAGAACCAGCGGTCTTAGTATACTTGCATGTTGATAGTACCTATCTCAAAATCATAGCTTAACTGAAGTTAACAGTTTTATCAAAGCCCTGTTGCATCTACGCCATAAGTAGCATCAGCATTACTGAAACCTTCAAACTCCAATTGTTCGATCAACCCGGATCTTGAAAAAGAACTGTAATCCAAATAGTTCTCAGCCATTTTCACTGCCTGTTCTTTCCAATCTGCGTTGATCTGTTCTGCTGCATAGGCAGCATCGGCGTTACTGAAACCTTCAAACTCCAATTGCTCAATTAATCCGCTCTTTGAAAAAGGAGTATAGTCCAGATAGTTCTCAGCCGTTTTGACTGCTTGCTCGCTCCAATCTACACTGATTTGTTCTACTGCATAAGCAGCATCGGCATTACTGAAACCTTCAAATTCTAATTGCTCGATTAATCCGCTCTTTGAAAAAGCAGTATAATCCAAGTAATTCTCAGCCACTCCTACCGCTTGTTGCTGTGAAGCTGTTCCTGCATTTTCTGCCGCCTTAGCTTCTGCTTCTTCTGCCGCTTTCGCTTCTGCTTCTTCTGCCGCTTTCGCTTCCGCTTCTTCTGCTGCTTTCGCTTCCGCTTCCTCTGCTGCTTTCGCTTCCGCTTCTTCTGCTGCTTTAGCTTCCGCTTCCTCTGCCGCTTTAGCTTCTGCTTCCTCTGTCGCTTTCACTTCCGCTTCCTCTGCTGCTTTCGCTTCCGCTTCCTCTGCTGCTTTCGCTTCCGCTTCCTCTGCCGCTTTAGCTTCCGCTTCTTCTGCCGCTTTAGCTTCCGCTTCCGCTTCTTCCACTGCTTGTTGATCAGTCTCTTCCTCAGCTTCGACTTGCTCGACACCGGCTACTTTTTCTTCTACGGGATCTAGCGTTATTCCGAATAAAATAAAAAATGCTACTATTGCAGAACCAAAATACATGGCTGCTTTCTTTCTATTCCTTTTGGCTGCTGGCATCCACCTCAAAACAAGACTGGGCTTAATCAACCCTACAACCAGTGCCACAATCGACAAGAGAAATAGCAGCAAAAACAAATTTTCCATTTCCTTACCCCCTTTTTGATAGTTTGTTGCTCACATCATTTTCTTGTAAAACTTGTCTTGCCCTTCATTTCAGAAGTAATAACTCTGATTTTTTCAAAAGACATACAGCATACCTAGTTATACTGACTTAAAAAATGACACATGCTGTTTTTTTAATAAGTATTATGACTCATATAAATTGTAACTTCTTTAGACTGTTAACACAATTTAAATATTTTGTTATTCAAATGAAATATACTGCTCCCACAAAAAAACCGCTAATCTGAAGCAGATTAGCAGTCGAAACTGATTTTTTATACAGTTGCCTTAAAGGAATTACTCGCTTTTGAATATACTTTACTTCTATATAAAGAAGTAAAGCATACTACCTTTTCAGTCCCTGATCACGCTTCACAATCTTATCGCTCACTTGCTGACCGCTCAGGGTCACCATCGGCATGCCGCCGCCTGGATTGACTGTGCCTCCGACAAAATAAAGGTTGTCGTAGAGTTCGCTTTGTTTTTTGTGTTTAAAGCCGCCGTTTTTGCTTTTATCGGAAACTGTGCCGTAAATCGCTCCTCGGTCCGAACCGTAGACACGTTCAATATCATGCGGCGTCCAGACGTCGCGTGTCACGATATTTTCGCGCAAACCTTCCAAGCCCATGCGCTCAAGCTTATCAAGTACGCGCTCTTCAAACTGCCGGTATTCCTCTGGTGTAAATGGCTTGTCTTGTATATAAGGAATATGCGGCAGGATTTTAATGTTTTCATGTCCAGGCGGGGCCTGCGTCGGATCGGTTTTGTTGACGTTGACCAAGTAAATGGTCGGGTCGTCCGGCAGCTCGTGTTTTTCAAATACTTTTTCCATCTGTTCATGCAGGTTTTCTGAAAAGAAGAAGTTGTGGTGATTCAACAACGGATAAGTTTTCTTCACGCCAAGGTGCAGCACGAGTCCTGAACTTGACGGTTCGTACTTCTTCACCAGCTTCTCTACAAACTTCTCGTCCGCATCCACCATTTTCTTATAGAATGGAATAACTTCCATGTTTGAAACATAATAATCAGCGTTCTTGAACGAACCGTCTTCCAGTTCGATGCCCGCAACCTGCTTATCTTGATTGGTATGAGCCCGAACCACACCCGTGCCGGTATGGATCTGAACGCCTTCTTCTCTCGCAAGCCTCTCTAATCCTTCCGCAAGCTTATGGGTTCCGCCTTTTACGTACCAACAGCCTTGCGCATGCTGCATGTAAATCATCATGTTTAGAACCGCTGGCGCGCTGTAAGGAGAAGAGCCGACGTATTTGACGTAATAGGACAGCATATCGCGCAGATGCGGATTGCTGATGCGCTTGGAAATTGCACTGTACATCGTCGAGGTCAAGTCAAACCCGATCAAGGTCGCAAGGATGCCATTTTGCGCAACCGCCTCTTTCGGCGACTCAAAGCCTTCTTTCAAATAGCTGCGTTCTGTCGTTTCGTAAATCCGCTTGGCGTATTTCAGCAACGAATAATACTCTTTGATATCCCCGTGGGACAATGCCGGATTTGCCCGCTCCATCTTGTGGAGGTCATGATACAAATCCAGCATCGTGCCGTCCGGAAAGAATGAGCGCCATTCCAGATCAAGCCGCTTGAGAGATACATAATCAGCCATGCGCTTGCCGCTTCCCTCGAACAATTTGTTGAAAATATGCGGCATTGTTAAAATAGAGGGGCCCAGGTCGAAACCAAAGCCGTCCTGCTCCAGGCGGTTCACTTTTCCGCCAATGTGTTCATTTTTCTCATATAAAGAAACCGCGTAACCTTTTTGAGCAAGAGAAATAGCCGCGGATAAACCTCCGAGGCCTCCACCAATTACGATTACGGATTTATTGACGTTCACCATATATGTACCGCCCTTCTTTTCCAAAGTAGTTTCATCTTATTATTCTTGCTTTAAAGGAAAATGTTCCTGTCCATCTTTTCAAAATATCTACCATTGAACTTTCTTCAAAACATGGCCATACTCCTCTATATTCCCTTCATCTGATTTTAAAAAACCCTCTTTATATAGTATTTGTATACTTTATGTACATACTCTCTCTAATTTTCGTCAACAGAAAAACACCTGCCATTCCGCATCGGGAATGGCAGGTGCATAAGTCTCTTATTAAGTTAACAAATCATTCATATTCTTTGAATCGTTGGCAGTGCTTGGTTAAAATCCAGGTCGGTAAGCTGTGAGCGGAATATCTTCGTAAGCTTCCGGGTCTATTTGTTCGACCGAACCATCTGCTACACTTTCAATGATTCCAGACAGGCCTCGCTCAACCGATTTGACCAACTGGCCTTTTTCTTTTTGTCCCAAGCTCTGAGTCTGGCCTCTTACTTCAAAAAGGACCGTTCCGCTGCCATTTAAGGCGTAGCTTCCAAGCGCCGTTCCAGGCAGGTCAAGACCTTGTGAATACAGCGAGATATTGGTGAATTTTGAGTTGCCGTAGGACTGAAGTTCATTGTAAGCCGCCAAGTTCAATTGTCTAGAGAAATCATAATCGTAGTTATCGGCGTATTCAGCGTACTTCGCTCCTTCAGGCGTAGATGGGTCCGGCACGAACTGGGCCGATAAAGACAGCGTTACCGGATCCGCTGTGCCATCGACATAATAAAGTCCCTGGTGATGCAAGTCGATGAATACGTCCACTTTACCGAATTCATTTTGCAGGGATTTATAGACATCGCGGGACGTCTGGGCTTCTGGTGTGATGAACCAGCCTGGCTGATTCGATGCTCCTGGGAAGTCTTCAGCTTGCGGCACATAATTAAGATCAGGATTAAAATCGCGGTTTACATCGAATCCGGGATTGGCGCCGTAATCATAATTTTGGCTAATGCCGCGGTCCAGATAATTCCAAGAAGGAGCTGCCCCTGCTAATTGCGGGAAGTTTTCAAGCGTCTCACTCCAAGTCAGGCTATTGCGGCGTTTATCCGCCTCTGAAGCATCCGGATTCATCATCGGCATGAAGACGAGAGTCACTTCTTCCCGAATTTTTTGTGATTGCTTCGAGTTATTGGACAAGGTCTTCAATAAATTGAGAATCGCTACGGTGCCGGTTTTTTCGTTCCCGTGGATTTCACTTTGAACCAGAAGAACCTTATCCCCAGTACCGACTCTCGCGGTATAGATGTCCAACCCCTCATGAGACTGCCCGGCCACATCCACTTGAACTGTCCCTTTGCTGTTAGCCGCAATCTGCTTTAAGCTTTTCTGCAACTCCTGATAGTCGATAAATCCGGATATGCTGTTATCATGATGATGTTCCGCCGGCTTTGTCTCGTTTTCAACCGCATAAACCGGCATTGCCAATGCTGTACACAAACTTAACACCCCAACTGTACTCGCCCATCTTCTTTTCAAACATACTCACTCCCTCTGAATTTATTTGCAGATGATTCTATTTTAAAAAGCATTTCTTTACTCAAAAAACAGCATAGCAATAAAAGAAAAAATAGTAAATATATTTAGAATATTCAATTCTTTAGTATCATATTTTATATATAGCCTTAGAAACCTTTGTATCAATAGACATAGATGCCACTATATACTTCGACCCACTAAATACTTTCGTTCGTAAAATCGCTGCTTCTTGGAATATTAACTTGCGGCAAGCAGCGGTTTGGATGAGATGAATTGGAGAGGCTTTAATTCACCCGATTTTTTTACTGTTTGTTTTCTAGCATCTTGTCATAAATTAGATGCTGAGAAAACCATGTAAGTTCGAACAGCAAACATCCATTCCGCTAATCATTCCATCTTTATTCGTTGATAAGATCATTCAACGCTTGAATAGCCAGTTCCAATGAAGTAATCCTTCTTTCTAAAAGCGTCTTTTGAGGACTGCCTTCTTTTGATTTCGTGTACATAGCTTCGATTGAGGACAGGAGTCCTATCAAAACAAGACGAGCTTCTGCTAAATCTTCCAGGGTATAGGAATGCGTCTTGTCTTCCCAAACGGCTTCCAACACAACCAAGCCCGTTCGAAGAGCATTCAACCGACTGTTTACCAATGTGGTATTAGCGTTTTTTTCGTGCATCTGAATCAAAGCCTTTTCTGTTTTGCGGATGGTTGATTGAAAGGATTCGATTGACTGCAGCTTTACTTGTGCTGATACGTTTTCCATTTGAGACGGACCTCCTTTTTTCAAGGCATCGAAAATCGCAGACTAAAGACAATGAGAACTTGCGAATGAGGATCCTCAATAACTTAGAAAATCCCCCTGCTCAAAAAGCAGGAGGATTCATGGAAGGCGTTTTAAAACAGGAATGTGGTCATCGACCGCCGTTTGCTCTTGGTTGGTGATCGGTTACAGGTAAAATCGTGATGGGGTAAAGGTCATTGGTTTGCCATTAGCCATCAGAGTTGAGTGTACCGAAGTACATAAGAGGTTTCCTTCCATGCCTTGAAGCGGAGTCTCACCGCTCCAAGGATCAGAAATACTTCTCGCTGTCGAAATCCAGGACGATCGAGTAGTTTTTGGTGTTGATGGCATTTGACAGCCGGTTTGCCTGGCGCTCCAACTCCACCGCTTTTACTCGGTATTTCTCCGGATCAAACATTGCCCGTCTGATGATGGGTGTGCCTTCCCCATAGCCAAATTGAATCTCCTCTTTTGAAGCAGCTCCGAACTCTTTGAACTTCCGTGCTTTGGCACGCAATTGCGTGGCCAATTCGATGGCTTCCACAATCGCTAAATTTTCTCCGTTGAAGCTAATTTCATTTTCAAAATTAGCGCGGTACATCAATTTGTCCAACAGCCGGAAATCTTTTCGGATTTCGTCGATCTCTTCTTCGACCTGGTGAAGAGTACGGGCTTGCTTCGGCTTTTTGCTGTCTTTTTCCATTTCCACAAAAGCCACCCGGTCCATCTCTTCTTCCAACTCATGAATGCGTTTTGCCAATACAGATTTCAATTTCACAGCTTCTGCCAGGGAAAGATTCGACATGGTTTGGTCTCCTTCAATTCATAATGGTTCTTATGCTCCTTAGCGTAGCAGACCACCTAGTTTTTTACAATAAACAGCAGAAATAATTTTGATCATTCAGTTATTCCGCCTCTTCTTTCTAACTCCTAACAGCAAGTATTTATACTCTGCTGATTCTTTAGAATGAACTTACAAAATAAGATGAAAAACTTGAAATACGGAGACATCGAATGGCTCGGCTAAACCCTCCACTCGAACTTTCAAGCACATCAAGGCAATTAATTGTTAAAGAGCCTGCCAACCCTTTATACTTTAAGTAGTCTGATAATTCCAACGAAAGAGGAGGATTATTGTGAACAAAACGACAGTCGAAACCTTATTCGTCAATCATTTCATAGATGGCATCCTGGATCCCGGGAAAGAAATGCTGGGACCTGTGAAAGACGGCGGAACGATTATCGCCAATACTGCCCCAGGCTGTTGGGGTCCTATGATTACCCCCAGCATCAAAGGCGGACACGAAGTGACACAGCCGGTTTATGTGGAAGGGGCTGAACCCGGAGATGCCATCGCTATCCGGATTCAATCAATCACTGTAACTTCCCAAGCCACCGCTTCCGGCAACGATAAAATGATTGAAGACCGGGCAGATGGCGACGGCTATGTAGCTGCAAAATGCCCGGAATGCGGCACCAAGAACCCCGAAACCGTCATCAAAGGCATCGGCATGGAAGCCATTCGCTGTGCAAATTGCGGAGCGGACGCGACTCCATTCGTCTTCACCAATGGCTACACCATTTTCTTTGGTGAAAAAGGCGATGTCGGACTGACCTTGCCGCAGGAAGCTTCCGAAACCATCGCTCACGACGGCCGTACGTTCATGAAAACTCCGGAAGCTTCCGTTCAGAATCCGGTGGTGACGTTTGCACCTCATGATCTGGTCGGTACGATGGCCCGCATGCGTCCGTTCCTGGGTCAATTGGGGACGACGCCATCCCGGCCAACACCGGATTCCCATAATGCCGGCGACTTCGGTTCCTTCCTGGTTGGTGCTCCACATGATTTCAAAACAACACAGGAGGAATTGGAGACTCACCGGACAGATGGCCATTTGGACATCAGCCGGGTGCGGGCGGGAGCTGTATTGATTTGTCCGGTGAAAGTTGCCGGCGGCGGTGTTTACCTGGGTGACATGCATGCCATGCAAGGCGATGGTGAAATCGCCGGGCATACGGCAGACGTTTCGGGCATCGCTCATCTCCAGGTCCACGTGCTGAAAGGCTTGAATATCCAAGGGCCAATCTTGCTGCCGAATGTTGAGGACCTGCCGTATACGGCGAAGCCCTTCACGGCAGAAGAAAAACAATCCGCTCAGCAAATCGCCGATACTTGGAACGTCACCAAAATCGAAGAATCCTATCCGGTGTCCTTTATCGGATCTGGTCCGAATTTGAACGACGCAACCGAAAACGGCTTGAAGCGGGCTGCTGACTTCTTCGGCGTGACCGTTCCGGAAATCATGAACCGCTCGACCATCACCGGATCTATTGAAATCGGCCGGCATCCCGGTGTCATCACTGTGACTTTCCTGGCCCCTGAACCGTATCTGCAAAAAACCGATTTGTTCGAACTGGTGAAAACGCAATATGGAAAATGACAACAACCGCCATTCCGTAAAAAGGAATGGCGGTTGTTTTAGTATCGGGCCGCAACATTTCTGCGGTCATTCTCGAACAACGACCGCAAAAGAACAGCAGATCTAATTATCAATTCTGCTTGGCAAAATAATGTCTAGTTGCATATTTGAAAGAATCCATTAAAAAGTTTCGTGCTGCTTTGCTGATGTCGGCTTTCGGATTGATGATGTCAAAACCGTGGTAAGCGCCTTTAAAGATTTTAAAGTCGACAGGAATGCCTGCTGCTCTCAAACGCTCCACATACCGGATCGTTTCATCGCGGAACGGCTCGATATCTCCGACAAACGTGATGGCCGGCGGCAACCCCGAGTAATCTGCTGCACGTCCAGCTGCTGCGTAGATGGGTACGTTCCTTCCAAACAATTTACCGAGATACAGTTTCCAGCCCCACCGGTTCGTATCCGAATTCCAGACATAAGCATTGTTGTCACGCGCGGATTCTGACAGCATCCGGTCATCGAGCATCGGATAAAGCGGCAGTTGAAAAGCTAGGTTGACTTCTCCCTTGTCTCTTGCAAGCAATGCTAATGCAACGGTCAATCCCCCACCGGCACTTTCGCCGCCGACCATCAGCTGATCGTCGCGAATGCCCAATTCCTTTGCCTGGTTTTTTATCCATAACAGGACTTTATAGCAATCATCGAGCGCCGCCGGATAAGGCGAATCAATCGACAGCCGGTAATCCGGTGCGACAATGACACACTCGCTCGTGTCGATCAAGCGCTTGTACATGTCCCCACTCATCTCCGGAACCCCTTGCGCATAGCCTCCGCCGTGAATCCATAACACACCGGGTACAGCGCTAACTGGACCGAGCGCTTTGTAAATCCGCACACGAATTGAGGAACCGTCTCCACGGCTTATCCACTCTTCGCTGCAGTCCAAGCCTTCGACATCTTTTCCTTTAAACCGTTTATCCATCTGTTTCTTCGAGTTGTGCATCGACTGGATAAACGCTTCTTCCGTCGATTTCGTCACCAGCTTATCTATCAGCATTCCTCTGAATCTCAAATGTTTATTGACCATTTTACGCGTTACTTTCAAAACAGAATCTCTCCTTTTCAAACTCTATCTAACTGAACACTCAGTTCCCGATTCTGAGAGCCTGGTCTTTGTTCTGCAGCACTGACAAAATACTGAGTGCGGCAAGAAAGCTCGTTTTCGGATTGCTCGGCATTGGGTTGTTTTCAACTTTCAGCTGCATCTTTCCGAAATTTCCTTCTGCTTCGATGGTATGGGTGTTTTGTTCAATGGCCGGATCGACAATGATGCGTACTGCCGTTTTTTCCATACCGATTCCTGCAAGCGCAAGTGTCATCGCC
The DNA here is from genome assembly GCF_007859295.1 of Planococcus sp. CPCC 101016. GTDB lineage: Bacteria > Bacillota > Bacilli > Bacillales_A > Planococcaceae > Planococcus. Next base: position 245,132 of record NZ_VOHB01000003.1, read on the forward strand.
ACATTGATATTCTTCGGGAATTTTTCGACGGCGTCTATAGCCGAACCTTCAAACACCACTTCTTCTTTGTCCGTTTCCATCCCGAGCGATGCTGGTGATTTTCTTGTAGTGATCTGCACTCGCTTCAGTCCGCCTGTTGCTTTCGCCGCTTGCAAAACGTCCAATCCCCCGATTGCACCAGACGGCAGGAAGATGTGCGTGCCTGCATCTTCGGCCAAGGTCTTAATTTCATCCAGGAAATTTGCATCTTTAAACACGCCGATACTGCTGACGACGAGATCTTTGTTGCGGACGACTACATCCTTCAGATAGATGCCTGCTGCTTCGACTGTTGCGGCTTCCACAACGATATCGAGCGGCGTCTCCAAAAACCATTGAAGATCTGTGTAAAAATCGACACCGAACTGTTCACTCAAGCGATGCCCCGCTTCCTCATTCCGTCCAAAAACGGCAGTTATTCTGCCGCTCGCCATGTGGCGGTTATTCACTTGTTCCAATAAATACGTGGCAATATTGCCTGTTCCAATGATTCCGATGTTCATAATGGACCTCCTTACATACTCAGATAGAACATTTTTGACTGGCATATTTATGGCGCCTACATACCTGTACCATACCCTTAATTAGATTATGCTATCTTCACAATTCGGGAAGCTGATCTTTTTTTCATACATCGAGTACGAAATTGATTTTAAATTCCGATGAAGAAATACTGTTGCCAATCAAGCTATACTTTTCAATAAACTAACCATAACCGGTTGCGATCTTTAAAATTCACTCTACTAAAATAACAATAAAAGGATTATATTTAATAGTTAGAGTCGAAATGCCCTCATCAACCGACAGAAAAGGAGAAGACAATGAGTTCAACCAACACAAAACGAAAAACAAATCGAGTCAAGTTAATTTTACGGGCGCTGCCTATTATTATCGGTGCATTTATCACTGCGTACGGCCTTGAAGCCGTCCTGATCCCGAACAATGTATCAGACGGCGGGGTTACCGGAATCAGCATCGTCGGCTCACAATTGACTGGAATGCCGTTGGGCTTGCTGATTGCTGTCCTGAATATTCCATTCGTTTACTTGGGTTATAAACAAATCGGGAAAAGCTTCGCCATCTATTCCACTATCGGCATTGCTTCCCTTGCCTATGCGACAACGCTTATGCATCATATTCCGCCCATCATCGAAGGCGATACTTTATTGGTCACAGTCATTGGCGGAATCATTATCGGTTTTGGAATGGGGCTTGCTTTGCGGAACGGCGGGGCGCTCGATGGAATTGATATGCTGGCCGTGCTGCTTTCCCGTAAACTGCCATTTGGAACAAGTGATATGATTTTATTCCTGAATGTATTTGTCTTTATCATCGTCTCTTTCGTCTTTGGCCTGCAAGGTGCTTTCCTATCCGGAATCGCGTACTTCATCGCGTCCAAAGTGATCCATTTGGTCGAAGAAGGATTCAGCGGCTCCAAAACGTATAAAATCATCTCGCGTGAACCTGAGCTCCTTGTGCAGACCATTCACGACAGGCTCGGCCGCAATGCCACTTACAATCTCGTCAATGGCGCTTATACAAACGAGCAATATAAAGAAATCACCTGCATCATCAACCGGCTCGAAGACAGCAAAATGAAAGAAATCATCTTTGAAATTGACAACAACGCGTTCGTCGCTGTTTACGACGTAGCCGAAGTTCGAGGCGGCAGTTTCAAAAAGCGGGACATCCACTGATTCCGGCATCCTAACAAAATGCGCCGACTTCCCTATCACAAGAGAAGCCGGCGCATTTTTTCAAGTTTAGGAAGTGATTTTTGGGAGTGTGGAATTGAATAGCCTTCAGCACGTTAGTCATTTTTAGGATGACTGTATACCCAACTCCTTTTTTCTGTCACATTTAAGGTTTTGATAAAGGGTTGTGAATTAACCAGCACATGACGCCCATGCTATAATTAACGGAGTTTGGGCATGCAAAAACTTCCCGTCCATTCTTGGAAACAGGATCCCCAAAACCTGCAAAAAAGAAAAGGAGTCGTCCCTGAAGTTATGAAAGATCGAATGATACGAATTATGGAAGGCAACAGAGTCACCAATTTCATCACCATCTTGATCATCATCAATGCCATACTGGTTGGACTTGAGACCTATCCGGAGTTTGCGGAGAAATACCATACCTGGCTTTTGGCCATGGACATCATCGTTCTCGGGTTATTCACCCTGGAAATCATGATCAAGCTTTATCTATACCGCACCAGCTTCTTCCGGAACGGTTGGAACAATTTCGACTTTCTCATTGTGGTCGGCAGCTTGATACTCTATAACTCCCCATACATAAGCGTTCTGCGTATTTTCCGTGTGCTGCGGGTATTGCGCACCATCACCACCATCCCGTCTTTGCGGAGAGTAGTGGCTGCTCTATTCATGGCTATTCCGACCATCACCAGTGTCATTTTGTTGATGTCGATTATCTTTTACGTCTATGCGGTCATCGGTACTTTCTTTTACGCCACGGTTGAACCGGAATTTTTCGGCAATCTTGGTTTGTCGTTTATCACCTTATTCCAAGTCTTTACCTTGGAATCCTGGGCAAGCGGCGTATTCCGCCCCATATTCGAAGTCGTTCCGTGGTCTTGGCTGTATTTCGTTTCCTTTATCGTCATTTCGACTTTCCTCATGATCAACTTGATCGTCGGGGAAATTGTAAATAATGCCCAAAAGATCTCCGAAGAAATCGATGCGGAAACTGCCGGCCTTAAAGATGAACTGTCGGAAATAGACGAACTCAAGAACGAAGTAGCAGAAATGAAAACCATGATCCAGACATTGGTGGATCGGAAATAAGAAGTAGTTTTCTCCTTAAAGATAGCTTCACTAAAAACACCTCCGGAATTGTACACTACGCGTGTACTTAAATCGGAGGTGTTTTGAGTAGATACAACCAACTGGATAAATCATAAGGATGAAAATTGCTCCTAGCTGAATCTATTATTTCTTATTCGTCACCAGAGCATCAATTGAGTAACAAAAAAGGAATTCCATACAGGAATTTTCAATCCCCTAGCGAATACTCCTCTATAGACTGTTTGAACTGGAGGAATGGCGAATCATGAAAATGAAGACAAAGCTCAAATCGAAACTGTCTCGGACGTTTTCCAGCAATTTCACGAATGCCTACCAAAAATTCACCATGAGTCATATGACAGAAAACAACAGCATGCCCAAGGCTTTTTTGCAAAAACCCTTGAATCAGTGCAAAGTGGCACTCGTTTCGACCGCCGGTGTTCACTTGAAATCAGACGAGCCGTTTAATGTGGACAATCCAGCTGGAGATCCTTCGTTTCGAATCATTCCGGGAGACATCTCGGAACAGGAGCTGACCGTTACCCATATCTATTTCGATACCAAGTATGCCAAAACCGATCCATCCATCGTCTTTCCTCTCCAGCAGTTGAGAAAATCCGCGTCGAATGGAAAAATCGGGTCCGTTTCAGGCATCCATATCGGATTGAACGGTGGCATCCTGGATACGACCATAGCTGAAAAAGACTTTATCCCGAAAGTAGTCGAACTGTTTCATAATGAAGGAATTGATGCAGCTTTACTGGTACCTGGCTGAGGATCCTGCCACAATGTGCTTGGGCTGTATGCCCGGGCTTTAGAAGCTTCACAGATTCCAACAGCCATGGTCACTTTGTTTCCGGAAGTCACAGAGAAAGTTGGAGCCCCACGCACACTCCATGTACCCTTTAAAATGGGTCGGCCGTGCGGCGAACCATTCGACTTTGAAACGAGAACAAAAGTGGTGGATCAATTACTTGAACTGTTAACGCTGCCTTCTGGAACCAAACAATTATATCCCGATACGTTATAGAGACAGGAGGTTTAAACAGCAACCATCAACTAAAAAAGGCAGCATCAACAACTTTTTGAGTCGTTAATGCTGCCTTTTCTTTTTTTCAATAGTTGTTGCCGAAAAAGTCATAAGCAGGAAAAAAGATAATAGAGAAATGTTCAGCTCGAAAATTTTTCTATTGAGAGATCTTGTGATTTGAAGCCTACCATTTTATCGAAGAACTTCTCTTGCTTCTTTTTTGGTTTCTTTCTTTTTAAGCTGGCCAATTCCCAGCTCTTTCGCTTCCACATTAAGGGCTTTGATCAGACTGAAAGTCATCAAAGCAATAATCATTGAAAATGGGAATGCCACAATAATCATTGTATTCTGCAACGCCTGCAGACCACCTGAGTAAAGAAGAACAAGCGCCGTAGCTGACAAGAAGACGCCCCAGATCATTTTCACTGTATTGCTCGGGCTGAGTGAACCGTTAGACGTCATCATCCCAAGAACAAATGTCCCTGAATCAGCAGATGTGACAAAGAATGTAATGATGATTAGAATGGTTAAAATCGATAGAGCTAAACCGAATGGATATTGTTCCAATAACCCAAAGAGTGAAGCTTCCAGCGGCAATGCCGAAATTACGGCAGCTCCCGTTCTTTCTGCTACAATCGCTGCACTGCCGAATGTCGAGAACCAAATGAACCCGATGAGTGACGGCACCAGCAATACGTAAACGACAAATTCCCGGATTGTTCTGCCTCTTGATACACGGGCAATGAAAATACCGACAAACGGTGACCACGCGATCCACCATGACCAATAAAAAATCGTCCAACCATTGATCCACGCACGTCCTTCTTCATTCATTGGAGCCATCCGCAAGCTCATATTGACAAATGTCTGGACATAGCTACCGAGGCTATCCGTAAATAAATTCAAGGTAAACATTGTCGGACCAAAAATCAGCACACAGATGAACAAAAGAGCCGTCAAGCCCATATTCGTGTTGCTTAAAATCTTTATTCCTTTTTTGAGGCCGGTTAATGCTGAAAGTGAAAACAACACTGTCAGCACGACCACGATCACGACTTGGACTCCAAAATTGGATGGAATACCAAACAGATAAGACAAGCCGCTATTGATTTGCGCGGTACCGAAACCAAGCGTGGTCGCTACACCGATGACAGTTGAAACAACCGCCACGACATCAATGGTTTTCCCGAGTAATCCATCAACGCGATCGCCAAGAAGCGGGCGCAATGTCTTACTGATCAACATCAGTTCACCTTTTCTGAACGTAAAGTAAGCGACTGCCAGTCCGACAATTCCATAGATGGCCCATGCGTGAATGCCCCAATGGAAAAATGTGTACCGCATAGCGTCCTTGACTGCTTGGTCGGTTCCCGTTACGCCGGTTGGCGAACTGATTGCGTAATGGCTGATTGGTTCAGCCGTCCCATAAAAAATCAATCCGATGCCGACGCCGGCACTGAAAATCATCGCAATCCAAGTTGGGCGTGAAAACTCAGGTTGTTCATCCTGTTTCCCGAGCTTAATCCGACCAACCGGGCTGAATAAAAGATAAAAACAAACTACCACAAAAAATCCAACCACCAATAAATAGTACCAGCCGAACTTGGCTGTGATAAAAGCCTGCATATTGCCGGTCACTTGCTCTAGCGCATTTGGCATGGTGATACCAAACGTGACAAGCACAATCATAATTGCTATCGAACTAAAAAAAACACCTGAAACTTTTTTCATATTAAAGTATAGCTCCCGTCTAAAATTATTAGCGGCGGGTTTACTTCAATTGGATAACACACTTAACCATGCAAAACCAATATAACTCAACTTTTTTTCATGAAGCAATTGCATTGAACCCATTAAACTGTTTCAGTCAACTAACTGACCTGAACAGCCTTCCACTTAACTAGTCGTTCTTAAAACCTGTCATATCAACCTCTTTTCCTGCTTATGTACACTGAAAACGAATGGTATTTTGTCAGCCAAAACCATCCTTTTCCTTATCCATGTCATTTTATTTTCCGAGCTAACTATTAAGTATACACGATTTTCATCATCATTTCATCTTCCCTAGCTAAATCAGACCTAAACTGCCGAAAAATTCTGACCAACTGAACAGCAATTCCTTACTGCTTTTTCGCTTCTTGTGCTCTTGATTCAAGCTCATTTAGAGAACCACTTATTTAGAATTGCTGTTTTCAAGAAATTTGTTCCAGTTAATAAAAAACTAAAAAAACCACACCTAACTGTTAATGCAGCAGGCGCAGTAATGGACAGAATCCCCACTTTTATATGTCGCGGCGTTAAAAGAGCGCAGCTGCAATCCAAGCCTTCCACGTCTTTCCCTTTAAACCGCTTATCCATCTGTTTTTTTTGAGTTGTGCATCGACTGGATAAACGCTCCGTTCTGTTGATTTTATCACCAACCGTTCCAGCAGCATCCTCCTTTTTTAACCATCTTGCGTGACACCTTCAATACCAAATCCCCTTTTACACTCTTTCAATACCAAAAATCAGTTGCTAATTCTCAAAGCTTTATCTTTATTCTGCAATACGGCTAAAATACTCAATGCCGCGAGAAGATTCGTTTTCGGGTTTTCTGGCATCGGATGGTTTTCGACTTGCAGCTGCATCTTGCCGAAATCCCCTTCTGCTTCGATGGTTTGGGTGTTTTGTTCAATGGCCGGATCAACGATGATGCGCATTTTCGTTTTTTCAATTCCAACGCTTGCCAATGCAAGCGTCATCGCTACGTTGATGTTCTTCGGAAATTGTTCGACCGCGTCTCCTCCCGTACCTTCGAATATTACTTTCTCTTCTTCTGTTTCCATGCCAAGCAACGCCGATGATTTTTTGGTCGTCAGCTGGACTCGCGCTAAGCCGCCAGCCGCTTTCACCGACTGCAGGACGTCGAGTCCCCCACAGCACTAGACGGCAAGAAGATAGTAGTTTCTGCAGACTCTGCTAAGCTTGTGACTTTATCCAAAAAATTCGCATCTTTAAACACACCAATGCTGCTGACAACGAGGTCTTTCTTATGGTCAACTACCTCTTTCAGATAGAGCCGAGCCGCTTCCACAGTAGCGGCTTCTACGACGATATCAAGCGGCAATTTCATATATGCTTGAAAATCCGTGTAAAAATCGGCTCCAAACTGCTCACTTAACCGATGGCCCGCTTCTTGATTGCGTCCGAAAACTGCAGTTATTCTTCCGTTAGTCATCTGTTTGGAATTCACTTGTTCCAGTAAGTACATGGCAATATTGCCTGTTCCGATAATTCCAATATTCATGGTTTTCCTCCTCACGTAATTGAATAAAATCTCTATAGCCTTTACTTGTTGTTATGCCGCTAAATTATCAAACTTCTGTTTTTTAAATTTGATCTATTAGGGTATATGATACCTATAAGAAAAGTAAAACCCGCCGATTCGTCAATTCAGAGCCAAATTATTCTTCATCCTTTTTCTATTTCTCCAAAAGTTCATACTTCCTCTTCTTTATAACCTTGCAGTGAGCATTTACTGCTCACCATAAAAATATATTCTGCCGGATTTCATACACTATAGGATGGTGTACTTTGTACATGGGCTTTCTCTTAGGAAGCACTAACATTCGTAAATAGGAATAAAACAAAAACCCGCTCTCTCTTTCTCATGGACGCAGTCAGTCTAAAACGAAAGGCGGTGCTAAGGATGTTCGAGGAAAAGAGATCTCGTTTTGTACTTGGCTGGATGACGGGCGCATCCATTGTCGTGATCTTTATCCTGCTGCAAATGACAGGAAACGTACTCCTCATCAGCGTTGCCATGCAATTGGTCTTCTATATCGTCTTGCCCTTATGGCTTTGCAGTTACCATTTAAAAAAGCGCGGTGTGAAACTGCGCCAAGTCTTTTTCTTCCGGGGCACAGCGCGTTGGCTGCTTCCGGTGCTTGGGCTCACCGTGCTGGTATTGGCGTTTTCTATGAGCATCTACTGGCTGTTGTTGCGGGCGCTTATGTCCGTTGCCCCGACTGCTGTCGAGTTTGCGCTCACCCCGCAGCAACTCCCTGACGCGCTATGGTACTTGGTCGCGACCGGCTTCATTTTAGCGGTCATCGCGCCGATTGCGGAAGAATTCGTGTTCCGCGGGCTACTCCTGACTCGGCTGATCGCGACCTTCGGCTTCTGGAATGGGATCGGCATGTCGAGTCTGATTTTTGGCATCTTCCACATCAACTTTTTCGGTGCCTTCCTATTTGCAGTAGTAGCGTCGCTGCTGTATTTAAAGACCGGCAATTTGCTCGTGCCGATTTTGCTGCATATCGCCAATAACGTGGTCGCCATGTACCAAAGTTTCGTCAATCCGTCTTTTCCAAAATGGCTGATGGTGACAAGTATCGACGACCTCTACGCGAAAAGTCTGCCGAACCTTATGGTGCTGATGATAAGCTTGGCGTTTTTGTTATTCATTATTATTCAGCTCGCTCGAGGCGCAGAAAACAAGATAGCAGAAGACCATAGCCTTTTGAAATGAATTCCTACTGCTGTGGAAGAAGCGGTTGCATTAAAAGAATTCCTTCCTGAATACTGAATAATTGAATTCAGACTTTTATAAAGCAGAACGATGAGTGCCCTCCTGCCAACGTTTACCTCTATTTCATACCGGGAATACAACTAAAAACAACTTATGAGGGGGATTACAATGAGCGATCACCAATCATCTGAACAAGAAGCGAACATTAAAAAAATGAATGAACTCCTTGAAGAAAAAAACAAGGAAACTTCAGACCAACAAGATTTCACCCAACAAGAACAAAAAAACCAATCGGTAAAAGATAGTGCGCGCATCCCGGATGAAAACAATAAGTTCACCAACAAAAACAATAACCGGACGCCTTAATCGTCTCGTTTGTTTAATTGCTAAATACCCATTTGAGGAGCGGGTTCCGTCTTCTATCGAAAATTTATAACGTAAAAACGACCAGCAAATTAAGATGGATTTGCTGGTCGTTTTTATTAACTTCTAAGGAGCATATGGAAAACTGGTGAGGACAGCTGCTCAAATCCATTTTGAAAGAAGGGTTACAATGGCGCATTTTATAATGCTGATTGGCCTGCCCGGAAGCGGAAAAACCACGTATGCCCGCAGTCTACTCCAAAGTGATAAGCGATGGATACATCTCTCGTCTGATGAAATTGCACAAAGAAACCGCCTGTCATGCAATTCCACCAACAACCAAAATACATTTGAAGCAATGTACCAGGAAACGGCTTTTCACTTGGAAAATGGAAATAATGTCATTTACGATGCAACAAACTTAGCCTCAAAGAGAAGAAAAAGCCTCTTGAACAGAATTGAAAAATTCCAGCCCGAAACAGAGGCCCTTGTATTTCTCACGCCCTATAAAGTTTTGAAGTCTCGCAATAGCCTGCGGCAAGATAAGGAGCGCGTCCCGGATTCTGTTATGGAGCGCTACATCCGCGCCTTTCAATTGCCTAGAAAAGATGAAAAGTTCAATTCCATCCGAATCCTATCCAACCCGCCGCTTGCCGGAATACACCCTGCAAAGCTTAAAGAACAAGCTTTTTCCTATGAGGAAAGCGAGGCTTTTTTTCGTAGCTTTAAAGAAACCAAGCCTATGACAGAAACTGCAGAAATGCGCGCCATTCTCCAACAAACTTGTAAAATGATAAAAGAAATCAAAAAAGAAGTTCCGGATACTGATGAACAGGAACTTCTTTCTTGGGTACTGTTACTGCACGGAATCGGCAAAGCATATACCAGGAAAAATCTGCCGATTGAACAAGATAATTTCTATGGCTACGAACATGTCAGTATGTACCTTGCTTATCCGGTTCTACTGGCTCTCGAATTTCCATTGCGATTGATCTATGATGTGTTGCTGCTGATAGACGAATACGAAATCGGCAAGGAATTAAAACGTGGAAAAGTGAAGCGGCGAATCGGTTTAGACAATTATGAACGACTGGAAAAACTATGGAGAATCACCGGTTGAATCCACTTTGGTTATGCTTCAGGATTGACGGATAGTTCCCGATTTTCCAACTCACTGACTTGATCTACCCCTGCGTTTTCTCCGCTTCATTTTCGATCCTTAACTATCTGATTTCAAATCCGCCCAAAGCAAACCCCATTCATGAATTTCATAATTCCTTGCACCGCTCTCAACATAGGGATCTTTTTGGACAAGAGCCTCGCAATCTTCATACGTTTCAGCATTGAATATCACCAAACCGCCTGAACCGTCGGTAAATCGGCCAAATGCCGATACATGGCCGGCTTGCTTCATCCCATCTAGGAATTCCAAATGTGCGGGTCTGACCAGATTTGATTTTTCCTGATCCACTAAAGGTAAAAGAACTGCGTAATAACTCATTTGATTGATTTCCCCCTTTTCAATACTGGTATGCTTTAGTTTTTCAAGGCAAGCTTTATATGTTTCAAATGATGCTCTTCGTGCCAGCACAGCTTCGCTAACTTTGTAGCGACACTAATTTCGCCATTTGTTTCGTGAGTGAAGACACGATCTAACTGTTCTTTCTCCACATGCTGCCCAAGTGCCACAATTCGTTCGTTTAGCCCTTCAAGCATCCGGATTGAACTTTCTACCGGCAGCTTGTTGTCCGGGAGTGCCACCCATTTTTCTTGATCAAAAGCAGGAACTGTGGGATTGTCTTCCGTCAATGCCAGTTTCAGGCGCTGATACATATTCAATTGCGAATCCGCAATGTGGTGGACCAGCTGGCGGACGGTCCAGCTGCCTTCTCTGTACGTCTTGCCCAATTGCTCTTCGTCCAACTTATCGACCGCTTCCCTCAACCGCACGGTATAATCTTCGATTTTCCCGAGCCACTCCTGGATATGTTCAGCTTTCACGTTGTCAGGAACCTGTAATGGTCCAATAGGAAATTTCACATCCATTTTTCCAGCCTCTTTTCCTTAACCATATTGGTGGGCGATGGTATTTACGCTTAATATATCAATGGGATCGGGTTTTGTAAACTGGCAGAGGGGATTCAAATCCCGATTACAGCATTCCTTCTTCGTATCACAATAAAGATGATGGGACTTGTTTTGTAATCCTGAATAAAACATAAGAATTGCTGGTGGAATGATTTCTATTCATCGAAAAGGGAAATTATTGAAAAAAAGACACACTCTTACATTGTAAAGAGTGAGTCCCTATATGCTTATGCTTTTACTCGGTAAGTTAAATTATGATCCTTTAAGGTTTTATCTTTTCCGAATAAGAAATGCTTTTCCATATCCGGTGAATATTTCGAGTTGATTGTTTGAATTCCTGTTGCTTCTGCTACTGCTCTTAACATAGCAGGCGACGCTCCACAACAAAGGCCAATATAATTAACACCAATGCTTTGGGCTTCTTTCGCCCATTCCGCTAATTCATACCGGTTATGATAAAGAGGATCTAAGGATGTCGGGAAAGTAGTTTCAGTCGGCAGGGTACAACTGCATCCGCCATCAGGCAAGTTAAAGAATGTTGGGTGTTCTTCTGACGTCCGATATGGAATTGGCAATCCTCCAACAAAACCTTCTACCTCTTCTCTGATTTTCTGAAGATATGGCTGCATGGTAGCCGGGCCGCGGAAACAGTTCATTCCCACCACTAATGCCCCTTTTTCTGAAAGAATTCGACAAGAGTCTTCTACCGTGTAACCGTCACGCAGTATATTTTCGCCCATTAACCCCAAGGTAACAACTGCTGGCAGTCCTTGTTTTTGAATTTCTTCTAACGCAATAACCGCCTCTTCGTGGTAGTAAAAAGTTTCAGCATTGATGAAATCTACGCCTTCTTCTTTCCCCCATTTGATCATCTCGGCAAAAATACTTCTTACTCTTTCCTTGGATTCAGCATCTTCAGGGTCAAAAATATTCGTATTTGAGATGTTTCCTGCAACTAATGCTTCTTCGGTCGGATGTTCTGCTGCTACTTCTTTTGCTAAACGGATCGCACTTCGGTTTAAAGGCTCAAGTAAATGTTCTTTGCCGATGATTCTCATTTTTTCACGGTGGCCATTATAGGTGAACGCTAACACCACATCGGAACCCGCATTCATGTAATCCCGGTATACTTGCTTTAAAGCCTCCGGATTTTCCAAAGCCACTTCTGGCACGAAAGACCCTGCTTGCAAATAGCCTCTGCGTTCAAGTTCAAACAAATACCCTTCGCCTACAATTACAGTGCCTTCATTTAATCGTTGTTCCAAACTTCTTTTCTCCGCTACCATCTAACCCGCTCCCTTTTTCTTTAGATTAAGGTCAGTGTAGCATCGGAGCATTGCTATAGCGTAACTCCTAAATTCTATCGTTTGCTATAGTTTCAAACTATAGACTAGTTCTTTCAGTCAAGATGGTTTCTTTCAGGTAGTCAATATAAATGGCTGCCAGCGGGCTGATCGGTACGTTTTTACGTGTAATATAGCCAACCGTAATGCGTTCATTCACTTTTAACGGAAGTGCCACAATGTCATTATCGTTGATGTCATAACTAATGATTCCTGTGGAAATCGTATATCCATTCAACCCAATCAATAAGTTAAATAAAGTTGCCCGGTCACTCACATGAATATTTTTCGGTCTTGAAATGGTGCTGAGCACCTCTTCAGAAAAATAAAACGAATTATAGTCCCCTTGTTCAAAAGAAAGATACGGAAAAGGATGCAAATCCTCCAGGGTCACATACTCTTGAGCCGCAAGCGGATTTGTTGAGCTGATAAACACATGCGGGTCTGCTTCAAATAGCTTATGAAACCTTAAATTTCCTTCTCTTAGAAACTTAGATATCACCTGCTGATTGAAATCATTCAAATATAAAATGCCAATTTCACTGCGAAGGTCTCTTACATCGTCGATGATTTCATAGGTTCTGGTTTCCCGTAAAGTGAATTGATATTCATCCCGCTCATAATCTTTTAACAATTTCACAAATGCACTGACGGCAAAGGCATAATGTTGTGCCGATACCGAGAAATGCTGCTGCGGGGGCTGGGCCGTATTGATATATTGATTTTCCAGCAAGTCTGTCTGTTCAATCACCTGTCTTGCGTACCCTAAAAACTTCGTGCCCTCAGAAGTTATCACGATCCCTTTATTGGTACGTGAGAAAATGGTAATCCCCAGTTCCTTTTCCAGTTCTTTGATGGCATTGGACAGACTCGGTTGACTAATAAACAATCGCTGAGCTGCTTTACTAATCGACCTGTTTCTCGCCACTTCGATCACATATTTCAATTGTTGGAATGTCATCTGCTTTTCCTCCCCGCTATTTACACACCCTACGGAGCGACACTGTAATTATTCAACTTCCCTGATATTAGTCGCTCCTTTAGTCTCATCGCTCTTCTTCATTTCCAGCATCCACTTCATTAACAATTCACGGTCCACCAAACGCACCTGGTTGGATGCAGCTAATTTTTTAGCTGGCTCAGTATAATAGCTGTTGGTGACGACCCAGCATTCATCTGCTTTGAAATGATTTTTGGCAGTCGAAATCTCCTGTACGGCCTTTAATCCCACATTCTTTTTGTAGCGCTTTGCCTGCACAACAATCTTTCGATTTTTGATTGATAAGATGAGGTCAGCACCGAAGTCGCCAGTAGTTGGTGTTAATTGAACTTGATATCCTCTTTCATGGAATAGAACCCGAAGATATTCTTCAAATTCTCTTTCCGTCATCTCATCTACGTTCCAGATCCCTGATTTTTTGAGTTTATTGTGTCTCAATGTCTTTTTTATAAGTCCCAGTAATACTGAACTTATAAAAAAGAATGTTAGAATTCCAATTAATTGAGGATTTGCAAGTACAATACTCCATATCATCTCAAGTCCCATTCCAAAACCTTCGGTAAACTTCATGATTTATTTATCTCACTTTCTATATGTATTTAGAATTCTCCACTTCTCAGAGAGAGAAAATCAGTGCTTTAGTTCATCTACAATTTTTTGAAGTCCAATTAAATTCCCTTTTCCTAAAGTGCCATAATAATTAACGTGCTTTTGTGCTGCAGTTAATGCCTTTTTAAAGTATTGTTCTCCGAAATCTCTTCGGATACTTTCAAATAAAAATCTATTTGTTTCATTATTAAATGCTCTTTTGTATTCTTCTCCATTCATCATAGCTAAAAAAATTGTGATGTATGCTTGAGCAGACCCTTCATTCATACCAGAAACACGATTAATTTCACTTTTCCCATCATTTCTCGTTAATTGTCCCGAGTAAACTTTCTTGGCTATCGGATAAGCTTCTTGACTCATTTTCATCGTAATTTTCATGTTTTTCCCCCTTTTTGCTAACTCTTAAGTGTTCAAACAATCTTTTAGGCCAATAATTAAGGCCTTTTCGTTTTTCTCAAGTAAAAAAATTCTGTTTCGGAGTTCTTATTAGCTATTCACAAAAATTTCTTACTATTTTATATATGAGTAAATCGTACCATAAACTATTAATCTTAAATACATATATTTCCCAGTTATAATGAATAAATTTGGGTTATTAAAAAATGGATTTTATATATAATTCTACAAAATGACTTACTGTATTTTAAGATTTTTTCCAAAACAAAACCGCTGAGCGGAATAAAATCCCCCAGCGGAACTGTAATTACGCTTATTAAATTCAATAGAATAAAGCTCTTACCTGCTATTCAGACAATGCACAGTGCACAATCAGCATTAATTTTAAAACTCTTCATGAGTAGCGGGATCCATATCAAACAGCCTGCCATCCGGCCGGGACAATCCAGCAATTGCACTCATCTCGGCTTCACTTAATTCAAAATCAAAAATCGCCAGGTTTTCCCGCTGCCGCTGAGGAGAAGTAGAGCGCGGAATCGACACAGAGCCGATTTGGTATTGCCAGCGCAGCACAACTTGCGGCACTGTCTTATTATGGTTTTGAGCAATCTTACCGACCGTTTCATTCGACAGAATATCTGCAGCTCTGGCAACCGGGCTCCATGACTGCGTTTGGATACCGTGCTCCGCGTGCACTTTCCGCTGTTCTTCCTGGTTAAAGAACGGATGCAATTCAACCTGATTCAAACTCGGCGTTACCCCCGTCTCTTGGACAATGCGCTCCAGGTGCTCGGGCAGGAAGTTACTGACACCAATCGACCGGACAAGTCCCCATTTCTTCGCATCAATCAATGCCTGCCACGCTTCCACGTATAGATCTTGATTAGGAAGCGGCCAGTGAATCACGTAAAGATCAAAATAATCCAAGTTGGAACGGTACAGCGATTCCTGAATCGCCACCAATGCTTTCTCGTAATTGTGATAACGGCCTGGCAGCTTAGAAGTAATCCACAATTCCTCACGGGAAATGCCGCTGCGCTTGATGCCTTCCCCCACGGCTCCTTCGTTCTCGTAATTATACGCTGTGTCGATCAACCGGTAACCCGCATTGATTCCACTGCTGACTGCGTTCGCCCCTGCATTGCCCCACAGTCCATATGTACCGAGTCCGGTAACCGGCAGCATCGTCCCATCGTTCAAGGTCACTTCTGGTATTACTTTCTCCATTCACTTTCACTCCTCTCATTTCTATTTTCAGATTACGCTTACATCATCCCAAACTCAAACTATTCGACCCTTGATATTTAAACAAAAATCTTTAGCAAATCAAATTTGGCTTTGAATAAAATCTCTATTGCTCTGCTCAATATAAAGATTATATTTTCCAAATTATTTATGTTTAACGCATAATATTGACTCTTCCACATTACTCTAAAACTAAAATAATAATTCGCTTCATCGCTGAATAGGCTGGTATCTTATTCCCGAAGTTAAGGCGCGGTCCAATTGCTAGTTCCACACATCTTTTTTCGAGTACGCAGACCCATTCATTCATTCTTTCCGTAATGCGGATATGACTTTCCGCCGACAGTCGTTATTTGGAAGCTGCTTTTAAAAGCCTTAATCAAATACAGGTACAATTGATCGGCCACTCTTCAATATAAGGAAATATTTACTATAAACAGCATAAATCATGTTCCATAATCATCCAACTGATGGTACTATTTATTAGATGTTATAGTAGAAAAGGAAGATGAGGTAATAAAAATGAAAAAGAAAAAATTAATGAGTTTGATGTTTGTTGGTTTGATTACAGGTCTTCTAGCAGGCTGCGGATCAGAAAATCCTAGCGCTACTGTAGATGACTTTCTGACTGCCGTTCAAAAAAATGATTTTGAAAAAGCAGGTTCGTATGTTCAAGGCGGTACTGAAAGTTTGACTACTGATCAAGAAGCGGCTGATGAAGCTGATGAAGAATTAGCAATGACCTTATTTGAAAACATTTCTAAGAATTATGACTTTGAAAAGACTGAAGAAGTATCAGTTGATGGTGATAAAGCCATTATAAAGACTGAAATTACATCTCTTGATATGGGAAGCGTTATGACCAGCACAATGGCTGAAATTATGCCTTTAGCTTTTGCCAGTGCTTTTGATGAAGAAACTCCAGAATCAGAAAAAGCCTTTGAAGAAATGGCTGAAAAGACTATGGTTAAATATATGACTGCAGAGGATGCTCCTCTCGTTACAAGGTCGGTAGAATTAAACTTAGAAAAAGATGATGAAGGAAACTTTAAAATTGTAGATGACGAAAACTTGGAGGAAGCTATCTTCGCTAATATCTCCCAGCTAGAAGATATGTTCAGCGAAGAAGACAGTGAGTCTTGGACAGAATCGGAAGAAACAGAAGAAGAACAACCGGAGCAAACTTCTGAAGTGTTGTCTGTTGTAGCCGAGAATAAATCGTATGATGCAAAGCCGATAAACGTTACATTGGAAGAAGTATCATTCAAAAAAGCGAGCAATGTCTCAGAGGATCAGCAGTTCGACATAAACAATATGTATACGGACGAACCAATAGGGGCAGAGTTTAATTATTTTTATATTAAATACACTGCAGAAAATACTTCTGATCAAGATGTAACTTTTAGCGGAATCAATGAAATCGTTTTGTTCTCAGAAGGTAAACAAGAAAAAATTGACGTTGCATACGATTGGAAAGATTTTATTGATTACGATGAAGCGCAGGATACAGACTATTATGGGGCTGTAAGTAAAACTGGAGAGGTTGGGGTAGTAATTAAAACTGATCCAACTAAAGTGGAAAAGGTCAGGGTTGTGATAAGCGAATCAATTTCAACTGAGACTTACGAAACGCTTTCAGATGCACAGAATATTGAATTTGAAATAACTAACTAAGACATTTCAAGCAATCATTAGACTGATCCCACATACGTGGAGCACCACCAGACCAATTTGTGATTTCCTACTCTAGAAGGGTTAAATCCCGTCATGCGAGAACACTAACTCGATACACTCTCCTTTCAACATGATCGTGGTGCTACTGTGCCGGCAAGGGCGGGCTATCAAAGAACCGCGCTTAATCGAACTAGTCTTCTCTTATGAACAAGCGATCCAAAAATGCCAGACACCAAATTCCGAATCCTATTGGTGATTAGTATTAGTAATGAAAAACACCCTTTACTGAAAAGTCGACATGCAGATGTCAACCACTCAGTGGAGGGTGTTTTTCATTAGTTTTACTTCCCTAAGCAGTGATTTCTACTTAGTAAGGCTACAGTTCAACGTACTCACCTCACACTAACTAAATCTATAAAGGTATTATAATAAATGCTGGTATAATCGTAATTATTATAAATTGATGTATATACCAACAAACAATTTCACTTTCTAAGCAGATGCAACTTCTATGAACCAGTAAAAAATTACTTCTGGTACGGAATGCTTTCATTTTTGTTATTCATCTCGCCTGCTATTCCACTACAAATAGTTTTCCTCCATGGTCTGCTGTATTCACAGAAATCGTTTCCCGGTTTTCCAACTGGATGGCCGCCTTTTCGTCTTCGTAGCGTTCATCCACATAGATGAACGTATACCCATCTGCTTCAGCAGAAATAACGAAGTCATTCTTCTCTACCTGCAGATCCAATAAACCATAACCGCCCTTTGAATATTCATAAATCGCAATCGCCGGCATGTTGTCTATGGTAAGGGCGAACACCGTCAGTTCTCCCTCGATCCATTCATCTTGTTTCGTTATCTCGACGTCGTCCTTGTCCAAGGTATAAGCTTCTCCGTAAGTGAATTCGAGTTCTCGCCACAATTCCTGTTGAGTCGGGAATCCCCCATCTGTCCAATGGCTTACTTGCTGGACTTCGTCATTGTCATCGACATGCAAGGTCACGCCTATATCTGGTGTTTCTTTATCACTAACATCAAAAACCCCTACCGTATAACCTGCTTCGTAATACTCTGGAATGACTGTGAATTCACGGTCCGGATAATTGGTTTCCAAGTACTCACTGACCTGCTCGTATCTCTCTGCATGGATACTGACTTGCAAGTAGGGATAATAAGCAACAGACCCGATGTACCCCGCAACCAATATACAAGTCAGGCCAATTGCCCATTTTTTTCGCTTTCTAAAGAGGATCCAAACTACCACCACCACGAACAAAACTGCAACTCCAATAAGAAAAAACGTTATGGTTTCACTGGGGTTCATCTCATTCACCTCTCATTTCTCGTTTCTTTAACGTTCGTCACCTTTATCCCATCTTCCCTCAAATCAGCAGATTTAAATGTTCTAGTTCAATTCTGATAGTATACAACTTCATCAGTTGCTCACCCATCCAGCTGATTTCAGTAAGAATCCCTAAACAACTTTTGTGTTCAAGCTTTATTGTAACTGTTTGAAGAAATCACCTTTCGGGAAATGTAGGAGGAATAATATACTGGAATAAGCCAAATTTGCGAAGGAGTGGTCAAGTTGATCAATAAACTCGGGCAAGTGATGGTGTATGTGGAGGATCAGGACAAAGCAGTAAAGTTTTGGACGGAAAAAGCAGGATTTGCCGTAATTGCAGATGAAGGTTCGAAAGACCAAGGATTAAGATGGATCGAAATTGCCCCTACCAAAGAAGCTGAGACAACGATTGTGCTGCATGACAAAGAAGTAGTTTCGAAACTGTCACCCGAGTTGGAGCTCGGCACCCCATCTTTAATGTTTTATACTGATGGGGTTGAGCAGCTGTATGCGGATTTTGAAGAACGAGGCGTTATGACTGGCGAATTGGTAGACATGGGCGCCGGCAGAAGCTTTAATTTTGCGGATGATGAAGGCAACTACTTTGCGGTGATGGAAAGAGCCTAAAATGGATGCTGACAACAAAATCCATGAAGTAAAGGAACATTTTTACTTCATGGATTTTTTAGCGGTTATTGCAGTATGTGTATACCGATTCATCGGAAGAGACTTACCCAAAAAGTTCAAAAGAAGACAGACTCCACATGCTCAATTGTACAGATGATTCCTCGGTCTTGACCAGCTTTATTCTATTACTTTCAGCGTCATACTATCGAACTCACTAAGATTTTTCTTATAGGGGCAGTTACCGTTTTGTTTATGGCTGGCGTGGGTACATATGGAACAAATACAAATTCTGGAGGAATCAGCCGTGAAGAAGAAAAGCATTTCAATGTTGCTGGCATTCGGGTTATTAGCTGCATCTCCCCTCTCTTTTCAACCGGTAGAAGCCACAGGTCATGCAGCTGCAGTTAAGGAAGACAAACTGCCGGCCCGACTTGAAAATTTAATGGCCATCGCCCCGGAGCATCAGTTTATTTTGCGCAATGGAAGTGCACGCATTGAAGTGGAACTTCTCCAATGGACATTGAATCAGTATGGACTAAAAACAGCGGTTGATGGAATTTTTGGACCCGGGACAGAAAAAAATGTTCGGCAATATCAGGCAGATAAAGGCTTGAAAGTTGATGGGGTCGTCGGCACTTACACATGGGCAGCACTATACGGGGAACATGAAAAACCTTTAGATCCAGAAGGAAAACTGCCGGCCAATCTCAGAAATTTAATGGATATTGCACCGGAGCATCAATTTATACTGCGTGAAGGAAGTGCGCGCATTGAAGTGGAACTTCTCCAATGGACATTAAATGAGTATGGACTCAAAACAGCGGTTGATGGAATCTTCGGATCCGAAACCAACAAAAATGTCCGGCAATACCAGGCAGACAAAGGATTAAAAGTCGATGGCATTGTGGGCGAGAATACATGGGTGGCCATATACGGGGAATATTAGAAAACTTTATCTCCGTAGCATGGTTCCTGTAAGAAATTCATTTAAGTTTTGTATATTGTGTACCCATAATAAGAAATGCCCATCCGCAAAATCGGATGGGCATTTTCATTTAAACATAATGCTTCATAGGAAGCGATAGGAACATAAGCGTCGTCAGCACCAGATACTGGTCGCCTACCAAGCCGCTGAGCAAGTTCCAGCCGAATGATACTTCCTCGCCAGATGGGATAATGCCGGCAAAAAACTCAACGATTTCAGTTGCCACGACGACCAGGAAAAACGCTGTTACCAAAGACATCGCAATGTCTGTTAATGAAATGTTCCGGTCAAAAAATATCGTTTTCAAGTTTTCTTTACGTAATAGCTCCTCCTGCTCGGCAATTCCAGACAATTCAGCTGTCCGCCGTAAGCCGCTCCTCCGTCAATCCCAATGATCCGATTGTCACCAAAATAGACATCGTAATTGTTTGTTCCCCGCAGCAAAAACGCCGGTGTATGACCGAACACAACCGTTTTGTTGCCTGAATAGACCTTATAAAATTCCTCGCGAATCCATATGAGGATAAAAGGATCTGTTTGCTGAACCGGCTTACCCGGCTGAACGCCCGCATGTACAAAAACATACTCATCTGTCTCATGGTAATAATCCATTTCCTTAATAAAATCGATGTGCTTCCAAAAGACATCTGCCGTTGGAAGTGTCATGTCTTTTATTAAAGAATCGTAGCTTTGCAATGTCGGAAGCGCCCCGTTTCTGGCCCAGCTCACCTTCGCATCGGGTTCATCCTTTGCCGCGTCCAGCATCATCTGATCATGATTGCCCCTTAATACAATGGCGCCTTGTTTTTTCAATTCGATGACCCGCTCCAAAACCCCTTTTGCATCCGGACCACGATCTACGTAATCGCCCAGTAAAATCAACTGATCTTCGGTGGCATCAAATTTCGTCTTCTGCAGCAGTTTATCAAAAAGTTCAAGCTCTCCGTGAATATCACTTATAATTAAGGTTCTTTTCATCGTGCCCACCCCTCTGCACTTATTTTACTGAAACTACCATAAATCGTAAAAAAACACCCGCACTTAGAATGGAGCGGGTGTAATAGTAGGAACACAATTTAAAATAAAAAGAATTTCTCTTGAAATAGTGATCATTCGAGTGAAGCGAGTCTTTAAAATTTTATCCTTTACTAAAAAAGGTTGGCATCCATATAATAAACCAGAGACTTTTCCAAAAGACTATGAAAAGTGAAGAAGGAATTTTCAGTCGGTATCGCGGTACCTGTACAACGATTCATAGGATTGGACTCGGTAGTCAGTTTCAAAGGAAGAACGGCTCCAGATGCTCGCCTGGTCAGAGGATTCTTCAGTCTCGAGCAACTTTAACTCTCCCGCTTCCAGCGTCATGAGATCAGACTCTATTACCTTTAGTTCTTTTTGTTTGGAATCCAGTGCACGAATACGCACTTGAACCTCTTTTTGGTTATCCAAATTGTTTTTGAGGAAAAATGAATTTGTGTACCCCGTTGAATTGCAATTCGATGTGCTAGTCCGGAAGCATTTTTTCTCCGAACTCATAAACAGCACCGTGATTTCCTCAGAGTCTTGCTGCTCATTGGCTGCAGCTAAAGCATGTTCAATCTTTTGGATATAAGATGCTTTCTCCGCTAACGGGTAAACCCACATGGTAAAAAACAAAATAGTGGTGCATAATCCCAGTGTGAAAATCCACGCAACTTTAGGGTTATGAAAGGATTTGGGCGCACCTTTGAACATAATGCTTATTACAAGGTTGACGATTGAAATAATCAGCAGAAACGCTGCAGAAACAATGAGGGCAACGGTGCTTTCAAAACCATTCTGAAAAAAAGAAAGCTGATATGCAGAGGAAAAATAGTAATTTAACACAGCGCTGATGATCACCAATAGAATAAGAGCAACTAGCGGTTTTTTCCAGCGCAGTTTTTCGATTTTACCGCTTTTCGTCTTCATGCTGGACCAAAAAAACCAGGCGTACGGAAGAAGAAAGATGAAGATGACAAGTGAAACAGTGCCCATTAAATCATGCCTTTCGAAAAGAATGAGTGGGAAACGAAACCTTAAAAAATTATTGAATCTCATAAAACATTTTAAAAGCGTACCTTCCTAGTAGAAACGCTTTTTTCTTTATCGCTTTAATTATACGAAATCTACTCTAAAAAAGATTCAACTGTTTAGTGGGAAACTCTAGGAGGGATTTTTTTGCTATCGATTTTCTTGATTTTCTTATGAAGCATTATTCTATTCCTTGAATTGTGCCTTGCACAGAGGAGCAACTTCCTTTTGCTCCCCTGTTTTCAATATTGATAAAAATTGTCTTGGAATACATACAGAAGTGAATGATATACTATATTACACTTGAATATTGCGTAAAGGAGATAGTGGTTAACTTATGATGCGATCCTTTCATTTCAATGGCAGCCGTATTTTGAAAACCGGTTTAGCCATCTTTATAACAGCCACGATTTGCCTCTGGTTTGGCTGGCCGCCTGTCTTCGCGGTCATCACGGCCATTGTGACGATTGAGCCGACTGTCAGTGATTCGATTAAAAAGGGACTTGTTCGATTTCCGGCATCTGCGATTGGTTCTGCGTTCGCTGTGTTCTTTATCACACTCTTTGGGAATGCCCCGATCACTTATACTCTCGCAGCTGTTGCCACAATTTTAGTTTGTTACAGACTCAATCTCCATGCCGGCTTGCTCGTTGCCACCTTGACATCCGTCGCGATGGTCGAAGTCATCCATGACCATATGTTAATTTCGTTCTTTATTCGACTGGGGACAACGACGATTGGTTTGGTCGTTTCCACCGCTGTCAACATGTTCGTTTTCCCGCCCAACTATCGGGCAGATATCCTGAAAAGCATACAAAGCATCAGTGAACGCGCAGGAACCATGCTGGAGCACACCTTCCATACCATCCTCTTTGAGGGGGATGCAAACCTTCAAGAAGACCAAGAGCTTGTGAAGCGACTGACGACAGAAATCAGAAAGACGGAAAAATTGATCCATTACCACAGGGATGATTTTAGTTTATACCCCTGGATTCGGAATCGGGAAACGGAGCTTCGGATGGCGGAAAGGCAGTTGCTCTTTTTGCATAACTTGGAATTCCATCTGGATGCCTTACTCCGGATTCCGCTGCATAGCATTAAGTGGTCACCAGCTGAGCGGAATATTATTATGCATGCCGTTGCCGAGCTTGCGGACGACCTGCAGAATTCCAATGAATACAATCACGACAAGCATCAGCAGCAATTAAAGATCATCACCGATTTCTTTTGGGAAGACAGCAAAGGCATCACAACCAGCGACGCCCTGCACCCTACTCTATTTCCGCCAGAGTTTAAGATTCTTTACGAGCTCATCACGATTTACGATTTAGTGGACAAGTTTTTCGATCCGAATAGTGTGAAGGCTGCGCGGGAAGCGGAGAAATGATGGGGTTATTTGAATACGGTGGATTGAACTTACAAACGGCTGTGCCGGAAACTGAATTGTTTCTGGTGCGGCCGTTTTATAGTAGTGAATGAAGTGATTTATTTTCTTTAAAAATAGACATAGGAAATATTATGTCCCAGGGAGCTGCATAAAACTCGAAATTTCTTCTGCTTAAGATTCTTCTTGTTCTTTTAAAAATCCGGCAATGTCGTCGATCCCGTAATCCAGTGCATAAAAAAGGGCCGTATTGCCATCGTTGTCTTTCGCATAGATATCTGCCCCTCTTTGGACGAGCAGTTTCACGGTCTCCAACTGGTCGTCGTAACCGCTGGCACCAATCAAAGGCGTTTCGCCATCGTTTCTCTTGATGTCAATTTCAGCACCATTGTCTAAGAGATATTCTACAATGGTATTATTCCCATTCAAAGCCGCTATATATAAGGGTGAATTACCCTGATCGTCCTTTGCATTAATGTCTGCTCCATGGGCTAAAAGTATTTTGATGATTGTTAGTTGACTTTCACTTGTTGCCCACCGAAGAGGTGTTCCTCCCGCTCCAACGGCTTCATTCACATCAGCACCTGAACGAAGAAGCTTTCTCAACTTATCTTCATCTCCAAAAGCGACAGCTGATAACATTTCTTCCTGTCTCTTTTTCATTCTTTTCATCATGGCTCTTTCTTTCATCCTCTTGATTGCAGCTATCTTTTTCATGAGATATCTTCCTCCCTTTCTCCTCTCTAATTTTCCATGGAAGTAATTTGCTCTTGATCGTTTTTAAATAATTTTTCTATAAGATACATAACAACCACCGTTACCTACAGTTTCGTAACACTGGCAATAAAATATTGACTGTCCCTTTGCATATCGCCAACGGCTCCGGTCCAGGAAAGACGGTGATTTCCGCTTTCTACACAAAGCACCGCATTAAAAACGCCTTTTTCTTACCGTTTTTTTTTAATAACATTATTAAGAAACGCCTCTTTATGTTGGTCGCCACTTTTACTCCTTCTATTAAAGCCTGAATTTCCCAGCTTTGATCGAAGTTTTTTTCAACGTGTCCCCCTCTGTAACTGTTCTACTGAGACTGCCGTGAATCGTAAAAAAACACACCCGCAACATTTTTGCAGCGGGTGTGGAAATGTGCCATGTAGCCTGAAGCGTTCATATTTTTTTAATACGTGAGAATAATAAGCAGCAAAATTAACTAATCGGCATCAAAGTTATCACTACGCTTCCATGTTTGTGGCCTGTCTCAACGTAACGATGGGCAGCAGCCATCTGTTCCAACGGATAGCTTCTGTCTATTACAGATTTAACCTTCCCGTCCTCAATCAGCTCTTTCAGGAAAAGTAAATCTGCTTTGCGCATCGGCGCCATTCCACCTTTCAATTTTTTATTTCCTCTTACAGATGTCGACATCATCCGGGCATATTGCGGCAATCCCGGTACTGTAGTCAGATAGATTCCGTTTTCCTTGAGAGAGTTTTTACATTTTGAAAACGATGTCTTTCCTACCGTGTCGAAAATGATATCGTAGGTCTCTCCGGATTTGGTGTAATCCTCATTGGTGTAATCAAACACGTAATCAGCCCCCAGGGACTTCACCAGTTCTATATTCTTTGTGCAGCAGACAGCGGCAACTTCTGTGCCAAAGTATTTAGCCAATTGTACCGCATACGTGCCCACCGTACCGGAAGCACCATAGATAAGCACTTTTTGCCCTTTCTGGATATGCCCCTTATCCCGAAGAAAGAATAAGGAAGTGGTGGCTCCGAAAGGAACGGAAGCGGCTTCTTCGAAAGTCATATTAAGCGGCTTTAAAACGATTGCCGCTTTTTCTTTCAGACATATATACTCGGCATTCGCTCCCAGTTCTATTCCTGTTCCGCAAAGCACCAGATCCCCTTTTTTAAATAATTTGACGTCTTTACCTGCCTCTTCCACTTCGCCAGACAGTTCGGATCCCAATATTCCGATTTTCGGTTTTTTCAAGCCAAAGAACAACCTGACCGCAAACGGATCAGCCCTCCGCACTTTGCAGTCCCCGGAAGTTGCGGTAGTTGCATGCACTTTTATCAATACCTCATCATCTTTGGGAACCGGTTTTTTGACTTCCTGAAGCTCCATAACTTCTGGCGGTCCGTAAGTTTTATGGACACTGGCCTTCATTAGGAAACTCCTCCTTCCAAGCTTGGTTTTAACGGGTTCATTTCAGGTATTTTCTTCCCTTTGAACAACAGCCATATAGCTAACACCAATTCTCCTATCACTCCCGGCACAGCTACGATCAACAGAAATATAGTCGCGTAATCGTTGTAATTGGAAAACAGAACCTGTGCAAAGTTATCAATCAGGTAACCTAGCCCTGCAAGCATCACCAAAATCCCAATAGTTTTGGGCATGAATTTTGACTTGAAAACCAAATACCCGATGAGAAGTAAATGAAAGCCGAAAAAAACGAGTCCAATCAACCATCCGTTATTAAAGGCATCAATCAGCAACATAACTTGAGCTTGCAATTGGCTTGTTTCCATCGCTCCCAAATACATTTCTCCTCTTATCAATTGCAAAACACTTAAAAAATTGAACATGGCTGCTGCAAAAATGGCGGTGAAGACCAGTCTTAATCCTGCAGCAAGCAAAGCAAGGTTTTTATTCACTTGTCTTAATAGAATATAAAGCGACCAGGATACGACAACATCCAGAAGAAGCACAATAATAAAACCGGCAATACCAAATCGGAATAACAAGTCATTAGCAAGAAGGTTTTCCACTGTTGCTGCTGCATTTCCGGGTACAATCAGGCTTTCAAACACAAAAAAATTCGCGAATAGAGCAATGATCGCCATTACCAGCAAGCTGAGCCCCGTAATTCACGCATAAAAAAATGTGATTTTTCAGCAATAACGCCTGTCATTTTAATCTCTCCCAATATTTTTTGAATTTCTGGCATTCATGCATTAATTGAACGCACCCCGGCTTTCTTCTTCAAATGAGTCATATCCCACACTTTGGCTCCGAGAATATTAAGCAGCCCTTACATTTCCATTCCGACTGTGTTCAAAAGATCGCCCCTCTCTTTGCTTCCCCAAATCATTAAATTGGCTTATTTACTTCCTGCCTCTAGCGGGCTGAAAAGTTTACAACCTGTTCAATGTGCAGGAACTGAGATTTTTTATGTAACTCTTTCAAATATCCAAGACCACAATAAAATAATCAGAATTTTCTGAATATAAACATGTTAATAATACATCTAATATAGTTTTTTAGCAATTTTAAATAACTTTGTTTATCTGCAGTACTAGAACTCAATCTCTTTAAGATTCCGCTTCCCGAAACATGACCTGTATGTTCCTTGTGTCGCACGCAATTATGAATAATTGACCTCCCATATAAAATACGAAAGCCGTATCCGTTAACCCTTGAGGTCACTGGATACGGCTTTTTCCTGATGCAATTACAGGCATTAAACTGAAGTAGGTTTGTCATAGGAGCAAATTTTTAATTTTTCATCTAAACGACACAGTATCTGCAGAAGTCTCTGGTCTGGTTTTGCCAAGTACAAACTGTGCCAAGCCAAAGCCTATTGCTACAGCAAGCGCCATCGTAATCAGTGAACCGAACAAGGCGAGTTTAACCGCCATCAGGAAAAGAATCCCCACAGCCAGCATGGCCATAACGGAAACGGAATTCCACAGAACCCGGTCTCTCACTTTATTCATCAAGCCAATAGAAGGCATAGCATCCGTTTCCGCTTCTGCAGCAGCCAAAATCCCTTTCAGGCGGCGAAGATTAATGACAGGGCCCAAAAAGCTGGCTCCAAGAAGCGCTGCCAATGACACATTGATCCAAGCCGTTCCCCATCCCCAAGTGGAAAAGACGAGATACAAGGCAGGCACCACTATCAACAGCGTACTCATCGGAAACAATACATCGGTCTTCACAGCAAGGCCCGACCAACGTTTGACGTTTTCAGTGTCTTTTGAAGACAACATGGAAAGCATCGACAAAGCAAGAATCGCAATTGCCATAAACATGATCACCGCACCTAGTATATGGAGAAACAAGACAACATTGTAAAGCATGGTGCTTTTCCTCTTCTCCTGTTAAGTCATCACTACATTTTCAATGCCAGTGCTTGATGCTTACAGTGAAACTTTAAGATGGGCTTGTTTACGATGCGCACTCCTCCCTTTTCATTTTCTGTCCCAACATACAAAACCCATTGCTCCAATTATTTTCGTAATTAGTATACGCTTTTCAAAAAATAAACACCATAAGTTTTTTGTTTTTTCAGATTAATTAAGTGTATCGTTTCCCAGGGAGCGAAACAATTAGTTCTACTCAATCTTCCCCAACTCATCCAACAGCGCTTTCCGTTTCGGATACATGAACTTCAGCTCTTCAATCAGCCCCGCCGCAGCTTT
This sequence comes from Planococcus sp. CPCC 101016, assembly GCF_007859295.1. Taxonomy (GTDB): domain Bacteria; phylum Bacillota; class Bacilli; order Bacillales_A; family Planococcaceae; genus Planococcus. Next base: position 273,062 of record NZ_VOHB01000003.1, read on the forward strand.
AGTCCCCATCGCTTGCTGAAAGTCTTTGATTTTTTGGCAGGCACTCCAATATGCCTTACGTATAGCGTATTGTCAAAATCATTTAGAATTGTTTGGCACTATCGCTTTTTTTTATTATCACTACTTATATTTCCCGATAAAGCTGCATGACAAGTCCGCTCCATTACAGACTTATGTGGATTCCCAGCTTCATTACCCACCTCTTCTCGAAGTATTGACAGGCTCAATATAATCTTTTATTTTCACTAGTTTGATGTCGTCTTTATTGAATAGATTCAGTTCTCCGAAAACGTCTTCAAACTGGACAATCTGTTCTGATAATGCAATGGAGGCCACATCTTCCCTCGATTCTGCTTCCACTGTTCTTTCCACAGTGAGTCCTTCTTCTAAGGTATATTGGATGACGAATTTCTTCATAATTTCACCTCCCTAAGTTCAAATTCTCCGTAATTGCACAGAGTCCTTTAAAATTCTCCGAGGTCATTACCTGATTCAATGGGATCTCCCTATAGATGAAAAAAATGAAAAAACACAAAAGTCGTATCCTTTAATCCGTAAGCTTAAAGAATACGACTTCTTCATGCATTTGTTGTTACTAAATTGAATTGGTTCTAACACAGGGAGTAATAATAATTTTTTAATAAAGATTTTCGCTGAACTTCCATTAGCTCCTGAATTTTCTCTGTGCCCATTCAATTATGAACACTTGCCAATCACCATGTAAATGCAGCGTGATGTCCTATACTCTTACAACACCTCAACCAGGCGGAACATTGAAATCAGTATTCGGCATTATGAATTTTTTAGGAACAGTGACATGGATTCCTTTGTTTTGATTGACGACTTGGGTGATGTTGATATCTGCAGCAGCGCTGAGGAGTGAATAGCCGTCTTCATTGCTGATGCCATAATATGTTTTTAAAAACTTCAATGTTTCATGGGCACCGACTCTGACAGCTTCATCCAAATCTTCATGAAAAGCATGGATCATCCACGCCTCATCCGTTTCCAAAACCGGCAGCGAAAGCGACAGATCTTTTCGCAAGGTCACTTTAATGAGGCAATTGAGGGAGGTTTCAACAGCGGTCCCGCTCAATTCGCCATTTCCTTGTGCCAGATGGGAATCGCCAAACGAAAGCAAAGCACCGTCGGCATGGACCGGATAGTACATCGTCGCTCCTTCGCCGATTTGCCAATTATCCACATTGCCCCCGTGAACACCAGGTGGGGTCGTATCGACCTTGCCGTTCCAAGGTGGAGCCACGCCGATTGTTCCGACATGGAGCCTTGCGGGGATCTGCATATTCTTAAGAGCCTCGACCCGATTTACTTCATCAGGCTGATAGACTTTACCGGATACATAATAATCCGAGGGGTATGAGTAAGCAAACTGGGCGGTCAGCCAGTTTTTTTCCGCGTCGATTTTGTAAATGGTGACCCGTTCCTCATTATTGAAATCATCAGCTAAGTAACCCCAGGGCGCTGCCAGATTGGATCCGTAAGGCAGACGTGGTTCGAGCGCCAAAATCTGGACTTCAAGCACATCTCCAGGCTCCGCGCCCTTTACTCCAATTGGTCCTGTTAACAGATGCGGACCCGGTTTGCGTTCATCTTCCGTAATCGCATCGTAAATTTTCTTTATCCCGTCATCCATCATGAGATCGGGCGCATCTCCGGCATGATGGGTCACTGTCTCCACGTAAACAAGATCCCCTGAATTGATGGTCAGTGCCGGCTGCATGCTATTATCAAAATAACCCCAGTGCACCGTTTCGGGCGTTGCTTTCAAGGTATGGAAATTTGCATTTTCCAGAGCAGCAAGACGCGAGTGCGGGATTCTTTTCATCAAATAACCTCCTTGAAATGTAACAAATGAACCTGTTCTTTCCCTTGTTGTTATTCACATTTCCTTTTACAAAGCTGGTTAAACAGATTCAAGTGAATTAACGAGTGGATAAAGGTGAAAGCAAACATTTTCCCACTGATTCTCTACCATTTACGATGGTTCAATTTAAAAAACGGCCGTATTAGAAACAAAACTGTTTCTGACACGGCCGCTATATTTTAGTAAGGAATTGCTGGTAATACCCGATTTGAATCAAATATCCTTCAATTTGGAGACTTCTCTCTTCGCAACCAGGTCCGGTATTCTCAATTCACAGAGCCCGATTCTACTTCTCCGGATGACCAAACGCTTTCAGCAAATACGCCATATGCACGGTGCCTTGCTCAAAATCGTTCAATCGGATGGATTCATTCGGCGCATGCACTTTTGAATTTGCCCAGCCGACGCCTGTGCTGACGATCGGCAATTTCAGCAGGTTGCCGATATCATACATCGGCCCTGTGCCCGCATGATTTGGCGCCATGATGATTTCTGCTCCGTATGCTTCCTTAGCCGTTTCGACTACCTGAGCAATAAACGGATGGGAAAAATCGGAGCGGTAAGCGCGCTGGCTGTTCAGCGCACGGACTTCCACATCCGTAAATCCATGTTTGTCCAAATGGCGCCTGATGGATTGAACGACTTTTTCAGGATCTTGTCCCGGTACCAGACGGCAGTCCACTTTTGCCATGGCCCGCTTTGGCAACACCGTTTTGCTGCCTTCCCCGTGATAGCCGCTTTCCAATCCGCAAATCGTCATGGTCGGTTCGAATACCATCGCAATTCGTGGATCTTTTCCAAGCGCTTCGGTGATAAGCGGACGTTTCAGCCCGTTCATTTCTTTCAGGGCGTCTTCTTCAAAAGGCAAGGACTCGACGACTTCCAGTTGTTCAGCAGTCGGCGGGATGATGTCGTCATAAAACCCTTCCACCAGGATTTCATTTTTGCCGTTTTTCATGGATGTTAACGCGTGGACGAGACGCCAAGCCGCATTATCGACGTAAGCCCCCATGGACGAATGCAGATCAATATCGGCACTTTCGCAAATCAATTCCATGTAGGCCATTCCTTTAATGCCCGCCACCATGCTGATCCGTTCTTTCTCATCTTTGTTGCCAAACTCCCATATACACGCATCTGCCCGGAACAACTCGGCATATTTCTGCAAATAAGGAAGAAGGTTCGGGCTGCCCACTTCTTCTTCCCCTTCAATCATGAACTTCACATTGCACGGCAATCCACCCTCGGATTCATGCAAGGCTTGGATAGCTGTCAGGCGGACAATCAGATCGGCTTTATTGTCAGCGACTCCCCGTCCATATAAAATCCCATCGATTTCAGTGGCCTCAAAAGGTTCCGTCTTCCATTCGTCAAACGGTTCCGGCGGCTGGACATCGTAATGGTTATAAAACAACAAGGTTTTGTCGGGTGCGCCGTTTTTTCCAGCCGGAAAAAAGCCGTAGATAACCGGGTTTCCGCCCAAGTCACTCAGAACGCGCGCTTCTCCACCCGTCCTTTCCAACAGGTCAACAACAAACTGGACCGCTTCCGGAATCCCCTGGTTTTGTGCAGCTACCGAAGGAATTCTGACGTATGACGTTAAAGTGTCGATTGCCTGTGGCATCAAGTCCCCAACGGCAGTGCGCAATGATTCATGATTAGTAACCTTCATAATGATGTTCCTCCTCTTGTTCCATCTTCACTTCTTGATGTGATCATTCAGGGTACCTATGTAGATGGCGTCTTATTTGGGTGATTTCAGTTGAGAAATGATTTCTCTTGCTAAAAACTTGTTCTTTCATCGTCATTTTTCAGGTTCCTTTTTAAAGGGTTTTCCTGGAATATGGCTTATAAAGATTATCTTACCACGCATTAATATACACTTAAAATATTATTTATAAACAAAACTATTCTCGCTCTTTATCCGTGAAACCTTAGAGCAAGGGGCTGGGCTACCGTCCTCTTGTAAGGTTGCCAGCAATCCTGCACGATATCTTTATTGTATGTAGGTTAAGCACTGGGTACCGCTTAGTTATGAATAATTATCGATCACCACAAAAACGCAATGGGAATTTTTACTACTACTGATTTTATCGGTTTTTCATACAGTGATATTGCATGGAAGAATAAACTTTCTCAAAAAAATTTCTCATCTTATTGAAGTGGTTAGTTTATACTATATAAAACCTTATTTTGGATATTGGAGAATTAAATGAAATGACTACATACTGTTACAGAAGCAATAGCCCAAATTATGCCTTTAATACGCTTGTCATTTATCTTAAACAAAGTGAAGGAGGCTAATAGATGAAAAAAGGAAAACTGTACAGAATCTCACTTTGGATTATCGGAACATTTTTGATTTGCGGCCTGCTGTTTTTATTATTATGGGTTTGGGGACTGATGGATGCTTTACAGGAAAGTTGGTGGGAGACTTTAAAGGTGCTGGGAGGATTTTTCATCATGCCCCTCCCATTTATAGCATATTCAATCTACTTGTGGAAAAAGAGAAACGAGGGCAAAGGATTCTATTGGGATGAAGAAGGCATTGTCATCGATTTGAAAGGACACAAAGTTTATTGGGAAGAGATTGAAGAAATCCAGTTTCGTCAACTGTGGTCCCTTCCTTGGACAAAGTCTACTGTCATTTACCCTCATTATACAAACCATGAAAAAATCAGGATTCGACGTAATAAATGGATGCCGATTCCTGGACATTCTATCGACTGGATCTTGATTGAAAAACCAAAAGAATACCACGAAAATATAATGAAGGTTTGGGAAGAAAAACAGAATTTCCTTGAGTGAAATTATCCCAGCACTCTCTTTCAAAGAATTAAACAAGTGATCGTTGGATACGCTGCTCACTTATTCTTCAAAATCTCAGAAGGGCGCAAATACTCATCTCCCCTTCGAAATCGCATTTACGATGGACTGATTTTAAAAACGGCCGTGTCAGAAACCAAACTGTTTCTGACACGGCCGTTTTATATTAGTGAATAGACTGCTCTATTCTCTTAACAATAATGAAAATTACTCCTCCAACCCTCTTCTTAACCACTTCGCCGTCAATGTGTCCGCCTCGAGCATATCTTCCGGTGTTCCTTCAAACAACACTTCGCCGCCTTTTTTGCCTCCACCAGGGCCCATTTCGATGACCCAGTCACTCGCCGCGATAAAGTTTAAATTGTGTTCAATAAGGATGACCGAATTCCCTTTGTCTACAAGGCCTTGGAAAACGGCTAATAGCTGGTCATTGTCTTTGGTGTGCAGCCCTAATGAAGGTTCATCCAACAAATAGATTTGCCCTTCTTTTTTCAGGTGGCTGGCCAATTTGAGGCGCTGCACTTCTCCTCCGCTTAGCGAACTGGTCGTCTGTCCGAGTGTCAGGTACCCCAAACCGACATCCTTTAAAGTATCCACTTTTTTGACGATTTTCGGCATGTTTAAATACTGATTGGTTTCGTCGATCGTCAGCTCTAAAATTTCCACGATGTTTTTCCCCATGTAGCGATAAGACAAGGCTTCTTCTGAATACCTCGTGCCCCGGCACGCTTCGCAGGTGACGGTCACGGGATCCGCAAAAGCTACGTCTGGTGTGGTAACGCCTTTGCCTTCGCAGACCGGACAGGCTCCCAATGAATTAAAGCTGAACAATCCCACCGGTTGTCCTGTTTCTTTTGCAAGAATCGACCGAATGTCATCCATAATTCCCATGTAGGTGGCGAGTGTCGAACGGCTCGACGTTCCGATGCTGCCTTGGCTGACCGAAATCGTTTCGGGATAGTTCTCGGTAAATGCGCCAAACAGCAACGAACTCTTGCCGGAACCTGAAACGCCGCATACAGAGACCAAGGCGTTTTTAGGAATTTCCACAGATACATTTTTTAAGTTGTTGGCGGATGCCTTCTCAATGGAGAACTTGCTTTCTGCTCTTCTCGGGTTTTTATTGATGGTCAGCTTATGGTCTAAATTGGTGATGGCTGAAACTTCTTTTAAGCCTTCCAGCTCACCTTGATACACCACTTCTCCACCGCTCACTCCCGCGCCTGTTCCCATTTCGATGATTTCATCCGCTGTTTTAATGACGGCTAAATTGTGTTCGATCACGACGACGGTATTGTAGTTGTCTCTTAAATTTTCCAGCATGCGGTTCAGCATCTCGATTTCTTCCGGATGAAGCCCTGCACTCGGTTCATCGAAAATATAGGTAATGTTGTTTAAACTGCTGCCTAAATGGCGGGCAATTTTCACGCGCTGTGCTTCTCCGCCCGACAAGGTGCCCATTTTTCGTGCCAGACTCAAATAACCCAGACCCAAGTCCACCAGTTGTTTGACGTTAGGCAATACTTGCTGGGCAATTGATTTTCCGACAGGATCTTGGATCTTCGCCAGTTCCCCCAGCATTTCCGTCAGTTCCAACCGGTCGTAATGGGCGATATTCAAGCCGTTGATTTTGCATTCCAGTACTTTCGGATTTAATCCCGAACCTTCGCAAGTTGGACACGCTGTATGTGTCGTCATCGCCAACACATCTTCCTGGGACGTTATTTTCAGTTTCGTGAGGTCCCGGTTAATGTACAGGCGAATAAACCTGGGAAGGATGCCGTCCCATTCGATGTCCCGATTGCCTACTTTGTAATAATAAGTTCCAAATGCCCGCTCGCCTTCCGGCGGCCCGTAGACTAGAAGATTGTATTTTTCTTCCGTGTAATCTTTGATGGGCAGGTCGGCGTCGAACAATCCGCCATCCACCATCCATCTGCCTTGCCAGCCAGGCGGCGCCAGCGGTTTGAATCTCACTGCGGGGTCCCTGAGTGATTTTGTGTGATCGATAAGTTTGTGGATATCCGGCGCAACGATTTCTCCGTATCCGCTGCATTCCGGGCATTTTCCGAACGAACTGTCACTGGAAAACTCTGTGGCGGAACCGATTGATGGACTGCCGATTCGTGAAAACAACAGCCGAATCAACGGATCAATGTCCATATACGTGCCAACCGTCGAGCGCGTATTGCCTCTTACGGGTTTCTGTTCCACGACGACCACCGGGCTCAAGTGCTGCATCAAGTCAGCACGTGGCCGTTCGTACCTCGGCATCTGGTGCCGCACATACAGCGGATAGTTCAAGGTCATCTGCCTTCTGCTTTCGGTCGCCAAGGTATCAAAGACGACGGAGCTTTTTCCTGAACCGGACAGGCCGGTAAACACATTTATTTTTTCTTTCGGGATATTTAAATCGATGTTCTTCAAGTTATTTTCTTGAAGCCCTCTCAATATAATTTCATCTCTTTTATCTGCCATTTAAAAATTCTCCTTTTCCAATCAAATCAAGGAATTAACCTGCTTGTATAAGGTTTCCCTGTTTTGGGTGGGTTCACACAAATAGATTAAATCAGGATTGCTCTCCTGTGCGCTGCACAATTTATTAAGATGAATATATTAAAAATGACACACCTATAATTGTGTTGCAGTGGGTGCAAACAAATAAACGAATCTAAATATTTCCAAACTAAGTTTTCTACTCCCTATTATTTACCTATCAAATCGTGTTATATTCATCCTTGGAATATAGTTAAATAGATCTAGAACGAGAGAATTCAGGGGGAACTAGTAAATGGATATCGTATTTGTTTTATTGATGCTGGTCGCCTTAGTGGCTTTCGCTGCGAGCATTGTTTTGTTACTCGTCAGTGCTTTGTTCAAAAAAGGGCCGACTGTTAAGCAGGCGGGTCTTGCGACTGGCCTTTCATTCGCAGTAATTATTGGTTCCGGTATTGGTGTTTTCATTACAGCAGAAGACGTTGAAACTGCATCGGATGTCGAAAGTGAACAGGTGGAAGCGCAGAAAGAAAAAGCAGACGAGGAAAAAGCGGAAGAACAGCGTGTTGCCTTGGAAGAAGCCGAGAAACAGGCTGAGGAAGAAAAAGAAGAAGCACGTCTAACAGCTGAGAAAGAAGCTGAAGAACAAGCAGCGGCTGAGAAACTTGCGAAAGAAAAAGAAGCACAGGAATTGGCAGCTGAGAAAGAAGCCGAAGAAAAAGCGGCGGCCGAGGAGCTTGCGAAAGAAAAAGAAGCGCAAGAACTGGCAGTCCAACAGAAAGCTGCTGAAGAAGAAGCCCAACTAAAAAATGACCTGTTCGCAGGATACGAATTGATCGAAGTGGATGGCGGTGATATTTCCGGATACCGCGAAGCCAACATCGTCGTTGACATCGGGTACGGGGACCGTGAATATTGGGCCTTTACGAATGAACACGGGCAGTTGGCGCGTGTTGTTGCGGCCGAAATCACTGTACAGGATGACAGCAGCGAACCTGTCTTATCGAGCGGCAGGTATTATTCGGATGAGGCAAAGGTTTCGGGCGTTGAAAGTGACGTGCTGGATGAAGGCCACGTCATTGCGGATTCTCTCGGAGGGGTGTCGAACGCCTATAACATCACACCGCAAGAAAGCACGCTTAACCGGCACGGTGATCAAGCTTATATGGAAGACGTCATACGTGATGCAGGCGGAGCGACGAATTTTGAAGCCATCATCACTTATCCGGATACGGAAACACAGATCCCTTCAAGTTATCAGTACACGTATACAGTGATGGGCAACGAAGTCGTGGATGCATTCGACAACGGGAACCCGGATGAAGTAAACGCATCACTCGGTTTAACAGACAGCGAGCCTAAGGATTCAAGCAGTTATACCGCAGCTAGTGCACCTGCCGAATCAACCACCGCAAACACAGGCGGTGATGTATCCAGTGTTGATACAAACGGCAATGGCCAGGTGACGATCAAAGAAGCGAAAGAAGCAGGTTTCAGTATGCCCATCATGAGCGACCATTGGCTATATCCCCATATGCGAGATAATGACAATGACGGGATGGTCGGTGAGTAAGCACCTGGAATGAATGAATTGATGTGTTACAGATTTTCTGAAAAAGAAATCCGCCCTCTTTACTTAGAGAGCGGATTTTTGTATAGGCAGAATTCTACTTAATGCATCGCTTCCCGAGGACGCGAATTTAGCTAAGGGGATTTAATGTCCGTCCTAAAAAAGCCTGAAGACAGATAACATGATTTCAGTATGCCGGACTGCTATACTCCTCTATGTGCAAACCTGCAGTTAACGAAAGGAAGTTAGATAGATGAAACTAAGTGTGTTGGATCAAGCACCCGTGACGACCGGAAACACGGCAGAAGATGCGATGAAAAAAGCGGTGGAACTCGCGGTTCTCGCCGACAAATTAGGCTACAGCCGGATGTGGATGGCGGAACATCATGGCTCCGGCGCATTTTCCAGCTCCGCCCCCGAAGTCACTGCCGCCTACTTGAGCGCCAAAACGGAGAAAATCCGAATCGGCACCGGCGGCGTGATGATGATGCATTATTCACCTTTGAAGCTTGCTGAAGTGTTTAAGACATTGAGCGCGTTGGCACCGGGCCGCATCGATTTTGGCGTGGGACGTGCCCCGGGCGGCGACCACAATTCCATCTACGCCTTGTCCCAGGGACGGCGAACCATGACGGATGATATGTATGGAAAATTCGACACGGCATTGAAACTGATCAACGACGAAACGCCTGAAGACAATATGTACAATAAAACCATCGCTGCACCGACAAATGTTAAACTGCCGGAAGCCTGGCTGCTCGGCTCGAGCGGCAATAGCGCATTAGAAGCTGGACGATTGGGTGTCGGCTATTCGTTTGCGCAGTTTTTCAACGGCGGCATGAGAAAAACGATATTGGACTCCTATAGAAGAAACTTTGTCCCTTCAGTTTTTATGGAAAAACCCGAAATTTCGGTATCGTATTTAGTGACAACGGCTGAAACGGCCGAAGAAGCGGAATATGAAGCATTACCGCAGGATATTTCGCGCCTGATGTTGATGAAAGGCCGCATTATGCCGCTAATGACACCAGAAGAAGCACAAAATTCCGCATTGTCGGAAATGGATCGCATGCAAATCCAGGAAAGCCGCAAACTCCATCTAGTCGGTTCCGCTAAAGACGTGGCAGATCAATTGCAGCAGGAGCAAATTTATTACGGTTTTGAAGAAGCGATGATCTGCAGCATTCCGCATTCCCAGGAAAAACGATTGGATGTCTACCGTTTACTGGCACAGCAGTTGCTTTAATATACAACTTCGATATACAAGATGATTCTCAGCAGTTCTGATTAAAATACAAAAGCCGTATCCGGTAACCCTTGAGGGCACTGGATGCGGCTTTCTTCATGCTGGTGTTGCTAATAAACTGAATGGAGTTTGACACAGGGAGCTATATTATCCGGCTAAGCTATCCATCACTTATGAACAGCTGTAATCTCTTCCATCAATCCAACCCATTCTTCCCTCTTGAAATCATACAATTCCAGCTCCGTTTTTCTCAGAACCAGATGGATGCTGTCGAATTTCTCATCCGACCGGAACCGCCACCAGCTTTTCACTGTCGACGTCTTGGTGCCTGGCTCATAATACGTCAATGTGAATTCGGGATCGATGATGTCATCTAGCCGATCAATCTCGATATACTTATGCGGGAAATCAATATAGAGCCCGAGCGCCGCTTTATGAGGCGTAATGGACCCAATTTTATATACCGAGTGCGCATCCTTCTTCTCAAGCGCGTCACTCCACGGAACCGGGTTATCGCTCACAATCAAAATCCGGCCGGTCTCATCGGTTTCAATCCGGCAATTCAGCAGACTATTAAACACTTCTGTCATCTCGTTCATTTTTTGCTCGACCATTTTGTTCATTTTGCTATTTCATTCCTTTCAACTCATCTATCAATAATGAATGCTGCACTTTCTGCCAGGCATGACCATACCATTTATTTTTCTGTTCCACTACCTGTTATTCTATCACGTCCCGCCCTTTGCTCCGGATTTAATAGTGTATTGTTTGGTCAAAAACGCTCGGAATTGTTTCTTGCCCAGGGGACGCCCCAAATATTTTTAAGTGCCCCTTGCTTGAAATCGGTCGATTAAGGATATAGTAGCTGTACAAGATCTTTTCGGTTCGTTATCATTTTTTCTTACAAGCACTTTTCCTCTACTCGATTTTATAGCTATACACCGCACTTGAAGCTGAACTGATCAGCAGGCGTGATACTCATTAGGAGGTCTCTAGGATGAACCCACAAATCTTAATCGTCGGAGCTGGCCCCACTGGCCTGGCTCTGGCCTCTAGCCTGGCGCGTCAAGACGTGCCGTTTCGGATCATCGATAAAAACGCAGGAACCGGCACAGCGTCACGTGCGCTCGCTGTGCATGCGCGCATATTGGAGCAGTACGAGCAACTGGGCCTCGCCGAACGCAACATCAAGCGGGGACATCCGATTTTGTCGCTTGATGTCAGCGACGGCAAACGAGTGAGAGCCACAGTGAAATTCCATGAGTTGGGCAAAGGGCTGAGTCCGTTTCCGTTTATTTTGAGTTTGCCGCAAGATGAGCACGAAGAAATTCTCGTCGACGAATTAAGCAAAATCGGCGTCGAAGTCGAATGGAACACCTCGCTGCTTTCGTTTGAAGACACAGGAGCTGGCGTGAACACCGTGATGCAGCAACAAGGGCAGCCAGAAGAAACAGCGGAATTCGCCTATTTATGCGGATGCGACGGGGCCGGCAGCATGGTCCGAAAAGGACTGGGACTCGACTTTCCCGGCGGCACGTACAAGCAATTATTCTTTGTCGCCGATATCGAAACCGAGCAGCCGGTAGACGACATGGAAAAGATGGACATGTACATGGACAATGACGGCTTTATGCTGTATATGAACGTCCGCAATGCCAACACTAAACGAATCCTCGGCATTGTGCCCGAAGAATTCAACGAGCGCACCGATGTCCAATACAGTGAAATCGCCAATTACATTGAAAACAAAATCCGCGTGAGCGCGGCCAAGGTCAATTGGTTTTCGACCTACCGCGTCCACAACCGCGTAAGCGAGCGATTTGCCAAAGGGCGCATCTTTATCCTGGGCGACGCCGGCCACCTGCACAGCCCGACCGGCGGACAAGGCATGAACACCGGCATTGGGGACGCCATCAATTTGGGGTGGAAACTCGCAGCGGTGGTTCAAGGCAAAGCTGCTCCTAAAATATTGAGCACCTACGAACAAGAGCGCATTGCCTTTGCGCGCCGGTTGATCGCGACGACCGACAAAGCGTTCCAAACGATCGTCAATCAAAAACTGCCCGGCACGTTGCTGCGGGAGTATGCCGTCCCTTACGTCTTGCCGTTAGTATTCAAATTTTCCTTCCCCTCAAAAAACGCGTTTAAGATCTTGTCTCAAATCCATATCAATTACCGCAATAGTATCTTGAGCAAAGGCAAAGCCGGCAAAGTCTACGGCGGCATGCGCTTGCCGTGGATCGAAACCGCAAACGGCGATAATTTCGCGCCGCTGCGCTCCGTCGATTGGCAAATTCACATATACGGCAAAGCGCAGCCGGAGCTCATCGACTTTGCCCGCTCGCAGTCGCTCCAGCTCCATGAGTTTCCATGGGAAGCGCAAATGAAAGACGCAGGATTCAAGCAAGATGCGCTATACCTGATTCGACCGGATGGGCATGTAGGGCTTGCGACTGAAAAGCAATGGCTGCGTGTGTTGAAAATGTATTTGGAGACTTATGGGATTGTGGCTTTTGGAGTGGAGTGAGGCAGAAATAATAAAGGAGGCTGGAGGCATGAATCCGTGATGGGATCATTCCTCTAGCCTCTTCTTACAAATATATATTAAGCATTTAATTTATATTGCTCTGCCTTACCATACATGCCGTTTTCAGCTGTTACATCATTCAATTCTGCAATAATGACCTTAGGTCTGGAAGGACCGACTATTGTAGAAATATAGCTAACTTTAAATGTGTAAGTAGCTTTCTTGCGGAAGTTTCGATATTCAAGCGAATCTTCTGTAGTTGTCCAATAAAAAACATTGCCATCTCCATCTATTAAAGCGATTACTCGATATTCGTCGTTTTCAAAGCAAGAAACAAACTCAAGTTCCTTAGTATATTTCTTTCCTTTTTCAAATCCGTTCACTTCTTTGATTGCAAGCACCATCGAAATACACCTCATTCCATAGTGGTATGCATTTAATATAACAGAACTTACGTTCGATTTCCAGTCAAAAGATTAAAAAAGTTAGAATATTTAGTTCATTTAGTGACTAAGGTGATGATTTAGGATAGCTCACATACTTTTTTGCATGATAGTACTTGAAAATGCCACGGTGATTTTTTAACGGAAACAGGAATGTGGGATTTAAAAGTTTCTAAATCACCACCAACTAAAGAAAAACGCTGCAATTACTGGTCTATTATTTGTTGAGACTTCGTTCTATACACGATGAGTTTGAAGGTATTAAAGAATTAGGTATATGTAATCCACGATTGAATAATGGCTATCTGGTTTATATGAGTCGGAGGAAACCTTATCTATGATCCCAGATATACTGCTTATGGAGTCTGAACAGCATTAAGTGCTTCATCAAAGTCAATTACTTCTTAGATAAAAATACGAAAGCCGTATCTGTTAACCTTTAAGGCTACGAGATACGGCTTATTCTTTATGCAATTGCAGTTAATAAACTGAATTCTTTTTGACACAGGGGCGCTTTTTTATTCACCTGCTGCAGTAATCTTATAAATCGCACCGCCATCAGTGCTTGCAATAAGCGCGCCATCCTCAGTTACAAGAATATCACGGAAACGTTCGCCTTTATCAGTTAATAGACGTTCTTCTCCAACGATGGTGTCACCTTCAATAACGACACGTGCAATATAGCTCGACACTAAACCACCGATGAACAAGTTGTTCTCCCATTCAGGAATTGCGTCGTTATCATAGAATGAACTACCACTTGGCGCACTTGTTGGATCCCAATAATATCTTGGTTCAATAAAGCCTTGCGCCTCGTGTTCTGAAATTCCATCATTGATTAATTCACCAGTGTACTCGATGCCATAAGAAACAATCGGCCATCCATAATTATTGCCTGGTTCAACAATATTCAGTTCATCCCCAGCTTGTGGACCGAATTCAATAATCCATAAGTCTCCTGTTTCAGGGTGGAAGTCTATACCTTGAATATTACGGTGACCGTAGCTGTAAATACCATCCAGTGCTTCTTCATCTTCGATAAATGGATTCGTACCTACTGGTTCTCCATCTTGTGTAATGTGAATGACTTTACCCAAGTAAGCATCCAAGTCTTGTGCACGTTCGCGAATTGGATCATCTGAACGCTCACCAGTTGTTAAGAATAGGTTGCCATCCTCATCAAAGATAATACGTCCACCATAGTGTAAGTCACCCTCATATGCTGGTTCTGCTTGGAAGATTACTTCAAAATCTTCAAGTGAGGCTTCATCTTCTGATAAAACACCTTTACCGACAGCAGTTAAAGTACCACCTTCGACATCTTGAGAAAACGTCAAAAATACTAATCTTGATTCGTCAAAATCAGGTGCAACGGCTACATCAAGTAAACCACCCTGACCTTCGCTATTTACTTCTGGCGTACCTTCGATTGGTTCTGAAACAGCGAACTCATTAAGGTTTACAATAAGAAGTTCTGCTGAATCCCTTTGCGTAACAAGTAAGCGGTTTGGTTCAAACTCTGCCATACCCCAAAGCACGCCAAGACCCTCAACAATAACTTCCTCATTAAGTTCTGTTTCAGTCACTACTGCAGGTGCTCTTGTTTGTTCTGGAAATGCTGGTTCAAACTCAGTAACTTTTGGTTGAGATTCTGCACTTCCATCAGAGACTTCTTCAGTGCCCTCGTTAGCATCTTCTTCAGTGCCCTCGTCAACACCTTCTTCTGTTTCAGCACTTTCTTCTGTTTCAGCACTTTCTTCTGTTTCAGCATCCGAATCAGCAGGTGATTCTTCGTTTGAAGTTTCATCATTGCCGCATGCTGCCAAAGCCAATACAAAGATCAGCATCATAAAGAACAGTAATCTTGACCACGAAGCTTTCGTCATCGTTTTTCCTCCCCTTTTCTAAAATAGTTAACCTACTATGTTAAAGTTCATTCCCCTGAAACCCAGTATCAAGACTTGGTTAAGACTTTCACATCATAATTAAAAATATAAAACTTCTTTCCAAATAATGTTTCCCTAATTTTCTGAAAATAAAACAATAATATTACTTTTTCATGATATTTACTACATTCTTGTAATAATATTTTATTAAAAGACAACACTCGGAGTTGCCACCTTTTGTGATGTATTCAGCCTGTCTTTGTCTCGCATCCCCTGCACGGCGTAATGCTTCGCCGATGTTACGTACACATAGATCCTCAATGCTGCCGGCCATACCCACTATCCGTGTTGCAGTGTCTGGGTCGCATAAGTCTTTATTAATTTTGTTATTTTAGGTCCACTGACATCTTCACTTAAAGCAGTAGTATAGTGAAAATATTTAAAACTGATTCTTTACCTGAGTGAGTAAAAAAATCCGATAAAAAAGCCGCGAATCCCTTCGCAGCTTTTTTTACGTATATTATTTCACTCCAAAAACCCAACAATCCCCTCCATTAACCCATCCGCCAATGGTAAATCAGGGTCCCTGTATGCAACCTCATTTTCACTTTCATCCGATACCGTTTTCAGCACATGGTGCATACCGTCAATGATCAGAAGTTCAAATTATGGATACGTGTATATATCATTGTGTATTGAAAGCTTCGTTTAGACTTGTTTTAAAACATGGACGCGATACTATTATTCTCGTGAATATACTAAATCGTCTCGGACATAGGGACGTTATTTTCAATAAAATTCAACGATTATTTCATTTTCTTCATCGGAGTTTAAGAAAGACTTTAAGACTTCCTCTGTTCTTTTATCAGCTTCCGTTAAAAATCCTTGGCTGATTTTCTCTTCTTCAAATTTCTTCTTTTCAATGTTTATATCCTCAATAATTTGCTGGGTAGGAGGGTCTGGAAAGATATTTCCTTTTACATCTTCTACCTTCATGTTCTCGGTCTCCACAACATTATCGAGAATTTTCGCTTTTGGGAGGCGGACCGTTACTTGATTGGACACTTCATCATATGTCACATCCACTTTCGACAGATCCGACCCAGCTTTCATATATCCCGTGTACTCAATGAGCTTTATCGTCTCTGCAAAGCGAATATCAGTCAACGGGATGTTCTTTGAATCCCGATTTACCATTGCTTTACTATACTCATACTTTAATGTCGCTAGCTCTGACAACTCCACGACTCTCTCCTGGATTATGGACGTATTAGAACTTTGGTTAGCAGTAACTCCAAATGGTTTAAATTGAATAAAAACAACTAAAACAATTATTCCAATAAGTAACACTGGAACCATCATTCCTACTATCAGCTTTTTCATGCTTAAATTCTCCCTACTTGTTTTTTTCTCGTCTCAAGGACGTGATTCTTGTTTTTGATTTTGGATAAAGGAAAGAGCAGCTATCCCATGATTTGCTCGAATCTTAGTATTTGGTCCCTGTATTCCACTCAATTATGAATACCTACCATTTTACTTTTGAAAGCTATTTTGATAATTCGTACCAAGAAGTCTAACATTTTTTCTTTCACGATGATGAGATTTCTAAAAATCATAAAGACAATCGAATATTTATTGCACCTTCAACCATTTCATATGATTTGATATTACCCACAGGAATTTTTTTTACAACATCCCAAGCATTAAAATCTACTTTAATCGTTCGATTCGTATATTCTGCAAAAGGAGGTTTGTTAAAAATTTTGCTGGTAATGATATTTATATCAAAAGGCTTCATGTCTATTAATTCAAATTGAATTGTCCTTTTATCCAACTGGATCGGCTTCAATGTAATCTTGAATGGCACATTTTTCTTGAACATCATTTTCTTCACTTCTGTAGTTCCATGAAGCACTAAATACTCAGACGTTATTTCAACTCTAACATCTCGGTTACCTAATTTCATTCCGATTAATTGTTCCATATTGGCAGAAGAAATTGGTATTTCAAAACCATTCACAGACGCACTAATGAGTTTTTCTTTAAGTTTGTTTAACAAGATTTCATCTCAATTCAAAAGTATTTTTATTAATTTCATCTTTGTAACTATCAAAAAAATTTCTAATTTATCACAATTTGAGTCTGAATTCAGTATATCCGAATGTATCTCTTTCTTAAAATATGATATTTAGAAAAGAAAAGACTTAATGAAACAAATGAAAGAATTATAGCATAACTATTTTTCCTTTAAACAAAACCTTTTTAGCGGTCTTTCCGATTATATTTTTTCCTATACCATCTACTGTGCCCCCAATGTAGTGATACTCATCACTTTTGAATCAATCCAACTTCCAAAAGCACCTTTTCAGCTTGCACTGGATAATCAACTTCCACACTGCCGTCTTGTTGAACCCAAAACCTTATAAATCCAGCAAAGTTAATAGATTTTTTCACTTTATCCACTCTATTTCTTATTCTAGGTATATCGGGATTTGCCATAACGTACAGAGCGTTTTCTTTTCCGAGAGTTTGATACTCCATCAATTTTCCAATCTGCATATAAGTGTGCGTCTTAATTTGTCCTGAGTCGAACACTGTATCCAGAGCATGATTGTTTGCGTGAGAACCTTTGGATTCGATATAGATTTTATGACCATCTTTTTCTCCTTCTACGTCAACGCCTGTTTTATTGCCAGTTAAGAAGTTGGGACAATGAAAGCCTGCCGCCTTGATGAAATTCCACACTGCTTCATTGACGGTATCTTCATTCATAATAAATGGGTCTTTAATCAGGAGCTTACTGTTACTTGTTGGCATGCATGATTCCCCTCACTTTACGTTCTCAGCCACTTGCAAAAGGCTTAAATACTGCTCTTTAAATCGTACTGGAATCCCCTGCTTGCTGCTTGCAGATTTTTGAAAAACGCTATTGATTCCTTGCATAAACTGCAAATCAAATCCTATTTTGTTTTCAGTAGCCTTAAATAATTGAGTATCTTTATAGCGATTCGTTTTAGCAGCAACAAAGAGATTATCCGCCACGACGATGTAGCCTATGCGATTTTCGATTGCACGAAGCTTGAGCATGGCAATCGCTTTTTCTTCCTTTACCGGTCCATCAGACAAGTAAATCCCAATGTGGTGACCCTCTTCAGCTATCGGCTGTTTGTATAAATAGGTTCGATCAACTAACTCTGCATAGTTCGCTACATGAACATGAACGGATTCTCCGTTCTTCATCAAGTGCAAAGATGTCTCAGCTTCTTCGTCCTCATCAGTCAGCTTTGATGAATAAATCTCCAGCTTTTCCAAATCTACTGTACAATCCGCTTCTTCACTAAAGCCCACTGTAAATTGCGTGTATTGCTTGTTACTATAAAAAGGCTCAGCTGTCTCTTCATCTATAACTGGATCATCTGTAGAGAACAGGCTAAATGCGTGTGTCTTCTCTCCATTACCCAATTTATAATTTGCTTTCAACCGTTCTCCGGATTTAAAGCCAATTCGATCTGAAGGTTGCTTTTCATCTGTCCGATTGGCCATGGTACACAAAACAGTCGTGTCCAACTCAATAGATCGCCCTTTTAGTACATTGCACCATTTCGACATCTTCACATTGCCGCCGGTTAAGTTAATAAGAATATCCAACCCTTCTTGTTCAAGTTTTTCTGTGACTAATGGGAAAAACATATCATGACAAATATAGACCTGAATACGTTTGTCATTTAAAATGACTGGTTCATATACTCTCATCTTTTTTAAATCATCGGGATCTAAATCGAAAGCAAGTTTCTTAGCTGTTGAATGTTTTATGAAAATAGACTTTTCTGTTTCTCCTTCTTCAGCTGCTCCATTTACATATAGTGCGCGCTCTGTGCCATCTGGAAATGATATACCACAAATAATTGGTGTATCTAAATACTCTTCTAAGTCTTCTACTATTTCCCATGCTTCTTCTATAGTTGCTGCACCCATATAACCCTCAGGGAAAACAATTAATTCAACCGGTTTCTCTTCAATTATTTTTACCAACTGCCCAAAAAACTTCTCTCTCGAAAACTTTTTATTAAAATATGGCTGTACCAACAATATATTCATACGAGATAATCCTCCACTTCAATATGATGGACATTCTGCATGCCTAAATGGTGCTTATAGGTATCTACATACGGCTTCATCGTTCCAGGAGAAACAAGCCATCCAACATATTGAAAATTGGCTAGGTTTATCAATCCACCTAGTGCGTGCTTTGATTCACTAATTTCAATTTCGATACCCAATAGAGGGAAGTAAATGGTTTCTTCTTGTTTATCCAGCAGATACTGAAGGAAAGGAAAATGAATGACATCTGCGCCAATCCGTTGGGCGAGAAAGTACAGAAATTGAACATACCCTCCCTCAATACAAAATCCTGCTGCAACGTCGATTTTCGGAATGTAATAGTAATCACTTGCCGATTTCACATCCGCCTTTAGAAGAGGAGCCGGTGATTTAGTGAAGCTTTGTTTCAGTAAATATTTAGACTTTACCGGGACTTTTATTTGCTGGAACTTCTGATCAATATGATAAATCCATTTAAAATAATCGGGTTTGCGGTCATAGGCAATCTCCAAGTTCGTTTGAGAAAGTACTGGCAGCAGTTTTTCCGCAACTAAGATGGACTTCTTCTCACCGCCTGAACCTTTCAAACGTGGAAGGTTTTCCTTACCACTTACAAGTGGCACTATAGTTGTTTTTGCAAATGCCGGCAGTTTTTTCAGCATACTGCTGTCGAGGAAAAATAACTGCCGCTCGCCGTTTACTCTCTGCAGCGACCGCACAATTTTCATTCCTCTTCGGTAGGTGTCATTCTCTTTCGCAGCATGAGCGTTATTCACAACCATGAAGTTATAATAACAGGGTGATAACTGCAAGTTCCCCACATTACCAACTTAGTTTTTAGAAGAAGTAGTCGAGCCTTCCAGTTCAAAAGCCGCAAACGGAAGATATTTCCCAGCAATTAATTGAAGATGCTCCACTGAGCTCAAGTTCAATATTTCTACATCCAGCATCCACACCACGTCATATCTTGGTGCGTATGCATTTATTATCGATTTGAATGTGTATTCCTTTAAAGAATAGAATCCTAAATCTTCTCCTAAACGAACCAG
This sequence comes from Planococcus sp. CPCC 101016, assembly GCF_007859295.1. GTDB lineage: Bacteria > Bacillota > Bacilli > Bacillales_A > Planococcaceae > Planococcus. Next base: position 293,091 of record NZ_VOHB01000003.1, read on the forward strand.
TTGTTCTTGTACTGTTTTAGTAGATTGCTTAGCCATTATTAACCTCTTCTCAAAATGCCTGTATTACTGTTCGTTAAGTTTTGATTCGCTGAGAACTATCTCTCTACCACTTATTAATTCACCCAGCGTGAAATAAGTATGACCCGGAAGCGTGATCAAAGATCTTGGTTGATGATTTAATTCTCTATTTACAGTTAAAAGGTAAAATTTATACTCATCTTTTTCTCCAAAACCAAAATCTACCGTCCGTTCAGCAATATACCCTTTTAACCGATTTTGGAAATCTTCATTTAAAATAGAGATTGATTTTCCCAAATCATCGTCTAATGGACGTAAAACAAACTCACCTTGTATGCTGTAAAGTGTATCCATAATTCCTCCAGATTCACGAATCGCCATATGTTGAGCAACCTTATAAGAGCGTGGATGTGGATGGGCATGTACCAAATATTTTTTGATAATTGCTTGAGTCTGTCCGCCAGGCACAGATAATACTTCCTTCATATAGATCTCCTACTTTCAATTAGTTTAGAAACTCAGAAAATGCAAACCTTTATACGTTTTTTATCATCTCTATATACAGTATTTCTTCAAGACCAATTGCACGAATCTTTATAAAAGCTACCTAGTAAACTCGTCTACAATAATTGTAACTATTTTACTATTTATTTTATCAAGTAAATAGTATCACAAAAGATACAAGTAAATACATTTAAATCCTTATAAATATAATGTCCTTATTCATTTTTCTTTTTAAATGAGAACGCTAGCTTCTAAAACAAATATTCCCTTCTTTTCTCCATAGAAGTAATATGATTAATAACGAAAATACTTTTATAGGTTTCATGGTATTTTCTGTAATACAGAAATTAGATAGCTTGAAAGGAGAAACTTTATGACAGTTAACGCTTCAACCCTAATCCAGATTCACTGGGAAGGTTCTTATAAATTAGAGGATTTACCAATGCTGATGAATGACGAGATCGACTATGGGATCTATCAAATTTACGGGACGCATCCTGTATATGGAAGTAATGTCTTGTTGTATATAGGCAAAGCCGATTACCAAACCTTGGGCAAACGGATTTCTCAGGAAAATTGGTTGTATACCAATGACTCTAACAATCATAAAATCTATATCGGCCGGCTTCACGGCTCACAACCGCTAAATGATGAAATCTGGTCTACATATCTTGATTTGGCAGAACGACTGTTAATCTATACACATAAGCCTGCCTACAATGCTAGAAGCATCTCGTCTTTTCCAGACAAGGAACTGCAAGTTATCCATGTACTAAACTGGGGCCATTACCGTTCATTACTTCCAGAGGTTTCAGGACTGCGCTGGACGAGGAAGTTGGATGATGTAGAGTATGAGGTTTTTAAGGTTCAAGATGAAGAGACTACTATTTAATAATGAACTGAAAAAGATCTTTAGATGCAATTAGCCGAACGCTGGTGATGCTTCAGTGAATTATTTATTTTCAGAGAAGATTTTATGAGAGCAAACGAAAACGGCCGACACTAATTATTGCGCGACCTTTTTCGATTTGAGATTTGCCAGTAGTTACTAACAGGACATTCACTGTTTTTTCTTCAACAAAAAATTTCAAGACTCCACACCTAACTTAGCAGAACTCATCGAAGAGACAACTTTTCTCTTTTTCATTAAAATCCACTTGCTCCACCTTATATAGCTCGCAAAGGTTTCAGAGTACGACTTGGTCGAGAAGCCCTGATAGTCTGCAAAATCAATTGTTCTCTGTGTGCCGCTCAATTTTAAATGTTTACTAATCACCATATAAAACAGTAGGAATATTTCTACTACTGATTTCATTGTTTTCTTATGCAGTAATATTGATTTCTCCGATTGGGTTCAACACAGCTAAGCAGTTTTGAAAAGCTCAAAACCCCTGTTTATTAACAATTATATTTTATTGTTACTTAATAATCAGGAAAATAATAACATTTTAATGGTATAATACACAAAAAGGAGTGAATTGAATGGTTTCAGGTTTTGAGAACTTCGATAATATTTTTGAGGATATTTTTAAGCAAAAAAGCGATGAAATTAATGAACAATTAACTCGCAAGTTAATAATTTCAATGGTAGGTGATGTTAACTGTGGTAAATCTTCTACAATAAATAGACTCATGAAGGAAGACGTTGTAAGTGTCGGTGCGAAGCCAGGAGAGACAAAAGAAATTAAAGAGATTGCTTACAGAGAGAATATTATTTTTGTCGATACTCCAGGCCTAGATGACGTTGTGAAAACTAATTCGGATATCACTTTAAAGTACTATAAAAACTCCGATGTAATTCTGTTTTTCTTAAATGCTGCTGGAACTGTTCTTTCTGAAAGTGAACTTAAAAACTTAAAAGAAATTGAAAAAGTGAATCAAGACATCATCATTGTTTTAAATAAAATTGATGCCGCTGACGAAATTTCAGAACTTATTAAATATATACAAGATAATACTGATTACAACTATCCAGTCGCACCTATCTCTTCAAGAACGGGTGAAAACATCTCCTTCCTTCAAAATAAATTGATGGATATTCTCGAAAAAAAATCTAAAGATATTTTACTGGCTGCAAATTTAAAGGACAAGACCTCAATCGCAAATCGATGGATAATAGGCGCAGGCGCTTCTTCGGCCGCGGTTGGGGCTCTTCCAATTCCGGGAGCTGATTTTGTTCCCCTTGTCAGCATCCAAGTAGGATTAATAATAAAGTTATCTACGCTTTACAATAAACCGATCTCGAAAGAGCATGCTAAGGAATTAATTATCGCTACTGTTATAGGAAACATCGGTAAAACAGTATTCCGTCAAATTGTAAAAGTGGTTCCGGGTGCTGGTCTTGTTATTGGTGCAAGTGTCGCTGGAGCAACTACTGTAGCACTTGGATATGCTGTTAAGTATATGCACGAAAATGATATCGAATTAAATGCAGATCAATTAAAATCCGTATATGAAATGTTTTTAAGCCAACAAAAGAAGGCTTGATGACTACAAAAATTCTGTAACACTAGCAAGATTTTTATCAATATTCTCCCATTTCATTATATTAAAACTGTAGTATTATTGCTAAAATATAAAAAATGCAGGAAGATGACTCCAGTCCAGAAAGGGATGGCATTTTTCATGCATTTTTTGTATAGCTAAATTTTGTTAGACCTAGCTAAGCGGTTCACTTTTTGTCTAAGAATTATGGTCTTTTCAAAGTACTTCTTTCAACTACTTAAAGCTGTCCCCAGTGTGCGACACAGTTATCACGGCAGCCACTGCCACAAAATCACCAGAAAATATTTCCCTTTATATTTCCGGTTTCCAGCAGCACCTAGGCTCTCCCTGTATACCACTCACTTAAGAATATTTACCGATAATTATATAGATCCAATGGTAATTCTATTTACTGCCTAGTTTCTTAGTTATTGTATGCAGTATTTTTGCGTGTATTAAATTGGGTTCAACAAAGGGAAGCGGTTTTAATTGTAGTTCATTCATAAATTGAATTGTTTCTTTCTTAGGAACCTGATTTATGTTTTATATAATTGAAGGATATCCCAAGTTGTAATGATCCCCAGCAAACTTTCCTTCTTTTTACCTGAATGAGTAATCAGTAATGCATCTAACCTCGCTCTCGTATAAGAAAAGTCTTTAAATATCTCTTCAGCTTCGTATACCGTTATTTCTCTTCCAATAAAAATATAGTTATCTGCTTCTTCTTCAAATTCCAAGATATCTATAAGATTAGTTTCCTCGAGAGAAATAATATCTTCTTCAATATTTCTTGCTAGCCATTTCGTAATACCGTTCTCGGTTAATAAGCCAATGAATTCCTCTTCCTGATAAACAGGAAACTGAGTATAGTCCCTATCCCGTATTATCTTTAGTACTTCAGCCATTGAATTATTGTGCTTGAAGGTCTCCACTTTCTTATTAAAGTGAGTTATTACTTTTGGTGGGTTTGTCAATTCTTTTTCAACCCTTTCAATTTCTTCAACAACTGATTTATGAGGCTCAGCTATTGCATAAGCTCCTTGAGTGGATTCGTGGACAATGGCATTTCGGAGAGTTGCAAATTTGATCAATCGATCTTCATTTCGTTTTACGGTAACGTTACTTTTTGTCTGGTCTCTCACCAATTGTGTGAACGGTCTATATCTTTCACTCGAATTTCCATTGCTTAAGAACTGTTCAATTCGATTGAAGGCGGCAAGGAAATCATTGGAATTTCTCACTTCTTTTCCCCCTTGTTTCATTAAAATTTCGATTGCTTAGGTCGTTTTCATTTTAAAACCCCTCTTTTGCTCATTGCCACGTAAATATACTAGTTTTATCATTCCCTTAGTAAGCGTTCTCCACTAGCGTTACATGGAACCCAATTATGAATACTTACAGATCGCCATATAAATATAAAACGAATTCTTTCTACTGCTGATTTTCCTGGATTTCTTATACAGTATTATTGTATGTCTTGAATTGGATTCAACACAGGGAAGCTGTTTAAATCTATTTTTAACCTTCTTATGAATTTACGATTTCTTCAAATAAATTTTTGTTCCAAATTTTTTTACATAATTCTTTATAAAGTTTTTGCCTCTCTATTACATCGGCTTTATTAAATTCACTATAGGGCTTAAATGGAAGATTTTCTTGTTGAACAAAACGTAAAAAAGATGGGTTATTTACGTAGCAGTTGGCATTTAAGGACCTTGCCAATAAATTTTCGCTGTCGTATTTAATTACTTTCCTACCGAATTCCATATCTTGAAAACTTCTATTTTTATCTTTAGGTAAAATTAGTAAACCGCCAAATTGATTTCTAAAATTTCTATATTCATCTTCTGTTATAAAATCATTTTGATGAGTACTTCGAGAAAAGTCATCTGCCCATATATGCTCAATATCGTAAGGATTTTTTTGTTGACGATTAACATAATTGGGAAAACTGCTGTTTATCCCGCAGTTTGTTTCTAAGTAATAAGTCATTCTAGAAATAATATGCAGCATATACCTTTTTGTATATTGGTTCAGATAGAACTTATCTATGCCTTCTAATGGAATTTTCATATCAGGAAGAAATTGATATTCTTTAAATACTTCTAAAAGTTCCGTTAAACTTTTTCTTCTTATTTTTTTTGTAAGATTGAATACTGTGTATCTAACTGAAGAATAGTCTACTGTTCTAAAATTAAAGACTCTTGTTGCTATAAACTGATCGATAAAACAAGAAACCAGTTTAATTTTTTTATTAATAACTTCGGTTGTATCTATTGGAGAAATGGCAGCCATGATTATTTGATATTGTAAAGTAAAACCTCGATCAGCATTATGATAAACATACTCGTAGTCTGAATTGAAAGAGCTTGCGTAGCTTCTTAAACGCAAGTAAATATTCGAAAAAGTTTTAAAGTCAGATAAAATGAATCTCTCGAAATCTTCACTTTTTTCTAATCTCATCAACTCTCGTTTTTCTCTCACCCATTTATGAAATGTAGTCCCTATTATTTCAAAGTCCTCGTTTTCCGAATCTTTTTTTCCCTCTCTTATTGATTCAGCATATTGCGCTCTCAACCAGTTTTTTATAAAATCAGTATCCCCATCTTTCTCATCCTCTTTTAGCTCTAAAACTCTTTGCTTCCATAAGTCATTCGCTTGGTTTCTTTTCTTATTTTCATTAATCTCAGACAACAAGAACCCTTTTAGCATTTCAGTTGGAGTGAGTCTAAGTCCTCTGTCGTTCATCGTAACGAAAACTTTATGGGCATCTTGTTCAGAATCCGTCCTTATTTCAATGAACACAATTTTGTTAATTAACCACTCTATAAAAATAGGAAGAGCTTCCTTTTTTAAATTGTCTGGATAGATTTCTTCAATATTTTTATATCGGTTAAATAAGTTAATTACACTTTCTGATCTTTCTTGAGAAATATCATAAGTCCCGTTTTCAAAAAGACCCGCTAAACAAGGTTCTCTCTCTTCAACATTAATACAAAAGGTTTTCTGACCATACATTTCCGAATAAATTAAATTGTCTATATTAACTTTGGGAAAAGCAGAGTTTCTTTGTAGGTTATTAAGATATATGAGTAAAAGTGTCATCGAAGAAAGTCTTTGTTGACCATCAATTATTGTATGGCTATTCGTTAAAATTATAGGTCCTAAAAAGTAACTCCCATATTTAATAACATCACGCTGTGTATCTCTTTCTTCAAAGAACTCAAGAAATTCAGATGTTAAATCTCCAATTAATTCTTCAATCTGTTTTCTTTCCCAATTATATTCTCTTTGATAATACTGTACTGTGTAGCGGTTATTAAAAAGAGCACGAACATAAATTGCATTTCCCGTTATTTTTGTCATTACCTTTCTCTCCACCCTTCCACTTTTATCTACAAGCTATTATCTATTAGTATGCATCATGAACTGAGTCACCCGAAAAATTTTCAAGTATTGAAAATGCTAAGTATTATAGTGAAATGAAATTCCTTTTTAAAACTCTAGTTTTCTACTTACTTTTAAAAAGCATTCGCAAAGATATACTTATTTGCGGAAAGTTTACATTTCCTTTTAATTTTATCACTCTAAAAAATAAAATATAGATTATTCAGTTAATTATTTGATGATTACAAGCTAATTTAATAAAAAAGAACTCGTCTGCACTTAACCAGCGAGTTCTAATTCTCTATACTACGGAAGCTCGTTCACTTGTTTTATGACTTCCACAAACTTTTCAAATCTAATCTCGGTTCACAGTTTTATTCCCACTTATCTAAAAAACTTTCATATTACCAGAATTGCATCTCATCTAGAAACTCAATTTATTTCTTAGCCCGAGAATTATAATCCTTCTCAATATCCTTCTTCCACTCACGATCAATCTTCTTCCCCGTCCGGAAAGAAGCGACCGCTTCACTCACCACTTGGTAATTCAACTGGGTGCCTTCCGCGTCTGCATGGTAGTTGACCGCGAATTCCTCCCCGACTCCGAATTGGTTTGCAGTGGCCACCGCATCGATATTCGCACCGAGGAACATGAATTCCCAATTAGCTGCGGTTTTCTTCTGCGCAATCATTTCATGGATTTTCTTGTAATTGTATTCACAGCTGGAGTTCTCCATGCCATCCGTGGTAATGACAAACATCACGTTGTCGGCTTGCTGGTCCTGCAATGTGTTTTTTTGCACGTTGCTTATTTTCTGGATCGTCGAACCGATTGCATCGAGCAGCGCTGTCATGCCGCCCACTTCGTAATCCGTCTCCGTCAGCGGAGAAATGCCTTCCAGCGAAATCCGGTCGTGCAACAGTTCATACCCCTGATTAAACAGCACCGTCGTGACACGGACCTCTCCAGGAAGCTTGCGTTGTTTTTCAAGCAATGCATTAAAGCCACCGATTGTATCCTTTTCCAGTCCTGCCATCGAACCGCTTTTGTCGAGAATAAAGACCAGTTCTGTCGTTTGCGTTTTCATATCGTGTTCCTCCTCAAGTTTTCTTTACAACTTAAGGATATGATTTTTAAGAGATGAAAAGGTCGCTATGAAAGCGACATTTCAAGCACCCAGGAGCATTTGGTCAAACGCAAACAACGCCTCGTTGATTTCATGGATTTTGTAATTCTTTCGTTTAATGAAATAGATGATGATCAGATCGAATTTATGGCTGCGCGATAACCTGTACCCCGCTTTTTCAAGCAGCTCGTCCGTTTCGTGAAGATCCAGCTCAAGCGCTATGGCAAAGGCGACGATGGTCTTTTTCATAGGCGTGTATCTAGGGGAAGTGCGAATCTTAGAAAACAGTTTCCGGTCGATATTCGCTTTTTTATAAGTCTGTGTGTCAGTCATGCCCTTCTCGTCAATAAAACGGAGCAGCCGTTCTGAAAAAGATTCATCCATATCTTGAAAGAGATCTTCCAGTTCGAGATCAATTGGGGCTTCCACTCTGTTTTCTTCCATTTTGGGATACAAGCGAGTTTCTGGCTCACTTACCCTTCGATACCGACTATCCCTCTTCTCCAGTTCCCTTACTTCATTTTCATCAATAAAGGCTGCAATCGACTGGTAGAGTTTTTCACTGATTCCGAATGACTGCTTGTCGAATACAACAAGATAGACATGCATTTCGTGATCGATCAGAAAGGCTTCAATTTCTGAAATGGCAATCCGCAAAGCCGCTTCTTTTGGATAGCCGAAGATTCCGGTGGAGATGAGCGGAAACGAAATCGATTCACATTCGAGCTGGTGGGCAAGTTCCAGGGAGTTGCGGTAACAGTTCCGCAACAGGGCTTCTTCATTATGGTCTCCACCTTCCCAAACAGGCCCGACCGTGTGGATGATGAAGTCAGCATCAAGCGAAAAAGCCTCCGTATACACCGCTTCACCCACAGCACAGTGACCGATGCGGTCGCACGCCTCTTGCAATGCTTGAGGATCCGCTGCATGAAATATGGCACCGCAAACACCACCGCCCATCTTCAGGCCGGAGTTTGCAGCATTAACAATCGCATCGGTTTTCATTTTCGTAATGTCATTTCGTACGATTTCCAGTGGCATGTGGCTATCTCCTTATAGTTAATTCTAATCGTTTAAGAATCTATTCACTTTTGGGCTGAAGAAGGACAAAATCGAGAGCAAGTCGTGCCATAAAATTGAACCAGTATAGACAAGTTTTAGAGCCACTTCGGACAGCAGAGAACCACTCATAAAAATAAGAGAACCGCTTGAGGAAAAATGATTTTCTCAGAGCGGCGATGCGTGCAGTATAAATTATTGTATAATGACAAAAATAATTGGGAAGGCGTCTTTTCTCAGAATGAGGTCTAGTTCATTGTAAACGAGGGTAATTGAGCCGATTAGCCTCGTTCCAACACAAGATGAGTTATAAATTTCTACGATTCCCTAACCATTCCCATTTGTTCTCTGGCGCCGTTCAATTATGAATACTAACCGGTCACTATATAAATGCAATACGAATTCTTTCTGCTACTGATTTCCTGCTCTTCTTATGCAGTATTGTTGCATGTCTTGAATTCAATACAAGAAAGCGGTTTTACACGGAAACAAGTATTCGTAATCTTTCAAGTTCATTTTCATATTCCATTTTTTTTGCTTGTAATTCTTCATTTTTTTGTATTTCTTTATCTACTACAGCTTGGGGTGCTTTATCTTTAAATTTTTCATTCGTAACTTTATTGTTGGAAGAAATTAAACGCATTTTTATGCTTTCTAATTCTTTGCTGATTCTACTTATACTTTCTTTCTTATTTAAATCATTTGCAAATCTTCGAATCGCATTGAAGGTTTTTGATACCTCATCGCTATTTTTAGAGTGTACAAAGTTATAGCTATGTTCATCAAAAGAATGATGCTCTTGATTTTGTCCTTTCCAATTTATTATATCGTTTTTAATGATAGGTAAATCGTCATTATCCTTAAACTCATTTATCAAAATTTCATATATACTTTCAAGCGATGCTTTCAAATGATTACTTGTTTTATTATGCGTAAATCTGCCTGTCATTTCTAAATTTTTCTCCACACAATAACTTGTAGCAATTGATTCAAACCAAATTCTACAATAAACCAATGCTTGTCTAATATCATAATTATCTAGTGCATTGAGTATTTTTGATTCAAAATCTATATTGTATTGCTTAATAATAGTTCCAGTCTCAGTATTTTTGAATATATGGCTTATAGTGCTTGTATGTTTTTTCCCATTAATTTTATTAAATGAATTACAGTAACGCTCCCAAAAAAGCCTATCGTGCGTAGTAACAAGTTGCTGAGTTCTCTTTAAAAAAGAATTAGTAAACATCATCTCTATAATATTGGCTCTATGATCACTATCAATTGCATTGACAATATCATCGAAAACTATAAAAGGGACATTATTTTTTTCTGCTACCGCTAACATAATGGAGAGCCCTAATGATCTTAAATGTCCCTCACTTAATAAAGCATGAGCATCAATAACCTGATTCTTAGTTCCTTTATTAATAAAAATTCTATAGTTATCCTCTTCTAATCTAAAGCTTATTTTATTTACTACTTCACTCAGGTCGTCATGCTTATTTATCAAATTATAATACTCTAAAATTTTCCCTTCAATATTGGAGATTTGCTTCTTCTCTAGTTCTAATTTAAATTTTGTTAAATCTTCATAGAATTGTTTGTACGAACCTTCAACATTAGAAATAAATTCATTAAAAGCCACTTCTTTCTCTTCTTGCTCCTTTAAAACTCCTAGGTGACTTTCAAAGCTTATTAGATGACTATTAATTTCTTTTAACTCATTGTTAAATAAGCCAATTTGTTTTTTAGCATTGGTTAAATCATTGATTAAAGCTTCAGATTCTTTAATTTTTAACTCAACACTTTTTAGAATATCTTTATCCTTTTCAAATTCAGAAGAGATGTTACGTTGGTTATCAAAGTAAGTTTGAAGTTCGACATGGAAATCATTTTTATCTATAAATAGTTTTACACATTCATTTTTTGTTTGTTTATCAAAAGATGCTTCCAGCTGTTCAATGGCCTGAAAAAAATTAGAGCAGTATAGCTGTTCAAAGTTACTCATGTTCCTTTTTAAGTCTTTTATTAACTGTTTTAAAAAGTCATAAAATTGATTATCAAGTGTAGATTCCATCGAATCTAGTTGCCTTTTCATATTCGTAATTTCTTTTAATTTATCTAACTCTAAATTAGCTTTTTCAAATGGATTTACTGCCACTTTATCAATTGGAGTATTACAAGCTGGACAATAACCCTTGTCAGTTCCAACTTTATTTAGAGCATTGTAAAAGCTTTCATAATTTAACTCTACAGCACGAGACCCTATTTTCTTAACTAATTCTAGATATGAATTAACACCCTTCTGCATTGCTTTAATCTCATTGAAAACTTTATTAGAATCGATATCAACTAACTCTTTGTGTAACATTGTTTCTTTTTGGCTTGTTAAATCTTCAGCCCTTTGTTTATTTATCTCTAAAAGGCTTTCGATATCTAACAAGATGTTTTTGTCATCAATTAAATGAAATTTTTCTACAATACTAGAAAAGACTTTCAGTTTTTGTTCATTTATAACTTCTCTTTTAATTAGGTTTTCTTGATGTTTCTCTTCAGATTCTTTTCTTCTTCCCCCGACCTCATAACGAATGAATTCATCCAATTTAAAACTATTTGGTTTTACAAATGACGAGAGTAAATCATCTAACTCATGTAACCCTAATAAATTCGCAATAATATCTGATCCTTTTACGCCCGTATCTTTCGACCCTAATAATGAAAATTCTTGCAGTCTATTCTTCTCAATAAAACATCTATGGAAAAATTCTTTATCATAATCTGTCATTTTTTTCTCATCGATTTCATCATTATTGAATACAACGTTTACAGATGGTCTATTTCCTCCCCTTGTTATGTAATCCTTTAACGCTATACTTCTTCTTTTTCTTTCCTTAATATCCGAGGTAACTCTATATTCTAATGCTTCGCAAAATGAAGTTTTCCCTGCCCCATTCGGTCCAAAAAAAATATTCTTATATCTATCAACTTTTGTATAACTACCTTTATCATTTTCATTATGTGATCCAAATCCTTTAAAGTCTTTTATTTGAATAGACTCTATGTGTGGATAATTTTTTGTAAAGCTCACGTTCCCCTTTACTTTTAACTTTAAAATTAAATCTTCTCCTTTTTTTCTTTTTTCTTTAATGCCTGCTAGTTTAATACTTTGTAATTCTTCTTTTATGTAATTACTAAGTCTTCCTTTGGAGTTTATATTTTTATATGCAGACCAAAAAATAAATAAATAAGCATCCGATTTTCCTTTATAATTCTCTTTAATAAATTCTTTAAAATAGTATCTCATTTGATTTCCTTCTCCCATCAGCGATATTCCTCTTGATAAATCCGCTTCCTCGGACCACACTATTCCCAAACAATTTATAACCTGAATATATTAAATGGGCGACTATGAAACATTAATTTCATAAGTCTGTCAATATATGCAATACAAATTGTAATGTACATTCGGAACGTTTAGAATTATCTCTTTACTTTTATAAAAGAATCAATACCTAACTATCAAACTCTTCAATACATTCGTTTACTAAGATTAGTAAGAGTCTATTCCTGTCAATTTCATTGCTAAAAAAATCGATACCTTTAAAAAGTCCAACTGCAAGTATTATAGATACAAAATAACTAATTACCAATATTTTGGATTCCACATCAAAGAAATTTAAAAAAGTGATAAGAGTAGCAGTAATTATAGCAATCAGAATGGTTTGAAAAGAGTTCATAACTGCATTCAAACGCGGACTATTTATTTGGAGCTCTAAGAACGTCTTGTAACTCTTAAGTTTATTTAAAGAGGCCATTTCTTCTTTAACTTTCGTTTTAATTAATCTACAGTTTTCGTTGAAATCTTTAGGAGAAAAATCTTTCTTGTTTTTGAACTCTTCATACATGTTAATTGGGGGATCAGGATTCCCAATCCATTGATAGAAATTATATTTTTCTCTAGATTTCTTCTCATACCAAACAAAAAATTTATTATATAAAATATCAAGAAAAAACAAAAGAATATTTATTATTATAATGATTATGCCGACATTTATAACTAGAGTTTTTATATCCTTGTTTATGTCATGAATTTCTTTCCAATTCCATACTAGGGTTAACATTACAAATATATTCACAAATATATACAAATATCTTTTTTTATTCAAAAAAACCTCTCCTAATGAGCAATAAGTTGGCATTTAAAAATATAATTATCATAAAATTTTCGCCAATTTCGAATTCACACAATAAACATAACAACCTTTCATCCCTCTCGTCATCAACGTCTTATAAGTATTCCTCACCAACTGATCAAGCGGATCAACCTCGTACTTCCCTTTCGGCTTCGCCGGTCTGGCACCTTTATCCTTGAAGTTCTCTCGCTTTACTTCAATGGATTGGGTTTCCGGATTATAGGTTAGGTCATTGCCGATGATGACACCGACGTATTCCATTTCAAGTCCTTGGACGGTGTGGATGCAGCCTATTTGGTCGGAGCCTTCCGGATGGATGGCCCAGTCGATGCGGGCGGGATCGTTCCACGGCATAGCGAAGTCATGAACCTCGACCACGACGTCTTTCGGCAGTTCTCCATCAACTCTTTTAGTATTCCATTCCCATGCATAGCCGGCGAGCAGCCTGCCGCCTTTTTCTTTTACTACTTTTTCGTACAACTCATGCGGAGAATCAACGACTTGGAAGTCGAAGTCTCCGTCCAGCTGGATGTCCTGCTTCCGGTCGTAAAGGACGTTGTCTAGCCACTCCAGGTAATTGCCTGAACCGGCGCAGCGGAACTGTGAATCGAGTTCCACGACATGAACTGTAGAATTCTGCTTTTTGGCTTCTTCTTGCAACAGATTGAAGCGGCCGATGTCTTTATTGGAGATGACTTGCTCGTCGTCGATAAAGAAGACGCTGACTCTGCTGGAACGGATGATTTGAGTCGCCTGGTTTTCGCCCTCGATTTTACGTTTCATGTGTCCTTGGCTCTTCAGTCGATGCGCTTCGTCACAGACCAGGACGTCATAGTAATTTGCAGGTGTTTCCACATACGACGCAGAACCTTTAAAAAGGCTCCGTATTTCCACAAAGCCGCTCCGGCCGATCAGTTTCTTCCGAAGGATTTCGCGGAATGATTGGTTCGGTGTAATGTATTCGATGGTCGCTTCTTCGCCTAAAAGGAAATTCATTAAGTTCAAGCCGATAACCGATTTACCTGTTCCCGGTCCGCCTTTGATGAGGATCGTATGCTTTTGGTCCGTTTCCAGATCCATGCCGTTATAGATGGACAGCACTTTTTCGTAAGCGACCTTTTGTTCATCGAGGAGAATGAATTCCTCATTTCCTTCGAATAAGGAGTTAACGGCTTCAACCAGTTTCTTGGAAGGACGAATACGCCCTTCTTCGATTTTCCGAGCGATTTCCGTGCCTTTTCCTTCTGAGACCGCGTCATTGATTCGCTTCCGCAGCAGCAAATCATCAAATTGGAAATAGATCGGCGACTGTTCGACATAGCTTGTATAGCGTTCATTAAGCAAAGGCTCTGCCAGTTTGTTCGGGATGTAATTATGCAGATAGGCACAGGAGCTTAAGCTGATGGATGAATCTTCGTATAAGGCTTCATTGAAATTCTCGAGATAACGTTTATAGGACAGCGATTGATAGGACGGATGAACGGTTTCGCGTTCCCGACCGCCTAAGAAGGTTTTGACGATGCCGTCCCCTTCCGCCAGCTGTGATTTATTCCATTGCTTCAGTTCGACGATGACCGCATTTTGCCGGCCGGTCTTGTCTTCCCCGGTAATCAGGAAATCAATGCGCTTTTCAGTAGAAGGCAGCTTGTATTCCAACAGCACATGGGTACCTTCTTTCAAATCGGCGTCCCGCAGAATCTTGGCCATTTGCGGCAAGGAGTTGGTCCACGAACGGATTTCGCTCGGCGATACGGAATGATTCATTTTTTCCTGCACCTTTTCAAGGAGCACAGATTCGATGCGCTGTTCCAGCACATGGTTGATGAATTTTGAAGAGCTTTCGTTGTAGATGATCATGAGGATGCTCCTCTCTAAATATGGATATTCAATACAAATATATTAACATTATTTAACTGTTTTAAGTTAAATATACGAAATATTTTTACAATTTTATCACTTTTCTCTTTTAAATCTAGTTTTTGTTGATTCCAATTTTCTATGTAACCTTATTTCTCTTATGCCCGTCTACCTAACAAGAGGTGAACCACATGAAAAAAACTAGTATTGGCATCTTCCTTACATTCCTTCTCCTCTTCAGCGGCTGCTCCAACGCCGAGCCGGAGATTACAGAATCAGAGGCAGAAGCGATTGTCGAGCAACGCCATACGAATTCGTTTGGGACAGTAGAAATCATTTCGATCAGCTATGAGCGTGGCCGGTATGTGGTTGAGTGGGAAAATGAAGGGAATTGCGAATGGGGCGTTGATTACCTGGATGGGCAGAGTGGTGAGATTGAGATGGGCGAGAGGACGATTTGCTGATGGGCAATCGTGGAGTTTCGTCTTCAAGCTAAAGAAACCTCCAAGCATTCAATCTGCTTAAAGGCTTTCTCTACTATACCTAGACAAAGTGTAATCCAAAAAGTAGCATGCAATTTTTCAAGTTCTTCTCCTAAACAAAATCATGCCAACACCAATTAATAGGAAAACTACTCCGATGAAGATGAGCAGTAAAAGAAAAGCTGCCAAGGCATAGGCAAATCCTTCCCCTTGCCCAATGAGCTCACTAAACTCCGGAATTCCACCCATAACTATAAACAGCGGTGGAAGAACAATCAGCAGGATTCCAGTCACCAATAGCTTTTTTGGTTTGCTCATCCCAGTCAGTCCTCTCTTTTCAGTTTCCTTCCAGTCATGCTTATGTAATAGTTACCAGCAAAATGAAGCTTCACTGCTTGAACAGAAATTGCCGTTCATTCCTCGCACTGCTTTCTGCTGCTCTTCCATACAGAGCTTATGACTTTGATGATAAGGACTGTCAGCAGAGCGAACGGAACGAGCCAGAGGATATATTCCCAGTAGGACATATCGGTGCTTTGATAAAACGTACTACCGATCATCGCACCCATAAAGGCTAAGAGGAAACTTAAGTAGGGATCGACTTTCTTTGTAATTATCGGTTCTTTCAACCAGCTGACTATTTTTCTTTTATTCATAGATATCCCCTTTTTTGCGCTTATTTCGTGTTTCCATGGTGGGCAAAATAAATGCATACAGCAGGAATCCACCAAGGGCTTGGCCGATGACCAGATTCCATACCGGTGCACCATCCAATATATACGTCACCACAAACCCGATCACACCAAAAATTAAAGTTCCTAAAATCGTGTTTTTAACGCGTTTGGTCATTTAATCCCACTTTCGGTTAATTGTTTGAATGAGCCTCTCTTTTCACCTATACCCTTCTGTAATTGCTGGAAACTAATTGGCAATAAGCATTGAGTTTGCTTTGTGTTGCTGTTCGATTTCTTTACGGAATTTTTTCTAAAAGTAGTGCCTCCCTTTCGTCGACTTCCAAGCTATGCCATACTGAATCCAGAAACAATAAGGAGGAATTTTTCATGGCAGAGTTAAATGCAATGTTAGGGTGGACGTTTACGCAAGAAATCGATGTACCGGCGTCGGTCAATGAGTTGCTGGTTCCAGGGGAAGTAGCCCAAATCGCTTATAAGACGGTCCGCGACACAGCAGTTGTGACGAACAAGCGCATTATCATTTCCGACAAACAGGGATTGACTGGCAAGAAGGTTGAAGTCTACACGATTCCTTTCAAATCGATCATCATGTACTCATCGGAAAACGGCGGCACGTTTGATTTCAATACGGAGCTGGAACTATGGACAAGTATCGGCAAGTTTAAATTGAATTTGGCGAAGAAAGTGGATATCCGCAAACTTGATAAGGTAATTGCGGAAGCGATTCTGTAAGTTTTACTTAACAACCTTTATTACTACGAATAGCCGTTCAGTTTCAATCACAAAAACGAAATAGAAAACAAATAGACCCCTAATCAGCAATACAATTAGAGGTCTATTTTTATTGATATATAAAGGTTGGAACTCCCATACTTTTACCATATGGTAAGGTATATTGTATTAAGGAGTGGATACAATGAAAAAAGGGTGGATTTCAATCATTGGAGGATTCATTTTAGGAATAGTTATTTCCTTCTTTACACTTGAATATAACGGTTGGCAAATTATAAGACACGGTAGAGACGGGATAGCTTACCAAAAAATCAATGACATTGATATTAACCTTTTGCATAACTCTTTCGTAATTATCCTTGTATCTTGTATTGGAATTTATTTAGTTTTATATTTAGTTGAAAAACGAAGAAATAGGGTTAATTAGAAAAAACAAGATGATAGGACCCAATAAGAGTCAGTAACCTTTCCTATTGATTTAAAAATCCCTAAGATTTTTACAAAAAAGAAATCTCCTTCACCTCAGTATTTTCAATAATGTCGTTATAGAATTCCTCGCCCTTCTGTCTCTTTTGGTATCCCATACTTCTAGCACTCACTGATTTCATTGTCCCCTTTCGTAAAATTGTTATAATGGCAAAAGAGAGTTGGAAACGAGGAGGCTGCCGGAATGAGAAAAATTCACATCGGGGTGATTGCACCGTATGAGGCAATGCTGCCGCTTATCGATGAATTAAAGGAAGAGCAGTCTGATTTACTGATTGTTGCCGAAGTTGGCGATTTGGAGCGAGGCGTCGAGCTGGCGCGCAAGATGGAACAAAATGGAGCCGATATTCTGATTAGCCGCGGCGGAACCGCGAAGCTGATGAGAGAAGCGGTATCCCTGCCGGTTGTTGATATCCATATATCCGGCTATGACCTGCTGCGTTCCATTATGTTGGCGACTGGCCATTCGAACGATAAAAAAGCATTGGTCGGGTTTCCAAATATCACGCTGGGGGCTGCTTCCATTATCAGTCTGCTGGAGATTGACATGAAAGTCGTAACAATTCCTGGCGCATCGGAAGTGGAACCGATTTTGCTCGAATTGAAGAACGCGGGATATTTAACAGTCCTTGGAGACGTGGTTACCAGCAACTCAGCAGCGCGGCTCGGGATGAACGGCCTGCTGATCCAGTCGGGACAGGAATCGATACTGGAGTCGTTGGATGAGGCGCGGCAATTGTTCAAATCCCAGCAAAAGAGCCAGCAAACACTCCGGGTTTTGCGGGAATTGCTGAATGAGTCGAAACAAGATGTTCTGCTGATGACTGAAGATGGACAGATCCTATTCGAAAATTGGACTGCCTTTAAGAAACTGCCTGTTGCAGAAAAAGAACTTGCATCCACAAAACAGCAGCTGCTCGAAACAAACGAAGAAATTATAAAGATCATCGAAGACGCGAAAATCCCGTTCCGCATACATGCAAAGTTCATTGAGGACCGAGATGGCAAGATTGTTTCATTCAATTTTAAACGTCTTTCAACGGCATCGGCTAATTCGAACGCTGTTAGGATTGAACAGCTTATTCAACAGCCTTCTCTTGTTGCAGAAAGTGCGGAAATGACAGCGATAAAAAAATTGGTTGAAGAACCCGCCGTTGCCGGTGACACGCTTGTGTTGATCGGGCAAACTGGGACGGGTAAAACTTCGGTGGCGCGCTACCTCCATACCTTCCACCAAAAGAATGGTTTGTTTGTTCATGTGAAAATAGATGCGTCCCTTCCATCCTTAGATGACATCGAATTTTTACCAAATTCCACTTTGCTGCTGGAGTTCAGCAAATCACCTGACTTGAATCATGCCCATAAACTCCGAGACTTAATGGTGCATGTCGAAGAAAATAATGTGCAACTTATATACTCACTGCTGGCTTTGCACCATTCCTTTGAGGAAGAACTGGAGTTGCAGGAGGCAGTAAAAATCCAGCTCCCCTCTTTGGCTGACCGGCTGGAAGATATCGACTACCTGGTGCGCCAATTTTTGACTGAGTTTCACCAGATCCTGGGTACACGTCCAATTAAAGTCCGGGATGATGCGATGCAGCAGTTGAAGAGTTATAAGTGGCCGGGGAATCTTAATGAATTGAAAGCCTATGTTAAGAAGTTGGCGATTTTCGAAAAAGAGTACGTGATTGAAAAAGAGACCTTAGATCAAGTGCCGTTTACAACTGCATTCCAACAAGCAGACCAGTTATCTTTGGATAAAAATGATACCTTAAAAGAAATCGAGAAAAAAATTATCGAACAAGTGCTGAGCGAAGAAAATTTCAACCAAACAAAAGCAGCAAACCGATTAGGTATAAACAGAGCTACTCTTTGGCGCAAACTCAAAAACTGAGTTTGCGTTTTTATTTCACTTAAAGTGTTGCATTTTTAAACTACTTATCATCTTTTAGACAAAAACATTCTTTTAAGTGTTGCATTTTATTTAAAAAGTTTTATAGTAAATAATGAAAGCGTTTACTGATATCAGATTTTTGCAACTACTATAAAATAGAAAAGAGGGGTCAGAATGAAAATTAAAGCTACATTAGATCGTATCCCAGGAGGTATGATGGTTGTTCCTTTATTATTAGCAGCTGTTATTAACACGGTTGCACCAGACTTATTGCGGATTGGCGGATTTACAGAGGCACTTTTTGTTGACAGTGCCAGTGCCTTGATTGCTTTATTCCTCCTCTGCACCGGAGCACAGATCAATGTTCGCAATGTCGGTGTTTCTCTCGCTAAAGGCGCTACTTTGCTGACAACCAAATGGATTGTTGGGGCTTTGTTCGGCTTGATTGCTTATATGTTCGCTGGAGATAATGGATTGTGGCTTGGACTTGCACCGATTGCGATTATCGCTGCGATGACGAACAGCAACGGCGGACTTTTTGTTGCACTTGTTGGACAGTACGGCAATAAAGAAGACCGTGCTGCCTACTCCTTATTGGCATTAAATGATGGACCGTTTTTAACCATGGTGGCATTGGCAATATTCGGAGCCATGGGCTTTGTTGATGGCCTCTTCTCGCCTATTTCGTTTATCGCCGTCTTGCTGCCGATTGTCATCGGGATGATTCTCGGGAATTTGGATGAAGATATGCGCTCGTTCCTGGATAACGGCAGTTCGATGCTGATTCCATTCTTCGCCTTCGCACTTGGCATGGGCATTGATTTTAATGCCATTATCCAGGGTGGACTTGGCGGAATCGTACTTGGCCTGATGACCGTGTTCATTACAGGTACCGCTGGATACTTCATCTTTAAAGCTTTAAAATGGAATCCGATTGTTGGTGCAGCCGAAGGTTCAACAGCCGGCAATGCCGTCGCTACACCAGCTGCGATTGCAGCCGCAAGCGCCAGCTTTGCTTCCGTAGTCGATATTGCAACAGTGCAGGTAGCTGCTTCCACTGTGACAACCGCGATTTTATTGCCATTGTATATCGGCTTCCTGGTGAAGCGTCTCGAACGTAAAGGATTCATCTTCGAAAATGGAGAAATGCTGAAAAAACAAGCTTAGAGGAGTGACAGGTATTGGGAACTCAAATTGGCATCATTGCCGATGATTTTACAGGAGCAAATGATTCCGGAGTCAGACTGGCTCAAAAAGGCTTGAAATCCCGCGTGATTTTAACGGATTCACCTGAACAGACAGACCCGAACAATCAGGCTATCGATGTCTGGATCGTTGATACCAACAGCCGGTCGATGAACGGCGAAGAGGCCTACCAGGCTGTTTTCAAAGAAATTGAAGGCCTGAAAAAAAGAGGCGTCACTGCCTTTTACAAAAAAATCGATTCCACTTTGCGCGGCAGTGTGGCAGCCGAACTAAAAGCAATGCAGGATGCAACGGCTTTGGACGTTATTTTTGTAGCACCTGCCTTTCCGAGCATGGGCCGGACCGTTGAAGGCGGAAAGCTTTACATCAACGGGCAGCTTGTTACGGAAACAGAATTTGCCCATGATCCTAAAACACCGGTTCTGCACGATTTCCTCCCGGATTTATTGGCAATGGAAGGCGTTGGAATTGCGGTTCTGGACCGCGAAATTCTTTACGGTGAGTCTCCAGAAAAATGGGTAGAAGAACAACTACAGGCTGGTGTCACCTGGATCGTCTGTGATGTCACCGAAGAAGCGGACTTTCCACTGCTTGCCGCTCTTGAAGCAAAATTAGACTTCAGCATCGGCTGGGCGGGATCGGCTGGCATGATCAATCATTTGTACGCGCCGATGCAACACATAGACCCGAAAGGATCTTTTGATGGTCCGATTGGCAAAGTCCTGGTCGTCTCCGGCAGTTTGTCCGGGAAAACGCAGGATCAACTAGCTGCTTTGGAAAAACGGTCCGCAACGCGAATGATTGAAATCGACCCGTTGGAATTATTGACTGCTCCAGCACGCGCATTAAAAAGAGTCGACGATCTCGGACAGCCCGCAGATTGGGACAGCGCAGCCCTTTATGTAGACGGTTCACAGGAAAATCGTGATAAAGTCAGTGCATGGGCTTCCGCCAATGAGTTGACGGCTCATCAGACCAGTAAAGGCATATCGGAAGGATTAGGGCATCTTGTAGAAAAGGCGCTCGCGGTCTCAGACTTCGATGCCATCATTATGACCGGCGGCGATACGGCAAAAGATATTTGCGCTGTGCTTGGCATTCACGACATGGAGCTGCTGTTTGAAGTCGAAGCCGGCCTCCCGCTCGGTGTCGCCAAATGGAATAAAAAAGACATTGTCATCATCACCAAAGCTGGCGGATTTGGAACAACTGAATCCATCAGCCATTCAGTAGATTATTTGAAGGGAGCAGGATTACATGCAAACGACTAGACCAATTATCGGAATCACCATGGGTGACGCAGCTGGGGTCGGACCCGAAATCATCCTAAAAAGCTTTGAACACGACGTAGTTCATGAAACCAGCCGCTCGTTTGTCATTGGAGATGCTTCGATTTTAGAACGCGCTAAGAAATTTACAAACAGTACAAAAACGATTCATCGCATTGAAAATCCTTCCGAGGCGAAGTTTGAGAAAGACGTCATTGATATTTTGGACTTAGACTTGCTAACGGACGACCTGCCAATCGGCGAAGTATCGCCGGAAGCTGGAAACGCGGCATTTCAATATTTAGCGAAAGCGATCAAATTAGCGAACGAAGGCGAAATCGATGCCATCTGCACCGCTCCGTTGAATAAAGAAGCCTTGCAAAAAGGCGGCCATATGTATCCGGGCCATACAGAAATTTTGGCTGAACTGACGGGCACCAAAGATTATTCCATGATGCTGTCTGCACCTAACTTGAAAGTCATTCACGTCACGACGCATGTAGGAATCGTTGATGCCATCCAGATGATCACTCCGGAACGCGTCCTGCACGTCATCCACCTTGCTCACAGCACATTGACGAAAGCAGGCATTCCAAACCCTAAAATTGCCGTCTGCGGGATCAACCCGCATGCCGGCGAAAACGGCTTGTTCGGATACGGCGAAGAAGAAGAAAAAGTAATTCCGGCTGTTGAAAAAGCTATCGCAGAAGGAATCGATGTGCAAGGACCTCTTCCAGCCGATACCCTGTTCTTCAGAACCGTTCGGGGAGATTTCGATATTGTGGTCGCCATGTACCATGACCAAGGCCATGCGCCAGTCAAAGTGCTTGGGCTCGAAGCCGGCGTCAACATCACTGTTGGCCTGCCGATCATCCGTACCAGCGTTGACCACGGCACAGCCTTCGACATTGCCGGCACCGGCATTGCCGATGAAAACAGTTTAGTCGAAGCGTTGCGTCAAGCTGTGGAACTGGCTCCGAAGAGATAACTGTTATGAGGTTGAGATTAGCTAGCTGTATTCCATCTAAGTAAATTAAGGAAAAGCTATCTATAAAAAGAGTCAGGACCCTGTAAATCGGTCCTGACTCTTTTAGTTTGGATTTTTATTATGAGGCTAACAGGTTTATCTTATTCACAATATCTCACCCATCTGCGATTTTTTCATCTGTTAGATAGCTGAATACAATTCCACCCATTCACCTCACACTGCCCTTCCTCATTTCGACCTGTTGCTACAATGGTTCCATCTGCTCTCAATCCAATCGTATGAGCACAGCCTGCCGCTAAGGTTATGATATCGGACCAGCCGCCCACTTCGCATTGCCCTTCTGTATTACGACCGGTAGCGACTACACTGCCATCCGCTTGGAGGCCAACAGTATGATTGCTGCCAGCCGCGATCTCGACAATACCCCTCCAGCTTTCTACATCACACTGCCCGTCTTTATTCAACCCAGCAGCCACAACTGTACCATCCGATTCGAGTCCAACACTGTGAAGATACCCGGCTCCTGTTTCAACGATGTCTCGCCAGTCGTTCATTTTGCATTGGCCGTAGCGGTTGTTTCCAGTAGCGACCACTGTACCATCGCTTTGGAGACCAAGTGTATGCCAATCGCCTGCTGAAATCGAGACGATGTCTCGCCAACTGCTGACATTGCATTGGCATTCGTTGTTCCGACCAACTGCGACTGCGGTGCCGTCAGCTTTCAATCCAACCGTCCGGCGCCATCCTGCCGTTATCGTAGCAATGTCTCGCCAGTCGTTTACCTCGCATTGATTGTATTTATTCCAGCCAATAGCGAGTGCCTTCCCGTCACTTTGAAGGCCAACCGTATGAGAACTTCCGGTATGAGCATTTCCCGCTGCTACTGCTACGATGTCTCGCCAATCGCTGACATCACATTGGCCATATTTATTGTCCCCCACAGCTAGAACTCGGCCAGTTGATTGGAGTCCGACGGTATGGCGGTAGCCGGCTGCTATGGTCTTTTTCGGCCATCGTTTGATCTCTAAAGCCATATTCGACCTCCTTAAAACAAGCTCACTTAGGAAAGATTTTTTACGGCTGATCTTCAATCAGTTCAATCAACCGGATCACTTCCTCATCCACCCCCGGCTCAATCTCTACCAGTTCCGTCCCTTCAATAATCTCGTTGTAGAAATCTTCCCCTGTCGGATATTCGCCGTCCCAGCGCAGCGGCACATTGTACACATTGACCGTGCCGTCGCCATTGCTGCTGTAGGTCACGGAACCATCCGCTAAGCGCGATCCTGCCAGCTGAATGACGTCTTCTGGATACGCGGCGCTTGTGTCATCGTCCGGATTGAGCGGCGTGCCTTCCGGAATTTGCTGAACGTACAAGCCGTCTATCTCCTGGTTCGGCCCGAGCTGCCGCCACACTCTGGCGTATTCAATTTGCTCGCTGGAATACTGGGATAAGGCATCTTTCCCTGAATCGGAAGCGGCTTCATCTGTTATCGCTTCATCTTCCGCTCCTTCTTTTCCACCTTCTTCTAACGGCATTTCCTCCGTTTCTTCATTGCCTCTTGAAGGATCCATGATTGGCGCATCTTCTTCACCGCAGCCAGCCAATAGCAACAACGCAGCACTTACGTAAAAGGTCTTCACGATGCTCTTCATCCTTCCCACTTCTCCTTTCCTTTATTCCGAAACAATTTATTAGCTGTACTTTCTCTAAGCCTTAAGTTTTTTCCTGCTTGAAAACTACCTCTTATTAAATAAAAAAAGCGTGGACAGCTTGATTCTGTCCACGCCTTTACTCAGTTCTTATCCTCAGTTTCTTTCACCAGGTTGTACCAACTCACGCCGCCGTGTTGTGATTCCGACAGGCCGTGATCGACAAAGCCCAGTTTTTCATAGAAAGAGACCAATTCTTCTTTGCAGGTTAAGGTGATGCCTTGTCTTTTATTTTCTGCTGCAAGCTCTTCTATTTTTCCAATCAAGATCCGTGCAATGCCTTGCTTTCTCGCATTTTTAGAGACGGCTACTCCCAATATACTTTGGTATCCACCTGTTTTCGGGTTCTTTTCAATTGCCTCAAAAAGATCGTCGGTTATGTAAGGCTGGTTGATGATCGGACCATTGATGTACCCCAGTATCTCCCCGTCTTTTTCTGCAACGATAAAGGTATCGGCTATCGTGTAGATCCGCTCGATCATCGCTTCTTTTGTGGCGGCTTCTTCTTTTGAAAAGCCTTCATCTTCGATTGCTAAAAGCTGTTCTAAATCACCGGCTTGAACATTTCTTAATGAAATCATCCCTTGTACATCCCCTTCCGTGACCTCATTCATTTCACATTACATTATTTTGTACCGATTATACTGTGAGCTTATAATTCTTTCAATGCAAGTTCGCTGAAAGAGAAAAAGCCCAGTTCTCAAAAAGAACTAAGCTGTAGACAAAATCTAGACTTGTTGAATAAAGATGGATAAAGCCAACCGGACCGACCACTTCGCTTTCCGTAGGCTTTTCTTCTTCCTCGTGATCACTGGACAACCCACGCTACGGCATCGCTGCTAGCTTCGTCGCAAAAGAGTGTTTGTAGCCGATCCGTTTGGGCATCTCGCCTTGAAACAGGAAATAATTTCAAGACATTGTTGCTCCTAAAGAAATCGATGGATTAAGACGATTCGTAATTCAGCTTTTCCAGGATCCGGAGCGCAAGGCGGCGACTCCTGCGGGAGCAGCGTTAGCGACATAAAAGTAATCCACTCGGGCGCCAGTCCGAGTTAGTTCGGCGCGAGTCCGCGGAAAGCGTCCGTCCTGGAGCGAAGGCTCCGGCACCTAGCCTATGATCCCTGTATCTTTATTCCCTTAAAGAAACTTGTTTGATATAGTCTTCCAACGCCTCAGCTTCCAAAGGTTTGCTGTAATAATACCCTTGAATGTTAAAGCAGCTTCTGGCCATGAGGAAATCCAGTTGCTCTTCTGTCTCGACGCCTTCAGCAATGATATCCAGATCCAGATTTTGAGCAAGTGTGATGATGGTGCTTGTGATGGCGGCATTGTCTTTGTCAGTCAGAATATCCAGCATGAACGATCGATCGATTTTCAAGGTATCGATCGGGAAATTCTTCAAGTAACCCAAAGATGAATAACCTGTGCCGAAATCGTCTAGGGCGATCTTAACACCCAGCGTTTTGATCTCTCTCATTTTTTCCAAGGTCACATACGTATTTTTGAAAATCTGATTTTCGGTCAACTCGATGTGCAGGAATTCCGGAGCTAAACCGGTCTCTGCCAGAACCCCTTCAATCATGGAAAGCAGATCATCTTCTTGAAATTGCCGGCCGGACAAATTTACCGAAACCGTCATCCCTGCAAATCCTTGAGCATGCCAACTTTTTAATTGTTTACAGGCATTAAAAAGCACCCACTTTCCAATCGGCACAATCAATCCTGTCTCCTCCGCAGTCGGAATAAAGTCGATTGGAGAGACCATTCCTTTTGTGGGATGGCTCCATCTAATCAATGCTTCTGCGCCAATAATGCGATTGGTTCTGCTGTCGATTTGAGGCTGGTAATGAATTCTGAGTTCATCATTCTCCAACGCTTTATACAAGGCATTTTCCAAAAAAATATTCTCCAGGCTCCTGTCGCTCATTTCACTGCTGAAGAAATGGTGGTACGTGCCGGATTTTTCTTTCGATTTGTACATGGCTGCGTCTGCGTTTTTGATCAACACTTCAGCTGTGGCGCCGTCTTCCGGAAATAGACTGATTCCAATACTGGTTTTGATATGAATTTCATTTTCATTCAGCAAAAATGGTTCGGCAAACGAATCCACCAGTTGATCAACGAGAGTTAATACTTCGTGATCGTTGTCGAATCCAGGCAAGATAACGGTGAATTCATCACCGCCCTGGCGCGACACAAATGCTCTTTTTGGGATATTGCGGCTTAACCGATTGGAAACATCCTTCAACAAAACATCTCCGTAACTATGGCCCAGACTGTCATTGACGATTTTAAAGCGATCCAAATCCAAGTACAGCACTGCCACTTTTCGACCTGAAATCTTCGCCTGTTCGATTTCCTGGTTCAAGAAGTCATTGAGCATGAGCCGGTTCGGCAAATCCGTCAGGTGATCATAATAGGCGAGGTGACTGATTTCTTTTTCCAGTTGTTTTCTCTTCGTAATGTCTCGGAACGTGACCACCTTTCCAATGATCTTCCCATTCTCTTTTATCGAGGAAACTACATATTCAACTGAGAAATCAATGCCATCTTTTTTCCGGAATTTTGGATCTTCCTTCAACTGGAAGGATGTTTCCGTCAACTCTTCGTCTTTATTCATGAGTATTTTATAGGACTGTCCGATCAATTCGTTTTTCCTGTAACCTAAGATGAAATCTGCAGCCCGGTTGCAAAACGTAATCTTTCCGTCCAAATCCAAACCGAAAATGCCTTCTTCCACTGAGTTCAAAATCAGCTCTTTTTCCCGCCCCATATTCTCGAGCTTTGTGACCACTTTCTTTAATTCATTGTTCTTCAGGAGAATTTCGGAAGTTCTATCCTCTATCAGGACTTCCTGTTTCTCCATGTACAGCAAGTTCGAAAGTGTCGAAGCTGTAGCTTCGGCAATGGACTGGGCCAACGCTATGTCTGATGTATGAAAGGTCTGTTCGTTTTTGTTGAAACTGACAAGAACCAAGGCTCCCAGAACCTCTCCCATCGATACAAAAGGAAGCATCAGCATTTCTTCAAATCCGAATGCTTTACAGACTTCCTGGTTCACTCGTGCATCTTTTGTGACATCGGCAATATGAACTGACTTTTTAGAGCGGATCACTGCATCAAAGACGAGATCGTTTGAAGGGTCAAATTGCAAATCGTTGTGTTTTTTCAGCCATTCGTCTTCTTCCCATTCGCTTTTAGCGCTTAAATTGGAGGGCTTGATTTTTGCACCTGCGATCGGATCCAATAAATGGACGCCGATATTGTCATTTTTAAGAACCCTTCCGATGTAATGGAAGCATTTCTCCATAACCTCGGACATGGAAGAACTCATTGACAAATCCCGCGTCAGATCCAATAGCAATTGCTTTTCCGACAAGAGGTTTTCTTTTCGTTTCAGGTTCTTAACGTTCCGGATCGCGACGCCCGCCATGTTGACATAAGCTTCTACCGTCTGTATTTCATCTGCCGTCAGATCCATTGGAATCCCGTAGTCAAAAAGGAAAACAAGACCGAACAATTCCCCTTCGTACGATATCGGAAGAGCCAGCAGCGACTTGATGCCAAACCCCGCTACTGCTCTTGGGTCAGGGCGATTGTCTTTTGCCGTATCCGGGATATAGATGGTCTTCTGGGTTTCAATGACTTCTTTCGCCAATAAATCAAATTCCGTATCCACCATATGCATATCGAGTGTCATGCCATTGATGACTTCCGGTTTGCCTACATATCCACGGAAATTCCCGTCCTCTTGCGGCAAGTAAATACCGACAGAATCGCATCGTACCACTTCTTCAGATATGGCAGTAATGACGTGTTCCAACAATGGGCGCAATTCAAACTTCGTATTGATCAATTTCGTTATATGGGCCAACCGGGTATACCTGGTTTGTTCTTTCTCCATAAACCGAGCCTCCATTCTTTATCTTACCGATACGCAGATTACAAAATCAGGAAATTTTATCCGACTTCCTCAAAAGAATATCCAAGCGTTCATATTTCAGGAAAATTACTATTCATCATCACATTTTACCTTATAAAGTAATTTGTTTTATGGTCATTTATAACTATTATTTTCCAAATAAATTTTCTGCTATGTTCTCTGAAAATCGTTAAAACAAAGTCAAACTCTAATGGTGATCTCGCTTTATCCATAAAAAAAGGATTGAACAGGCTATCCTGTCCAATCCTTTGTATTTTTAATTTACAGCTTCAACCACTTACATCGCCCTGGCATTGCTGTATCAGTTCTTGTATTCTGCCATAATCGTGTTGATCAGAATCCCCATCACTTGGCCTTTAAATACATCTGGAACAGATTCACCAGTCGGGTTCTTATAGTACAGGAGGTTGGCTTCTTCATTGTAAGTAAATCCGATTTTCATTAAGTTGTTTTTCAAGGTTTCCGGCAGTTGATCGCTGCCAGTCAGTTCTTTGAAATACGGTGTTGTGTAAATAGAAACGTCCACATCATCTAAACTGGATGCGAGTACAAATAAATCCGTGTCACTTTTCACAATCCATTGGCCTTTAGAGCTGATGGCCAATTGCATATGTTCCAAATTAGAAATACCGGTTAAATTAACACCGAAAATCTGATTGATCAAGATACGGCTCTCTTCTCCACTGAGTGAATAATTATGTTCTTTGATATAGCGGTCCATTACTTCGTTCTTTGTCATCCCCATAATCCGTCCATCCTGCGTTATAGATGTCGGTTCTTCTTTCAAGGAAACGCGCAGGGCTTCCATCACAGTTGAGGGATAGATCGCCAGTTTGCTGCCATAATCCATTTTTGAAACGTAGTTTAAATCAATATCAAAAATTTCTTCTACTGCAAGACGAACTTCGTTTCCTTTAATCTTTTTGCCAAAAGAAGATAAGTAATGGTCCATTACTTTTACTTTAGGCATCTGTTCGATCACGTTATCTGATTGTGTGGATTTCGCATCTACCCCTAAACTGACACGGACTGCTTTCATGACTTTCTTTGAATACTTGGCATCTTGGTTGTTTTGCTGAACTTCATATGCTTGCGTATTGGATATTGTCGTTGTTTCTTGAGCAAAAGCACTGCCTACTCCACCAGTCAACGCAACGCTTGCCACTAAAATGGATAAGATAAATTTTTGTACGTGAATTTTCAACTAGCTCCCTCTTTCTGATAGTAAAATTTTATAAATATCGTCATCTGCATTTCTTTAAATCTATCATTCTCCCTTTATATTACAATAAGTAAGCATTTTAGTATACATCAAAAGTACCGTAAATTTGAATAAAACATATCAATAAAGAGTCATCCACTACACATGCCTAATCCTAAAGCGATAGTAGTTTTCAAATAGAAAAAGCCCAATTCTCAAAGAGAACTTGGGCTTTCCTGACTTTATACTTTTGCCAAAATCAAAACGCCTTTTTCTTTCAACACAAGATTGCCGCTTACTTCTTCATCAGACAGCAGTTCTTTGTACTGGCTGTCTTGAAGTTCGATCGTGACTTCTGCGTTGTTGTGGTTCAACACGAACAAGAAAGTTTGTCCGTCTTTCACGCGCTCGGTTGTTTCCACGCCTTCCGGAACAGCAAGCAATGGCTCGACGCCTGCTTCTTCGCATACGGTCTGGAGGAAATCGACGAGGAATTCCGCATCCGGGCTTGACGCTACATACCACGCTTTCCCTTTTCCGAATTGGTTGACGGTCAGGACCGGCATCCCTTTGTAGAAATCGGAACCGTATTCTGCGACAGCTTCAGCGCCTTCTGTATGAATCAAATCAAACAATAAGTTGCATGAGTACTTGCCGCTCATTTTGCCGCGGACTTCATTCATGACGATTTGATTCGTTTCGTCCGGATGAAGTGCATCGATTTCTTCCGCCCAAATGCCAAGTACGTTGCGGAGTTCACCAGGATAGCCACCCAGTGTCACGATATCGGTTTCGTTGACGATGCCGCTGAAGAACGTCGTCAGGAACGTGCCGCCGTTTTCGACGAACTTCTCTACTTTCGCTGCATAGCCTTCTTTGATCATATAAAGGACTGGTGCAATGACAACATCGTATTTGCTCAAGTCTTCTTCGACGCCGATCATATCGACTTGGACATTCAATTTGTAGAGTGCGTCGTAATATTTATGGACTTCGTTGACGTAGTCGAGTGAAACGGAAGGTCCGCTTGACAGTTCAGTCGCCCAGCGGTTTTCCCAGTCAAAGACAATCGCCACTTTAGCGTTTACCCCCGCATCAAGCAAGGTATCGGATAGTTGGTTCAGTTCTTTCCCCAGTTGCGCAACTTCATTGAAGACACGCGTGTTTTCGTGCCCAACGTGTTCAATGACCGCTCCGTGGTATTTCTCGCAGGCACCGACTGAACGGCGCAGCTGGAAGTAAAGAATCGTATCTGCCCCGCGGCCGATTGCCTGATAGCTCCATAAGCGCATGACGCCTGGACGCTTCAAGGAGTTATACGGCTGCCAGTTTTGCTGGCTCGGCGTCTGCTCCATCAGCATGAACGGCTGGCCGCCTTTCAGTCCGCGCATCAAATCGTGCGTCATCGCTGTGTAGCTGAACGGCGTATCGATCGCCGGGTAGTTGTCCCAAGAAACGACGTCCATTTCTTTCGCCCATTTGAAGTAATCGAGCATCGGGTATGTACCCATCAGGTTTGTCGTAATCGGGATGTTTGGCACATGTTTCCGGATGGCGTTGTATTCCAGCTTGTAGCAATCGAGCAAACTGTCGGACTGGAAACGGCGGTAATCGAGTGAAATGCCTTGGAAATCGGATACATTGTCTTCGCGTTCTTCGCTCAATATATTCGGTGCAACAATTTCGTCCCATTCGTAGAACGTGTGGCCCCAGAATCCGGTATTCCACGCTTTGTTGAGTTTTTCAAGCGTGCCGTATTTGTCGCTCAGCCAGCCGCGGAAAGCGTCCTGGCAATTGTCGCAATAGCAGTAGCCGCCGTATTCATTCGACACGTGCCAAATCAATACAGCCGGATGGTCTTTGTAGCGCTCCGCCAATGTTTCGGCGATCCGCTCTGAGTATTTGCGGTACGTCGGGCTGTTCGGGCACGAGTTGTGGCGGCTGCCGAATTTGCGTTTTCTGCCGTAGAAATCCACACGCAAAACATCCGGGTATTTTTTCGCCATCCATGCCGGATGCGCTGCCGTACTGGTTGCCAGGCACGTATAGATGCCGTTTTCATAAAGGCGGTTGATTTTGTCATCCAGCCAGTCGAAATTGTACATGTCTTCATTCGGCTGATTGAGCGCCCATGAAAAGACGTTTAAGGTCGCAACATCAATTCCAGCAAGCTTAAACATCCGGACGTCTTCGTCCCAAATTTCTTTCGAATCCCATTGTTCCGGATTATAGTCCCCGCCGTGCCAAATCTTCGGTAATTTATCGTTAATCATTGTCTTCCATCCCTTCTAGTTAACCCTCATTCAGCCGAGCTTCGGCTGATCCAGCAATTGGATTTTATCGGTTGTCGTATTTTCCAGTTCCAATACGACGATTTCGTTGTTTTCTTTTTTCAATAATGGGCCTGGCAAGTAGAGCCGTTGCTGCGGACCCGCTGTATTCCAGTAGCGTCCGAGATTAAAGCCGTTAATGAAGACATTGCCTTTCGTAAAACCGTGCGTGTCGACATACGTATCCACCCCTTCCGCTGCATCGAAATAGCCTCGGAAGAATTTCGGGAAACGCAGGTATTGGCTCAACTCGTACGCTTCCGGCAAGTGGTTCATTTCCACTTTGAACATTTCCCAGTGGAAGAAATACTGTTCGCCGAGCCATAGGTTTTTGATCAGTCCTTTCAGGTCCGTCAAATGCTCTCCGTAATTGGCGCGTCCCATATTTTCAACGAGGATTTCCAATGTGTTCACGTTGTCCGGAAAGTCCAGTGTCACCATTTTCTCGGTGTCATTGATATACGTCGTCGTGATGTATTGGCCGTTCACATAAATAAACCCGCGGTCCCGGATAGTGCCTGAGTTGAATTTTAATTCGCCTTGGCGATTGACCGTCGTCCGGTACAGCGTATAGCCATACGCCTGGTCGATGTCTTCCATCGCTAACGGCACAATGTGTTCGACTTTCGTGCTGATGTCTTCCAGGACGTCGAACAAACTGACAGACTCTGACAGGTCAACGGTTCCGTATTCTTTCGCCGTCTGTGTCTCTTGAAAATCTTCCGGCACGTCCGTGTATTCGCTCAAAACCTTCTTGACCGCCTTGTATTTCTCGGTGATCGCACCGCCTTCTGTCAGCAAGCTGTCATAATCGTAGCTCGTGATGGTCGGGTAGTAGATGTCGTAATGGTTGGCGCCGTTCATGAAGCCGAAGTTCGTGCCGCCGTGAAACATATAGAAATTGACGGAGATGTTCTTCTCCATGATTTCTTTGACGACAGACGCTACGTCTTCCTCGCTCCGGACCGTGTGTTCACCGGACCAGTAATCAAACCAGCCGATCCAAAACTCGGCCACCATTTTCGGGGATCCCGGCTTGAATGCTTCAAGTGCATCGAATGACTCCTCTACACGCGAGCCAAAGTTCAACGTCGTCGTTACATCCGGCAGCGAGCCTTGTTTGATGAAGTCGGGTCCATCTGATGTGAACAGGAACGTATCCAGTTCATGCTTTTGGTACTGTTCTTTGAAGAAGTCGAGGTACGCCAAATCATTGCCGTACGCGCCGTATTCATTTTCGATCTGCATGGCAATGACCGGACCGCCGTTGTGATAAAGATGCTTTTTAAACTTCGGCAGCAATTCCGCAAAATAATCTTCCACATGCTTCAGGAAAGACCGATGGCTGCTTCTCATGACCAAGCTTTTGTGTTTCAGCAGCCAGGACGGCAAGCCGCCCATTTCCCATTCGGCGCAAATATACGGTGCTGGGCGCAGGATCACGTACAATCCAACTGTGTGTGCCAGTTCGATAAAGCGCTCGATATCCGCCATTCCGGAAAAGTGGAATTCGCCTTTTTTCGGCTCATGGAAATTCCACGGAATGTAAGTTTCGACTGTATTCAGTCCGAGTGCCTTCAACTTCAGCAAGCGGTCTTCCCAGTGCTCCGGCACCGTACGGAAGTAGTGCATTCCACCCGATAAGATTTGGAAAGGCTTATCCTCCAAATAAAACGATTCGTTTTTAACAGTCAGCACTTCGACGCCTCCTATGTATGTTGGAATGATGGTTTTCGGTAGTTGATATTCCGCAAAACAACTCCGCTTTCGGGCCCACAGGATGTGGGTCATGCAGCTGGTGCGACAGGACGTCGCGGCGTCAGCTGCCAAGGGCTCGCGCCAAGCCTCCTCGTCGCTTCGCGACTGCAGGGTCTCGGCTGTCTCGCTGTCCCACGGGAGTCTCCGTTGTTTTGCTTCATATCTTAGGTAGAATCACCATAAGTATGGTCATTTTTTTATAGTAATTATTCGGCGCCGGCGCGTCCACGGGCTAAGGAAGGAAATAAACCAAAAGAAGTTTGGATTATTTCCTTTGCTTCGAAGCTAGTGTAGCGATGCAGAAGCAGGAATTTTTTCGCTATTACTTTAAGAGCTATGCCCACAAAGCGGCCGGTGCGACATTAGAATTCAACGCTACTTACACACGCGTTAATTTATAAACAATAGAAGAAAAGTCTGCGGGATGTTCATTCGTGCGGTAACGGTTCCATTGCAAGCCTGCGCCCATCAGCTCGTCGCCGTAAAATGTGGCGTCTATTCCATCGATTGCGTACTCGAATTCAGGATTCAACCCTTTAAAGAAGATGCGGGTGTGGCCTGGGTTCGGCTGCGCCAACGCTTGGTAAAAGCCGAGTATCGCCTCACTCTGGTCTTCTGAAACAACCATCCAGCTTGTCACGTTTCCATCTTCCGCAAACGGACTTTCCATTCGATAAAATTGCCCTTGCTGGATCAGCGCGCGATTTGTTTTGTAAAAAGCGATTTGCTCTTTTACTTCTTCTTTTTCTGCATCCGTCATCATCATCACATCGAGTTCATAGCCAAATGCGCCAAAGTAAGCAACGTTTGCACGTGTCTCAAGACTTGTCACACGGCCGACTTGATGGTTCGGTACTGCGGATACATGTGCGCCCATCGAACTGATGGGGTAAACCATCGATGTGCCGTATTGAATCTTCAAGCGTTCAACTGCATCGGTATCATCGCTCGTCCATCCTTGCGGCGCGTAATGCAGCAAGCCCGGATCAAAGCGGCTCCCTCCCCCTGCGCAAGACTCGAACAGCACATGCGGAAACTCGGCCGTTAAGCGTTCATACAAGGAATAAACTCCGAGAATGTAGCGATGCGCTACTTCGCGCTGACGATTTGCCGGCAGCTCCAGGGAGCCGATTTCCGTCATGTAGCGATTCATGTCCCATTTCACGTAGGAAATCGGTGCGTCACGCAATACAGCTGCCATTAAGCTGTGAATAAAATCCACAACTTCTTGTCTTGAAAAATCCAGAACAAACTGGTTTCGGCCATGTGACATCTTGCGGTTTGGCACATGAATGACCCAATCTGGATGGGTTTTATACAGCTCACTTGCTTTTGAGACCATTTCCGGTTCAAACCATAGACCGAATTCCATTCCCAATCCGGTAATGTCTTTAGCCAATTGGGTAATGCCATTCGGCAATTTGCGTTTGTCTTCAAACCAGTCGCCTAAAGAAGTCGTATCGGCATCACGCTTTCCGAACCAGCCATCGTCCAAGACGAATAGTTCGACGCCCAATTCCTTAGAAGACTTCGCGAGTTCAAAAATTTTCTTCTCATCAAAATTGAAATAAGTCGCTTCCCAGTTGTTGATCAGCACCGGACGTTCCCGGTCGCGCCATTTTCCGCGTGCCAACCGTGTCCGATATAACCGGTGGAACGTCTGGCTCATATCATTCAAGCCTTCTGAAGAATACACCATCACCACTTCCGGCGTTTGGAAGCTGTCGCCAATTTCCAGCAGCCAATTAAAATCAAACGGATTGATGCCCATCATCATGCGCGTTACATCGTAATGATCGACTTCAACCTGCGCCAGGAAATTGCCGCTGTAAACGAGGCTCATTCCGTAAACTTCGCCTTGATGTTCCGTCGTCTTCGGCCGCTTCAATGCCAGAAATGGATTGTGCTGGGCACTGCTCGCCCCTCTTGTGCTGGCAATGCTTTGGATGCCCGGAACCAGTTTGCGGTCTTTGATATGACGCTCTCTGGCCCACGAACCTGACAGCTGTACCATCTCAAAGTCTGAATCCGGTAAATCGATGCTGGCACTCATCGCCCGGGTCAAATTCACTTCCCGCTGGCCGTGATTGAGAAACTGCGCCGATCGGGTAATCGCATTTAATGCTTCAAACACCGTATAAGAAAGCCGAACTTCCACATCGATTTCACGATCATATAAAGAAATCTCCAAAGTGGTTGCCTCGTCTTCGTTCTCCACATAAGTGGCCGGCAACCCTTTCAGTTTCTTTTTCCCCCGAAAGATCTGATGATCCTGGTACACAAAATTCGTAATGCGGCTGCCGCCTTCCTGCAACACTTGATAAGCAGGCTCACGGAAATCCGTCGTCCCGTATGCCGGGTACTCCTGCTTAATCACATCCAGCGAAAAAACAAGATCACCTTCATTAACACAAGCGGTATTCGGAGTCGCCTCCACATGAAACAAGCGTTCAAACGACTCACGATGACGCAATTTCTTTCCATAATAAAGCTGGCCAAGCTGACCATTTTTCAAAACACTAAAAATATAACTGACTTTCTCAGTTTGCAGGTGAAACTCTCGTGTGGAGTCGTTGTATAAAATCGGCACAATGTACCTCCTACTTAAAGTTATAGAAGTTGAGTTTATGTTTTGTATATCGATATTCCACAAAACAGCTACGCTTGCCGCGGGCGAGCGCCAAGCCTCCTCAGGAGCTTTGCTCCTTGCGGGGTCTCTGCTGTCTCGCTATCCCGCAGGCGTCTCCGCTGTTTTGCTCCATATCTGCTAGTAATTTAGTGAAGAAATATAAGATTATAGTTTGTTAAGTAGCTTATTAAATGAAATTCACTATATTTTTTAATACTTCAGATTTAGATATGCAGCAAAACCGTTGAGACTCCCGCGGGGTAGCGCAGTGCCGAAATCCACTTGGGCGTTAGCCCAAGTTAGTTCGGCGCAAGCCCGCAGGAAAGCGAAACGGTTTTGCGGAATATCGATTGCCAACCATTAACCTTTAACCGACCCCATCATTCCAGCAACAAAGTGTTTCTGCATCAAGAAGAACACAAGCGCAGTCGGCAATGTGGCGATAACGATCGCTGACATGATCACGCCGTAGTCTGGTGAGTAGCTCGATCCAAGGTTTGAAATCAGCAATGGAATGGTTCTCTTTTCCGGTGATTGCAGGATGACCAATGGCCATAAGTAGTTGTTCCAGCTGTTCATAAACGAAATGATCGCCGCTGCTGCGTACGTTGTTTTCATTGTTGGCATATAGATTCGGAAAAAGACGCCCAATTCACTCAAGCCGTCAATGCGTCCCGCTTCCACCAAATCTTTCGGAAACATCTTCGTGTTTTGGCGGAAGAAAAAGATAAAGAACGCCGTCGTTGCTGTCGGCAAAATAACAGCGCCCAATGAATCAATTCCAATTAACGGCGCCGTGTCGCTGATGCTGCCGAACATGCGGTACAAGGGAACCATGATCGCTGCGAACGGAATCATCATCGACAGAAGCAAAATCGTGAAGACGATGTCTTTTCCTCGGCTGCGGTGAATTTCAAAACCATAACCGGCAAGCGATGCCAATAGCAGCGTCAAAATCGTGGTGATGACCGCAATGATTCCTGAATTGATCAAAGCCGGAACAATGTCCACTGTTGCAAAAAGGGTCTTCATGTTTTCGATCAAATGAGTACCGGGCAATAAGCGCCCTTGCGTCACATCGACCGATTTATTGGTGATGCTGACAAGCATCCACAAGAAAGGAAAAATGGAAACGATGGCTGCGAGGCTTAGAAACGTGTAAATGAAGATTCTCTGTAAGTTTTTCATTTTTTCTCACCCGCCACTCTGAATTGAATAATTGAAAGAATTACCACTAAAATTACGATGACATACGATACAGTTGACGCGTAACCGAAGTCAGGCGTGTATTCGAAGGATAAGTTGTAAATGTATTGCGAAATCGAAATTGTTGCATTTCCGGGTCCGCCGTTGGTGATGTTGACGATTTCATCAAAGATCTGCAGTGTACCGATTGTTGACGTGATCGATGTGAACAAAATAATCGGCTTCAGCATCGGAACCGTGATTTGGAAAAACTGCTGGAAGGCGTTTGCCCCATCAATTCGAGCTGCTTCGTAAATTGACTTATCGACGTTTTGCAATGCCGCCAAATAGAAAATCATGTTATAGCCTGTCCATCTCCACGTAATTGCCAGGATGATGACGACTTTCGCCCAAAAAGGATCAGCTAAAAAGTTGATCGTTTGAGAAATAAAACCGAAATTGAGCAAGAATTGGTTGATGATGCCATCGATGCCGAACAAGTATTTGAAGACAACCGAATAGGCAACCAATGAAGTCACACAAGGCAAGAAAATCGCGATTCGGAAAAAACCTTTGAATTTCAATTTCGGGTCATTTAACAAGACGGAAAAGAAGAGCGCCAATACAATCATCAATGGAACTTGAATCAGCAGATAAATTGATGTATTGGTTAGCGCTGCGATAAACGTCGGGTCACCGAACAATCGCTGCCAGTTATTGAAGCCCACATATTCCAGATTCGCGCCCATCCCTGATTGAAATGATAATAGAAAGGCTTGAACCATCGGGTAAAAGTTGAAAATGGTGATGGCGATGATCGAGACAATGACAAACAGCCAACCAATTTTTCTTCTGAAAAAGACACCGGTTTTTTGGCGTCTGGTCTCTTGATATTTATAATGCACTGGGAGATCCACTTCGGCTTTTTTTGATGCTTGCTGGCTCATGCTTCTCATTCCTCCTATAAAAAAAACTTGAGTTGTGCCGGACTGGTAAGTGATAAAGCACTTCTACCAGTTCGTCGGCGACAACTCAAGGCTTCATTTATTTCCAATCAATTATTTGAGTTGTGCTTCAGCTTGTCCTTGGACATTTTCAAGTACTGTTGTAAGCTCTGCGCCGTTCAAATAATCTTGCATTCCAGTTACCAAGATGTCTTCAATTGCATAAGTGTGAAGGCCATAGTTGACTGCTGGAATTTCGTCTGTCCATGTTGAAAGATCCGTGATAAGCTGCTGTCCGCCGAAGAATTCATCTTCAACTGCGTATGCATCTCCTTCAGCAGCTGGTGAGTAAGTCCCAAGAGCGCCGATTTCTTTTACAAGTGTTTGATACAAGTCAGGGTTTGAACCGAATGTGTTAAGCAAGAAGTCTGCTGCTTGTTCTTTGCCATCCACGTTCAAGACGTACCATGAGCTGCCTCCTAAGTTAGAAGCGTTAACTGCGCCTTCCATATCCAAACGCGGCATTGGAACGACTGCCCAGTTGCCAGATTGGTCTGCTGCTTGCTTAACGCTTGGTGTAATCCAGTTTCCTGTCGGTACACTTGCAACGTCGCCGCTGTTGAATGCGCCTACAAACTGGCTCCAGTCAGAAACGATTTTCGCGATGTCCGCATCCATCATTTCTTTGTATGTTTCAAATGCTTTTTCAAGTGTTTCGTTGCCTGCAAGGTTCGGTGTTGAACCATCTTCTTCTACATACCATGAACCATTTGTTTGAATCATCATGCGGACTTGCGCCAAATCGTTCGGATCCAATGTCAGCATGTTTTTGCCTGTTGTTTCTTTCACATCTTTACCGATTTCGATATATTCCTGCCATGTGATATTCGTTACGTCTTCCACTGTGTAGCCTGCTTCTTCAAGATAATCTGTGCGTACATACAATGCTGCTACGCCTGAATCGAAAGGCAATCCGTATTGCTCGCCTTCAAAGCTTGTTGTCGCAATTTTGTAATCTGCAAAATCGTCTGAATTGATGACGTCCGTCAACGGATGGAATGCATCCGGGTAAGCTTGCAAGAAGCTTTGCGCACGGTAATCTTCAATCAGGACAATGTTCGGCATACCGTTAGTTGTACCAGAGCTAAGCCCTGTGTTTAATTTTTGGATAATATCGTCTTGTGCATTTTCAATGACGTTTACTTCGTATTCGCCGTCGCCATTATAAGCTTCTTTTGCGTGTTCAAGAGCTGCGATGTTGAATGCTGGATCCCAAGCCCATGCCGTAATCGTATCTACGTCTGATGAACCTTCTGAACCGCTGCCTCCACTTGCCTCTTCATCCCCAGAAGAACAAGCTGCTAAAACGACCATGCCGACTACCAGCAATAACATAAGATAAAACTTCTTCATCTAAAATCCCCCTTTTTGTAAGCGCTTAACTTTACGCCTTACATACAGTATAACGACATAAAAAAAAAGATTGTTAGCACAATCTTTAGGTGTTTTGTTTGAAAATTTTTAGATATTTCAAACTTTGATATTTTAATTTGGATTATTGTTAGGTTCTTGTAATTTCTTTGGATTTCGTTGAAACATCTGTCTTTTGAAGAGGCAATTCTACTTTCACTTTTGTGCCTTCCCCTTTTTTGCTTGTAATTTCTACGCCATATTCTTCCCCGTACAGCAATTGGATGCGTTCATGGACATTGCGGATACCGATGCCGCTGAACAAGTGGCGTTTCTCTTTAATATCTTCTTTCGTGTGGTCGCCTTTTATCTCCATGCCATCGCCATTATCCGCGATTTCGCACAATAAATTATCGCCTTTTTGGGAAACGAGGATTTGGACGAAGCCTTCTTTTTTCTCGTTAAACGCGTGGAAAAAGGCGTTTTCAATAAACGGCTGCAAGATCAGCTTCGGCAATTGGCGATCCAGGCAATCCGGCGAAATGAAAAAATTCACTTTGATCCCATCGCCATAGCGCGCTTGATTAATGAGAACATAGTTTTTCAAGTCCGTGATTTCCTGTTCCACCGTAATGGTTTGATCGACATTGCTGAGGGCGTTTTGCAATAATGAAATCAACGCATGAATCATATCCGTCGCTTTTTCTTTTTTGCCTTGCTGAATCATAAATTTTATCGACGCTAAGGTGTTGTAGAGAAAATGCGGATTGATTTGGTGCTGCAATGCCATCAGTTCCGCGCTGCGCTGCTTTTGCTGGGCCAGAACGACAAGGTTGACGTATTCCTGCAATTCGCTGAGCATGGAATTAAAGGCATTGGCGATTTTTTTCGCTTCATAGCCTCCGGTTTCAGCTACCGGCATATTAAAATCGTGTTTAGCCATGGCCGAGATTTGCTTGACCAACCGGCTGATGGAATTGGTCATCCGGCGGGAAATGAGAAACACCACAATCACCGCAAGTAAGACGATGCCAAGACTGATCAACAGAATTTCTTTCGTGTTGATCAGATTATCCAGAACCGCGTCTTTGTTTACGAGGTTCACCAAATACATATTATAGGTCGGCAAGTATTGCGACATCAGCAAATAATCGGTATCAAAGACGTGCGCATCTTTGAATTCCAGTTGCTCTTCGTCCACTTCTTTTGCCATTGCCAGGATATCGTTCGCTTCCTCACCGATCATATCCTGTTTATTGCTGGAAACGATTTTTCCTGTTGCATCGACCAGCAGCACTTCGTTTTCAACACTCGTGTAGCCTTCGTAAAATTGTTTCAGCTGCGCTTCCCGGATCGGGAAATA
Source organism: Planococcus sp. CPCC 101016 (assembly GCF_007859295.1). Lineage (GTDB taxonomy): Bacteria > Bacillota > Bacilli > Bacillales_A > Planococcaceae > Planococcus. Next base: position 333,947 of record NZ_VOHB01000003.1, read on the forward strand.
CAGCACGCCGTAGATTTCACCGGTCGACCTTTCCATAAGCGCTTTCGTCGCCACAATCATCGGTTCATCTGTAAACGAAGTGGACGGCAAATATTGATAAAGCAGCGTGTTCGGACGATTGATCGTGTATTCGGTAATCGGGTGATTTCGCAGCACTTCCCAGGAGACGGGCCAATTCGAATAATTCACATTGTACAACCGCTCATTGTTCCCGAGCACAATCATATTGGCATCGTACGACTCGACTGTCCGGTAGATGCGTTCAATTTGCTGGCTGATGTCGTGATAGGATCTATAGGTTTCCAGGGTGCTGGCATTCGTTTGGGTCAACACCCGTTTAATGGTGCCGTTGTTTTGCACCTCATGCGTCGCACCGACGATGGCATAGCTATAGTCTTCGAATTGGGTTTCAATCTGTTCCAGTGCTTTCGTATTTGAAATGCTGAAGGTGTCCATAAACAGGTTGGAAGACATCCGGATTGAGCTGAAGGTAATCAATAAAGAGACGGCCACGATGCTGATCACCATAATCAGGAACATTTTAATGAACAGGCTGTTATTTCTTAAGATCAGAAAGGCCTTTTTCTTCATTTTCATGGTGGATTTGGTGCTCCTTTCGATAACTGCCTGGAGACATCCCGGTTATGCGCTTGAACACTTTGCAGAAATAGCTGTGCTCGGAATAGCCGACCATCCCACTGATGTTGGAGATGGATACCGTGCTGTTTTCCAGCAGTTCCATCGATTTTTTAATCCGCACGCGGTTCAAGTATTCGCTGAAGCCTTCTTTATGATGCGTGCTGAAATAAGAAGAAAGGTAAGACGCATTAAAATGGAAGTGGCTGGCGATTTCAGACAGCCGGAGCGGCTCTGTGTAATGCTGCTCGATATAAGCCAGGATCTTATCGAAGTTGTTGGACTGGTCGTTTGCTTTGTCGCCGATCAGCATGACATTGCGCACTTCCTCCAGAAATCCATTAAATTGATCCAAGGCCTCGTTGACATGTTTCGCTTCATTGATCGTCGAGAAGTAGGTGTATTTTTTCTGTTCGATGTCTTGGGTATCGTATTTCATGCTGTCCAGCAGCACAATGACGTTAAAGACGATATTGCCTAAAAACGATTTGAATTCAAAGCTATCGTTGTTGTATCGCCCAGCCAAATAATCGACGTGGTTTTCCAAATACGTAAACGCCGCTTTGAAAAGCCGGTCTTTAAACATCTCGATAAAATGATTCAAATCAAAACTTGCCTGTTTTTCATTCTCTTCCGGCAGTCCATCGTAGAAAAACAACGGACTTTCCGGCAAATAGAATAAATATTTTTTAATCTGTGAGCGCCCATCGTCGTGTACTCGTTTTAAGTCATCAATCACATCAAAAGGTTCATACATCACCCATGTCGTATCCGGCGTTTCCATTGCCTGGTGTTCAATCGTTCTTTTGATGCCATCCAGCTGACGTGGAATAAAATTGAGCAAAAGGATGGTTTCCGTGTCACTGGAATTCAATGCAAAGACCGGCATTTCTTGCAGAATGGACCGTTTCAACATGGTTTTCAGCTGATTCGGATCTAGATTTTTCCCGTGAACGCTCACTAAAGCAAACTGGCTATTAGGGAAAGCATTCGCTAAAGCAGCCTTTTCCAAAGAAAAATCATATCCAAGAATCATACTTTCCAGAATCTCTTCGGTGGAGCGTTCTGGTTTCGCTGCTGCAGCACAATGCTGCAAATCTGGAATTCTGCTGATTATCTGATTAAGGATCCGCAATAAATCGGCTCCGTTTAACTTGGGTTTTAATATATAGTCGGCGACTCCGTTCTGGAAAGTCGACCGTACATAATTGAAGTCTTCAAAACTGCTGAGCACAATAAATTCGATGTCCGGAAACGCTTTCTTTCCTTCTCTGACTAAATCGATGCCGTCCATGATTGGCATAACAATATCCGTAATGACAATATGCGGAGAAAATTCCGCAATCAATTGCATCGCTTCTTTTCCGTTCGAAGCTTCCCCGACAATTTGAAATCCTTCTTGTTCCCAGTCAATATAATTAATGATCCCTTGTCGGATCAACATCTCATCGTCCACAATTAGAACTTTGCACACTTCTCCCATGAACTTACCCCCTTAATATGCAACTCATAAGAAAACGTTGATTTCTGTGACTGCGGCTATGAGCCGTTTACTGAACCCAGTTCACTTGGCAATTCTCTCATTTCTCTTTTATGCCAATCTACAGATATAGTAACATCTTTTCACGAAATCGTGTCGATTCAGCAGAGATGCTTGGAATTTTATTCCTCTTATTAGTTAACTAGTTGAACGAAACGAATTGCAACGATAGAAAAACCCGGCAAGCTTTTGCTAGTGAAAGCATCGGCTTGTCGGGCTTTATTCCGCTTTAGCGGTTTTCGTCGGTTTCACTAGAATCTTCATCGGTTAGTGAAGGTTCTTCTTTCTGAACGGCCGGCAATGTGGCAACTGAAGCCTGTTCGGCAGGTCGGTTGTTGCGATCCACATAGGACTTCAGCAATTCGCCGACGTCGATGCCGGTCATTTCCTTGAGCGGCTCCTGCATGTCGACCATTGTTTTGGTGACACTCTTGCCAAAGGACGGAATGCCCTGGCCGTTGCCGGAATCAATGATTTTCACAGATTCGATATTGCTTAGCGGCAAGGCAACTTTTTCTGCGAAGATCGGCAGCATCTCGATCAGTTTCTCGGTGATGATAACATCGCCGTGCTCTTCCATCGCTTCTGCCAACAGCTTGCGGGATTCGGCTTCCGCTTTCCCTCGCTCACGGATGACTTCGGCTTCTGCCGCACCTTCGTCGCGTTTAATCTTCGCTTTTGCTTCCCCTTCGATCACAGAACGGCGTGCGTCTGCTTCAGCGGAACGCGTCGTTTCGTAATAGGTGGCATCGGCTTTCGTCTTACGCACCTTGCTTTCTTCTTCTTCCAACTTAACGGCGCGTTCACGCGCTGCAAATTGCATGCTTAGTTCTTCTTCCTGGATTTCCATCGCCAGCTTGGCTTTTTCCAGTTCGTATGACTGCTCAGACTTGGCACGCGCACGCTCTGTCTCTTCTTTGAAGGCGGCATCTTTCAAGTCTTTTTGTTTTTTCGATTCCGCTGTCGAAATCTGGCGCAGGTATTCTTCTTCTTTCGCTTCCTGATCCGTCTGTGCACGGTGAATCCGTGTTTCCCGTTCCGTGTTTGCTTCCGCGATTTCAGCCAGTTTGCGGACTTCCGCAATCCGCGGCCGCCCTAGGTTTTCTAAGTAGCCATTGTCTTCGTCGGCATCACGCAGATCCGTCAAGCCGAGTGACGTAATCTTGAAGCCCATCAGATCCAGTTGTTTCTGGGCGACTTCCTGAACATCCGTGTTGAATTTTTCGCGGTCGCTGTTGATGTCTTCGACCGTCATTTTCGATAAGATGGCACGCAAGTTACTGCCCAGCACCTCAATGATTTCCGTTTCAATTTCTTCCTGTTCTTTTCCAAGAAACTGTTCGGCGTAATTAGCGATGCCGTTCAATGTATCTGCTACTTTGACCATTGCTACGGCATCCGCAACAATTGGCACGCCCGCGTTCGTGTAAACACGCGGTGTCGATAGCTTTAGCTGAAACGATGTCAGGCTGACAGGTGTCGATGTCTGAAAACGTCTCAACAGATAACCGCCGCCCCGGATGATTTTCATCGAGCGCCCTTCGTCATCGGTAAAGATGTTTGTGTCTTTTGCCGGATCCCCAAGTTTCGGTCCGGTAATGATCAATGCCTCATTGGATTTAGCGGTCCGGTAACGGATTTTCATCCAGAAAAAATAACCGATACCCGCGATTGCGGCGATGATCAGCAATGCAATAATAATGGTAATGATGCCTAATGATTCCATGCTGCTTCCACTCCCTTTGATTAGATGATTGCCTCGATTCCGGCCGTACAGGAACTCGCCAACAAGCTATGGTCACTCCGTGTTTCTACATGCATGTGACGGCGGCTTATAATAATTATACGGATGTTTTATCAAAATGTTTCAAAAAAAGGCAATGTTTTTACAGCAATTGACGAACTTCTTACGGGCGGTAGCCATAACCGAAGTCGATAATGAAATAAAAGAAGAAAACCAGCATGGCTGCCGGAAGCAGGCTGATGGCGATTAGGATTTTCGCTGGGAGGGTCCAGGCATTGGCGAACCAATTCATATAGATGAAAATCAGAATACCGATGAACGGCAGGAGCAGCAGGTGCGATGCAGTTTCTGCCCATTGTGAATTTTCGTCCCAATAGGCATCCGGAACGGGAGCGATGCCGCTGTATTTCTCATTGATGCGATTGGTTATGCCGATAAACAGAAACGACATGATTCCATAATAGAGGACGGCCAGGCTTTTGCCCCACCAGCTGAAATACGGATTGGTCATGACGAGGATAACGATGATCCCTACAACAATGAAGAACCAAGAATATATGTCCATGCAAGCCCTCCTTTATTAATAGCGCGCTCTTTCTTACCATACGTGCCGGAAGGAAATAAGTTCCAAGAGTGGTGCGTTTGAATAGAGGTTCTTTTGTAAATCTTTTGAAACGTTTTTGCGCCTGTGCCGTATTACAAGTATGAGGAGGTGCGCGGATGACTATGATGAATGAATTTTTCTTTTTGATTCCATTATTGACGATACTGGTTTACCTGCTGGTGATCGGCTTTGCAATCTATGCTGTAGTCACTGGCTTGAGGCTGGCGAAAGAACGCAACACTCAGTTGAAGGCGATTGCCGACGAACTGCGGCGGCGACCTTAATTCGAGAAAGGGTGAGGGGTATGGGATTGATGAGGTGGCTGTTTTTCAAAAAGAAGCATTTGGCTTATACCGCGTTTGGCGACGATATGTACTACAATGCAGCGGGCAAATTCAGCGCACATGGAATTTCCTATGATGCGGTCTTGAAAGTGAACGCGAACGCTACCCCTCCGCTTTTCAATAACGCTGCAAATTCAGCACAGTATGATTTTTATGTGGCGAAAAAAGATCGCTACCGTGCGCAGCAAGCACTTAACAGATAGAGTTTTCATCTATAACTAGTAAAAGGAGGGATAACTGTGGAAATCGGATTCTTCTTATTATTGGCTATCCTCGGCGCTGGATTCCTCCTGCTGATTGCCTTTGACATGCACCGAAAATCAGAGATCAAACTAGCTGAAATCCAATTGCAGCGCGACAAAATTGCTTTGGAGCAGAAGCAATTGGAGATGCGCGGGAAAAATTTGTGATAGCTATACATATGAAAAAACGCATCAAGCATTTGCTGTCTGATGCGTTTTTTCATGTGCTGATGTTGTGGGAAAATAGCTTTCTGCAAACAAATTTCGTATTCCGCAAAGAAAACTCTTATTCTGCAAACAAACGGCGGTTCGCGCAGAAGCTTTCTCGCTTTGATTAACCGCGTCGTGCCAATCGCAGCGACCAGGATGCCGGTTCCAAGAAACAGTTTAGAAAATAGCTGCAGTCCGACTGTCGGCGATGCCGTCAGGATGCCGCTGATGAAAAACAGGCCGAGGGCGCATACAATAAGGAAAATATTTAGTGCTGACTCCTTCCTTTTTAAACTCCAAAAGGATAGTTGCAGGAAAAGGATCAGCGCCGAGATGAACATGATGACGGGAAATAACGGCATGAATTTTGCTGCGTAAACGAGGTAGTCGATGGTCAGAATATCGTCGGCCGATGTCACTTCTCCATTCAGCCAATTCGAAAATATCGCAGAATATGGCCACTCCCATGATACGTCGTCCAGTTTGCTGCCTTCGTACAGGCTGAAGAAGGTGGCGATCGCGAAGAAAATCAAGGCGCCGAAGAATAAGATGAGTTGACTGGTGCGATTATTGATTTTTCTTTTCATTTTTTCTCCTTTCAGTCTTTTTCTATAATATACCATTTATTTTCCTTTTAAATGGAAGCAATTATTTTTTTATTATCCAGGACTGTCTTACGGACAATCGGGTATATCTCTATTACAGCAATTTCTTGCTGGATAGTTGTCCTCTGTCACTGGGTTTATTCGCAAAATAGATTTTCATGTTCGGCAAATCGTTTGAAAAGGAGATGGCGTTTTGGAATATCAATTGACGTTGCGCTTGGCCAATAAAAATGAGGGGTATTCGTGGTTGTTCGAAAGTCCGGAAGATACGATGCCTTTATTTGATGAAGTAGTGGATACGTTCCAGCATTACGAAGCGGATGACATGGAAACGTTTATCCGTGAGAAGAAGAAAGAAATCGAAGAAACCGGCTCCAGCCATACGGCACAGATCGATGTCACAAAAGTTGAACCACGGGCGATTATTCGGTCCGCTTCGTATAAGGAAATGTGGTACGAAGGGAAGTATTTCGACGATATCCTGGAAGTGCTGACAGATAAATTGGGCCCACCGGAAAATCAGCAGTTTGAATAAAACCTAATTATAGAAGCAAGCGATCCTTCGGGACGCTTGCTTTTATTGTGAAAAGACTGTGTAAACGTGGAAGTACCGGTTGAAAATGTGAACACCCGGGTATGCACGGCGAACACCCGGGTTGAAACAACGAACACCCGGGTTAACACAATCCACCCACAAAAAAAGCCAAGCAACAATCGCTCGGCTTTCTTCTCCATCAATCAAAGCTCGCTCTTACTTCCTCGAATCAATCACTTGTTCCACCATTTCCGCTACCGGTTCTTCCCCTTCGATCATCATTGCGACAATCATCTCCGGGCTTTCCAGACTGTAGCCGACAAACCAGCTGGTCTCTTCGCCTCTTTCCCGGGCCGTGCCGCTTTTGCCGGCGAGTTCGATGCCGAGCTCTTTGCCGGCATTGCTCAAGCTGCCTCGCAAGGTTTCAGCGTTTGTGGCGTCCAGCAAATTTTCATTCCATAGTTGCTGATCGTCATCATCTAAAAATAACGTCGGCTTGTAGAGCTGGCCATTTGTCAAAATCGGGCTGTAGGCGGTCGCCAAGTGCAGGATGTTCACTTGCATCTGCCCTTGGCCAAAAGCTGTGTCGGCGAGCTGGCCTTCGGAGCCGAACGTGCCGTCCCGCGAAATGCGTGATGGCGTCAGCTCAATCGGGAAATCAATTTCTTCGCCGAAGCCGAAGTTTTCCAGGCCTGTCCGGAAATCGTTATTCGGGATATTGAGGGCTTGCTGGGCAAAATAGATATTGTCGGAATAGATGAGCGCTTTATTCAAATCAATCGGGTTTGCTACGTCATCGCGCGGACGCGTCACGCGGTAATCGCCCCAGGAACGGTAACGCTGCCAGGACTTGCCGGTGATATCCAGTCCTGTTGCCGGCTCGAGCGTACCGCTTTCCAAACCGATGGCCGCAGTGATCGGCTGCAGGACCGGTCCCGGTGTGTAGACGGCCGCAAAGCGATTGAAGAACGGCTGCAGCGGATCATTGGCGAGTTCCTGGAACCGGCTATTGGTAATGTTCGGAACAAATTCATTGGGGTCAAAGCCTGGCGAACTGACCAGCGCCAAGGTTTCACCCGTGTCCGGATCTACGGCGGCACTGGTTCCCGCTTTTTCACCCATCGCTCCGTAAATGGCTTGCTGCAATTCCGCATCAATGGTCAATGCCACGGTTTCGCCCGGCACCGGTTCATTATCAACGGACGTGATAACAGCATCTTCGCGCTGCTTTTTCAGAATGATGCGGCCTCCCGTCTCGCCGCGCAGACGCTCCTGCAGAATTTCTTCGAGTCCTTGACGACCGACCAAGGCTTCGGTCGAATAGCCTTGGCCGCTCCACTCAGCCAATTGCTCGGCAGTGATCGGCCCCAAATAACCAGTAATGTGCGACAGCGCCCGGCCATACGGATACGTGCGCATCACCACTTCTGTCTGCGATGTGCCGCGAATCGTGAACAGCCGGTCCAGTGTCGCCTGATTCGCTTTAATCTGTGCAATGGGCACGAGGTAATGCGGCTGCACCCATGCTTGATTGAGTTTATCGTCCACCGCTTCTTCACTCATTCCAAGCAATTCTGCCAGCTGCGGCTTTTGGGACATGTCGAAGTTTTCCGGCACCACACTCACCTCATAGCCCGTGCTGCTGGTGGCAATCGCTTGGCCGTTTCGGTCAACAATTTCCCCGCGCGGCCCTTCTGTCACTTGAGTCGTCACCTGATCCCCTGCTTCCAGTTTTGGCAGAATAAAAGACGGGTCCCATTCGACAAACCAATCTTCCACTTCCCCGCGCGATTCATACAGCAAAGTCAGCGTCTTCTTGAATTCCACTGGGCCAATTGCTGAATCGAAGTTTACTTGAATCGGGAAATCGGCCGGCTGCTCTTTGTTCCATGCGGCATCTTCTTCAGGTTCGGTGTAGGTGACTTCCAGATTTCCAATCCCCAATTGCTCATGCAGTTCCTGCTGCCACGTGACAAAATTTGCTTCTCCGTAAACCGATTGGGTGCCTTGATTCAAGTAGTTCAGATGCATTGCAGGAAAATCACCGCTCTTCCATAGCTCGATAAACTCCACCACCCGCTGTTCGGGCGACGCTACAGTTTCTGCTGCTTCATCTGTCGGCTGCTCCGGTGCAGGCTGCACCTCTTCCTCTTGGCACGCCGTCAACATGAGCATCAATAGAATAAAAATTCCAATCGTCATCATCTTCCTCATCGAACGACCTCCGCTCTTATCCTTTCTCCTATTATCGCTTGATTAGGGAATAAGTTAAAGACTGAATTTTCTAACCTTTAAATAGTATGCTTTAACCAGCGAATAAAATTTCCCATAAAAAATAGCCAGGCGATAGTCGCCTGGCTAATGCATCAATTATTTCTTCGTTTTCTCTTTGATTTTATTGGCAACGTCATCTTTCATGACCATCGCTTTTTCTTTATAAGTCGTCGCTTTTTCTTTGTAGTCGTCTTTGTTTTCTTTCCAGTGGGCTCTGCCTTTTTCGATTGACTTGTCTTTCAGCTGGTTTAGCTTGTCTAAAAATGCCATTTGAATCATCCTTCCGTTTTTCCCGCCGTTAGAACGGCCAGGTAAACTGCGTTAAGCATAACTTGTTTCAGCCCCATTGTCTAAAGACAGCCGGCAGTGATGGTGAAAAATGAAACCTATCGCGTTCAATGGCGTATACTCTATATACATAATTCTGCAATTAAGATTTTAAAAATAAAAAAAGGCGGTGCTCTATGTTTGAGCAAATGAAGGCGCGTTATCTGATCTTGTTTTCTGTACTCGGCGTGATTTTGACGATGGTTGCCTTGATTGTCTTGGACGTCAATGAAATGACCTTTGATGTCATCAGCCAATTGATGCTGTACGTGGTGGTGCCAGGGCTCTATTTCAGTTATTATTTCCGGAAGCATAACGCTTCTGTCTGGAACGTCCTGTCTTTTGGCGGCATCCATAAATGGCTGCCGGCTTTATTCGCCTTAGTGGTAGTGTCGATCGCCTTTTCAATCAGCATGTTCTGGTTTCAACTGTTCATGCTGGCACCGATTGCGCCGTGGCTCGTCGATTTCATGCTGGAAGCGATACCGATTCCGGATACGCCGCTGTATATTGTCTTCACGATTTTCACCATCGCTATTTTAGCACCAGTGGTTGAGGAGTTTATGTTCCGAGGGGTGCTGTTGAAGCGGATGATCGGCAAGACTTCGGTATGGGGCGGCATTTTAATCTCCAGTCTGCTGTTCGGCGTATTGCATCTCGATGTCATCGGTGCCTTCTTGTTTGGGGTTGTGGCTTCCCTGCTATACTTGCGGACCAACAACCTGCTGATTCCGATCCTATTGCATATCATCAATAACTCGCTGGCGGCAGCTGCCATGTTCCTGGCACCCACCTGGCCAGAGTCGATCGCCATTTTTGATTTGGCGGATATCTACTCAAAAGCGACGCCGAATGCCGTACTTCTGGGCATCTCTGCTGTACTGATGTTCGGTGCCATCTTCTGGCTTGCGCGCGGCTTAAAGGCACACCAGGAACCGAAAGAAGAAACGATCCATGAATAGAAAAAGGGCCACCGCATAAACTCCGCGGTGGCCCTTTTTGGCTTTAGACAGCGACTTTCGCTGAAAACTGGCTATGGTATAAGTCGGCGTAGAAACCGTCTTTGTCAAGCAGCTCTTGATGTGTGCCTTGCTCGATAACTTTCCCTTGGTCCATAACCAAAATCAGGTCGGCGTCTTTGATCGTCGACAGGCGATGCGCGATGACAAAGCTGGTGCGTCCTTCCATCAACTGGTTCATCGCCTGCTGGATAAAGATTTCTGTCCGTGTATCGACACTCGACGTTGCTTCATCCAAAATCATAATCGGCGGATCGGCGAGAATCGCCCGGGCAATGGTCAATAATTGCTTCTGTCCCTGTGAAATATTCGATACTTCCTGGTTCAGAATGGTATCGTAGCCGTCCGGCAAGGTTCGGATGAAATGATCGGCGTGCGCCGCTTCGGCCGCAGCGAGGATTTCCTCTTCACTGGCACCGGTTTTTCCGTAGGCGATGTTGTCGCGGATCGTGCCGTTGAACAGCCACGTGTCCTGCAGCACCATGCCGAAGTTCTGGCGCAGCTCGTTTCTCGACATCTCCCGCGAATCAAAGCCGTCAACCGTAATGCGGCCGCCATTTAATTCATAGAAGCGCATCAATAAATTAATTAAAGTGGTTTTGCCGGCACCGGTCGGCCCGACAATCGCGACCGTCTGCCCCGGCAGGACGTCGATATTCATTTTTTCGATCAATAAATTGTCTCCGTAGCCGAAGTCGACGTCTTCAAAAGCGACGGCGCCTTTCGCGCGTGCCAACACAGAAGTGGTCACTTCTTTGACTTCCTCCTGTTCGTCCAGCAATTCAAAGACCCGTTCAGCGGCCGCAACCGTCGACTGGATGATGTTGGCGATGTTGGCCGTCTGGGTGATCGGCTGTGTAAACTGTTTGGAATAAGTGATGAATGCCTGGATGTCGCCGATGGAAATGGCGCGCTGTGTCACCAGGATACCGCCAACGATGCTGATCAGCACATAGCTCAAGTTGCCGATCAAGGCCATCATCGGCATGATGATTCCTGAGATAAACTGTGCTTTGCGCCCTGCATCGTACAGTTCATCATTGACGGCGTCGAATTGTTCGTTGGACTTCGCTTCATGGCCGAATGCTTTGACGACCTGGTGGCCTGTGTACATTTCTTCCACATGGCCATTCAGGCGCCCCAGATTTTTTTGCTGGCTGCTGAAGTATTTCTGAGATTTTTTCAGAATCGGTCCGATGACGAACAGGGACAGCGGCAAAGAGACCACTGCAATCAAGGTCAGCAGAGGACTGATCGTCAACATCATTACGAGAATCCCGACAATCGTGACAATCGAGGTAATGAATTGCGTCAAACTTTGTTGCAGCGTGCTGCCGATCGTATCGATGTCATTGGTCATCCGGCTTAAAGTTTCGCCGTTTGCCCGGCCATCAAAATACTTCAATGGCAGTTTTTCCAGCTTTTTATTGACGTCTTGGCGCAGATCATAGACTGTATCCTGCGCTACCGTTGACATCATGTACTGCTGGATGTAACTGAACAAACTGCTGAATAGATACAGTCCGGCAAGAATGGCGAGAATCTGGCCGATGACACCAAAGTCGATGCCGCCGCCCGGCACTCCCTGCAATTGTCCGTAGGCGCCTTCGAACAGTTCAGTGATCGCCATTCCCATAATTTTTGGCCCGACGATGGCAAACACCGTGCTGAGGATTGCCACCAGGAAGACCGCAGCCAATTTTTTGCGGCGTGGTTTTAAATAAGAAACGAGGCGGCGAAATGTCCCTTTGAAATCTTTTGCTTTTTCTGCCGGCATATTCGCTCCGCCGTGAGGAGGTCCCATTCTGCTCATGCGATCTCCTCCTCTGACAGCTGGGATAAGGCGATTTCACGGTAGACTTCATTGGATTCAAGCAGTTCTTCATGCGTACCTATTCCTACCATTTCGCCTTTTTCCAACACGATAATGCGATCCGCGTCGACCACTGTACTGACGCGCTGCGCGACCAGCAGTACCGTAGCATTTTTTGTTTCGTCTTTCAGGGCTTTGCGCAGCTTGGCATCGGTTTTGAAATCGAGTGCCGAAAAGCTGTCGTCGAAAATATACAAATCCGGCTTGCGGATCAATGCACGGGCTATTGACAGGCGCTGCTTCTGCCCGCCGGATAAATTAGAGCCGCCCTGCTCAATTTCAGCCGCATAGCCGCCTTCGATTTGATTGATAAACTCAGTGGCCTGCGCAATGTTTGCCGCATGGTCCATTTCCTGCTGATTGGCGTCCTGTTTGCCAAAGCGGATATTGTCCGCGATCGTCCCGGTGAACAGGATCGATTTCTGCGGCACAAAGCCGATTTTCGACCGGATTTCCTGCTGCGAAGCCTCACGGATATCCACACCGTTCACGCGGATCGTTCCACTCTTGACGTCGTAGAACCGCGGTACCAGGTTGACGAGCGTCGACTTGCCGGAACCGGTCCCGCCGATCAATGCCGTAATTTCACCCGGCTTCGCAGTAAAGCTGATGTTCGACAGCGCCGGTTCTTCCGCGCCTGGATAATAGAAGGAAACATCTTCGAACTCGAGCGTCCCCCGTGCACGATCGGCTTTAGCAGTGCCATTGTCCCTGAAGGCCGGTTTCATTTCCAGCACTTCGTTGATGCGTCTCGCTGAAACCGCCGCACGCGGAACCATGACAAACATGAAAGAAGCCATGACCAATGCAAACATGATCATCATGACGTATTGGATAAAAGCCATCAAATCACCAATCTGCATTGCTCCATTATTGATGCGGATGCCGCCGAACCAGATAACAGCAACGACGGTCATATTCATAACCAGCATCATAACCGGCATCATGAAAGCCATGACTTTATTGACTTTGATGGAAACATCGGCCAATTCCCGGTTGGCTTTTTGAAGGCGCGCTTTTTCTTCCGTTTCACGGTTAAAAGCGCGGATGACGCGAATTCCCGTCAAGTTTTCCCGCACCACCAAATTTAAGCCGTCCAGCCGCTGCTGCACTTCCTGAAATAAAGGCATGCCGTATTTCAGGATCAATAGGATTGAAATAGCCAATACTGGCATGGCGCCGATGATGACCAACGACAATTGGGCATCTTTCGAAACCGCCATGATAATTCCGCCAACCAGCATGATTGGCGCGCTGATGACCATCCGCAGCATCATGATGACCACTTGCTGAACTTGTGTGATGTCATTCGTGGTGCGGGTGATTAGTGACGCGGTTCCGACTTCATCAAACTCCTGAAGCGAAAACTGGCCGACATGCTTGAACACTTTTTGCCGCAAGTCTCTACCCAGCCCCATCGCCGCTTTTGCCGAATAAAAACTGGCAAAAACTGCAGCAATAGCGCCAATGGCAGATACCAGCAGCATCCATCCGCCGATTTCCCAGATGTACGGAATGTCGCCTTTAATGACGCCATTGTCGATAATATCCGCCATCAAGGTAGGCAAGAACAGCTCTGCCATAGATTGGCCGAAGACCAATGCAACTACCGCCAGCACAATCCATTTATAAGGGCTTAAGTTTTTGAGGATCTTGATCATTTCGCTGCCCCCTCTAATTCCACTTCCGCTAAATAAGTGGAAATTTTTTGATGTGCTTGGAGCAGGACTTCCACTTGCTCGTTCGTAAACTGTTCACTGGCTGCTTTAAACACCTGATGCAACCCGTCTTCCTGAAGATGGAGTTCCTCCACCAAAGCCTTGCCTTTTTCGCTGAGCGACAACAGGGTTTCCCGGCGATTGTCTTCTACTTGCTGACGATCCAGGTAACCTTCTTTAACGAGGCCATCCACTGCCTGGCTTAACGTACTTTTCGGTAAAAAAGACTTTTCACCGACCGTTTTCTGTGTCATTTCATGGCAGTTAAGGATCGTCATCAGAATCGAGTATTGCGGGATGGACAGCCCTTTTTCAGAAGCCGACTTTTGAATAAAACGCACCATATTCTTCTGTACTTGGGCGAATGACAGCATCAGTTGCATCGAAGCGTCCATTTCGGTATTGCCATTTTTCATCTGCTTCACCATCTTTCATTTTCGAACCGTTCCAAATGGAACAATCATTGCGATGCCTTTAAGCTACACCTATTGCTTCCATTCGTCAACTTTGAAGTACTGGCTTTCTTTAGGCAATAAAAAACATCTCCTGCCAGTAGGTTGGCGGAGATGCAGCTTGATTCAAGAGCATTTTTTTGTCGTTTTGGCATTATGGGACCGGCAGCAGTCGATCAGCAGCGCCAGTAGCTTGCGATTTTGCATGAACTGCTGCGGCTGTGTCCAGACAGTATGGAACACATGGGTGACAAGCTGCTCACAGACGGATTGATCTGAATCGGCTTGATGCGCAATATTCCAAATGATCCGGTGGTAGCGGTCGTACAAATCGGACAGCGCCTGTTCTTCCCGGTTCAAAATTCTTGTCATCAATTTCTCGTCTATGGTCAATTTGTCACCCCCTCCTCTGCAATTGCCTTTAGTCAATCGTCCTAAACCTAATTATCTCGAAATAAAAGCATTTAATTAAAATAAATAAAAAAACACCAGGAAAATCCAACTTTCGCGGAACTTTCTGGTGCTAATGATCTATTAGTTTTATTGATGAAGAATATTTTCAAGTGCTTTGTCGAGTGTGGGGTAGGCGAATTTGAATCCAGCCTGCTGGAGCCTCTCCGGTAAAATCCAACGGCTTTTCAAAATCAATTCTGGTTCTGTTCCAATGACGACTGCCCCCATATTCAACATCCATTTTGTTGCAGGAAGACCTAATTTGCGGTTCATTGCAAGACGCATTTGTTTCATTAATTCACGATTGGTGACTGGTTCAGGCGACGTGGTGTTGATGACGCCGCTGATATTGTCATGGTCGCGTATGAACAAGATGATGCGGTACACGTCCTCTAAATGAATCCAACTGAACATCTGCTTGCCGTTGCCCTGCTTGCCGCCGAGCCCGAAGCGCACCATGTTTTCATAAGGGGGCATAACACCTCCATCTTTTCCAAGAACAATCGACAGACGCAGCGCCGCTTGCCGTGTCTTAGGCAAGTTAAACGTGAAAAAGGCTTGTTCCCATGCCTTCCCAACTTCTACCGAAAAACCGCTGCCAAATTCCCCGTTCGCTTCCGTCATTGGCCGATCTTCCGCATGGCGGTAAATTGTCGAGGTGCTGGAGTTAATCCACAGCGGCGGTGGGTTATCACAGGAAAGAATTGCTGTTCCGAGCGCTTCTGTCGTCTCCATCCGTGAATCAAAAATCTCCCGCTTGTTCGCTTCGGTATACCGGCAATTCACCGATTTCCCTGCCAAGTTGACTACCATCTCAGCGCCTTCCAAGGCTTTGACGATTCCTGTATGATTGGTCCAATTCAAATGACCAGACTGCCGCGAAATGATAATGACCCGGTACCCCTGGTCTGTAAATTTCTGTTCCAGATACTGCCCGACAAACCCTGTGCCTCCAGCCAATACGATCTTTTTCATCTCATCACCTATTTTCTGTAAGTTGTTCTTCTGCTATTTGACGCTTTATCCACGTAAAAGATGCAGCTTAGCCAAATTCTTTTTGGTGCTTCTTTTTGCGCTTCAAGTAATCGTCGTCTTCCCGAATTTCATCCCAGCGTTTCTTGAAAATCGCCGCGGATTCCGCCTTCACCGGATCAATCTCCCGCTCTTTGATGCTGCCGTCTTCATTGTATTTGCGCCCGCCTTTGTAATTGGTGTAGCGCCGCGCACGTGTATAGCCCATTTGGATGAATTTGCGTGCCATGTCCATTCCGACAAAATCATCCTGCTTGCGGTATTCCTCAAACATCTCTGAAATCTTATCGCATGACTCCTGCGCAATCTCCGGTGTCTTAAAGCGCCAATGCGGCAAAATCTCACTTTTATAAGGCTCGACCAGCAGTACTCCCTGCTCCCCTTTGCCGACCCGGTACAGCTCGGGATTTTTGCGCAGATCCAGGTTCTTATAATCCAAATCATAATCAAATGCCATGTAAATCGACTCCTTTGTGCGATGTGCTTTGTTAGAGTTATACCCTTCATTTGGATGGCTAAATCTTTAGGAAGTGACAGATTCATGTAAGTAAGCACGGCGTACAAATAGAATGCGGTCATTTCAGTTGAAAGCTTTAATATTTCAGGCATAAAAAAACTGCCTGCGCTTACGCAGACAGCTTCCCATTAAAACTTTTTGATTCCAGCGATGATCTGTTTTAAAGCATCAATGGATTTGAGCGGATCGTTTTCGCAATCCAACCGGTGGTTGATATCCGGTAATAAGGTCGATTCCAAGTTCGGATTTTTCTTCAGCAATTCGTACGCACCTGGCGAGTAGTAGCGGTCTTTATCGCCGATGTAACATTGCGCCGGATTTTCGCTGTTGACCATCGTGTCGAGTACTTCTTGTTGGTTTAATAACGGTGTCACCCATATGGCTTTGGCCTCGCTGAATTCGGGGCGTTTTATTTCAGCTGCCATGGCGATCGTCCCCAATGATTTGCCGACCAAGTAAAAATCCTGATAGTTTCGGCCTTTCAGTACTTCTTTGATGACCAGACGTACGTCGTGGACGATTGCCTCATCCAATTCCTTCATGGTGAATTCATTATACGCTTTGTCCGTGTATCGATAATTAACTCGCAGGACATCGTAATGTTCATTCAAAAAAATCTCTTCTGCAAAATGAAACAGCGGACTTTTCGCCGTGTATCCGGCCCCCGGCAAGAAGATAGCTAGTTTCTTTGTATAGTCTGCTGTCAGTACGACCGTATAAGGTACCTCGATTCCTTTGTATCCTACGACTTTGTTGTCTATCGCTTTCATAAATCCCACTCCTGTCTCTCTCTAGTATAGAGAATATTCCATAAGTTTACTAAATATTTTCTTAATTAGCTATGATACAATCGATTTACCATTATTTCGCTGGGAGGTTGACGAATGAATACCGAAAAAGAAAAGATGCTGGCTGGTGAAATGTACGATTCGCAGGATTCCGAGCTTCGCCAAAACCGAATGAATGCCCGTCGTCTCACCCGTTTATTCAATGAAACGACTGAAATGGATGGCCAGGATCGAGCCGATCTGCTAAAAAAACTTTTCGGCTCAACCGGTGAACTCATCTACGTCGAACCGACCATCCGCTGCGATTACGGCTTCAATGTTCATGTCGGTGAAAACTTCTATGCCAATTTCGATTGTGTATTTTTGGACGTCTGCGAAATCCGGATCGGCGACAATTGCCTGATGGCCCCAGGCGTCCATATCTATACGGCCACCCACCCGCTTAATCCGGAAGCACGCAATTCCGGAAAAGAATTCGGCAAGCCCGTCACCATCGGCAATAATGTTTGGATTGGCGGGCGCGCTGTTATTAATCCCGGCATCACAATCGGTGACAATGCCGTCATTGCGTCCGGCGCCATCGTCACAAAAGACGTACCACCAAATACCATAGTGGGCGGCAACCCGGCGAAAGCCATCGGCCATATCGCGGAATAAAAAGCAATGCGCTCCGGCATATTGCTTTTTTCTTCCGGGCAAAAATATCGCAAGCATTTTATGGCTTCCATCACATTGAATAAAGTGATAAGAATAATTAAACCTATGTATTCCGAACACTTCCACTTACTTATTTTACTTACTAGCCTCTTCCAATCATTATACAAAAAATCCCATGGAATAAGGAAGTTTTTTATGTAAATTTTGTATATTTATTCACCAGTTCCAACTTCCTGTATTCTTACTTTCTTCGAGACTTCGAGCTTGATCAGAAAGCCTAGGCAATTTAGATAGAAAAATCCCGCAAGCGCCAAATGCCGCTTACGGGATTCTTGTTATAGTTCCACGTGCATCCCCGCTCCACTCGCCTCAACTTTGCTGTAGACGCCTTTGGCGACAGCCAAATCAAAATAGGCGGCACCGACGCATTTGAAGAAAGTGATTTCAGATTCTGACTCGCGTCCGGCAATATCCCCAACAACCAATTGGCCAAGTTCGGCGTGCAGCTGATCGAAAGACCAAGCGCCGATTGCAGAGCTGTGGATCAGCTCCCCCGCTTCTTCTTTAACGCCGGCAATGTCATCCGCCACAATTTTGTCAGCACGCAGAATAGTGGTTTCGTCCATCTCGCGCATGCTTGGCAAATAAGAACCGACGCCATTGATGTGCGTCCCTGGCTTTAAATCTTCTCCGTTAAATACAGGATCTTTCGACCGTGTCGCACAGCAGATGATATCCGCTTGTTGGACAGCTGATGAGACGATAGTTTCGACTGTATATGGGATTTCGACACCAAACGCAGCGAGTTTTTCGCCGAAGCGCTGCGCTTTTTCAGATGTCCTGTTGACCAGGATGATTTTCTCTATCGCCCGAACCGCGAGTACCCCAAGTACTTGTTCGAACGCCATAGCCCCTGTGCCAATAACAGTCAGCACACGGCTCTCCTTGCGCGCCAGCAGATCTGTAGCGATGCCGCTAAGCGCACCCGTACGCAGACGAGTCAAATACGATGCAGTCATCATCGCTACATGTTCGCCGTTGTCTCCGTCGGATAACAAGATGACGCCTTGGGTAGTCGACTTTCCCTGTCTCGGATTTTCTGGAAAGATCGTGACAATCTTAACGCCAGAGATTTTATTCGCCATATCGGCGCTTGGCATATAAAGTGCCGAAGCCTGCCGTTCCGGGAAATCAAGTACGGTGCGATGCGGGCTGTTGATCTGTCCCTGCAGCTTTGCCTTGAGCATTCCCGTTACGTCACGGATAGCGTCCGCCATATGATATTGCTTTTGAATCTGCTGTTCGTTGATGATAAGCATGTATAGCCTCCTAAGAAAATGAGCCGCTTAAACGCGGCTCTCTTTTGTTACCAGAGTTGGTTGCGGCTGATTTTTCCCGCTCAAATCTTTTACTGCCCAGATGGATAATAAAGAAATAATCGCAGTCAAGATAATGTAAAGCGCTACAGGAACATATGAATTATCGAATGTCGCCAGCAGGAATGTGGCAACCAAAGGCGCTGTTCCACCCGCTAATGCCGCACCAATCTGGTAGCCTAATGTCACTCCAGTATAACGCACTTTCGCATCGAAAATTTCCGAGAACATGGTGCCAAGCACAGCTGTAATCGGAGCCCAGATAATGCCAAGTCCGATAACGGTCGCAATGATCAATAAAGTCACAGACCCTTGCTGCAACAACCAGAAGTACGGGAAAGCGAATAAAGCCATTGCCACCGAACCGGTGACATACATTTTTTTGCGGCCAACACGGTCAGATAATGCACCCATAATTGGAATCAGAATCGTCGTGACGATAGTTGCGATCATCACGGCTGCCAAAGTCGATGTTCTGGAAAATCCAAGGTTGCTGGTCGCATAGGACACAACAAATGTTCCAAAAATGTAGAACGGTGCTGTTTCAACAACTTTTGCACCAATCGCGATCAATACTTCACGCCAGTGGTATCTCAAGGTTTCAACAATCGGCACTTTTGGAATTTCGCCGGATGCCTGGACCGCCTTAAACTCAGGTGTTTCATCAATGCCTTTACGGATCCATAAACCAAAGACCACCAGGAACGCACTTAGGATGAACGGTACACGCCAGCCCCAGCTCATGAACGCCGCTTCTGGCAATAAGGTCATGATATACAAAGCCAATGTCCCCATTACCAAACCGATAGTGACGCCCATCTGCGGGATGCTCCCAAAAAATCCGCGTCTTTCAGGTGGAGCATATTCAGTTGCAAGCAACAAAGCTCCACCCCATTCTCCTCCGATGCCCAGTCCTTGGATCAAACGAAGGGTAATCAATAGAATGGGTGCAGCGACGCCAATTGCCTGGTAAGTCGGCAATAACCCCATGGCGAATGTTGCAAATCCCATCAAACTTAGCGTAATGACCAAAGTTTTTTTGCGGCCAATTCGGTCGCCGATATGGCTGAAAATGATGCCGCCAAATGGACGAATAAAGAATGAGAGCGCAAAAGATGCATAAGCGAGCATCAACCCGACTGTCGGATCTTCATTGACAAAAAATAATTGGTTAAAGACCAGTGCTGCCATTGTGCCGTACAGGAAATAATCAAACCATTCAATCGAACTTCCTACGAGACTTGCCGTTAAAACCTTGCGTGTTTGCTTTTTATCCATCCCTATTCCCCCTATGCAAATAAATTGAAGTGACACTTTAATTCTCCCTTACAACAGTTTAGTAAGTTTATAATATTCTGTCAATATACCATGGTAATTTTATTTTCTATTCCATCTGCGTTATGATGAGTTGAGGACATTAAGTAAAGTGGGGTTTCTGCATGTCAGACGGAACAATTGGGGTTACATTAAAAAGCCTTCGCAAGGAGCGTAATATGACGTTAAAGGAGTTGGCGGAACAGACCGATGTTTCCATCAGCTTCCTGTCACAGGTTGAACGTGGAAAGTCGAGTGTGACACTGGAATCGCTGCGCAAAATAGCAGATGCCCTGAATGTCGATCCCAGCCTGTTTTTCGCGGATGAAACCGAAGAAATCGATTGGGCTACACGCCTCGAACGGTTTTATTACAAAGATTTGTCTCATGGTATCAAAGAAGCCAACTTCGTTCCGATGCTCGTGACGTTAAAGCCGGGTGATTCGGAAGGCAATCCTTTCGCCCATAGCGGCTATGAGTTTTTATTCGTCGTGGATGGGGTGTTGACGGTCGAAGTCGCAGGCGAACGCACAAAGCTCGCTAGCCAGCAGTCGATTCTATTCGATGCACGCAAAAAACATTATTGGTTCAACTTAACGGAACAAGATGTACGGTTTTTACTGGTGTCATCCAAAACGAATTAAGGAGAGTCCGCATATGCATCCGATCAAGGATCCGCAAGTAGACGAATTTATCGAGGGGCTGGAAAGTCCGACTCAGGAAATTGTGGCACAACTGCGCACATTGGTGTTCGAAGCCTATCCGGAGATGGATGAAGGGTTTAAATGGTCGAAACCAAGCTATGCAAAGGAAGGCTTGGTGTGCTACATGCAGACCGCCAAAAGCCATGTCAATTTCGGCTTTTACCGGGGCGCTGAGCTACGCGACGAATCCAATCTGCTGCAGGGCGACGGCAAGAAAATGCGCCACATCCGCCTCAACCGGACTGACGAAATCCGGACCGACGAGCTGAAGCTACTGATTTGGGATGCAGTGGAATTGAATAGGAAGTAAGAAAAGCGGAAGCGCCCGTGTAGATTCGACGGGCATAAGACGCATTGGCGAAGCGGCGTTTCTTCAGCCGCACAGCCAAGGTGGCTTATGACCCTAGAATCTGGGCGCTGGAGTCTGGACACTAAGAAAAGCGGAAGCAGCCGCTTAGCTCCGACAAGCGCTGGAAGCTTTGTCAGCAATGGCGTTCTTCAGCCATTTCTGGCAAAGCTGAAGCGACTCGAGGAGCTGGCTGCTGGAGTCTGGACAACGACTAAAGAGAACAAATATTGAGCATAAAAAAAACGAGGCGCAACCCGCCTCGTTTTTTTATTTCTTCGCTTCAAAAGTAATGATCGAGTTTGCATTTTTCGGGTATTCACCAAATCGGTAGCCTGTTGAAATGCTGATGTCGCTAAAGCCGATTTTCTCAAGTATGTCTTTGAATTCCTCGACCCCGTACCAGCGCATCGGGTAGCGCTCAAGTTCCGTCTGGACCAACCGGCCTTCTTGCCACCGTTCATACCGGCCTTGCGATACGAAGTATTGCCGGATCCAATCGACTTTGATTTTCTTGCTTTCCACCGTCAGCGTATCGCCAGTGGCAGCTTGCCATGTCCGTGTGGAGGTTTTCTCGAGTTCGATGTCGGATGGTACGTGCAAGTCGACAATCAACCGGCCTTCTGTCTCCAAGTGGCTGTAGAAATTCCGCAAAGCCTGGAGCGATTGTTCACGTTCGTGGAGCAGCAGGAAAGTCCCTGTCGGAATGACGATGGCAGCGTACTTTTCTTCGACCGAGAACGATTCCATTTTTGCATTGAATAGTTTCGGTGCGAGTCCCCGTTCTTCACAATTGGTGCGGCACACTTGAAGCATTTCTTCGGATACATCGAAGCCATCAACTTGAAATCCTTTTTCCAGCAGCGGCACGAGCAGGCGCCCGGTTCCCGTTGCCGGCTCCAAGATTCGTCCTTTGCACGACGCCAGCCGCTCCAAATAATATTCAACGTCCCCGAACGAACTGCCGATCGGCTTATCGAGGTCGTAAACTTCTGATGACAATCTGCTGTAATACCCTAACAACTCTTCACCCCATCCGCTTTATGAAATCATGGTCAAGTTGACGATGACTGCAATGATATTCGGCACTGCCACCAATACTGCATTTTTCATTTTTGTTACGCGCTGCTGCTTTTCACGGCGTTTTTCTGAACTTGTCGTTCTTGTCGACTTGTTCTTCCCAGTTCCCAATGCCAATACACCCCAAATTAATGCGATGCCTGCAACTAGACCACTTATGATGTACACCAGCGACCAGTCGTTCATCAAGTAAGCAACCAGTACACCGGCTAAGGCGATCACTGTTCCAATTAAAAAGTATTTCATGCTATTGTTCTCTCCTTTAGATACTGTGAATGGCTAAAATTTTCCTGCACATTAATTTTATCAAATGTTTCCCAATAGAGGTAGCCATGTGCAGGAGTTTTTGAGTTGTACATGTGGATTGTGGTTTCTACAGGAACTTACAATTGCCATCTGAATTACTTTAAGTTTTCCCGCTGCTTTATCTTCAAGCACAAATCAGTAAACAGCTTGCCCCGGTTTTATAGTTTCCGGTAACGCTTTAAGGCGATGATATTTAAGAAAATGAAAACCGCTGCAAAAGCTGCGAGCGCCAGCAAGTTGCCGGTTACATCCGCCAATCCTTCCCCTCGGTACATGATAGCTTTTAAGGCATCAGCCGCATAGTACAGCGGCATAATGCGGCTGATATTCTGCAGCCAATCGGCCATTCCTTCAAGCGGAATGATGCCCGCGAAGAAGATTTGCGGGACGACGACAATCGGAATGAACTGAACCATTTGGAATTCAGATGAGGCGAAAGTTGACAATAAAATCCCGAGAGACAAGGCTACTAACGCCAATAACAGATTGACGACGATGACATGCCAAACTTGTCCGACCATGACCATATCCAATACCTGAATCGAGTAGAACACGACAATGATGGTCTGGATGATGGCGAAAATGCCGAAACCTGTCAGATAAGCCAACACGATTTCCCAGCGCCGGATCGGTGTTGCGAGCAGCCGTTCCAAAGTTCCGGACACCCGCTCTTTCAACAAGCCGATTCCAGAAATCAAAAATACGAAAAAGAAGACGAAAAAGCCGACCAGTATGGGTCCCAGAACATCGAAGAATTCCGTATCCTCATCTCCGTAAATGTATTCCGCATTAATGTTGGCAGTTGCCCCTGCTCCCCCTTGCATGGATGCCGCTTGGGTGACCTGCATCAAAAGAGCACGGGATGTTCCGGGATCATTATTTTCCAGCGTTATTTGAAAACCGTCTCCGTCTATCTCCAGCAACCCATCCAATCCATCTGTGAGAATGGTTTGCTGATCCGCTTCCTTATAGGAAATTACATCAATCGATGCGTTTTCCAGCGCTGTAATGAGCGGTTCAGTGGCTCCGACAACCCCAAGCTGCGGATTTTCATTATCTCCATTGAAGAAGAAGTACATCAAGGTCAGTACAATCAGCGGAGCAAAAAACAGCAAGGCCATCGTCCGTTTGTCGCGCAGCAATTGCAGCATGATGCGTTTGATCAACGCCACGATCCTCACTTTGCATCCCTCCCCGCCTGCAAAAAGACACCTTCCAGATCAGTGACACCGTAGGCTGCCTTTAATTCGTCGGGAGTGCCAGCTGCCAGAATGCCGCCTTCACGGACCATGGCGATGCGGTCGCATTTTTCCGCTTCGTCCATGACGTGTGTCGTTACGATAATGGTTTTTCCCTGTTCCCTTTTTAAGAGCATCAATTCATTCCAGATCGACAGCCGAAGTTCCGGATCGATGCCGACGGTCGGTTCATCTAGGATCAGGATTTGCGGATCATGCACTAAAGCGATGGCTAGCGACAATCGCCGCTTCATGCCGCCTGAATACGCCGATACTTTCTTCCCCAACTCATCGGTCAATTGGACCAAATTAGCTGCATAGGCAATGCGTTCTTTCAGCACCGCCTGTTTCATTTTGTACAGCGAAGCGAAAAAACTTAAGTTTTCCTTGCCTGTCAGTTCAGGATACAAAGCGTCCGATTGCGCCATGTAGCCGATATCCTGAAGCAGCGCCAAATTCGGCACACGCTTGCCGAGCACGTTTACCGTTCCGCCGCTCGGCGAATCGATGCCGACGATCATCTTCACCAATGTGGTCTTTCCAGATCCCGATGGTCCGATCAAGCCAAAAATTTCACCACCCGCAATTTGCAGGTCCACTTCATTAAGCACTGCCGTTTTCCCATATGCCTTGCTGAGCTTGTTGATGGAGATGCTGTTGTCCATATGCATTCCCTCCAGTCGAATAAACGCCTGCTGATACTTTGTATTCTACGCTCATTTTCAAAAAAGCAAAGCAGCGGGCAGGCTGCTTTGCTTTGTTTTTTATAGACATTTGAACTTTTCTTATTGTTCAGCTCCGGCAGCTAGCTTCCCGAGTCGCTTCAGCTTTTCGAAGCTAAACAGCTGTCTGTGTTTCTCTTAATTGTCCAGACTCCAGCGCCCAGATTCTAGGGTCATAAGCCGCTCTGGCTGTGCGGCTGAAAACTGCCGCTTCGCCAGAGCGTCTTACGCCCTTCAGAGCTAAACGGGCGCTTACGCTTTTCCTACTTCCATTCAGAAGCGAGCATGCCGTACACTACGTGGTCGACGTAGTGGTCATACAACCATTCGGCTTGGCGGATAGTGCCTTCTTCGGTGTAGCCGAGACGTTCAGGAATGCTGCGGCTTTTGTGGTTGCCCACGGCTGCACGGATTTCAACTTTATTGAGCTTGAGATCGGTCAAAGCGTAATCGGTAAGCGCTTTGGCGACTCGGGTCATAATGCCTTTCCCTTGGTATTGCTGCCCAAGCCAGTAGCCGATATAAGCAGTTTTGTTGGCCTGATTGATGTTGTTAAAGCCGCCGATTCCTGCGGCTTCCCCTTTATAAAGAATAACCGCTCCCAAACTTTTGCCTTCGACAAAGTTGCTGCTGCCGGATTTAATAAAGTCTTTGGTGTCTTGTAATTCATTAGTGAAATCAAGCCACGGCAACCATTCTTTCAAATATTCTCGAGATGCGTCGGTCAATTTAAAAATTTCTTCTGCGTCGCGCATTTCCTGAAGTTTAAGAGATAAGTCATCGTCAATTTTATGTATGAACATGGGAATTCCTCCTTTTTCTATGTGAATCAATGGTAGCACAACTATCAGAATTTTCCATTCGCAATTTTTTGCTTTATTGTTTCCTTAAATGCGCTGATATTCAATAGAGGAAACGTGTAAAATGAAACTATACCAAAAGCGTGGATTTATTTTTTTGAGGAGCGTGAAAATCATGAAAGCTGTTGATGTGAATTCCTTGAGTGCGAGCATTCCACTTTATCTCTGGATGTTGCTGTTCCTGGTGTTTCTGGTGATTGCCTTCATTGGATTGGTTATTTATACAAGCCGAAAAGGGATCCGGCACGCTCCTTTATTCCCACAGAATCAAGATTTGGAGCTGTTAAAAAAACAATATGCCAATGGCGAAATCAGCAAAGAAGAGTTTCAGAAACGAATAAAGGAAATGGAGAACCAATCGACAAGACCTTAAACTCTTTATTAGTAGAAAGGAAGTTGAAGACAATGGGAGAATTTTTCACTCCAGGCAATCCGGCACTGGGAATCACTATCGCTGTTACCTTTATCGTTCTGTTAGCCGCAATCGGAACGGCGCTATGGTTTACACTGGTCAAAGCACGTAATAAATCAGCGAGCACAGAGCCGAGCGAACCCAATAAAGCGGTTGATGCGTTGCATCAGAGTTACATCAACGGCGAAATCAGCAAAGAGGAATACAATGAACAGCTACGGAACTTAAAAGGTCCGCCAAAAAACTAATTGTGCAGTTTTTGTCGAGTTTCTCAACTTCCGTTTAATTGGCAATTTAAAGGGAAACCAAAAAGAGAAGCAACAAAATCTGAAACTGGAGGTTTTATTGATGGCACATGAACAACATGCAGAACTGATTAAAACCTTGCACGATTGCGCAGCAGCGTGCAACCACTGTTTTGACGCATGCTTACAGGAAGACGATGTAAAAATGATGGCTCAATGCATTCGCTTAGACCGGGAATGCGCGGATATTTGTGCCTATTTGGAGCACGCCATTACCCGCAACTCGCCATTCGTTGCTGAATTGGCACAGGCATGCGCAGTTATTTGTGAAGCGTGTGGCGATGAATGTGCAAAACACGACCATGACCACTGCCAAAAATGTGCAGAAGCCTGTAAAAAATGCGCAGAAGCTTGCCGTAACGTAGCATAATTTTTTCATTAAAAGTCCGGCTGCTGGGAAATCCTCGGCAGCCGGACTTTTGTGATGGCAGAGATGGAAATTTTTCGACATAATGGAACCAAAGGAGTGGATTCGGATGGTACGAACAGTATTGGTAATCGGCGCCGGCATCGGCGGATTGACGGCGGGTTCGCTGCTGGCGAAATCCGGACGGCAAGTGACGCTGCTCGAAGCTTCTTCGGAACTCGGCGGCTGCGCCGGCAAATTCAAGCGCAAGAAGTATTTATTTCCCGCTGGTGCAACGCTCGGCATGGGCCTTGAACCTGGCGGCATCCATGATCGCGTTTTCCGTTACCTGGGAAAACCGATGGCTATTGAACCGCTCGAGCGTGTCATGGAAATGGTTCATCCGGATGCAACTTTCGTATTCCACAAGGATCGCGAACGCCATGTCGATGGCATCGCAGCTCACTTTCCTCAGCACAGTGAACAGATCCGTGCGTTCTATAAGGAAATCTACCGGACTTCCGCCATCGTCCGTACTTTGATGGATCCGCTTCCCGCCCTGCCTCCAACCACAGCAGCTGAATGGACGTTTTTGGCAAAATCCATGCGCCCCAAGCACACCAAACTTCTGCCTTTCTTCAATCAAACCTTGGGGCAGCGGCTAAAAAAACATGGACTGGCTGATTTGCAGCCTTTCCGCCAGATGTTGGATGGCCTGTTGATCGACAGCATGCAGACTGGCAGTAAAGACGTGGCATATTTATTGGCAGCTGTGGCACTTGATATTTACCATGAAGGTGCGTATTACATACCAGGCGGCTTGTACCGCTTTTCTGAACTGATGGGCGATAGCCTGAAGGAAAACGGCGGCATGCTGAAAAAGCGCAGGACCTTGAGAAAATTGGAACGGCAAGGCGAACTTTGGATAGCAACGGATCACCGCGGCAATGTGTACGAAGCGTCTGATGTCATCTTGAATGTGCCCATCCAACAATTGCCGAAGATATTGGCACCCGAGCTCGTATCCAAACTGAAAGCTTCGTTGCGAGATGGCATTGCCGGTGAAACCTGGACGACACTGACTCTGTATTTGGCAGTCGATTCCAGCAAACTGAAAGAATCTTTGCCGCCCTTCCGCCAAATTTCAACAGGTGACGGGCTTGCAGAGGGCGGGCATTTCTTTATGTCTTCTTCTGTTCCCGGTGATGAATTGCGGGCACCTGAAGGATTCCAGACAGTGACGATTTCCACGCATTCGCGGGTAGAGAACTGGAACACCCAGGAAAAATACGAAGAACAACGAGAGGTTTTAACGGAGCGTATGCTCCAGGCCATTAACGAATTGATCCCTGAATTCCGCAATGCTATCGTCCACATGGAAAGCGGTGCTCCAAAAGCATGGGAGCGCTTTGCTGGACGGCCGAACGGCTTTGTCGGCGGCTTTCCTCAAACTTTGGACGCGGCTCTGTTCAACTCCATTTCTCATCATTCCGGATTGCCGAACCTGTATGTCTGCGGCGACCATATCTTTCCCGGCGGTGGAACGATCGGTGCAGCCGCCAGTGGCATCCATGCGGCGCGGTCGGTATCCGGCGAACGTTTGATATAGATTCTGTGGATTTACTTTGGGACGACTTGCCTGTTTTGCGGTCGTTCAGAAAGATTTACAGTCGTTCAATCTAATTTGCGATCGTTCGCGAAGATTTGCGGTCGTTCAGTTTAATTTGCAATCGTTCATCCGAATTCCCGTATCTGCCCCCCACCCCCCATTACCGAAAACAAGCACGGCAGAAACCTGCTGCCGTGCGCAAAAAAAAAACCGCTGCAGAATTTTTTCTGCAGCGGTTTTCTAATTGACCCATTTATAGCCGATGCCCCACACTGTCTGGAAATGTTCGTCGACCGGGAAACCCGCTTGGCGGATTTTCTCGCGAATATTGCGGACATGTGAATCCACTGTCCGCCCTTCCGTTTCCGAGTCAAAGCCCCATACCAATTCCAGCAGCCGATCGCGTTCGAATACTTTGTTCGGATTTTTCATCAAGAGTCCAAGCATGGAAAACTCTTTTGGGGTCAACCGAATCGGTTCGTGGTTATAGCTCAGCTCGAAACGGTCCTCTTCCCATATTAAACCATCCAGTTCGACGCGTTTTGCGGGAGAGCTGCGACGCAATAGAGCTTCCATCCGCGCCAGCAGTTCTTCTTCTCTGAAAGGCTTTGTCATGTAGTCATCCGCTCCAAGGCGCAGCCCTTTGACAATGTCTTCCTGCTGTTCCCGGGCCGTCAGCATAATAATTGGCACATTTGAAACTTTCCGTATTTCCCGGCACACTTCCCAACCATCCATATCCGGCATCATGATGTCGAGCAGCACCAAATCGAAGGCTTCTTTATTCAGCAGAGCTAATGCCTGCATTCCACTGCTCGCTTTTATACAGCTGTAGTTATAAGGCCGCAAGTAGAGCGCCACCAAGTCAAGCATCCGTTTTTCATCATCCACCAGCAGAACTTTATGAATGACCTTCACCCCTTTTCAGTCGGACGGTGACAGCCGTCCCTTTGCCATATTGACTATCAATCCGAATCCGTCCACCATGCGATTCGACGATTTCCTTGGCGATTGCAAGACCAAGTCCTGATCCTCCCCGTTCCCGCGACCTTGACTTTTCTACCCGATACAGCCGATCGAAAACAAAAGGCAGCTCTTCTGCGGGTATACCTTGTCCTTCATCGCTGATGCGGATTGCGATGCCGTTCACTTCCTCACAGCATTCCACCGTTACACGGTCGCCCGCTATCGAATGTTTCCGTGCATTGTCAAGAATGTTCAACAATACTTGCTGGATACGCTCAGGATCGATGAAAGCCTGCAGTTCCTTGCCGCAGCTTATCGACAACTCAATTTCTTCTTCCTCGAATGCCGGCTTCACTAAAACTGATACCGAGTTCAATAAGTCCGCAATCGAAACATTTTTCTGTTCAATTGAGAATTGATTGCGGTCCACCTTTGCCAAATCGAATAAATTACCGACCAGCACCGTCAAATGAGCGGCTTCTTCGCGGATGATGGCCATGTATTCTACCCGTTCCTGTTCGGTTGTATCCGGCCGGTCCAAAATATCGGCGTATCCTTTAATATAAGTTAAAGGTGTCCGCAGTTCGTGCGAAATGCTCGACAGGAATTCGTTGCGGGCTTTTTTCAGCTGGTCGAGGTCCGTCGATAATTTAGTGATGGCATTCGCCAGTTCACCGAGCTCATCATTTCGATCATTCGTCAGATCCACCTGATTGTTGCCTTGGCTCAATTGTTCAGTTGCTTCTTTCATGCGGATTAGCGGCAAAGTGATCAGCCGCGACAACAGCAGTATCGTAATGACGGTCAAAATTGCCGCGATGATGCCGACTAGAAGAAACTGATTTTTCAAGTGGTTAATGATTTGCTCGATATTATCCGTCGGAGCAAACATAAAAACATGGCCTTCGTGCACCCCGTCAATCGTGATGGGACTATCCGTCGCGATGTAACGCTTATCCTGCCAATCTTCTTCGACGATTTCACCGCTGGTCGGACCCTCTTCATAATCCGCATGCTGCAATATTTCCAGCATTTCCGACTCCAACGCATCGGAATTGACTAAAATCTCCCCTGCTTCGTCTGTAATGACGACAATAAAATCCGAAGCCGACTCCATCATGCTGACATGGGCAAGCGTCATTTCTTCGAAACTGTCTTCCAGCACATCGCTGTGCGTTTCGCCGCGCGCTAATAAATTTTCCATCACTTCATCGACGCGTTCATTGACGAGGGTGAAATACAACGTGGCAAATAAGAAGGCTTCGATGATTAAAATAAAAGCAAAAAACAATAAACCGATTTTCAAGGATAATTTATTGAACATAAGAACCTCCGCCGTTACAGAACATTTCTCTTTTTCATTCTACTTGTCCGGCATTCAAAATCTGCTTCCAGTTGTTGCCGCCGCCTTGTTCTGAAATGAAGGCATGGCCTGCAGCCGTGTAGATGGCCACTTCATCTGCATTAGACGGATGTTGCGCAATATACAGCACACCGTCTTCAGGCAGATCAGGCAATTCGACTGTCTGCTCCTCCCCATTTTCCCAAGTATACTTGATCAGCTCTGCCTGTGTACCGTACGTTGCGAAATACAGCGCTTCTTCGCTGAAGAACACAGCTGTTCCGGATTTCTCATCATCCGTCAGCAGCGTGAAGCTTTCTCCGCCATCTTCTGACAAGAAAATCCCAGCTGTAGTCGCTGCAGCAATTACTTGCGAATCGCTCGGATGCATCGAAAATGCATAAATGGTGCCTTCCAATCCGGCACCCTCTACTTGCTGCCACTCCGCCCCTTCATTTTCGCTGCGGAAATAGCCCGGTCCCATCTGTGAATTCTGCACTGGGTTCATGACGAACAGATGATGGCTGCGATAGCCGACTGCCATGCCATGGAAATCGGTTTCGCCTTCAAAGCCCATGTGTTTCAGTGAACGTCCGCCGTCCATGCTGCGCTGAATGCCAATCGGATTCTGCATCGTTGAGCCGGGACCTGGGTGGCCGGATGTGTAGAACCCGTCATCGACTGCGTTAAAGCCCATATAATCATGTAACTGTTCAGCCGTCTCCAGCCACTCGCCTTCCCGGTAAATCTTCAAGCCATGATGCGATGCGAAATACAAACCTTCTTCATTTTCGATATAGCCCATTCCATGGACATGCTCAAAGCTGCCTTCTAAAGCTACTTCAAATTCATCAGCGTTTTTGTCGGATTCATTCGTTTTACTAGTTTCATTGGTTTCAGTGGCTGCAGTTTCTGCCTCCGGTGTTTCCGGCACTTCATCCTCGCCGCATGCTGTAAGCAGCAAGCCACTCAGTAAAGGAACCCACATCCATTTCCTCTTCATTTCATTTGTCCCCCTCTTACTCCATTAAGTTTCATTGTACTAGAAAAGTTTTGATTTTTTGTGCAGATTCTGCACACCATTTGCATAATTTCTGGGTACAGTATAAAAACTAAAGGAATGAAAGAGGGATTGACATGATAAAAAATAAGATTCTGATGACGACGATGGCCACGATTACAGCGCTTACGCTGGCAGCCTGCAGTGATATAGAAGAAGATGCGATCAACCCGGCCGATCCCGACAACCAAGTCGACATGACCGAAGAAATGGACGAAGCAATGGATGAAGGCATGGATCACGGAGACATGGACCACTCCAGCTCTGGCGAGGTCCCTGAAGGATTGGCAGCAGCCGAAAATCCAACATTTGAAGTTGGCAGCCAAGCCGTCATCAATGCTGACCATATGCCTGGTATGGATGGTGCTGAGGCGACGATTGTTGGTGCTTACGACACAACGGTTTATGCGTTGAGCTTTACACCGACTACGGGCGGCGATCCAATCGAAAACCACAAATGGATCATCCATGAAGAATTGGAGGGTGCTGGCGATGCCCCGCTTGCTGCTGGCGATGAAGCCATTATCGCCGCAGATCATATGGAAGGCATGGACGGCGCCACTGCAACAATCGACTCTGCCGAAGAAACCACAGTCTACATGGTCGATTTCACTACTACCGATAGTGGTGAAGAAGTCGTGAATCATAAATGGGTAACCGAAAGCGAATTATCAGCTGAATAAAATGAAGGGTCCCCTTGCACAATTGTGCGAGGGATTTTTTTATGGTGTGGGATGTACTGAATATTCGACACTGCCTAGATTTTGAGAATGTTTATATCATTTACAGTCGTTCGGGAGAATTTGCAGTCGCTCATGAAAATTTATGGTCGTTCAAAAGAATTTTTGATCGATCAAGGGTCTTTACGGCCTATCGACTTTAGAGTACTCCAAAAATTCAACTTCATTACGACTTCACTTCTCGTCCGATGGCTCAATCCATGAATGCTCACATATGGTATTATTACAAAAAGCAGAAACTCATTAAGGAGCTCTCCCCCATGATTCATTTCCACGAAGCCGATATCCAGAAGCGGCCCTTTCAACCGAAAAATAAGCTGAACTTAAAAATGAAGATGATTGCATTGATTGGCTTATTGATCCTGGCGATTGTGTTGGTCATCGGAATTTTCCTCAGTACTTTCATTACCGAGACCCTGGAAACCCAATTGGGCAAACAGGCATTGAGTGTAGCCGAAAGTGTTGCGCTCAACCCAGATATTGCGCTGGCCTTTGAAACAGACAATCCGGCAGCGATCATTCAGCCGCTTGTTTCGCCGATACAGCAATCGACCGATGCCGAGTTTATTGTTGTCGGCAACCGGGATGAAATCCGCTATTCGCATCCGAACCCGGAACAGATCGGCAAAAAGATGGTTGGCGAGGACAACGAACGCGCACTTTTTTACGGCGATTCCTATGTTTCCGAGGCAACCGGTTCGCTTGGCAATTCGCTGCGCGCAAAAGTTCCGATCTATTCGGGCAATGATATTATCGGGGTAGTCTCTGTTGGTTTTCTCGCCGATGATATCCAGACGCTGATCGGCGACTACACGCACGAATTATGGCTGATGCTCGTGATTATTGCAACTGTCGCTATCGGAGTAGCCATTGCCATCGCCACCTATATTAAACGAAAGCTTTACGGCTTGGAGCCGGAAGAAATTTCCCGGCTCTTGTTTCAGAAAGAGACGATTTTGCAGTCGACCCATGAAGGCATTATTGCAGTGGACGATAAAGGGCACATCACTTTGCTCAATCACATGGCGCAGCAATTGCTGTTCGGCAGCGAAAAAAACATGGATGAACTCATCGGCAAGCCAATCCGGCAGGTCCTTCCGACTTCCGATTTGCCTGAAATTCTGGAGACGCACAAGAGCCGTTTCGACAAGGAACAGCTATACGGCAGCCATGCGGTTTACGTCAACTCGGGTCCGATCTATTACGAAGATACGCTGGTTGGCGCCGTTTCCACTTTCCGCAATAAAACCGAAATCGACAGGCTGACAAAAGAGCTGTCGCATGTAAAGCAGTATGCCAATGCGCTGCGCGCACAGACGCATGAATTTTCAAATAAGTTGTATACCATATCAGGGCTGGTACATTTGAATAAAAAACAGGACGTTCTTGATTTTATTCGCATGGAGCATGATATCCAGCAGGAATGGATCCAGCAAGTGATCGACAAGGTGACAGACCCGCTGATCAGCGGGATTCTGCTTGGCAAACTGAATCAGGCAAGCGAGCAACAGGTCCAGCTGGTCATTGATCCGGACAGCCGGCTGAAGGCGCCTTTGCCAGAACAGCAAAGCCGCGCTTTAGTAACGGCAATCGGCAATCTGATTGATAATGCACTGGATGCAGTGAAGAAGCTGCCGATAGAAAATCGCCGCATTGCGTTATACTTTACCGATGTCGGTGATGACATTGTGTTGGAAATTGATGATTCCGGACCTGGCATTCCAAAAGGACAGGAACAATATTTGTTCGAAGTTGGTGTTTCGTCAAAAGCCGGTACTGATCACGGCTACGGCTTGAGTACGACCAAACAACTCATCGACTTGGCCGGCGGTGAATTGCTTGCTGAGGAAAGTGAACTCGGCGGAGCCTGCTTTGTCGTTTCATTACCCAAAAAGGAGATAGGCTTATGAAACAAGAGCTTCATGTATTGATTATAGAAGATGATTTCCGTGTTGCCGAAATCAACCATCAGCTGGTGGAACAAGTGGATGGCTACGTAGTAAATGGTGTTGCAAAGACTGGCGATGAAGCGATGGATTTCCTGCAAAATTGCCGCCAGTTGCCAGATCTGATCTTACTGGATGTTTTTATTCCCGACCGCAAGGGGCTTGAATTGCTGCGTGAAATCCGCAGCCGCTTCCATCACCTGGATGTCGTCATGTTGTCGGCAGCGAAAGAAGCTGCAACAATTGAAGAAGCGCTGCGCTGCGGCATTTTTGATTACCTCGTCAAACCGGTGGATTTCCCCCGCTTTGAACAGACTTTGCTGCGATTCCGTGAACAGAAAAATTTGCTGACTTCCCGACAGGAGTTGGAACAAACGGACATCGACCGGCTAATCGGCATTGAACCGGTTGCCGTTCCTGCAGCTTCGCCGGATAGTGAATTGCCTAAAGGCATCGATCAGCTGACTTTGGTCGGTGTGATGGAAATCCTGCAATCTTCTGCGCCCGTTGGCATCAACGCCATGGAAACCGGCAAATCGGTGGGCGTCAGCCGCTCGACTGCCCGCCGCTACCTGGAACACCTTGTGTCCATCGGTGAAGCGAAAGCCCAATTGAATTACGGGGAAATCGGCCGCCCCGAAAGGCGCTACGTTCCGTGGACAAAATGAACAAAACCACCTAAACGCTCTTTAGTTCACTTAATCGAATAATCTTATTTTTCAAATCCTTCTGTGCTAAGTTTAGAGTTATAACTTAGAAGCAGAGGGATTTTATAATGAATACGTTTTTGTATGCGTTTACAATTCTTCCTTCATTACTGACTTTTACTTCGAGGAGGAACTCATATGTTAAGTATTATTGGTTTATTGACCATTGTGGTCATTGTCGCATTACTCATCAGCAATAAAATCACACCGATTGTAGCGCTTGTTCTGGTGCCGATTGTTTCTGCATTTGTGGCGGGATTCAGCTTTGCTGAAATCGGCGAGTTTTTCAATAGCGGCATCGACTCCGTTATGAGCGTCGTCATCATGTTCATCTTCGCTATCCTGTTTTTCGGCATCATGCAGGACGTGGGCCTGTTCGATCCCTTGATCAACAAGATGATCGCGGTATCACGCGGAAATGTCATCGCCGTAGCTGTCGGAACCGTATTGATTGCATCCGTGGCACAGCTTGACGGTTCAGGCGCTTCCACTTTCCTAATCAGCATCCCTGCTTTATTGCCATTATACAAACGCTTGAAAATGAACCCTTACTTATTGCTTCTTCTGGTCGGGATGTCCGCCAGCATCATGAACATGCTGCCATGGGGAGGTCCGCTTGGCCGCACCGCAGCCGTTCTCGGTATGGATGTCACGGAACTGTGGCGCCCCTTGATCAAAGTCCAGGTGATCGGCTTAGTGCTACTGATCGGCCTTGCGGTTTTATTGGCCATCCGTGAAAAACGCTTGATCGCCAAACGAGGCGACTTCAACGAAGAAATTTACAAAGAAGCCCAACCGGTTGTCAAAGACTCACAGGACGAGGCGTCTCTAAAAGCTGCTTCCCTGCGACGTCCAAAACTTCTATGGGCCAATACCATTCTTGCTTTGGCCGTCATTGGTGTGCTTGTATGGGGCGTCATTCCTGCAGGCTTCGCGTTCATGATCGGCGTCAGTCTGGCCTTGCCACTCAATTATCCAAACATGAAAGACCAAATGGACCGAATCAAAGACCATGCACCAAGTGCTTTATTGATGGCTGCCATCATCTTGGCGGCAGGTTCGTTCCTTGGTATTCTAAATGGCACATTGATGCTCGATTCCATCGCCAATGATTTGGTGAAAATCCTGCCGGCTTTCGTCATTCCTTATCTTCACATCATCATTGGATTTTTCGGTGTTCCATTTGATTTATTGCTCAGTACCGACGCTTATTATTTCGCGTTGCTGCCGATTGTTGAGCAAGTGGTTACGCAATTTGGTGTATCGTCGCTTTCTGCTGCATATGCTATGGTTATCGGCAACATCATCGGCACGTTCGTCAGCCCGTTTTCACCGGCCCTTTGGTTGGCACTTGGTTTAGCCGGTCTTGAAATGGGCCGCCACATCCGCTATTCGCTCTTTATCATGTGGGGATTCAGCATTGTCTTGCTTGGAATTTCAATTTTAATCGGTGTTGTATAAAAATTTCAGTAAGGGCAACTGCGATTGACACCGCAGTTGCCTTTTTTGTATGGATTTCTTTGATTGTTTGCGGAATATCAAGATTTATGGTCGCTCAGGAAGATTTGCAGTCGCTCAGCGAAATTTACGGGCGTTCAGCCCCAATTGCATAAAAAAAGCACGGCAGAAAGACTCTGCCGCGCGCTAAAACATTCAAGACAACAAAGCAATCCGACTGCTGTATTTGTCGATCAGCTGCGTATTGTGTGCGTCTGCCCCGTCGATATTGCCGCTCAGGAAAATAGGCGGTTCAAAGCCTGTATCGGCCATTTCTTTGATGGCTTCTGCAAAAACAGCGTTCAAGATAGCTGCTCCGACAACAGTCGAGGTCGGGCCGAACGGGACGTCAACGCCTTCATACGAAAGGATCGCATCTCCCGGAACCGAGTGGTTGTCGATGACCAAATCCACCGAGTTGAACAGGTGTTGTCCGGTTTTGTGGCGGGAAGGCTGGCTTTTGGAATACTCGAGCGACGTCAGGCCAATAACGAATGCCCCTTTCTCACGCGCAGCGAGTGCGACGTCTACCGGTACCGGATTTCGGCCAGAGGTGGAGATAACAAAAACTACATCGTCCGGACCAAAATCCTGTTCCTGCAAAAAACCGGACGCATAATCATTTTTTCGCTCGAGCTGCGAGGATTGAACCGCCCCTTCATGCAGCATCAACGGTTCCACAAAAATCGGCTTGATCGGCACCAATCCGCCGGCGCGGTAAAACACTTCCTCTGTTAAAATATGCGAATGGCCGCATCCAAATAACTGGACGATTCCACCGGCCTGAATCGCATTCGCCACTTTTCCGGCGGCCTCTTTCATAGCCTGCTGTTCATTTTTCTCCACAAGCTCCAGGCGTTCCTGCGCTTTTTTGAAATAACTGCTTAACATGTTACCAGCTCCAGACAATTTTATGATTTACATTTCATTTCTGATCCACTGATCTTTTCGCTTCCTCGATCAGCTCCACCATATTCGCCAAAGCAACTTCGATGATGGCCTTGCCTTTTTCTTTGCTTGCCAATGTCGCATCTCCTAAAACCGCGGAAGCCGTAAACTCTTCCCATGGCGTCGGTGTTACGTCGGCGCTCATTGGTATATTGGGTATATCAGAAATGGCTTTGGTCATGTCGACGTATTGCTCTGCCAAATATAGCATATATGAGGTTTCAATTTCACAAGCGTGAAAATAGCTGGCGTGAGCTGACGGAGTCTCCCTCAGCTCATCGGTGATTTTTTTGATACCCGGATAAAACAAATAAAGCACTTTTAAATCTGGAACCTTTTCATACAAATGGCGGGCAGCTTCCTTTATTGCCACGGCGTTTCCCAAGTGGCTGTTGAGCATGACGAAAACGCGAAATCCCTGCTGATAGAGGCTGACTCCAATATCGCAAATTAAGTTGATCAGTGACTGATTGCTGACAGTGATGCTGCCTGGAAAGTTTTTCAAGCTCCAGACTTGTCCATAAGGCAGAGTCGGCAGGATGAAAGCATTTGTTTTCGACGCCACCCTTTCCGCCAGTTGTTCGGCCAAATAATTGTCCGTGCCAAGCGGCAGATGGGGACCATGCGCTTCGACTGCACCTATAGGCAGGATGGCTACCTGGCTGTCTGCAATTTTCGCTTTTACCTCATAAGAATTTTCATTTTGAAAAATCAAAGCTGCTCGCCTCCTATTTATTGAACGTAAAGCACCGTGCCGGATTTTCAACGAAGAATTTATTGACCAGCGCTTCTCCGTCAAATCCTTGGCGATTGGCGTCGTCAATAAACCGGGGTACCCATTTCGCGATAATGTATTCAAGGCCGAGGCCATAATCGTAATGCTTGTAGTAAGATTTTCTGGCAGTGTCTCCACTGACCAGGATTTGATTTTCATAGCCTTTTTTGACCAGCTCCAAGATGCACTGGATTCGTGTACTTTCAGGAGCGTATTTGATTTTGGCAATTCCGTCAAAGCTTAGGTATGCGCCTGTTTTCGCTACCTGCTCGTGGTAATAAGGATCCGGATTGCGGTCCATATGCCCAAAGCTCATGTAGGACAGATCGATGCCTTCAGATTCCAGCAATTCAATTTGCTCGAGCCCCATCGTCCCTGCCTCTGTATGGGAATGAAGCGGCGCTTTCGTTTCCATATGCGCCCGCGCAACTGCCCGCAAGGTCTTTTCCTCAAGTGGTGTGATTCTGTTATAGCCTGTGCCGAACTTCACCTGCCCCGCTTTATAAGGCGTATCCTCAAGCCCCTCTTCCACTTCCCTGATGACAAAATCAGTTAAGTCGTTGATACTGGCTGACTCGATCCATTCATTGTAGGTTCGGTAGTTGCCAATGATGGGTTTTAATCGATCTACGATTCCCGCATCCCATAAAAAACTTTTATTAAATCCTGCGGTTCCCACAATATGAATGTCCAGTTCGTCTGAAATTTCCTTCACAGCCTGGACATCCCGTCCATAATCGACTGCCGTCGCATCCACAATTGACTTGCCGCCATGGCGTTTAAAGTCTGCCACGTCCTGTTTTGATTTTTCCTTGTCATCAAGCAACAGATCGTCCGCCTCTTTTTCAACCCAATAGGACGGACGGCACACAATGTGTTCATGGGAATACGTAAACCCAAAATCTGACGGACGGATATCCCCGCGCAATGTCCGAATAAAACTCACGTGATTTCCTCCTTCTTTGAAATTTACAGCAGCAATTGTGCCAACAGTCGAATAACCGGTCCTAAAATGAACATATCCGAGTCAGCTGCCCACATCGCTGTGTCCGGAACTGT
Organism: Planococcus sp. CPCC 101016; assembly: GCF_007859295.1. Classification (GTDB taxonomy): domain Bacteria; phylum Bacillota; class Bacilli; order Bacillales_A; family Planococcaceae; genus Planococcus. Next base: position 373,175 of record NZ_VOHB01000003.1, read on the forward strand.
ACCTGCCAGCAGGAATCGGACGGTGATGAATTGGCCCCACGCGACAACTGTCGCCGTAACGAATCCACCCATCACGGCTCCCCGCACTCCGCCTGTTAAGTTGCCGAATACGCCGGCTGAAGCGGAGTGAAAGAACAATACGATCATCGTCGGTACAAAGATGTACCCGACTGCATTCCCCAGAACCACCAGCCATAATATGGCTCCGACAAACGATCCGAGAAAACCAAGAATGACGGCATTCGGTGCATAGGGAAAGAGAATCGGATTGTCCAGTGCCGGTCTTGCACCAGGCACTATTTTGGTCGCAATCCCTTTAAAGGCCGGAACAATCTCCCCAATGAACATCCGAACTCCTGTCAATACCACTGCAATCCCTGCCGTAAAGGTGAACGACTGGATGATCGCATAGACAATGAAACTTTGGTTTCCGGAACTGGCGACCAATTCCGCCGCTCCAGGCGTGTCTTTGAAAGAAATGATGATGGCTCCAGTTAAGAACAATAAGCCCATCGTCAATGCTGTAATCACATTGGAATCTCTCAAAAACTCCAGGCCTTTTGGCAAATTGATTTTTTCTGAATCATTTTCTTTATTGCCCCACAGCATTCCGCCAAACGCCGCCAGCAATGCAACGGACGCTGATGTATGTCCAAGGGCGATATTGTCATTCCCAACTATTCTTCGCATAAAGGGCTGCGTCAATGCCGGTTGTACTGTCCAGTAAATCCCCATGATGACCGACAGGAAAATCACCAGTCTCCAAAACGATACATCGGGAGAAGTGTGAACTGCGATTCCTGCAAAAATAGTCGTTGTCCAAAACATCATATGGCCCGTTAAATAAATGTATTTCAGCTTCGTAAACCGTGCCAGAAAAACGTTAATCAGAAAACCTAAGGTCATTGCCAAAGTGACGGCACTGCCGTATTCGGTATTGAATACTTCCTGTCCCATGTACTCGCTCAAAGTTTCTCCCGAAAGATTGAATACTTCTTTCCAAAGCGGCTCAAAAACTGTCAAAGCACCCACAATAATGCCTGCGCCGGCACTGATGATCAAAAATCCGATAATCGCCTTGAATGTTCCACTGACTCTTTGGCTCGCCGTCTTTTTTTGAAGCAATAAACCAATTAAGACGATGATGCCCAATAAGATGGCCGGTGTCCCGAACACGTTATTCGCTAACCAGAAAATAATATCCATAACCGTTCTCCCCCCTGATTGATTTGCTGTCCGCCTTTATTCTGTAATATTGGCATCAATTGCCGACTTAATTTCTTCCATATCAAAATAGTTATTTACCACAATCACTTTTGCTGGCTGGCCTTGCAGGCTTTCGGCCAGTTCGTTGCTGGTGATGATGTAATCTGCTGACATGCTCGTTGCTGAGGACAAATCGATGTGTTCAACATCCGCCATAATGTTTTTTTCGTTCAATGCTTCTTCCACATTCATTTTTAAAATCAGACTTGTCCCTTGCCCTAGGCCACATACACATAAAATTTTCATTGTTCATTCCTCCCAATAATTTGTTGTAGTTCTTCGTAGGTCGATAATGCTTTCAGCTTCTCAATATTTTCTGCTTTGCTTAACAGCGCCACAATTTTCTTCATCACCAACAGATGCTCTTCACTGGAAGATGCCCCTAATGCGAAAACAAATCGGACCGGATCATTGGCTTCACTTCCAAATTCCAATGAATTTTTTAATCGTACAAGCGACACCGACGCTTCTTTAACACCATCTTCAGGTCTGGCATGAGGCATCGCTATTTGAGGTGCCAATACGAAATACGGTCCGTTTTTCTTATAGGATTCCACCATCGCATCTACGTATCTGGGTTCTATCAAATTTTCAGCTACCAGCAATGCTCCTGCTGCACGGATTCCTTCTTCCGGGGTAGCAGCCGGAAGATCCAGAGCAACTAGGTTTTCTTCCAAAAATTTCATAGCAAAATTCCTTTCTTTGTTTTAATAAAAACGTTTACTTCGAATGGTCTGCAATTATTCTGTAAATTGCTTTCGGAGATTCTGCCGCAATTAGTGCTTCTTTCAAGCTTTTATTGCTTAAAATTTTTGTCAGTTGGTTTAAGGCTTTTAAGTGGGTGTCTCCATCTATAGCGGCCAGCACAATAACGAGGTTCACCGGCTTGCTGCCCTTTTCGGAAAATGGCACGTGTTTTTTCAGCTGCAATAATGTCATACCGAGTTTATTGACCCCATCTTGCGGACGTGCATGGGGAATCGCTACTTTTGGGGAAACCACTACATAAGGACCCATTTCAAGCAGCACATCGATCATCGCTGTTATATAGTTTTCTGTTACTGCTTGATTTTCCAGCAAAGGTTTCGCTGATTCGTGAATGGCCTGCTTCCAATCTGTTACTGCCGTTAGGCATTGGATATGCTCAATGGGCAGCACCTCCTTTAAATTAGGTTTGTATGCTTCTTTCGTCTTAACCGGGACCTGCTGCAAGTATTGTTTGAGTTCATTCTTTAAAGCTTCTTCATTTTTAATGATTGCGTGCTGCCGGATAATATCCATGACACCTGCTATGGAATTGGATTTTTGCGGCTCTATTCCAATAAAAGCATTCACTTTTTTCAACAGCCGCTCTTTTTCTGCATCGCTTAATATCGCGTTGACGACAAACACTGGCTTCCCTTTTTCTGCGAGAGGGATTGTCGAAATGATGAAATCCGCTTCCAAGTCCATTTCTTCATAGTCCCTTAATGACACACAGCCGATGATGTCGACCGTCGAGAAAAGTCCTTCAAGTTGATGCTGCAGCAGCCGTGAAGTTCCGACGCCTGTATTGCAGACCAATAGGGCATTTTTACGTTTGGCCACTTCAATACCCATCTTTTCCAACCAGCCGCCAAAATGTATCGTAATCAATGTAAGTTCGCTATCACTGACCGGTTTGCCAACAGCATTTTCTAAATGCTTGGACACTTTTTGGGTCAGCCGAAAAATATCCGGATACTTTTCCTTTACGGATGCTTCCAATCCACCATCGGCCTCTAATCCATACAGCACACGGTAATAAGCGGTTTTGACATGCAGCAATAGATTTCTTTCAACCTCTTTTCGGTTGTCAAAAATAATGCAGGCGTATTTCTGAAAATCTGTCACCATCTTAGAAACAACTTCAGCCAGAACTTTATCGTTCTGCTCGTTGTCATTTTCGAAGATGGTTTGTGAAAATTGTATCCTCGAACTCAAAAGATGTTTAGTGATGTAAAAAATCTCTTCTTCAGGAAAATCCACTTGAATCAGGGCAGTCAATTTCTTGGTTATTTCTTTGGCGGCTCTGTATTCTTTTGTTTCTGACAATACTAGCTGATCAACAGGATCGACTTTAATGCGCTTTCCTTGAGACAACCTACAGACAAACAGCAAAATCCGGATGGCAAGATTATGAAGAAAGTCATCTGTATATTGAATGCCTAATTCTTTTTCACTGGCTGAAATAATTTCCTTCACTTCTTCCGCTTTCCCGAAAATCGGAAAATCAGCCTGGTCATTGAAGATCATCCGCATTTGTCCAAGCAAATCGGACCAACCTAGTTTTCCTACCAGTCGCTGCAAATAAAAGACAATGACTTTCCGTTTGTTTTCTTCTTGGCCTTTGATGACATAGCCCAATCTCCTATCAAACTCCAACCGCAGCTCGTACGAAATCAGCTCGTTTTTCAACCTTTTTACATCTTCAATGGCCGTATTTCTGCTGACTCTGACTTTCTCCATCAAACTTTCTAAATACACCGGTCTATTCCTGGCCAATAAATAAAGCGCCATCCACGTTCTTCGTTCTGTTGTGGAGTATTCATAATGCCTTTGTTTTATCGCGCCCAGCTTTTTAGGGACTTGCTTTGCTGCCTCCTGATCTAATTGAAATCCAGCAGACCGTGCATGCTGCACTACCGGAAGTTCGTTCTCTTCCAGCCAGTCATTGATCTTGCCGATATCGTAATAGATGGTGCGCCTTGAAATACGGAAGGTCTCCATAATTTCGTTTGCGGTGACATAACTTTGAGCTTGGGACAGATGAGATAAAATTGCACGACTGCGTTGGTCCAATGCCATTTTTGTTCCTCCTCCCTTATTTATATTCACCGGCATTAAATATGTTCGAATACTCTGTTAAATTAACTATAAACCTTGATTCTTTAAAAGTGGAGACCAAATGCTCCCAACTCTTTTGTGCAAAACTAGACTGTTGCAAAAAAAATAAGACCACTGGAACCCGAAGATTCCAGTGGTCTTATATGATTGCTTTTGTTAATTATTAAGCTCGTCCAAGCCCTTCAGCCACAATCAATTCTTCGACTTTGGCCATCAACGATTCTTCGTCGCTGCCCTCAGCTGTGATCGTAATGCTATTGCCTTTTGAAACGCCAAGTGACATGACGCCCATAATGGATTTCAAGTTGACTTCTTTTTCTTTGTAAAGCATTTTCACATCTGATGAAAACGGTGATACCGCCCCCACTAATTTTGATGCAGGGCGTGCATGAAGACCTTCGTCGCTTGTGATTGTGTACGTTTTTTCAATCATTGTTTTCTCTCCTCTGGTATTGTTTCTAAACAAACTGCATGAAATAACCTGTTCGTTCAAGGGCTTGCCTTTAACGCTTGATGTCTGTCGTAAACTTATAGCGGTCGGCACGGTAGGTGCTGCGGACCACTTCGAATGGCTGTCCATCGGCCAAGTAACTGATGCGTTCAATCATCAGAATGGCCGCTGGCGGTTTGATCTGCAGCAAATCAGCGTCTTCTTTTTTCACCAGCCCTGCTTCCATTCGTTGAGTAGCACGGCTGATTTTCAATTGCTGTTCGTTTTCGATCATCGCATACAGCGACCCTTGAAAGGAATCGCGGTTCAAGTTCGGAAAGCGTCCGACCGGCAAATAAGTGCGTTCAATAGCCATCGGTTTGTCATCTGCAAAGCGGATCCGTTCGACGAAATAGACTTTGTCTCCATCCGCCAACTGCAATTCCTCTGCAATGTCGGAATCGGGCTCAAGGATTTCAAAACCGATCAGTTTGCTGCTCGGGACCATGCCGCGCGACTGCATGTCCTCTGTAAAGCTCGTCAAACCATTCAGCGGCTGTTCCACTTTCGGCGACGCCACAAATGTGCCGCGTCCTTTTTCCCGGTACAGCAAACCGTCATTGACCAAATTGGTGATGGATTGGCGCACAGTCATACGGCTGACATCAAAGCGTTCGGTCAGTTCGCGTTCAGAGGGGATTGCCGCGCCGATAGGAAAGTCGCCTTGCTGAATCTGCTGCTTCAGCTGTTCTTCTATTTGAATATAAATCGGAATCGGCGATTGTTTGTCCAGCACAGCGTTCACTCCTCTTCTGCCTCTGCCGCGACCAGGCTATAGGCATCCCAGTCTACAATCAGTGTAACATGATTGTGTTTCCATAAAAATGAAGCGGGAAAATCTTTGCTGATGCGGCGGTCCAAGAACCGCTTCACCGCCTGTGCTTTCTTTTTGCCGGAAGCCAGCAAAAGGATCCTTTCGCTTTTCAGAATCGACTGAATGCCCATCGTGATTGCATGGGTCGGCACTTCGTCGCGGTCGCTGAAAAAACGGGCATTGCTGTTGCGTGTCGACGCTTCGAGCCGGACACAATGGGTCAAGCTCGTTTCTGGCGTCCCAGGTTCGTTGAAGCCGATATGGCCGTTCGTCCCCATGCCAAGAATCTGCAGATGCGGCGGTCCAATTTCGTCAATCAACGCTTCATAACGCCGGCACTCCGCTTCCACCGGCTTGGCTTTGCCGTTTGGAATATGGGTATGTTCCAGTTCAATGTCGATATGGCGGAATAGTTTTTCATTCATAAAATGGCGGTAGCTGTTTGGATGGTCGTCCGATAGCCCACGGTATTCATCCAAATTAATGGTTTGAACATCCGCAAAGGAAATATTGCGTTCCTTGACCCCTTCAATCAGTTTTTCGTAAAGGCCGAGCGGCGTGGAACCTGTAGCCAATCCCAACACCGAATGGCGATTGTCCTGGATTTGCTGCTCCACCAATTGCGCCGCCTGGCTGCTCATCTCTTCGTAGTTTTCGACTTTTATCAGTTTCATCACAGTCACTCCTTCGTATAAGCGATTGTTCCTCTGCAAATGGTTAATTGGACATTAAAGTCTTCATCGAGAATTACCACATCTGCGTCTGTTCCATCTTGCAAACGGCCTTTATTCGATAGGCCGAGTTCTTTTGCCGCATTGGCAGAAGTCATGGAAACGACTTCGTTCAGGCTGCAGCCGGTGATCGACTGGACATTTTTAACCGCTGTTTCCATCGTCAGGATGCTGCCGGCCAAGGTGCCATCTGCAAGCCGTGCATCTTTTTTGGTGACTTGCACATCCTGCCCGCCTAAATCATAAACACCCGGAGCCAAGCCTTTCGCACGCATCGCATCCGTAATCAGGATCAACTTTCCAGCTCCTTTTTGTCGGAAAGCGAGTTCGACAGAAGTCGGATGGCTATGAATAAAATCAGCAATCACTTCCACTGACAAACTACCTTCCGTCAGGGCGGCACCCACCACGCCTGGATTGCGGTGATGGAATGGGCTCATCTGGTTGTAAAGATGGGTGACGTGGCTGGCACCCGAACGGACGGCTGCCTGGACTTCTTCCAATGTAGCATCCGAATGGCCAATAGAAGCGATAACGCCATCCTCTGCCAGCTGTTTGACAAAGGCCAATCCGTTTGCCGCTTCCGGCGCCATCGTCACCAGCCGGATTTGACCGCCGCTGAGTTTTTGCCATTTTTGGAATAACGGATAGGAGGGTTCGGCAATATGCTCTATCGGCTGTGCGCCTGCCCGCTTATCGGAAATAAACGGCCCTTCCAGGTGGACGCCCAGCATTTCAGCTTGTCCATCCTGTGCCTGAAACCCCTTAATATTCTGCAAGGCAGCTGAAATGGCTCTATCCGATTGAGTCATAGTCGTTGCCAAAAAACTCGTCGTGCCTTCCTTCGGCAAAGCACTTGCAATACCTGCCAACGCTTCAGGGGTCGCATCCATCGCGTCAAATCCCGCAGCACCATGGATATGCACATCAATAAATCCAGGATACGCTGTCCAATTTTTACCGGCTGCATCCACGTGAATGTCCGCCTGTGCATCAATTTTCTCAGCAACACGGCTGATCTTTTCGTCTTCCAAAAGGAGATCTCCTACAAAGCTTTCTTTAACAGCGTCCGCAATGGTGATGCCGGAAATTAATATACGTTTATTCATCTGAACCACTCCTTGCGAAAAACCAGGAAAATCGCGGCGGATGTCCCTGGTTTTTCGGCTCGTATTATTCGACTCTCAAGATGGAATCAGTTCCCTGTTCCTGGAAGCCGTCTTTCAAGACAGTTACTTTTTGTTCAGTTAAGTTGGTAAAAATAACTGGTGTTGCAATAGAAGGCGCGTTGGCGTTCAGGAAGTCCAAATCAAGTTTCAGCAAAGCATCTCCGCGCTGTACGAGCTGGCCTTGTTCGACCAATGTTTCAAATCCTTCACCTTTCAACTTGACCGTATCCAGGCCGACATGAATCAAAATTTCAATGCCAGTATCCGTTTCAATACCGATGGCGTGTTTGGTCGGGAAGACACTGACCACTCGCCCGTCGACTGGTGAATGGAGAACGTTTCCAGATGGCAAAATAGCGAATCCAGGACCCATCATGCCTTTTGCAAATACTTCATCCGGTACTTCTGATAGCTGAATTATTTCCCCTTGAATCGGCATTACAAAGTCTTCCGGGATGATTTCTTTCATTGCCGGTTCTTCGCTGGCCGGTTCTTCAGCTATTGCCGCTTCCGATCCATTTGCTGGAGCCGGATTGCCGTTTGCCAAACGTGGCTTCATAGCATCTGCCAAGAATTCGACAGCCGTTCCGATTACGACTTGAACACTGGTTTTATTGACTTTCATGACACCCATAGCACCGTGGCGCTTCAAGTCTTTTTCGTTTACAAGCTCAGAATCTTTGACCGTCATGCGCAGACGCGTCGTGCAATAATCGACTGCGACAATATTATCAGTGCCGCCAAGCGCTTCGATTGTGTTGTATGCTCTAACATCAACAGCTTTGTTCTCGGAACTTGCATTTTCTGCTCCTTCAACGTCCTCATCTTCACGGCCAGGCGTTTTCAAGTCCAGCTTGATGATCAGGAAGTAGAAGATGACAAAGTATACGGCTCCGACAACGAGCCCCATCACCAAGAGAATGAGCGGATTGGTAGCCAGTCCATAGTTCAATACATAATCAATCGCTCCGGCAGAAAAGCCGAAACCGTGATGGACATCCAAAGCATAGGCGACCATCATTGAAGCACCTGTCAGCAAAGCATGGACTACGTATAGAATAGGCGATAAGAACATGAACGAGAACTCAATCGGCTCTGTGATTCCTGTTAGGAAAGACGTGAAGGCGATACTGAATAACATTCCGCCGACAACGGCTTTGCGTTCTTTCTTAGCCGCAGCATACATAGCCAGACACGCTGCAGGCAAACCAAACATCATGATTGGGAAGAATCCGGACAGGAATGGCCCTGCCGTTGGATCACCTTTCAAGAAGCGGTTGATTTCTCCGCGCACCACTTCTCCCGTGGCATCAGTGAATGTTCCAAAATCAAACCAGACGATGGTATTGATAACATGGTGCAAACCGGTCGGCAGCAAGAGTCGGTTCAGGAAACCGTAAGCGCCGACACCAAACATGCCTGCATTCAAGATCCACTCACCCGCACCATCGATGCCTTCCTGGATCGGCGGCCAAGCATAGCCGAGCACACCGGCCAAAACCGTCATGGTCGCAGCAGTGATAATCGGTACGAACCGCCTGCCGCCGAAGAAAGCGAGCCATTGCGGGAACTTCACATTGTAGAATTTATTATACAAAAGACCTCCGACAATACCGGATAAAATACCGGCGAACACACCCATATTGATTGATTCGTTGATCGTCACGATCGCCGAAGTCAATACCAGATAGGCAATGGCACCGGCCAAAGCCGCTCCACCGTTGCCGTCATGGGCAAGTCCCATCGCAATACCGATGGCAAAGATGATTGCCAGGTTGTCGATGATTCCTGCACCGGCAGCTGACATGAACGGAATGCCGAACACATCGTCCTGCCCCAAGCGCAGCAGCAAAGCAGCCGCTGGCAAGGTAGCGATCGGGAACATCAACGATTTCCCTATTTTCTGAAGAAAACTGAACATAAAATTTCCACCCCTTTATGTATTCTTAATTTTCACTATATCTATAATCGGTATAGTTGTCTATACCAATTTAGTTAATTTTGAAAATATAGTAAGCGGTTACTTTTGATCTGCAAGAAGATTTTTTTAAAAACATAAAAGTTGGAAGCCAATACGCTCCCAACTCCTAGTATTCTCTCTTATTCAAATCCACTCTATCTTAAATTTCATACCACCTTTAATATATGGCAGCAAGTTGAGATCTTCGGCAATGACTTTTCCAACAACATTGACCTTGTCGTCCGCTGGCAAATCTCTTTTAGTGATCTGCAATTCTCCCTGATATCGGCCATAACGCTCATTATCCACAGTAATGCTGCCTCTATCCCGTGCAATGGTATTATTGGGTTTCAATAGATGGGTGCCAATTAATCCGTATTGGCGGGATTCCATGGAACGGATGCAATCCCGGGCAGCGTCCCAGCGGTTGGTTTGGACGCCCCTCAGTCCTGTCTCCATCAAGGCTTGCGCACGTAATAAAATTTCCCCTTCATGAAACGCAGCGAATTGTTCCAGGCTGTCGTCGCTGAGCGTGATGTCACCAATCAATACTTTGTCCACCGCACCATCTTCTTTCAGATGTAAATAAGCTCTAAAAGGATCCATGTCTCTGTGTTCCTCCAAAGTTGGCAGCCGCTTATATAAAGGTCCGCGCAGAAGCCCATCTCCTGGAATGAAGGCCATTACGTTCAGCCCTTCACTTTTCAGCCACAGATTGGTTTTCACAAACTCTACGGAATCCAATCCGGTCTCCGGCCGCGGATAGAAGTTATGCCACATCTCAACAGCATCTCGCTGCAGACCTGCAGAAGCCAAAGCAGCCAGTCCTTCTTTTGTTAAGGTACTGGCATTTAACGCGATTTTCATCTTGCCGGACAAGGAGGCAATTATGTCATCATCCACTCCGTAATCAATTCGCAGTCCTGTCAAGCCCCATTCCAGCAAGCCTTCCGCATTGTCCCAACCAAATCCAAGATGAGCCAATGAAGGCGGTGCGATATCCGCCATCAGCTCCATATTAAACTTCAGTGCCCAACTCCCTAATTGCTGCAGCCGTTCCTTATAAAGCAATGGATCATCCTCTGGAATATGCAGCGAAGTGAAAATAGATGTAAAGCCGAGCTTGCTTACTTTTTCAATATAAGGTTCCAAGTTCAGAAACGAATCGTCTCCTAAATAAACTGAAATCCCACGCATTTTGACAGCTCCTTTTCTATTTATCCTCAAATCAATAGAAAAAAGGGAGATTTCTCTCCCTCTCCTTTAAATCCCTTCGGCCATCTCTTCTTTGAATCCAAATAAATAGGTGAAGATAAATCCGAAAATATACGAAACGACCAATCCGACGAAATACCAGACATACTTGCTCTCAGCAATAAGCGGAATCAATGAAATGCCTGACACTCCGATTCCAAGCGCTGCCGTATGCATCACTGCCTGGAATGCGCCGCCGAATGCAGCTCCCATACAAGCTGTGATGAATGGCCGGCCAAGTGGAAGGGTCACACCGTAAAGCAACGGTTCGCCGATACCGAGGAATCCAACAGGCAGGGCCCCTTTAATGATGTTCTTCAGACGTTGATTTCTTGTTTTTATATAGACTGCAATGGTGGCACCCACTTGTCCAGCTCCAGCCATTGCCAGAATCGGCAGTAAGGCTGTCGCGCCGACTGTGTTCATCAACTCCAGGTGAATCGGTGTCAATCCGTGGTGCAGACCCAGCATAACAAGTGGCAGGAAGAACCCTGCTAGAACGCCTCCTGCTAATACTCCACCAACATCAAGAACCGAAGTTAGCACAGTCATAATGCCATCTGATAAAAGCCCCGCGATTGGAACAACCGCATAAAGTGAGAAGAAACCGACAACCAATAATGTAATTAGAGGTGTGAATAAAATATCGACAGAACTATGCATCACTTTGCGTACATTCTTCTCAACGAATGTCATTAACCATGCGGCAAATATTACACCGAATAAACCGCCTCTGCCGACGACCAACGGTTCTCCATAAATAACAATATCCGCTAATAGCGGGTTGAATAAAATTCCCCCTGCGATAGCACCGAGTACCGGTGTTCCCCCAAATTCCTTAGCGGTGTTCCAACCGACCAGTATAGCCAGATAGGCAAATACAGTGCTTCCCAGAACCAATAAAATCTGCATCCATGTTTCAGTGGCATCTACTCCTGCATTTTTAGCGAAGTTCGCGGCACCGTTGATAATTCCGGAGGCTACTAGTCCCGGAATCAGCGGAATAAAAATATTACCGACACGGCGCAGGAAAAGCTTGAACGGCGTTTTGTTTTTTTCCTTCAACTTAGCTTTCTTCAACGCGGCTTTTTCTGTAAAATCCATGTCGTCTTCATCGGCATCCGCCATTTCACCGATCGCTAATCCAGTTTCATTGCTCATTTCAGCAGCAACTTTATTGACTGTCCCGGGACCTACGACGATTTGGAGTGTATCGTCCTCAATTACTCCCATCACGCCATCCACTCGCTTCAGCTCATTAAGATCCACCTTACTGTCATCTTTTATCGATAAACGTAAACGTGTCATACAATGTGCGACTTGATTGATATTCTCTTTTCCCCCGATTTTCGCGAGAATGTCATGCGCCATTTGTCGTTCTTTTTTCATACTACCCCTCCACTCCCCCAAATGTTATAAAGCTTTTCGGACAAACCCACCGGCTATCTCCAGTTTTTCGACAGCTTGTTCTTTTGTGCAATCCAGCAGACTCATGACAATCGCCGTTTTAACGTGGCCGTCCGCTTCACTGTAATAGCGCTGTGCTGTTTCGTAATCAACTTGGGCAGCATCCATGATGATCCGTTTGGAACGCTCAATCAACTTGGCATTTGTGGCTTGTACATCCACCATCAAGTTGCCGTATACTTTACCAATGCCGATCATTGCAGCAGTCGAAATCATATTCAGTACAAGCTTTTGAGCAGTGCCCGCCTTTAAACGCGTTGAGCCGGTCAATACTTCAGCTCCGGTTTCGATTTCAATCGCCGTATCCGCATATCCGCTAACTTCCGCCCCTTTATTACACGAAATCGCAATGGTTTCTGCGCCGATCTGTTTTGCATATTGAAGCGCTCCAATCACATAAGGCGTACGGCCGCTAGCCGCTATTCCGACAATCGTATCATCAGCTTTTAAAGAAATCGCTTTCAAATCTTCCATGCCCAACTCAGGATTATCTTCTACGCCTTCAATAGCTGTCTTGATCGCTTCTGTCCCTCCAGCTATGATTCCGACAACTTGTTCAGATGAAACACCGAATGTAGGAACACATTCGACAGCATCTAAAATACCCAAACGTCCACTGGTTCCGGCACCGATGTAAATCAATCTGCCTCCTGCTTTAAAGGAACGGATAGCTTTTTGTACAGCTTTTTCAATATTCGCCAATTCCGTTTCAATGGCTTTAGGTACAAGGCGATCCTCCTGATTCATTGTCTCTAGTATTTCAAGAACTGACATTTCATCCATCTTCATGGTGTTGTTATTGCGTTTTTCCGTGGATAAATTCTCGAGCATCAGATCACCCTTTTACTTTTATTTCTTGCTTTCATTTTATCTTTAAGAAATTTAATGTCAATATAAATTATCTAAATAATGAATTTAAATTTCATTATTATAATTAAAAAAGAGCCAAATCTTTGGCTCTTCATCTTCTTAAACTTTCCATTTCACTACGGGCGTCATAGTATTGCTGCAAAACTTTCTCCCCAACATGATGGAAAATGCTCATATACAAGGTATCAATAACCGTCAATTGCGTCATTCTTGAAGGAATGCTCCCGATACGGAAGTCCTGTTCGACATTCGGTGTACACAGGCGAATGTCTGCTTCTTTATACAATGGTGATTTGCTGAGCGTCGTAATGGCAATGGCAGTCGCCCCTTTTTTCTGAGCAAAACGGGTAAGTTCGAGAACATCCTTTGTTTTTCCTGAAGTGCTGATTGCCACGAATACATCGTTTTCTGTTAAATGCGGAATTACCGACAGCATATAATGAAAATCAAGGGAAGTGATGGAGTGATAGCCCAATTTGGTGAATTTATACTGAGCATCAACCGCGGCAGTAGAAGAGCCGCCAACACCGAAAAAGACAATTTTCTTCGCATGCTGAATCGCTTCGACTGCTTTTGCCAGTTCTTTTCGGTCCATCGAGTCGGCGCATGATTCAATCGCCGATTTGTTGACGTGGATGACTTTATGAAAAAGGTCATATGGCGAATCTTTTTTGTCCAGCACCGAAAAATCAGTGAGGTTGGTATCCGTTAAGGTCAAGTCTTTCATAAGGGCGAGCTTGAAGGATTTAAAGCTACCGATGCCGATCGATTTGCAGAAGCGGATGATTGTTGCTTCGCTGACACCAGATTTCTGCGACAGTTCTTTTGTCGTCATATGCGGCACAGCTTCCGGATTTCCAAGAACATACTTGCCGATCCTCTCCTCTGCCTCCGATAGCTGCGGCAGTACTTCTTTTATTTTCTGCATCAAAGAAGACATCTTTGAACCCCCTGTACTTCTGTTTCTGGCGTTTATTGATTATGTTTTGCGAATCCACAAGCAACGCGGAAAGCTTCTTGTTTTATTCAGCTTATTTAGCATACATCAAAATCGTATAGATGTTGAGTCCATCCTCTTGGGGAGTGAAGAGAAAGCAGCTAAATACCACTTGCAGCAATTTCCTATTTACTGCTCAACCGCTCAATAACATTCGCCAGCAGCAACGTCCGATCCGTGAGTGAGGAAACCACCAAGTATTCTGTTTCCTGATGGGCATTCCCGCCGACCGGGCCCAAACCGTCAATCGATGGGATGCCGATGTGGGCTGTTAAGTTGGCGTCCGATCCGCCGCCGCTTTTCTCATGCGTCAATTCAATGCCGATTTTCGCAGCTTCTTCGGAGATGACATCGATTAATCTGCGTGCTTCGTCCGTCAATACCCATGCCGGCCGGGTGATGTGGCCGGTCAATTCCACTGTTGTTCCCGGTGTTTCCGCATCGCTGCAGATTTCTTTAATGGCGCGGTCCAGCCTCTCACCGTCTTCAGGTGTTTCAATGCGCAAGTCAATCCCCGCCTCTGCGAAAGGCGCAATCGTGTTGACCGATGTTCCACCTTTAATTAGGCCGACATTAACAGTGATGCCTTTATCGGACTCAGTCAATGCGTGCAGTTTCAGGATTTTTCGAGCTAGTTCTTCGATGGCGCTTGCCCCGTTTTCTGGTTCAATGCCCGCATGCGCCGACTTGCCAAACACTTTCAAGAAATACTTGCCGCCGCCTTTGCGTTCACTGACCAGCTGGCCATTCTGCGCCGGCTCCAATACAAGCGCATATTTTTTTCCCGCCGCCACTGTTTCAATCAGCTCGCGCGAGGCGATGGAACCGATTTCCTCATCCGTATTCAAGACAAGCACCACGTTTTTATAGGCATCGCTGCCGGCTTCCATCAAGGCTTTAAGGGCGAATAAAGCCGTGGCATGGCTGGCCTTCATGTCAATGACACCCGGCCCGTGGGCCAGATCACCCGCAATATGGAACGGGCGCTTTTCTGCGGTGCCCTCTGGGAAGACGGTATCAAGATGTGCGATCATGACGATTTCGGGAGCATCCGCTTCCGGGTGCCGGATTACCAGATTATTGCCGAAGTGTTCCTGTTCGTGCACTTCCGTATCAAAGCCGATCATATGATATTCTTCTGCAAGTATTCTACCCACTTCATCTATTCCGCTCTTCAAATAGGAACCGCTGTCGACATTGACCAGATTTTCAATCAATGCCAGCATTGGCTGTTGATTTGCTCCAATGAATTCCTTCATATTCACTGACCTCCCGCTTTTTCTTTATCTTACCAAAAAAAGTCGGACAGCAAAGGTTCTGCTGTCCGGCTGGTTGTTTATTAGTTACGAGGCAGCGGCTGCCGTATTCTCTTTTTTGCTTTTTAGGAAATTGATGACGAAAATGCCCAGCACAATCGTCAAACCGATAATGTCCGTCAAAGTTTCGGGAACGATCAACATCAAAGCACCCGCCCCGAGAACGACACGGAACAGCACATTGAGCCTGGTCTGGAAATAGCCTTCTGCTGAGGCACTCAATCCAATAATGCCAATAATGGCAGTAATAGTGATTGAAATGATTTCCCATATTGGCGGCAGTGCAAATTCAGTGGCATTGACGGCAATGTCTGTCGTATCGATCATCAGCATTGCCGGATTGTAAACAAACAGGTACGGAATAATGAAGCCAGCAATCGACAGGCGCAAAGCGTTCAAGCCGGTCCTCATCGGATCGCCGCCGGATATCCCGGCCCCCGCAAACGCAGCAAGCGCAACCGGCGGTGTGATATTGGCGAAAATTCCGAAATAGAATACAAACAAATGCGCAACCAGAACCGGAATGCCAAATTCAGCAAGTGCCGGAGCCGTCATTGTTGCGGTAATGATATAAGCCGGAATGGAAGGCAAGCCCATACCGAGAACAATGGAAGCAAGCATCGTCAGGAATAATGTCCAGAACAGCGATCCTGCACCAAAGCTGGTAATTGCTGAAGTCATAACGGTACCAAAGCTTGTCAGGCTGACCACACCAATGATGATGCCGACGACCGCACAGGCGATCATGACGGACAGTGATTGGCGTGCCCCGTTTTCCAATGCTTCGAGAATATCCTTAAAGCCCATGCGCGTCGATTTTCTCAATGCGGCCACAATGACCGTCAGGACGATGGTATAAAATGCAGCATAGGCAATCGGCATGCCTGTGTAAAGCATAAAGATCAAGCCGACAATTGGCAGCAGCAAATGGCCTTTTTCTTTCAATACTTCTTTGGTTCTCGGCAGATCCGCTTTCGGAATGCCTTTCAGGCTTTCTTTGCCGGCACGGAAATGCACCTGCATGATGACTCCGAGGAAATACAGAACTGCCGGCAATAAAGCCGCTAGCGCGATGGTTCCGTAGGCGATTCCTGTTGTCTCCGCCATGATGAATGCACTCGCCCCCATAATCGGCGGCAAAATCTGTCCGCCCACGGAAGCACTCGCTTCTACGGCGCCGGAAAAGTTTTTATTGTAGCCGATTTTTTTCATTAACGGAATGGTAAAGGCGCCGGTTCCGACGACGTTGGCAATCGCTGAACCGTTGATGCTTCCCATGAAGCCACTGGAAATGACCGCCACTTTGGCAGGTCCCCCCTGTTTGCTTCCTGCTAACGCCATAGCCAAATCATTGAATAATTGCCCCATCCCCGATTTGGCCAGAAATGCACCAAACAGGATGAACAGGAAGATGAACTGCAAAGAAGCCGATATGGCCGTCGAATAAAGCCCTTCCGTCTTCAAATACAATTGGCCGAAAATGTCACCCAAGTCGAATGGCCGTGTCATCAGCATGTCCGGCATCCAGATAAAATGACTGATGAATGGATAAGCCAGGAACACCAAAGCCAAAATCGGCAGGATGATACCAGTTACACGGCGCGCTGCCTCAAGGACAAGCACGACCGTGAGAATTGCGAAAACAATATCCAAGGTATTCGGAATCCCTCCGCGCGTTGTCATGATGTCGTTGTATTCATACATCAAATAGCCCGCGGTGCCTAAACTGAAGATGAATAAGATCCAGTCATAGAAGGGAATCTTCGTCCGATCCTGCTTTTTAAATGTCGGATAAACCAGAAAGATCAAGCCCATCCCGACTGCCACGTGAATAGATCGTGCCTGAAGGGCAGGAAGCGGATTGAAAGTTACATATAAGTGATAGACTGAATAGGCGATCGCAATTGCCGCAATCAAAAAGACCAATTTGCGGTTTTTCAATTTGCGGACTTTGGCATCCGTATCGTATTTCTCCAATATTTCCTGGCTGATATTTTTGTCTTCTTCGTGGGCCGAGACGCTTTCGACGTCCAAATCCCGGTTGTCTTTTGTCATAGAGTATTCCCCCTTACATAATCCCAAAGATGAATCATTTCAATTTTAATCGTCACCAGTTCATAGTCATCTGTATATTCATATAAAGGAATTTCTTTGTCAGCTGTTAGGATCGTGGTTTGTGCATTTTGGGATATGGTCAAATTCATTTCATTGAAGAGGCGTCCGATCTTCATATGGACATAGCCGTCTTTTGAAGAGATGATTTCCCCGTCAGAAGGAACGCCTGCGCCATAAGTTTTAAACTTTGTTTCCGTCAGCAGGAGATTGTCGCCATCCCGTTCATAGAATTCCAGCCATTCTTCTTTTTCGACTGAATGGATCCACTGTAGGGTAAAGCTCGTTTCTCTCAAATAATAACGCTCTTCCCCAAAATCGAATTGCACAACGGGGATTCGCCAAAGCAGGAAAAAAAGGAGCACAATCAAACATGCTCCTCCCGCTAACACTTTATTGCTCATCGTAGTAACGCTGTGCCCCCGGATGCAACGGTGCTACCAAGCCTTCTTGTGCAGCTTCCAATGTGATATCAGCTGCTGCCTGGTGCGAATTCTCTAGAGTGTCCAGATTTTCGAAGAAGGTTTTGGTCAATTTGTAGACATCGTCTTCACTCATATCCGAGTGGACCACCAAAGCATTCATGATTGCTGCAGTTGGAACGGGTTCTTCGTTGCCGTAGGTACCCGCTGGAATTTCAAGTGCGATAAAATAGGACTGGTCTTCTGCCACACGCTCAACATCTTCCGGCGCGATGGAAACCATGCGGATGTCCAATGTTTCAGACAGTTCCAGCAGCGAAGCATTCGGCAAGCCGCTTGTCAGGAAAGCCGCGTCAATCTGTCCAGCACGAAGGCCATCTGCCGCTTCTGCATAGCCAAGATAATCCACGTCAATGTCATCATAAGTAATGCCGTAGCCTTCAAGCAGCATACGCGCATTCACTTCAACACCGGAATTCTGGTCACCTACGGCGATTCGCTTGCCACGCAGGTCCTCAAAAGTTTCGATGCCTGAATCTGCCGTAGTGACGATTTGAACGTAGTTTGGATATAAAGCAGCGATTTGGCTGATTTTATCTGTAGGCTCTGTAAAACCTTCCGTTCCTTCAACTGCCTGGCTGACAACATCACTCATGGTGAAGGCCATTTCAATTTTGTCTTCTTTGATCAAGTTGACGTTTTCAACTGACGCCCCGGTTGTTTGGGTTCTTGAGTTGACGTCGTATTGCGAACTATAGGTTTCCGCTAGCGTCGAGCCGATGATATTATAAGGACCGGATGCTCCACCAGTAGCAATGGTAACAATATTGGTCTCAAGCCCAGCGGCTTCTCCGCCCCCGCCTTCTTCTGGGTTCGTAGTGGCATTGTCTTCTCCACAAGCTGCTAGAACAAGGCTTCCGGCAACAACTAAAGAGAAAACGCTTACTTTCATTTTCTTCATCTCTCTACCCCCTAGGTTTTTTCTCATTATACCGAAATTATACAATGATTAATAGGGAATATTCATTTTTTTCAGATTAGATAGACAGTTGTGATGAATAACCCCTACTATTCTTTGCATAAATCTAACATTCACTCCCTTTTTTCCTGCTCATTATTTTGTTGACAATTTTTTGAAACAGGCATAGAGTAGGCTCATATTTCAGTTTGATAGATGAGGAAGTGTCCTGATGCGTTCCTGGAAAAGAAAGAGGATCACTATATCTCCGCCTTTAGTGATTTCCGGCAGTTTTCTATTTTTGATTTTGACAGGCACTTTGCTGTTGAAGCTGCCATTCGCGACAACGCGTCCGATTTCCTGGACCGATGCCTTATTCACCGCTACATCCGCTACGACGGTTACTGGACTCAGCGTCTTTGACCCGGGCACTGTACTGACCGGTTTTGGTGAACTGGTTCTTCTTGTGTTAATCCAATGTGGCGGCTTGGGCTTAATGACTTTTGCGGTGGCCATCCTTATTCTGTTCCGCAAAAAAGTGGGTCTTCAAAGCCGAATCTACCTGCAGGAATCGCTGACGCAAAATACAGTCGGCGGCATCGTCAGGCTCGTCAAATTGATTTTAACATTCGCGTTAACGGTGGAAGCCATCGCTGCCGTACTGTTGACTATTTACTGGATACCGGAGTTCGGTTTTAAAGATGCGCTCAACTACAGTGTTTTTCATGTTATTTCCGCCTTTAATAATGCGGGATTTTCTTTGTTTCCCGATAACTTGATGAGTTTTGCTGGAGATCCATTGGTTAATGTGCTGATTTCCTTCTTATTCATCATCGGGGGCATCGGGTTTACCGTCGGCATGGATGTCTCGCAAAAGAAATCGTTTCATCGGTGGGCATTGCATACCAAGCTGATGGTCGGCGGCACCTTAATTGTCAATGTGGTAGCGATGATTGTCATTTTCGCTTTGGAATACGGCAATCCCGGCACCCTTGGGAATATGTCGCTGCATGATAAATTACTGGCTTCCTATTTCAGTGCCGTGACGCCGCGGACGGCGGGATTCAATACGCTGAACTACGGGGAGTTGGAAGATCCGACTTTGCTGTTCACCATGCTGTTGATGTTCATTGGCGGCGGCAGTGCTTCGACAGCTTCCGGAATCAAGCTGACGACTTTTATCGTCGTCCTCCTGGCGACTGCTTCTTTTTTGCGTTCGCGTCGCGAACCCGAGCTTTTTGGCCGCTCTATCCGTCTCGAGACAGTGATTCGTTCACTCGCCATCACGACCATTAGTGTTTTGCTGGTTGTCTTCTTTCTGTTCTTGCTGACTATAACGGAGAAAATCCCGTTCCTGCCGCTGGCATTCGAAGTGGTATCAGCGTTTGGAACCGTCGGCTTGTCTATGGGCATTACCGGCGATTTGAGCGGCCTTGGCGAGGTCCTATTGAGCCTGGTGATGTTCACTGGCCGCATCGGGCCATTAACCTTGTTCTTTATCTTAATGAAACCTCGCAAGGAAAATTTCCGTTATCCGTATGAACCGGTTTTCACCGGCTGAAGACGAAAAAGCGCAGCATCCGGAAAGTTCGGAGCTGCGCTTTTTTTATTCCATTCCTATTCACTTTTTTGCATGTATTTTCGGCTGAGTTCAACCGCTGCTTCGAAACCGCCGGAAGCATACGCCTTGTTCAAATCACTGCCGATGCCGACAGCCACTGCGCCGGCTGCCAGCCAGTCCTGAATATTATTCAAATTGATGCCGCCAGTCGGCATGATGCGGACATGCGGCAGTGGTCCGTTGACCGACTTGATAAAGGAGGGCTCAAAATTATTCGCCGGAAACAATTTGATGATATCGCTTCCTGATTCCAAAGCTTTGACCATCTCCCGGATTGTCATGCAGCCAGGCAGATACGGAATGCCGTAACGGTTGCAGACCGGTGCAATTTCTTCATTGAAATGCGGGCTGACAATAAATTTCGCTCCAGCCAAAATGGCATGGCGCGCCGTCTCCGGATCCAGTACGGAGCCCGCTCCAAGCAATACGTCTTCACTTTCAATCGTTTCAAATACCCGCTGGACATGCGGCGTTGTATACGTCAGCTCGATTGCGCGAATACCGCCCTGCACTGCCGCTTTTGACAGTTCAACCGCTTCTTCTGCGCTGCTGCCGCGGATAACTGCGACCACTTTTGTTTCAGACAATTGGGATAGAATAGCATGCTTTAACATCGGTAAGTTCCTCCTTCGAATTAGCGCTCAATTACTTTTTCTTTGCGGACCAGTGACTGTACTTCCTCCAGATAAGGAAGTCCTTCATTATCTCCGGAAACAGTTGTCACCAAAGCACCGACGCCATTGGCGAATTCCAGCGACTGCTCCGGAGAATAACCGTGCAATACCGAGTAAATATACCCGGCATCAAAACCATCGCCTGCCCCGACCGTATCGACTGGCGTGACCTTGAATGCTTCTTTCTGATGCCATACGCCTTTTGTAAATACACGTGCCCCATTGCCGCCGTCTTTGATAACCAGGTGGCCGATCGAGAAATCCGCTGCGCATTTTTCAAGCGCTTCATTTGAAGCGTCACCGATGATCAATTCAATTTCATCCAGACCTGTCAGCAAAATATCCACTGATGGCAAGATTTCCACATAAGCGGCTCTTGCCTGTTCGATGGTCCATAACTTAAGGCGGATATTCGGATCAAATGAAACCTGGATCTCCAGCTGCTTTGCAATTTCCAGCACCCGTTTGGTAATGGCCAAATTTTTTGGATCGATGGCTAGGAATACGCCTGTCAAATGAATGATGTCGATGCCTTTAAACATTTCCGCTGTTATCTCCGTTGGCTCCATCGTCAAAATCGGTGATTGGTATCGATAATAAAATGTCTTGCCTGAGCCATCTTCCCGGATTTCCTTGAAGTTCAATGAAGTTGGATAGCCTTCCACAAACTTAACATCTGTCATATCAACGCCTTCTCCGCGTGCAAAATTGTAAATCACACGGCCAAATTCATCACCGCCCAGACGGCTTGCCCATTTGGTATGCAGGCCAAGACGTGCGCAGCCGATGGCAAAATTCAATTCTGCTCCTCCGACTTTTCGTGTAAATCCAGTCACGTAACGCAATGGGCCCGTCTCTGAGGGATTAAATGTAATCAATGCATCGCCTAATGTAAAAACGCCATATGTATCAGACAAATTAGTCACTCCTTTCCTTATTTAAAAAACTGTATTTATAACATGAGGGACAAATCCCCCTTCTGAATAGAAGCATCTCTTTAGTTATTCAGTAAGCACAAACTTACCGAAATGTTTACTAAACCGGTTTAGTAAATTATAAATGACAGGGCTTTCAAAATCAACTCTATTCGGAAAACTCCTATTCTACCAACAGTCTTCATTAACCCACACTTGCGATATTTCTATTAAATCAAACAAAAACGCTCAACCGAAGTTGAGCGTTTAATACAGGAAATTAATTGTCAGAGACTTTCACCATGCCATATGAAGTGATCAAGTGCCACATGTTTTGCGGGATATCCAAGGTCCCCACCATTTTCTGTGTGACGACAGGATGGATTTCCTGCTCTTTGCCTTGTTTCACTTTTTCAGTCCATTCAGGGTCGATCAATGCCTGGCGTCCGATAACTACGATGTCCGCGCCTTCTGCCAACGCCGTTAACGCATCTTCCGGCGTTTTCACGCTGCCAACTGCTACAAAAGCCACTCGACCGTCAATTTGGTCTGCTAAGATGCGGACAATGCTGTCGCCTTGATCTGCGCCTTTCGGTGTTTTCATAATTTCCATCAGCGATACATGGATATAGTGAATGCCGCGCTGAATCAATTCTTCCACCAATACTTTGGTTTCTTCTATTGTATAGCCAACTGTTGTTTCATTGTTTTCTTCCGGTGACAGGCGGTAGCCGACGATAAATTGTTCGTCCGCGTATTTCGCGACAATGTCCTGAACTTTTTTCTGAACGGCCAGTGGAAACTTCAAACGATTTTCCAGGCTGCCTCCCCATTGGTCCTGCCGCTGGTTCGTAACTGAAGAAACGAATTGCTGAAGCAAATACGTATTGGCACCGTGGATTTCCACACCGTCAAATCCCGCTTCAATAGCTCTTCTCGTCGTTTGTCCAAAATCTTCGATAATCGCTTCAATTTCACTTTCAGTCAGTTCACGCGGTGTCGGCGTTCCTGCTGCACCTGGTACAGCACTCGGCGCGACTGTTTCATTTGCTTTGATCAATGCAGGCTGTCCTTGGCGTCCGCCGTGCTGGATCTGCAAAATTGCTTTACTGCCTTTTGATTTCATTTCTTTTGCCATTTGCGTCAAACGCGGAAGTGCGCTGTCGTCAAACCCGATAAACTGGTTCGGGAATGCGATGCCATTTTCTGAAACCGCGATGCATGCCGAAATATATAAGCTGCCGAGACCGGCACGGCGATTGTAATACGTCAATTCTTCATCTGAAACAGTGCCATCGTCATTTCCTGAATAAGTGGTCATCGGTGCAACACCTAGACGATCATTCAAAACAACACCGTTTGGCAAAGTGATTTCTTGAAATAATTCTTTATATCGTGGATTCATGGAACTTCCTCTTTTCTGCATTATGATCTCTTCCGAAAGGCTTCGGTATTTCAAAATAGCATATGGATTTTAAGGAATCAAGAATACACGCTCGCCCCCATTTTCCGGTACATTATTTTTGACCGTCTCTATTTCGAGTGGTAAGCTTTTCATCGAATTCGTAAATTAGGAGGAATTTTCCATGACAGCTCAAACAATTAAAGAAATTCATTTGGTTAACCGCCCTGAAGGCATGCCAACCAACGAAGATTTCAAATTTGTCGAAAAAGAAATTCCAACACCTGGCGACAATGAAGTGTTATTGAAGACACTTTACCTTTCTGTAGACCCTTATATGCGCGGCCGTATGAGAGATGTAAAATCGTATATTGCACCATTCGAATTGAACGAAGTACTTGTCGGCGGCGTTCTTGCTGAAGTGGTAGAGTCGCATTCGGATTTATTGAAAAAAGGCGATATCGTCAACGGCAACCTCAGCTGGGCTGAGTACACAGTAGCGGATCCCCAGAAGCTTCAAAAAGTGGATCCATCCGAAGCACCGATCACCGCGCGCCTTAGCGTCCTCGGTTTGACAGGGCTCACGGCTTACTTTGGGTTGCTCGACATCGGCAAACCGCAGGCGGGCGAAACGGTTGTTGTTTCAGGTGCAGCCGGTGCGGTAGGTTCTATCGTTGGACAGATCGCCAAAATCAAAGGCGCACGCGCTGTTGGCATCGCCGGTTCTGATGAAAAAGTCGATTACTTGATTAACGAACTCGGTTTTGACGCAGCCGTCAATTACAAAAAAGACAGCTTCCAGGACGATTTGGTTAAAGCTCTACCGGACGGCGTCGACGTTTATTTCGATAATGTCGGCGGAGACATTTCAGACGCCGTCATCAATGAACTGAACAACAATGCCCGCATTTCATTATGCGGTTCGATTTCTTCATACAATTCACCTGGTGAAGATGTCGGTCCACGCATGCAATGGAAATTCATCAAGACCAGCTCGATGATAAAAGGCTTTACGCTCGGCGACTATGCAAAAGACTTCCCGACAGGCGCTGCGGCACTTGCGCAATGGCTGCAGGAAGGCAAATTGAAATACGACGAAACGATTGTCGAAGGCTTTGAAAACACACCGGAGGCTTTCCTCGGCTTATTCAAAGGAACCAACCTCGGCAAGCAATTGGTAAAAGTCGCGGATCCTGAGTTCGCGAAGCTGTAAAACAATGAAAAGCCGTCCATCTGGGCGGCTTTTTTCCATTTAATTGGCGATACTGTCCATATCTAGTGAAATACTGTCCAAAAACAAACAATACTGTCCAAACCATAAAAAGAAGCCGCAAAGAGCATGCGGCAATCTCCATATAACTGGATATACTTTCTGTTTACAGAGAAATACTTTCTACTCAACACCAAATACTTTCCATACCCCACAATATACTTTCCACTTCATCACAGATCCTTCATAAAACGCAGAACCCCACACGGCAAATAAAACAAAATTTCCATTACCCCACTAAAAAACTCAAAGACGTCGTAAATCCACCAGCGATCTTTTTTATCTTTCATTTTCGTTTTAACTTCCATCCGCCTTCCCCACCTCTGCTGTTTTTATCCTATACGCAGCATCAGCAGAAATGGTTTCATTTTCCAGAGAGGTTGAGTGCTTTTGCCAATAAACGCAGTTCGTTCATACGGTTGGCCGCTCCGGAAATGTTCGGAATGATGGTGATTTCGTTTGTGTCATAGCGATCTGCCAGCTCTTCCATCTGTGTTTTCACTTGTTCTGCAGTTCCGATCAGCATGCGCTTCCGATTGCGCTCTACTTTTTCTTGCTCACTGACGCTGAAGCCGCGTTTTTTCGCGGTTTCGACGGACGGGTAATACGGAGGCGGTGAATCGGATTCGACAAACAAGAGCCATAAATCGAACGCAGTCGCCAGCTCCTCTGCTTTTTCCGCCGTTTCAGCGACGACCGCAAAAACCGCTATGATGACTTTTGGCTCCTGCAAAAATTGGGATGACTGGAATGCCGCACGATAACTATTGATCACCTCTACTGACTGTTGAGCCGGTTTGGCGAAATGGGCATAAGCATAGCCCATGCCTTTCTCAGCAGCAAGACGGGCACTGCCTGGCCCCGTTCCCAACAGCCACAATTCTGGCGCTGTATCGATTAGAGGCATAGCCTTTAACTGCTGGAAGCGATGTTCGTTATCCGTGTCATCCGTAAAATATTTCTGCAGATCTGCCAATTGCTGCTCATAAGGTAGCCGCTTCGTTTTGCTTTCATTCAATGCCTCGTTGACGATCCGGTAGCTTCGGGAGCGCCCGATGCCAAGATCAATGCGGCCGGGATGCAGGGCCTCGAGCATACGGAAATTCTCCGCCACTTTGTAAGCACTGTAATGTGGCAGCATGACACCTCCAGAACCGATGCGGATTGTTTCTGTAGAAGTCGCTAAGTGCATCATCAGCATTTCAGGTGTACTGCTGGCAACCGACTCGACCTGATGATGCTCAGCTACCCAAAAACGCTTATAGCCGAGACGTTCAGCCAGTTGAGCCAGTTCCGTCGTTTGCTTTAGAGCTTCTGCTGCTGTAGCGCCTTCATCGATCGGTGAATAATCAAGGATGTTCAATGAAATCATCTGCCTAACCCCTTTCACTGGTCCTTAAATCTTAGCATGCCAGTTGAATCCCTCTCTACTCCGGCGTACTGATGGAAAACTCCCAATCCAGCAAATCATAAATCCATTTTGTGACAAGTATTGTGAAATAGCCAGTATTTCCGAAACGCTTCAGTTCCTCTTTGGCAGGCATTCAATTAAACTGTAAGTAATAATTGAAACGGTAACGCTTCCAATGCTTTTACTGCTACCCTCACCAATCTTACGAAACTCAAACTGCCCCTCGCCACGTATGAACAGATCGATAAGCAAAAGAAATCCATTCAACTACGAAAGGCAGGAGCTTCCATATGAAAAAGTTTTCATTTACAGGGTTAATACTATTACTGTTGATGCTTGCAGGCTGCTCAGCCGGCAACGCCTATAATTCCGGCAGCTCTGGTTCCGGCCAGGCCGCAGATACAAGCACTTCCAAGTATCCTGACAATCCGAATGTGGACCTGGAATTCGACACCGATAAGCTGCAGGACATTTGGCTCGCAGGCGGCTGTTTCTGGGGAGTCGAAGCTTACATGGCGCGTGTCTACGGCGTTTATGATGTAACATCCGGCTACGCCAACGGCAATACCGAAAATCCGACCTATGAAGAAGTCATTCGCGAAAATACCGGACACGCTGAAACTGTCCATGTTCGCTACGATCCTGAACGTGTGGATTTGGAAAAACTGCTCGGACATTATTTTATGATCATTGACCCGACACTCCTGAACCAGCAGGGCAATGACCGAGGTACACAATACCGAACTGGCATCTATTACGAAAATGAAGCCGACCGGGCTGTCATCGACAAAGTGGCCACAGCCGAAAAAGAACGCTACGATGATCCGATTGTTACTGAAGTTGAAGCATTGGAGCATTATTACCTGGCAGAAGAATACCATCAGGATTACCTCGAAAAAAATCCGGATGGCTACTGCCACGTAGAATTTGACACATTAGAAAATCAGGAAACGGATGGAGACACCCAGCCATTGATCGACCCAGCGCTTTACCCGAAACCGAGTGACGAAGAACTGCAAGAAAAATTAACGGATATTCAATACGAAGTGACGCAGGAAGATGCAACGGAACCTGCTTTCTCCAATGAATATGATGGCTTTTACGAGCCAGGCATCTATGTTGATATCACGACCGGAGAACCTCTGTTTTCTTCTGCGGATAAATACGATTCCAAAACTGGATGGCCCAGCTTTACCAAGCCAATCGATCCTGAAGTCGTCACCGAACACGAAGACGGCATGCTGTTTATGAAGCGAACTGAAATCAGAAGCCGCGCGGGTGACAGCCACTTGGGACATGTCTTTAATGACGGCCCTGAAGATAAAGGCGGTCTGCGCTATTGTATGAACAGTGCGGCGTTGCTGTTTATCCCGGAAGCCGAAATGGAAGCGGAAGGCTATGGCTTTTTATTGGATAAAGTTAATTAATGTATTTCGCCAAAAAGGACACTTCACAAAGCAGCTATAGCTAAAAACCCCGAATCTCCACATTTCTTGAGGGAGATTCGGGGTTTTATTTTACACAAAGCAGATTACTTATACTTCGTTTATTGTCAGGACTCATCTAGTGCTACACGGCCATTTCCGCTTTTCCTATTGTCCAGACTCCGGCAGCCAGCCCCTCGAGTCGCTTCAGCCTTTCCAACAATGGCTGAAGAACGCCATTATCGGCAAGACTTCCAGCGCTTGTCGGGGCTTAACGGCTGCCTCCGCTTTTCCTATTGTCCAGCTCCAACGGCCAGCTCTTTGGGTCATAAGTCAACCCAGCTGTGCGGCTGAAAACACGCCGCTTCGCCGGTCTGTCTTATGCCCGGCAGAGCTACATGGCCGTTTCCGCTTTTCCTCATTAATCCACAATAAAATATCTTGCATCCGGATGAGCGAAAACGATGGCTGATACGGAAGCTTCTGGATCCATCATATATTCCTCCGTCAAATGGACGCCGATGTCTTCCGGCTTGATGAGGTTGAAGAGTTTTGCCTGGTCTTCCAGGTTCGGACAAGCCGGGTAGCCGAAGGAGAAGCGCTGCCCTTGGTATTTCGCAGCAAAGCGTTCACGCATCGAGAAGTCCGTTGCGTCCGGGAAGCCCCATTGGTCGCGGATTTCCTGATGGATGCGTTCGGCAAAGCCTTCTGCCAGTTCGAGTGCTGTCGCTTGAAGCGCGTGACTTTCCAGGAACTTGCCCTGCTCTTTCAAGCGGGTTGCTTCGTCACGAACTCCAAATCCTGCAGTGACCTGCATAAAGGCTACATAATCCATTTCCCCGCTGTCCACAGACTTCAGGTAATCAGACAGACATAGGAATGGCGGAGCTGATTGGCGTGGGAACGTAAAGCGTTCGATTTCCGTTTTGGCGTCTTTCGGATCGTAAACCACCACATCATCGCCGTCGCTCTGAGCTGGGAAAAATTGATAAAGTCCTGATGGTTTCAATAGACCCGACCCCAGGAAATTGGTCGCCAGTTCATGCAGTTGAACAGCACGTGGATCACCTTGAGCAAGTGTTTTATCGCTATAGCCTTTTAAGCCAAGGTGATGTCCGATCAAGGTGCGCATATTGACGTATGGATACAGATGCGCCACTGAATAATCCTTCAGCACATGGCGCCTTAAATCGTTCGGCACATAAACAGGCACATCTTCGCGGACCGTCTTGACCGGCTTCTCGGCGACTGCGACAGCCGGCTTGGCTGCGCGCACAGCTTCAGAAGCCTGACGTTTTTCCTGCTGGGCATCCAGTTCCAGCAACAGTTCTGCTTTGCCTGCACCGCTTTGCAGCCGGTTGGCCAAATCCAAGCCCTGCATGGCGTCTTTGGCGTAAATGACTGGGCCGTCATATTCCGCTGAAATTTTGGTTTCCGTAAAGCGTCTCGACAATGCCGCTCCTCCAACCAGAATCGGCACATCGATGCCTGCTTCCTTGAAATCCTGTGCAGTGATGACCATCTGCTTCGCCGACTTGACCAGCAAGCCTGACAAGCCGATCATGTCCGGCTTTTCTTTCCGAATGACTTCAATCAAAGTCGCAGGCGTCACTTTGATGCCAACATCAATCACTTTAAAGCCGTTATTGCTTAAAATGATTTCGACCAGGTTTTTGCCAATGTCATGGACATCGCCTTTCACCGTAGCCAGCACGATCTTTCCTTTTCCAGAGTCATCTTCTTTTTTCTCCATGAACTGTTCCAGGAAGGAAACCGCCGCTTTCATGACGCCTGCGCTTTGCAGCACTTCGGCAACAATCAATTGATTGTCATTGAAAAGCCGGCCAACTTCGGCCATCCCTTTCATCAACGGTCCATTAATGACATCCAGCGGTTCGTCGTACATTTCCAGCGCCTTTTCCAAATCTGGAATCAGCCCTTCTTTAGTTCCTTCTATAATATAGTAGGCTAATCGGTCGGGCACCGTTTTCGGGATATCGTCCTCGGTCTTTTCTTTTTTCTTATCGCGGTAAAAGGCGGTGAAATCAGCTAAAGTGTCATCTGTTGTCGTGAACAGCAGTTCATTGGCCATATCGATTTCCTGTTTTGGAATCGATGCGTAACGCTCCAGTTTTTCGGTATTGACGATGGCGTAATCCAAGCCCGCCTGCGTACAGTGATATAAATAGACGGCGTTCAATACTTCACGGCCAACTGGCGGCAAGCCGAATGATACGTTGCTGACACCCAGAATCGTCAAAGCCCGAGGCATCTTTTCTTTGATCAAGCGGATGCCTTCAATGGTTTCCACTGCAGAGCCGATGTATTGCTGGTCACCTGTACCAACGGGGAATACTAAAGGATCGAAAATAATGTCTTCCGGCGCAAGGCCCCATTTACTGACCAGCAATTCGTAAGAACGTTCCGCAATTTCCAGCTTGCGTTCACGCGTCACCGCCATGCCTTCTTCGTCGATCGTTCCGACAACAACTGCCGCTCCGTATTTTTTCACGAGCGGCATTACCGCATCAAACCGTTCTTCCCCATCTTCCAAGTTGATCGAGTTGATGATGGCTTTTCCTTGAGAAAACTTCAGCGCCACTTCAATGACTTCTTCGTCCGTGGAATCAATGACCAGCGGCACTTTAACCTTTTTGACAACTTCCTTCATGAAATGAGTCATGTCCTCAACTTCATCCCGGTCCGGATTTGCCAAACAGATGTCGATGACATGAGCGCCGTTCTTCACCTGAGCGCGGGCAATTTCAGAAGCTTCTTCAAATTGCCCATCTACAATCAAACGCTTAAATTTGCGCGAGCCGATGACATTGGTTCGTTCACCAATGAATAATGGGCGCATGGATTCATCATATTGCAAAGGCTCTATACCAGACACGACATGGCCGTGATCGACAGGATCCGGTTTTCTCGGAGGCAGGCCTTCCATTGCTTCACGCACCGCTTTAATGTGTGCAGGTGTTGTACCGCAGCAGCCGCCAACTACATTGAGCCAGCCTTTATCCGCAAAGCCTCGCAGTTTTTTCGCCAATGATTCCGGGGTTTCATGGTAATGTCCATCCTCGTCCGGCAAACCGGCATTCGGGTAACAGCTGACGTAGCCATCCGACAGTTCGGACAGCGACCGGATATGGTCCGTCATGAATTCCGGCCCGGTTGCACAGTTCAAGCCGACTGACAATGGCTTAACGTGTTCAATCGAGATGTAGAACGCCTCGATGCTTTGGCCCGCAAGCGTGGTGCCCATCGGTTCGATGGTCCCTGACACCATAATCGGCAGTTCGATACCGGTTTCTTCGAATGCCTGTTTGATTCCAATTGTGGCCGCTTTAACATTCAGCATGTCCTGGCTAGTCTCCAGCAAGATCAAGTCAGCTCCGCCTTCAACAAGTGACTTGGCCTGTATATAGAAATTTTCCAGCATTTCATCAAATGTCGCGCCGCCGGTTACGGACAAGGTCTTCGTTGTCGGTCCAATGGCTCCCGCTACAAACCGCGGCCATTCCGGAGTCGAAAACTCAGCCGCTGCCTTTTTGGCGATTTCTACTGCGTGGCGATTGATTTCCGCTGCCTGGCTGCCGATTCCGTACTCATCCAAAACGATCGGCGTACCACCAAAAGTATTGGTGCAGAGAATATCAGCTCCCGCCTCTAAGTAAGCTGTATGGACTTCTTCTATGACATCCGGACGAACGATATTCAAATATTCATTGCAGCCATCAAACTCTTCGCCGCCAAAGTCTTCCGGGGATAGATCGGCATTCTGGATCATCGTCCCCATCGCCCCGTCGATGATCAAAATTCTTTTTTCAAGCTGTTGTTCAATAAGATGTTTGGACATGGCTGTGATCGCTCTCTTTCTGTTGATCTAATTGTCGAATATAACGGATCAATTCCACGGTCATATCGTAGCGGACAAATGGCGTGATCAAGTAGATGCCATGGAACAGCTCCGCTGCCGTATCAATCAGTTCTTTTGCAATTTGGATGCCTTCAGCAGTGGCGCGGTCTTTGTCTTCGCCGCACGCGCGCATGCGTTCAAGCGCATCATCCGACAGTTTAATGCCCGGCACTTCGTTGTGCAGAAATTCTGCACTGCGGATGCTGGTCAATGGCATCACCCCGATGAAAATCGGTGTTTCCAGGTGTTTGGTCGCTTCATGGATTTCCACAATTTTTTCTTTCGTATAAACCGGCTGCGAAATGAAATAATCCGCACCGCTTTCGATTTTTTTATCGAGTCTTGCCACCGCCCGGTCCAGTACGCGGACATTCGGATTGAATGCCGCCGCTACCGAGAAGTTGGCTTTTTTTCGTAATGGCTTACCGGAAAATGAAATGCCTTCATTGAGCTTTTTGATCAGCTGGATCAATTCCATGCTCGACACGTCATAGACGCTGGTAGCTCCCGGAAAATCGCCGACTTTGGTCGGGTCCCCCGTCACGGCGAGTATATCATGGATGCCGAGCGCATCGAGCCCCATCAAATGCGATTGCAGGCCAATCAAGTTGCGGTCCCGGCAGGTGATGTGGGCCAGTGCCCGAATATTTTCCTTATGTTTTAAAATGGAGCCCATCGCCATGTTGCTGATGCGCGGTGACGCCAATGAATTGTCTGCCATCGTCACAGCATCCACACCCGCTTCATTCAAAGCAACAGACCCTTCCAAAAATTTGGTCGTATCCAAATGGCGCGGCGTATCCAATTCCACGATGATGGTCCGTTCCGTTTTGGCTTTTTCATGGAGCGGTTTTACTTCCAGCGCTTCCGCTTCACGGATGACAATCGGTTTTCTGACGGCCACTTCTTTATGGGTGATCGGCGGCAAGCTGCCAAGATGCTTTTTCGCAGCGGCAATGTGCTTTGGAGTTGTGCCGCAGCAGCCGCCGATCAAACGCACTCCTTCTTCTCTCAACAACAAAGCGGCACGACCGAAATAATCAGCTTCCGATTCATAAACGATCCGGCCATCTTCCACATCAAGCAAACTGGCATTAGGGGAAGCGGACAAGAAAGCATGTTTTGGCAAAGTAACTTCTTCAAAGGCTTGGATGGTATGGTGAGGTCCCAAGCGGCAATTGACACCAACGATATCTGCGCCGAGCGTCTCCAATTGATGCAAGGCATCATTAAGCGTCATACCATTTTGCAGAATGCCGGGGTCATGCATGGATACTTGAGCAATCAGCGGCGTATCGGTAATCCCTTTCAGGTGCTTGACCGTTGACGCCAGTTCTTCAAAGTCGTAGTAAGTTTCCAGCAGCAGGCCGTCGGGATCTCCCGACAGCAGATGGTTTGCCTGCTGGTCGACCATCGCAATGATTTCCTGTAAAGTTGCGTCGCTTTTCCGGATTCCCCGGATGCCTCCGATGGTTCCGAAAACAAATTGTCCACCTGGCGCTGCGGCACGTTTGGCGATGCTAATCCCGGCTCTGTTGATTTCCGCAACTTGTTCTTCCAGTCCGTAGCGTGCGAGCTTTGCTGCATTCGCTCCATAAGTATTGGTCTGAATGATATCTGCTCCGGCCTTGATGTAATCCTGATGAATCTTTTCAATCACTTCCGGCCGCTGCAGATTCAATTCCTCATTGCAATACTCGATGCCATATGAATACAGCAATGTCCCCATCGCCCCATCTGCCGTCAAAATTCTGGTCTTTAATTCGTTTAATAAACCCATCCTGCTCACCCTCCTATATATACAAAAAAAGCCTTCATGAAAAAGAAGGCTTTACGATATCAAACTCGTTCCTTTTCATCTGCCAGGCATTCGTTTGCCTGCTGGATTTAGCACCTGACCTTTCGGCTGGTTGCTGAAGTTTCATAGGGCCAGTCCCTCAACTTCTCTCGATAAGAATTCACTATTCAGTTTTAAGTATTCTAGATATGGTACCTGTATACACTAGTCAGGTCAAGACAATCTATCAAAAAACAATGAACTTTCTGTTATTTTTCATTAAAATAAGTACTATTCCAAAACTTCGAAGGAAAGTTACTATCTTATAAAATTAAACTTAAGGGAATGGACATCAAATATATACCAAGTAAATGGCCCAGATTCGAGCATCCAGGTAATCTCTACTTTCACCGGAACTTTTAATCCGTCTACAAGTTGGTGTTCTTTGATTGTACCAATACATAATAGCGGCTTCGCATCTTCCCCGTCTTCTTTATAGCGCCACGCTTCTACTCTCAACAGTTCGTTTTGTTCATTAAAGAAATAAGTTGCAGAACCCGTCAGTCCAGCATATTCCATCGTCGCTTTTGCGGATTGCCCGTCTATCTCTTCCCATGTAATAAGAGGATTAATTACGGCTGATGGATACCAGGACAGCTCCATCAAATAACGTTGCAGTGACGACTGATCAGTTTTTTCATTGTCTGTTGAATTGGAAATCGGAAAAATTCCGGCAAGTTTGATCCGCATGTTTGCCTTGCCTTCCAGAAAGCTATCTTTTCCGGTGACAAACAAAGCTTTTCCCATTTTCATCTTCACTGTCCATCGGAATGCCGGCGGATTGGTAAAGCTGATCTGTTCCGCTTCGGATGCGGTCCACGTTTTTTGTTGAGGCTTTAATTTCATCCTGCCTGTTTGCTTAAGACGTGTGTTATGGATTTGTTCATGGCCAACAGCACCAATCGCGTAAAGCCAATTTTTTATGCATTCTGGAAGTGATTCAATCATTTCTGCTGTCAGTTTGCCTGGAGTCGCACGCTTAGAGTTACTTTCATTAGCATCTTTTTTCACCATCACCAACACCCCTTTTTGTTGCTATACCTTTTTTGGTAGTATACAAAGCATTTTTTTAATAAAAAACTGGACATTCTATTAAAAAGAGAGTATTTTTATATCAAATAGATATATATCAAAAAGATATAATGAGGTGAATGAATGGCAAAAGAAAACCATACCCAATATGCGATACTTGGACTCTTGACAACAGAATGCCGCACCGGCTATTCCATCAAACAAATGATTGATACAAGTTTGAATCATTTCTGGAAGATCAGCTATGGACAGATATATCCTTCATTGAAATTACTCGTGGATAAGGGCTATGCGTCAGTGGAACCTCAAGTTCAGGAAGGAAAGCCGGATAAGAAAGAGTACACCATTACTGCTGAAGGACAACGTGTTCTCAGAGAATGGATTCAAGAGCCTGTTCAGCAGCTCCCGGTCGAAAAAAACGAATTGCTGCTGAAGCTATTTTTTAGCCGCAATCAGGATGTTCAAGACACGCTTGACCATTTAGAGGCTTATCGTGAAAAGCTTACTGATCGCTACAATACTTACTTAGGGATTCAAGAAATGATTAACACTCAATTAATAGAACAGGCAGACGCTCCTTTTTGGCTGATCACCTTGGATTATGGCATACGGATAACGTTGGCTGCTATCGACTGGTGCGATGAAACCAAAAAAACCTTAAGCTGAAGCGGAGGAAGATCCAATGAGCAAAGAAATTTTTTCCGGTAGATTTACTGCTGAAAATCATGAAGGAATTGTGGTGTTTGTTATTGGTATGCGGATCAACAAATGGAGAGCTGTCCACAAATGGCTTCCTGTTATGGCGGCTATGCCTCCGATGATTAAAGAGCTGGCAATCCATAAAGAATTGGGCTGCCTGTCCTCTGAAAACTTCTTTAAGTTGCCGCTCACTTTCATGATCCAGTATTGGCGATCCGAAGATGAATTACACGCTTATTCAAGAGGACAGAAACATTTGGCAGCTTGGAAAAACTTCAAACAAAAAACGAAAGATAATGACGCAGTCGGCATCTATCATGAAACTTACCTCATTTCCCCTGGCCACTCAGAATCAATTTATGTGAATATGCCCGAATTCGGTTTGGCCAAGGCACTTGGAAAAAAAGAAATCACACCATCTACTTCATCAGCACGCCAACGCCTCAAGAAAGAAGTACAGTAGCCAGCTGTCTGTGACTGTCATTCCATACAATTTTTTGCTCAAAGGATGACTCTATTAATCAAGGTAATGGAGAGTACAGCCCTTTGGCAGATAGAGGTGAAATCATTTGTTCAATCTCTTTTTAATTGTTCATATTATCACCGGTATTAGTTGTCTGGCCAGCGGATTAATTGCGATGTTATCGAAAAAGAAGAGAGGGCAACATTCATTGGCTGGAGAATTGTATCACGGATCTTTTGTCATTGTGTTTATCACTGTCATTGTGCTGTCTATCAGCAACTGGGAAGAAAGCGGCTACCTTTTGTATATCGGCGTTTTCTCTTACGGCTTGGCTTTACTTGGATACTTGGCTGCGAAAATCAGATGGAAGAATTGGCTGGCACTTCACATAAGCGGAATGCTCGGCTCCTATATAGGAATTGTGACAGCGACTATTACTGTGAACATCTCTAAAATTCCTTTGCTGAATGAATTGCCTATCCTCTTGTTTTGGTTGTTGCCCACCATAATTGGAACGCCTATTATCATTAAAATCAGGAAAAAGTACACGTTTCTAAAAGTTCAATGAATTTGATGCGCTATTTTCTTGCAAAGAATTTGTTTCTTTCAGAATTCCAAATGTTTCAGGCTATACAATCAATGCGTGGACCATTCGAAAATACTAATCATCTAAAAAATTACTGATAACTTAAAAAACCTTGTCTGAAGTGTATACTTCAGACAAGGTTTTTGATTTATCTATTTCCAAGAAACGATGGGCTCTTAAAAAAGATCGTCTTAATTCTAGAATGCTTTCAATTAAAAAAGGCTTTGCAAATCCTTGATCGGCCGAGCATCCGGCTGGCCATCATAACTGATGAACTCGATTTCACCGATGCGCATGCCCGCATTGTATTCACCGATTACAGTATCCAACAAGACAAATGAAGCCGAGATGAACTCATCTTCATTTTCTTCTGTAAACCCTTTGATATAAAGGATCAGATTCACTTCATCGCTATCTTTTTCAAATGTACAAAAGATATCGTCCCACCCCAGTTCAATATCTCCATAAACAACAGAAAATTCTTCGTCATGCGGCTGACGGAAGCCGATGATTTCAAAATCTCCAATAGGGGGGGCATTATCGATCAGTTCGATTACATCATCAAAAGCTTCAACAACACCATCTGCACTGATGATAAATTCACGCTTCCCCTCAACAAGGCTTTCACTAAATTCAAAAGCCAAATACCGGTTAACTTTATGCAACTTCTTTTCCAACTGATTAAATAGCTTGTCTCTGCTGGAATCTTCCAACTCAAAATATGCTTCTTTATTGTCTGCAAACCATTCCCAGAAAGCCGCTACCTTATTTTTTCTCTTCGGCAACCAATTCATCCCGCTATCCCCTTTGCATCCATCAATTCTTGTATGTCTATCATAATCATAATCACAAAAAAATGATAGTTCTTTTTATCTATGCATAATAGACTACCTGCTGGCTGTTTTTATTTCGTATCGACGGAATTTCATCATGGAAACCACACCCAGGATAGGGCCGATGCTCAGTAAAACAAATACCCACTCCCAGCCGATAAGATTTTGAACGATCGGGATCAGATTGATGGAAAAGACAGTGATCAAAAAACCGATGCACATCTGGAACGTTAAAGCAGTACCTAAGTACGGTGTTTCAGCAAATTCTGTTACGGCCGCTGAAAACTGGGCTGAATCAGAAATTACAAACATCCCCCAAATAATAGCCACTGTAAGCGTTAACCATAGGGCATGGCCGAACGTAAAGCCGATGATGATCGAGCAGCTGGCACTGACAAGCAGCGAAAGAATGGTCAGCCGTGATCTTCCTAATTTATCCGCTGCTGCACCGCCCAGTACACATCCGATCGCTCCGGCAACTCCAATCGATACAAAAGAGGCAATTCCAATAAGTGCCGGACTGATTTGAGAAGAAGTACTGGCAAAGCTGGCTGCTAGAAAAACAGGGAGCCAGGTCCACATGGCATACAGTTCCCACATATGGCCAAAATAACCATAGTTCGCAAGCATAACCGGTTTATTCCGCACCACTTGCTTGATCAGCCGAAAAGAAAAAACGGTTCTTTGTGGGGATGCCGGTGCATCTGCTACCACCCACTTCATGATTGCGGAAGCAAACAATGCCAGCAACGAACTGACGATGATGACCAATTTCCATTCGATAGAAGAGAAAAAGATGCTGATGAAGTGGGGCAAAGACGAGCCTAAAGTCAATGCGGCGATTAAAATCCCAAGCGCCAATCCCCTTTTCGCCGGGAACCACTGTGACAGCAGTTTGACAGCTGTTGGATAAACGCCTGCAAGTGTCACACCCGTTAAAATACGCAAGCTTATTCCAATTGCAGCAGTGTCGGCAAATGGCAGCAATCCATTGATCAGCGCACCAGCTAGTGCCGAAAACGCAAAAATTTTCCGAGCATTAAAGCGGTCTGAAATGCCAAAATAAACGCTGATCAATGTGCCGATGATAAAGCCAACTGGTACAGATGCCGATAACCAGGCTTCTGTACGGGCTGTGAGACTCCAGAGCTCCCGCAATTCCGGTCCTGTCACACTGGCGCTAAACCATAGGCTCAGTGCAAATAATTCCGCTATGGCGATCCACAACAATGCCTGCCATTTTCCCGCCATCACCAACAACTCCTCTTCCGTAAAACTTACCTTCTCTTTCCCTATCATAGAACAGCCTAAGTAAATAAGAAAGCAGACAAAAACCAGTGGCTGTTAAACCCCGAACCCTACTTGATGTCTTTATTAAAAATCCGAATCACAAAAGCCCTCCATCAGCTTAAACGGCTGATGGAGGGCTTGAGTGTTTATTTCATTACGAAACTGCTGATCTTATTTTGAGTTCCAAGCATTAAGGTCATCGCCAGTCACTTCATCAAAGTCATCGCTTCTGTCTTCGACGAGTTCATCGACCCATAACTCATTTTCTGTGGCGGCAACCACAACGGCAGCTGAAGCATCACCAACTACATTCAAAGAAGTTCTGAACATATCAAGTATCCGATCGATACCCGCCA
This sequence comes from Planococcus sp. CPCC 101016, assembly GCF_007859295.1. Classification (GTDB taxonomy): domain Bacteria; phylum Bacillota; class Bacilli; order Bacillales_A; family Planococcaceae; genus Planococcus. The sequence continues at coordinate 411,597 of NZ_VOHB01000003.1, forward strand.
CCAAAGCAATGCCTTCTAAGGGCATGTTTGCAGCACTTAATACCATGGCAAGCATAATGACGCCCGCTCCCGGAACGCCAGCCGCTCCAATAGAAGCAAGTACCGTTGTCAGGACAACGGTCACCAATTGCAGCAATGACAATTCCAAGCCATAGAACTGGGCAATAAATACAACTGCCACCCCTTGGTAAATCGCCGTGCCATCCATATTGAGCGTGGCGCCAAGCGGCAGCACAAAGCTGCTGATCTTACGGGAAACGCCTAAATTTTCCTGCGTGTTTTTCAGGGTTACCGGCAATGTCCCGGAACTGCTGCAGGTGCTAAACGCCACTGTCGCAGCTGGAGCGATGCCTTTGAAAAATTGCAAAGGACTGATTTTCGCAAATCCTTTTACAGCCAATGAGTAAACCAGGACCGCATGGAATATACAAGCGATGGCAACTGCCAAGATTACTTTCATTAAAGGCAGCAGCACAGTTAATCCGTATTGGCCAACGACCGGAGCCACTAACCCTAAAACCCCGATTGGAGCAACCCACATGATGATTGAAGTAATTTTGTACATTACTTCCGCAAATCCTTCAAAAAATCGGTAGACAGGCTGAGCAGGTTTCCCGACCAAGGTAATCGCCAGTCCAATGAAAACAGCAAAAAAGATGATCTGCAGAATATTGCCCTCAGCAAGCGCTGCAAATGGATTTTCCGGAATGATGTTCAGCAATGTGGCAACTACACCACCCGTTTCAGCCACCTCTGTTGTGGTTTCCGGAACACTGATTGACAGTCCTTCACCTGGAGCGATCAAAAAGGCGAATGCTAAACCGATGCTGACAGCAACCGCACTTGTCAGTAAATAATAGGTGATTGTTTTTATTCCGATTCTGCCCAGCTGTTTAGGATCTCCTGTGCTGGCAATCCCCACGACCAGCGTGGCTAAAATCAACGGTGCAATGATAAATTTAATCAGCCGCAAGAACAAGTCACCGAGTGGTGCGATGACATCTATTGCAGGACCAAAAACGAGTCCCAGAATAACCGCCGCAACAAATGCGATTAAGATCTGCGCCAGAAGATTGCCTTTTATTTTCACGATTCTCTCGCCCCTTAAACTATTAGATTTCAACCCTATGCTTTATGCCTTATCTGTTGAGCCAACAGTTATGGTATCGCCGATTTCCAGAATTGGCACGTCGATATTTACTGTGTCCGGGTACTTGATGCCCGCTCCGGTATTAAGTGCGACAACCGTTTCCCCATCTTTGATCCAATCTTGTTTCCGTAAGTTGCGGATCGCCACGAAGACCGCAGCGCCTTCCGGACAAATGAAAGATCCTTCTAAGCGAGCTATTTTTGCCTGTTCGGCAAGCATTTCTTGGTCGTCTACTGCAATGGCGCAGCCTTGTGTTTTATAAATAGCGTCCAATACCAGAAAGTCGCCCAATGCTTTCGGCACATTGATGCCAAAGGCCTGTGTGCTGGAATTTGCCCAGAATTCAGACTCGTTCTTGCCTTCTTCCCAGGCTTTAACAATCGGCGCACAACCAGTTGCTTGAACGGCAACAAGCCGCGGCAAGTCGCCTTCCACCCAACCGAGCTTCTTCAATTCATTCAAGGCTTTATAAATGCCGATCAATCCGACACCCCCGCCGGTCGGATACAGAATGACATCCGGCATTTTCCAATTCATTTGTTCGGCTATTTCCAAGCCCATTGTTTTCTTTCCTTCAATACGATATGGTTCTTTTAACGTCGATACGTCGTATAGCCCAAAATCTTTTACAGCCTGTCCAACAATCTTCCCAGCATCGCTGATCAATCCATTCACCAAATACAAGTTGGCACCAGATAATGCCACTTCGTTGCGGGTAATCTTTGGTGCATCCTGCGGCATGACGATGGTCGATTGAATGCCGGCTTTGGCTCCATAAAGTGCCCATGCAGCACCCGCGTTGCCGTTGGTCGGCATGGCAAACTCCTTGACGCCTACTTCCTTCGCTTTAGAGACACCTACGGTCGCACCTCTCGCTTTAAAAGTACCGGTCGGAACCAGCCCTTCATCTTTCATATAAAGATTTTCCACGCCCATGTCTTTTCCAAGTGCCGGCATCGCGATTAGCGGCGTCATGCCTTCCCCTTGTGACACCACATTCGCTTCATCTTCGACGGGCAGCATCTCATGGTATCTCCATAAAGTCGGCTGCCTCGTTGCCAATTCTTCACGCTTCAGATCCGCCTTTAGCTCATCCCAGTGGTAATCCACCAAGAGCGGCGCACCGCATGTACATAATTGATGCTGTTGCTTTGTATCGTAATGCTTGTCGCATTTCGGACAATAAAGATGGGAAACATAACTGTATTTCATTTTCAGAACTCCCTTTTCATTCATATTGCTGCGCTCCGCACAGCTGATTTTCATGAAACCAATAGCCCGGAAATTGATCCCGGGCTATTGAAATGGAACTTATTTGATTCAACTATGAAAATTAAGTCCGGACGTGACCGCAGCCACATATCCAGAGCGTATGACGAAATCACCGAAATGCTCGTTTTCCTGGCGCTCTTTCGCAAATTGGAAGAAAATTGGTTTCAGTGTCGCTAAAATCTCTTCTTCCCCAATATTTTCGCGGTAGAGTTTGTTCAGGCGGTCGCCCGCAAAGCCGGCCCCCAAATACATATTGTATTTTCCAGGCGCTTTGCCGATAAAGCCAATCTCCCCTAATGCAGGGCGTGAGCAGCTGTTCGGACAGCCCGACATGCGGATGATGATTTCCTCATCACGAAGACCTGCCTCGTCCAGTGTATCTTCGATTTTACTGACCAGCTCCGGCAAATACCGTTCTGCTTCGGCCATCGCCAAACCACAGGTAGGCAATGCCACACATGCCATCGAATTGCGGCGCAATGCGGAATTTTCTTTGCCGTCCGTCAGTCCGTATTTTTCAACCAAAGCATCGATTTTCGCTTTGTTTGTCTCTGTTACATTGCTGATGATTAAGTTCTGATTGGCAGTCAAACGGAACTCTCCCGTATGGACATGGGCGATTTCACGCAATCCTGTCATCAATTGATAACCGTCAAAATCCTTTACACGGCCATTCTCAACGAATAAAGTTAAATGCCATTTGCCATCACTCTCAATCCAGCCGTACCGGTCGCCGTTACGGTCGAATTGGAATGAACGCTCTTCTCCAAGCTCCCAGCCTAAGCGCGCGTTCAGCTCAGTTCTGATCCAATCAAGTCCCAATCTGTCGACGGTGTATTTGAAACGGGCATTTTTCCGTTCTGAACGGTTTCCATAATCTCGCTGGATAGTCAGGATTTTTTCGCCCACTTCATTGACTTTATCTGGCGGACAGAATCCAAGGACGCGCGCCAATTGCGGATACGTATTCGTGTCGCCATGAGTCATACCCATGCCGCCACCGACCGTGACATTGAAGCCCTGCAGCTTGCCGTCTTCCAAAATAGCAATAAAACCTAAATCCTGCGAATAGATGTCGACATCATTAGCAGGTGGAATCGCAAAACCGATCTTGAATTTCCGCGGCAAATAAAGAGGCCCGTACATCGGTTCCACCACTTCCGCTTCGTTGCTGTCGACAACCTTTTCTTCATCTAGCCAGATTTCGTGATACGCTCTTGTTTTTGGAAGAAGGTGTTCACTTAACTCGCGGGAAATGTCATATACTTCCCCGTGAATATCCGATTGGTACGGATTTGATGTCGACATGACATTGCGGTTGACGTCACCGCAGGCCGCAATGGTATCCATCAAGGCATTGTTCATTTCCTGGATGGTGCTTTTCATATTCCATTTCAAAATCCCATGCATCTGAAAAGTTTGGCGTGTCGTCAACTTCAAAGTGCCATTGCCATGAGTATTGGCCAGATTGTCCATCGTCAGCCATTGATGCGGCGTAGCGACGCCTGCCGGCAGACGGACACGAATCATAAATTGATAGGCAGGTTCAAGCTTTTGCTGGGCGCGTTCATTGCGGATATCCCGGTCGTCCTGCATATAGCTGCCATGGAATTTCAACAGTTTGCCATCATCGTCAGGAATTGAAGCTGTCAGGCGCTCTGCGAAACTTTCCACGAGATTGCCGCGTAAGTAGTTGGTTCTGTTTTTAATGACCTCCATTTCACTTGGAGAGCCTTCAATATCAGTCAAATCTTTAATTTTCATGGTAAGCTCCTTTCAATATTAGAGAAGTCGCTCTAGGCCGCCGCCTTCCGCTACTACTTTCTAAGGTCATGCAGTTGAGATCATATAAAAAACTAACTGCTGATTGATCATGCAGATTTTCTTAATAAACATCGCGCAAATAGCGTTTGTCGCTGCGCATGGAAGTCAAATAGTCTTCCGCTTGTTCTCCACTCATATTGCCTTCCTGTTCCAGAATGGTCGCTAATGTGGCGTGCACGTCCTTGGCCATGTATTTTTCATCGCCGCAGACATATACATTCGCACCTGCTTCCAGCCATTGATACACTTCCTGGCTCTTTTCCAACAAACGGTGCTGCACGTAAATTTTCTCGGCTGTATCACGGGAAAAGGCAACATCCATTTTGGTCAGAACGCCGTCCTTCAACCATTTTTGCCATTCGGTCTGGTAAAGGAAATCGGTGACGAAATGCTGTTCACCGAAGAATAGCCATGCGTCTCCTTGAACATCGGTCTCTTCCCGTTCTTCCATGAAGGCACGGTAAGGAGCTACTCCTGTGCCGGCACCGATCATGATGATCGGCGTTTCTGGGTTTTCAGGAAGCCTGAAATTATTATTGCTTTGAATAAACACTGGCAAAGTCGCACCGATATCGGAGCGCTCTGCGCATTGCGTCGAGCAGACGCCTGTCCGTTTGCGTCCATTTGCTTCGTAGCGCAAAGCACCGACTGTCAAATGGACTTCATCCGGATTTGCTTTTGAGCTGCTGGCAATTGAATACAGGCGAACCGGAATTTTGCGCAGTATTTTAATGAACTCCGCAGCAGGCGCTTGCCAAGGACCGAAATCTTCCGTCAAGTCGATCAAGTCTCTTCCATAGATATAAGCCTGCAGCTGTTCTTTGTTTTCCGGTTCCAATAGATTGCTTAAGGCATCGCCTTCTGCAAAAGCTGCCGCTTTTTCGAGCAACGGCTTCGACAGGCTGGTGATTTCAAATGTGGAGATCAACGCGTCGCGTAAGGTGCTTGTATCACCTTGCTTGTTGATGGGAACCAATTCATCCGGATTCCATCCTGCCGCATGGATCAGCTGATCGACAAGTTTGTCTTCATTTTCAGGAACAATCCCTAAGCTGTCACCCGGCTCGTACTGCAGACCGGAGCCTTCCAAATCAAGTTCAAGGTGGCGAGTTTCTTTGTTCGAACCGCGGCCATTCAGATTGATATTCTCTAAAACTTCCGCACTAAACGGATTGCTGCGCGAATAGGCCGGCTGACTCGCTGCAATGGTTTCTTGTTTTCCTGGAGCAGCTGCAGCGCTTGGTCGATCTGCTTCTCTTTCTTTGTTTAATATGCTGAAGACACCGTCAAACCATTCTTCTGCCGGTTCTTCAAAGTCCAAATCAGCATCGACGCGTGAATGGATGCGTTTAGCACCCAATTCCTCCAAGCGTTTATCGAAATCTTTGCCGGTCTGGCAGAAGAATTCATAGGAGCTATCGCCAAGAGACAGGACCGAAAACCGGACATCGTCAAGCTGTGGCGCTCGTTTGCTGTGCAGGAAGTCATACAGGGCAAGAGCATTGTCCGGCGGATGACCGTCTCCATGCGTGCTCGTGATGACTAGTAAATCTTCCACTTTTTTCAAATCTTTCGGTTTGAACTCGTCCATTGGCGTCAGTTTCACTTTATAATCTTTGTCCTGCAGTTTTTTCGAAACTTCTTTAGCAACCGATTCACAGTTGCCTGTATGGGAGCCGACCAAAATTGTAATTTCACGGGTTGCCACAGAAGCTCCACCCTGCTGTGCATACCATTCCAAGCCAGGCTGTTCTTGTACAGCTACTGTTGATGCCGATTGGGTGCCGGCCAAATAGCCGTTCAGCCAAATTTTCTGGTTGTCTGTCAGCATCGGCAATAATCGGTTGATAAGCTCTACTTGTTCCTGGTCAAACGGACTGTTCATTGTCTGCAATTGCATATGGTTCACCTCGAAATTAGTTTATTTTTTCTTTTTTATAAGTAGCAGTTTCAACTTGTTTAGGAGGAGTCGGGGTGAAGAAATCGCTCCAGGCGGACGCTTTCCGCGGGCGAAGCGCTGAGCCTCCTCGGGCTTGCGCCCTGTGGGGTCTCATCACTCCGCTTTCCCGCAGGAGTCGCCGCCTTTCGCTCTTTCTTCTAAGGATCCTGCAGTTAGAAACAAATAAAGTATTGATGACTCATTAGGATATGGAGCAAAACAGCTGCGAAAACCCTAATACTCCTGCGGTACAGCGAGACACCGCAGCAGTCTTACAGAGTATCAGCACAAAATAATAATTAATCCAAGTTACATATCTTCATCCCATACATCACAATCGTGCTTCCTGCTGGCGATAATGGCGATCCAGCGCTACAATCATCGCGCCCATTTTCTGATGTTCGGGCTGCAGCACCTGGACGATGCCATGGCTTTCCAGCTCTTGGGCAGTGACTTTGCCGACAGCGACTGCGAGCACCCGGTCATTGAAAGCCTCAATGAGCTGAGCTTGTTGTTCTCCATCCGCAAAGATGTTCTTCACCTGCGTTTTACTCGTAAAGACAATGGCATCCAAAGATTGTTCAATGATGGATTGTTTCAATTGGTCCACAACGAGGGAATCCGGTTTTTCGTAGGAATAAGGGCGGGATAGGTAGACGGAGTGGCCATTCTCCTCCAATAGGCTTTTTAGCTTATCGTCATCCTGGTCGTACGCCTGCAAAAAGATCCGCTGCGGGCTTTTGCCTTTATATTCTTCTGTTAAAGCGGCCAGTAGATTGGCCATTGTGCCGTCATCTGAAACATGAATTGGCTTTAACTCATGCTCTTTAATCCATTTCATTGTTTTGCTTCCACGAATAGCCAGCTTTGTTGAGTTCAGCTTGTTGATATATGGTTCCAGAAGTCCGATGCTTTCCGCGGAATCCGTCAAGGTTCTTGCTCCGATACCGGTCGTAAAGATAGCCCAATCAAAGGTTCCAGCTAAAAAATCACTGATATTCTGTTCACTGATCTGGTCATTTAAACGCTGCCTGCCTTGGATCGGAAGGATGACTGGAGTGCCGGACTGCTTTTCAATCAGCAAACTGATTTCTTTTGAGGCCCGGACTGCCGCAATACCGATTCTCTTTCCGGCTAATCCTTTCATATTCAGCTCCTCCTTTCATTGTTCACCATACTGGCTGCTGTTCACTTTGCAGCGCTTCATTGGCGCGCTCAGCGAGAGCTTCCACCATGGATGGGTGATCTCCAAGATACTGGCAAAGTATGATTTGCTGTTCATCTGAAGACAAACTGCTGATTTTCTTCTGCATAGATTTCACCAAAAGTCCCGTAAACCATAAATAAGGGACGACGAAAATCTGGTTGCTCCCACTATTGATTGAAGCTTGCAATCCTTCATCAAATGATGGGGAGCTGGCTGCCAAGTAACAGACATCTACATTTGGCACGTTCACCTTTAGCGCCAGTTTCGCAGCAATTTCTTCAATGGAACGGGTAACTTCCGAACTCTTTCCGCCTCTCCCTACTAACAGGATCTTCGCTTCGGGCAAACGTTCCACAGCCGTCTCCTGCAGGCGCTCGACCAAAATATCCACAATCCGCTCTTGAACACCCAGCGGTTTTCCGTAAGTAAAGCGAATGTCCGGATAACGCAATGCAGATTTCTTTACTTCGTCCGGAATATCTTCGTAATAATGTCCCGCGCTCAGCAATAAAACCGGAACAACTGCAATTTCTGTTGCACCCTGAGCGATAAGACTGTCGATTCCTTCACCAATATCCGGACTGGCCAATTCCAAAAAACAGGTTTCATGAAGAGAAACGCCAACTTTCTGGTGAACCAGTTCCATAAACGCCATTGCTTCATGGCTTGTTTCTTTAACTCGGCTTCCATGGCTTACATATAATACAGCCTGCATTTCTTCATCTCCTTATCCTACATGGGCGGCGAGCTGAAATTGCTGTTCATCCTGCAGCTGCTCGTACCATTGCAATTTGTCTCTCAGGCGGACCACTTCGCCGACGACTATCATGGAGGGATTCTCGAAATCTTTGGCGTTTCGAATAATGTCTTCAAGTGTTCCGGTCACTGTCCGCTGCCGTTCCGTCGTGCCCCATTCAATCAAAGCGATTGGTGTCGTGGGCTTCAAGCCGTGGCGCAGCAAACGGCCACAGATTTCCGGAAGCTTGCTGACTCCCATATAGATGCACAAGGTATCCATGCTCTTAACAACATGTTCCCAGTACTCATCCTGGTCGACGCCTACTTTGCTGACTCCAGAGATAAAAGCCACAGACGAACTGTAGTCACGATGCGTAACAGGTATGCCGGCATAGGCAGGCGCTGCGATTCCAGCTGTGATGCCTGGAACGATTTCAAACGGGATATTGTGGTCGACTAAAGCTTCCGCTTCTTCTCCGCCTCTCCCAAAAACAAAAGGATCGCCGCCTTTTAAGCGCGTTACTACTTTTCCTTGCAAGGCAAAGCGGCAAAGCAGTCCATTGATTTCTTCTTGTTTTAATGAATGGTTATCAGGTCGTTTTCCGCAATAAATCAATTGCGCATGTTCTTTTGCTTCGTCCAGCAATTCCTGGTTTATTAAACGATCGTACAAGATGACATCGGCCTTCTGGATAGCCTTCAACCCTTTCACTGTAATTAAATCAAGGTCGCCTGGACCTGCACCAACTAAATAGACTTTTTTCATAAGCTTCCTAGACTCCTTTTTTTAATCAGAGAAACGATGATTGCGTCATTCCCCGATCCTTAATTTACCTAAAGCTTGCTGGCCGACTTATGTATGAAGACCACATTCGGTTTTCGCAAACCCTTTCCATCTTCCGTCGCGGCTGTCTCCATCAGTGGTGACTGCAAACGAACAATGCTTACAGCCGATGCTCGGATAGCCTTCGTCGTGCAGGATGTTGTATTCAAGGCCGTTCAATTGGATATACTGCCAAACGTCGTCCCATGTCCAATGAATCAGCGGACACACTTTAACGGACTTGAACCGGTTGTCCTTATTGATAAAATCCGTTTTACTGCGGCTTGCCGACTGCTCTCTTCTCAAGCCGGAAATCCATGCCTGTGCGCCGGAAAGCGTTTGTTCAAGCGGTTTGACCTTGCGGATGTCACAGCATTTATCCGGCTGGCTGTTCCACAGTTCATCACCGAATTGATTCGCTTGCTGCTCCAACGTCAATTCCGGTTTCTTCATCCGGATATTCAATTTCGGGTAACGCTTTTTGACCCGCTCAATCAGTTCATAAGTCTGGTCGAAGTGGACGTCCGTATCCAGAAACACCACTTCGGCATCGCTTTTCACTTTCGATATAAGGTCGATTAATACCATACCTTCCGCACCGAAACTGCAGGCATAGACAATGTTCTCCCCGTAAGAATCATAGGCCCATTGCAGAATATCAGCCGCGCCTTTCAGACTATCGGTCGGCGCCAAGTCCTTAAATGGATCTCCAGTAAACTTCTCGTACGAAACAGCTTGGCTCATCTATCTTCCTCCTTTAAACAATCGAGTAATTGCAACTATCAGAACTTAATCTAAATTAAACCCCTCTCTTCTTAATAAAACAAGAAGAGAGGGGTTTAATGCGCATTAGCGGCAGCCTGTCTTCTTATCTTCCAGATCCGATTTGGATCTGCTGGATTTGGCACAGTCTATCGGTCAAAAACCAAAGCTGTTGCCGAAGCTTCAAAGGGCCAGTCCCTCCACTTCTCATGATAAGAATACCTTATAAGATTACTAGGTTTTAGTGATTTGTCTAAATACTATAGCAATAAAAGATAACTGTCAATAAAACTCTGAAAATATCATTTATTTAGCGAATTTATTTTTCAGACTGTTTATGCTTTGCTTTACGGATTTATTCATCCTGTCCCGCCGCCAAAAACCAATCGTTCTTCAAGCTTTCCTGATTATAGGAAAACCGGCTTTGGTCTTCGCTATTTCTCACAGTGCCGCCTGCCGCTTCGACAATCGCCTGACCGGCTGCTGTATCCCATTCCATTGTCGGCGCAAAGCGTGGATAATAATCTGCAAGCCCTTCCGCTACCAGACAGAATTTAAGGGAACTGCCCGCTGCTGCAATCTCGACCGCTTTTCCGCCTTTTTTCAAATGCTCTATAAAGTCTTGTGTTTCAACAGACATATGGGAACGGCTCGCAACCACTCGAATCGGATCTTCAGCTTTTCTGACCCATAGAGGCATACTTTTTTCATGCAATTCCATAGTATTTTTAAATTCCACTGCGGAAGCGTCTTCTAATTTGAATGCTCCGTCCTGTTTTTCGCCGTAATAGAAGACATCGGTTGCCGGTACATAAATCGCGCCCAGTACCGGATAGGTCCCTTCTATTAAAGCGATATTGACGGTGAACTCGCCATTGCGTTTGATGAATTCCTTGGTGCCGTCAAGGGGATCCACCAGCCAAAACCGCTTCCACGTTCTTCGTTCTTCATAGGAAACTTCACTGCCTTCTTCGCTCAGGACCGGAATATCCGGATAGGCACTCTTTAGTCTCGATTCGATGAGTTGATGCGACCGTTGATCGGCAACTGTCAGCGGCGACTCGTCCGCTTTCGCCTCAACGGCCAGTTCCTGTCCATACACCGCCATAATTTCCTTGCCGGCGGAGAGGCTGATGTCGAGCAAGTCGTTCAGGTCAATGCCGCTGCCCATCAGCCCAGGTATCCGGCTTTTTTCAAATAATCGATAATTACTTGAACCGATTCTTCCAAAGTCTGCTTATCCGTTTCAATAACGATTTCGGGATCTACTGGCTCTTCGTAAGGTGCGTCAATGCCTGTAAATCCTTTGATTTCCCCAGCTCTGGCTTTTTTATAAAGTCCTTTTGGATCCCGTATTTCGCAAGTATCCACGCTGCACTTGACATAAATTTCGATAAATTCGTCATCTTCAAGCAAAGAGCGGACTTGATCGCGGTCTTCCTGATACGGTGAAATGAAGGCGGACAGGGTCAATACCCCTGCATCGCTCATCAGCTTTCCGACCTCGCCGATTCGGCGGATGTTTTCAGTACGGTCTTCCGGACTGAATCCTAAGTTTTTATTTAATCCATGGCGAACGTTGTCGCCGTCCAGCAGATAGGTGCGGATTCCGAGTGCATGAATTTCTTTTTCAAGCGCGACAGATACCGTCGACTTTCCTGAACCGGATAATCCTGTAAACCACAGCACCCCGCTTTTGTGATTATTCAATTTCTGCCTGTCTGCTTTTGTAACACCTGATTCATGCCATACGATATTGGTTGATTTGCTCATTTTTTCTCCTCCTAAAACCAGTAATAATAAACGATACCGATGGTTACTGACATAACCAGGATGCTAAGCGGCGTTCCCACTTTAATGTAATCCGTGAATTTGTAGCCGCCCGGACCGTAAACAATAAGGTTGGTCTGATAGCCGATAGGTGTAATGAAACTGGCGGATGCGGAAATGGCGATGATGACCGCAAAGCCCATCGGGTCAAGCTGCAGGTTACTGGCCATTTCAATGCCAATGGGAATCATCAGAACCGCCGCCGCACTGTTGGTGATTAATTCAGTGAAAATGCTGGTCAGCAAATACACTAAAATCAGAATCGCCAGCAGACCGAACGGCTGTCCAACAGCTAACAGTCCATCCGCAGCCCACTGTGCCAGACCGGTTTTGGTCATGGCCGCTCCTACACCAAAAGCACTGGCAATAAGCAATAGTACATTGAATTGTACATCGTTTTTTGCATCTTCCATTGAAATCGATTTAGTTACCAACAAGATCAGCACCGCTAATGCCATGGCTTTGAACATGCTCAACCATCCGACAACGACCAGTGCGATAGCACCTAGCAGCACCAGTAATGAAAACCAGCCAACGAATCGGCTTTCCTGCAGTGTTTTGGGTGTCTTCATGGAAGAGACTACATAAAAATCATTGGATTGCTGGTACTTTTCCACAAAACCCGTTCCGGCGAGCAGCAGCAAGGTGTCTCCCGGACGCAAAATAATATCGCCGACTTTGCTTTTGATGCGTTCGTTATTGCGATGAACAGCCATGACACCCGCATCGTAACGCGAACGGAATTGAGATTGCTTGATGGTTTTGGACAATAACGATGATTCATGGGAAACAACGGCTTCGGCAAGCTGCGTGTTGCCATTTTTCAAATCTGCCAATTGCAGATCGGTTCCCGTCTTCAAAGTCAGCCCTTTTCTCTTTTGCAGATCCGCAATAGTGGAAATGAGACCTGTAAAAATCAAGCGGTCTCCAGACTGGATGACCGTTTTGGAGCTGACTGATGAAATCCGTGTCTGATCCCGGATAATTTCAATCAGGTACAAGCCTTTCAAATCACGCAGCTTGGCCTCTTCAACAGTTTGGTTTGCATGTGGAAATGTTTTATCCACCATCATTTCAGCGATGTAATTCCGGGAGTCTTCTGTCACTTGTTTGCTGAATCCTTTGTTCTCGGGCAATAGCATATTGCCAATCGTGAATAAATAAATCAGACCAACAATGGTGATCGGAATTCCAACAATTGCTAATTGGAACAGGGAAAACCCAGGCAGCCCATAATCAATCAGCATGCCATGTACCACTAGATTAGTGGAGGTTCCCATCAAGGTGATGGTCCCCCCTAAAATCGTTACATACGATAAAGGAATCAACACTTTAGAAGGCGCAATATTCCGCTCTTCACACCATTTCTTCAACAACGGCGTCAATGTTACAACAATCGGCGTGTTATTCAAGAAAGCCGAAATCAGCGGAAGCGGAAGGAAAATACGGAATAGGGAGCCTTTCAGGCTCTTGCCCTTGTTCAGCCAGCCAATCATCATCTGGTCGATCAAGCCATGTTTTTGCACGGTGCCAACAACGATGAACAATAATGCAATGGTCAGCATTCCTGGATTGGAAAAGCCGCGCAATGCTTCTTCTGTCGTTAAAATCCCTGACAGCAACAAAACCACCAATGCTGAGAATACAATCATATCTGGACGGGCAACTTCAAACAGCAAGGCACTGACCATAGCAACGATGACAATTAGCACAAAAATCATTTCGACTGACATGGGCAACCATCCTTCAACTTAGTTACTTACTACGGTCTCCCGCAAGCCTTTGATAAGGACATCCGCCACTTCCGGACGGGAGAATTGTTTCGGGGGCTTTTCCCCGTTGCGAAGCAATTCGCGCACTTTCGTACCGCTCAAATGAACATGATTTTCTGCCGTATGCGGGCAAGTTTTCGCTGTCGCCATGTTTTCGCATGCATTGCAGTAGAATGAATGCTCGAATTTGAAAATCTGGATACCCAGTTCGTCTTCGAACTGGCTGATGAATTCCTGCGCTTCGTAGGTGCCGTAATAATCGCCGACACCGGCATGGTCGCGGCCGACAATGAAATGCGTGCAGCCATAGTTCTTGCGGACAATGGCGTGAAGAACAGCTTCTTTCGGTCCTGCGTAGCGCATTGCTGCAGGATAGATGGCCAGACGTGCTCGGTCTGCAGGGTAATAATGCTTTAAGATGACCTGATAGCTTTCCATCCGGACAGCTGCTGAAATGTCATCAGATTTCGTTTCGCCCACTAGTGGATTCAGCAATAGCCCATCAACCACTTCCAATGCCGCTTTTTGAATATATTCATGTGCGCGGTGTACAGGGTTACGTGTTTGGAATCCAACAATCGTTTTCCAGCCAAGTTCCTGGAACAGCTGGCGCGTTTCAAGTGGGTCCAGATGGAATTCCTCGAACTCGCTGTGGTCTGGACGATTCAATAAAGTAATCGGCCCTGCGAGGTAAATATCTCCGCGCTCGTATAATTTCTTCACACCTGCGTGTGCTTCTTCTGTCGTTCCGTATATTTTTTCCGCTTCCAGTTGTTTGTCGTAAGCATATTTTTCTTTCAATTCGAGCGTGCCGTAGATGACGTTATCTTCGCCTTTTAATGCAATTTCATCTCCTACTTGATAGCTGTCCGCTTCTTCTGCAGTGACCGACAGCGTAATCGGTACGCTCCAAACCGTTCCGTTGCTAAGGCGTGATGTATGTACTACACTCTCATAATCTTTTTGTCCAAGGAATCCAGTCAACGGGCTAAAGCCGCCAATGCCGATCAGCTCCAAATCCGAGATCGCCCAATCTGAAATGAACAAAGAGGAAAGTGTTTCTGCATTTTTCAATGCCTTTTCTCTTTCCGTACCTGTCACTTGTCTGTTTACCAAATCTCCACCGTGTGCTTTACTCGTCATTTCATTACCTCCAGTTTTAGTTTTGAATCGTACTGTGTTTCCATAAACGTATTGAAACCAAACTTCCAAGGCGTTCAGACAAAAAGAAAAGGACCTCTTCGACAAGAAGAAGGTCCGTAAAAACAAAACAATCTTCTTATCTTCTAGGCTGTTGAAAGCCTATTGGAGTTAGCACCGTTTCCATATAGGAGGGTTGCTGAGACATCAAAGGGCCAATCCCTCCGTCTCTCTTGATAAGAACGCGTATTCAGTTTTGATGTGAATTAATTGAAATGTTTGATTTCATGAAGTATATAATAGACTATTCCGAGTGTCAAACTATGTTTTAATTTTTTTGAGTTTTTTTTGTGAAAAAGCTGGTCTGCCAAAGGGTGAGCGAAAAATATTTTTTTGTGTAGCATGGAGGTTTATATGCCGCATTGCTTATCTTTGGACGCGCCGGCGCTGAGAGAATCGGTGCCTTTCGCTTTTGACCAAGAATGAGTTGTCATGCCGAAGTTTCTCAAAAGATTCGCAGCTGCATATTTCTGTTCAACGCAGAAAGGAATTAATTTGTTAGTATTAAGAAAGTTAAGGAGGCGGAAAAGATGACGGTGATTCCCATCATGATTGATTTGGAAGGAAAAAATGTGGTGGTGGTTGGCGGCGGACGCATCGCTAAACGAAAGCTGGATGGTTTGTTGGCCAGCGGTGCAGTGCTGACGGTCATCAGTCCGGAGGTAACTCCAGAAATAAACCGTTGGTCGGCAGAAAACAAACTTTCTTGGAAACCCAAAAACTTCGAGCAGAGAGATGCCGAATCAGCCTTCATGCTGATTATTGCTACCGACGATCCGACTGTTAATGCGACTGTGCGAAAAGCCGCTCCTCCCAATTGTCTGGTGAATGCTTCTGCTGAAGCTGAAACCGGCAACGTCCATTTTCCTGCCCATTTCAAGAGAGGCAAATTGAGTATCGCGGTTTCCACAAATGGGGCCAGCCCCATGCTTGCGAAAAAAATTAAACAGGAGCTTCAATCCCAATTTGACGAAAGCTACGAACAATACTTGGAATTTCTTTTTGAAGCCAGGCAGCTTATCAAGCAAACTCGCCTTTCTAAAAACAAAAAAGAAGAATACTTGCGCGGATTTTTAGATCCTTCGCTTTTACAAGCCAAAGCCCAAAAAGAAAAACTCCGCGAATTGCAGTTGCTCGTAAATAAGAACAGCGAATCCCAGCAGGATTATTGAGTTAAAAAAGTAAATTCTATAGTTCAACTTATATAGAAATTCCGAATATAGGTTTCCTCGTTATTCATTGCTCAGACCATATACATCTGTTCTTGTATGGAAGCCATCCGCAATGACGGTGTTCCTCATATTTTCAGCTGTTACCGGTATCGGCGCCAATAGGATGGATGGCACGTCAATCTTGCCGTTGTTGACATATTGAACGGTAGTGACAGTTTCTCCTTTAGCCATTCTGACAGCCAAAGCAGCTGCTTGCTCGGCTAAGGTCTGAATTGGTTTATAAACCGTCATCGTCTGGGTTCCTCCGACAATCCGCTGTGCGGCAGCAAGTTCGGCATCCTGCCCCGCCACTGGAACTTTGCCCGCTAAGCCTTGCGCTTCCAATGCCTGAATAACGCCTCCAGCAGTCGCATCATTTGCGGCAATGACCGCATCGATTTGGTTGTTATTCGCTGCAAGCGCTTCTGTCATATTGAGAAATGCCTTTTCCGGCGACCAATCCTCTGTCCATTGGTCGTAGACAACTTTAATGTCTCCCCGGTCGATCGCTGGCTGGAGTACATTGAATACACCTTTTTTGATCAGGTGAACATTATTATCGGTCGTGGCTCCTCCAATGTAGACGTAATTCCCTTTTGGCACTAACTCTAAAATCGCCGCTGCCTGCATTTCTCCTACCTGCTCGTTATCAAAGGACACATATAAATCAATGTTTGCATTTTTCACAAGCCGATCATAGGCAATAACCTTTATACCGGCACGATGCGCTTTATGGACAATAGCCGCTGTGGCCTCCGCATTATGCGGCACGATAACCAAAAGATCGATGTCTTGTTGAATCAGCGTTTCAGCCTGCGTAAGCTGCAATGCGTCATCGCCGTTAGCTGCTACAATTTCTACTTCTGCACCTAAATCCTCTACCGCTTTCTTGAATAAGGCCTGGTCTTTCAACCATCGTTCTTCCTTCAGCGTATCCATCGAAAAGCCGATTTTGATCGTTCCATCATTGTCAGTGACTGGTGTTTTTTCAGGCACGGCTTTGCCGATCGGCTCTTCAGCTCCGCAGGCCCCAAGAACCAGGCTGATGAATAAAATTAATATCAGGTGAATTTTTTTATTCATCACGCTCATCTTTCCTTTCCGTCAGGAGTGTCCGGCGGTATTCCTTCGGAGAGACCTCATTCATCTTCTTGAAAACCTTACTGAAATAATTTGGCTCGTGATAACCGATTTCGAAAGAAATTTCCTTTAAGCTTTTCTGCGGATCTCCCAATAGCTTTTTCGCTTTATCGATTCGGCAGGACGTCAGAAAATCAATGTAGTTGATGCCCAACTTCTCTTTGAACATTTTACTCAGATAGATGGGACTCAATTCGACTTTTCGTGCCAATGCATCCAACGAAATATCTTTATGGGAATGGTCCATGATGTATTGCTTGATCTGGTGGATTTTATCTACTTCTAAGCGATCGTAATGCTTCAGGTAAACCTTTTTCAGCCTATCAACAACTTGAAGTGTTTCCACGAGCAACTGCCGATGGTCTTTGGCCTGAATTGTGTAATAGGGAATTGTTGCATCAATACCCATTTCTCCCATGACCCGCGCTGTGATCCATAAAAATTCGAGTGTCCGCTGCTGGGTCCAAAGAATTTGGGCTCCGTCCTGCTCAAATCGGCGAATCAGGTCCGTCACCAAACGGTCAATCAAATCCCACTCCCCTAAACGAATAAAATCAAATAGCTTTTTCTCCTGTTGCTTAACGAAAGCTGCATCACCCGCTTTTTCAAGAGAGGGAACATCGGAAGAAAAGCGGTATCTCGACGGCAGCGATAAGTCCATTGTCGCAATCAGAGATTTTTGATAGGAATTCCGAATATCCTCCAGTGATTCACAAACTGGCCCAACACCGACAAACCAGCCTTCCCGGCGGCTGTCCGAAATAGATAGAATCGCTTTTACTAATGAAATTGCCTGAGATCGATATGATTTTTCTTTATTCCGAAAAACAATGATAGGCAATTGGCGGCCATACAACGCTCCTATCCAGGCATTTTCAGTCAAGCGGATTTTCCCTTTGATTTGCGGGTACAATTTCTCTAAGCCTTCCGGCACCAGAACCGTCATAACGAATTTTTCAGCAGTCGCAGGAATTTCCAGCAGATCGACCAACAATTCGATATGGACATCATGGACATGGTCAAACAACAATTGGGTGACGATGTCTGTTTCCACAATGGCCAGAGCTTTTTGAAAATCTTCTTGCTGCTGGTGCTGAACAGCTGAAGCCTGTTCTTTTAGAGCTCGCTGTTCCAGCAACTTGCCGACTGTTGCCACGATTTCTCCGGCTTTACTTGGTTTCAGTAAATAGTCTTTGACACCTAATTTAATCGCTTGACGAGCATAATCAAAAGTATCGAAAGCCGTGACCATAACAAATTGAATATCTCGGTTTTTTTGCTGAATTTTTTCTATGGCTTCCAACCCAGTCATCCCAGGCATCATAATATCCATAAATATCCATTCCGGTTTCCAGGATTCTGCTAATTCAACCGCTATTTTGCCGTTTTTTGCCTGCTTAATATCGAAATCGTTATAAGCACGCTGCAAAATGGCCTGCATGCCGTCCCGTTCAATCGGCTCGTCATCTACTATCAACAGCTTGATCATGGTTAGCCGCCCCCTTGACTTTCGGTAATTTCAAGATAACTTTAGTTCCTTGCCCTATTTCACTTTCAACGTTCACCAAATCTTCCTTGCCGTAAAATAGCTGCAGTCTTTTGACAACATTGGCGAAGCCGATGCCGGTCGAATGGCCTTCTGCCGGTACAATAGAACCTTCGAGCAGTTGCTGGCGTTTTTCCAGACTCATGCCTTTGCCGTTGTCTTCAATCTCAATCCACACTTCTTCTTCTCGGTCTTTGATGCGGAACCAGATATGGCCGCCATCTTCTTCTGGCTCTATTGCATGAATTACCGCGTTTTCAATTAGGGGCTGCAGCGTAAGACCTGGAATCTTTAAATTCAAACAGTTCGAATCCAGCTCCGTAAAGAACTGCAGGCGGTCACTGAATCGAGCTTTCTGAATTTCCATATACTGACGGAGGACAAACTCCTCTTCTGCCAGTGTCACAGCACGGTCCATGCGTTTCAAGTTATAGCGCAGCAAGCTGGCAACACTGACCAACAAGTCACTGGTTTCTTCAGCACCGTCCAAGTAGGCCTTTTTGGATAAGGTATTCAATGTATTGAACAGAAAATGAGGATTAATTTGACTTTGCAAGTTGCGCAGCTGACTTTGCTGAAGCAGCAATTTGCTGTCCTGCAACTCCCGTTCTAATTGTGCTTTCTGTTGAATCTCCAAAATCATGGCATTGATATTCCGTCGCATATGATTGAATGTTTTGGCCAAAAATGAAATTTCATCATTGGAATCCACATAAATCGTTTGATCAAAACGGCCATTCGCCAGTTCATTTGCCGCTTTCGTCAATTGATGAATCGGCTTGGTGATGCTGAGTGAAAAGAGATACGTAAACAGCAATAGCGCCGCTGTGATCAACAGCAGCATCCAAACACCCAGTTTTTTCAATTCAGCCGACTGCTTGATGATTCCCCGGTAGAACCCTTCATAGGTTTTCAGCTCTGTATCAATAATGGTCAATGTCATTTCTGAAATGTACATGGAAATTCGAGTTGCTTCCGTAAATTCAGTTAAGGAAGCCTCGGTGTCTTCCTGTTCTTGAAAACTGACAGACCGATCCACCGTTTCCACAAAACTGCTGATGAGGTGAATATAATTGGTCAAAGCGAATTCATTTTCCACGTTGCGCAATTCATAGACCGTCGATTGAACGCCAAGAAGCCGCTCTCTGCTGGCTTTAAGACGAGATTGTGTTTCGTCTGAAGGCATCAATAAATAATTATTCAAATCCGTCACCATCTGCTGGCTTTCGCTGGTGATTTCATTCATTTGCAAATAGCGCTGCAGAATATCATTATATTGCGTCTGTACTTTTTGGTTATAGAACGTCAGCGTCAGCCATATGGCAATCATCATTACCAGTACCACGATTGCCAGCATCCAGATTTTTTTCTGAATCGTATTCATGGTCCCGCTTCCGCCCCTTTCACAACACGAATGTCTGTGATGTATCCGCTAGATTCCAAAGGTACAACTTCATTTCTTAGCCATTGCATGATCAACTTAACGCTTTGCTCCCCCATCTGTTCGGGAGACTGCTGAATCATCGCATCCAGCTTGCCCTGGTCCAGCAATGACGCTGTTTCAGCTCCGTCGTCAAATGAATAAAGATAATACGGCTCCAGCTCGGCCCTCCTGCTGATTTCTTTCATCATCGGTCCAACATGATTGGCATTCAATGCAATAAAAGCCTCGACATTCGGATGTTGGTTGAGTACGTGTTGAGTGGCCCCAACAATTTCTTCATCCGATTTGCCGCTTTCCGCATAAACAGTTGAAATTTCTGCATGCTGAGCCAGGCTTTCCGTCACTCCCAGCAGACGTTGCCGCTGGCTGTACTCCTGCTCAATATCCCCAAGCAGCACTACCTGTCCGCTGCCGCCCATCTCCTTTACCAGCTGCTCTGCCAGCATTTTTCCAGCTGCATAATGATCAGAACCGACAAAAGTTTTGCGCAAACTTTCCTCTACCGGCACATCATTGGCCACCGTGATAACGGGAATTCCATAAAATGCAGCTTTTTCTTTCGTCAATTCCTTAAACTCTTCCGTGTCGAGCCCTTGTACAATCACTCCATCCACTTTGGAATGAAGAGCGATTTCAATCTGTTTTAAAAAGTCTTCACGGTTATTGCCATAGCTTCCCCAAACGTCTAAAATCACTTGTTCCTGTTCGGCTTGTGCTGTTGCTCCTTTTCCTACTTTATCCCAAAACGGCGTCTCCAGCTCTTGCGTAATCAACACAAGCCGATAGCTTTCTTCATCCGCTGGAACGGCAGCAGGCAATTGCCAATCGGATCGAAAAGCACCTTCAGCTGACCATAAGGTGAAAATTCCAAGAACTGCACAAAGGAAGCAAAGAACAATTATGACTTTTTTTCTCATGGGATTTGGCTCCTTTTCCGGTAGTGAACTCTTCCCATCTTACCACTTGGCTGAAAATTCACAATACGATTTCAAATGAGCAAAAAGCACCTCCGGAACAGGAGATGCCGCTTTATTTTCTTTGCGTTCAATAATAGCTAAGCGCGCTGTCGGCGCGTCATTACATCAAATATAACAGCCGCTGCAAGAACGCCGCCGCGGATCATGTATTGATAAGAAATACCGGTACCCAGCAAGTTCATTCCGCTGGATAAACAAGCCATAACCACAGCACCAATGATAGCTCCTGTAACACGCCCGACCCCACCAGCCGACGAAACACCCCCGACATAAGCTGCTGCGATGGCATCCAATTCGAACAATGTACCTGCAGTAGTTGTGGCTGACTGAAGGCGTGCAGTGAACAGCAAGCCTGACAAGGCAGCCAACATACCCATGGAGCCAAAAACAATATAAGTGATTTTCTTCACATTAATGCCGCTTAAATGCGCAGCTTCCGGATTACTTCCGACCGCGTAGATGTTTCTGCCTAAAACCGTTTTGGTCGTTAGGAAATGATAGATGACTACCACCATCAGCATGATGATCATCGTCCACGAAAATCCGTTATAGCCTGCTAAAATCCACGTAATATAAGCAATTACCAAAGAAACCAGCAAAAGTTTTATGAGAAAAATGCCGCTTGACATGACATCAAAACCGTAAGTCATTTTATTTTTCCGAGTGGAAATTTCACTGTAAATGTATAGGAGGATAGCCGCAACTCCGACCAGCAAAGATAATAGGTGCAGACCGTTAACCACCATCAGTGAAGGGATAAATCCGTTGCCGATCGCATTGAATTGGTCGTTGTTGATAATGATGGTCCCGGTGTCTTCCGTGATATTCAACAAAGCTCCACGGAAAATGAGCATGCTTGCAAGTGTTGCCACAAAAGCCGGAATCCCAAGCTGGGCAATCAAGAACCCATTGAAACAGCCGATTATAATCCCAAACAGCAAAATGACGGGAATGGTAATCCAGATGGAAAAACCGAGTTGTGTCATGAAGATGGCCGCAACTGCGCCTAAAAAGCCGGCAACAAAACCGACGGATAAATCGATGTGACGGATGACGATGACCAAGGTCATTCCGACAGCAAGGACAGCAATGTAACCTGCAGAGTCAAGCAAATTGCTGATGTTCCGGGAAGAAATAAACAGGCCATCAGTCATGATAGTAAATGTCAGCATAATAACGATCAACGCAATATACATGCCGTAATCGCGGATATTCAATTTGATGATAGATTTAGCTTCTGTAAATAAATTCATTGTAACTGCCTCCTATTGCGTCGCGAGTTCCATAATGGTTTCTTGAGTCGTTTCTTCGATAGCTAATTCGCCTCTCACCGCACCTTCAGCCATTACATAGATGCGATCGCTCATCCCCATGATTTCACCAAGTTCTGAGGAAATCATAATGATGCTGAGCCCTTCTTTGATCAATTCGTTCATGATGGTATAAATTTCGAATTTTGCCCCTACATCAATCCCGCGAGTGGGCTCGTCGAGGATGAGAATTCTCGGTCCTGTGAACAGCCATTTGCCGAGCGAGACTTTCTGCTGGTTGCCGCCGCTCAATTTGCCGACAACTTGTTCAAGAGAGCTGGCTTTGATATTGAGCGATTTTTTATAATCTGTTCCAACTTTCACTTCTTCATTCAAGTTCAGGATGCCTTTTTTGGAAATGCCCTTCATGTGAGCTGCGGAGACATTGATTTTGATGTCTTGGATCAGAAACAGCCCATCACCTTTACGGTCTTCTGTTACATATGCAATGCCTGCTTTGATTGCATCGCTGGTGTGCTTGAAATTTTTCTTTTCCCCGTGCACTTCCAGCTCTCCGTTAAGCTTGTAGTTTTTAGGGTTGCCGAAAATGCTGAGCGCAAGTTCCGTCCGGCCCGATCCCATCAGGCCTGCAATGCCGACAATTTCCCCTTTTTTCACTTCAAGGTTGATGTTCTTTGCAACTTCACGTCCCAGTTGTGTATCGTAGGCAGACCAGTCTGTCAGTTTTAACACCGTTTCCCCGATTTTCTTGTCTGGCCGTTTTGGGTAAATGTCTTCAATTTCACGTCCGACCATGTTTTTGATGATGATGCTCTCGGTGATTTCCCCTTTGCGTGCGTCCAGCGTGCAAATCGTTTTGCCATCCCGCAAGACTGTCGCCTTGTCTGCAATAGAGATCACTTCCTTCAATTTATGTGAAATCATGATGCAGCTGATGCCCTGACTTTTGAGTTCCTTTAACAAATCCAATAAATTTTCACTATCGTTTTCATTTAACGCAGCGGTCGGTTCATCGAGGATGAGCAGTTTCACATCTTTGCTGAGTGCTTTGGCGATTTCAACTAATTGCTGCTTTCCGACACCGAGGTCCTTGATTAAGGTTTCCGGTGTGACATTCAGCTTTACTTTTTTGAGCATTCGTGTCGCTTGAACGACGGTTTCATTCCAATCGACAAACGGTCCTTTTTTGATTTCATTGCCAGCGAAGATGTTTTCGTATACCGTCAAATCGGGAAATAATGCAAGTTCTTGATAGATGATGCCGATTCCTGCTCGGACACTGTCATTGATTTCGTTGAACTGCTGGACCTTCCCTTCGAAAACGATATCGCCTTTATATGTTCCATAAGGATAAACTCCGCTCAGCACTTTCATTAAGGTGGATTTCCCTGCTCCATTTTCGCCAATCAAGCAGTGAATTTCTCCCTTTTCTACTTTAAAATTGACATCAGAAAGAGCTTTAACGCCTGGGAATTCCTTTGTAATATTGTTCATCTCTAAAATATATTTACTCATGCAATCGCCTCCCTGCGCTAAATACAAGTGAAACGGAAGAATAGCGATAGACGTTCTATCACTATTTTTCCGCTTCGTTGTACTTTTACTCTAGCCCTGTAAACTCACTTGCTTCGTAATACTCGGAATCGATCAATTCAGCTTTGACGTTTTCCTGATCTACAACAATGACCGGAGTTTGTTTTGCTTTTACTTCTACCGATCCGTTGTCATAAGTTCCAGTCGTTTCAGGTGTATTGCCGTCCAATACTTCAACTGCCATGCCCATTGCGTCTGTAACCAATGAACGAACATCTTTAAAGACTGTCATAGATTGTTTTTCATCGATAATGTATTGGATTGATGCTTTTTCAGCATCCTGACCAGTGATCAAATAGTTGGTTACTGCACTGTCAGAAGCAAATACATCTGCGATCGAACGAGCTGTTCCATCATTCGGCGCAAGAATTGCTACATCGCCCTTCATGTCATCCCCGACAGAAGTTAAATGCGTCTGTGCTTTGTTTTTGGATTCGTTCGGATCCCAGTTGGTCGTAACCTGGCCAATGATTTTGCTCAATTGCTCACGTGAAAGGTCTTTTGTATCTTTTAATGCTTTCGCTTCACTGGAATTGACTACTTTGAACGTGCCGTCCGCGATTTTTGGCTGAAGCACTTCCCATGCCCCTTGGAAGAACAGGAAAGCGTTGTTATCTGAAGATGCTCCTGCGTATAAGTAAAGCGGAATATCTGTGCCTTCTGCGTTATCAACCAGGTATTGGGCCTGTGCTGCTCCCACTGCCAAACTGTCAAATGTTACATAATAGTCCACTGCATCCGTATCTGTAATCAAACGGTCATAAGCAATGACTGTCACACCTTCTTTTTTCGCCGCTTCCACTGCTGCTGCAGCTGCTGGCCCATCATGAGGTGTGATGATCAGTACTTTGATGCCTTTGTTCAGCAAAGCTTCAACATTTTCTTTTTCTTTTGCTGAAGATCCCTGACTGAATAAAATTTCTGTCGAATAATCGGAATCTGCTAATGCATCTTTAAAGCGCTGCTCATCTTGAACCCATCTTGGTTCATCTTTGGTTGGCAGTACAATCCCCACATCCACAGCTGATGATGATCCTCCACTAGCGTCACTATTGCATCCGGCAGCTACCAACGCAAATACGACAAGCATCATCAGAAACAAGACACCCTTCAAATTCTTTCTCATTATTTATCCCTCTCCCTTTAAATAAGTTAAGTACAACTTTAGTATAAATTCAGTTTTCATTAATGAAAGCGCTATCAATAGCACTCTTTTAACATCATCTGTAATTTTTTAACTTTCCTATATCGTTGCCGCAGCAAAAAGAGCATTTCCACTTGCCGATTGAGCCGACAGGTGAAAATGCTCTTTTATTTTCTGTATCTGATTGCCAAGCCTTTCAGGAAGTTCCGTGCGTAGCGATCGCCGCATTCTTTGTAATTTTTATGGCCTACTTTTCGCAGTAATGCACCAAGCTCGCCTCTTGTTACAGTAACGCCGGCTAAATCCCAAATTTCCAACATGTCTTCACTGTTGAGCTGCAAAGCGATTTTCACTTTTTTCAAAAGCAGATTGTTGGAACGCTCATTCGTCAACGGTGGAATTTCAGGCTGTCCCGGTTTAGGTTCCTGACGTCCCCGTTTAAAAATGATAAAGCCATTCAAGAACGATTCAAACAAATAATCATCCGCTTTGATGTAATCATCACTTTCTTGTTCGGCCCAAATGCTGTCCGTGTCCTCATCATCACTTTCCGGCGTCTTTGTCAGTACTTTCAGCACTTCTTCCTTGCTCAGATCCACTCCGCCTAGTTTGAAGATTTCGACCATGTCATTATTTTTTATGTCCAGCGCGTAGCGCAGCCTGATCAATAAATCATTATTATCCATTCCATTTACCTCCTGTTAAGTTCCCGTCATACTAGCTATCTGTGATAAATCCATTTCTAATGATAGCACATAATCGTTCGTCCAACAGGCTTGCCTAAAGACAGCAAAAAAGACAGTTTTATATGACTGTCTCATGGTTGTTTTTATTTTTTATTTCTTTTAATTGCTTAAGGTTATTCTGTAAGTTCGTAATGATTTTCAAACATTCTTCGTCGCCTTTAGATTCTTCGTAAAAAAACTGCAAATCCCGTTCCACGTCACCCAAGCGCTCATTGTAATACTTAAGCTTCTCAGCAATGATCAATCGCTTTGCTTCTTCTACATTCTTCATCTATTTTTTTACCTCCACTTTAGCAGTCCGTAGAACTCTTCTTTTTAATATTCCCTTCTTAAACATTTTCTAATCCAATCTTTATGACAATTTTATGTCTTTCGAAAAAGTTTTAAGCAGATTGTCAACTAAGTTAACCAACTCTATATGTGTTATAGTGAAGAGAGTTGAGATAGATTTTAGGAGGAAAAAAATGTTCACTATTGGGGACCACATCATTTATTCTGCTCATGGCCTATGTAGAATTGACGATATTCGTGAGGAAACAGTTTCAGGTGTTACTAAGAAGTATTATAAATTGCATCCTTTGGAAAATACGCTAGTGACCATCAGTACACCTGTCGACAATGAAAAAGTTGTCATGCTGAAGCTTCTCCAGAAAGAACAAGCCCTTGAAATCATTGAAACCTTTAACCATCCTGGGGCAGAATGGAACACTCAGCCCAATTCTCGGCTGCAGCAGTATTCACAGCTCATTAATTCGGGAGACCGCTTGCAGATTGCAAAAGTCGTCAACACCTTGATGCGCAAAAAATGCGATGCACAGCTTCAGAAAGAAACATTCTATGAACCTGATTATAAACTTCTTAATAATACACAAATTATCCTCTTTAAAGAACTGGCACGCGCGCTCGACACCAGCTTCGAAGAAATCAACAAATTAATTAATGATATGATTAAAGAAGCCCAACCGCTTCCTGCTGTATAACAACATTGTCCTGCAATAACGAAGTTAAAAAAGAACGCCCTGCTTCATCAATCACTTGATGAAGCAGGGCGTTCTTTAAGGATAAGGCTATACTCCCCAATCGGTCTTCAGGACATCCTTGAGAGCTTTCATTTGGTCAGAGCCAATCTTTTCGGCAATTCTATTTTCCAGCTGAAGCTTCAGCGCCTCATTTTTCTCGTAGCATTCTTCTCCTAAAATGGTGAGCCGTATGCATTTCTCTTTTTTATTGTTCTCCACATTTTGAACTTCCACCAATCCTTTAGCAGCCAGGTTCTTAATAAACTTATGGATCGCTTGCCGGGAAATATCTACATTCTTCGTGACGTATGCGATGGTCGGTTGCTTTTGATAAATTCGCGCCATGATGTACCACTCAGAATTTGAAATACGGATCTCACTCGCATGATTCCATGCCTTTTCTGCCATTTTCCGTGTCGATAGATGGCGTTCATTCAATAAATCAATCAAATCTAAGTTCTGTAACTCCGCATCGGGGTTCAAACGACCCACTCCTATTCTCATCTTCGCCATTTAATATACCGATTCCTATAGGTGAAGTCAATTTCTAGAACAGTCATTCAAATAGGAAGACGCTGCAAAAAGCGCTATACCTTAGCCGCTGAACTCTCGAGCTGGACGACAGTTCATTTGAAAAAAGCATTTACGAAATGGATTTCATAAATGCTTTTTTCCTTTACACATTACTCGCGTTTAATTTCAGCCAACACCTTGTCATACATGCTGTCAATGCCAATACCCGTTAGCAGCGGCACCCCGTCAATCACCTTGTCTTTAATATTATTCGGCACCAAGGTGGTGGACAATACCACATCGTATTCATCAATCCTGCCGATTTCATCGCTTACTTTCGACTGATAAATTTTAACTTCCTGACTCAGGTTATTGTCCTTCAGCCATTGTTCCACTTTCCCTTTTACCACAGTCGAAGTTGCGATTCCTGTGCCGCACATAATCAATAGCTTTTTCATTTAACTTCCTCCTCTTGTGTTGTTGCTTCAGTCTTTTTTTGACGTCTTGGTTTGATTTTATTCTGATAGATTAATCCGAATAGAACCAGCAGTCCCAATCCGATCATGCCATACCAGCTGAGAATTTTAGGAATCCAGACAAAGATAAAGGTGGTCCAAACCGCTCCATCGATCAAAGACGAAATGCTGGTGTTCTCACCCATTTCAAAATTTGAGGCAATGGCAGCCTCCGTAAACAGTGGTGCAATCCATGTGGCGATATAAAAACCGATTCCGATATAGATGGAGCCTCCGATAACCGTCCGGATAATATTTCCTCTAAATATTGGAACCATCAAACAAATTAAAAATGGAATAGAGGCCAGATCAGCAAAAGGCAAAACGGAATTTCCCGGCAGCAAAACCGCCATGAAAATCGTGATCGGCACAATCAACAAAGCTGAGGACAGTACGGCCGGGTGCCCAATCGCCAAAGCGCTGTCCATCCCGATATACAAATCTCTTCCAGGGAAGCGCTTTTTAACAAATTCGCCCGCTGCCTCCGAAACCGGAATCAGCCCCTCCATCAACAAGGCAACCATTCGTGGAAGGAGTACCATGACGGCACCGGTTTGAATGGCTAACTGCAGAATCCCCGGAATGTCATATCCAGCCAATATCCCGATCAGAATCCCGATCATTACACCGATGATTGTGGAATCTCCAAGAATACCAAGTCTTTTTTGAATCGACTCCGGATCAGCTTCCAGCTTGTTAAATCCCGGAATCCGATCAAAAACCCAATTCATCGGCATTGCCACAAAGGCAGATGGTGCCGAGGTTCCATGTGGAAAGGTAATGTTCTGAAAGCCGTAAAACTTCTCGATATGCTTGGCCAGAACATCTGCCATCAAATAAAGCAGCAGCAAGTGAACAATGATCGTCAGAATCCCCAGCCAAAAATCTGAAGTCAGGGCATAAACCAAAGAACCGGTGAAAGCTACGTGCCAAAAATTCCAAATGTCGACGTTCAGCGTTTTGGTCAAACCGAAAGTCAGCAACAACAGATTGACGCCTACGCCCAGCGGAATGGCTAAGCTTCCCAATGATGTTCCGTAAGAAATGGCAGAAGCTGCCGGCCAACCCACGTCAATGGTATTTAACTCAAAACCAAAATTATCGACCATCGATTGAGCGGCTGGCCCCAAACTTGAAACAAGCAGCCCGATAACCAAGTTAATTCCGACAAACCCGATCCCGACAATGATACCGGCACGGATCGCTTTGCCAGGCTTAGTTCCCAGCACCAATGCAAAAATAAAGATCAAAATCGGCAATAATACACTCGCGCCAAGGTCCACAAACCATTGCAAAAACCCCATCAGATTCACTCCTCTATTTATAATATTCATCTATAGAAAGAAAAAGCTTATTTTAGGGCTGTGCTGAAAATTTTTATACCTTGTCCTGCACTAATTCGTTCAGTTCATTCACATCTTTGACCTCAGCCAATTTTGAGACCATTTCAGGATCTTGAAATAAACCTACTAATTTTTGAAGCATATTCAGCTGGTCGTCCGAGCTTTTTAACGCGAGCATGAAAATCAGCTTCACATCCACCCATTTGTCATCCGTTCCCATCATCAGAAATTTGACAGGATTTTTTAAATTAGCAAAAGCGATTGTTGATTTATTGACCATATCGCCATCGGTATGCGGAATCGCTACGCCAACGGGCTCTGTCGGCAACCCGGTTGGATAGTTTTCCTCTCTTTTGAGAATGCTTTCGACAAACCCCTCTTTGACAAATCCTTGCTCAAATAGCCGATTTCCTAATAAATCCAGGACCTCTTCTTTTGAATCTGCTTCCATTTCAATGATCGTCAATTCTTCTGCCACTTTCATCGTCCACGCTCCTTTTAAGTCTGATTTTTACTACTTCAACAGATGTGATAGATCACAATATGTACAGATAACAGGCAGTTCTCATGCTTTGCCGCAATGATCTATCATTTTTACAAATGTTCTAATGTTGCACATTTGATGCTACCGTTAATTATAAAGCGCTTTCATTATAAATCAATAGACAATCAGAATATTTAGTTAATAAAAGCGGTCATATGATAAAAGAACTTTTAAACAGCTGTACTTGCAGGATTTAGTTCGCCCATTTAAAAGGTTAAAAACATACGGCGGCGACCGTGAGAAAAATGACGTTGTTTTGCGCCTCTTTATCACTATGCGTGGAATATCAAAAAGCCACTGCGTTTGAGAGCAAAAACAGCCGGGTAACTAAATGGTACAGATTTCGAAACTCTAAACAAAAGATAGATATGCTCTATAAATCTATGATGTTAAAGGACATGATATCAAGGGAGGGATAACTTTGCTAGATACTTTACTGTTTGACGGCTGGAAAAGCCCTATCCGAATTGTGATAATGGCAATATTTATTTATGGATACCTGATCTTGATCATGCGGCTTTCCGGAAAGCGAACGATGTTTCAGTACAATATGTTCGATGTCATTATTTCCGTTGCTTACGGATCCACAATTGCAACCATCCTTACTACTGATAAGATTTCATTTATCGAGGGGGCATTTGTACTTGGAATGCTGACTTTTATTCAGCTATTTATTGCTGTAATGGAAATGAAATCAAAGAAATTTGGCGCCGTCATCAACCCAACCCCGACTTTTCTCTATTATAACGGCGAGTATTGTGAAGAGGCTCTAAAGAAGGAGCGAGTTTTGAAGAGCGAAATCAGAAACGCCGCGCGGCAACAAGGCAGTGGTTCAATGGAATTGATAGAAGCTGTCGTACTGGAAGGCAATGGAATGTTGTCTCTTATCCCTAAAAGCAAAGCAGGAGCCATGGATACGCTCATTGATGCAGAACATATTAAATAGAATTCTAAGCTATTTAGTTTACAGGAGAATGGAACCTCATCTTCTTGTCTAATGAATCAGTTAGTCTTCGGAAAAAAACTGTAATTCTAAATGAAGAAAAACAAACAAGCTGACCGCTCGAGTGAGAGGCCAGCTTGTTTATTTTTATGAATATAAGGAGTACTGCAAGAAAGACATTCTTCCAGTACACGAATTTATTTTCTATAGCAGTCAAGTTACATTCTTCGGAAATTCAGCTAGTTTCCTGCCACTTCGACCAAGCTTTGTTCTTCTTCAAAAGCATTGAGCAGTGCACGCACTTCATCCGTTGTTTCTGTATACATCAATTGGTTCCGCAACTCCCCGGCTCCACGGACTCCACGGACATAGATCTTAAAGAAGCGACGGAGCGGCTTGAAGGAAATTGGCTCGATGTCAGTGGAATATTTGTCATGGAGATCCATGTGAAGTCTCAAAAGATCAAATAATTCTTTGGTGTCATGCTCTCTCGGTTCTTGTTCAAAGGCAAATGGATTATGGAAAATCCCTCGCCCGATCATGACGCCGTCAATGCCGTATTTATCGGCAAGCTCTTGGCCAGTTTGACGATCCGGAATATCCCCGTTAATAGTCAAAAGTGTATTCGGCGCTATTTCATCTCGAAGTTTCTTGATCTCCGGAATGAGTTCCCAGTGTGCAGGCACTGCACTCATTTCTTTTTTCGTCCGTAAATGGATCGATAGATTGGCGATGTCCTGCTCCAATACATGGGTCAGCCAGCCTTTCCACTCTTCCACGTTGGTATAACCAAGCCGTGTTTTCACACTGACAGGCAATCCGCCTGCTTTAGCCGCCTGAATGATCTCAGCTGCGTTGTCCGGGTAATTGATCAGACCGCTGCCTTTTCCTTTTGCGGCGACATTCGGCACAGGGCAGCCCATGTTGATATCGATTCCTTTAAAGCCTTGCTTTGCCATGCCGATACTCATTTCACGGAAATGCTCGGGCTTGTTGCCCCATATGTGCGCCACCATGGGCTGTTCATCTTCTGTAAACGTCAGACGCCCACGCACACTGAAAACCGCTTCCGGATGACAGTAACTTTCCGTGTTCGTAAACTCTGTAAAAAACACGTCAGGTCTTGCCGCTTCAGCTACTACATGGCGAAACACCACGTTCGTCACATCTTCCATCGGCGCTAAAACAAAAAATGGCTTCGGCAAATCACGCCAAAAATTCTCTTTCATACTCACATTCCAATCCTTTCATTACGGGATAAAAGGCCAGTCCTCTACCCAAAAATTCTTGCTTTATCTATACTGAAAATCAGTAAACATCGACTTTTTCTAAGGTTATTTCATTATTTCTTAACCTTGTATAGTTTACACGAATCTCGTCTTTGTGGAAAGCAGCGCGTTCCAAACAGCCCGGATATGTTCAACTCTACTCTCTTCTATCGTATCTTCGGAAACGAATGGGACTGGCTTTTATGCAAGTTATTATGCAATGATGCTTGCCGGCAGAACCCCGTAAAGATTGGAAAAATGTGACGACCATATGCACAACAGATCAATAAGCGAATATCGTATTAATACGTACGGCGTTCCATCAAGTTGATGCCGATTCCCATACAAACTACGCCAATTAGCAATAAGATGGAGATTGGTTCGCTGAGCTCCTGCCAGCTGCGGTCATATATCGCAACACCTTTTAAGGCATCAAGTCCGTAGGTAATCGGCAGGATTTTAGATATAGCCAGCAGCATATTACTGTTGACCAGCTCAATCGGCCAGAAAGCGCCGCCGATCATCGCCATTCCGGTTGCGATAATCGGAACGACCGCTTGAAGCTGCTGCGGACGACTGACCAAGCCCATGACAAGCATGCTAAGAGCCACAATCGCAAATGTGTAGCACGCAATGATTAACAAAATCGCTCCAAAACGATCGCCGACATCAAAATGAAATGCGTACTTGAATAAAATGAAAATCGTGACAATCTGGAAATAGCCAATGGCAAAACTGTACGCCAGGTGACCTAAATAAATTTCCCATTTACCCACTGGAGACAAAATCAAGCGGTTCCAAGTTCCATATTTCTTTTCCTCAACAATTTTCATCAAACTGAACATGATTGTATAGACCGAGAAAAACAAGGTCATTCCAAATAAAAGCTGCAATTGATTGTCATATTGAAATTCCTCGGTGCCCTCCAAGGTGGTAGTGGTTACTTGAAGCGGCGGCTCCTCCATCAAGCCAGCAACTTCTGTCCGTATATCACTTCCAGCTATTTGCTGTTCAACTTGTTGAAACCGTAATTCCTCACGATACTTCCGGTTCAAAAAGGCTTCCAGAACAAAACGCCCCATATCGTCGGCCGCCAGCACAATCCGGTAGTTACCATCCATTAAGCGCAGCGCTAACGGTGCATCACCTGCTGCAACGGCTTCACGCACATCTTTTTCACTCATTAATTGGAAGTTGAATTCTTCAGCTTTATTAAGCGAAGCCACCCAATCTTCCGCCTCCGACTCTGGCAATGAATCATCTGCATAAGCAAGAATCGCTGGCCGTTCCGCAGGATTGTTGCCGGCTAATAAAGCGACAAAAATAATGGTCATGATAAGAAATGACAACATCATGACAGGCGCTCGGCGAAATCTTTGCCATTGCAGTAAGAATACCGATTTCATGACTAAGCCTCCCCCTTTCTTGGAAAGATCAGCAGACTCAAAATGAGCAAAACAATTGTTAGTAGAAGAACCCGACTAAGCGGTTCCCATAGCAGGACGATCTCCAAGTTTTGAAGCCAAATTAGAAAAGCATTCAAAGAAGCTCCATTTGGAGTCCACCCTCCAAGCTTCTGAATGGAGTCAGGCATGCCTTCTGTCGGTGTAAAACTGCCGCCAAGAAAAGCAAATATTGTTACGACACCGCCTGCAAAAACTGTCGTGATGCTGTCGTTATTAAAACGCATGGTCAAAGCAGTTAAAAAGGCTGCCAATGCTCCAACACAAATTGCTAAGGTAAATCCAATCAACAGCATCCCTGGCCAAAACGACCAATTCGTCAAATCGAATGCACCAAAAAGCAAGGAAGAAAAGAAAAACAAGATACAGAACTGCAGGAACGTGACAGTTGCTGCCGAAATCGCTTTTGCCCCCAGATATACAAAAGGATGCTGGTCTGACAACAAAATGCGGTTCAAGACAAATTGCTGCTTTTCAACAAATGCGATTCCTGAAATGGTGGCACCGACAAATAAAGCAAACATGACGGCCATGCCGATCGTGTAATATTGGAACGAACTGATTGGCTGGACAGCTGAAACGCTTTCCACTCCGCCAAACTGAACCGACGTTTCTTCTGGCGCTGGCGCCTCACCGTTCGCTGCTTGGGCTATCGCACTTTCAAAATTAAGCGACCAGACGAATTCTTCTAAAATATCGGTAAAAACCTCTGACTGAGTTGCTGCATGATCGGCAATCATCAATTCCAGCTCTGCTCCACCGCCGGTGTCCATCAGCATTTTTTGCAGGGCATTCAATGTGAAATTTTCTGGAATCGTAAGAATTGCCACTACTTCTTCCTCTTCCAGCGCTTCAGCGGCAGCTGCTGTATCCATTTCTTGAGCAGTCACTAATTCTCTTAAACTTTCATCCGTTAAAATCCCCTGAAGAATCGAAGACGGACTGGTTTCTTGGGCTGCTGCCATTATTCTGCTACGTGCTTCTGCAGGAATACCTGAACCGTTCAATTCTTCCGCAAATTGTTCGAGCCCCAATTGTTCATTATCTTCCTGTACAATAGCCACATCCATCGATAATACTTCTGAATTGCCGCTGAGCAATCCACTCAATGCAAATCCCAGGATGGCTATCAAAATGAATGGCATTGCCAACAGCACAGCCAGTTCAGTTCGATCGCGAAACAAGACCAGAATGTCTTTTTTCAAAAACGTATACATGGGTCTGCCTCCTCAATCTCTCAGTTTTCTGCCTGTCAAATGCAGGAATACATCTTCCAAACTTGGCTTCTGAACATTCACATTAATGATTTCCACCTGATGACGCTCGGAAGCCTGGAACACTTCTCCCAAAATCCGGCTGCCTTTTGGAAGAATCAGCTTGATGCCTTTTTCTGTTTCAACTGCCTGTTTGATCACTTTGAAAGATTGCAGGTCTTTGAAAAACGCCGGATACGGACGGTCTAATTCAATCCAAACCGTTTCTTCACTCGAGAGAATGCTCTTCAACTCTTCTTTTGTGCCGCTGGCGATGATTTTTCCATGATCCATAATGTAAACACGATCACAGAGGCGTTCTACTTCCTCCATATAATGGCTGGTGTACAACACGGTCAATCCTTTTTCATGATTGAGCTGGCGCACCATCTCCAGAATGTGGCTGCGCGATTGCGGATCGATTCCGACAGTGGGTTCATCCATAATGATAATTTCAGGTTCATGCATCATAGCGGCCGCAATGTTGATGCGACGCTTCATTCCACCGGAATAAGTTTTGACAATCTCTTTCTGGCGCTCCGCCAATCCGACCAATTCCAGAGAGCGTTGGATGGCACCTTCTAAAGCTTTTCCTGAAAGTCCATAAATCCGTCCAAAGAACTTTAAATTTTCATACGCCGTCAATTCTCCGTAAAGTGCGATTTCTTGCGGCACTACACCGAGTATCCGTCTCATCTCACTTGGATTCTTGATGATACTTTTGCCATTTAGCCGGACATCTCCAGACGTCGGTTTCAATAAAGTTGAAATCATGGAAATCGTCGTGGATTTTCCTGCTCCATTCGGCCCAAGCAAACCGACCGACTCGCCTTTATCCAAATATAAGCTGGCTCCTTCTACTGCAGTCTTCCCTTTGAATACTTTTTTTAGTTCTTCGGTTTCCAGCAAAATCTCCCGCTCCTTTCCATCTTCGTTTCTGTAACCTGAGTGTATGTAAAAAGAGACAGTGCACCCACTGTCTCACGTCATTACTTTCATTTAAAACCGTGACCTCCGTCATATTCACTTAAACAAGTCCATGGCGGATGGCGTAGATGGCAATTTGAGTGCGGTCCCGAAGCTCTAGTTTATCCAAAATGATGCTGATATGATTCTTTACCGTCCCCACCGACAATGCCAGTTCATCAGAAATTTCTCGATTGCTGCGTCCTTCTCCTATACGGCAGATGATGTCCAGTTCTCTAGACGTCAAAGATTCATCCACCTTTTTCTCAGCAGGCCGTTTCATCAGTTTAGGCAGGATATTTGCAGCCACATGATCTTCGAGCACAAGACCGCCATCCAAGCAGCTCCGAATGGACCGTATCAACTCCGATGTATCTGCATCTTTCAATAAATAACCTCTGGCACCGCTTTTCAGTGCCTCCAGCGCATACTCATCATCATTAAAAGTGGTCAATATCAGCACCTTGCTTTTGGGCCAACGCGATAGGATGATGCGGGTTGCTTCCAGACCGTCCATTACCGGCATTCGAATATCCATAACAATCAGATCGAACGAATGCGTTTCACATAACTCCACTGCCTCTTTGCCGTTCACTGCTTCTCCTGTCACTTGAATCGCTTTGTCTGTTTCAATCATCATTTTTAACCCTTGGCGCACCATTGCCTGGTCTTCTGCCAACAATACACGAATCATTCTAAACCACTCTCCTTAACGATTAACGGCAGCGATCCTTTGACGATGAATAAACCGTTTTCTGGTCCCGCTTTAAATTCTCCCCCTGCCTGCTCAATTCGTTCTCGCATTGATGCCAATCCAAATCCTTCATGGAATGCAGTTGTTTCTAAAGTTTTATTGCTTACGATAAAACGGAAAACACTGCCGCCAGGCATTTCAAAAACAATTTCTGCTTCTCGGGCATGGCTGTGGCGCATGATATTCGTCAACGCTTCCTGAACCCCACGGTACACAATCACCATTTGATCATTTCCGAGTGGTGCGGACAACGCACCATGCTTAATGGAAAACTGGATGCGAAGAAAACTTTCAGCTTCCAGTTTCCGAATCAATCCGATGATCGCCGTAACGCCTCCAGTCTCGTCATGCTTCAAGGCTTTTACGGCATTGCGTGTTTCTTCCAAACTTTCTTTCGCTAGTAATTTCAAATCTTGCAGCTGTTCAGCATCTTCACCCTCCGCCTGCAGCCGGGTAACTTCCAATTGCATCAACAATGCTGTCAGCTTATGCCCCACGGAATCATGGATGTCTCGTGCAATTTGCGTCCGCTCTTCCTGGCGGGCTGCCTGTTCGTCTGTCAGCAAGCGTCGTTTCATCTTTCGGTATTCGCTCAATAAAGCCTCGTTGCGCTCCTGCAATTCTTCTTCCAGCACATAGCTTTTCCTGAAAAAAACCAGTGCTGCACTAACCAATAAACCGTAGAGCAAAATGAATAGTGGAGTTAAACCCCAATCTCCGACAATGCTATACATTAGGGCGCCGCCTAATAGAACAGCGCCTATAGCCACCGTCTCTCTTGTAGATAATCGGTAGACTGTTTTTCCAGCAATTATCGTAAAGATCAGAAGAGGATAGGGATTAAAAGCTGTTTCTGCTTCCGGCCAAAAGATTAAAATTGCTAAAATAGCCATCACCAATAAATTCAAAAAAGCCAACACCGGAATTCGCCTTACTAAAGGTGCCAGAAAAAACAAGCCAAAGAATAGCGCACTGCCGAAAATATGCATGGGCAATTCACCGATGCCTAAAGATAGTTGAAAAAGACCCATAGCCCAAGATGTGCCCAGCATCATTAACCAAAACCAGTACGACCGCATGCTTCAATCTCCTTCCTCCATAACGCCAATATCTTTTATGGTCTCTATACTACGGGATAAAAACCCGAATATCATCAAGTTATTTACGAAAGCTCATCTGCTTCGGTTTCAACTTCCCCCTGCTTAAACGCATAAAAAAACTGCCGACGACAGTCGGCAGCTGGAATAAACGAGAATCATTTTGTTGCTTTGAGATGCGCAACGACACTATCTTTTCTGTATGTGACCGTTACCTTGTAGCCGTCAGCAGTTACCTGATCGAATTTGCCTTTCAGCTTACCGGCAGTCAGTAAAGTGATATTGTTGCCTTTCTTTATCTCATAATTTGAAAGATTTAAATTCAGATCTCCACCATCCAGGTATAACTGGCCCTCAACGTTTACTTGACTGCTATCCTCGTCCATAGCAATTTCTAAGTTTCCGTCTTCCATCGTGAAATTGCCGTCTACCTGTAATGGCCCTGCTGCATTAACTAAAACAGTTCCATCCTCTACATAAAGATCGCCTTCACCAAAAGCCATCGGAGAAGCCGCTTCTAAAATTCCTTCTTGCAGCAATGTTCCACCTGAATAACTATTATCTCCTGTCAATGTAAGTGTTCCTGTGCCTTGCTTGGTCAGCATACCCTTGCCAGCAATATCATTTCTCCACCAGTCTTGCGCATTGAATCTTCCTTTTGAAGCATCCATGTCAAGTGTTACATTGTTTAGGAATGCACCATAGCCATCTGCCGCTGTCACAAGATCAATTCTTCCCCAGCCATTTGATTCGTCGATTACCGGGTAACCTGAGTCAATTTCTGTAGTGTACAACACTTCTCTGCGCTGTTCATCCGTCAGATAAGGCTGGCGTGTTTCCAATAAAACTTCCGCCCCTTTAGGTACTACAGGAGCCAAGCCTTTTGTTCCTGTTTGCGGTAAACCATACGTAAGCTTTTCGCGGTAAAATTCTTTATTCGCTTCATGGTCTTCCCATTTTTCTTCATCGTAGGCACTCTCAAACTGATAGTCTTCTGTTATAGTATGCGCGTATTCGTATAAGCTTAGTCCTTTAGATTGAGCTAACTCGCCGAATACCTCTCCAGCATTTTTGTAAGCTTTATCCAATACTTCTTTGTTTTCTTCATTATTGTAGGCAAATGCAGTCATCGCTGTAGACTGGATTCTTGCCCCGATTACGTCAAGCGGCGAGTGCATTCCGCTGACGATTCTATTCTCTCCCATTTGAGCCGCTCTTGTTAAAAATTCGGCATAGCGTTCCGGCGTTGCGTAGGCAAATCCAAAAGTCGACAAATACGATGCACTTGTGTGGCCACTTGGAAAGGCTCCATCTTTTCCTCTTCCATCTTCCGCAACTCTCTTGACGTATTCGAGGGCAGGGATTACTTTTACATTCGATTCATACTGCTGGTAATGTCTTTCACCAGTCTCTTTGCTGCCTCCTGAAGACAGTTTCTCAGATGCTTTTTTACCGCTTCCGATGGTTTCCCAGACAGGCAATCCGTTTGCATCAACAACTTCTTTCACTTCGCCGTTGGAATTCATTCGATAAGGTCTTGGAGAAGAGTAAAAATACTTCGCCGGGTTTGATGAAGAAGGATTTCTGAATCTGATTAGATGGACCAGATCCATGGCATCCGAAAGTTCAGAAGTTTCCCATTGCCCCATTCCTTGGCTTTGGTCTTCAACCGTTGTTTCTTCCAATACTTTATTCATATCTTCAGGAGATCTTACAATACTTGTTTGTGGGTTCACAATAGTTGCATATGTATTTGCTAAAGGTCCATAGCCGTCGATCATGCTATAGATCTTATCCCGTTGATCATCGTAATAAGCCGCTAACGCCTCTTCATCTGTTCGGTTGTTCGTGACTTCTTCTACATATTTAATGTTGGCTTCCCAAGTCTCCGTATCTCTAATTTCTTCATTGGCAAATGTTTTCTTATCTGCCACGGCTACTGTCTTGTCATTTTTAAAGCCATCAAAATAAACGCTGGGGCCGTCGCCATAGTTCGCAATTTTACCGGTTGCACCTGGTTTGCTTAACGCCGTTCCGTCTCTCCAATCCGGTTGATTGATCGACCAGACTTGCTCAAACCCATCCAAAATTTTAATGAAAGGATTCGTCGCAGCTATATTTTTCAAGATAGGATCATTGGCATTGCCGCCGTTATCCACTGCTGGCAATGGCTGCTCCACTTCAGGTGGATCTGTGTTTACTTCTTCATCCGTTCCTTGTGGTTTAGAAGGTTTTGACGTTTTATTGGACTTGCCTGCAGCGTGTTCAGGAGATCCCCCCTTTTTAACAGATGGTGATGAAATTTCATGTTTTACATGAACCGCGTCTGCAACTGAAGTTGGACTGGCTGCTTGAACAGGAAGTACAGAAGATCCCATCGCGAGCATGGCAAGTACTGCTATTGATTTTTTGTTAACGAATTTCATGTTTTCACATTCTCCTTTTTCACTACTTGATGATTATCGGGCCACTTGGTTTTCTACACCCCACTTATTCCAGTATAAAAAATCAATGTTACGGAAATTTAGGCACTACATTAAGACTATGTAAATTTAGTCTATGGTGCTTGTTTGAAATATACTTGAATAAGTCCATAAGTGAAACAAAAAACGCCACCCAAAGGCAGCGTTCATTCATATTATTTCTATTCATTGTTTCTCAACTCTTCAAGCAGGCCGTCCTCATAACCATCCAAATATTCGATCTTCCCGATCTTTCCTTCTTCAGGGGCAATGGCATTCCCCTGAAAATCGAATTGGCTGGATTCACCATTTTCATCCTTGTATTCTACTTGGAAAGTGAAATTGTATAGCGTTTTTTCGTTTTCGCTTTGAACTACTTCAATTGTAGAAGTGCTTAATTCATAATCGTAATCAAAACCCGAATACATAAAAGCAGCTGTATTTATGAAGGTATCATAGCCGTTCTCTGTAAAATAGGGAGCATAGGTTTCTTCTGTATAGCTCATTAATGCTTGGTATTCAGGCGATTCCAAATAGGCTTCATAATCATCACTGTATTCATCTGAAATTTGAGCTTCCATAGAGGCATTCCATAACTCTTTATATTTTTCGTCTGGTCCATTGAATTCCTTTTCGATAACAGTCCGAATCGCTTGTTCACTTTTATCGACTGTCTTTTCAGCTTCTGCACCATCAGCTGAACAACCCACAATCAATAAACTAGCAAAAATCAAAAACAGAATCCCGAAAGCTATTTTCTTAGATTTGTAGTACATCTTCATTCCTCCTCCTAGATTTTTAATGCCTATTGTTCTTATCAATACATGTGCTTATAGGAGTAATACGAATGAAACTTCAAATAGCTTCACTTTTCTTACAATTCATCCAAAATTACCTACCTTTTTCTTATTTCAGTAGAACGATCGGCTGCAATAACAGTTGCCGTAGAAAGGATTACAGAATGGCAATTAAAAGACCGTTAATTCATTTACGAATTAACGGTCTGATTGATGCTTTAACTTGCTATTTAGTGCTTTCAATAAAATAGAGCCAGCTTTAAAAAATTTTATACGTATTCTTGCCAGCTGTTTTGGCCCGGTATAAAGCAGTATCTGCATTTTTCAAAAGTACGTCCAAATCGATTTTGCCATTAGGCGGATAAGTTACAATACCAATACTGGTGGATAACTGATATCCTTCCTCCCAAGTACTTAAGCTGTCGAGGATTTGTTCTGCATCATGGCTCATCTCTTCTTCACTGGCGCCGTCAGGGAAATGAATCAGAAATTCGTCCCCTCCGAGACGGACTGCAAAAGCTTTGTCGTTGCGCTCGTTGACAAACAATTGAATTTTTGACGCAACTTTTTTCAAAACAAGATCCCCAGCATCATGGCCGTGCACATCATTCACTTTTTTGAAACCGTCCAAATCGAGGAAAAACATGGCGCCTCCCTCTACTGCATATTCATTATAAAACCGGGTCAAATACCGTCTATTATAAAGGTCCGTCAACGAATCCCGGTAAGCAAACCGCTCCAAGTTCAAGTAATAGGAAAACATTCGGACAATCCGCTGCAGTAAATTGATGCTCTTGTCATCAAAACGACTGACCTCATCATTCACAGCGCACAATGTCCCAAACTTCTCTCCGTTCACGAGTGAAATCGGAATGCCCAAATAAGAACGGATATTGGCTCCTTCGATGCCTGCTCTTAAATGATCCAAGCGGCTGTCTTGTCTTGTATCTTCATAAATCAATGGCTGTTTTTTATCAAAATCAACCCCGCTGCACAGAGAATCGCTAATACTCAACATCATGTTTTCGACTATTGGAATGCTTGTCTCATGATCAGAATGCTTTAAAATCAATTGCCTGTTGCCACGTATGGAGCTTAAATAAAGCAATTGATCCGGCAAAATTTCTTTAGCCAAATCCAGCACATCACTCGCCAGCTCATCAAAATCTTTATACATCTCTAATTCCTGAAATGTTATTTCCATAAAGCACCTCGATTGTCATTATACTTTACTTTTACCGATTCAGTGAAATAGTAAACAGACACATGAGATGTGAAAACACTTCCACTGTATTAAAAAAACATCTAAATAGATCTAGTAAAGTTTAACATATAGGACTACGGTTGTCTGACAACCTTGTTACTTATTGCCATAACAGTAAAGAATTCTTGGAAAATAAAACGACTGCTTATCAAGTCAAAGCATATATAAAAAAGGCCGAAACCTCTGCGGATTCGCCCTCTTTATCATATGTCTTTATCGAAAATTAATAAGCAACCCAACTTAACCCTGTAGTTCCTTCACCTGCATGGACGGCTACGCAAACACTTAGTGAAACAACTTGCACTTTTAAACCTGGAAACTCTTCCACTAGCTCATTCTTCCAAATTTCTGCGTCTTGGATATTATTGCAGTTGATAACGGCCACTTCTGGCACTATGCTTGTATCAATATCGGTACGCAGTGAAAGAATCACCTTATCTTTTGCTCGCTTGTTTGAGCGAACTTTTTCTTTCATAACCGGTTTACCATTCTCGAAACTGATGACTACTTTGATGTTCAATAAATTACTTACAAATGCTTGTGTTCCAGAAACACGTCCACTTTTATGCAGTTGGTTCAAACTTGAGGGAATAAAAGACAACTTCGATTTAAGAGTCATTTCATTGATGGTTGCAACCACGTCTTCTGCTTCTTTACCGCTTGCAAACAATTCATTGCCCATTTCAATCATTTTAACCATCGGAAAAGAACCGATTTTTGAATCAATCGGGTATACTTTAAAGTCCGTCATCTTCGCAGCCGCCTGTGCACTTTCAAATGTTCCTGAAAGACCACTTGATAAATGCAAAGCAATAGCAAAATCATACCCTTCCAACTGAAGCTTTTCATATAAAGAAACCATCTCGCCAATTGCAGGCTGCGAAGTTTTGGGTGAAACTTTCGATAAACGTAATCGATCGTAAAACTCCTCCTGTGTAAGATCGATTGATTCCTTGAAAGATCCATCAGAAAAAACAACACTGAGGGGCAGGATATGTACATTATGTTTTTCGATGAAAGCATCATCCAATTGTGCAGCTGTATCCGTAATCCAAGCTATTTT
Source organism: Planococcus sp. CPCC 101016 (assembly GCF_007859295.1). Classification (GTDB taxonomy): domain Bacteria; phylum Bacillota; class Bacilli; order Bacillales_A; family Planococcaceae; genus Planococcus. Next base: position 454,450 of record NZ_VOHB01000003.1, read on the forward strand.
CTTCATTTAAAAATTCTCCTCTAAATGCAAATTTATGATCGGAACATGCGGTCTATAGCTAACTTACAGGACTGCTTGATAGAGTGCTAGTGACAGTCGACATCTACAGTAAAAGTTTCGATTTAGCCGACATGATTTGAACATATATAGCTAATTCCCTTGTATTTGTATAGGTGAAAGCAAAAGATTTTCTAACAAATAAAGGCCCTCAACAATTCAATGAATTGATGAGGGCCTTTTTGATTTTGGCTGGTTGATTAGCATCTATAACCAAGTGAATGATCATGGTTTGGAGCAGTATTCTTTAGTCCTTGAGAATTCAAGGATTTGAAGAATTTCTTACATCATGCCACCCATTATAATATGAAATTTTAACGGGGTTCACCTGAAATCATTACTCATCAAATCTCACCATGTAATATTCAGCTCATTCGACACTGGAAATAAAGTTGAGGAAGTTGCTAAAGAGATAGGTATTTCTTCGTCCTCAAGAGGACCAACGGTTTTCTTTATTGTTGCCGATAACAGGTTCTGTTGGATAAACAAAATGTATTTCAAATGCCTTTTTATTAAGTTTAAATAAAAATATGACTTTAGACTTTTATGGAGAAAAAATTCTTCATAACAAAAATTTTAATGCACAAATAGTTATATTTTAAATTTACAAAAATAAGTAATTATTACTGTTTTTACCTTTTATTGGTTATAACATCCTTTTTTTAGGTCTTTATGATAATATTAGGTAGAAAAATAAATTAAAGGGGATGTTGTTTTGAAGAAATTTATAGTTAGTTTGTTATCGGTAATGGTGATTCTCGCTATCGTTTTACCTAGTCAGGCTTTGGGCTCGGATTTATCAAACCAAGAGAAAGTTTTGGAAACTCCAGCTAATGAAAAAGCGCAGAAAGATTTTTCAGATATTAAAAAAGTTGAAAAATATATCTCTGTAGATGCTAATGGCCATATTGTTTTGGACCCTAAGCATTCGAAGAATTTCCACAAAAAATATGACTTGGATGCATTAGAAGCCCATTTTGAGCTATTAAATGAAAAAGTTGATAATGGAACTATTAAAATCAACAATGATTTATCTATCGAGGATTTATCAATTACTCTTTTTGCTTCCTATAACAAATGGACTTATCACTGGTGGGGCTATGATAGAAACTTCACTAACAGTCAAGCAATTCGATACGTAAACGATTTAAACACAGTTGCAACAGGTGGAGCAATTGCTGCTGGTGCAGCCTCTCTTTTCCCAATAATAGGTGCCGGTGTAGCTATGACTGCTGGTTATTATGGTTTAATGGCAACAAGAGTGACAGCAAACAATCGGGGTAATGGTGTTTATGTAGCTCAAACATGGGCTCGTGTATTTAACGTAAAACCGCTTTAATTTTAGGAAGTTCACTTAATAATCCTTATCACAAAATGTGATAAGGGTTATTTTTTTACTTGACTACTTACTTTTTGTAAAGTACACTTTACGTAAAGTTAACTTTACAAAGGGCGGGGGGTTGAAAATGAAAAATATTATTAAACAGAAAAGATTGGAGTTCGATTTGACACAAGATGAGTTAGCTGAAAGATTAGGTGTTTCAAGGCAAACTATCATTTCATTAGAAAAAGAGAGATATAATCCATCTATAAATTTAGCTTTTAAGATATCCAAAATTTTTAACACATGCATCGAAGAAATATTTTCATTTGAGGAGGAATAGCATGAAAAAAAACACTGAAGTTAAAAGAAACCGATTAATATATTTAGTTACAGGAGTAGCATTATTAATATTCGGTATCTACTTAAATATAGGTTACTTGAATCGGGGAGAATTTCCTCATGCAATTATATTTATAGCACTTGCAATCAACCAACTTGCTTGGGCTTATGTAGCTCCCCATATCTTTCCGAAGGACGAACGTTCTAAAACAATTCGGGAAAAAGCCATGACTATTAATTATTACATGGTATTGATTGTTATTATTGTGTTGCTATATGTATCTGAACAAATGAACTTAACTGCTTATCAAGCTCTAACCATAGTCGGTTGCTTTTCTCTTTTATCAACAGCCTTTGCTATGATTTTCTTTTCTAAACGTGTTTGAATAAATGAGGCTATTAAGTTTTAATACATCACTTGTTATACACTCTATTTACGATTATAAATATAAACAAGTTCGAAACTCCTTGATTGAACTTAACCCTAAATGGTAGACACCTTAAAAAAAGTGACCCCATTTGGGGTTTTTCTATTTTCAGACCCCGGCATACTAAATTTAGCTAACTTGGACGGGAGAAGATCACATGAGTAAAATTATATTCAACGAACACCAGCAACGGGTCTTGGAGGCGAATCCGAATGTCGCTTCCGTATCCGATCGAGCGATTCAGTACACGCCGGAATTCAAAATCCATGCCTTGAAAGATAACTTAGCGGGCAAAGGCCCTGCCCAAATCTTTATTGAAAATGGATTTGATTTGACGGTTATCGGTTCCAAAAAAGCGACGTCTTCCTTGAATCGTGGCGGACGACGTATAGAACGTATGGAGAAGATGGCTTCTTTGAAGAGCGTTGTGGAAAAGGCAGTACCGGCCGCCCCTCCACCAAAGATCTCTCAGCGGAGAAAAAGCTGGAGAAAGCGGAATCACGCATTAAATACCTGGAAGCAGAAAATGAGTTGTTAAAAAAGCTCGAGGCGCTCGAGAGGCAGGCGAAGAACAGGACTACAAAGATTACCTGTTGCTTAAAAGCATCTACGATGCGCATCGGAAGAAAATCGGTTATCGCACCTTTTATATGGTGCTCACTGAACTCCTGGAAACGCCGATGAACCACAAGAAGATTCTGCGTCTGATGCGCAAATTCAACCTTTTTGCCAATATCCGTCGAGCGAATCCCTATAAGCAAATCGCCAAAGCCACTCAAGAACACACCGTCTGCCCCAACCTGTTGAATCGTGAGTTTGAACAGGTTGAACCCGGCAAGGTATTTGTCACTGATATCACTTATCTGCCTAACCGTTCGGGGCAAATGGCGTATTTGTCCGCCGTGAAAAATGTCGCCACCCGGGAAATCGTCGTTTATGAAGTCACGACGACACTCACGATGGAAATTGTTTACTGCATGTTAAAGAAACTGAAGGAAGCATTGAATGGCAATGTTCACCCAGAAGCGATGATCCATTCTGATCAAGGCTTCCACTATACCCATCCCGAATACCAACAACGTGTGAAGGAAATTGGATTGATCCAGTCGATGTCCCGACGGGGCAACTGCCTAGACAATGCCTCCATTGAATCGTTTTTTGGTCACTTTAAAGATGTCGATTTTAAACAAGCAACCAGCCTGGATGAATTGAAAAGGCTGGTGGATGATTACATGGCGTATTACACCGGAACGCGCAAGCAATGGAATCTAAAAAAGATGACTCCGGCACAATACCGAAGTCATCTGATCGCAGCCTAGCTGCAGGGTACTTTTATTAAACTGTCCATTAAAAGGGACGCAGTTCACACAAGGATTTCTCTCTTATTTTTCTTACTAGAATTACATCATGCCGCCCATGCCGCCCATATCAGGCATTCCACCCATTGGTGCTGCTGGTTCCGGGATGTCTGCTACGACTGCTTCAGTCGTCAAGAACATGGCTGCAACAGATGCTGCGTTTTGTAATGCTGAACGCGTAACTTTGGTTGGATCGACGATTCCTGCATCCACCATGTTGACCCATTGGCCGTTTGCCGCGTTGTAGCCGACACCGACTTCTTCGGATTTCATGCGGTGAACGATGATTGATCCTTCAAGGCCTGCGTTTGTTGCAATTTGGCGAACTGGCTCTTCCAGTGCACGAAGCACGATGTTGACGCCTGTTGCTACGTCGCCTTCTTCAGTTTCAAGCAGCTCAGCCACTTTGTTGTAAACGTTGACTAATGCTGTACCACCACCGGCAACAATTCCTTCTTCTACAGCTGCGCGAGTTGAGTTCAATGCATCTTCAATGCGAAGTTTGCGCTCTTTCAACTCAGTTTCAGTCGCCGCTCCGACTTTGATGACTGCAACGCCGCCAGCCAATTTCGCTAAGCGTTCCTGCAATTTCTCTTTGTCGAATTCAGAAGTTGTTTCTTCCAGCTGGTTGCGGATCTGTGTAACGCGTGCGACGATCTGTTCCTGGTCGCCGGCGCCTTCCACGATCGTTGTGTTTTCTTTCGAAACCACTACTTTTGAAGCGCGCCCAAGCTGAGCGATGTTCGTTGTTTTCAATTCAAGTCCAAGGTCTTCTGTAATCACTTCTGCGCCAGTCAAGGCAGCGATGTCTTCAAGCATTGCTTTGCGGCGGTCACCGAAGCCTGGAGCCTTAACAGCTACAGCATTGAACGTACCGCGTAATTTGTTGACAACCAATGTCGCCAATGCTTCGCCTTCAACGTCTTCAGCTACGATCAACAATGGCTTGCTTTGCTGAACGACTTGCTCAAGAATTGGCAGGATTTCCTGGATATTGCCGATTTTCTTGTCAGTAACCAAGATGAACGGGTTATCCAAAACTGCTTCCATTTTATCTGAATCCGTCACCATGTATGGAGACTGGTATCCACGGTCAAACTGCATACCTTCTACCACATCAAGTTCAGTTGTGAAGCCGCGTGACTCTTCCAAAGTGATGACGCCGTCGTTTCCAACGCGCTCCATTGCTTCAGCGATCAATTTGCCGACTTCTTCGTCGCCAGACGAAATCGCTGCAACTTGTGCAATCGATTCTTTGCCTTCGATTGGCTTCGAAATAGCTTTCAGTTCACCAATTGCATTTTCTACTGCCAATTCGATTCCGCGGCGGATGCCTACTGGATTCGCACCAGCTGTAACGTTCTTCAAGCCTTCACGGATCATTGCCTGTGCAAGAACCGTAGCTGTCGTTGTACCGTCACCGGCGATGTCGTTTGTTTTAGAAGCAACTTCCGCAACAAGTTTCGCTCCCATGTTTTCAAAAGCATTTTCAAGTTCGATTTCTTTCGCGATCGTCACACCATCATTAGTGATCAACGGCGAGCCGAATTTTTTCTCAAGTACCACGTTGCGCCCTTTTGGCCCAAGTGTCACTTTTACTGCATCTGCTAATTTATCTACGCCTTTCAGCATTAAACTGCGTGCGTCTTCACTGAACTTAATATCTTTTGCCATGTTTAGCTTCCTCCTGTGTCGTTGGTTTATTTTAGCCTAAAACTGCTAATATATCGTTTTCACGTAAAATCAAATATTCTTTGCCTTCATATTTCAATTCAGATCCTGCATATTTCGAGAAGATGACGCGGTCGCCAGCTTGCACGTCCAATTCTGTGCGCTGCCCGTTCTCACGGATAAGTCCATTTCCTACAGCGATCACATGGCCCTCCTGCGGTTTTTCCTGTGCCGATCCCGGTAAAACGATACCGCTTGAAGTTTTTTCTTCCGCTTCGATGAGCTCAATAATTACACGATCTCCTAGTGGTCTTAACAATTGAAACACCCTCCTCAAATTATCTAAATGTTCTCGCTTAGCACTCTCAACCTCTGAGTGCTAACCCATTAACAAGTTTAATAAAATCTTCTGTCTTTTGCAAGCGGGAACCTTTATGATTTTGATTTCTTTGCGGATGTTCTTCGAAAGCTCTACAATAGAAGGAGCATTCATCAGTGAAAGGAATTACAACATGCCCACCAAACAAAAAACCTTTATAGACGATTTGTTAAAAAATGGCCGCTCTTCTGGGTCGAAAGCTAAAACAACTAGCGCCCGCCGGCCGAAATCCTCAGGCAAAAAGACGCCGCTGTATGTGTTGTTGATTTTTATTGCCGCACAGCTTTCGCCGGTTCTGTTTATCTCCCCTACGTTGAATTACTTCATGGAACAAGGGATGGACCGGCAAACTGCCGGCATCGCCACATCCGGCTGGCTGATTTTCCTGACCATGGGCATCGGCTTTATTCTGACGCTTATTGTTGTATTCCGTGACAAGCGCTTTTTTGATATTTGGAGAGGGACGAAATCTTCTCTGCCGATGTCCATTATCTGGGGCTTTCTCGGCTTCTTGCTTTTACTAATTGGGCAATCACTTGCTGCTTTAATTGAAATGAGGTTTTTTGGCATTGATCCGGGCTCTGAGAATACCGCTTCATTAGTCAGTATCGCTGAAGTGGTGCCGCTCGCCATCTTGTCAATCGTCTTATTTGGACCAATTCTCGAGGAACTGGTTTTCCGCCGCGTTCTTTTCGGTTCGCTTAACCAAACGACTAATTTCTTTTTCGCGACAGCTGTCAGTGCATTGGTCTTTGCCTTGATCCATTTCGACTTTACGCATTTGCTGCTTTACTTTACTACCGGTTTGATTCTGGCGTTTCTCTATCAGAAAACAAAACGCATCATTACGCCAATCATTGCCCATATCTGTTTAAACAGCTACGTCATGCTCATTCAGCTGAATATGGATAAGATTTTGGAGTTCCAAAAACAGATGGAAAACCTTCAAACAGCAGGGTTTTTCTTCATTTCTCAATGACCCTTAAATATGGAATCAGAGACAAACCGGCTGGATGGCAAATACCGCTATCCGGCCGGTTTTATTGCCTCCCTCAATATGTCTTCCAACCGAAAACATAAGAAAAAGCCTTCCCCGTTTGTTTTCGGTGGAAGGCTTTATTTTTCTTCTATGGCTTGTTGCTGTTCTTCGATGATTTGCTGCTGCTCCGCTTTTAGGAACTTGCGGTAGCCGATTTTAGCGATAATCACACTAAACTCATACAATATGATTAGCGGCAATGTCACTATCATATGAGAGACAATGTCCGGCGGAGTGATGAATGCCGCAATGATTACCAACCCAAGATAGGAATACTTGCGATACTTCGTCATCAGCATCGGCGTGATGATGCCAAGCCTTGTCAGAAACAGCATCAATACCGGCAGCTGAAAGATCAGCCCGAACGGCAGCGTGATCTGGAACAGAAACTGAAAGTATTCATTAATGCCGATTGTTTCTTGAATATCCATATTGTTGGAGATATTCAGCATAAATCCAATCACATAGGGAAACAGAATTAAGTAAGAAAAGGCAATGCCACCGAGAAACAGCAGAAGAGAAAACGGGATATAGCTTAAAGTAGCTCTTCGCTCCTTCTCAAGAAGCCCTGGACTGATAAACGCCCAGAACTGATACATGATCAGTGGAGAAGTAATGATCAGTGCTAAAATCATCGTTACCTGCATGAAGATCTTCAGTGGATCTGTAATTTTAAATGCATTCAGGGTAAGGTCTTTCGCTTCTTCTGTATATTGCAGATACTGAATCAGCGGCTGCGCAAGAAAAAAGCTGACAATGATCGCTAATACAAAGAAAACGACTACAATGGTCAGCCGTTTTCTCAATTCACCTATATGTTCAACTAAAGTCATATCTTTTTCTGTCATCAGACAAACATCCTATCGTATTTCCTTTTGCTCGTCTTTCTTTTTCAAATCTACTTTATCGTCGTCATCGTCTACAAGTCCTTTTGTAGCGTTTTTGAACTCACGCAAAGACGAACCGAATGCTTTTCCAAGTTCCGGCAACTTTTTAGGACCGAAAACAAGCAAGGCAACAACACCGATTATGATGATACTCATTGGACCTGGCATACGTGGCACCTCCTGTATTATGGCTCTATTTTACATCATTCAAGCTCTTTTGGCTATTTCGAAAGGACTTATAAATGTGAAGGTTTTAAGTCATTGCTGCTTAATTTGATAAATCAAAGTCTGCAGTTCAACTGATAGATCGATGGTCTGGACACGGATATGGTCGGGCACCGAAATACGCACCGGCGTAAAATTCAAAATCCCTTTGATATCGGTCTTCGCCAAACGGTCTGTCACTTCCTGTGCCGATCGCGACGGCACCGTCAAAATGACCAACTCCACACCATACTCTTTTATCTTCTCTTCGATTTTATCCGGATGGTAAGTATCGATGTCGCTGATCTTCTCCCCTTCCAATGGACTATTCGAATCAAACGCCACAATGATTTTCGTATTGTGGTTGCGGTGGAAATTATACTTCAAAAATGCACTGCCGAGTCCACCAACGCCTATCAGCGCTACATTGGTAGCTTCGTCCTGATCAAGGGTCTTGCGAAAAAAGAGCAGCAATTCCTGAACATCGTAGCCATAGCCTTTCTTGCCAAGTGCGCCCAAATGGGAAAAATCACGGCGGATAGTGGCAGAATCAATTTTCATCGCTTCGCTCAATTCCTGCGAGGAAATCCGTTTTTGTCCGGCATTCGCGAAGTTTTGAAGGAAACGGTAATACAGCGGCAGCCTTTTAGTCGTGGCTTGCGGAATTTTAGATGTCTCGTGTAACATACGCTTTCGCATCCTCCTGAGGTGTTGTCAAATCGCTTTCATCTTACATTAGGAGCCTTCATATGTAAAGGCTTGTGCAATTGCGAACAAACGCCCCATCAGCTACACTTAAAAAGAATAGAGGTGACCTACATGATTGTCTTGCAAGTAAATCAAGTGCATAAATCATTTGGTGCAGAAGAGATTCTCTCCGGCGTCAAATTGGAAGTGCAGCACCGTGACCGGGTAGCTTTAGTAGGCCGAAACGGCGCGGGAAAATCGACATTATTGAAAATCATAGCCGGTGAAATGTCATACGATAGCGGCGACATCAGCATGCCGAAAGATTTGACGATTGGCTACTTGGAACAGCAGACTAATTTGGAGTCGGATGCCACTGTCTGGGATGAAATGATGACGATTTTTCATCATTTCCGTGAACAGGAAGCGAAACTTCGCCGATTGGAAGCGCAGATGGCCGACCCGGAAATATACAATAATCCAGAAGAAAACGACAAAGTCATGAAAGAATACGACCTTCTGCAGCATGATTTTAAAGATGCAGGCGGCTATCAGTACGAAGCGGACACGCGCGCGATATTGCACGGCATGAAATTCTATCGGGAAGACTACGATAAAAAAGTGGTGTCGTTATCCGGCGGCCAGAAAACGCGTCTCATGTTGGCTAAGCACTTGCTGAGCAAGCCGCAACTGCTGATTCTCGATGAGCCCACTAACCATTTGGACATCGAAACGCTCAGCTGGCTGGAAAACTACTTGAAGAACTATCCGGGTGCTTTGCTGATCGTTTCCCATGACCGCTACTTCCTCGATCAAGTAGTAACACTGGTCTATGAAGTTTCCCGCCACCGAGTCAAAAAGTATACCGGCAACTACAGCCGCTACTTGGATGAAAAAGCCAAGCAGTACGAATTGGATCAAAAGCAATTTGAGAAGCAGCAAGGCGAGAAAGCCAAGCTGGAAGATTACGTCCAGCGCAACCTGGCACGTGCTTCAACAACCAAGATGGCCCAAAGCCGCAGAAAGACCCTTCAGAAAACCGATTGGATGGAGGCTCCCGATGGCAGTGAAAAATCAGCTCGCTTCGGCTTTACTATCGATAAGCAAAGCGGCAATGATGTACTGAACGTCCAATCACTGAAAATCGGCTACACCAGCAAACCGGTTTCCGAGAATATTTCACTGAAGCTTTACCGGCAGGAAAGCCTGGCGCTTGTCGGACCAAATGGGGTCGGTAAATCTACTTTACTCAAAACCATCATGAAAGAACTGAAACCGCTTGAAGGTGATGTCCATTATGGCACCGGGATTCAGTTTGGCTATTACGACCAGGAGCAAGCTAATTTAAAAGGCAATAAACTGGTATTGAATGAATTGTGGGATGATTATCCCCTTATCAACGAAAAAGACATACGCGGCATCCTCGGACGTTTTCTGTTTACCGGAGATGATGTACTAAAGCCGGTTTCCACATTATCAGGCGGCGAGAAAGCACGTGTGGCCCTTGCGAAGCTGATGATGCAAAAAGCCAATGTCCTGCTGCTCGATGAACCGACAAACCATCTGGATCTCGACAGCAAAGAAGTGCTCGAGAACGCCTTATTAGATTACCCAGGCACCTTGCTTTTTGTATCGCATGACCGCTATTTTATGAACCGCATCGCTACAAAAGTTATCGAACTTACACGGGACGGCACTACCGAATATTTAGGCGACTATGATTATTACGTAGAAAAGAAGTTAGAAATCGCCGAGCTGAAAGCTCTTGATGAAGCCGGCTCAGTTACCGAAGTGAAAGCTGCAGCTGCAGCCTCTACCTCGCAGATCGATAAAGAAGCGAAAAAATTGGAGCGCCAGTTGGCTCGTCAAGCGGAAGAAGTCGAACAGGCGATGGAGAAACTAGATCTGCAAATTGCTGAAATCGAAGAACAATTATGCGAACCGGAAATTTTCCAGGATCATGAACGAGTTTTGCCGCTTCAAACCCAACTGGAAGAACTGAAAGCAGCGCACGAAGAAACGATGACCCATTGGCTTGAACTTCAGGAAAAAATTGAAAATATTTAATTTTGACCGGCTATTTTATAGCCGGTTTTTTTGTTACTATATATAGGTCAATAGAGATTCCTGAAATATTTATTTCCACAGATTTCTCCACATTACTTCGCTTGTCTAATCAACTGTCAACAGACTTTTACACATTATCCACAAGAAAAGTAAATGTTATCCACATAGTTTTCCACTTACACCTATACAATATGTAGGATTTCCACCTCTTACCCCCTAGTTAGTAACAGTTTATTCACAAATTGTGCATAAGTACAAATGTTCTCTATTGACAGAAAATTTTTTGTCCACACTCAAAAAGACAGAATTTTATGTAAAAAAAAGCAAGTAATTTCGCACATCTCAGCAGGACTGAAATGATGAAATTACTTGCTTTTATTAAATCCATGATGTTAATGGCATTCCTGGCCGGCCGTTCATTGCCATCGTACCAAAAAGTTCCTTCTCGTACATGACTGTTCCCGCTGCAGCAATCATCGCCGCATTATCGGTGCACAATGGCAAGGAAGGAATATAAAATGGAATCCCTTTTTCCTTGGACGCTTCTTCCAATGAGCGCCGCAATCCTTTATTTGCAGCAACTCCGCCTGCCGCAATTACTTGACGCACTTTGTATTGTTGGGCTGCTTGCATCGTTTTTCCAGTCACAACTTCGACGACGCTGTTTTGGAAGCCCGCTGCTACATGTTCAGGAGCTACTTTTTCACCGCGCTGAGCCGCATTATGCATATAATTCAACACGGACGATTTTAATCCGCTGAAGCTAAAGTCATAGGACCCTTCTTCAAGCCAGATTCGTGGAAATACCACTGCCTCATCACTGGCTTGAGCCAACCTGTCGATATGAGGACCACCTGGATAAGGCAAGTTCAGTGTACGTGCCACTTTATCATAAGCTTCTCCCGCTGCGTCATCCCGCGTTTCTCCGATTACGGTAAAATCTCCATGTTCTTTCATATAAATCAATTCAGTATGGCCGCCAGAGATAACTAAGGCAAGAAGCGGAAATTCCATTTCTTGTTCCAAACGGTTTGCATAAATGTGGCCCGCGATATGATGAACACCCACTAACGGCAGCTGATGCGCAAAGGCAAAAGCTTTTGCAGCATTCACACCGATCAGCAAAGCACCTACCAGTCCAGGACCTTCAGTTACAGCTACTGCATTCAATTGATTGGGCTCCATCCCCGCTAACTGCAGCGCCTCTTCAATGACCAAAGTGATTTGTTCCACATGATGCCTTGAAGCAATTTCCGGTACCACGCCGCCAAAACGCTTATGGCTCTCGATTTGTGATGCCACCACATTAGAGATGATCTCTGTGCCGTTTTTGACGATGGAAGCAGCTGTTTCGTCACAGCTTGTTTCAATTCCCAATATATATATGTCTTTATTCATCAAAGTTCACCCACATCACTATGGCATCTTCGTAATTATCCGTATAGTATCGTTTACGGATGCCTCCATTTTTAAAGCCTAATTTACGGTAAAGATTTTGTGCTACTGTATTGCTGACCCGGGCTTCCAATGTCATAAGGACCGCACCATTCGCTTTCGCTACATCAATCGCTGCTTGCATCAATCCTTCACCCAGCTTCTTCCCGCGCTGGTCAGGATGGATAGCAATATTCGTGACATGTGCTTCGTCCATCACCAGCCACATTCCGCAGTATCCCACAATGCCATCATCTGTTTCGGCAATCACATAATATGCATGCTCATTGCTAATCATTTCATAGTAGAAAGCATCTTTTGTCCAAGCCAACGTAAAAGATAATTTTTCAATCTCATAGACCTGTTCGATATCGGCAATCGTCATTTTTCTGAATCTGACGGTTTCACTCATAGCGGCTGGCCTTCTTGTGCTTTATTGTAATTTGCTTCCGCTTCCGTAATGCGGCGATATTCAGGAACAGCATGATGAGTATTACTTTCCGTGGATTGCTGTGCAAGCATAATCAAATTCGAAGCTCGAGGCAGTCGATTTTGGATTCCACTGAACTGAGCCGCATCGCCTAACACTTCGGTGATCAAGGCTTCGTGTAATGCTACATCCACGCCGGTGAATAACACAGAACGGTCGAGTTCTTTAACCTTTAGCAGGAATTCCTTCACATCACTATGCTGATCCGCAAAGACCGGTTCCAAATCAGAACCCTCGTACAAGCCAATAAAGGCTGTTCCGCGGCGTGCATCCATCATTGGACAAACCAAACCTTTAAAGCCTTGCCCATTTGCAGCAAGGACTTTTAAACTGGAAACAAGATGCAGTGGGATTTTCAGCGACCATGCCAAAGTTTTTGCGATCGTCAAGCCAATACGTACTCCTGTATAAGACCCTGGACCTTCCGCTACTGCAATATGAGTCAGATCGGCAGGCAGTACCTTAGCCTTTTTCATCATTTCTTCAATCGCAGGCATAGCCATCAACGAGTGATTGATTTTTAAATTTGAAGTTTCCTCTATTAAAACCCTGTCGTCCTCCATTAACGCAATCGCTAATGGAGAATTCGAGGTATCGATACCAAGATAGATCATAGGTTTAGCTCCCTGCAAAGTTTTTCATAGCGTCTGCCAATCGGATTAAGGACAACCTTGCGCTCTTGCTCAGATTGTCGGGTAATGGTAATTTCCAGTCGCTCTTTCGGTAAATACTCTTCTATAAATTTTGCCCATTCGATTACCGATACCGCTTCACTGGTGAAAAATTCGTCAAATCCAATATCCTCATCGCTGTTTTCAAGGCGATAGACATCGAAATGATTCAATTCTAAGCGGCCGGAATACTGCTTTAAGATTGTGAAAGTCGGGCTGTTCACCATCCGTTGAACACCCAAACCTTTTGCCAAGCCTTTAGTGAAAGTCGTTTTTCCGGCACCTAAGTCGCCTTCCAGCGTCAGCAGATCTCCCGGCTCCAGCAGCTCAGCGAAAGCGGCTGCGAATACTTCAGTTTCCTCTGGCGAATTCAGCATAATTGCATAAGTCATTTATCATGTCACCTCTATTGAGTCTTTACATAGTTTAGCGAAATTGCCGCAGTAAATCAAAATATATCGTTTTGCCGGTATTTTTTAATGAAAACAAAAAAAATAAACACAGCAGGATCGCTGTGTTCATCATCAAAATTACGGTCCCGACCGGGATCGAACCGGCGATCTCCTGCGTGACAGGCAGGCATGTTAACCGCTACACCACGGGACCAAAAAAAAAAAACAGACCAGCGACGTCTTACTCTCACAGGGGGAGACCCCCAACTACCATCAGCGCAAAAGAGCTTAACTGCCGTGTTCGGGATGGGAACGGGTGTGGCCTCTTTGCCATCATCACTGGACTGTTTGGTTTGAGCTTGTTCGCTCAAAACTGGATAAACGACACCGGAACATGCAAGGATTCCGTATACATTGTTTGGTTAAGTCCTCGATCGATTAGTATTCGTCAGCTGCACGTGTCGCCACGCTTCCACCTCGAACCTATCTACCTCATCGTCTTTGAGGGATCTTACTTGCTTGCGCAATGGGAAATCTCATCTTG
>NZ_VOHB01000004.1:0-14137 GCF_007859295.1 Planococcus sp. CPCC 101016
TCCATTATAGAGTAGTTGATTGCTCAAATACTTGCTGGCGTATCGCCGTCCGAAGACGCGCGATTCGCTTTGATCTGTTTGCACTGATCAGTAGGTTTGCGCGGGCCGTTTGCGCGGCCGTTGCTGTATTGTTGACGTTTTGCTGTTCAGTTTTCAAGGTTCAGGTTAAAAAGTTTGGAGCGGGTGAAGGGAATCGAACCCTCATCATCAGCTTGGAAGGCTGAGGTTTTACCACTAAACTACACCCGCACATAATGTTTTGTTAATAAGAAGAAATATGGCGCGCCCGAGAGGACTCGAACCTCTAACCGCTTGATTCGTAGTCAAGTACTCTATCCAATTGAGCTACGGGCGCGTTCGAAGAGGTATTGGTGCGGCCGAGAAGAGTCGAACTTCCACGGGATTTCTCCCACTAGGCCCTCAACCTAGCGCGTCTGCCATTCCGCCACGACCGCATTGAATTATTTTTAGGGACAAATTCTATTATACTGCATGATCGTTTTAGTGTCAATCAGAAATTAGAATTTCTAATTCATCGTCGTATCGTTTAATTAATAATGGCTGGGGTACCTGGATTCGAACCAGGGCATGACGGGATCAAAACCCGTTGCCTTACCGCTTGGCTATACCCCAATAAAAAATGGCGGTCCCGACCGGGATCGAACCGGCGATCTCCTGCGTGACAGGCAGGCATGTTAACCGCTACACCACGGGACCATTTGGTTGCGGGGGCAGGATTTGAACCTGCGACCTTTGGGTTATGAGCCCAACGAGCTACCGAACTGCTCCACCCCGCGACAATAATATAGTTGTTTCTTCTTAATCAAACGCTTCAGTTTACTAGAAACAATTGCAATTTGAAACGCCAGCAAAAACATCAACTTATTTTCTTATACTTGTTTGACTCATGTATTAGTGTAACACAGAAGTTATCCAACTATAACTTTTCAGATTAATTGCTGTTTAGAAGATGGTGACCCCTACGGGATTCGAACCCGTGTTACCGCCGTGAAAGGGCGGTGTCTTAACCGCTTGACCAAGGGGCCATGAATGGCTCCGAAGGTAGGACTCGAACCTACGACCATCGCATTAACAGTGCGGTGCTCTACCACTGAGCTACTTCGGAATAATGTTTAAGTACTTGTCGACTTTTTCTATTATAAAGAGCCCCAAGAGAATCGTCAATACCTTTTTCATTTATATTTATTATTTGTTTTCTTCTACTGAATCCAGTGTGCCAAATAACATTAAAAAGGGAGGCCATCCATAATCGGATCGCCTCCCTTCCCTTTAAATCATTATTTCGCAGCCAGCTTTCCGGAGCACTGGCCGCATCTGTAACGCTCTGTGTTCATTCGAATCTTCCGTCTGTAATTCGTCTTACAGGCGAGACATTGATAGATATAAGATTTGGCAGCGCGCTGCTGTTTTTTATTCTCCAGGACCGAGCAAAAACGAGGCGAACCGGTTTCCTTCAGCAATTCCCTGAAGTCTCGGTCGCGGTGCTTATAGCCTCTTCCTTCTATATGAAGATGGTAATGGCATAATTCGTGCTTAATGATGCCTTCAAGTTCGGAATAACCAAACTTCTCATAGGAGCCCGGATTGATTTCGATATTATGGGACCGCAGCATGTATCTGCCTCCCGTAGTCCGGAGTCTGGAATTGAAAACACCTTTATGCCGGAACGGCTTATGAAACTTCGTCAACGAAATTTCTTTGATCAGTCCAGTCAGTTCTTCGTTCGTCATGTTAACTCCCCTATGTTCAATGTTAAAGAGTCTGCTCTTTCGGCTGCAGCATCGTCAAAGCGATTCGCCCCTTGTCTTTTTCCACTTTCTCTACCCAGGCTGTCACGATGTCTCCGACGGCTACCACTTCTAACGGATGCTTCACAAACCCTTTTTTCAGTTTCGATATATGGACCAGGCCATCCTGCTTCACACCGATATCGACAAATGCGCCGAAGTCGACTACGTTGCGGACAGTTCCCTGCACTTCCATGCCCGGCAATAAATCTTCCATTTTCAAAATATCGTTTTTTAATAAAGGCTGCGGGAATTCATCGCGCGGATCACGGAAAGGTTTCTCCAGTGCCTCCAGAATATCTTTTAATGTTATTTCACCAACATCCCATTGAACGCTGAGTTCTGAAAGGTCAAGCGCCTCAAGCTTTTCGGAAATCCCTGCTTTTCCGACAGATTTCTTGTCTTCCCCTACAAGCTTCAATAGTTTTTCCGCAATGTCATAGCTCTCGGGATGGATACCTGTTGCATCTAATGGGTTTTTGCCTTCTGGAATACGCAGGAATCCGATCGCCTGTTCAAAAGTTTTCGCTCCCAAGCGCGGAATCTTTTTCAGCTGGGCCCGTGAAGTAAAACGGCCATTTTCGTCCCGAACTTTGATAACATTCTCTGCTACGGTTTTGCTCAAGCCGGCCACGTACTGTAATAAAGAAGATGATGCGGAGTTCACGTTGACACCGACTTGGTTGACCGCAGTTTCTACGACAAACGTCAGCTGGTCTGCTAATTTCTTCTGCGAGACATCATGTTGATACTGTCCGACACCAACCGCTTTCGGATCAATCTTCACAAGTTCAGACAAAGGATCCTGCAGGCGGCGTGCAATCGACGCAGCGCTCCGCTCTTCTACTTTTAAATCAGGAAATTCTGCACGGGCGATGTCAGAGGCAGAATAGACACTGGCTCCCGCTTCGTTGACGATGACATACGATATGTCCGCCGATGTCTCCGATAGAAAATCAGCAACAAATTGCTCCGTCTCACGTGAAGCGGTGCCGTTTCCGATCGCCATGATTTCAATCGGATACTTTGAAGTCAACCGTTCCATAATTTTCTTTGATCCGGCTTGATCTGATTTGGGCGGATGCGGATAGATAACCGCAACTTCCAGCAGTTTGCCCGTTTCATCGATGACAGCGAGTTTACAGCCTGTTCTGTAGGCCGGATCAACCCCTAGCACCATTTTATTTTTCATCGGCGGCTGCAGAAGAAGATTACGCAGATTTTCCGAGAAGATATGAATGGCTTGAGTTTCTCCTTTTTCGCTCAATTCAGTCCGAATCTCCCGTTCAACTGACGGTTGTATCAGCCGTTTGTAACTGTCTTCGATGGCTTGAGCAACTACATCTCCTGTTGAACGCGTTTGTTTCATCCACTTGTTTTTCATCAATGTTATGATTCGGTCGGCCGGCGGGTTGATGGACACTTTCAAAACATCTTCTTTTTCTCCACGATTGATGGCTAAAATTCGATGCGGCACGATCTTTTGAATCGCTTCTTCATATTCGTAATACATTTGGAATACTTGTTTTTCGTCTTCGTGATTTTTCTTGGCGGCGGTGGCGATTGTGCCATCTTTTCGCGTCATATACCGAATTTTTTCTCGAATGTCGGGATCGTCAGCGAATAATTCCGCCAAAATGTCCTGTGCTCCTTGGATTGCTTCCTCAGTTGATGCGACGCCCGCTTCTTCATTGACGAATGCCAGCGCTTTATCACCCAAGTTTTCACTGCCGGGTTCCATTAGCCAATCCGCCAGCGGCTGAAGACCTTTTTCTTTTGCAATAATTGCTTTGGTCCGACGTTTTTGTTTATATGGCCGGTATAAATCTTCAACACGCTGCAGAACGGTAGCGTTGTGAATTGCCTTTTCCAATTCATCTGTCAACTTCTCCTGTTCTGAAATTGACCGGATTACATCTATTTTCCGTTGTTCTAAATTTTGAATGTATGTATACCGGTCATCGATTGCTTTGATCTGCACTTCATCTAAAGATCCGGTTGCCTCTTTCCGGTAACGCGCGATGAACGGCACGGTATTGCCATCTTCAATCAATGCGATGACTTGCGCGACTTGGTTGTTTCGCACGCCCGTTTCTTTGGCGATTAATGTGTGAATTTGCTGCATTTCCATATAGACACTTCCCTTCAGTTCTCTTCTATTTTAACACATTAAGAAAAGCGGAAGCGCCCGTGTAGCTCTGCCGGGCATAAGACAGACCAACAGTGTGGCGTTCTTTGCCGCACAGTTGGGTTGGCTTATGACCCAAAGAGGTGGGCGCTGGAGTCTGGACACTGAAAAGCGCAAGCGCCCATGTAGCACTGACGGGCATGAGACAGATCGACGAAGCGCTCTTTGCCGCACAGTCGGGTTGGCTTATGACCCAAGAGCTGGGCGCTGGAGTCTGAACATTGAAAAGAGGAAGCGCTCTTGTAGCTCCTCCAGGCACAACCCCGATTAGCGAATCGGCAATTTTTCAACCAGTTCGGTTACGTGCTGAAGAGCAAACTTCTCGGGTTTGAGCAATAAAAAAGAAGCCAGCTCATTTAAGCAGGCTTCCTGTTATGAAAGTGGCGTCATCACCCGTTTGAATGGACGCCAGTATGTCGCGATATAATTGTTCAGGAACCGCAGCTTTCCGCATCATGGCTTTTGGATTTCTCAAATCCACTCCATCGGAATGAATCAGGAACAAATCGTCTTCCACATAAGTGTAAAGCTGAGTGCGTAATTTTTGGGGACGGCCCGATAAATAGCCCATCACCGGCAAGGGATAGATAATTTCATCTGTCGCTTTGCGGTACAAATAAAATCGGATATTGCCGACACAGCTGTATTCGAGGGTCTTTTTAGTGAAATCGACTTTAAAGATTGCTACGGCAGCTCCGCGTTTCTGAAGCATCAAGCCGTTAAAGCGATACATTAATTGATCGATTGTTTCATGGTGGTATTGTCGTAAAATTTGGGGAATGACTTGAGACGATTCACGTGCTACAGGTCCACTCCCTAATCCATCGGCTACGGAGCAAATGAAATAATCGTCCGTCAACACTGTATGATAGCTGTCGCCAGATTCATGATTTCCTTTTTTTGCTTCGTTGAAAATATAAGCATCTACAAAACTATGCTGAATTTTCTCCACTAAGAAACCCCACCGGCCGCTAGAATAGCTTCTTGAAGTTTTTTGATGGCTTTTCTTTGCAAACGAGATACATGCATTTGAGAAATACCGAGTTTGTCTCCGGCTTCTTTCTGGCTCAGCTGCTCTATGTAAGTGAATTGGATGATCTGCTTCTCGCGTTCAGAAAGCACATTCATCGCTTCAGCTACAAGCATCCGCTGATCCGCTTTCTCGTAACCATCGTCTTCTTGGCCTACTACATCAAACAAAGTGACGGTACTGCCGTCTGAATCTGCCTCTAAAGAGTGGTCCATTGAAAGTGCCTGATAGCTTTTGCCCATTTCCATCGCTTCAAGTACATCGTCTTCTTCAACATCCAGATATTCGGCAATTTCCCATACTTGCGGCGAACGCTGAAGCTCTGTTGTCAATACTTCAACGGTTGCTTTGATACGGGGGCCTAATTCCTTTATGCGCCGCGGAACGTGAATCGCCCACGTTTTATCACGCAAAAAGCGTTTGATTTCGCCGATAATCGTAGGCACAGCAAAAGCCTCAAAGCTACGGCCATATGAAGGGTCGTAACGTCTGATAGCTCCTAAAAGTCCAAGCATGCCTACTTGCGCAATATCCTCGTGGTAAGATTTACCATTAGAATATTTTCGTGCAATGGATTCCACAAGACGCTTGTAATTTAATACCAAATTTGTTTGGGCTTCTTCATCTTCTGTCTTTTGATAAGCTTCAATCCACTCAAGCACCTGCTCTTTGGTAGGCTGATTAGGATGAGACTGTTTCGACATCCTTCTCCACCTGCTCTCCTTCAACATGCTTTGTCATGAAGATTGTTACGCCTTCTTGATGATGAACTTTGACTTCGTCCATCAATGTTTCAATCAAATACAAGCCGAGACCTCCTTCACGGAGAAAAGCGCCTTCTTCTTGATCATGATAAGGACCTACTTTAGCTTTGGTTTCTTCAAAATTAAAACTTTGGCCATGATCCGCTACCATAATTTCAATCTTATCTTCATACAGTGCGCAGCCGATAACAACTTCGCCTTCTTCGCCTTCTGCATAAGCATGTTGAACCGCATTGGTAACCGCCTCACTTGAAGCGATCTTCAAATCCTCTATATCATCAAATGAAAATCCGATACGGCTGGCTAAACCAGAAATTGTAAGCCTTGCGACACCGACATATTGAGATTTGGCAGGCACTCTCATTTCCACATAATCGAAAGGACGCATATCAGTTACCACCCTTCCCGACTGATTCGATATCCATAATATCGCCTAAACCTGTAATATCGAAAAGTCGTTTCAATCGGGTTGAGAGTCCCTTTAATTTTACGTGTCCGCCATTTGAATTGACCGATTTATAAAAAGCCACGAAAACTCCCAATCCTGTACTATCCATATAATTAACGTCGGAAAGATCCAACACTGCTTTTAATCCTTGGTGGTTCTGGTAATTTTCTAATTTTTCCCGTAGGACTGGTGCGGTATGTGCATCTATTTCCCCGCGTATAAAGCCCTCAAGGACATTGTCCGATTCAGTTAAATCCACTTGAATATTCATTGTGATTCGACACCCCGTTTTTTAAAATTCAATCCCGCTTAAAAAAGCTATTCTAAGCCTAAATACCACAATTGACCCCTAGCTAAACCTGCCGTTACACTTTTTTATAAATCACCAGGGTAAAGTCATCCTGGAACTGGGCATTTTGCATCCGTTCAAGTTCGTCATAGACGTATTGCACAATGGTTTGCGCAGGTTCGTTTTTTTTGCGTTCAATCAACTCAAAAATAACCTCGCGTTCGATAAAGCCTTCATCGTTCCGGCCTTCCGTTACGCCATCCGTCATCATAATTACCAGATCGCCTTTTTCCAAGTCGACTGTATGTTCTTCGTACACAGCAGCAGGAGACACACCCAGCAGCAGCCCTTTCGCATACAGTTCACTGAATTCGTTATTTTTGGCACGATACAGGATAGCCGGTTCATGTCCCGCAGATCCATAGGTCAACCGTGCCTGCTTAGCATCGTAATTGCAGTAGAACATCGAAACGAACATCGAATCGTCGACACTCTTCTCCACAATCCGGTTGATGACCCCTAAGACATCTTTTGGAAGCGCATGTGAGCTGTTTAAGCTGTCCATACCAAACTTAATCATGGACATGCAAAGAGCTGCCGGAAGACCTTTGCCGATTACATCCGCAACCGCCACACCGGCATAACCATCGTGATCACTGACAAAATAAATATAATCCCCGTTCATTTTGCGCGCAGGGATAGAAAGAAGGCCGATATCCAAACCTTCCAGTACAGGCAACTTGGTCTTCAACAAAGTTTCTTGAACATTTGCAGCAAGATCCATTTCCACTTTCAACTCTTCCTGCTGCTTCAAAAGGCTTTGCCGTTCTTGAAGTGCCAAACCGTAATTGATCATCATTTCAATTAAAAAATCAAAAGAATGCCATACAACGTCCGGCAATTCTCCATACAACTCCTGAATTGCCGCTTTGTGCATGCTGATGACTTCTTCGGGCGCAATGTTCTCAAGGATAAGCTGCCTACTGAAATTTTGGCCAACATACAAATTTTGTTCTGATTGTTTCTTCATGTATTCGTTTAAAATTTCTTTATACTGAATCTCAATTTCTTGAGCCATTGGGCGTTCCCCCTAACGAAGCCACTTCGTAGCTCTTATATCTGTTCCTTCACCTAAAATCGTTTCAATCTTAAAATCATCCATTAGCCGCTTAACACCAGGCAGTCCTGCTCCTAACCCGCCGGAAGTCGTAAAGCCATCTTCCATTACTTTGCGAATATCAGGAATTCCGGGGCCGCTGTCTGCAGCAATGATTAAGATTCCTTTAACGCCATTTTCTGTTAACTGCTGGATCTCAATCCTGCCTTTTCCAGCATATAAATAAATATTGCGAGCAAGCTCGCTGATGGCCGTTGTAATACGGGCCTGGTCAACTGTACCAAAGCCAAGCTCTTTCGCCACGTTGCGTCCGAGTTGTCTTGCGGCAACAATATCCCATTCTGTCAAAATTTCCACCGAGGACTGGTCGCTCATTTTTAAGCCTCCAATTCCAATTGAAGTTTATCCAAGCCATTTTCTAAATCTAGCGCTGTCATAACGTCTTCAAGTCGAATTCCTAACTCGATTAAAGTGATAGCGACTGCTGGTTGGATACCGGTAATGACTACTCTGGCCCCCATCAGACTTGACATGCTGATGACGTCTCCCAGAACTTTCGCAATAAATGAGTCGATAAAGTCAATCGATGTCAAATCGATAACGACACCGCGTGCACTTGTTTCGTGCAGCTTCGTCAATAAATCTTCTTGAAACTGAAGAGCCGTTTGGTCATCAAGCTCCCATTGTATCGAAACAATCAATGTATCTCTTAACTTTAAAATTGGAATTCTAAAATTCATCAGTCTTCAACCTCCACAATTTTTCGGTTTGTCCAAGCTAACGCTTGTTCCACGCCTCGTTGCAACGTGCTCGTTGTCGTAAAATCATTCAAGTTGATGCCAAGCGTAACAATCGTCTGGGCAATTTCAGGCCGAATTCCGACGAGCATGCATTTTGCTCCAACCAGACGGACAGCATCTGCTGCCTGGATAATGTGATGGGCGACCATTGTATCCACTACCGGAACTCCGGTGATATCAAGCAACACGACCTCTGCACGATGCTTAACCACACCTTCCAGTAGATTTTCCATGATCAGTTTTGCCCGCTCTGTATCGATTGTTCCAACAAGCGGCATGACCGAAACTTTTTCAAAGACTGGAATAAGAGAAGCTGAAAGTTCCTGCAGCGCAATCTTTTGAAGGCTTACCGTACGCTCCCAAGTTTTTGAATACGCCTCTATGGTGTTGTCGCGAATTGGCGTGATCCATTTACTGAACTCTTCTACAAATGCAGCAATATTACCTTCATGAATGATCTCTTCTTCAGTCATTCCTTCATAGACAATTTCTGCAAAATGAGTGATCGCTTTTGTAACAAATGTAATTGACCATCCAAGGCGAACCACCTTCTCCGCAAAATCATTTAATCTATTTTCATAAGCTTGATGGCTTTCTAATAGATTGGAAATCATTAGTTCCGCAAATTCATGGCTTGTTTGATTCATCAGTTCTGCAGTCATTAATTGAAAAGAACGATCATTTTTTTCGCTCTTCATTTTTTCCTGCCATTGCGAAATGATTTCTGTTAAGTTCCCTTGTATATATTGAGCCATCTGTTTATTCATATTGATTAAAAACCCTCCCCGTGACACTATGTATCCCAAATTTTATCTGCTACTCTTTATTGTATCGGAAATTCGTTTTTTTCACATCTTTTTTGTCGGCCTGCTTATCATTTGAAAAAAAAAGCACCTCGAGAAAAAATTCTCAAGGTGTCTTTCAAGGAGTATGTATGCTTAAAATTTTACAAGACCGACGCTAATTTCCAATGCCTCGTCCACTTTTTCCATCAACGTGTCATCAAGTTGGGTGATTTTATCGGTCAGTCGAGACTTGTCAATGGTCCGCAATTGTTCAAGCAGAATCACTGAATCACGTTCAAAGCCGTACTTTTTGGCGTTGATCTCTACATGAGTCGGCAATTTGGCTTTTTGAATCTGTGCCGTAATTGCAGCAATGATGACAGTAGGACTGAAACGATTTCCTATATCGTTTTGGATCACCAGCACAGGACGGGTCCCACCTTGCTCAGACCCGACGACCGGCGATAATTCTGCAAAAAAAACATCCCCGCGTTTTACAATCAAGTTGTCACCCTCCGCTTACGAGTCGCACTGTCGTGTGCTCCGCTTCGTACTCAGCGTGAGAACATTCACAAGCAATCGATAGATTGATTTGTGACATCTCCACGTAGCCCTTGATCATCGCTTCCCGAATATGATATGAGTCGTACAAATTCTTAGTCACCCGGTGTGTGGAAACATAGATGTAATCTCCACTTTCTTGAACACGTTCATCTGAATGAGTTGTCAACTCCGAAATAAATTGTTTTGGCAATTTTACAACCACTTCTTTTGTCTTTGACTTCTCGTACACAGCCGACACCTCCGAAAATCCCGTTCTTCTGTCTTTATCTTTCTCATCTTAACATTGTATCGGGTTCCTGAAAAGGTAAATCGGAAACTTCTGTGCTGTCCGAGTAAATACGCGGTACACGTTTTGTTAAAATACACGGGATTTCATATGGGATTGTTTCCAGTCTGCGCGCCCATTCATCAATGAAAATCCGCTGCTCTCCTTGCTGTCCAATCAGCTGTACTTTTTCTCCGACCGGCATTTTTTCAGAAAGGCGGATCATGCACTGGTCCATGCAAATTCTACCGACAACCGGTACACGCTGTCCTCTCACCAAAACGTCCTGCCCCTGCAGTCCGCGAAGCATCCCATCGGCATAACCGATCGGCAAGGTCGCAATCCACTCGTCCTGTTCGGCCCGGTAAGTAGCTCCATAACTCACACCTTCGCCAGTCCGGATTTTTTTCACGTGGATAATTTCCGTTTCCAGACTGAGTGCCGGATGCAGCTGAATAGGCATTTCCTCCCCGACATAGGGAGATGGTGCGATGCCATACAAAGAAATCCCCACCCGCACTGCATCACAAGCTAATTCAGGGTGCATGATGGCGGCTGCGCTATTGGAAACGTGAACCATAATAGAAGGATCGTCCAATTTATCAATTACAGCATTCATCGCCTTCACCTGCTGACTAAAAAGAGAAGATTGCTGTTCATCCGCAGTCGCGAAATGCGTGAAGATTCCTTTAAAAGCAAAATCATGATCAGCGATAAAACCGAATGCCTCGTTGACTTCGTCCACTTGGATGCCAATCCGCCTCATGCCCGTATCCACTTTCAAGTGAATTTTTAAAGTATTCGATTCCGGCATCAACTGGCCCGCTGCCATTGACAGCCAGTCAATGGAAACTGCAGTTACGGTAATGTCGCGCTGCTGGGCCACAGGGATAAAACTTGGAGGAGTAGCACCCATTACCAGCAATTCTGTTTCGATGCCCTGGTCCCGAAGAAAAAGAGCTTCATCCGGCGTTGCCACTGCCAGCATATTGACACCATTTTCGATAGCTGTCTTCGCCACTGCCAGAACCCCGTGTCCATAAGCATCCGCTTTTATTACGGCAATCACTTCAGCATCGCCGCTTCGTTTTTGAAATATTGCTAAATTCTTTTTGATTGCACCTAAATCAATGACCGCTTTTGTCGGCCGATAGTATTCCGTCATCGTAACACCGCCCAGTTAATTTGTTTGTAAAAGAACTTGCGCTGCTGCAAATTCTTTTGAATGTGTGATGGATACCAGGCCCGTTTCTATGCGCTGGAAATAAACAGAAGGTTTGCCTTTGTCATCTTTTCTGATTTCAATATCCTGAAAAGAGCAATCACCGCCAATCCCTGTTCCATTAGCTTTGGAAAACGCTTCTTTTGCCGCAAAACGGCCTGCTAAAAATTCCACTTTCCTTTTCGCTGTTAATTGGTTGTATTCAACCTGCTCGTATTCAGTTAAAATACGTTGACGAAATTTTGATGATTTGGCATCCAATCGCCGAATTCGTGACAATTCAACGACATCCAACCCGATTCCTGTAATCATAAATGTTTCTCCTTTCAATCGCAAACCGGTAACAGGTATAATTAAAAATATGAAATAGAGGTGACTAAATGTTTATACGAACAGAAAGTTTTAAGCAGTACCTGAACATGTACCCGGTCGTTTCCACTTTGATCGCACTTAATCTATTAGTCTATGTACTGACTCGGATACCTGAACTTGGTGACCTAATTTACTTCCACGGCATCGGTTCTAACTTCTACATTGCACAAGGAGAGTGGTGGCGATTCTTCACACCTATGTTCCTCCACGGCGGATTGATGCATTTGCTGTTTAATATGTTCTCGTTGTTTCTCTTCGGACCTGAACTGGAACGTTTAACCGGCAAAGTTCGTTTTATCACAATTTACGTGTTGGCGGGATTCTTCGCTTCAGCGGCAACCTACTTTTTGCAGCCGCTCGATTATGCTCATGTGGGAGCCAGCGGTGCGATTTTCGGAGTATTTGGCGCATTTGGCGCATTGGTGTATTACGGCGGACGCGCCTTGCCTCAGCTCAAACAAATTATACTCCCAATTATCGTCATTAGTATAGTCATGACTTTCCTGACACCGAACGTCAACGTCACGGCCCATATCGCCGGAATGATTACTGGATTCCTTATCGGACTCAGTTATTTCCATCCAAAACGGATCGTCAGCTGGCGGGCTAAAAAATAAAGAAAACAGCCGGAATTTTTAATTCCGGCTGTTTTTGTTTGGGGAAAAGTATAAGTTTCAACGTTCATTGTTTCTGGATCCAGAAGGTTCATACCATGCTAGAATCCTGCTAGCATCGTCTTTTTCCATATGAGGGGTGGTTGCAGTAGCTCCCATCATTCCGGACTTGATGGTCGAACTGATTGAAGCAATCCCTTTTCGGCGTTGAAAAAAGCTCTGCGTCACTTGAATGACCTGGACGCGCTTCTTCAGCATGAAAAAGCGGTGTTTGCTGAGTCCTCTAAACTGCATCGTCAATTGTTTCTCTCCTAACGCATAGCCTGCTGTCCGGTGCTGCCAGACTCCGGTGATTACGATAAATGGCAAAATAATCAGTGCCAGCAGGCCGTATGGATAGAAAAAATAACCTAAAGCCGCGAGCATCGGTAATAGCCAGATCAAATCCAGGCGATAGAAGAAATGGACGCTGCGCTTTGGTGCTTTGACCAGTTCCGGTGTCCATTCCAGTTCAGGAAATAACTCAGCCAGTATCGGAATCATCCGATCCGCCTTCACCAAAGGAAACAAACGGATTTTTTCATCCTTATCCCCAACCGAGCCTCCTGCACTTTCAACCATTACCGTTGCATAGCCAAAGAGCTCCCGCAGAGGATTTTGGCTCACTTTTATTCCTTGAACGCGTTTCAACGGTACGGAAACCTTCTTTTTCTCCAATAAACCTCTGGTGATATAGATATGGTCCTCATCACGTTGAATGGTGAATTGGTAATTGGCTACAATCGTCATAATGACCGAAATAACCCATACAATCAACAGAACCATAAAGATGGTCAAGGCCACAATCAATACACCAAAACGTAGAAACAGCATGACTTCCTCGTAGATAGCATCGTATGGAATCAACTCGGAAAACTGGGACAGGAAAAGTGCAACTGCTGAAATTACAACCCCGATCCCTCCGGAAGTCGTCGCCAAAATCAATAATTCCTTCATGGACATGCGGTACAGTACCATCGCTTCTTTTTTAACAGGTGCTTCCACTTTTTCAACCGGTCCCATTTCTGCGACAACCTCGTCAGGCAGATGGTGCTTGGCTTTTTCCATTTCACTTTCAATACGGTCTGCGTCTTCTCGTGATATAGCCGTCAACTCAGCTTCCGCCTGCCCTATTTTGCCGGAACCAGCTGTTTCCACTTTCACTTTCACCAGACCGAGCGGGCGATGAAAGATGCCTTCTGTGTAATTCAAACTTTGAATTCGGTCAAATGGAATATATCGCTTTTTCTTCACAAAGAGGCCATACTCTATGCGCAATTCTCCATCTTCAAACCAATAAACAAAACGTTTCCATTTAATTATTCCACCGACCAGCAAGAAGACTAGAACAACACTCCCAATTATGATCGGGAGCAAGCCCTGCCACCCTTGGGTGAACATCGAGCTGACTCCGCCGTCTCTGAAAATATTGACACCAAAAACGATGATGAACGGCACAATCAATTCCTTTAAGCCCTTAATGAAATTTAGAAATGCCGAAATCGGATGAAGTTTGTAACGTTCTTCATACATCATCTTCCGCCACCCTTGCTAATACGGAAATTCTGGCCCTCAGCTCATCGGCTTCCGCTGTTACTAATGCCGGAATTGTGTGAGTGGTTGCAGCTGTTGAAATTGAAATTTCCGCTAGATCATATTTTCGTAGTATGGGCCCTTGTTCAGTATCCACATGCTGAACACACACCATCGGGACCAATGTCCGGGTTACAATAAACAAACCATGCTGCAATTCAATTTCCTGTTCCCTTACCTCGTAGCGCCAGCGCTGCCAACGGATTTTCGGGAACAAATAAATCAGCAGGAAACCGAAC
>NZ_VOHB01000004.1:14227-34669 GCF_007859295.1 Planococcus sp. CPCC 101016
GCTGAACACGCACCATCGGGACCAATGTCCGGGTTACAATAAACAAACCATGCTGCAATTCAATTTCCTGTTCCCTTACCTCGTAGCGCCAGCGCTGCCAACGGATTTTCGGGAACAAATAAATCAGCAGGAAACCGAACAGCAAGATGACTGATCCGTAAATAATATACAGCCATTGCGGCCAGTCAAAAAAATACGTTAAAACTCCCGCTCCGATGGCAATCAGTGCAATGACAGCCGTTTCCATGCTGCCGTACACACGCCAGACGGTTAAGCCTTTTCGTGAAATTTGGTTTTTCGGTTGATTGTTCATTCGCTTCTCTCCAATCGCGTACCTCTCCATTATACGATTTACTCCTCATAACGTTTCATCCAATTGTAACCGATATCGGGACAGCAAAAAAGGACGCAGGCAAAACAGTTTCCTGTTTGCTTGCGTCCTTGAGTTATTCGGTATTAAGATTCGCTGCGGCGAGTCGTACGTCCTGGACGTCCGCCCCCGCTTCCGCCTTCACGGCGTCGGCTTGCGCCTGAGCTCGCTCCACGGCTTGATGAAGATGGACGAGATGAGCTTGAAGAACGATTGCCTTTATAACCGCCGCCTCCGCCACTGCGTCCGCTTCCGCCTTTACCTTTATATCCGCCGCCTCCGCGTGATGGCAAAGGACGTTCTTCGGAAATAGAGACTGGAATATCTTCCGGTTCTTTAGTCATTGTTTTAAGAGCAGCAGCAATCAAGTCGACCGCATCATGCTTTTCAAGCATTTGTGTCGCAAATTCACGGTAATCGCCAAGGTTGTTTTTCTCTGTCATTTCAAACAATTGTTCCATCGCAACGCGTTTTTGGCCCAAAACAGCTTCATTTGCAGTCGGAGGAACTAGAGCTTCCATTTTTTTCTTAGTCGTACGTTCAACAATTCCCAAGTAGCCCATTTCACGTGGTGTTACAAACGTGACTGCGACTCCTTTTTTACCTGCACGGCCAGTACGGCCGATACGGTGAACATAGCTTTCAGGATCTTGAGGGATATCAAAGTTGTATACGTGCGATACGCCTGAGATGTCAAGTCCACGAGCAGCTACATCTGTTGCAACTAAAATATCAATTTTACCTGCTTTGAACTGTTTCAAAACTGACATACGTTTCGCTTGGCTCAAATCGCCATGAATTCCTTCAGCTAGGTAGCCGCGGATATTCAAAGCTTTTGCTAATTCGTCAACACGGCGTTTTGTACGTCCAAAGACGATTGCAAGCTCTGGCTGTTGAACATTCAAAAGACGTGAAAGAAAATCAAATTTCTCACGCTCTACAGATTTCACGTAAAACTGCTCGATATTCTCAACAGTCATTTCTTTTGATTTAATTTTAACGATTTCAGGAGTTTTCATGAATTTCTCTGCAATGCGGCGGATTGCATCCGGCATAGTTGCTGAGAATAACAATGTCTGGCGAGTGTCAGGAACACTTGACATGATTGTTTGAATGTCTTCGATAAAGCCCATGTTCAACATTTCGTCTGCTTCGTCAAGGATCAATGTATTTACATTATCCAATTTAAGAGTACGGCGGTTGATATGGTCTAATAGACGTCCTGGAGTACCAACGATAATTTGTGGGCGGTTTTTAAGTGCACGGATTTGTCGGCTGATTTCTTGGCCGCCGTATACTGAAAGGATGCGCACGTTTTTATCTTGGCCCAGTCTGTAAAGTTCTTCAGAAACCTGGATAGCCAATTCGCGTGTCGGTGCGATGATTAGTCCTTGAACATTACCGTCTTTAGTGTCGATTTTCTCAATCAAAGGAATTCCGAAAGCAGTTGTTTTACCAGTACCCGTTTGAGCTTGTCCGATAATGTCCTTGCCTTCCATTCCAAGACGGATTGTTCCCTCTTGAATCGGTGTTGCTTCTTCAAACCCCATGCGTTTTACGGACTTTAAAGTTGTTTCGCTAATATTTAACTCTGAAAATTTTACCAAATTTTTCAATCTCCTTTTGTCTTCATCTGATTTACAAATGGTGTACATTTTAGATGAATTAGTGACAAGAGTCGAGCCTTTATGAGGAAGTTTCACGTCGAAAATCATACTCTGTAGTTTTAAGTCAGAGGGGATGTGTGAACAGAAAAAGCTCGGGCTTTGCCGAGCGGTCTGATCGGCGGGTGTTTGATGCCCTATCTATAGAACAAACCGTTTTGCTCAAAAAAATACTCTTCACAGGGAAGAGTGTTTCAAAAATGTATCCATTGCTCTCAAAAGAGTAACATGTTTTTTTTCCATTTGCAATCAATACGCAAAGGTTCCAATAATCAGTTTACTCTGCGCCTTTATTCATAAACTCAAAAACTTCTTTGAACCAATCGTCGCAATCATCGCTGTAGCAAATTAAGTGCTTGCCGGATTCCGAATGAATCATATGCTTTTCAGAAGAACCGATGCGGTCATGGATGAAGTCTGCTGCAGAAGCCGGAACTACACTGTCCTTGCCGCCTTGCACGATGCATACCGGCACTTTGATTTTGTCATAATATGGTTCGACCATCTTCACCACCCGGAGAAATTCAACGGTGGAACTGACAGGTGTATTCATTAGCTTGTATTCATAAAGATGAAAAGAAGCATTCTCCGCTATTTTCCCAGCTAAAACATCTCTCATTGCTTCCTGCACTTCTTTAAAGATCTGAGCGGGACTGATGTATTTGGCAGCTGCGCTCAGCAGAACCAATCGGTCGATCTTGTAGCGCATCGCCAAATACATGGCAATCAGTCCGCCCATCGAAAACCCTACAATGATAATGCGGTCCGCTGATTTCTTCAGTCTTTT
Source organism: Planococcus sp. CPCC 101016 (assembly GCF_007859295.1). GTDB lineage: Bacteria > Bacillota > Bacilli > Bacillales_A > Planococcaceae > Planococcus. The sequence continues at coordinate 17,049 of NZ_VOHB01000004.1, forward strand.
CAGTGCCAGCTCCGCCTCCATCATCCAGCTTTCAGCTGAAATGCTCTTTAGCGCGAGTTTTTCGCCGTGCCCTGGGAGAGTCGGGATTTCAACGATCCAGTCGGTATGCTCCGTTAAAAAATCAGCAAATGGTTCAACTTCAAACGGACCTCCTGTAAAACCATGGATACAAAGAACGCCGGTTTTCAAATCATTTCCCTCTTTTCACTGCTAACAGCATCCAGTATTCTCTAACCTATTCTATGTCCATGCCTAATTTTTCGTTGTCAGCTGTTGAAAGGTTCGATAACCTTTTCCAGCGCCATGCCACGGGATCCTTTAACTAAAATAACCGAATCCTTGTTGGTGTATTTTTTCAATAAGTCGACGATCGGTCCATAGTCAGCTTCACTCCATAACAATTTGCCACTATAATCAGCCTGCAATTTGTCATAAAGCCATTTCATGCGTGGACCGTACAAACAGACACCGGTCAGAGCATCAGAAATGTACTTGCTGAGCGCTTCATGATAGCTCTGTTCATCATCGCCAAGTTCCAGCATGTCGCCCAATACGACCCATTTCTTATCTTTCATGGTCGTTTCACGAATGAAATTCAAAGCGGCATTCATGGAGGATGGAGCTGCATTATAGGCGTCGTTGATAAAAATCGCACCATTGTCCGCTTGAATCATCTGCATCCGCATGTCTGTCAAAGCAGCTTCTTTCAAAGATTTGCGAATCTGCTCTTCAGACAAACCAGCTTCAAGAGCCACCAAAATGGCTGCTAAAGTGTTTTTCACTTGGTGCTCGCCCAATACGGGAATTGTGAAAGCGGCGTCTATAATTCCGCTCACCATAAAACTGCTGCCATTTTCAGTAGCTTTAATATCAGTTACCGTCAATTCGTTATTGTCATCGAATCCAAAAGAAACAGCCTGAGGAAAAGATTCCACGAACGGGTGCAGCAAAGGTTCGTCACCATCATAGAAAAGTTTGCCGTGCTGCTGAAGACCTGCAGTGATTTCAAACTTTGCTTCGGCAATGGCTTCACGAGATCCAAGATCCTGCAAATGAGCTTCTCCTATGTTGGTGATGATAGCGTAATCTGGACGCGCCAACTCAGACAAAAATTCAATCTGCCCTTTGCCGCTCATGCCCATTTCAAGGACTGCTACTTTAGTGTCTTCATCCATAGACAAGATCGTCAAAGGCAGACCCAGCTCATTATTGAAATTCCCTGGTGTTTTCTGCACTTTGAAATAAGGCTTTAATACGCTGGCAACCAAATCTTTGGTTGAGGTCTTGCCATTGGAACCTGTGATTCCAATGACCAGTGCCGATAATTCATCGCGATAGGCACGAGCCATCTCCTGCAAAGCCACTTCACAATCATCTACAAAAAGCAAAGGCAGATCTTCAGGCGCCCCCGGTTCGTCGCGTTGCCATAAAGAAGCGGATGCACCTAATTCGATGGCTGAACGGACATACTTGTGCCCATTCACTTGTTCGCCACGGAAAGGAATGAACAAATCGCCCGGCTTGAGCGTTCTCGTGTTAATCGAGACCCCAGTAACGTCAAAGCCTTTTAAATTAGTTTTGATATCCAGCCATTTGGCTACTTGCTCAATCTTTTTTTTCATTTGGCTTCTCCATTCAATCTATTTTAACTTGTAGTAATTGTTTTTCTTCATGCCGTTCAATCGCTAAAGCGATGAGCTTTTCAATCAACTCCGGATACGGTAAACCTGTGTGCTCCCATAGCAGCGGGAACATGCTATAAGGAGTAAAACCAGGCAAGGTGTTCACTTCGTTTATCAAAATGTCATTGGTCTCCGTTACGAAAAAGTCCGCACGGACAAGCCCGGAGCAATCCAGTATCTTAAAGGCTTTTTTAGCAGCCGCTTCCAGTTTTGCATAGACTGCTTCGTCTAATTCAGCTGGAATGATCATGGCTGTATTGCCGTCTTTGTATTTTGCCTGATAATCATAAAAAGCTTTTAATGGTTTGATTTCACCTGCTACGGAACAAGCCGGCTCATCGTTTCCAAGAACGCCGACTTCGATTTCACGAGCGACCACTCCTTGTTCAATTACAATTTTGCGGTCAAATTTGAGCGCTTCTTTTACGGCACCAATCAATTCTTCGCGATTATCCGCTTTACTGATACCGACACTCGACCCCAAATTGGCCGGCTTTACGAAAACTGGCCATGCAAGTTCCGCTTCTACCTTTTTCAGCCAAAATTCCTGATTTTTGTCCCACTCTCTTCTTATAAAATACACATAAGGAGTTTGTTCTAAACCTGCCTGTTCAAACAATTGCTTCATCACTACTTTGTCCATCCCTGCTGAAGATGCCAGTACACCGTTTCCAACGTACGGAATGTTCATCACTTCAAGCAAACCTTGAACGGTTCCATCTTCTCCGTTTGGTCCATGCAATAAAGGAATGATAACATCCAGCGCTTTCCCACTCTGAGCGGGAAGAAAACCGGAGATGTCATTTGGCTTTGAAGACTGCCCATCCAATTGAAGCTGCTCAATGGTCTTTGCCGTTTCTTCAAGACGGGCGCCCTTTCTCCACTCGCCATCCTGCGTAATATAAATAGGATAAACTTCATATGCATCAAAATTAATTGCTTTTGTAACTGCCAGAGCTGTAGACAGAGAAACCTCATGCTCTGCCGACTTGCCTCCATATAATAAACCAATCTGTTTTTTCATCAAAGAAACCTCATTTCATTTTCCATATTGCTTAGTTTATCACGAACCTACAATGACTAATAATTTTTTCATGTTAGCCGCCAAAAATTTTTAACCCTGCTACTCCGGCAATAATACAGGAAAGGAAAAACAATTTCGCCGGCTGGCGGCTCTCGTTGAAGAACAGCATGCCGACCAAAACACTGCCAGCCGCGCCGATACCTGTCCACACAGCATATCCCGTGCCCAGCGCAATAGTGGTTAAGGCCAGTGACAGCAAATAGAAGCTGAGTGCACCACTTATAATAGTTAACCCTGTATATAATTTTACTTTAAAACCTTCTGATAATTTCATCGTTGTGACAAAAGCCACTTCAAATAGCCCCGCAGCAATTAGAATCAGCCAAGCCATCATGGCCGCACTTCCTTCTCAGAGGCTTCTTTCCCATCCAATACCTTCAACCCGATAATACCGAAAAGCAGCAGACTTAAAAAGAACAGTTTTTCCAAACTGGCATTTTCATTGAATAGCCAAATACCAAGGACAGCTGTTCCTGCAGCGCCTATACCTGTAAAGACTGCATAAGCTGTACCAATCGGTATTGTCTTCATTGCTGTAGCAAATAACAGAAAGCTGATGGCGATAAAAATCAATGTTACGAGAGAAGGAACAACATTCGTAAAGCCATCAGCAAGCTTCAAGCCGATCGCCCAAACAATTTCTGTCATTCCTGCGATCATCAGATAAATCCAAGCCATATGATTCCCTTCTTCCATATTCAAACCTGCTGCACTTTTATCTCTATATATCGAACCGATAGGTCTTCACTTGCCGATATTCTTAAACCAGCAGCGGCTCTTATTTTATTGAATAACTGGTTCAACACCAGCTCTTCCGCGGGTTTTCTGAATTAAAAGACCGACTTTTTCTCCAGCTTTCCCATATAGGAGAAGCGGCGTATGACATAATGTTTTTAAATTCAATTTAATCCACATCAAAATCCAGCCCGAAAAAAATGATACCTGTTTCCAGGTATCATTTCCATACTTTTTGTTTTCTATCATAAATGATTTTGCGTGAAATCCCCTGTTTCGTGTATTCTTCGATATCGGACCAGAATTCATCTAGAAAAGAAATCTCTTCTACCGGCCGAATATGCAGCTCGATTGTATTTTTGGTTTTTTCGGGGTCTACTAATGAAATGAGTACGCCTTCCCGGTAATTCTTTTTTAAAGATTGCAATATTTCAGCTGGCAATTCCGGGATGAGGTCTTTAGATTTACGCCGCCAGAAATTCTGTCCATTTTCTTCCCGGCGAATCAGATACGTAAAGTAATTACCAACAAGCTCATTCAGGCGTTCTAATTTGCGGAAGTATATTTTTGTGGTTTCCTCTTCTTCGCTAGACAAATAAACAAATTCATTTTGAAGGGTTGAATAGAACGGTGTTTTAATTGGTTCTTTTTTATGGCCGATGTACAGCAATTCAGCTTGCTCCTGCGGCGTAAGGGAATTCAATTGTTTTTCACTTTTAAAATCAATCCAGCAAAATTCGCTTTTTTTGTTTGCACGTGCTTTTCGCAGCTGCCCAAACTCTTCCTGTGTGGCGAATTCCATATGAGTGTGCATGTTAAAAGAAGCATCTTCATAGGGGTGCTTTAGCAACAGCAGGTTTTTAGGCAATTTCATGGCATCCAAAAAATGGGCAAAGGTAAGTCCGCTAAATAAGGCAAAATGATCAGATTCGTTTAGATAGATATATAAATGCTGTATGTAGGCGTCCGTGTTCAACGGTTTTTTTACCATATCCCCCACTCCATTCCACTTCTTATTATACGACCAAAACAGTTAAATATGAAACATCTCTGCTCCAAATGCGTCATTACTTTTGTCATGCGCATATTACAGATATATACGTTATAATATATTCCGACTCATAATAATAAAAAGTACAGGTGAAAATACATGCAAACTAATAGAAGCTTCACCGACCGGATTGATTGGTCGTTGGCTTTCATCCTATTTCTCTTCTTCATTGTCAGCTTGGTGGCTATTTCCTCCGCCCAGACTTCAGGACAGTATTTAACTAATTTCGTCCCAAGACAGGCTATATTTTATATCATTTCTGTCGGAATGATTGGCGTGCTGATGTACTTTGATCCAGAACAATACAAAAAAATGGCTTATTATTTATACGGCTTCGGTATTTTTCTGCTTATACTGTTAATGATTTCCCCAGATGGCGTAGGACAAATCGCCCAGCCCGTCAATGGCGCCAAAGCCTGGTTTCATACCCCATTTGTCAATATCCAGCCGGCCGAATTCATGAAAACCTTCTATATCCTGGCACTGGCAAAAATGATTTCGTCCCATCATGAACAAAACTTATTGAAAACGATCAAATCCGATTTTTATCTACTGGGAAAAATCGGACTTTGTCTGGGCATTCCCCTCGGCTTCATCTTACTTCAGCCCGATCTTGGGACAGCACTTGTGTTCATCGCCATTACGCTGGCGATTGTCGTGGTTTCAGGAATCTCCTGGAAGATCATTGCCCCTAGTTTTGGCGGCGTAGCCATTATCGGGGCATCGCTGTTGTGGATGACCATTCATGCACAAGAGTTTCTATCCAGCGCATTCGGCTTGAAACCTTATATGTTCGAACGCATCTATACATGGCTTGATCCTTATTCCTATGCTGAATCAGGCGGCTATAATCTGATTGCTGCATTGAACGCCATCGGATCAGGCGAAGTATTCGGCAAAGGTTATCAAGGACGACAGGTTTATGTACCGGAAAACCATACGGACTTTATTTTCACGGTCATTTCGGAGGATTTCGGTTTTATCGGAGCCAGTGCGGTCATCATCTTATTTTTCATGCTGATCTACCACTTGACTAAAATCACCTTGCAATTCAAGGATACCTTCAGCACTTACGTATGCGCAGGAATTATTGCGATGATCACCTTCCATGTGTTCCAGAATATCGGGATGACAATACAACTCTTGCCAATCACTGGAATACCGCTTCCGTTCATCAGTTACGGAGGCAGCTCATTAATCGGGAATATGTTAGCTCTCGGAATCGTCTTCAGCATGAAATTCCATCATAAGAATTACATGTTTGATAAAAACAAAAAATAAAAACTCCGACGCTTGGCGTCGGAGTTTTTATTGTTGAGACTGCGTTTGAATCGGTTGAGGCAAAGCAATCGCTTTTATTAATTCCACGCGGGATTTTGTGATTTTTGCTTGGATTCCTAGTTTCGATAAATTTGAAACAATGTTGCGAACATCTACGTTTTTCGCCATCCATATCACCTCTTTGTGTTTTTCGTTATCTATAAGGACGAATCTCAACCTGCCGTGTTTCATGTGCAGAGTAGTTATTATTGACTTTTCTGTGTCTATGCTTATAATACCATCATTTCAGAATTTTAAACTTAACATTTTGATGACAATTGATAAGATGGTGTAAATGACTTGGTTTATGTACCCCTTATACCTATATTACAGCTAAAAATAGGATTAGGAGGATCTTCAGATGAGCGAATTAATCGAAGAACCTTTGCACTGAAAAACTCTTGTCGAAGAAGGGCTTCAAAAATTGCTGGTGTTTCAGAGGCCAGCGTTAATTTCGCTGCCGAAAAAGCTTCAGTAGTCTACGATGATAGATACGCAGAAAAAAGTAGAGCCGTTAAGATACGGTGTACAGTTCCGTATCGGTTGTAATGAATGCCTGGCGCCTCCAGCATGTCAAACTGGATAAAAAGCAAGAAGTTATCAAGAGAGCCAGAAATGGCCCTCTTTTTTCCGGTCATTGTCCTAAAGCTGAAACAAGAGTAAAATGGGTGCATATTCTTTTGAGAAAGCAGGAATTCCTTATTATGAAAAAAACTATTTTATTGCTGATGTCCGTCCAGTTTTTTGTTTACCTCGGATTCGGCATTATCATACCGATTTTACCCGAAGTCATCGTTCAACAAGGCTACTCGGAAATCCATGTCGGCGGTTTGATCACTATCTATGCCCTGTCTTCTTTTTTTACAGCACCGCTGTGGGGGAAACTTTCCGATAAGACCGGCCGAAAAAAACTGATTCTCCTGGGCTTGGCGGGATTCAGTTTGAGCTTTTTCCTATTCTCGCTGTTTCTTGACAACCTCACGCTGCTGTATCTTTCACGCATTGTCGGCGGCTTGTTCTCCGGGGCGCTTTATACTGCCGTGACTGGCTATGTAGCAGACATTACGACAGACGAAGAACGCAATAAATATATGGGGCTGCTTGGCATGTCGATTGGCCTCGGCTTCATTTTCGGGCCTGCAATCGGCGGTTTGCTCGGCGCCGTGTCCTTGTCCTTGCCATTCACAGTTTCTGCGGTTCTGACTCTGCTGCTGATGATCTATGCAAGCTTAGTTTTAAAAGAGCCTGTCCGTAAAGGTCAAGCGGTGAAACGCGCACTTCTCCCGAAAGGTTCTAGTACGCTTTGGCAATTCCGCGTCCGCTACTTATTTTTATTTTCCTTTATGGTAACGTTCCTGCTGGCAGGATTGGAATCGACCTTCCAATTGTTTCAGATCGACCAAATTGAAATTACGCCGCTCCAGCTCGGGTATTTGTTTATAGCCAGCGGCTTTGTCGACGCCGCCATACAAGGCGGCGTTGTTCGCCGCATAAAAGATGGCACCGAAACCCAGTGGATCATCGGTGCGCAAGTCGTTACAGCTATCGGATTGGTGATTATGCCTTTCACCACCAGCCTGATTTTTGCCGGCGTTGCGCTCAGCATCTTCACTGCAGGCAACGCTTTGGCGCGGACTGCATTGGTGTCCCTGACATCAAAAGAATCTGGGGGCAAATATGGCACAGCTGCCGGTATGACCTATTCAATGGACAATCTTGGGCGAATTATCGGTCCCTTGACATTCACCTGGCTTCTAACTCTTCAAGCTGGCAGCATCTATTATTTTTCGGCAGCTTTGGCAATAGCCAGCATCCTGCTGATTGTTCTTTACAAAGCTTCCAATAAAACTTTGCGAACGACAGAAAAAACCAGCATCTCTGTCTAGCTGGTTGTCATCTTTATGTAGACATCGCTTTCAGCGATGTTTTTGTATTTCACACGAGCAAAGCGAAAAGCCAGAAGAAATGCAGCAGCAAAATGAAAGAATAAAGCATGTTGACAAAAGAGAGGACATAGCGCCACTTACGGGATTGGATCCGCACGAATGGCGTATAAAGAAAGCTGAAAAGACAAAGAGACAATAGCAGTTTGGTCACCAAAAGAGCTAACGGAGAAAACGAAGCCAGCAATGGATTGGCTTCGGTGATGGCACCCAGCGAGAGCCCTGTGTAAGTCAATAATCCATCAAGAAAATTCAAGATTATCAAGCTCCAAATATGCTTTTTTAATGGCGTCTGATATTCTTCTGCCTGCATCTTTTACACCCACTTACTTCATCAGTAATGTGTCCTTAGTAACAACTTACCCTAGAAATATTTTTCTTAGACAATAAATACAGGTATTTATTCATATAAAATTTAATTAATTTTGTTAATAAAAAAAGAATTCGCAATAAAACAGGCAGACATCAAAAATGATGCCTGCCTGTTTTATTGAATTTGATTGCTTTATTTAATTTCTGGACGGTATGGGCGCTTCGCTTTTCTTATTGTCTAGACTCCAGCGCCCAGCTCCTCGGGTCATAAGCCATTCTGGCTGTGCGGCTGAAAACGTGCCGCTTCCGCTTTTCTAGTAAGGTGTTCCTCCATTTATGTGGAGAACTTGTCCTGTTACATAAGAAGAATCGTCGGAAGCTAGATAAACGTAGCCTGGTGCCAATTCGTCTGGTTGGCCCGGCCGCCCCATCGGCGAACTGGTTCCGAACCCTTCTACCGTATCAGCATCAAAAGACGCTGGAATAAGCGGTGTCCAGATCGGACCCGGCGCTACACCATTGACTCGAATTCCTTCTTTTACAAGAGAACCGGATAAGGCACGTGTGAATGCCAGAATCGCCCCTTTGGTAGAGGAGTAATCAATCAATGTCGGTTCGCCACGGAAAGCCGTAATGGACGTTGAATTAATAATGGATGCCCCAGGTTTTAAATGGTGGAGTGCTGCTTTGGTCAAATGGAACATACTGAAAATATTAGTACGGAATGTCCGCTCCAATTGTTCTGCCGTAATGTCTTTCAGCGACTGCTGGACATGCTGTTCTGCTGCGTTATTGACCAATACATCCAATTTGCCGAATTCATCGATCACTTTTTGGATTACTTCCTTGCAAAACGATTCGTCACCGATATCCCCTGCAATCAATAAGCAACGACGGCCTTCCTGTTCGACAAATTTCTTTGTCTCTTCCGCGTCTTCATGTTCATCAAGATAGGAAATTGCCACATCTGCCCCTTCTTTTGCAAATGCGAGTGCTACGGCACGTCCAATCCCGCTGTCCCCTCCGGTAATCAAAGCAGTTTTACCAGGCAGCCGATGAGCCTGACCCGCAAGGTTTCCTTTAAAATCAGGTTTGGGATTCATCTCTGTCTCAAATCCAGGTTGCCGCTCCTGTTCCTGTGCTGGTACATTTTCTGGTTTGTTCTTATCCATCATCCGTCATCCTCTCAAGTTAAAGTGTTGTATTTTCGATTTTTCCCTTTTTCTTACAAACTAAACACATTTGCAAAAAACCGGTCCTTCTGACTTACAAAGGTTCTGGCTGGTTTGAAAGGATTTTTGGCAGTTCAGGATGGGCTTCTTTGAGGACTGATGGCCGCATTAAATAGCTCGTTAATGCAATCAGACAAATACTGCTTACACCCACAACATATTGAGCAGGCACCAGATCATACAACAGACCGAACAATAGATAACCGAGCGGCATCATGGCCATTGCCATTGACTCGAGAATACCGAAAACACGGCCCCGATATTCTTCTTCCACATCCTTTTGCATCATGACGCCAATCGGTGTGTTGACAAAAACATTGGTGATGCCAAAAAGCAGCATCAGTACCAGGAAATAAACAACTGTCATTCCGTAAGACATTCCGACTACAAGCGGAACTCCCATTCCCGCAAGCAGCACAGACATGCCCAATATTCCTCTTTTGGCAAACTGCAAAGGAAATTGCACTTCCTTAGTGACAGAAAAATAAATAGACGCAGCAAGCATGCCAACAGCAATCATTGCTTCAATCATTCCAAAATGCGTGGCTTCCACCTGCAATTGCTGAACCGCAATAAATGGCAAGCCAATCATTAAGGAGGAGAAAAAGAAGTTGATGCCGATAGCAGTCGTTACGATTACCATGATGACCCGATTGGACTTAAGGTAGGAAAAGCCCTCTTTCATTTCTGTCAACATCGTCTTTTCCAATTCATTTACCCCTTTTGCTAGACGGACAGTAAATAATTTAAAGTTCATCGTCGACTCCAGTAAAACAGCTAAAGCGTATGCGGCAACTTGGATCAGCAGGAAAACGTTCATGGAAACGAAACCAAAAAGAATGCCGCCTACCACCGGTCCGCCGATTGTTGCGATTGAAATCGCTGATTGGTTAAACCCCATCGCCCGTTGAATACGATCTGGATCAATTAAGTTGGCGATTGACGAAGAAAACGTGACGCTCGTGAACATCGAACTGATGGACAGCAATGCAGTTGTCGTATAAATCGCCATTAGCGACAGACCATTCATCATGCCGTAAAAAAGCAGGCCTGCTACCGCCAACATACTGGCCCCTTGAGACAGGATGACAATCGCTTTTTTCGAATACTTATCCGCTGTATACCCAGCAAACGGAGCCATAAGAGACCTCGGCAAAATGCTGCAGATCAAATTAATCGCAAAACTTGCGGCTGAACCGGTCAGTGACAAGACGTACAAACTGATGCCAAATGCATAGACAGAGCTTCCAAATGTCGAAATCAATTTACTGATGGTAAAGGTATAAAGATGATACGTAGCTCGTTTTATGCGTGCCGCCTCGTTCATATTTCTCACCCCTCAGATAAAGTTTAATTTAATTAAACAAAATATAACACGAGAAAACTGGCATAGCAAGAAAAAGTTTAATATAATTAAACTAAAGAAAGGGCAGGTGATCAAATGGCCACTTTAGGCGACCGCATCCGAGATTTACGAAAACAAAAAGGCTTGACCTTACAAGCTTTAGCAGGCGATCAACTGACAAAAGGCATGTTGAGTTTGATTGAGAACAATAAGGCAAATCCGTCAATGGAGAGTCTTTCTTATATAGCAGAACGATTGGAAGTAGAACGCAATGAGTTGTTGGAGGACATTCCAACCAATGAATTAAGGCGCTTGTTGGAAGAAGTTGAGCAGCTTTATACACAGGAAATCATCAGCGATGAATTGATTGGAAAGTACAAGGAGATTGTTGAAAAAATAAAGCCCTATATTGAGAAAATGCCGTTCCGTTATGAATCTGCACGGCTTCTCGAAATTTACAGTCGTTGCAGCTACCACGCCCACCAGGATGGCTGGCAAGAACCTTTAGCAAAAGCGGAAGAGATCTATGAAAGCTTGCATATGATTAACCAAAGTGCAGACCTTCATATTTTTAAGGCAATGATGTCTTTTACAGAACATCGCTACAGCGAAGCACTGGACACACTTCAACGATCCAGGAAGACATTTGAAGCCCGCACCGGCGTTTTGGATCCATTAAAAAAGCTGGATTTCGATTATTATGAGTCTATTCTTTATTCAGCTGTCGGCGACGCCAAAAACTCGAAGCGTTTAATGGAGGAAGCCATCAATTACTCCAAAGAACAGCAGCTCTTTTACCGCATCGATGCGCTTTATCGGCTGGCGGGTTTTCAAGCCATACTGAGTGAGGATCCCACAAGCAAAGATTACTATATCGCCAAGCTTCGCCTGTTTGCTGATTTTACAGACGATGAAGAAATCGAGGCCTTTGCGGATGCCATAGAAATTCATTACTTGAACTCTTTTGCGCACGACTACGAAAAAGCCAATGCATTGATCGATCGGAATTTGGAAAAACATCAAGAAGATAAAATCTTTTTGTTCGCCTTGGAAAAAGGAAAAGCTTTATACGGGATGGGACAGCTTGAAGAAGCCTTAGCTTGGCTGAATAAACACCAGCTATGGGAATTCCTCCACCATCCTTACGATCTATCAATGCATTATGAAAAAGACGCATACCTGGCATTGATCTATATGAAAATCGGGAAAAATGAACTTGCTGCAAAGCACGCTGACATCGCCAAAAACCTGATAGAACCTATGCCGGATTTGCCTTACAAAACATTTATCTTAACCGTCTATGAACAAGTGACTTCATAACGAAAGCCCGCCATATCTAATGGCGGGCTTTCGCAGTTGCATGATAACGCTCATAATAACTATAGAACTCCAGGAACTGCTGCCAGTCTTTCTCGAATTCCGGCTGGATGCAGGATATTTGAAATAGACCTCTGGTTTTCAAATAAGCACTCGCTGAATGCAGTTCGAATCCCGATAAATGGGCGTCTTGTACCAGAAACCGTGTATCGTCTGTTACCTTAAAAGTCCGGGACGTGGGGTAGCCGGCCGAAAGAACGGGCCAGTCTTCCGTCTCCTTCTGTAATTGCCTGAAACGCCTATTCAAAAGTTCATAGCGCTCGGGATAGGCGGCTAAAGCGCATTCGAAGCTTTCAAGCAAACTCGAAGGAAAGGTAAAGGGAATATTCGCAGAATAAAGCCCCAAATCCAAATAACTCGGCAGGCCTTGGTTTGGCGTGATTTTATGATGCGCAAAGACTATAGCAATTCCGCTCATCGTGCCAATCGCCTTGCCACTTGTCGCTGTCGCCAGCCAGACATTCTCCAAAGAGAACGGCACTGCCCCAAAACTGCTGATGCAATCGATACATAGCTTAATATCCCATTGTTTGCAGACATCTGTTATTGCAAAAAAATCATTTAATTGGCCAGTTGAGGTTTCTCCGTGAACCATAAGCAACCACCCATAGTCTCCTGTTGCTAACTGTTCTTTAATTTTTTCAAAGTCGAAGGCTTGGCCCCACGGGTTTTCAGTCACTTCATAGTTTAAGTTCAAGCGCTCCGCTTGTCTGGCCAGCCTCCTGCCAAATTCCCCGTTGACCAGAATAAGCCCTTTCGTCCCCAATTCGGTCAGTTGGGCAAGCATCGCTTCATTCGCTAAAGTTCCGCTCCCAGACAATAAATGAGAGGATGCTCCTGTCATTTCAAAAAGCATCCGGTCCACTTCCTGCCGAACGCCATAGAAAGCTGCAGAGCGGTGAGAAAAGGGCATCTTTTGAAATGGCGCTGAAATTTCCGCGGCCAAGGCGACCGGACCTGGTACAAACTGCCGACGTTTTGACTGAAGCCTTGCAGCCGCAGAGTCAAGGTATTGCCGGCGCGTCGTGACCATTGGAATGAAAACAGCTTCACCAGTGCCCACCGCATCCGCAAACGCCCCGAAACCCAGTTGGGCGTATAATTTCAATTGCCGTGTCGTGCCGGAAATGACCGCAGATTCAAAGCCTTGCTCCAAGCAAAAATCGGACAAAGCGCTTGCCAAAAGGAAAAAGACACGGCCGTTGCGATGCGCTTTTCGGACAGCAAGGAGTCGGATTTCACAAACCTTTCCCATATCCGGCAGAAAATTTTCGACATTGCCGATTTTTAGATCCAATGAAAAAGGGCGCTCAGACCGCAATGCAATCATTCCCACAAGCTCCACCCCTGACAAGACAATTAAATACGTGTTCTGTTCATGAAATGGATCGGTACGTCTGCCACTGGCATCTGGCTGATGTTGAGGAATTTCTTCCACAAACGTCTCATAGTTCAAACGCGCAATGTCATCAAACTCCGCTTTTGTCCGGGCAATCTTGCACCAATACATAACTGCCTGCCCCCTTTTACTTCTTCATTGCTTCTTCTACTTGATAAAGACTCAAATCGATCTCTACAGGTTCCCCGAGCACAAGTTTCGCCAACTGTTCACCCAAATAAGGTCCGGCTGTCAAACCAGAGGCGCCAAGGCCATTTGCCGCAAAAAAGTTCGGCTGTCCCGGAACTTGCCCCATGAACGGCAAGGCACTTGTTGTTGCCGGCCGAAAGCCTGTAGCAGCACCGGCTATCTCTGTCTCCCCAAGCCCAGGTGCAGCTTCCAATGTTTTATCAAGAATATGGTGGACGCCGCCTGCTGTCAGCTTTTCATTAAAGCCGGCGCCATTTTCATGCGTCGCCCCTGCAACGATTTTGCCGTTATCAAAAGGCACGATGTATTGTCCATAAGGAACCATTGCAACTGGCCATTCGCCGGTCATCTGCTCTTCCGCCTGTAAATGAAGAATTTGGGCTTTCTGCGGTACGATATCCAGATCAATGCCCAAGGGTTTGAATAATTCCGCAGCCCAGGCCCCGCCTGTCGAGACGATTCGATCTGCAAGCAGCGGATCTCCATCTAAAGAAACCCCAATAACCAGCGTGTCTTCAATCAATAACTGCGCATTTCCTGTCAGGCATTTCGCTCCGAGCCTTACAGCCGCTGAAATTAAGGCATCTCGAATGGCCCGTCCGTCAACCCGCGCAGCTCCACTGACCCACAACGAGCCGTATTCCTCGGTGGCATAAGGGAAGAGCGCTCTCGTTTCGTCTGAAGAAAGTCTCTTAATGTCACCCATTTCCGGGGCATCCACTCGCCGTTCATAGGCTTTCTGCTCCATTTTATCCAATTTGCTGTCTTCATGGATGCTGACTATGCCAACTTGTTTATAGCCGGTGTCTGTCTCCCCCAAAGCTTCAAGTTGACGAATCAGTTCGGGATAATACTTGGCTCCATTTTTCGCTAGACCGTACCATGCTTTATTCCTCCGCTGTGATATCCAGGGGCAGACGATTCCTGCTGCAGCGCCTGTCGCCTGTCCTTTATCTCCACGGTCTATCAATACCACCGATGCTCCCGCTTTTGCAGCGTGATAAGCAGCAGAGGCTCCTAAAATTCCTGATCCGATAATAATCAATGATTTCATTTAAACACCCAGTTTCACAAAGTCTTATATCTTTATTCTAATCCAGTCAGCAAAGAGACTCAAATCCATTCCAAAAATTTTACAGTCGGCGGATTCAAATTCGGATTTTGGGGGTAAAGCTATATGTAGGAAGAAAGCGGACTTTTATTAGAGGAGGAATCAGCCCCATGGAAAGAAGTTCAGCAACTGAAAGCATTTTACCTATGACATCTATTCGAAGCGGGTCGGGAAAAGAAATGACCCCCGATGTTTACTGTTATACCGTTCAAATAGCAAATGTCTTCTTTATCGGAAATCCCAATGTCAGCAACGAATGGGTACTGGTTGACGCAGGCATGCCGCATTCTGCGAATAAAATTCTTAAGGCGGCGGAAAACCGCTTTGGGCCTGATCATCAATTGAAGGCCATTATTTTGACGCATGGCCATTTTGACCACGTTGGCGGCCTGATCGATATTCTGGAACAGTACAAAGTTCCGGTTTATGCACATCCTCTCGAATTTTCATACTTGAAAGGCATAACCGATTACCCAGAACCTGACACCTCAGTTGAAGGCGGTTTGGTGGCCAAAATGTCTGGCATATTCCCCGTCAAAGCCATCGACATTTCCGCTCACCTTCACGAACTGCCATCTGATGGCAGTGTCCCGGGCATGCCTGGTTGGCAATGGATTCATACCCCAGGACATTCTGCAGGCCACATTTCTTTGTTTAGGGAACGAGGAGGTCGCGTTCTGATTGCAGGAGATGCTTTTGTTACAGTGAAGCAGGATTCTCTATATAAAGTTGTTCGGCAGAAAAAAGAAATTCATGGGCCTCCGGTCTATTTGACGACAGATTGGCGCGCTGCGTGGGAATCTGTTTGCAAGCTTGCGGACCTGGAGCCTTCTATCGCTGCAACCGGACACGGCAAGCCGATAAAAGGCGCCGCCCTCGCTAAGGGATTGGTTTCCTTAGCCGAAAATTTCCAAAAAACAGCAGTTCCTGCTCACGGAAAATACGTGCATACGAAATAAAGCAATTGCCAGCAAAGACAGCGGTAATTACCGAGCCGCTGTTTTTTGCTGATTTTTATGTTATCTTAAAAGAAGGAAAATTCAAAATACGATGTTTAAGATTTTAAAGCTGCGGGTATACTTCATAAGCATGTTCTGTATAACAGACATATCACGTAAGATAAAAAGGAGTTGAGCTACAATGAGTAAGAAAGCATTATTTATTTCGGATCATGGTGATCCTTTAGCTAAACTCGGTGGCAAACAGGCGGGTGGCCAAAATAATTATGTGAAACAATTAGCGCTTGCATTAGAAGATAAAGGATGGCAAGTTGACGTTGCCACACACTGGTGTGATTCTTCAGCCCCTAAAATAGAAACGTTCGGAAACGCATGCCGTGTCATCAGACTTGAAGCCGGACATAAAGGCTTTGTTTCAAAAGATGAAATGTATTCTATGCTTCCAGCTTTTTATGAAGAACTAAAAAGCACAGTTAACCTTGAATCTTATGCTATTGTTCATACACACTACTGGCTGTCAGGCTTAATCGGAAAAAAACTGAAAAAAGATTTTGGTCTGCCATATGTGCACACTGCACATTCACTTGGATGGGCAAAAGAAAAAGCGACGGGAGTCCATGATCAGCGACGCATCAATGCAGAAAAAGCGATATTGAAAAACGCTGATCAAATATTGGCGACTACAAATAACGAAAAACAATTAATCAAAACTTTTGTTGATTCTCCTTCTCCCATCAAAGTTATCCCCATCGGAGTAGACCAGGCATTCAAGGTGCGTGGCAACCGGACACATTTACGCAGAAAATTCGGCTACAGTAATCCTCTCTTTGTTTTTGCGGGCAGACTGGAAGAGACTAAAGGAATCTATACATTATTGAAAGCTTTTCAATTGTTGGCAAACAAAACAGGATCGGTTAATACCCCTCATCTCGTCATAGCTGGCGGCGATGTGGAGGCTATAGATTTAGAAACAAAATTACCGAAAGACGAAAAATTGCGGGAAGCTGTCAGAGGCATCGAAGATCGTGTCGAGTTCCTTGGACCCCAGTCTCAAGACGAGCTTGCCTTATTATTCAACTCAGCCACGGCAACGATTGTTCCAAGCTTTTATGAATCGTTTGGAATGGTTGCTGCAGAAGCACAAGCTTGCGGCAGTCCGGTAATCGCGTCAGATGTTGGCGGGTTAAAGAATGTTGTCCAAGACGGCATTACCGGACTCCTCGTTGAAACGAAAAACGAAATTGATTTGGCAATCGCAATGGAAGTCTTGTCAGTAAACACGCTATTAACGGAGCGATTAAGCCGACAAGCAGTGCAAATCGCTCGTAAAGATTTTGATTGGGATGCCATTTCCAAACGGATAAATTCATTGTATGAGGTGATCATTGGTGCACGGAGCAACGCATTTGTTAGCAACAGATTTGGACGGGACGCTGGTGGGCGATAAAAGCAGTTTAAAGAAACTGCTGGATTTTTATGAGAGCCGGAGCTACGAAGTTTCCCTAATCTATATAACCGGACGCCATTACCAATCGGCACTGTCACTTATAAAAGAAGAAAATTTACCAGTTCCCCACGTGCTGATTACAGACGTGGGAACTGGCATTTACATAGGAAACCCTTTGGAATTGGATCTGGAGTGGAAATCGCACCAGGAACAATCTTGGATGCCTGAAAAAATAGAAGCCATTGCCCGCGAAGTTGCAGGTCTTGTTTCTCAGGATTTGCCCATTACCAACCGCTGCTCTTATTTCGTGTCTGACTCTACTGTGGTAGAAACTTTTCGCTCGGAACTGGAAAAAGCAGGCATTCCATTTAAACTGATTTTCAGCGGCGGCCGGGATGTAGACATCCTTCCGCCCGAAAGCGGCAAAGGGCAAAC
>NZ_VOHB01000004.1:34760-394166 GCF_007859295.1 Planococcus sp. CPCC 101016
CTTATTTCGTGTCTGACTCTACTGTGGTAGAAACTTTTCGCTCGGAACTGGAAAAAGCAGGCATTCCATTTAAACTGATTTTCAGCGGCGGCCGGGATGTAGACATCCTTCCGCCCGAAAGCGGCAAAGGGCAAACTCTTCAGTATATACTCGATAAATACAAGCTATCAGAAGCAAATTTGCTGGTGGCCGGTGACTCTGGAAATGACGTGGAAATGCTGACGATGGGCTTTCCTTCTGTCATTGTTGGAAATGCGCAGCCGGAACTACTTGAACAACCGGAGCATCCATCCATCTATCGAGCCAAGCAAAAATTTGCAGGTGGCATCCATGAAGCCTGGGGCCATTTTTATACAGAATGACTTCCACACTCCTTTGAGCATACTAAACTTGTTCAGAGGGGTATTTCTTCTTTATAAGGACCTGTTTTGGGGTAATCGTTTGTTTTTTTGCCTATTTGGTTTATATTTAGTAGGAAGCCATTTTTCAACTAAAAGACTTTTCGTACATAAATTTAGTTAAGTCAATCCACACAGGAGGAAATTGAGATGAGCAAAGTTTCGAATCTACAAAAAGAGTCCTTGGTTATGCTAAAAGAAACAAGCCGGACCTTTTTCATCCCAATCAGCTTTTTGGAACCTACTTTGAAGAAAACCGTCGGCTCTGCTTACCTTTGCATGCGGGCGATTGACGAAATTGAAGACCACCCAGAGCTGGAAGACCAAACAAAAATCAAATTGCTGAGCAGCATTCAACAAATGCTGGCGGCAGATTTTGATGAGACTCAATACCTGGAACTTGTCACTCCTTATGAACAGTTTCTGCCACCTGTCACTATGCGCTTAGCTGACTGGATCAGTGTATGCCCTGAAGAAATAAAGGGAAAGGTAATGGAGTCCACTGCCATCATGGCTGGCGGCATGTCCAAATGGGTGGAAAAGGATTGGGTGATCAAGACAAAAGAAGACCTTGATGAATATACGTATTACGTTGCCGGCCTTGTAGGAACTATGCTTTCGGACATCTGGCACTGGTATGATGGAACGGAAACAGATCCCGATCATGCAATCGCCTTTGGCCGTGGATTACAGGCGGTCAATATGCTGCGGAATTACGATGAGGATTTCGAGCGGGGTGTGACATTCGTGCCAGAAGGATGGACACGCGAAGACATGTTCAATTACGCCAAAGATAATCTGGCAAAAGCGGATCTCTACGTCAAACCGATTAAAAACAAGCGGATTCTTATGTTCTGTAAAGTTCCTTTGGCTTTAGCCCACAGTACTTTAAAAGCGTTAAAATCCGGAAAAGAAAAAATGAGCCGTCAGGAAGTTGAAGGCATCGTTGAACAATTAAAGCAAGAAGAGCGTTTAAGTTAAAGTTTTCCGGCCTTAGTTTTATAATGAGGCCGGTTTTTTTGAATCAGAATACTTTATATGTATAAAATAAGAAAATTTTCTATTATATTAGTTTCTTTTTTGTTTAGCGTGGTAGTCTATACTTGAATTAGAAGATTTATAAGTTAGGAGAATTTCGATGACTGTTACTATTATCAGTATTTTGACTGCCGCCATTTTCATGTTCAATATTGTCCTTGCCGCCGCCTTAGTTTTTCTTGAAAGGCGCGATGCCTCTTCTACATGGGCTTGGCTACTGGTCTTGTTTTTTATCCCTATTCTAGGATTCTTCATTTACCTGCTTTTGGGCAGGCAGTTGCGAAAGAAAACCCTTTTTAAATGGGAAGGCAGCAGACGAATCGGGATTGAAAACCGGATCGCCCATCAAATGAATGAATTGCACGATGAAACCTTTGAATTCGAAGATCCCAATGCCAGAAATTATACAGATTTGGTTTATCTTCACCTCCGAAATAATGGTGCTTTGTTGACTCAGGATAACAACGTCCAGATATTTAATGATGGAAGAAAAAAATTCGACTCGCTTCTCCAGGATATCGAAAATGCCACACATCATATCCATATCCAATATTACATTTTCCGCTTGGATGAGCTGGGTACACGGATCGTGGATGCATTGACCATCAAAGCAAAAGAAGGTGTTAAGGTTCGCCTTCTTTATGATGATATGGGTTCCCGGAGCTTAAGCAAGCGACATTTTAAAAAACTCATA
Source organism: Planococcus sp. CPCC 101016 (assembly GCF_007859295.1). Classification (GTDB taxonomy): domain Bacteria; phylum Bacillota; class Bacilli; order Bacillales_A; family Planococcaceae; genus Planococcus. Next base: position 36,891 of record NZ_VOHB01000004.1, read on the forward strand.
AACGCCGGAGGAGAAGTTGAAACCTTCTTTCCGTCGATTTTACCGATCATCAATCCACGACTGAATTACCGAAATCACCGTAAGATCGTGGTAATTGATGGACATGTTGGTTATATCGGCGGCTTTAACGTCGGAGATGAGTATATCGGCCTGAGCCGGAAATTCGGTTATTGGCGAGATACCCATCTCCGCATCGAAGGCAGTGCCTTATATCCATTACAAACTCGATTCATTCGAGATTGGAACCAAGCTTCCACCCGCCACGATATCGAATATGATGAATTATTCTTCCCTGTAAAGCAGAAAAAAGGAAACACATCTATGCAAATCGTTTCCAGCGGTCCGGATGAGGAATGGGAACAAATCAAAGATGGTTATTTGAAGTTGATCAACTTGGCAAGAGAGTATATTTACATACAAACCCCCTACTTTATACCAGACGCCAGTTTTTACGACGCTATACGCATCGCTGCTTTGTCGGGCATCGATGTGCGCATCATGATTCCCAATAAACCCGATCATCCCTTCGTCTATTGGGCAACCTATTCATATGCTGGCCAAATGTTGAGAGCCGGTGCTCGTGTCTTTATCTACGATAATGGCTTTCTCCACACAAAAATGATTGTCACAGACAACAAGGCGTCCACTGTAGGTACTGCCAATATCGACGTCAGAAGCTTTAAATTGAATTTTGAAGTGAATGCCTTTATTTATGATGAAAAAGTATCCACCGATCTTGCTGAACTTTTCCACCGGGATATAAAGCTTTCAACTGAATTGACTTATATGATGTACCTGGATCGTACACGCATGATTAAAACCAAAGAATCGATTGCGCGTCTGCTGGCACCTATTTTGTGAAAAATAGTTCTTCTCCAAAACCTGTAGAAATTTTTTAATTATTTCTATCCATAAAAAACGTCTCCGCTTTAACGGAGACGTTTTTTCTTTATTGAACTTCTAAATACTCTTCGAGCGTAATGCCTTTTTGATGAATTTCTGCAGCTGCATCTTTACCGACATATCGGAAATGCCAGGATTCATGCATATAGCCTGTGATTTCTTCGCTGCCTTCCGGATAGCGTAGAATAAAGCCATACTTGTGAGCATTGGCAGCCAGCCACTTGCCGCCTTCCGTGTCACCGAATGAGGCAGAAGCCCAATGCTGTTCTTTTCCAGCTTCGCCAATATCAAATGCAAGTCCTGTCTGATGCTCTGAATAACCAGGGCGTGCACTGTACCGATCCGCCGCTTCCTGACCATCTTTCGCCACGTACCCTTCATACAGTTGTTTTTGACGTGCAAAATCACGATAGGTACTGAAAGCGGCCAAGTCCAGACCAGAAGCCGCCGCTTCCGTTTTCATGGTTTCAAAAGCAGCCCGCGCTTCCGGTACTTCTCCCGGTGCGTAGGTCTCAGGCAAAGGATGCTGCTTGTTTGCCAGCAACACACCTTTGATTACAGTAGGTTCTGCAGGCAGTTTACTGTTTTCAGGATAAACAGTAGCATCTTGCGTTTCCTCTATTGCTGGACTTTCCGGTTCTTGTGCCTCTGGAGTCTTTGGCTCCTCTGTTGCAGGCTTTTCCGGCTCTTCCGAATCTTCTGTTGTCTGAGTTTCCGGTGCTTCAGGTTCAGCCGGCTCTGCAGTTTCATCTTTCGGCGTTTCTGTAGCAGGCTCTTCTATCGCTACTGCCTCCGCCAATGCTTTCATGCTTTGTTCAACATCCCAGTCGTGCATGTAAAACCACACTGCTGCTAAAGCGGCCATAATTGCTGACATACAAATCACCATCCATTTTATATAAAACTTATTATTTTTGTTTGTGAATCGATCCATAAACTTCATAATCGACCTTCCTTCTGTCAACTTCTTTATTATTCTACCATTCTTATTACTGAATATCTTCCTCAACAAGTAGGAGATTGCTTATACTTGTTCCACATTCTTTGAAAGATCCAACTCATTTCTTCACCATCCAATATACCAGTCTAACGTTTTTTATAAATCTATATTTATTGGGTTTATACACCCAAAAAAAATACGAACAATTTTAGTCATAAGACCCTCAAAAACTTTATGGTCTTTTCGAATAAATGAGTATAAACACATAAGGAGATGGAAACATTGAATCGAATTTCGGAACGTGATATCCAAGCCTTGATGAATCAATTGGATACGCTATTGGAAGAACGCATGAAAGAAAAATACGAATATACAAAAACAGCGCAATCTCAATAAATGAGATCGCGTTGTTTTTTTGTGCCTCTACAACAAAATAGTTCCCAGAATGACAAAGAACAAAATACCGAAAATAACGGACATGCCAAGCATCCATTTCGCTTCCCGGTGCATGCCTTGTGCTTTCATGTGGCGATAGCGGAAGCTATTTGTCAGAACGAACAGCAACGTCATGAATAATACGGCCATTTCCAAATGTCTGAATATCAGAAAAGTTAACGCTGTAATGCTCAAAAGTGCGATTGCTATGCCTTGCAGAAGTTTCATATTCATGTGAACATCTCCCCAAAAAAGAAAGCCGGCAATATTTGCCGGCTCTTTATCATTATTTTTTATCTTCTACTGCTTCGAGCGCTTTTTCCGGATGGTTCGAATAGAATTTACGGCCAATGAACGTCTGGATGATCAATAAAATACCCCCGACTGCCCAGTAAACCGGCAAAGCGGCCATTGATGTAAATGAAATGAACATGATCATGATCGGAGAAATGTAGATAAACAATTTCATCTGCTTTTGCTGCTGTTCAGGCATTGTCCATAAAGATACTTTTGCCTGGAAGAAGTAAACTGCTCCCGCAATCAAAGTCATAATTACATCGGGCGACCCAAGATTGAACCATAGGAATTCGTGAGAACGAACGTCTGGCGAGTAAAGAATAGCAAAATAAAGACCCATGATAATCGGCATTTGGATAACGACAGGCAAGCAACCCATATTCAGCGGATTGACTTCATGCTTTTTGTATAATCCCATCATTTCCTGCTGCAGCTTCATCTGCTCTTCTTTATCTTTCGTTTCTTTCAAGCGCTTTTGAATATCTTCCATTTCAGGACGCATGGCATCCATTTTCACTTTCATTCCTTGCTGGCGTTTATATGTGCGCAACATGAAAGGCATTAATACCAAACGGATAATGATCGTAATAACAACAATGGCCATACCGTAACTGCCACCGAACAAACCGCCTAAATAATCCAACGAGAAATCAAATGGTTTAACAAAGATGGAATAAAAGAATCCTTCCTTGTTTTCAACAGCCGAACAACCACTTAATAAAACAACGGCCATTGCCATCATCATTAATAATGTAATTTTCTTTTTCAAATTAGTCACCTTCACCTTTTTCAACTACTAAGAAGTATAACGATAAGCGCTAGAAAATTCAATCCATGGACGAAACACTGTTTGATTTTTTCATTTTTGTGACAGAATTACGGCATTCCAGCGGCTGTATTCAGATGAATAATAGACATGAAAAAAAGGAGAATTGCTTCTCCTTTCCTTACTTGGCGTGTGGCAATGTATAGCGGAAATACGGAATATGTTGGCTGTCACGGAATTGCTTTGGTGTGACGGCAGTATATTTTTTAAAGATCCGTGTAAAATAACTTTGGTTACAGAAGTGGAACTGCTTGGAAATATCTGAAATGCCTTTATCCGAGTGACGCAGGTAGTATTGAGATTCTTCAACACGGCGGACATTCAAATATTCAACAAGTGTTATGCCTGCATGCTCTCTGAAAATACGCGATAAATGGCTTGTCGAAATATTGAAATGCTTGGCAATCTCTTCAACTGACAAATCACGCTCTACTTCATCGTTGATGTAAATGACTACTTTATTGACTGTTTGGTGCCCAAAAGAAGGCTGTTTGCGCTCAGAAATAATCGACACGAAGAACTCGATCAACTCATCTGCTACAAACATGAATTCAGAATCATTCATGTGCTTGTCTACTAATTCCACGCAAGCTGAATTGAAGGCAAATGCTTTTTTAGGCGGTACACGCATTTCATAAAGTTTGCGCGCCATAACCGAAGACAGAATGATGTAGTAGTTGCGAATAGAGCGGATGATGTCTTTTTCAGAACGCAGTGAAAGCATATCGATCAATTCTCTTAACGTTTCTTTGGCCCGCTCTTTTTCAAGGTGATGAATTTCATACATCAACTGTGTTTCGATTTCAAAAAATTTATCCAAGCCTTCAATTTGGTTTAAATTTTCTGTTTCATTCATAAAGATTTTTGAAATAGTTTCTTGAATAGATGGTGCTGTGATAATGTTCATCGTTTCCCCGTCTTTCTTTGTACAAGTTTTTGCAGCATTCTCTCAACTATATACTGAAGTAACACAAAAGAATAGAGTTATACTGCTATTTTTGTAATTTTTTTATGTAATTTGCTCTAGTGCTTAAATACTTTTCTTGTGCCATCCGTAACATTTTAATACAAAATTTATACTATATATAACGTATTCACTCAAAAAAGGTTTCATTTTTACTTCGTAAAACTCAATTTTAACAGGAATTCAAAACAAACTTTAAAAATTAGAAAGTTTGCTTTAAATTCCCGGTAGGTAATGAATAGATTTAACATTTAACAGGTGGAAGCTCAAAATCCATTCCACAAAATAGTTGTTGCCTATTCTTCCTTGTCCGGCGGGATAAGCGCCCGGACATGACGAGGCAACACTTCAATTACAAAAGGAGTCGTACAGCCTTCATCTCCATCGATGTTGCAGGCTAAAGGTTCATTGGTTCTAATAGAAACTTTCGTGGTATGAACTGCTTCTACTGCAGGGTCTTCTTCCAACTTACCTCTCACTACCGAAGTCGCGATGCGGAGGAAAGCCGGCAAAGCTGCATTCTTTATGATATAAAGGTGCAGCAGGCCGTCATCTGTTAAAGCTTCCGGCGCCAACTTTTCAAAGCCGCCCACTGAATTCGTCAAAGCGACCAATACCAGTTTCGCATCTCCAGACCATATTCCATGATCATGCTCGATTTCAAAATAAGTTTCTGTATCAGCTGTAATCGCTTTTATGCCTTCAATAAAATAAGCCAAGGCCCCTAGTTTGGTTTTTTGCTCAGGATCGACGTCATAAGTGGACTCAGCAATATCGCCGATTGCCAATATGTTCATGAAGAAGTGTTGCCCGACTTTAGCGATATCGACACGCTTCTCATAACCGGTTTTCAACGCTTCGATGGCTTCAGGCGGATCCAGCGAAATGCCCAACGCCCGCGCAAAATCGTTTACAGTTCCCAGTGGAATCAATGAAAATAAGGGCTGATGCGGCTGTTCCGCTATTCCGGACACGGCTTCGTTAATCGTGCCATCTCCACCCATTGCTACAACGAAATCGTATTTCTTTTCACAGGCTTCTGCTGCAAAATGTGTGGCGTCTTTTGCTTTTTGCGTTTCTCTTGTGTCCACTTCATAGCCCATTGAAGCGAGTGTTTCTTCCACTTGTTCACGATATTCGGAAGCACGCTCTTTTCCTGCAGATGGATTTAATATAAACATTGCTTTTTTCATCATCAGACCTCCGATGGTATAATAAAACTATAGCTATCTTTACCCTTTCACAAGGGTGAACAAATCCAGATAATTGTTATTTGTTCAGGAAAGTAGGAACCGTCTTGCGCATTTTCGTTTATATAATCATCTTTTTTGCTTTCTTTGATCTGTTTGCTCAACTTCCTATCATAAGCACCTACGCCATGTCACTTGGTGCCAGTCCCTTTATTGCCGGATTGGCAGTCGGCATGTATTCACTATCCAATACGTTTGGAAACGTTATTTCCGGTATTTTTTCCGATCGAAAAGGACCGTTTGCCGTTTTAGTTGTCGGCTTGTTATCAACAAGCTTGACGTTATTTACATACTCTTCAATTGACGGCCCTTATAGTCTGCTGGTTGTTAGGTTCTTCCATGGATTAGCAGCTGGACTCACAGTTCCCGCTGCTTTCACGTATCTTGCCAATCGGACAGAATCAGCCAAACGCGGTAAAGGAGCTGCCTTATCCGGTGCTTTTGTCGGGCTGGCGGCAATTCTTGGGCCCGCTTATGGTGCCATCTATACGAGCCGCAACAGCGTTCCGGAAACCATGCTCCTTACCGGGATGCTGATTCTGCTAATCGGGGTTGTGGCTTTTTTCACTTTACGGCAGACTGTTGTAAAGAAAGAAGAGGTTATTAAATCTGTTGACTCCTACAAGGATGTGTTTAGAAACAGCGGCTTACTCCGATCTTTTTCTGGCGCATTTTTCCTGATGTTTTCGCAGGGTGTACTGGCTTATATGCTGCCGCTGAAAGTGGAAGGACTCGGGCTGGATTCCCAGCTCAGTGGTTTGTTATTGAGCGTCTTTGGAATTTCAGCCATTTTGGTGTTCCTGCTTCCCGTCAATCAAATTTTCGACTTTGCTAGACCCATCTACACTTTAATCGCCGGCTTCTCCATTATGGGTGCTTCTCTATTCTTCTTAAGTGCAGCATCAGTGGAACCGTTGCTGTATGCCAGCATGTGCGCCTATGGATTAGGATTCGCTTTGTTGTTCCCTTCGATCAATTCTTTATTGATCGATTCAACAACTTTGGCATCCCGCGGACGGGCTTATGGTTATTTTTATGCTTTCTTTTCCATCGGGGTTGTCGCAGGCTCCAGTACTACAGGAGCTTTTGCTTTGAGCCCTAATCAGGGATTCTTCGTTAGTGGATCTCTGCTACTGACTGTTGCTTTGCTCAATGCAGTAAGTTCCAAAAAATAATTGGCAGTAAAAAGGATGGTCCGGGACCATCCTTTTTCTTATAGATTATCTGTGCTTATTTTGTTCTCTGGAGCAGCTGAAGCTGTGTTTTCAGCTTTCTCTTTGCTAACATCATTTGACGACAGCTTCAAATCGTCCTTTTCGTTTTCTTTATCCTTTTGCTGCTGCTCATTATAGTATTGGACACTGGCTGAGGCGCCGCCTTCTGAAACCATTTTGTTTTCGCGTTTTTCAGTGTTGCTCAGCGTATCAGAAGTATTCGAAACCGGATTGCCGTTTTTGTCCAGGTTTTGTGATTCCATATAAGAATTCACCTTCACTTTCGTATCATTGAACGCTTTCGTTGCCTTTTCACGATTTTCAGGATTTTTGAAATATGCATATGCTCCAGCAGCTAATCCTGCTAATAAGAGACCTCTTCCTTTTGCCATTTACAGCACTCCTTCGTCAATTTGTCTATTAATAAATATTTACCCTTTTTTCATAAAGCTAATCCTTTATTGTGTGTCAAAAGTATTACATTTGATTACGAGTAAATTTCATGTCTACATGCGGAATTCCGTCTTCGTCGTAGCTATCCGATATGGTCTGGAATCCGAAAGATTCATAGAACCCTTGCAAATATACTTGTCCTTGCAATTGAATAGCTGGAGCCTGCCATTCTTCCAGAATGTATTCGATGCTCTGCTCCAATAACTTCTTTGCTAAGCCCCGTCCTCTGGCGCTTTCATGTACGATCACTCTGCCAATGGAAGGCAGATTGTATTTTATGCCTGCCGGAACAAGTCGTGCATAAGCCAACACTTCATCGTTTTCACTGCAAAGCAGATGAACGGATTGCTGATCTAAATTATCCAGTTCCGGATATGGACAATTTTGCTCCACTACAAATACATCCACCCGCAGCTTTAGTACCTCATATAGTTTTCTTGCTGTTAATTCTTCAAAATGATAGGTCTTCCAGTCCATATTTTACAGCCTCCTTTTGCTTCTATTATTCCACATTAGTGGCTATTGAGCTCTTTTTTTGATATGATTGCAGAAAGAATTTCAGAGGTGATTGCATGATTCGTACCGGTACATCCGCAGATATATCATCTGTTCAGGAAATTGCCAAAGTTAGCTGGAATGATACGTACGCTGGAATCATTCCCTCTAATGTCCAAGAAAGCTTTTTAGATAAATCCTATTCTACTCCCATGATGGAGATGCGCTTAAAAAGAACGATCATCTTGCTTGCAGAGCATGAAGGACAGCCCGTCGGCTTCGCTAATTTCACAAAAGTAGATGAAGACGGAGATGCTGAACTAATTGCTATCTATATGAAGCCAGAATTTCAACGTTCGGGTTACGGTAAACAGTTGCTGAACAGCGGCCTGAGCTACCTGCTTAACGGCAACCAATTATTTGTCTATGTGGAAAGTGAAAATACGAAAGGCCGCAATTTCTATGAAGCGAATGGCTTTGAGTTTATCGAGGAATTTGAAGAAATGTTTGAAGGCCACCCACTGCAAACCGCCAAATATGTCTATCATCTGAAATCAGCAGCTTTATAGGCGGCTAATTTTATTAGATCAATAAAAGAGACGTTCAGGTAAAATCTGAACGTCTCTTTTTATTTCGGTATTTTTGTTTGCTTTATAGTGGACGGTAAGGTGTATCATCGTTGCGGGTCGTTGTATCATCCCGGCGCACCCTATCATCTTCGCGGTGCACAGATTCTTCTTTACGACGAAGCTGATCTTCTTGATACTTAAAATCGTCATCGCGCAAATTCTGATCTTTTTGCACTGGCGGCTTGCGGACAAAGCACATAATCGCAGCAATGTAGAAAAGAATTGAAGTAAGGGATAATAATCCTGCAAACAAACCAGCAATGATGAAGAAGACACCGGCTGTGGATGCTTTACCTCTTTTCCGCAGGTTGACTAATGCGAGAATTGCCAAGATTGTACTTAAAACCAATAGTGCAATTAACACCCACCCAACTACATTTAAGCTTGAAGACATCGTATCCATGATCATTTGCACATCTTCCGGATTTGAGAATTCCGGATTTGACATGATTTCCTCTTCTAAAAACTGCTCGAATTCTGGTGTACCCTGGACATTCGCGTAACTTGCCATTGCAAAACCGATTAAGGCAATTGCTAAAATATTAAAGATGATGCCGATAATGCCGAGCACTTTCTCTCCTGCTCTACTTATTACTTCTTGATTCATTCTTTCCACCTCTTCCTTTAGTCTCTTATGAGTATACGTACAAATAAGGATTTGGTTACTTAATTACTCTGTTCCCCTAATCATATTAATAAAACCTGTTCGATCTATCTGTCCTTTATCTCATCTTATATATGGAAGATTTTCAACGTGCTGATGCTTTGGATGATCAATGAAGACAGAGATTTCTTTCAAAGAATGTTTTAACTGCGATAATTCGGGTATTTTATTAATAACAAAGATTTGAAAGGGGTTCTAGAAAATGGAAAAAAATCTAATTTTTAATCAAGCAGATTTCATGTATGGTGTTGGTGGAGCTTCAATTTTAACAGCTATTGTTTTCTTCATGACAAGCATCTAACCGGAGGTAACAAATGAAAAATTACATAGTCAGTAATTAGCAAAAGCAATCCACTCAATTGACAGAGGATTGCTTTTTGTGTGTTTTTTTATATTTTAACGTCGTCATATTCTTTGTAGCGGTCAAAAGCTACTGCCGCATAAGAGCAAACAGGTTCCATTTTGTAGCTGTGTTCGCGGGCATAGTCAGCTGCCTGATCTAAAAGCTTCTTGGCCAGCCCTTTATTGCGCATCGACTCATCAACAAAAGTGTGTTCGATGACCATGACATCTGCCAATTCAGTCCACGTAATTTCCGCTTTCATCATGCCATCTTCTTCAAGTCGGTATGCAAATTCGTCACTGCCTAACTCGATTAATTTAAAATCCATTTTCCCTTCTCCTCCTATTCACTGATTGATACTCAACGGGCGAAGAGATGCTTCAATCTGAGCACGTTTAGGTTCCAAAAATGGCGGCAATGCCAACTCTTGTCCCAAAGCATCCATCGGTTCATCCGTTGCAAAGCCCGGTTCATCTGTAGACAACTCAAATAGAATTCCATTAGGCTCGCGGAAATAAATCGCTTTAAAATAATAGCGGTCGACTTCACCCGACGTCATAAAACCATTCGAGCGCAAGTACTCATTCCATTTGCTGTAATCTTCGTACGTTTTTACGCGGAACGCAACATGATGGACACTTCCTCTTCCTGGTCGTTCCGGTGGAAGGTCTGAGCGTTCCTCTAAGTGTACTTCGCCAGCAGGACCACCTTTTCCTGTCGAAAAGACCAAAATATCTTTTTGCCCTTCTACTGTAGATGGATAAGCTCCTATCTGTTCGAATCCCATAATAGATGTCAGAACAGCTGCCGTTTTTTCACTTTTCCGTACAGTGAGACGCACATGCCCCAATCCGACAATTGCAAACTCCTCTGGAATCCCGGCTTTGGTCCAAGGTATTCCATAGTCGATTCCACTTCCATCATCGACGACGAGCATTAATCTAGAGCCTTCAAAATCCTGAAACGTTAAGCTGGCACGGTTGAATCGCTGTTCGATTTTTCCATGAGGAACCTTGAATTCATCAAAACGTTGAATCCAGTAATCTAAAGCACTTTCACTTTTCACACGGAATGCCGTATTGCTGATGCTTGAAACACCAGGATGTGTCCGCCCGGCCATGGGAATGTCAAAATAGGTCATGTCAGTGCCGGGAGTTCCGACAGCATCAGCATAAAACAAGTGATAAGAAGACGAATTGTCCTGATTGACACTTTTTTTCACTAGACGCATCCCAAGGATACGCGTAAAAAAGTCATGATTGGCATCGGCATTTGCTGTTAAAGCTGAAACGTGGTGAATTCCTTCTAATTTCATTATTTCTCCTCCTATTTATCTTGAATTCGAGATATTAATTTTATACTATCATTGTAAATTCGTTCATGCAAGCTATTATGCTTTATAAAAAAACAGGCAAGTCCCATCAAATAGGGACCTGCCTGTTTCAAATTAATTCACCCAGCCGCGTACTGTATCAGCCAAGTTTCTAAAGAAGGTTTTTACACTTTCCCAAAATCCTTCATCGTTGACGATTGTGCCGATTTTGTCTTCAATCGTCTTGCTCAAATCTTCCAGTTGCGTTGACCATTGCGAAAAATCGATGTCAAGCTTGCGGATGCGGTCCATCAGATCCACCAATAACTGGCGGTCTTCCGGGCTCAGTTCAATTTGAAGCTTGCTCAATTGATCTTCAACTATTTGTTCGACTTCTTCACGTGTAGCCGGATTTTGTTCAGCAATCTGTTTTTTGATTTCGGTTAATAATTCACTGACCTTTGCATCTTCGACTCCACCATCTGCAAGTTCAGTTGCAACGGTCAATTCGTCATTTGCGACGTCTGTCCGTTCGGGATCCAGTTCTTCGCCGTTCACTTCATAGGCTTTATAAATCCCAACAAGTGCCGAATGGCCGGTTACCGCTTTAGGCGACGCCACTTCTACCGTCGCGTTCTCGATTCCTGCAGTAAGCATAGCGTTGGCATACATTTCAGACGTTACCTGTGTAATGTTTTCAGGAGTCACGATTTCAATGACCAAGCCGGCGCCTTCATCTTTACGGGTGATTTTTGCGGATGAGTACATATTGGCACGGGAATCGCCATCTTTAATATAGTTGACCAAATCCTGGCCTGTTACTTCAATTTCTTCTACGTCCACTTCCCCAGCGACATCCAGGCTTTCAGCGACAGATGCTTTTTCATCAGCCGATAAATTACCTCCGTAAACCACAATTGGCAAACCAAACTTTTCATTGATGCCTACATTTGCCGAACTGTAAGACGGAACCAGTACAGAAAAAGTGAACAGTAATGCTATAACAGTGAGTAATTTTTTCATTAGTGTATTGCCCCTTTCTTCAAATTAATACGAAATTAATTTGAAAAGGTTCCTTTATTTTGTTGACTTGGTCCATCCTTCTTCTTGGACGATCTGGCGGTTTTTATATAATTTACCGAGTGCGCGCTTGAAAGCAGCTTTGCTCATGCCGAAAATCTCTTGAATTTCGTCCGGAGAAGATTTGTCAGTGAATGGCATCTTACCGCCCGATTCTTCGAGATAACGCATGATCTCATCCGCGTCATCCGCCAATCGTTCCTGCTTTCTTGGAAGCAGGGAGCCATTTAATGTACCATCGTCTTTTACGTCGATGATGCGAACCGTTTTTTCTTCCCCAAGGCGTGGTTCTTCATGGCGTTCTGTTTCGTGAATGAAGATCCTGTACATTTCAGGTACTGACAGCATAAAGGTACCGACCGGCAATAAGCGGTAAGCACGGGCCTGCAGGTTTTGGTTAAAGACGGTTTCCGGCGCGGGCTGCATCAATTCAAGAACCTTTTCTTCAGTTGCCAGACGCCCGTATAAATCGCCGTGGCGATCTGTACGAAGGGTCATAAAGATATGGTCGCCCTGTTTCGGCCATAATTCCATGATCTGCGGAAGGTCGGCTGGCAGCAGATAAACTTCCCGGGTCGTCCCGATGTCAACGACTGCACCTTCACGGGGTGAGACTTTTAATACTTTTGCCCAGCCGTATTCACTTGGCAAAATATGAGGAATCATCGGTGTTGCTGAAACGCCGCCTTGGCGATTGCGGTAAAGAAAAACTTCAATATCTTCTCCGATTTCTTGTCCTTCTTCTATTTCTGATGCGTTCATCATTACTTCATCGCCTGAACCATCCGATAAAATCCATTGCGAGGTCGAACGGTCTTTTACTTGTAATGTCGCTTTTAATCCTGGGTGTAAAGCCATAGTTAGCTCCTCCTATTTTCTTTAACTGTCTTTTCCTTGTTTCTTCATCTGTTCAAGCTTTTCCGTAAAATCCGGGCTTTCTTCCAGCAGTTGGACCAAATCAGCAATCCGATCGATTGAATTCCAGCTCAAATGATGCTCGATGCCTTCAACATCACCATAAATCCGTTCTTCGTCTACACCGATCACCCGAAGAAACTGCTCAAGCAGACCATGCCGCTGCAATAGTCGTTTCCCCAATTTCTGGCCTTTTGGCGTCAACACCAGACCTCTATAGCGTTCATATATTAAGTATCCGTCTTTATCCAGCTTCTGCACCATTTTGGTGACAGAAGAAGGCAGCACGGATAAGGCCTCCGCGATATCCGATACACGCGCATAGCCTTTTTGCTCAATTAATGAATAAATGATTTCAATATGGTCTTCCATACTTGGAGTAGGCAAAATTCTTTCCTCCCTCACGTAACTATGTTCATTTTACTATACCGCCATGGTTGAAACAACTGGACTTGGGCGTTCTGATAACAGTCCGTTTTTTCAGAAAGGTTTAAGCTGATAGCTGTCAGGGTAGATATTACTATAAGCAAAATAGTTATTATCAAAAGGGGCAGGTGAAAAACATGGGACGCATTCTTTGGATTATCTTAGCAGTTATTATCGTAGTATGGCTTATCGGATTCTTGATGGACGTAGCAGGCGGACTAATACACATTCTTTTAATCATTGCTGCAATCGTTTTAGTTATCAATTTGGTTACTGGACGTAAGGGCGTATAGCTGAAGTAAGTAATGAAAGAAGAACTATCGGGTTGTCTCGCAGTCATGTACTTGACTGCCGGGACGGCCCTTTCTTTTTGAGCAGCAGTTCACCAAATAAAAACAGGAAAGGGAAATCGATGATTTCCCTTTCCTGTTTTTTGTATTTATGCCCTCAACTCGTGTTATTCTCTGACTTTGGCGTAGACACAAGTATCCCGAAGCTTATTTCCTACCCGGGAAATCGTATCATTGCGCAAAATCCCTTCCAGTTCGAATTTCAGACGGTTGGCCACAGCACGGCTGCGGACATTGTCAGGATCGCAGCGAATTTCTACACGATTGGCATCCAGTTCCTCAAAAGCAAAGCGGGTAATGCGTTCTACTGCTTCCGTGACAAAACCTTTGCCTTCATAGCGGCTGTCTACCCAATAGCCAATCTCAAATTTACGCACTTCCCAGTCAATGCGGTGAAGTCCTGTAGAGCCGATAAATTGTCCTGTTTCTTTAAGGAAAAAGTGAAGACGCAAATCCTTGCGCAATTTGAAATTAGCCTCGGCTTCAATCAATGTCGCTTCGGTTTCTGCAAGATCCGGCTTTTGCTGCGCAAATGGCAGCCATGGCCGGAATGCCTCCAAAGAGTGCACCACAGCTTCGTAACTGGCTTGTGCATCCTCTCTTCTAGGTGCGCGTATTAGCAACCGCTCCGATTCAAATTCTTCCGGAAAGTCGAGTAATACCGGATTAAAAGGCAGCTCTTTCGATTCTACGACCGCATCATCCCATAGCACTGGTGTGGTAATGCCAGCCTGCCAATCCTCGCGCGTCATCCCATAAGTCACCGCATCATAATATCGATTTTCTCGTGGAGAAAACCATGCCTGCCGCAAATGCGCTTCTTTAACAAAACCGGTCCGCTCGAACGCTTTGCGCATTGCAAAATTATCATGGCGCGTATTGCCTTCCAGACGGATTTTTTTCTCAGGAAGCGAGAAAACAAAGTCCGCGACAAGCTTCAAAGCTTTCGGACCGTATCCTTTGCTGCGGTAAGGGTCGGCAATCCGCAAGTCGAAAAGCGGGATATCGTCCTGCAAATCAAATATTTTCACTAAGCCTACCTGTTGATTATCGTCATTTTCAATCCAAAAAGTTGTCACTTGATCAGATTTATAGCCGCCTTCTTCAATCGTTTTCTCAATCAAAGCCCGCACTGGATGCTCATGGCCATGAAACGGCCATGAGTTTGTTGTCATAAAATGAATCAGCTGTTCTTGTTCTTCCATTGTCCATTCTGTTAATTTCAATACAAAACCTCCAAACGTGCCTCACTTCTGAACTTTCACAAGACGCAATGCATTTAAAATTACCAATAGTGTGGCACCCATATCTGCAAAGATCGCAATCCATAAGGTCAACCAACCTGGAATAATTAAAAGCAACGCAATTATCTTCAGCCCTAATGCAAAGACGATATTTTCTTTTATTATACGCAATGTCTTTCGGCTGAGTCGAATTGTATAGGGAAGTTTCTCCAAATCATCGGCCATTAACGCAATATCTGCTGTTTCCAGCGCTGCGTCTGTTCCGGCTCCACCCATGGCAATCCCAATGCTGGAGGCCGCCAGAGCAGGTGCATCATTAATGCCGTCACCAACCATTGCCACTCTGCCATATTGTTTTTTCAATTCTTTAATTGCAGATAACTTGTCTTCCGGCATCAATCCTGCCCGAACATCTGTGACTCCGATTTCCTCTGCTATAGCTGCTGCTGTAGCTGGATGATCACCTGTCAGCATGATGGTCTCGCCAATGCCCATCGCTTTCAGTTTTTTGATGATTGAAGGGCTTTCTGTGCGGATGGCATCTGCTACTGCGATAACGCCAAGCAACTTCATTTGTGAAAATACAGCGGTGACAGACTTCCCACTCTCTTGCAGTTTACGCGCTTTTTCCGGAATGCGTAAGCCCTTTTCTTCGGCCCAATTCAAACTGCCGACGTAAATGGTTTCTTTCTTAATGTCTGCATACGCCCCTTTGCCGGTAACGGAATTGAAATTTTCAGAATCATAAACCTTTGCCGCTTCTTTTGTAATGGCTCTCGCCAGCGGATGCTGTGACATTACTTCAACAGAAGCCGCTAGTGTCAGCAATTCTTCTTTTGAAATAAAACCCTCTGCCAAAACATCTGTCACTTCAGGATAACCTTTCGTCAACGTACCCGTCTTGTCAAAAGCGACTGCATTAATTCGTCCGGTTTCCTCCAAATGGACACCGCCTTTGATGAGTACACCTTGGCGTGCAGCATTACCGATAGCTGTCACAATGGCAACTGGTGTCGAGACAACAAGCGCACACGGACACCCTACAACAAGCACTGCCAAACCTTGATAAACCCACAGTTCCCAGTTACCTGTTAGAAAGCCGGGCACCAATGCCACGAAAAAAGCGATAGCAATGATTGCCGGTGTGTAGTATTTGGCAAACTGATCGATAAATTTCTGAGTTGGCGCTTTTTCAGCTTGCGCTTCTTCTACCAGATGAATAATCTTTGCGATGGTGGTGTCTTCGACACGTTTCGTAACTGTGACTTCAAGCGCCCCTTCATCATTCAACGTACCTGCAAACACTTCATCTCCCGCAGTTTTAACTGCAGGAATCGACTCTCCTGTAATCGCTGCCTGGTTAACAGCAGAACGTCCCCGAAGGACCGTGCCATCCATAGCGATTTTCTGTCCCGGTTTGACGATCAGAACGTCTCCAATGCGAATATCTTCTGTATCCAACTCAACCAATTCCCCGCCGCGCTGAATCAGCGCCCGTGCTGGAGCCAAATCCATCAGACTTCGGATAGACTGGCGTGCTTTGTTCATGGAGAACGATTCCAGTGCTTCACTTACAGCAAAAAGGAACACCACAACCGCACCTTCCCGCCATTCGCCAATGATGACCGCACCGATAATTGCAATGGTCATCAAGGTTTTCATATCAAACTGAAGTGTACTGAGATTTTTCAGACCAGTCCAAAACATATGGTAACCGCCTATTGCCATGGAACTGCCAAATAAAGCGATTGACCAAGGATGGGTTTCACCAATTTGGAATGAAGCGATGATTCCCGCTATCAGCAACAGCAACGAAAGCGCAGTTTCTATCGTCTGGCGACGCTGATAAAACGGAACGAGCTTCACTCTTTCTTTTTCAGGATAAACACGGATATGATCGAAAGCTCCTGCTTTTTCGAGGGCTTCAATCGTCACCTCTCCATCAATAGTCAGTTTGGAAGCCCCAAAATTTAAATTGACGTTTTTCACATCCGGCAAACTCTGAATGTTTTTTTCGAACTTGGCAGCACAGCTCGTACACGATAAATTTTCGAGACGGTAAGTTTTAACCATTTTCCACACCCTCTTTCGTGTGCTCATGGGCGATTGTCACTAATTGGCGAACATGATCGTCAGATAAGGAATAATAGATCTGCTTGCCTTTGCGTTCGGACTTTGCCAATGCCCGCTCTCTTAGGTAACGCAAATGATGGGAGGCCGTCGCTGTAGATGATCCGATGACGGCAGCAATATCACAGACACACATTTCTTCTTCTATTGTTAACGCATATGCAATGTTCAATCTGGTTTCATCCGCCAGCGCTTTAAATAGGTTAGCCACCTCACCTAAATCGGTCATGTTCTTCTGCACACGATCGACCACCTCCGGATGGACTTTTGTAACTTCACACAATTCTTTCATGCTGGCACCTCTTTCATTCAAATAAAGATTTGATTGTTATCTTCAGTATATTCCTACTAGCGTTTACAGTCAAACGCATATTTGAATGAATCGTGTTTACAAGCTAAAAAAAAGGTGATACAGTTTTAAAGTTATTGTCCGAATAAGTTCATCGAAGAGATTTTTCATTAATCGGCAGCATGGAATGAAGCCGTAAAAGTTCGATTAAAAGATGCCGTTGCTTTATGAAATACCGACTTCAACTAGTCTGTTTAATTAATATAGAAGGAAGTGGAAATTTTTGAATACCTTATCTTATAAAGAGCAATGGTTCGGCAATATCCGCGGAGACATTTTGGCCGGAATTGTTGTGGCTCTTGCGCTTATCCCCGAAGCAATTGCCTTCTCCATCATCGCCGGAGTCGATCCGATGGTTGGCTTATACGCTTCGTTTTCCATCGCTGTCATCATTTCCTTTGTCGGCGGAAGACCCGCTATGATATCTGCTGCAACCGGCGCAATGGCGCTTGCCATGGTACTGCTGGTTCGTGACCATGGATTGGATTATTTACTAGCCGCCACTGTGTTGACCGGTGTACTCCAATTGATTTTCGGGGTTTTGAAAGTTGCCCGCTTTATGAAATTTATTCCACGTGCTGTCATGATCGGCTTTGTTAATTCACTGGCTATCCTGATTTTTATGGCACAAGTGCCGTTCATTTTCGGAATTAATGCCATCACTTACGTTTTTGTGGGAGTTACTTTAGCGATTGTCTACATTCTGCCACGATTTTTCACAGCTATTCCGGCGCCTTTGATTGCCATTCTGGTGTTAACGGGAGTTGTCATGTACGGCGGAATCGACATGCAGAATGTTGGCAGCCTCGGTACCATTTCTCAAACCTTGCCAAGCTTCTTCATCCCAAGCGTACCGTTCAATTTTGAAACTTTGCAGATCATTTTTCCGACGGCTTTGGCTTTATCGGTCATCGGCTTGTTGGAATCCTTATTGACTGCATCGATACTTGATGATGCAACAGAGACCGGGTCGGATAAAAACCAGGAAGCTCGCGGCCAAGGAATCGCTAACATCATTACTGGATTTTTCGGTGGGATGGCGGGCTGCGCCATGATTGGCCAATCCGGCATCAATGTTCGTTCTGGCGGCCGTGGCCGATTGTCCACTTTTACAGCCGGCGTATTCCTCATGTTCCTAATTATTGTCTTAGGCAATTGGGTTATCCAAATCCCGATGCCAGTATTAGCCGGCATCATGGTCATGGTCTGCATCGGTACTTTTGACTGGGGTTCATTCAAGTATTTAGCGACTGCCCCCAAATCAGATGCCATGGTCATGCTGCTAACCGTCATTGTTGTGGTTTATACACACGACTTGTCGAAAGGTGTATTCGCGGGCGTCATTTTGAGCGCAGTTCTGTTTGCAGCTAAGATTTCCAAAGTCGAAGTTCGCAAAGAAGGATTGGAATTCAATACGTCGAATAGATATACCATACACGGACAATTATTTTTCGCGTCTTCACAAGACTTCGTCACTGCGTTTGATAAAGTCGAAGCTTCTGAGGAAGTTGTATTGGACTTTTCAGACGCAACTGTTTGGGACGATTCAGGCGTCGGCGCGATTGACCGGGTCATGAATAAACTTCAGGCGCAAGGACAAACTGTTGAAATCACCGGTTTAAATGCTTCCAGCCAGAAACTCGTCGACAAATTGGCGACCTATGGCAATTCAGGCAAAAGTGCACATTAAGGGGGATGCTCCATGTATGAGAAAATTTTAGTGGCCGCCGATGGCTCCGCCCATTCAAAGAGAGCCGCTCATGAAGCGGTCAAAATGGCCAAAGCCAATCCACAAGCTTTCGTTACGTTATTGTACGTCATCGATTACGAAAAAGCGCGGACCGAAATTCTTCATGGCCAAAGCAGCGACGAAGTCCATCTGGAACGCCGTAAGCATTTAGCGCCGCTTGAAGAGATTTTCCAATCGGCTGGAGTCAGATTTGAAACTAAAACACTGCATGGTGTTCCTGGACCGACTATCGTTAAACACGCCAATGAAACCGGCTATGATGTAGTACTGATCGGGAGCCGAGGCTTGAATGCACTGCAGGAAATGGTTCTTGGCAGTGTCAGCCATAAAGTGGCGAAACGCGTTCAGGCGCCGGTCATCATCGTCAAATAAATACAGCCGCTTTTCGGAAGTCCGAAAAGCGGCTGTATTTTTGCTTATTGTAGATTTATGGGTGTTAAGCGAGATTGGTAGTCGTTCGCATAAAAATCGCCTGCACTGGCTGAAGGCGGATTAAAATTTATTGAATGAAGCTATAGCCAAGGCCAAATAGGCCGATGCCGCTGGCTAAAGTGGCGAAAATATAGAGGCCCCCCTGCAGCCATCTGCCATCTTCTATATCTTTTACAACATCCAAAGCCATGGTCGAAAATGTTGTGAAGGCTCCAAGAAAACCAGTGATCCAGAAAGCGGACAAGCTACCGCTGCCAATAAACAGGCCGAGCACCAATGAACCAATGCTGTTGACTAACCAAGTTGCCACTTTTGGCTTCCACATTCTGCTTTCGACCAGCACATAAAACAAATAGCGCGCGATGGCTCCTATAAACCCGCCAGCCGCAATGCCGATCATGATTTCACCCCTTTTCTGCCAAGCCACAAGCCAACTGCGGCCGAGGCAATACATACGGCTGTCATGCCGACAGCAAATGCCATCCCCCACCAAATGGATGAATCCAGATAATAGAACCAATCAGCAGAGAAAGCAGAAAATGTTGTAAACGAGCCTAATAAACCTGTCGATACCAATAACCGCAGCTCTGCCGATTGGCGACTCAGGCGGACCGCTGCAAGCCCGATAAAAAAACTGCCTGCTATGTTCACTAGCCAAAGTCCAACTCCTCCGGCAACCGCCAGGTATATCCCTGTCCGCAAGAGCGAGCCAACCATTCCGCCAATTCCTACTGCCAGTATCCGTTTCATTACATACGCCCCGCATCTTTTTTCTCCAGTATAACGTATTGAAAAGAAACATGTTATTTGTCACTTCTGGCTGTAAGACAAACTAAAAGGTGAACTTTCTCACTTCAGTTTTAAATTATTATCCGGTGATTTACTTATTCCAACAATTAAATTAAATATCGTAAAATTTCTTTTGCTCTAGTGAAGAAATAGGGTGATAATGGTATAAATGTATTTAAAATCATAAAATACAAAACTATTGAAAATGAAAGGAGAATTAAAGTGAAGAGTACAGGTATAGTTAGAAAAATCGATCCATTGGGACGTGTTGTCTTCCCAATGGAACTGCGAAGAATACTAAACTTAAAAGAGGGAGATCCGATGGAAATATTTATGGACGGGGACTTCATTCTTTTAAAAAAATTTAAAGCAGAAGGAGCCTGTGCAGTAACGGGCAAAGTATTAAGTGAAAATAAAGAATTTGCTCCAGGATTAATCCTCAGTCCAAAAGGCGCTCAAATTCTATTTGAAAAATTGCAAAACGAAAAAAGCTAATACTAGATGAATTTATAACCACGGTTTAGTGCAGCCGTGGTTATTTCTATGGAATTACTTTAAAACTCCTGTAGTCATATAATTATATGTGATTCTTGTAGACATTTATTCTTTTTGTGGTTTACGACAAGTAGAATGATGCCCAAGTTATGTTCAATGCTCACTTCCCTTTGATTCGATGGACTGCATTTAAGTTAAACTATATTCTTCATAGCTTAAGAACAACTGGATAAGACCTTCAAACAAATTACGCTGCTCCGGCTTCTGCCAATCCTCTTCCACATCCGCCATTAGCCACATGACTTCATCAAGGAAAACATGTTCAAATGCTTTCGGCCACATTGCTTTTTCTATATTCGATAAGGTCACGAATTCCCCATATCCTCCTAGAAATAAGTGCCATTGATTTTTTGTAAATGGCCGGTCGGGTGCCGAAGCAAGTTCATTATGAAACAACAACAGGACCAAGGCCAAATCAAAGATACGGGGAACCCACCCAGCATTATCCGGATCGATCAAATAAGGTTGAGGGGCATAAATCAGGTTGTTCGCTTTGAAATCATGTGGGGTTGCGACAAAAATCAAGCCGCCCTGCTCCAGCTCCTCCTGTTGCTGAACCGCCTGCAGAAGCCGGACTTCTAATTCCGGATTTATCGCAACATCATGTACAGCTGCATTCTGCATAATATTTTGGAAGCTTTCTTTAACTTCCTCATCATTGAAATCAAATACATCGTAAGAATCCAATTTAATGTCATTTTCTAAAGGAGACAGCGAGTGAATTCTTCCAAGCAACCTTCCTGCTTCTTTAATTTCATGATTCTTCCCTAAATAGGGTTCTCCTTCTATAAAAGGATAAACGACATAAGTTTCTTCATCGAAGGTCATCGGATTTTCTGCTGGAACCTTTGCTGGAGTAACCACATTAACGCCATCTCTCTTTAATCTTTTTGTGTAGTTTATAAGACGATTCGCTTTCTCAATCGGATGCTGCGTTTTTTTGACAATGAAATCCCCTTCTGGTCTTGCCATCCGGTAGACGGGTGAAAATGAATAGATACTGACCGGCTCGTTTTCTACTTCAAAACCAAAATGTTTCACGATTGTTTTAGCGTTCATCTAATACCACCTACTTTCTATTTAATCTTTTTCATATAAGTTATTTCTACCGTTTATTGCTACGAATATGCACATTATTATACTACCAATAATCAGAAAACTTAAAAATAGTATTTAAAAAAACGTTCGCAAAGGTAGCAAAAACCCTTTACGAACGCTTTCGGAGTTCAACTTATTCAGCGTTCAATATTAATGTCGACCCTTCCACGTCTTCAATAATCTTTGTTTCATGGAAATCACCCTTTGCCCAATCGTCCACTTGGTTATGGAAGTAATCCGATTTTATGTGCCCGCTTAAACCAGGACCAACGATATGGTAGGCACTTGATAAATCATCCAAATCCGCAACAAACCGCCAGGAAGCTCCGTGATTAACATTACCTTGAGGTGTCGAGGCAGCAGCCTGAACTGTGATATTGGATCCTCCGATAGGAACGGGGTCCGGGTTAAGAAATTCAGCGAAAATTGGGGAGGCCCCTGCAAGCGGATGCGGGAAGGTCAATTGATGATGTTCCCCCCAGCTCCAATCAGCCTGTTCATTTCCTTGCTCGTTTTCAATTTCAGTCATCACGCTTTCCAACGAATCTACCAGCCATTTTGCAGTGCCGCCATATTCTGTTACCCACACGCCTTCGTTTCCAGCAAAAGCAGCGCGCATCATTTCATCTGTAATATGATTTTTGCCTGCTAGCATCTCGAAAACATCCTTAGGGAATTCATCCGCCAATAAAGTCTCGGGCAATTGTTTCATCCATTTATGAAAGACCAAAGGTGCCGCCTGGTCTTCGCTGTCAAATTGATCCCACTCTTCCAGCATATCGAGCACTCCATTATATTTACCGGTTTCATCGCGCACTGTGGAAATCATTTGTTCCAAAAATTCAGCTGCGTACAGATTCTTCTGATCCATCTGCAGATCCATCATATCCTGTGCCGTCAAACCATCTGATGCCTCCAGCACCTCTGAAATCCGCTCGTAGCGATATGGCTGCGCCCAAAAATCTGTAATGTGGTAAGGATACGAAGCATCAATGACTTCATTGTTCGCTGTCGCAATAAATCCGCTTTCTGGATTGACTGAACGCGGTAATTCATCAAATGGCACATACCCTTCCCAGCCATATTCCACTGAATCGCCGGGAACCGGCAATTGACCATCCCCTGATTTCCGGATAGGAATGCGGCCATTCGCTTTATAGGCGATGGTTCCAT
Source organism: Planococcus sp. CPCC 101016 (assembly GCF_007859295.1). Taxonomy (GTDB): domain Bacteria; phylum Bacillota; class Bacilli; order Bacillales_A; family Planococcaceae; genus Planococcus. Next base: position 59,907 of record NZ_VOHB01000004.1, read on the forward strand.
CTGTAGAGGCAAAGACAAAGTTCTGGGCCGGGGCTTGGAAATCCTCCAGCGCCAGTTCAAACTCTTCCCAATTGGAAGCTTTATTGAAATTCAGAACTGCCTGTAATTCAAGCGTCGGCTCAAGTGCTGTCCATTGCATTGAAAAGACTGCTCCCGGTTCCTCTTCGTCATACAGCACGTTCGAAACGACAGGGCCATGCCTAGTTACCACCACTTCGAAATCTTCCGTTTCTCCGTCCTTCACTTTTATCGGTTCATTTCTTACTTCCGCCTGCTCCCATTCACCTTCATAACGGAATTGTGTTGGGTCTTCCGGATTCGGAGTTTCAATGTAGAGGTCTTGGACATCCGGGCCGACATTGGTTACGCCCCACGCAATTTCTTCATTATGTCCCAGAATGATTCCGGGAATACCTGCAAAAATAACTCCACTGACATTTTGATCAGGTGATTCCAGATGCATCTGGTACCAGATAGACGGTGTGCTGAGACCAAGATGCGGGTCGTCAGCCAGCAGCGGTTTTCCGCTCGCCGTCTTGTCTCCCGATACTACCCAGTTATTGCTGCCGTTGAATTCTGGCGGAATGACGGAAGCATTGAATTCCCCTGCCACTTTAACTGGCTGCTGTTTGTTTGCTGCCAAAATTGCCGGTGCATTATCCGGATATTTGATAAACAGCTCCCGTGCCTTTTCTTCTGGGAATTCGTTCAATGCCCAGTGGCGGACAGCAAGCGTATTCCAATGTCCGCCGAGGTCATAAGCCATGAATTTACCGATTGTAAGAGAATCAACAGGAGTCCATTCACTCGGTTCATAGCCGAGAAGAGCAAACTCAAAGCTTAAACTGCCGTTTTCTTTCGCTTTTTCTATATAAGCATTGACGCCTTCCGCATACCATTCAAGTACTTGCTTCGCTTCTGCGTCATAGCCAGCCCATGACTTTTCAGCAGCATCCCGCAAACTGAAAGTCCGGAAAAACTTATCGGTATCGACTGCATCTGCACCAATCACTTCCGACAAAGTTCCACTAGCTTGCCGGCGAGACAGATCCATTTGGAACATGCGGTCTTGCGCCTGCACATATCCTTGAGCCCGGTAAAGGTCAGCGTCTGTAGCCGCCTGGATGTGTGGAACGCCTATCTCGTCACGAATAACTGTAACGTCGCTTTCCAGTATTGCTACTGCCGCCTCTCCTTCAATAAGGGGCTTGGACTTCCCAATGTAAACGTTTACAAAAATAAGCGCTGCAATTGCTATAGCAATAAGAACACTTAAAAAACCCAGAAGCCATTTCAGCCATCTTCTGTTCTTTGTTTTCTTCTCCATTGTCTTTCCCCCTTTTCCTACGGTGTTTTATTCGACTGACGAAGGAAAAATCCCTTTTTGAAATAGCACATTAATTTACCAGCATGTCTTTTCTACACAACTTTACGTCATTGTTCATCAAAAAAAAGATGCCCCTGTTGAGGGACATCTCTTTTGATCAAATTTAGTCTTCTCCAACAATCTTCACTTCAAGCTCTAAATCAATACCGAACTTTTCCAAAACAGCCGCTTTCACCATCTCGATTGTCTGGATATAATCATTGGCAGAGGCATTGTTTTTATTAACAATAAATCCAGCATGCTTAGTGGAGACTTCCGCTCCGCCAAAGCCGCGCCCCTGAAGACCGCTGTCCTGGATCAACTTGCCTGCGAAATTACCTGGCGGCCGTTTGAAGACACTTCCGGCAGAAGGGAATTCCAAAGGCTGTTTTGTTTCTCGCTGGAATGTCAATTCACTCATTTTGGCATCAATAACGGTTTGCTTGCCGATTTCCAGTTCGAATTCGGCTGATAAAACGTAAAAGCCTTTTTTGGTAATAATGCTCTTCCGGTAGCCAAGATCCAAATCTTCTTTAGACAAAACCAGCTTTTCTCCTTCTTTTGAAAGGACAGTCGCCTGTTTGATGATGTCTTTGATTTCTCCACCGTATGCACCCGCATTCATCGCCATGGCGCCGCCAATGGAACCTGGAATACCACAAGCAAATTCAAATCCGGTTAATTGTTTAGCCGCAGCGGTTTTTGATACTTTCTTGATATTCGCTCCGCCCTGTGCATAAACTTTAGAACCTTCTATGCGAATTGCCTGCAAACTTTTTAAAGTCAAGACAATCCCACGATACCCTCCATCCCGTACGACCATGTTCGATCCATTTCCAAGAAGCAATAAAGGTATATTATTTTCATGTGCGTATTTTACTGTAAAAGCAGTTTCATCTTCAGTAGTAGGTGTCACAAAAATATCAGCAGGCCCACCCATTCTTGTTAAAGTATGAAGGTGTAGCGGCTCATCCATTTTGACGTGATCATCCGCTAAAAAACCGCGCAAGTCCGTCAGCCATTGTTCTTTCGTCATCTAAAGCAAATCCCTTCTAAACTTATAGCTTCTACTAGTATCCGATTTTCATCTTGATTTGACAAGCAATATAACAAGGTTCAGGTCAAAAGTCCAATAAAATATTATCTCGAATTCGAGAATACTTAATTAATAACTATTGACATTGAGATTTATTCCAGTTATATTAAGCACAGAACAATATTTCTAGGAGGAATTTAACATGAAAAAATGGATAGTAGACACAGCGCACTCAGAAGTTGGATTTTCTGTAAAACATATGATGATCTCTAAAGTAAAAGGTTCTTTTTCTTCTTACGAAGCAACTGTTGAAGCAAATGAAGAAGATTTACAAGGGGCATTGATCGACTTTAAAATCGATGTAGCAAGCATTAACACAAATAACACAGATCGCGACAACCACCTGCGTTCTGCAGATTTCTTTGATGCTGAACAATTCCCATACATTACATTCACAGCAAATGACATCGTCAAAAAAGGCGATGAATACGAATTGACTGGCGACCTTACAATGAAAGGTGTTACTCGTCCGGCAACTTTCGAAGTTGAATACGGCGGTAAAGGCACAAACCCGTGGGGTGTTGAAGTAGTTGCATTCAGCGTTGAAGGAAAAGTAAATCGCAAAGATTTCGGCCTTACATGGAACCAGGCACTTGAAACAGGCGGTGTAATGGTCGGCGAAGATATCAAAATCACTTTGGAATTAGAAGGCAACCCAGCTTAATAAAGAGAAATTCAAAAGCAGCGCGAGGAAAATTCCTCGCGCTGCTTTTTTACGAACGTTTTAATGTTTAGCTCCAGCTGCTAGATTCTAGAGTCATAATTCACTCCAAGTGCCTAGTTCTTTGGCATGTAAGCCGATCTGGCTGTGCGGCAAAAAGCGCCGCTTCGACTACCTGCCTTAAGCCCATCGATTCAGGACAGGCGCTCTTGCTTTTCAGTATTCCTGTTCAATTTTCTTCAATGGTTTAACAGCCGGTCCATTCAGCACATCTCCAGTGTAGGAGAAACGGGATCCGTGGCATGGACAATCCCAGGAGCGTTCCGCGTCGTTCCAATTGACTTCACATCCCATATGGGTGCAAGTCGTGTCAACGAGGTGGACTTGCCCATATTCATCGCGGTAGCCGCCTGCTTTTTTCTTCCCGACTTTGACTAAAGAACCTTCGTCTTTGCCCAGGTCCTCTACTGTCTTGGATGCTCTTTTCAGCTTTCCTTTGACCAGCTCTTTCGCAACCGATGCATTATCTTTCGCAAAGCTCGCAACATCCACTGCCTTCATTTTCGGACGAGTTGGGCTGAACACTGGCGCATAGCGATTTTCCTTGCCCAGCACCTGGTCTGTCAGCAGCATACCAGCCAACGCGCCGTTCGACATTCCCCATTTATGGAAACCGGTTGCCACCAGGATATTGTCATAGCCCGCTGTGATGGTTCCGATATAAGGAATTTTATCTAGCGTTGTCATATCCTGCGCTGACCAGCGATACGGAATCTCCTGGATATCGAAATGCTCATCACCGAACTTTTCTAGATTACGGTAATGCTCCATCGTTTCGCTCGAGCTTTTTCCTGTGGCGTGGCCATCGCCACCGATCAGCAGCAGCTTCTCTCCATTTTCACCCGGCGCATAGCGCAAGGAACGAGAAGGCATGTCTCCACTCACGTACATATCGTTCGGAACATTCCCATTCACTTTGGCTGCGATGATATACGAACGATTGATGGATAGACGCGAAAAATACATTCCGTCAAAATCGTTGAAAGGATAATGGGTCGCGACAATAACTTTATTGCACGATAAATGTGAAAGGTTTTCAGTTTGAATAACCGGGTCATTTTTACTCAGGATTTTCATGGCACGGGTTTGTTCATAGATTTTTCCGCCGAGGCGTTCAATTTCCTTCACCAGCCCAGCCAGGAATTTCACCGGATGAAATTGTGCTTGACCACGCATGACCACCGCTTCTTTCACTTGGAATGGCAATTCAACTTCATCTTTTGCCAATTCGCCGTCTATTCCCAGTTGGCGATAAGTTTCCGCCTCTTTTTCAACCAGCTTCGCTCCTATCGCTGTATTGGCGTAAACGAACGCATTGTGTTTGGAAAAATCGCAATCGATGCCAAGTTCTTCAGCAGTTTCTTCAATGAACTTCAATCCATCCATATTTGCCTGATAATAAAGCTTCGCTTGTTCTTCTCCTACCAGTTTGACTAATGGGTAATAAAAAAGGCCATGCTGAGCTGTTATTTTTGCAGTTGTATAACCTGTAACGCCATCAACCAACTTTCCAGCGTCGATCAATGTTACTTTTCTCCCGGCTTTCGCCAAAAGGTAAGCACTGATGATACCAACCATTCCTCCGCCAACAACAGCAATATCCGTAGACTCATTTTCCTGTAAAGCAGGATAGCTTGGGATATCCTTGTATTCTCTCCAGTACGACTTTTGCACTTCCGGAACCCGACTCACATTATCACTCTGCACCATGCCGTTCCTCCTTAAAAAGCTTTTAGTAAATGTCTACCCCTATTAAAAAATCTTAATCAGGTTCAAAGTTCAGCAATAGAAATTACCAGTTTTTTGTCCATACTGTCCAAAACAGATGAAATACTGTCCAACTTTCAAAAATACTGTCCGTTTTAGCTATTTTACTGTCCAATCTGCCAAATTTACTGTCCAAGAGATTAGGACAAAAAAAAAAGACCACCCTTTAAGGGCAGTCATTTTAAAAATTATGCGTTTATTTTCACTAATGAGTTTGCAGCTTGTTCTACGCGTTTCATACCTTCAGCAACAATTTCTTCAGCACGATCAGGGTACATGTTATGCCCTTCGATGATTACTTCTTCAATGTCAGTGATTCCGAAGAAGTCCATGATCAAACGGATATAGTTAACGCTCATTTCAGCAGGAGCCATTTCAGGTGTTGAATAAACTCCGCCGCGTGCGTTCAAGATGATTACTTTTTTCTCAGGTACAAGACCAACTGGGCCTTCAGCTGTGTACTTGAATGTAACGCCTGCACGGTAAACATAATCGATAAACGTTTGTAATGGTGCAGGAATTGTTTTATTCCATAATGGGAATGCGAATACAACCACATCAGCATCCATAAATGCGTCCATTGCTTTGTTCGCAGCAGTCAAAATGCGCTGCTCAAGTTCCGTCATTTCTTCAGCTTGGGCAGATTTTTGCATTGCATCGAAGAAATCCTGGCCGAAATATGGCATATCTTCTTTAAATACATCGAATGTATTTACGTTAAGTTCAGAACCAGGTCCAATAGAATCCATAAATACTTCGTACATTTTGCTTGAAACCCCTTCAGATGCGGGACGATTATTTGCTTTTACTACTAAAACGTTAGTCATTTTTTCAAAACTCCTTTTGTATTTATATTAAAATTATTTATCTCAAATTAAAAGCACTTTCTTATCATAAGAAATGGCAGAGTAAAAGTCAATTACTCTGCCTCATCCTTAATTTTCGCAGGAATCTCCTGTACAATAGCTGGTTTTACTCTTGCCCATCGGCTTCAGTTTTGGACGAATTCCTTCTTCTTCAGCGATTTGCTCCAGCGCTTCCACAAATGCTTCTAACGGCTGAGCGCCAGAAATTGCATATTTGCGGTTAACTACAAAGAAGGGTACGCCTTGTACACCAATTTGACCGGCTTCAGCTATATCTACCTGAACCTGTGCCATGAATTGATCAGATTCCAGTACTTGCTTCGCTTCCTCGCGGGACAAGCCGATCTCTTCCGCAATATTCAATAAAACCTCATGATTGCCGACATTTTTCGCTTCTACAAAGTACTGGTGCATAAGCTGTTCGGTCAGTTCTGCCTCTTTTTCTTGAGTTTCGGCCCATTTTACTAAACGATGAGCAGCCAATGTATTGGCTGCCACCATATTATCAAAATCATATTCCAACCCAACCGAGCGGGCATGCTGCGCCACTCCTTTAGTCATCTCTTTCGCCTGTTCCACAGTCTGCCCGAATTTTTTCGCTAAACTATCATATGTCGAGACAGCAGAATCAGTCGGCGTATTTGGATCCAATTGGTATGCCTTGAACGAAATCTCCGCCTGGCTTTCAAAACCCGATTGAACCAATGCCTTTTCCAACGTTCGCTTGCCTATATAACAGAATGGGCACACATAATCTGACCAAACTTCAATTTTCATATTATCCACCTCGCCATTAACTATAGCAACGAAAACAACAGCTCTCAATTTTTTTGCTTATGAAAAGAAAAGCGCAGGCGATCGAGCTGGACCTGACGGGCATAAGACGCGATGGCGAAGCGGCATCTTTTCAGCCGCACAGCCAGCGTGGCTTATGACCCCGAAGGTCTGATCGCCGGAGCTAGACAGTGAGAAAAGCGCAGGCGATCGTGCTGGACCTGACGGGCATAAGACGCGATGGCGAAGCGGCATCTTTTCAGCCGCACAGCCAGCGTGGCTTATGACCCCGAAGGTCTGATCGCCGGGGCTAGACAGTGAGAAAAGCGCAGGCGATCGAGCTGGACCTGACGGGCATAAGACGCGATGGCGAAGCCTCCAATACAATAAAAAAACTGACTCCCCTAAGGGAATCAGCTTAATGCTTCTGTAATTACAGGAACAATCTGTTTTTTGCGTGAGACAACGCCCGGCAGCAGGACACGGTTGTCCACTACACTTGATTTAAAGGCATCTTCAATAATTCCGGCTCTTTCGCCAAGAACGATGGCAACCGAATTATTGTTGAGAATATCCGTAACAGCAAACACAAAAAGGTCCAGACCTTTTGTTGAAATCGTATTTGTCATCAAGGTTTCAAGCTCTTTTTGGCGAACCATGACTTCTTCCACGTCAATTGCATTGACCTGGGCAACTTCAAATCGGTGATCACCCGCTTCGAATTCTTTGGAATCCAATGAGATCAAGTCTTCCAATGTTTTATTGCTCAAATCGGCTCCAGCTTTCAATAAGTCAAGACCGTAGTTTTGTGCATCGATATCAGCGATTTTCGCTAACTCAGAAGCAGCTTCCACATCTTGAGCTGTGCAAGTCGGTGATTTGAAAAGAAGTGAATCTGAAATAATAGCAGACAACATTAAACCAGCAATATTAGGCGGGACTTCTACCCCATTTTCTTTAAATAACTTCAATATTATAGTTGTCGTACAGCCCACTGGCTCGGCACGAAAATAAAGAGGATCTGTCGTTTCAAAATTAGCGATGCGGTGATGATCTACTACTTCAATCACTTGAACCTCGTTGATGTCTTCAGCACTTTGCTGGCGTTCGTTGTGATCCACTAAAATTACCTGTTTAGCTTCTTTCGCGACTTGTGTCACCAGTCTTGGCTGGTCGAACTTAAAAGTCTCTAAAGCAAATAAGGTTTCGTTATTCACTTCACCTAAGCGAATAGGTTCAGCAACCATGCCCAATTCATTCTTTAAATAAGCGTATGAAATGGCCGAACAAATTGAATCGGTGTCCGGATTTTTATGACCCAATACTAAAACATTTGACATGAATGATAGCCTCCTGAAAAACTTAGTTTCTGTGTTTATTCTATCACAATAACAGCAATTGAAAAAATTGAACTCGCCAGATAAAAAAATAAAACTAAAAGAGTATAAAGTTTATAGAATTATCTGTATTTTATAAATTCATTGTGTACTTTAGCACATGCGAATGGTATAATATGACTAACTAATTCAAAGTTAGGTGGAAGGAAGAGATGTCTGTGACTATTTTACTGGAAAAGAAATACATTCCTCTGGCCGATTATTTCTCCGGAGCGACGAATTCCTCAATAAAACTAACGTTTTCTGAAATCGAACAAATTATGGGGCAGAATTTGCCCAATGCCGCCTACTTGAATAAAAGCTGGTGGAAAAAGACGAAAGCACCAGCAAAACATTTTCACGCTTGGGTAGATGCGGGTTATTTTGTCAGCGATGTCGAACCAGATCGCTTTGTCGTCTTTGAAAGAGCTGATCTTTCGAATGGAAAAGGTTCAAATAATGATGATGAAGATCAAGATATCCTGTTGATCCGAACAGCAGAACATGGGGATGCACGTTCTCTTGCCGCTTTACAGAAAACCGTAGAATCTGAATCTGAGTTTATGCTGTATGCCAAAGATGAACGGACGCAATCCACCCAAAAAGTTCGCAAGCAAATTATCGAATGGAAACAAAGCGGCCATTCAACCATCATCATTGCCATCCTGAACGGCCAGCATGTCGGTTACTTGATGATTATGGGCAATGATGCAAAACGCGCTGCTCACCGGGCTTCAATTGATCTCGGCCTTCAAAAAGATGCACAAGGCAAAGGGATTGCACGATCTCTACTTGAAAAAGCCGAAGAATGGTCTAAAGAAAAAGGCATTACCCGCCTTGAAGTGACCGTCGTTGAAGAAAACGAACCCGCTCTCAAACTATATGAAAAAGCTGGTTTTGAATCTGAAGGGATCCGAAAAAAATCCATGATGATAAACGATAAACCCCATAACGAAATTTATTTAGCAAAGTTTTTGGATTAGAAAAAAGGAGCATGCCATTGGCATACTCCTTTTTTGTTGATTTAATTTAAGATCGTCAACCAAAAGTACAGTCCAGTCAAGGTAATGAACAAGGTCGGCACGGTCAAGATGATCCCGATTTTGAAATAATAACCCCACGTGATTTCCACACCTTTTGTTTTCAGTACATGGAGCCACAGTAAAGTCGCCAGTGATCCAATAGGTGTGATTTTCGGTCCTAGATCTGAACCAATGACGTTGGCATAGATCAAAGCCTCCCTCACTACACCTGTCGTATCGGTTTCTGCTATAGCCAATGCATCAATCATGACCGTCGGCATATTGTTCATGACTGACGATAGAATAGCTGCGATAAAGCCCATCCCAATAGTTGCAGCATACAAGCCATGACTCGCTGTCCATTCGATGGCCGTTGCCAGCACTGATGTCAGCCCTACGTTTCTCAAACCATATACGACCACATACATGCCAATGGAGAAAAAGACAATTGCCCAAGGCGCCCCTTTTAAAACAGTCATCGTTTCAACCGATTTGCTTCTTCTTGCAATGGCAAGGAAGATAATAGCAACTGTTCCAGCAATCAGAGAGACTGGAATATTTAAAGCTTCACTGCTGAAATAACCGATCAGCAAAATTACCAGCACTGCCCATGACAAGCGAAAAATCTGAATGTCTTTTATTGCGGAAGCCGGCGTCTTCAGTACACTGTCATCAAAATGTTTCGGAATATCTTTTCGGAAATACAAATATAGCACTAGCATACTCGCCGCAATACTGAATAAATTGGGCACCGCCATGCGAATTGCATATTCGGTAAACCCGATGCCAAAGAAATCTGCAGAAACGATATTGACCAAATTACTTACGACAAAAGGCAAAGATGCAGTATCGGCGATAAATCCACAAGCCATAATAAACGGCAAAATCATCGCATCTTTGAACTTCAATGCCCGAACCATTGCCAGTACAATCGGTGTTAAAATCAACGCTGCTCCATCATTCGCAAACAAAGCAGCCACAATTGCCCCAAGGATGATAACCAGGAAAAACATACGCAAGCCGCTGCCTTTGGCAAAACGCGCCATATGTAAAGCTGCCCATTCGAAAAATCCGATTTCATCAAGAATCAGGGAAATAATGATCAAAGCGACAAACGTCAATGTCGCATTCCAGACAATTCCGGTTACATCCCATACATCACCAAAATCAACTACGCCAAACAACAGGGCTACAATCGCCCCAGCAATCGCAGACCAGCCGATCGACAAGCCTCTTGGCTGCCAAATAACAAAAATCAAGGTGACGATAAAAATAATACTCGCTAACCAAACGTCCACTTTCTTCCAACTCCCTATTCACAATTCATTTTTCCTTTCGCAACCAGTTCCGGTTGCTTCATAACCAAAAACCCATCCAATTAAAGAATGCGCCAAGCATTTGTTGCCAAGTATTTTAATATCAACATTCGTTTCCAAATGCCTTTAAGAAATCGTTGCGTACCCATATTCCTGATCTCCACTTGCTTTTACATCACCCACTTATTATATAAGTAAACACTTATGTATACAAGAGAGAAATAAAAAAACCTCATACGAGGCATATTGCCAACTTATATTCCCTATTTCCCAGCAAAAAACCCAGATCAGCAATGCTGATCCGGGTTTTCCGTATTTATTAAGCCAACTGCTCCAGCACACGCAATGATTCGCGGTTGAAGGCCGGAAGATCGTCCGGCTGGCGGCTCGTTACCAATTGATCTTGGCATACGGCTACTTCTTCATCGACCACTGTTGCGCCTGCATATTCCATATCGACTTGAATCGACTTAAAGCCTGTCGCTTTACGGCCTTCCAACGCTTTCGCCGTAATCAATAATTGAGGCCCGTGACAGATTGCAAAGACGGGCTTCTTTGCATCCATAAACGCTTTTGTGAATTCCACAAAACGGTCATCGGCACGCAATTGATCGGGAGAAAATCCGCCAGGCAGGAACAGAGCATCGTAATCTTCCGGGCTGACATCATCGATTCCTTTATCGATGGTGACAACAGCTTCTCCCTGTTTGCCTGTAACTTCTTTGCCTGCCTCTTTTTCAATGGTGAAAACTTCGTGACCTGCATCATTAAACGCTTTCGATGGGTCTGTATATTCTACATCTTCGAACATATCTGTAATTAAAGTCGCGATTTTTGCCACTATCTTCCACTCCTTCTGTTTAATCATTCTCTTTCAGTATTCCACGAAAGCACAAAATTAAACACGGAATTAGCGGAATTTCGAGACAAACGGATTTTCCGATTCCCAAAACCGGTACGGGTAGTGAACCGCTTCAAGTGAATTGCCAATTCCAACACGCGGTCCTACTGAGACTGAATGGACTGAATCTCCCTGAGCGATATAAAGCGGCTTCTCGGAAAAATGATGTCCGTAATGAGCCATCGTGATGCCCATTGCCTTGGTCAGTTTTCCCGGTCCGCTGGTCCACTGCTTGATTGGCATATGTTTGCCGCGCAATTCTGCCATCAGGTCTATACCTTCCACTGGTTCGACTGCACGAATCAAAATCGCCCGCGGGGTTTCTTCCGGTCCGCTGACGACATTGATCAAAGTATGGGTATGCATTTGATACGTGTAAACAAGTCCAGGTTTTCCGAACATAATTTCTGTCCGTTTGGTGCGGCGGTTCCCAAAGCTGTGAGCTGCACGATCTTCCGCGCCCATATAGGCTTCGGTCTCCACGATGCGCCCAGCAACGATTCCTTCCGGCAATTCATGGACCAGAATCTGGCCAAGTAAATTGCGGGACAACTCCAAAGTCGGTGCATTGAAAAAATCAGCAGTGACTGGTGTAAACATAAAATCTCCTCCTATCGGCATTATACCGAATGGGCATTAGTCACTGCATGAATAAGCGGTTCAATTTCCTGAATTTTATCTGCATTGAACGCTTCGACAATCGCACTTCCTACAATGAAACCATCCACGTCATCACGCAGCATATCTACATGGCTGCTCTTTGAAATACCAAAGCCTGCATAGACCGGCACCGGACTTTTTCCTCGTACTTTGCGCATGAAAGCTTTAACGTCTTCCGACATTTCGTCACGCGATCCGGTAATGCCTTTAACCGTTACAGCATAGACAAACCCTTCCGCTTCACGAAGAATATCTTCCAATCGTGTATCGGTTGTCGTTAAAGTCACCAATTGAATCAGTTTGATATTTTCCTTATCGACGTAAGGCTGCACGAGCTGTTTATGCTCGTGAGGAAGATCTGGAATAATGACACCCGAAACTCCCGCCTTGCCACACTCAGCCGCAAACCGCTCCACTCCGAATTTCAGGACCGGATTCAAATAAGTCATGACCAGCAACGGAATTTCAACCTGGAATGTCCAACTTTTCATTTCTTCGAGTACCTTCTGAAGCGTAACCCCTTGTTTTAGGGCGCGGTTGCCCGCCGCTTCGATCGTTGGGCCGTCTGCTACAGGGTCCGAAAAGGGAATACCAATTTCAATAGCTGTCACGCCTGCTTTTTGCAGATACTGCACTTGCTCCTTCAAGCGGTCAAGACCGCCGTCTCCCGCCATAATATAAGCGACAAACGCTTTTTTCCCTGAACTTTTCAGCTGCTCGAGTCGATTCATGACAGTCCCTCCAATTTCTCTGCATACGTCGCCATATCTTTATCGCCGCGTCCTGATACACAAATGACCAGAATCTGATCGGCAGTCATCATCTTGGCTTGCTTTTCAGCTTCCGCAATGGCATGTGCCGATTCGAGAGCAGGAATGATCCCTTCTAGACGGGACATGCTAATGACCGCTGCCAATGCTTCTTTATCTGTGATGGAACGGTATTCAACACGGCCAATGTCTGCTAAATGAGCGTGTTCAGGACCAATTCCCGGATAATCAAGTCCAGCGGAAATCGAATGAGCTTCCTGTACCTGTCCCGAATCGTCCTGCAATAATTTCATTAGCGCTCCGTGGAGAACACCTTCCGTACCTTTAGTTAAAGTTGCAGCATGCTTATCGGTATCAACACCTTCACCAGCAGCTTCAACGCCAATCAACTGAACTTCTTTATCCTGAATGAACGGGTAGAACATGCCGATAGCATTGCTGCCACCTCCGACACATGCCAGAATAGCATCCGGAAGGCGCCCTTCTTTATCGAGAATCTGGCGCTTGGTCTCTTGGCCGATGACACTTTGGAAATCGCGGACCATCGTCGGAAAAGGATGTGGCCCGAGAGCCGAGCCAATCAGGTAATGTGTATCTTCTACATTGGCAACCCAATAGCGCAGGGCTTCATTAACGGCATCTTTCAAAGTAGCGCTGCCTTTTGTGACACTCTCAACACGTGCGCCCAAAAGCTTCATACGGAAAACATTCAATTGCTGACGTTTAATGTCTTCTTCTCCCATGAAAATGACACAGTCTAAGTCAAAAAGCGCACAAATCGTCGCTGTCGCCACACCATGCTGGCCCGCTCCCGTTTCCGCTACAATTTTTCTTTTGCCCATGCGCATGGCAAGCAGAGCTTGGCCGATTGCATTGTTCACTTTATGGGCACCGGTATGGTTCAAGTCTTCCCGTTTCAAATAGATTTTTGGTCCGCCAAGTGCCTCTGTCATCCGTTGCGCAAATGTCAGCGGCTGCTCACGCCCAACATATTCAGATAAATAATGATGATACTCTCTTTGGAATTCAGGATCTTCTTTTACCTCCTCGTAGGCATCTTCCAGCTCCTTAACTGCTTTCATCAAGGTTTCCGGTACGAATTGTCCGCCATATTTGCCAAAAAATCCTGTTTTTTCTATCGTCTGTTCCATCGAATCATCCTTTACCTGTTTAATGAATTCCTGTATCTTCGCTGAATCTTTGCGGCCATCTGTCTCGACTCCGCTTGAAACATCTACCATATAAGGGGTTGTTTGTCCGATTGCTGCATGGACATTTCCGGGATTCAAACCACCAGCTACAATCAGTCGCGATAAATCAATATCAGCGCCATGCAATAGCGACCAATCGAACACATTGCCGCTGCCTCCCCGGTAGTCGGTGCCTGGAGCGTCCACTAGTACATAATCAGCTTTGGAGTTCTTCAATTTTTCAACATCTTCTTTTGTACGGATTGAAAAAGCCTGGATTACCGGTACACGGATCGCTTGAATCAGGTCATCGGGTTCATCCCCGTGAAGCTGCACCATCGTTAATGGAACGCCTGCAACCGTGTCTTCAATTTCTTGTAGAGAAGCATTGACGAAAACCCCAATTTTATCTGTGTCTACCGGTATGTGCTTGGCCAATTCAGCTGCTTGCGCGATTGTCACTTGACGTTTGCTCGGAGCAAACACAAAGCCAATGGCATCCGCCCGCTTTGCTGCTTTGACGTGCTGCTCTTCCTTCAATCCACAGATTTTCACTTTGGTCATTTTATCGCCTCCTCACTGGTCGCCTCGCGAATCCAGCTGCCCGGATCTTCAGACCGCATCAGTGCTTCGCCCACTAAAATTCCAGATGCTCCACTCGCGTAAGCGAATTTTGCATCTTCTTTTGTATGCATCCCACTTTCGCTGATGAGTACACGTTCACCGTCGAACGGAAATTTTTCAGCCAATTGTGCAGTCTTTTCAATCGATACCTCAAAGGTCTTCAAATTGCGGTTGTTGACGCCGATTAATTTGGCATCCAGCTCCAACGCTTCCCGCAATTCCTCTTCATCATGAACTTCCACCAAAACTTCAAGCCCTTTAGAAATCGCATATTGATAAAGGCTGTGCAGCTGCTGCTTTTCCAACGCTGCGACAATCAGCAGGATAATCGTTCCTCCTGCATGTTGAGCACGGTCAATTTGAATTTCGCTGATCATGAAATCTTTGCACAGAACCGGAATTGAAACAGCTTGCGCCACTTCTCTCAAGTCATCGATGGACCCTTTAAAATAAGTCTCGTCAGTCAGTACTGAAATTGCGGCCGCTCCCGCCTCTTCGTATTTTTTAGCTTGCGCCACAATATCTACTTCTATCTGAATATCGCCTTTTGACGGCGAAGCACGTTTGATTTCTGATATGACGCCATTTTTTTCCTGAAGGCGCTGCAGCAGTTTTGATTTCTCCGGAAAACTGCTGTTTTCTGGTTCAATCTTTGAATACGTTTTTATTTCCTGGTGCTTCGTCGCGATAATTTCATCCAATATCGTCATACCAATACCTCCGTTGCCAACCGGTGCAAGTCGAATACACGCGCGGTTTCGCCTGATTTGATTGATGCTTTTGCCTGCTGCACACCTTCTGCCACCGTTTTAGCCTTCCCGCTGACATACAATACAGTTCCCGCGTTTAAAGCTACTGTATCCAAATAAGGGCTATCGGTCCCTGACAATACATCCATGAAGATTTCTGCATTGCGTTCAGGTTCACCTCCACGAATCGCTTCTATCGGCGCCACTTCCAAACCGACCTCATTCGGATGGATAGTCATTTCCCGCTTGCCTTGTTCATCAAAAACAATCAATTCGTTTGTACCAGCAAGCGATAATTCATCCAACCCGCCTGCTCCGTGAACCAATGCGCCCTTTTTTCGGCCCAACCGGATCAAGGCATCGGCCATCGGCTCCAACATATCGCGGCGGTAAACACCCGTCATTTGAATAGTGATTGGCAAGGGGTTTGCTAAAGGCCCCACCAAGTTGAAGATCGTCGGTGTGCCGATATCTTTACGAATTTGACGCATACGCCCAAGTGCAGGATGGATCGCTGGTGCAAATAAAAGCGCAATTCCCGTTTGCTCGAGAATAGCCGGTATTGACGCAACATCCGTTTCTGTTGAAATACCGAGCGCTTCCAATACATCCGAACTGCCAGTTTTGCTGGATACACTGCGGTTGCCATGTTTAGCAACGGTTAATCCACACCCTGCAAGTACAAAGGCCGTCAAGGTACTTATATTGAAGCTGTAAGAACGATCGCCGCCGGTTCCACAAACATCAATCAGTTCGCCTTCTACTGTCGGCAACTCCACCGCTTTTTCACGCATTGCTTTAACCAATCCCACTAATTCATCTGCAGTTTCGCCTTTTTTATGCAATCCGGATAAAAAGTTCTTCACTTGTTGATCATCTATTGTGCCGTTCAACATTTCCAATGATTTTTCATACATCTCTTGTTCGCTCATATTCTCTGCTCTGCTCATTCTAATCTCTCCTCAACTCGTTTTTAGATGCAAAAATCCCCGCAACCAGATAGCTATCTGATTGCGGGGACGGGTTAAAACCGCGGTACCACCACGCATTAATGCATTAAATTTCTGCACTCACTTAAACAGGCTCTTCGCCTTTCCCTTTAACGCAGGGCTTACGTCTCCCTTACTCGCTTCCGCTTTCAGGTCAGCTCTCCTAAGTCCATTCGCGCAGATCACCCAATCAGCTTTCACCAGCCGCTGACTCTCTAAATGGATTTCCCTGCCTACTCGTCTCAATCCTCGATTTATACACTCTTCTATTCTAGTCTTCTCTAAGCTCTTCTCTCAAAAGGACTTGCTTCTCGTACAACAAGTTGTCCCTTATGTTAAAAGGTTTTGTTTATTCTGTCAAGTAAAAGAAAAGCGGAAGCGGCCATGTAGGTCCGACGGGCATAAGACGCACTGGCGAAGCGGCATGTTTTCAGCCGCACAGCCAGGGTGACTTATGACCCTAGGGCCTGGCCGCTGGAGTCTAGACAACAAGAAAAGCGGAAGCGGCCGTGTAGCTCTGCCGGGCATAAGCCAAACCGGCGAAGTGGCGCTTTTTGCCACACAGCTGGGTTGGCTTATGACCCTGGGACGAAAGAAGACAACAATGGCGAATCCATCATGTCACACCAGGCTCCTTTTTGCTCTGATTTTTTCAACAAAAAATGGGTGCTCATGGCGTTCGTGTGCCTTTAATACAGGAGCTAAACAAGCATCTACCTGCAGCGATATCCGGTACCACTCCCGCCAATTCTTTGATTTGAAAAATTCAGCTACTTTTTGGTGTTCATGACTTCCTAAAGGCCGTTCGCCCCATTCCAGCCATTCCGGCCGTTGGGCAAAATCACAGAAAGCACGCCAAAATTTGTCTTCTAGAGCACCCAAGGTCATATAACGCCCATCTTTTGTTTCATAAATGGAATAACTGACCCGAGTTCCGCCAATTTCAGGAATCCCATTATCCGAGATTCCTTCTTCATGATAAACATCATGATTGCCAAGAAATTCTGCCATGACTTCAACCAACGCAATATCCAGGTACTGGCCTTGCCCCGTCCGAAACTTTTTTAACAAAGCTGCCAATAGTTGCTCAGACGCCAGTAATCCGCCAGTAAAATCAGCCAATGTATTGGTTGGATGTATCGGCTTGCCAGAAGCGTCCTTCAATTGATCCAAGGCACCTGACAAAGCCATATAATTCAAGTCGTGGCTGCCTAAGCCTGCCATTTCTCCCGTTTGCCCATAACCTGATAGTGAACAGTAAACCAAGTCCGCCTTTACAAGCTTCAGGCTGTCATAATCTAATCCCAGCTTTTTCATGACTCCGGGTCGGAACGTTTCAATAAGTGCATCGGCATTTTTAACCAAATTCAGCATTTCGAGACGCCCCTCAGCTGATTTTAAATCAATGTGAACGATGGTCTTCCCGCGATTATTGGCCCGGTGGACATGTCCGCCACTCATATAGCGAGCCGGGTCGCCTGTAGGAGGTTCGACTTTGATGACTTCTGCGCCCAATTCAGCAAGCCGCATGCTGGCATACGGTCCTGGAACATAATACGTAACATCCAGTATACATACACCTTTTAACGCCTCTTTCATTTATAGGCCCATCCGTTTGGCGATGATGGTCTTCATAATTTCATTGGAACCGGCGTAAATGGCTGCTACTGGAATATCCCGGTACCGGCGCGCGATTTTATATTCCTCCATATAGCCATATCCGCCATGCAGTTGCATGCATTCTCCCGAAATTCTTTTAGCCGTGTCGGTCAGCCAATATTTCGCCATCGACACTTTGGAAACAATATCTTTTCCAGCCATATGGTCTTCAATCAGAGATTCTAAAAAAGAATGACCGAGCTCGATTTCAGTGGCCATTTCCACCAATTTGAATTGGGAGTTCTGAAACGATCCGATCGGCTTGCCAAAAGCTTTTCTTGATTTTACGTATTCCAATGTCATTTCCAGCATATCCTCGGAAGCGACTTGCGCTGCCATAGCGACCACCAGACGTTCCTGCTGCAATTTTTCCATCAAGTAAGTAAAGCCTTTGTTTTCTTCTCCGATCAAGTTGGCTGCGGGAACTATGCAGTCCTCAAAATACAGTTCGGACGTATCTTGTGCATGAAGGCCGACTTTATCCAGTTTGCGTCCTTTTTCGAAGCCTGGCGTCCCTTCCTCTACCATTAACAAAGAAATCCCGCGGTGCTTCGGTTCTGCTTTCGGATCGGTTTTCACCACGACCAGCACCAAAGTCGAATTGATGCCGTTAGTAATAAACGTCTTCTGGCCATTGACGATATAATTGTCACCATCGCGCACAGCCGTGGTCGATATATTCGCTAAGTCAGAACCAGCACCGGGTTCGGTCATGGCAATCGCTGTAATATGGTCGCCTGTAACACAGCCCGGCAGCCATCTTTGCTTTTGTTCATCGTTTCCGTATGCCTCGATATAAGGCACCGTAATGTCATTATGCAGACCCACACCTGTTAAACTGGCACCCACGCGTTCCATCTCTTCCCCGATGACAACCGCATAACGGAAATCAAGTCCAAGCCCACCATATTGTTCGTCTACCTGCGGACTCAAAAAACCCATATCCCCAAGCTTTTTCCAGAATGACTTCGGAATGAGCCGGTCTTTTTCCCACTGGTCGTAATTCGGAATCGCTTCCTTTTCCAAAAATTTACGCAAAGACTTGCGAAACATTACATGCTCTTCTTCCTCAAAACGATATTTCGCCATTCTGTTCATCCCCCTTATTTCGGCTGCATTCGGATTGCTCCATCTAGTCGGATCGTTTCCCCATTCAGCATCGGATTTGTTGTAATACTTTCTACTAAGTGGGCGTATTCAGCAGGTTTTCCGAGTCTAGCGGGAAATGGAACAGCTGCAGATAACGACGCTATTGCCGCATCCGGCAACCCCTCTACCATGGGCGTTTCCATTAATCCCGGCGCTATCGCCATGACACGGATTCCATCTCTTGCCAATTCTCGGGCAATCGGCAAAGTCATCGATACTACCCCGCCCTTAGAAGCACTATATGCCGCTTGGCCAATCTGACCTTCAAATGCCGCAACGGACGCTGTCGAAACAATGATTCCGCGTTCTCCACCTTCGTTTGGTTCATTTTTTTGCATGGCTGCTGCCGCGATGCGAATCACATTAAAAGTGCCGATTAAATTCACCTTGATAACTTTTTCAAATTGTTCAAGTCCAATTGGCGTGCCTTTAGACAACACTTTACCGGGAGTGCCGATTCCAGCACAATTGACCACCAAATTGATGCCCCCGAATTGTTCAAGCGTTTCACTGATATTCTGTTCAACTTGTCCTGCATCGGTGACATCGGTTTCTTTGTAGATGACCGATTCCTCCCCCAACTCTTCAATCAGTTTTGTCGCAAGTTCCGTGTTTAAATCAAAAATAGCTGCTTTTCCCCCACTTTTTGCAATGCGGCGCACCGTCGCTTCCCCAAGCCCGGATGCTCCACCTGTAACTACTGCCTTTACTGTTGAAAAATCCATCCTCATCCCCCTAAGTCTTCAATATGACCTATAACTTTTCAATGATAGTGGCATTCGCCATTCCCATTCCTTCACAAATCGCCAGCAAACCATAACGGCCACCTGAACGTTCCAGTTCATGGAGCAACGATACCAGCAATTTGGTTCCTGTCGCGCCAAGCGGATGACCAAGTGCAATCGCTCCGCCATTGACATTCAATTTCTCCGGATCTCCGCCGATATCTTTCAACCACGCCAGCGGTACTGGTGCAAATGCTTCATTGACTTCGTAGCGATCCATGTCGCCGATTTCAAGTCCTGCTTTCTTCAGGACTTTTTTCGTCGCCGCTATCGGACCTGTGAGCATCAAGGTCGGATCGGAACCGACCACTACACGCGCTAAAATACGGGCTTTCGGCTTTAAGCCAAGTTCCTGCGCTTTCTCACTGGACATCAACAAGACAGCTGAAGCGCCATCACTCATTTGACTGGCATTGCCAGCAGTAATCACACCACTTTCATCGAAAGCTGTTTTCAAACCCGCCAGCACTTCCTGTGTCGTTCCAGGGCGTGGACCTTCATCTACGGCAATGACTTCTTTCTCACCATCAGTTTCATGCATTTCAATTGGGACAATTTCGCGTTCATAATGTCCAGTATGAATAGCATTTTGTGCACGTTCATGGCTTTGTACCGCATAATCGTCGAGTTGCTGTCGCGTGAATCCCCATTTTTCTGCGATGCGTTCTGCTGATAGCCCTTGATTGATGATCTCGTATTGATCAGTCAATTTCCGGCTTGGCTTTGCACCTTGCATATTGGAAAACATCGGTACACGCGTCATACTTTCTACGCCGCCCGCAATGACGATATCCATATCTCCCGCCAAAATTGCCTGTGCACCAAAATGTACTGCCTGTTGACTCGAACCACATTGACGATCAATTGTGACGCCAGGGACATGATCCGGAAAACCTGCAATCAGCGCTGCGGTGCGGGCGACATTGCCGCCTTGCTCTCCTGACTGCGAAACACACCCCAAAATGACATCTTCCACCTTGCTTTTATCCACACCCGCACGTGTCACTAACGCTTCTAATACAAAAGCAGCCAACTCGTCAGGACGCATGTCAGCAAACTGCCCTTTTCTTCTTCCTACAGGTGAACGCACCCCTTCTACAATGACAACTTCTCTCAAATCCCTCACCTCATTATCCATTATTGAAATCGCTTTCATTTAACCGAATTGAATGACTATTCACTCATTTATTCTATTGTACAAGAACCTTTTCTTAAATACTACAAGAAAAGTACAAGGAAATCGTCCGAACTCTCTCCATTTCCGAAGAGCTAAAGACTCTGCTTGTTTGTTCGCAAAGTTCGCAGCTCCCACAGCAAATATCTTTTGAAAAGAAAAAACGACTGTCTTCAGAAGCCATGCTACATGACTTTCTGAACAGCCGTTTTTGCTTTATTCTTCAATTAATCCTTTTTCAATGAGGAACTCACGAGCAACGTCGCTGGCTGCTTCCTGGTCTACATCAATTCGTGAATTCATGGCCAACATCTCTTCTTCGCTGATTTGACCAGCAAGCCCACTTAACACTTCCTCAAGCTCTGGATACTCTTCAAGTGTTTCCATTCGTACAACAGGTACTGCATCGTATTTAGGGAAAAATGATTGATCATCTTCCGTTGTTTCTAAATCGAATAATCCAATGCGGCTATCTGTTGTAAAAGCCGGAATGACATCCACCTCTCCACTATTGACCGCTTCGTACATAATGGCCGGATCAAAGCTTTCCGTTGCCGAAAATTCGAATGGATAAGTAGCGACCAAATCATCAAATCCATCTCCCTGGCGCTCATAGAAAGGGTGCGGCGCTCCGAAGCGCATATTCTCCGACTTTGAAATTTCTGCTAGCTCTGAATAGGTTTCAGCGTCATAGCCGCTATCTTTTGAATACGCTAATGTATAGCCATTTTCGAATCCGAGCGGCTCAAGCCAGGTTGCATTCAATTGCTCTTCATAGCCTTCTCTGACAATTTCTAAAACTTCTTCTGAAGATTGGCCAGGTACCGACTCTTCCTTTAATACATCTTTCAACCCTGTGCCCGTATATTCCACGTACATGTCAATGTCGCCTTTTTCTAAAGCAGGTGTCAAAATTGATACTTCACCAAGACCGTCTTCGTACTCCACTGTGTATTCTGAGTTTGCTTCAATATATTGTCCAAGAATATGAGGAAGAATGTATTGCTCCGTCCACGGCTTGCCACCGATTACAAGTGGTTCTGATGCATCTCCACCCGATCCACATCCTGCAATGATTGTTGTGCCAGCCAATAAAATACCAAATGCTGTCTTTTTCATTCTCATTTCCTCCTATGTTTTTAAGCCTTTTGGCGTCGCTCTCTTTTCAATCCATTTCAAGATCTGATCAAATCCAATGGCCAGCAAAGCAACTGGAAGCGCACCTGCCAGAACCAACGAATTATTATACGATTGCAACCCTCGGTAAATGATATCTCCTAGACCGCCTGCCCCCACAAAAGTTGCAAGTGTAGCAATTCCCACAGTCAATACCGTTGCAGTCCGAATTCCGGCCATGATAAATGGCAATGCGAGCGGCAATTCGATTTGACGCAGGATCTGCGTCCGCGTCATGCCCATTCCACGTCCCGCTTCAATCGTCGAGCCATCGACACCGACGATTCCCGCATAGGTGTTTCGCAGAATCGGCAGCAAAGCATAAATGATGAGTGCAATTAATGCAGTCGGTGAGCCAATTCCTAAAATCGGCACCAAAAAGCCAAATAAAGCGAGACTCGGTATTGTTTGAAAAATAGCCGTCACGCCAATAATCGGCTCAGCGTAGCGCCGGTAACGAGTAATGACAATTCCCAATGGCAATGCAATGGCAATACCGATAGCTACCGCTACAAAAGACAAATACATATGCTCTAAAAGCGCACTGATGATCATGTCCTGCCGATTTACGAGAGTATCCAGGAAATTCCTCATGCCAGTACCCCCGTTTCCTTGACAAGCGCCGCTTTCAATAGATCACGGGCATTGGCATAAGCCACAACTTGTCCGCCTTTACTGATAGCCAAGTAGTTTTGATCGCTGTTGTCCAGCTGTAGAAAAGCATTTTCGATCGTAGCGTCAGCGGAAATCTTTTCAGCATCCCCTGCCCAATCGGTAACAAACAAGTCCAGAAACTCGATTAACCTCTTTTCTCCGAATGTACGCTTTTGATTGATGCGTTCTACTCCGATGAAATTTCGAACAAATTCATTCGCGGGTTCATCAATTAATTGCTGCGGCGTCCCTACTTGTTCTACTTGTCCGTCACGCATTACGATGATAGAATCTGCGATTTTCAGAGCCTCATCCATATCGTGCGTGACAAAAACAATGGTTTTATTTATCGTTTGCTGCAGATTTCGAAGCTCGTCCTGCAATTGTTCCCGGCTGATGGGATCAAGTGCCGAAAACGGCTCGTCCATTAAAACAATATTGGGGTCTCCAGCCAGCGCACGAACCACTCCTACACGCTGCTGTTGTCCCCCGCTCAATTCAAGTGGATAGCGATCCATATAAATTTCCGGATCCAAACCGACCAGCTCGAGCAATTCGCGTACCCGCTCTTCTTTTTTAGATTTTGGCCATTCCAATAATTTCGGGACCAGTGCTACATTGTCAGAAATGGTCATATGAGGGAATAAGCCGATGCGCTGAATGACATAGCCGATCGAACGACGCAGTTGGACTTCATCCATGCCATTTATAGGGTTGTCGTCAATATAGATGCTTCCAGCAGTCGGTTTCTCTAACTTATTGATCATTTTCATTAAAGTGGTTTTACCGCATCCGCTGGGGCCGATGATAGCAGTCAATTCATGAGTGGGAAGAACGAGTGAAATGTCCTTTAATGCTTCCGTTCCATCCGGAAAGCGCTTTGTGACATTTTCAAATCGAATCATAGCCTCCGCTCCCTTCTGATTCTTTCAGCCTAGCTTTTTTATACCCTATGCAAGCTCACATTACTCCTCAAAACTTTAACAGAAAACTTATTGCTCTTCAAAAACAAGGTGTACGGGATTGGCAATCTGCTCATACCCAATCTCCCTGTAGATTTTATTGGCTGTCGCATTATCGAGATCCGTGTAGAGCGTAACGAAATCAAATTCCATCAGCAATTCATCCGTCACTTCTGCTACCAATGTACGGGCGTACCCCTTGCCGCGCTTGCTCTTCGGTGTAAATACAAAAGAAACGGTTATGCCGTTTTTTGAAGGACGTGATTTCTTCATGCAGGAAACGACCCTTCCATCGACTTCCCATACATATACTTCCTTCCTTTCCAAAAAGGCAGCAATCCGATGGGCGGCTTCCGTCTTCGTAGACTGGTTAATTCCCGTTTCCTCTTCAAAAAGCCTATACCATTCTTCAAGAATTTCTGCATCTTTTTTACTAGCAATCCGCCAAGAGCCTTCACTCTTCCGCAAGCCTTTATTGACCGCGTCGATTCGATATAAGCCTTGATTCATCAATACTTTCACTTGCTCTCCTGTTTCATGGGTCCATGCTTCTGCAAAAAGATGGCATGTCTCCTGCTCTCCCACAATTCCACTGACTTCGATTCCCAGATTTTGCAGATGCCCGGCAATCTCTTTCTCGATGTTAGGGAAGTGCTGTAGAATCACCAATTGCAAAGCATGCGGCGGCGTCATGAGGCAAACCGCCACTATTTCGCCTTCTTCTTCTGCAATAGCCAAAAAGTAATCCTCGTACTGATTAGCCTGAATTTGCCCAAGAATACCTAAGAACAAGCTATAGATGTCTTCATTCCGATACAAGATCGGCGATACTCTTTCTGAAAAAACTGCCGAATCCGAGTAAATAAGCAATTCCATTTTCCCACGCCCATTCCTGTCATAATTCTTCATCCTAATGTATTAGCTATATTATGGAAAATCTCCTTCTTATCCATGTTGTTTCTTCAATAAAAAACAACGTCTTCCGAAGCGGTATCGGAACCGTTGTTTTTTAAGTTATTCTATTCCAACTCCATTTGTTTTGTTTCAGTCCCCAGAAATGCGACAGCCAGAGCACCAATAAGAATAGAGGCACAGAAAATCCCAAAGATTATATTGATTCCAATACCAGCAGTCAACATCGAACCAACGAGAAGGGGTCCGAGAACTCCTCCAATGCGGCCGAATGACGCAGCCATTCCTGTACCGGTTCCACGAATGACTGTCGGATATTGCTCTGGAGAATATGCATATAGCGCTCCCCATGCACCCAAATTGAAGAAGGAAAGAAAAGCTCCGGCAACAATCAATAAAGTGATGGTATCGGCATTACCGAAAGCCAAAGCACTGGCAGCTGTCCCGATCAGATAAGTAACCAATACAAATTTTCGCCCAATCCGCTCGATAAGCCAAGCGGCTGAAAAATACCCAGGCAATTGGGCAAGCGTCATAATCAATACATACTGAAAACTTTGGATCAACGTGAATCCTTTAAGCACCATTACACTCGGCAGCCACAGGAACATTCCGTAATATGAAAAGACGACTGTAAACCAAACGATCCATAGCATCAAAGTAGGGCGTCTGTATTTTTTTGACCAAACCTCTTTGATATTGGTTGAAACCGATCGCAACACATTCTTTTTTGCAGAAAACTGCGGTGAATCCGGCAAATTGATGCGCAGATATAATGCATAAAATGCTGGAAGAGCTGTCAGCAGAAGCGCTACCCGCCAGCCGAAAGACGGAATGATGAAATACGAAATAACCGCAGCGACAAGCCATCCAGCTGCCCAAAAACTTTCCAACAGGACGACGACGCGTCCACGCTCTTTGGCTGGGACACTTTCAGATACCAAAGTAGAAGCAACAGGCAGTTCGCCCCCCAATCCCATTCCGACAAAAAAACGAAGAAGCATAAATGCTGCAAGAGTTGTAGTAAAGGCGGAAATTCCACTCGCGATTGAGAACAGCAACAGCGTTATGATGAATATCTTTTTTCTGCCCACACGATCTGCATAAATACCGAAGACAAACGCACCAACCGCCATTCCGATTGAGTTGACGCTGCCGATCCACCCCATTTGGCTGGAAGTTAACCCCCAGTCTTCGTGCAATGCGGCAATAACGAAAGCTAAAATTCCGACATCCATTGCATCAAAGAGCCACCCTAATCCGGCGACCCATAATAATTTATTTCTTGAAATAGAACTTGAACTTTTCTCAGCTACAGTCGACATTGTCATTCTCCTTGTCTTTACACATGTATAGTTCTGTCTTTACACAACTATACGCTGATGGCGGATTAGTGACAAGCCCCGATGAAAAAGTCAGTTTTTTCTAACAAATGAAGTTTTATATTTAAGAAATTTCCTGTCTTCGTGATTTTTTATCTGTAGTATAGCTAATGATTTATAGAAGCAACATCGATTTGATTAACCCGAAGAATTGTTTGTCGACGAAATAATTGCAGTATTAATACTGACCATCATCGCTGCCTGCTGGGCTTGCATCAAGGTTTCCAGCGAGGCAGAAAATGTCATGGCAGAGATATCTTGAGCCTCCAAATTATCAGCCATCACTTGCTGAACAGCAGTCGAAAAAGCCATATCCTTGTACCAACGGAAGATTTTATTTTTTTCTAATTCACGTGTGTTTCGCACAATTTCCTGGAGGGCTTTGCCATCCACTTGCGTAACTGCCAAGAATCCAAGAATAGGGTACTGCGCTAAGCGGATCTTGAGATTTTCTTCTTTAAAGAATTGATGGATGGCTAAAACCCTGCCCACCATTCCCGGATCATAGAAAGGCGAATCGAAGGTTATAACTTGAGATAGCCATTGAAGATCATTGCCCATAGTGAAGCCTTGTTCACGAAGATCGCGATAGTACATATTCATTGTAGCTGCGCGCTCCTCGATTGACCCCTCTCTATTTCCCAGTAAAGCTGCATATGGGATATCTTCATTTGATGTCAAAAACTTGTGGTGTTTTTTCATCTCTTCGTATAAAGCCTTTGCCCGCACCGCTTCTTCTGGATTTTTCATCAATAGAGCTGCTAGATACGTGTAGGAAGTTTTCCAAAAACCGGCATTATTCAACTCTTTTTGATTTTGATTGATCAATTTCAGTGAGCTTTCCACATCTTCTTCTTTCACTACCATTAAAGCTGCTGCTACATGAAGCAGATGCGAACGCAAAGGCGAGGTCCAGCCCTCGTTCTTCTTAATGATTTCAACCGCTCCTTCATGTACATTCGCATCGAAAGCCTGATTTCTCGACAAGTATATGTTCGTCACCGCCAACGCAATCCGCTTATCTACCGCCCACCCTGCTGTCTTTGATACTTCCGAAAAAGTCTGTTCGATGTGTTTAATGTCCACGTAAAAACCCCCTTTTCTCATTATTACGAGAAAAGAGGGTTAAAAGTTTCAATATTAAACGATCAATACTAAGCTGACTGCCATTACCGCCATGCCTGCCACCAGTCCGTAAATGGACAGATGCGCTTCGTCGTAGCGTTTTGCAGCAGGCAATAACTCGTCCAGTGAGATGAAGACCATTAGACCCGCTACACCAGCGAATATAATGCCAAACAAGGTGTCGCTAAGGAATGGCATCAGGAAAAGCCAGGCTGCAATTGCTCCCACCGGTTCGGAAATACCTGAAAGAAAACTGTACTGGAAAGCTTTTTTCCGGCTACCAGTTGCATAATAAATCGGCACTGATACAGCAATTCCTTCGGGAATATTGTGAATAGCAATCGCAATTGCAATTGCTACACCAAGAGCAGGATCTTGTATGGCTGACATGAACGTAGCAATTCCTTCAGGGAAGTTATGGATCCCAATTGCCAGTGCCGTGAAGATACCCATCTTTCGAAGTCTGGCATATTCATCATTGGTCGGTCCTTCATCCATATCCTCGACTGTTTTTACTTCATGCGGATTTCCCAGTTGAGGCAAAATTCGGTCTAAAACCGCCATGAATACCATTCCGCCAAAAAAACCAGCTAGCGTCAGCCAATATCCCATAGATTCACCATGAGCGTTCGTCAATGAATCTTTTGCTTTAAAAAAGATTTCAATCATCGAAACATAAATCATAACTCCAGCCGAAAAGCCTAAGGATACCGACAGAAATTTCGTATTGGTACGGGATGCAAAAAATGCAAGTAAACTGCCAATCCCTGTGGCCAGTCCAGCTAAAAGTGTCAATCCAAGCGCAAATAAGACTGTACTATCCATAGACATGCCTTCCTTCCAATTCTAGTGAATATGGTTATTGTACGACTAAAGTTTCCTTTGTGCAACTTTTTTTAACAAAGAAAGATTTTGAACTATTCGTTCATTTCACTTCTCTAATTAATTCCTTCAATTTCAGCCAATCGGCATCTTTTAATGCGCGGACAGGAGGATTGTAAAAAACGCTTGCAGGATGAAAAGTAGGAAAGATATGATAAATTTCATCAGTTTTTTTGAATTCACTTCCTTCATCATCCCAGTATAAAATTGGTGTTTCCATTAGGACACCGTGAAGTTCCGTGACTTTTGCCTTTGGACCGATTAATCGCTGCAAACCGACATTTCCTAATGTCACAATTAATGGAGGGTGAACATCTCGGATCTCCTTATCCAAAATAGGAGCATGCGCAATAATTTCTTTTTTAGTCGGTGCCCGATTATATTTCCTTTCGATAATTTCTCCATTGCGCTGTTTTTTAATCCCCCATTTATAAGGCCTGCTTCGGACTGCACTTGTAATATAGACATCTTCTCTCTCCAACCCCACACTTCGCAAAGAGGTCATCAATTCTTTTCCCGCTCGCCCCGTAAAGGGGATGCCTGTTTCCACTTCATTTTCTCCTGGCGCTTCCCCTACCAGCATAATTGCCGGATTTTCTGGTCCACTTCCCCATACAAACCCCTCTACCGGATAACCTTCAATTCTTCGTTTCCCCAATTCAGCTAATTCAGTTGGAATTCTATACATTACATTTCACTCCCAATAATTTTTAGTATATACAGCGAACCTTAAAACCGTACTTTTAACCAGCGCCCGGCTTTTTCCGCAGCGAACGATTTATAAAGACATGAACTGCCCAACTTTTCTTCATTATTTCAATAAAAGAGCAGAAAAGAAATAGCTTAATCGATCTCAGAAATAGAAACTTCTACAGTTTTATTTTCAATAATGTAAGGAAACCTAACATATAAACAAAAAAACCCTTGCATTATCAGAAAATATAAATTAATATGTTAACAAACCTAACATTGAGGAGGAGAAGATATGAAAAAGATTGAAACAATCATCCGACCATCCGTTTTTGCAGACGTTCGCCAAGCTTTGGCACTTGAAGGAATAGACGGTTTGAGTGTAACGGAAATTGCTGGAATCGGAAAGCAGGAAGGCAGAGTCGGGCTTTTCCGAGGGAATGCCTATACCATGGAATTTTCTCCAAAACTAAAATTAGAGATGGTAGTGAGTGACGACAAAGTCGAAGATATCATTCAAGCTTTACTCGAATACGCTTCAACCGGCCAGGTTGGAGACGGTAAAATTTTCATTTTCCCTGTCGAAGAAGCTATAAGAATCAGAACAAAAGAACGCGGCGCAGTCGCGATTGGATAAGGAGGAGATTTGATGGAAGCAGTTCAAAGTTCAGTAGATATGTTATGGGTGATGCTCGGAGCTATGTTGGTATTTTTTATGCACGCAGGATTTGCTATGGTGGAATCAGGATTTACGCGTTCTAAAAACACCTTGAACATTTTAATGAAAAACATGATCACCGTTTCGCTTGGGTCGATTCTTTATTTTATTGTCGGATACGCTCTTATGTTTGGCCCTTCATCTTTTGGATTGATTGGTACAGAAGGATTTGCCTTATCAGGTGTTGAAGACATTGGATTCTTCGTCTTCCAGGCCGTTTTCGCCGCCACTTGCGCAACAATCATTTCGGGAGCTGTAGCCGAACGGATGCATTTATCTGCTTATATTTTATTGACAATCGCTATGACCGCAGTTATTTATCCGATTGTCGGACATTGGGTATGGGGTGGCGGCTGGCTGTCGCAGATCGGATTTATTGATTTCGCCGGCTCAACTGTCGTGCATTTAACTGGTGCAGTCGCCGCATTTGTCGCTGCTTGGAAAATCGGTCCCCGCATTGGCAAGTACAGCGGAAAAACCGTGAATACGATTCCTGGCCATAGTTTACCGCTAGGTGCATTGGGTGTTTTCATACTCTGGCTTGGATGGTTCGGCTTTAACGGAGGCAGTACCTTGGCGGCCGATCCGGCCCTCGTGCCTCCCGTAATCGCCAATACACTATTGGCAGCTTCTGCCGGCGTTATTGCCACCGCTGGCTATACACATTTGCGCTATGGTCGTATTGACGCTTCCTTGACAATGAACGGTGCACTTGCAGGCCTTGTCGGTATAACAGCCGGGGCAGCGAACGTTTCACTCGTCGGCGCCATCGCCATCGGTTTAATAGCCGGGGTTATCATGACTGAAGCTATTCGCTTGCTTGATTCTAAAATTCGGGTCGATGATCCGGTCGGAGCTATTTCCGTTCACGGTATTGCAGGTATCTGGGGGACGCTTGCAATCGGCTTATTTGATACTACTGGTGGATTGCTTTACGGAGGCGGAGCGGAAATACTCGGCATCCAGGCAGTCGGTGTTTTTGCAGTAATTGCCTGGGCTTCAATTTCAACCGGACTGGTATTGTTGGCTATTGGCAGCATTGTTCCACTCAGAGTCACTGCTGAAGAAGAAGAAGCAGGTTTGGACTTTTCAGAACACGGTTCACAAGCTTACTCAATGCAGGATGTTTTGCATGGTTCACCGACAGGCAGCAACGATTCTTTTGCGCATCGGTTGAACCAGCTGGGAGAAGCACCTACTCCGCAAAAACCAACTTCTTAATACACCAAAAGAAGAGGAATTTCTGGCTACTCCAGAGATTCCTCTTCTTTTTGATTTTCCAATTTTTTGCGAAACAGACGTTCACGTATTTCGTACCAAACGGCAATTGCTACGAACCAGGCATAACCGGCGAAAAGTCCCGCTGTTATGTCAGAGAAATAATGTTCTCCTCCTGCTACTCTCGATAATGCGACAATGACTGCCAACGCAGCAGCCACTAGCCAAACTGCCGATTTCTTCGCTCGGGAATCACTGCTTTCTGTGACGAAATAAGCAAGTGTAAAAAGATACAATAAGCCAACCATAGCATGGTTTGAAGGAAAACTGAAAGAGTCCAGGCCGTGCGGCAATTCTGGGCGTGGACGTTCGAACCATATTTTCATGGATTGGTTCAAGACATTCCCGACACCTACGGCGAGAAATACGAACAGCATTCCCCGATAATTTTTTCGTATCAGCCAGAGATAGATAAGCAAGATAAGACTGACAGTAACTATCATCCACGGATCACCTATAAACGACATACCGGCGAGCAGCTTCTGACCAGCAAGCAGTGCTGCTGCTGATTGATCGATTTCGATAATTTCGTCACTGGAGTAGTTGACAAGTATAGCAAAGAAGCCGAGTAAAGTCGCTACTGCCAGCGGATAAAAAATACGCTTCATGGCAACATCCACCCTCTCTTATCGTTACTTACAGTTTATCATAAGCAAAATGAAAAGCCCGCTCAGCCTATCAGCAAACCGGACTGAATGGACCAACAACTGATGAGCCTACACCAGTAAAAAATCAAAAAAATCAGCAAGGATAGAAGATCCCTGCTGATTGAAGTTATTTTTTATTCAAACGCCGATTGTACATCTGTTACCATTTGAGCGACAGATTGCAATCCGCCACCTGACAAGTACCAAAAATCTGGATCCAAGTAGATGATTTTATCATTCTGAGCAGCACTTGTTTTTTCAACTAATTCATTTTCAAGAGAATCTGCTGCACTTGCACCATTTCCAACAACCGCGTTACGATCCACTACGAACATCATGTCGGGATTTGTTTCCAAAATGTATTCGTAAGAAATGCTTTGTCCGTGGGTGGAAGCTTCAATGCCTTCGTCAGCTTGTTTTACGCCGAATACATCATGGATGATGCCGAAGCGCGAAGCTGCTCCATAAGCACTTACTTTGCCTTCGTTTGCGAGAACAATCAATGCTTTTTCATCAGAATCGCTTACTGTCGCTTTTACTTCTTCAATTTGCGTATCAATTGCCGCTAATTCTTCAGCCATTTGATCTTCTTTACCAAAGATTTCACCAAGCGTATTCATGTTTGATTCGAATGATGCCATATAATCCGTAGTATCTACAGCCATATGGATCGTTGGGGCAATATCGGAAAACTCTTGGTACATATCAGCTTGACGTCCAGAAATAATGATCAAGTCCGGCTCCATTGCATTGATCGCTTCGAAATCCGCTTCTTTCAATGTACCAACATTTTCATACTTTTCAGCATCTGCATATTTTTCAAGATAAGTTGGTAATGATTCCTGTGGAACTCCCGCCACAGCTTCAACGCCTAATTTATCCATTGAATCAAGGACACCATAATCAAATACGACTACTTTTTCAGGATTTTTGTTGAAAGTCGTTTCACCAAGCTCATGAGTAACTGTCATTTCTTCCGTCTCTTCCGCCTCAGCATTCGCTGTATCGGATTCTGTTGTTTCTTCAGTTGATCCACAAGCTGCCAGGAATGCGACCATCATTAAAGTAAATGCGACCAATAACCATTTTTTCATTTCGTTTCAAGCTCCTCTTTTTTTAAGAATTGAAATACACGCAAATTCGGCAATTGTTCATCTGCTGAATCGGAATATCCATATCGTAGATTTCTTTTAATGCAGCACTCTGGATAATCTCTTCAGTCGTACCGTCTTTCACTACCCGGCCATTTTTTAAGGCCACGATGCGATCCGAGTACACAGACGCAAAGTTGATGTCATGAAGGACGATAACTACTGTTTTGCCAAGGTCATCGACCAAACGGCGCAGAATCTTCATGATTTGAACAGAGTGTTTCATATCCAGGTTGTTCAAGGGTTCATCCAAGAGGATATAATCCGTGTCTTGCGCAATGACCATTGCAATAAATGCGCGCTGGCGTTGCCCCCCTGAAAGTTCATCCAGATAGGAGTTCTCCATTTCCTTCAAATCCATATAATCGATCGACTGATCCACCATTTTTTCATCTTCATCATTGAGCCGACCTTTTGAATAAGGAAAGCGGCCAAAAGAGACAAGCTCGCGAATCGTCAAACGGACATTCATATAGTTAGACTGCTTTAAAATCGACACGCGTTTTGAGAACTCATTGGATTTCAACTTTTTTGTATTGGTTGAATCAATGAGAACTTCACCGGTATCTGCATCCAAAAGACGGCTGACCATAGAAAGCAGTGTGGATTTCCCCGCACCGTTCGGTCCGATAAAAGACGTAATTTGACCGCGCTGAATATCAACAGAGACGTTTTCCACAACTTGTTTTTTTCCGTACAGCTTTGTCAATTCACGAACTTGGATCATTTAGATCGACTCTCCTTTAATAGTAGATAGATGAAGTAAATTCCACCGATGAAATTGATGATAACGCTCAATGTCGTGTTGAAAGTGAAGATCCGCTCCACTACCCACTGGCCACCGACCAAGGCTACTACACTGATAACAATAGATCCTGTCAATAAAAATGAATGTTTATATGAAGTGAAGAATTGATAAGATAAGTTTGCGACAATCAAACCGAAAAAGGTAATCGGTCCAACCAGCGCCGTGGCAATCGCAATTAAGACAGCTGACAGCACAAGCATTTGTTTCACCAATGCATCGTAGTTTACACCAAGATTAATCGCTGTATCGCGTCCCAACGTCAGAACATCCAAAGATGCATTTTGTTTCCAAGCAAATGCAATCAACAAAGTAATAATGACCAGGGAGGTCCATACCAAATCTGAATTAACATTATTAAAGCTGGCAAACATCCGGTCTTGGATGATTGAAAATTCATTGGGGTCAATCAGGACTTGCAAAAAGGTGGTAATACTGCCGAAAAATGTTCCGCAAATGATGCCGACCAACAAAAGAAAGTAAATCGGCCGATCGTTCTTTTTGAAAAGCAAGCGGTAGAATAACAACGCGAATATCACCATTACGGCGATCGACAGCAAGAAATTCACTTGCTTGTTGACGATTGTAATATGATCTGAACCAAGGAAAAAGATCAGCAATGTTTGAAGCAGCATATACAGTGAATCCAAACCCATAATGCTCGGCGTCAATATCCGGTTATGGGTAATTGTCTGAAAGACAACCGTCGCATAGGCGATAGCAACTCCAGTCAACACCATGGCAAACACTTTGACACCACGTCTTGGCAATGCATAATCAAAACTTCCGTTCAAATCCTGGAACAGGTATACTCCACAAGCCGCTAAAGCCAAGCCGACTAATATGAGCATCTTATGTAGGTCACGCATATGCTTTCCTCCTAAACAATAAGAAGAGGAAAATAAAGCTTCCAATAACGCCGACCATCAAGCTGATGGAAATCTCATACGGGTAAATCAGCACTCTTCCCAAGATATCGCACACCAGCAAGAAAATAGCTCCAAGCATTGCAGTATGCGGCAATGTTTTTTGTAAATGATCTCCTTTGAAGATCGATACAATGTTCGGAATGATCAACCCGAGAAACGGGATAACCCCCACCGTCAAAACAACTGTCGCTGTAATCAAAGCTACGAGCACCAACCCGATGTTGACCACACTCCGGTATTTCATCCCCAAATTTTTGGAGAAATCTTCGCCCATGCCTGCAACCGTAAAACGGTTGGCGTACAAATAAGCGATGATAAAGACCGGAACACTGATGTAGAGAAGTTCATAACTTCCCTTCATAACCATCGAAAAGTCACCTTGCAGCCAAGCGGACATATTCTGAATCACGTCCGCTCGGTAAGCGAAAAACGTTGTGATGGAAGACAGGATGTTTCCAAACATCAAACCGACCAAAGGAATGAATATGGCATCTTTGAATTTGATGCGGTTTAGAATTTGCATGAAAAGGAACGTGCCGGCAAGCGCAAAAGCGAAGGCCACTGTCATTTTTTCCAGCATCGATGCATTTGCGAACAACAGCATCGACACAAGAATCCCAAGCCGAGTGGCGTCCAATGTACCTGCCGTTGTCGGAGACACGAACTTATTGCGGCTTAACTGCTGCATGATGAGTCCTGCCATACTCATCCCTGCACCCGCCAGCAAAATCGCGACCAGCCTTGGCAGACGGCTGATCAGGAATATCTGTGTCTCTTCCGATTGGAAGTCAAG
Organism: Planococcus sp. CPCC 101016; assembly: GCF_007859295.1. Taxonomy (GTDB): domain Bacteria; phylum Bacillota; class Bacilli; order Bacillales_A; family Planococcaceae; genus Planococcus. The sequence goes on from NZ_VOHB01000004.1 coordinate 94,965, forward strand.
CAAATCAATAATACTGATACTGCTCACTCCAACAAACAAGGAAACGATCGACAGTATGATTAATGTTGGTATTAAATAACGTTTCTTCATTACTGTCCCTCATCTGTCCTCAATAAATCCTTATTGATTATTCGATAGTGATAATCATTATCACTTCCGTACAGGTTTTAGTATATCATGCATGGAAACAGAGTCAATGATTAAATGAGAATAATTTTCAGTTAGCTGAGAATACGGCTCTTTTGTCAAAACTTTGTCAAATAATTAAAAAGCAAACAAAGAGTATACCGGCATGGCATACTCCTTGTTTGCTTTTCAATTTGATCCCGCTAGTCTGCCGAATGAGCAGCATGAAGTTTAGCTCACCGACTTAACCCGCGATTTCTTGCGCTTGCTCTATTACTTCTGCCGGTACAGCAATCGCTTCGATTTCATTGTATTCGCTGTAATCAGCCTGTATGTCTGATTTAATGTTCATCGGTTCCCCTTCTATATTCATATCCATGTCCATTTTCATGTTCATGTTGTTCGTCAGGAAGGTCTCTTTATCAATATTGATGATGTAATTTACCGAATGAATGGTCATGTCTTCGAGTCCCATCTGCGCTTCGATTTCCATTTGGCCCAAAGTTTTCTCCAACTGCTGATCCATTAACTCCTTAAACTTTTCTCCTGAAGCATCAAGCGTCAAAATGTACTCATCTGCTGTTTGCTCAAAAGTAAAATCATTTTGGAACTCAGCCAATTCTTCCAGTTGTTGAGATGGATCGGCTGTCTGCTGGTCTGCCAGCCCCTTTAAATCTTCAATGCTTTCATCCGGCATTTTTAACCAAGTATCCATTGTTTCTTCGTACATGTACAAGCCTTCTTCTGCAAAATACATTTCCATATTCATCGGATTGGTATTCTCAATGTCTTCTGAAACAATGGAAGTCTCTGCTGTTTGATGGAAAGCCAGTGGATCAGTTGCCATGTCCATCGCGGAGTCCACCTTCATGTTGATCACCATGCCGTCCGGCTGCATAGTCATCACTTGATCGGTTACAATATCTGCATGCAGCCCTGTAATTTCCCCAGAAGCTTCAACTGATTTTGTGTACACCTCTTCTGCAGTTAAATCGCTGTCTTCACCTTTTGCCGATTCATCTCCAGATGCCGGTTCCGCTGTTTCTCCACAAGCTGAAAGGCCGATGGCTAAAGTGGCTGTACTCATAAACATGATCCATTTTTTCAAAATGATCATCCTCCTGTCAGTTTATTTTAATTTCCTTATAATTCAAACCTGTCTATTCTACGAAAAATGTTGGGAAAAGTTTCATATTCACTATTTACCCTAATTCTGTTCGTTTATTTCATCAATTTCGATTATACTTTTTATTGTGAGAAAAAAACGAGGTGGAATTTTTGAGATTAAAACATTTTTTTAGTTATTACAAGCCGCATAAACGGCTCTTTATCATTGATTTTTCCAGCGCCGTCTTTGTGGCTATCCTGGAACTCGCATTTCCAGTCGCTGTTCAATGGTTTATCGACGATCTGCTGCCAAGCGGCAATTGGGGAACTATCACTACCGTCAGTTTCCTGCTGTTGGCCGTATTCCTATTAAGCACCTTCTTGCAGTATATCGTCAGCTATCTTGGACATAAACTGGGCATCAATATCGAAACGGATATGCGTGAAGAACTATTCACTCATGTCCAGCGGCAATCGTTCCGTTTCTTTGACAACACTAAGACCGGACATATCATGAGCCGCGTCACCAACGATCTTTTTGATATTGGTGAACTTGCCCATCATGGACCTGAAGATTTTTTCATCGCTATCATGACGTTCTTCGGAGCATTCGGCATTATGTTCTGGATCAACCCCAAACTGGCGCTTGTGACTTTAATCGTCATTCCGTTCCTAATCTGGCTTATCACTTTCTGTAATGTGAAGATGAACCAAGCCTGGGGCAGCATGTATGGAAAAATCGCTGATGTTAACGGCCGAGTAGAAGACAGTGTGTCAGGTGCACGAGTCGTGCAGTCGTTTACGAATGAAGAATTTGAAATCGAGCGTTTTAAAACGGATAACGACCGCTTCCGTCTGGCCAAAATCGTTGCTTATAAAGTGATGGCAGCGACACATTCAAGCATCTATATGATGACTCGTCTTCTGACTTTAATTGTGCTGGTTTACGGAGCATGGCTCAATTTTCAAGGTGAATTGTCTTATGGTGAACTCGTCAGCTTCGTTCTGTTCTTGAATGTACTGATCAAACCGATTGACAAAATCAGTGCATTGCTTGAACTGTATCCAAAGGGCATGGCCGGCTTCAGCCGATTCCGTGACCTGATTGACCAGGCACCAGACATCAACGACCGGAAAGGTGCGGTAGCCGTCCAGAAATTAAACGGCAATATCACCTTCGATAATGTCCATTTCGGCTATGATGACAATAAACCCGTTTTGTCAGGCATTGACTTGAAACTTCAGGACGGGGAAACCGTTGCGTTCGTTGGCCCTTCAGGAGCCGGGAAAACAACTATTTGTTCATTGATTCCCCGGTTCTATGACATTCAACAGGGAAGCATCTCTATTGACGGCATGGACATCCGGGATATGACCAAGCATTCCCTGCGTTCACAGATCGGCATTGTGCAGCAGGACGTCTTCCTGTTTACGGGAACCATTCGCGAAAACATTGCATACGGCAAGCGCGATGCCAGCGAAGAAGAGATTTTAGCTGCTGCTAAAAAAGCTCATCTTGAAGATTTTGTATTAAAACTGCCACAAGGCTATGACACCCAGATCGGGGAACGTGGACTGAAATTGTCCGGCGGCCAAAAACAGCGCCTTGCTATCGCTCGCATGTTCCTGAAAAACCCGCCCATCCTGATTCTGGATGAAGCTACGTCTGCACTCGATACGCAAACAGAGCGAGTCATTCAGGAAGCATTGGCTGAACTCGCTGAAAACCGTACCACTTTGATCATCGCCCATCGTCTCGCCACCATTCGCGATGCTGACCGCGTAATTGTAGTAACGGAAGACGGCATTGCCGAGCAAGGCGGTTACAGTGAATTGTTGGAAAGCGACGGCATTTTCGCAAATCTCCATCGCATCCAATTCCAGCAATAAGAAAGCCTGAAGACTTCTTCAACATGCTGAAAAGGCACATCTCAAGTTTTGAGATGTGCCTTTTCCTTTTCTATTTGCCGATGACAAACTCTTGATAGCGCTCGTGATCCGCATGGCTCAATTCCACTTTCAATACAGTGCCTTCCTCTTCGTATTCCGTTTCCAGAATGCTGGCATGTTCATTCAGATAAGCGACAATGTCTCCGCGATCAAAAGGAACGACCATGCGGCAAGTAACATAATCGGCAAAAATGCGTTTTTTAACGACTTCCAACAGTTCATCTAAGCCTTGGCCTTCTTTGGCAGCCATCCATAAACCGTCTCCATTCACTACTGGGTAACGGACTCCGGCCAAATCGGATTTATTGAAGACGTATAGCGTTGGCACATTCTCTACTCCAACTGCCCGCAGAGTTTGATTGGTCACTTCCATCATATAGCGGTGCTCTTCATTGGAAACGTCCACGACATGCAGCAACAAATCTGCGTTTCGAGCTTCCTCTAATGTAGACCGGAACGCCTTCACTAAATGATGAGGCAGTTTGCTGACAAACCCAACTGTATCTGTCAGCAAGAAGCTTTTATTGTCTTCCAGGCGAATCTGCCGGACGGATGTTTCCAATGTGGCAAACAGCATGTCCTTTTCAAATACCTGCTTCTCCTCATTCTGTCCGGTTTTAGCCAACAAGCCATTCATCACTGTCGATTTTCCAGCATTCGTATAGCCGACCAAAGACACGACAGGCATGCCTTTTTTGGTACGCTGCTTGCGCTGGGTGACACGCTGATCTTTGATATGCTCAAGCTCTTTATGAAGCTTCGAAATCTGCTCTTCAATTTTCCGGCGGTCGAGTTCAAGCTTTGTTTCTCCGGCTCCACGGTTGGCTACACCACCACTGCTGCTTCCGCCTTGACGGCCAAGCGAAGCGCGAAGGCCAATTAAGCGCGGCAGCATGTACTGAAGCTGCGCCAATTCCACCTGTACCTGAGCTTCACGCGTTTTTGCCCGCCTTGAGAAGATGTCCAGAATCAGCATAGTCCGGTCAATAACTTTGCACTCCAGGTCTTCTTCCAAATTTCGGATTTGCGAAGGCGATAGCTCATCGTTAAAAATCACCAGATTCGCATCTGCCTCTTCGTAGAAGGTTTTAATTTCTTCTACTTTGCCGCTTCCTACATAATGGGAGGGATTGATGCGATCCAGGTTTTGTGTGACCTCCCCGACAACCTCCACATTGCAGGCTTCTGCTAAATTATGCAATTCTTCCATTCCATATGTGAAATGAAGATCTTTTTGAAGCTGGACACCGACAATGACCGCTCTTTCTTGTAATTCATCCATTTATCATGTCCTCCTTTGTCAGGAAAGGAAAATTCCCACTCAATTCATCTATTTTACCACAGTTGTACTGCCGCTAAACTATAGGAGCGGCAGCCGGTACAATCCCTGCTCAAACTCCACTTCCGTTTCCCCACCAGTAAAGTTCACTTCTTCCAGACGTTCCTGCTGCTGATTGGTTTTTCTGAATACAATGCGGCAATTGGACAAATCAAGACTTCCGCCTAGAAGCTTTCGCCATTTATCAGCAGCTTCTTCTACATCCCATACACCAAAAACGCAGGAATCGATTGAAAGCGTTTCGTTCAATGCTTGAATAGCGCCGTTAGCGCGCAACTGTTTATAGCGCTGTTCACCTGTTTCTTCCCATTCGATGAAAAATGGAAAAGGCAGCTGTGCGGATACCTCTTCTTCAATGAATAGCATTTTCCACTTGATTAACTGCCCAGCTTCAGTCCGCCGCTCTGCATTCAGAACTCCTGTGGTTTTAATTCCACGGCCTTCTAAGTCTTCGTTCGTTTTTCTGATATTTTCAGTCCGTAAACAAATCGTCCCAAAACCGATTTGGTCATGCAGCAGCAACCGTGTTAGCGGATGCTCAGCTTGAGACGCAATTTTTTCGTTTTCCACGGACAGCCACTCAATATAACTGTCTTTCAAATAGAACAGGGCATTGTGCGTGCCCCATTTTAGATGTTGCCCTCCAACAGCTGCGTGGAATCCCTTTTTCCGCCACTGGGCTGCCGCTTCCTTGGGGTTTTCGCCTACAAAATGAACTATATGATCTAACTCCATAAAGCACCTCACTTTTTTTGCTATGTTATACCGTTCGCCACTGTCTCCCTAGTTCCCTTTTTGCAAGAGCTGGGAAACCTAAAACAGGGCTTCCCATAATTATTATCAGAAAATTTGATTTTTTTACCAAAACGGGTGGTTTTTCTGCTAGTTATTCGGTAGGGTAAAACTTAAGAAAAACTTATAGAAGGTAGGGAGTCAGGATGGATAGAAAATTATTTATGAATCCCGTATTTATAGTATCCGCCGCCATCATTCTTATACTTGTTGTTTTAGGGGCGGCTACGCCAGTCCAATTCGAGGAAGTAGCAGGAAGCTTATTCAGTTTCACTACCTTGAATTTTGGCTGGTTTTACCTGCTTGCCGTCTTTGTCATTACACTCTTCCTCATCATCATCGCATTGTCCAAATACGGCGGCATCCGGCTTGGCGCCGACACCGACCGTCCGGAATTTCCATTCTTTACATGGATCGGCATGCTATTTTCTGCCGGTTTTGGAGCTGGGCTTGTATTTTGGGGAGTAGCCGAACCAATGAGCCATTTTTTCACTACACCTTTCGGTACTGAAGCACAGACACCGGAAGCCGCAAGGATTGCCATGGGTTACTCGTTTTTCCACTGGGGTATCAGCCAATGGTCAGTCTTTGCCATCGTTGGACTCGTCATTGGATTTCTCCAGTTTCGCAAAGAGAAACCCGGCTTGGTTTCTACAGCGCTTGAACCGGTACTTGGCAAAAAGCCTTTAGTCAAACATTCCATCGATTCCCTTGCAGTTATTGCAACAGTGATGGGAATTGCTACATCTCTAGGCTTGGGTGTACTTCAAATGAACGGGGGACTGAATGCGGTCTTCGGCATCGAAAATGCCTTTCCGATACAATTGGCAATTATTGTTGTCATGTTCATTGCCTATACCATATCTTCTTCTACCGGCTTGAAGAAAGGAATTGCATACTTAAGCAACCTGAATCTGGGTCTGGCATTGCTCCTCATGCTATTCGTCTTTATTGCAGGACCGACTGTCTTCATCATGGAAACCTTCACTTTAGCAATGGGCGACTACGTCACCAACTTTATCTCCTATAGCCTGCGCCTCGAGCCTTATGAAGATGGGGCTTGGGTACAGGGTTGGACAATCTTTTATTGGGCCTGGTCGACTGCCTGGTCTCCATTCGTCGGTGCGTTTGTGGCACGTGTATCCAAAGGACGGACCATTCGGGAATTTGTTTTGGGGGTATTGGTCATTCCTCCTGCCATTGCCTGCGTCTGGATTGCCGTCTTTGGAGGAACAGCACTTTGGTATGACTTAAATCAAGGCACTGGAATTGCCGAAGCAGTCAATAATGACCTGACCTCAGCATTGTTCCAAACTTTTGAAGTGCTTCCTTTGAGCACCATCATGTCAGTTCTGGCAGTCTTGCTGATTTTCACGTTCCTCGTGACTTCTGCCGACTCGGCCACTTACATTCTAGCTTCAATGACCAGCTACGGAAGCTTGAATCCACCTACAGTCTTTAAAGTTGTCTGGGGTGTGCTGATGTCAGCAATTGCGGCAGTTCTGCTCTATGCAGGTGGATTGGGAGCTTTGCAAACTGCTTCACTTATATCAGCTCTGCCGTTCACGGTACTTCTGATATTGATGCTTTGGTCCTTTACTAAGATCATTCGTACAGAGGCACCACCTATACGAAAAGCCGAATTGCTCCGCCTGCAGGAAGAAATCAAAAAACAGAATGCTCTCCAAAAACAAAGAGATAAATAACCCTGTAATCGACAAAAGGCGTACAGCCCTTCAAGTGAAGGAGCTGTACGCCTTTTTGATTTAAGATTTATTTGTCTTCATTGATCAAACGAACTGTTTCGTCGAACTCTTTATCAATTTGCGCATCCGGTTTGTATGTTACCAGGCTAACAAGCCATGTAACAAGAAGACACAGGAAGAAACCAGGAATGATTTCATAAACACTGCCCATGAAATTGGTCATTTCAGTTGCTCCAGGATCTTCTGCTGCTGTTCCGATCAAATCCCAAAAGATGACCGTAACAGCCCCTACAATCATTCCGGCCAAGGCGCCTTTTGAAGTTAGCTTGCGCCAGAATAAAGATAATAGAATGATTGGTCCGAAAGCCGCACCAAATCCTGCCCATGCATAAGCGACTAATCCCAGAATGGTATTGTTTTGCTCCCAAGCAAGGTATGCAGCAATGACCGCGATAAGTGCTACAGCGATACGGCCCAAATTCACATAACCTTTAGGTGAAGATTCTTTTTTAAAAGCGATTTTGTATAGATCTTCAATCAAAGCAGATGAGCTCACCAAAAGCTGAGAAGAAATTGTACTCATAACCGCTGCCAAAACCGCTGCCAAAACAAATCCAGCGATTAATGGATGGAACAGAATCTGACTCAAGTCAAGAAAGACCGATTCAGGATCTACTAATGTTGCTGCAGGATTTTGCTGGAAGTAAGCAATCCCGATAAGTGCAGTTGCTGTTGCTCCAAGAAGACTGAAAATCATCCAGCCCATGCCGATGCGGCGAGCGATACGGACTTCCTTCAATGTTTTAATGGCCATAAAACGGACAATGATGTGCGGCTGGCCAAAATAACCAAGCCCCCACGCTACAGCAGAAATAACTCCAATAGTCGATGCACCGGAAACCAGGCTCAACATATTCGGATCTACTTCACGGATGCTTGCGGCGGTTTCACCAAATCCGCCTGTAGCGAAAATTCCTATTGCCGGTACAGCGATCAGAGCCGCTACCATCATGATACCTTGCACGAAATCCGTATAGCTGACGGCAAGGAACCCGCCAAATAAGGTATAGGCCACAACTACAATCGAACCTAGAACAAGACCTAAATGATAGTCCATTCCGAACGAACTCTGGAAGAATAAACCAGAAGCCACCATTCCGGATGAAACGTAGAATGTGAAAAAGATTAAGATAATAATACCAGAAACGATTCTTAATAAACGTGATTTGTCTTTCAAGCGATTCTCCAGGAAACTCGGAATCGTAATGGAATCACTAGTAACAAATGAATATATACGCAAGCGCGGTGCTACGAAGAACCAGTTTAAAAAGGCACCAATCGTCAAACCGATCGCGATCCATACTTCAACTAATCCACCGAGGTAAATAGCACCCGGCAAGCCCAGTAAGAGCCACCCTGACATATCCGATGCCCCGGCACTAAGAGCTGCAACTGCTGGTCCAAGCCCCCTTCCACCAAGCATGTAGTCGGATAAATCTGCTGTCTTTCGATATGCATACCAGCCAATAAACAGCATGGCAGCAAGATAAATAGTTAAAGCAATGATTTGATATGTAGTATCTGTCATTCTATCCCCTCCTTGTATAACAGTGTACCATTCTTGCTATTTATTAAAAGTCCCTTTTTCGGTTTTGCAATTGAACGAAGTGGGGAAAAGAGTGTCAAGGAGGAGATTATTATGCCATGGAGCAAAAATGATTATCCGGATTCGTTCAAGAATCTCGACAGTAATGTACGCAATAAAGCCATCGAAATTGCCAATGCATTGCTTCGCGACGGTTACGAAGAAGGCCGTGCCATTCCTATTGCACTAGACCGCGCCAAAGAAAGTGAAAGCAGGAATGAAGAACGGCCGGTCTACGAGATCAGAAAACATGATGAAGGCTGGCAATTAAAGAAAAAAGACAGCAAGAAAGCCATCTTGATCGAGGAAACCAAAGAGAGCCTGATGGGAGAAGCCAAGCGCTACGTCAACAAAAATAATGGGGAACTCCACATTTACACCGAAGATGGTTCATTGTCGGACACGCTTTACGAGTGACTTTAAAACTGTAAAAGGCTGCTGTCATTTGACAGCAGCCTTTTACTTGAACCAGCCTTTTTCTTTAAAACGGGAAATGGCTTCGATTCGGTTACCGACTTCCAGTTTTTCTAAAATCGTCGAAATGTAATTCCGAACGGTACCGGTGGTAATGAACAGTTCTTTAGCAATCTCTTTTGTACTCCGCCCTTCTGCGATCAGTTCCATTACCTGGCTCTCTCTTTCAGTTAAGGGATTTTCATCGGCATAGGCCAAATCCACCAATTCCGGGGCGTAAATCCGGCGTCCGTCCATTATGGTCCGAATGGAAGTAGCAAGATCTTCGCTTGGGCTGTCCTTCAGCAAATATCCACTGACTCCCGCTTTTCTAGCACGTTCAAAATAGCCCGAACGTGCAAATGTAGTGAGGATAATAATTTTGCATGGCTGATTTTTGAGGATTTCTGCCGCATCCAATCCGCTTTTTAACGGCATTTCAATATCCATAATACAAATATCAGGCTGCAGTTTTTCGACAAGCTCAATCGCCTCTTCTCCATTCGCCGCTTTGCCGACCACTTCCAGGTCCTCTTCCAAATCCAACAGCGAGCCCAAAGCCCCTAACATCATCCGCTGATCTTCAGCCAATACGATCCGAATCATTTCATCGCCTCCTTTGAACTATAAAGAATCACGTTTGGCACTCGGATATTCAATGTAGTCCCATCCATTATCTTAATATCCACCGAACCATTCACAAACTCAAGACGCTCTCGCATACCGGCCAGCCCATTTCCCTGTAAAGACGTGTTTCCTTCCGGGAATCCGTTGCCATCATCCTGTACTTGCACCAGAATCTCTTCAGGATTTTGTTTGATCAAGATGCTGCAACGTGTCGCATCACTGTGCTTGACGACATTTGTCACTGCCTCTTTCAGGCACATGCTGAGAACATTCTCCACCAGAAGCGGCGTATTCGTTACTTGCGGTGATCCATAGAACACAAAATCGATCTCAGCGGCTTTTAAAATCTGCTGGATTCGCAGCAGCTCTTCATCTAATTTGGTGCCGCGCATATTGGAAACCAGTTCACGCACTTCCTTTAAAGCTGTTCGTGCTGTCTGTCGAACATCATTTATTTCATTTAAGGCAGATTCAGGGTTCCGGTAAATCAATTTTCCAGCTAAATCGCTTTTCAAGCCAATTAATGATAACTTTTGGCCCAAGGTATCATGAAGATCACGCGCAATCCGTTCACGTTCTTCGATGATGATAAGTTGTGAAATGCGTTTGTTGGCGTCTTCAAGCTGGCCCTCCAACTTTTCTCGCTTGTTGCGGTTGTAGGTATTGAAAGGCAAAAGAATGACACCCAATATACTGAGCACAATAAACGGCAATTGGGATATATATAATTCACTGTGATCAAAAAATCCGAATACTACGGCCGCAATGGTCGTTCCGATATGGAGGCCATAGATAATGAAAAAACCAACTTTATTGCGAAGGTTTCCAATGAAAAAAGCTACAAAAATAGAGAGATAGACATAGCCGAACAACAGGATCATTCCAATGTTGACGGCCATTTCGAAACTCACCCATACATAGACGAAGCCGGTTTTAGAATTGAAAGAAAGCCGGTACGCAATGAAAAAAAGCAACAGCAGCAGAATGCCGAAAATAATTTCAGGGAGCGAAGATGAGCGAAAGATAAAGAAGAAAGGCAAAATACAAAAAATAACCCAAGCGTACAGGCTTAACCATGGGTTTTTAGGGAATATCTGATACCAACTTTGCATAAGGGCTTCCTCTTCCTTTCTATATGATTCAATCATAGCAAAAAATGAGCAAAAGAAAAAACCATTCCGTTAAGAATGGTTTTTCTGTTTGTTTTATTGTTCAGCCGTTTTCGAATTAGCGAGTAAATGTTTGATATCACCAAATGTAACGAATGTTTTATTCGGCGCATCATACAATTTGTAACGCAATGATTTAAGGCTGGATTTGATATTGATCGTTGTCGCTTGTTGAAGCGGCGGGGTAGAGACATGCACTTTTTCCAGGTTGTAGTTTGGAACACGTGGGCTCAAGTGATGCACATGGTGGAAACCGATGTTGCCAGTTACCCATTGCAATACTTTTGGAAGCTGGTAATACGAGCTTCCTTCTACAGCCGCTTTTACATAGTCCCATTCATTTTCGTCTTCAAAATACGAATCTTCGAATGTATGCTGCACGTAGAATAACCAAATGCCGAATGCTCCGGCTACAAACATCGTTGTTCCTTGAACGATCAAGAATGCCTGCCAGCCGATTGCCCAGATTAAGAGCGAGTAGATCACTACAAGTGAAATATTGATCAAATACGTGTTATTGCGTTCTTTTTTGCGTGCATCTTTACGATTGAAACGGCTTGAAATCAAGACAAGGAATAAAGGTCCGAACCCGAACATAACCAGTGGATTGCGGTACATGCGGTATTTGAAACGTTCCCATTTTGATGCTTCTACGTATTCTTCGATTGTCATAACCCAGATATCGCCGACTCCACGCTTATCAAGATTACCACTGGAAGCATGGTGTATCGAGTGTTCTCGCTTCCACTTTTCATAGGCAAAAAGTGTCATGATGCCTGTAATAGTACCGACAACTGCGTTTGCTTTTTTGTTTTTGAAGAATGATCCGTGTGTGCAGTCGTGGAAGATAATGAAAGTGCGGATAACGAATGCGGCCGCTACTACCGATAATGCAATGGTTAACCAAATGGAGACATCAAGTGCCTGATAAGCCAGGAACCATGCCAAAATAAAAGGCGGAATAGTATTCACTAATTGTCTTACACTTGATTTAACATCTGCTTTTTCAAAAGGAGCGATAAATTTACGTAACTGCGCTGTTTTTTCTCTGCTCATGTTTTTGTTTTCCTCCTCTATACGGACATTTTCAGTCCGGATAACTTATTAACCTAATCATAAAGGGAAAAGCGTATAGACATAAGACACAAACGTCTATATTTCTATATGACAGTTGTCATGTATTTCAAAAAATCTACTTCTTTAAAATTACAAGCAATATGTGTATACTGTAATTAATCAGAAAAATCAGAACGGAGTGAAGCGTATGACCGGTCTCGTTGCCGTCATTATGGTCTTTTCAATCCCGCTTGCAGGCATTATCAGCTCTCATCTCCAAACCCAGTCTAAACTCAAGCACAAAATGATTGAATCTGAGCTGGAGCTCGAAAAACTGAAGCACGATAATTTCGTGATCGAAACTCAAAAAATGCGGCTGGAACTGGAACAACTGAAATTGGAAGATGCCAAAAAAGATGAGCACCTGCTATTGAAGTAAACAGACTGAGTCCTGCTATTGAAGTAAACAGACTGAGTCCTGCCACAAAACCCAGAAGACCCGTCGCGCAATTGCGCGACGGGTCTTCTAACGTTTGGTTCTACACGGGCGCTTGCGCATTTCTTATTGTCCAGACTCCAGCGCCCAGCTCTTCGGGTCATAAGCCAACCCGGCTGTGCGGAAAAGAGCGCCGCTTTGCCGGTCTGTCTTATGCCCATCAGAGCTACACGGGCGCTTGCGCATTTCTATGCAAATACGCTGTTTTCTATTTCTTTTAATTGATGGAAATATGATTTTTTGTCCATCAGTTCTTGGTAGGATCCGCTTTCTACGATGCGGCCGTTTTCCATGACGACAATTTGGTCCATTTTTTCCAGACCTACGAGGTCATGACTGATAATGATGAAGGTGTCGTCCTGGCCGAGGCGGAAAAGTTCATCGTAAATGGCTCTGCCAGTTACGCTATCGACTGAAGAGACAGGCTCATCCAGGAACCAGAGTGATTTTCCTTTTAGAATAGCTCGTGCAATTGCCAGACGCTGTTTTTGTCCGCCGGATAAGTTTTGTCCTTTTTCTTCCACTGCCATTGTCAGCGGAAACAGTTCCAGCTGCACTTTGGCTAATGCCAGTTCCATCTGTTCATCAGTTGCCGCAGGATTGGCAATCACTAGATTACTTCGTATCGTCCCATAAAAGAAATGGTTTTCTTGAAGCACGACATTCATTTCCTCCCACAGGGATTCTTGTTCAACTGTTTCAATTGGCTTTCCGCCTATCGTATACTGCCCATGAGAAAGAGGAAAGACATTCAGCAGCAATTGTATAAGTGTCGACTTGCCTGAACCGCTTGGCCCGACAATCGCCGTCTTTGTACCTGGCTTCAAATGAATGGAAACTTTATCAACTGCCGAGCTTTTTTCTCGCGGATAACTGAAAGATGCTTCCGTAAGCCTTAAATCAAGCTGTCCAGTAGGCAGTTTATCCGTTCCTCGCGGAGCGGCTGGTTCCGCTACAATTTCCTCCAACCTTACTGCAGCTTTGCGGCTTTCTTCGAAATAGGCAGGGAAAGCGGCCATCGGTGCTACGTTTTCGAAAGCAGCAATGGAAATCATGACAAGCATAGCCAAATACAAGCCGTTAAGTTCGCCTGCCGCCACAAAATACGCGCCGACAGCCAATACGAAAAATGAAACCAGCAATGCCACCAACGAATTAATGGATTGAGCCAGATTTTCTTCAAGCCCCTCTTTTCGTTGGCCTTCGTTATAGTAATCTGCATCGTTTCTCAACTGCCGTTCTTTTGCAACAAGCTGCTGATGAATTTTCAGATCGCGAAAACCATAAAGGAATTCGGTGGCCTCAATAGCTAAACTTCCTCGGCTGGCTCTTACTTGTCCGCCTGTCCGCCGTTTTCTAATAGAAAACAATGCCGGAACTGCGACAACTGTCAGCAGCATTCCAACGAACATGACAGCAGCAATTCCCATGGAGAAAAAAGAGCTGAAGAAAATAGTGCTTAAAAAAACGATTCCTAGTACAACCGGTGGATAAAAAACACGCAGCAGAAAATTTTGCAGGCTTTCTACATCTCCAACGATACGGGACAATAAATCTCCACTTCGATACCTCCCAAAGATTCCAGGAGCAAGTGGGGACAGACGCTCAAAAAATGACACCCTTAAATGGCTGAGCATGGTAAATGTTGCACGGTGAGAATACAGACGCTCTCCGTACCGGCTCAATGCTGAAGCAAAGCCGAATAACTTCAAACAGGCGGCCATGACGACAAGCGTCGTCATGTGAGAGGTCAATGCAGCTTTAGATATTAAATAACCACTCGACCCCATCAGCGCCACGCTGGCGATTCCTGCTAAAAAACCGAAGAAGATGGCAATTGAGACATCCTTTTTCTCAACAAGTGTTAATTTCAGAATATGTTTTAATTCATTCATTTCGCGCCACCTCCTTGCTGTGCGGCAAGCATGTCTTCATAAGGACTGTAATTTCGCAGCAGTTCCTCATGGCTTCCAGCGGCATTGATTTTGCCGTTATCCAGGAAAAAGATTTGATCAGATCCTTTTATGGTATGCAGGCGATGGGCAACCGTTATTACCGTTGACGTTTTTTTCAGCTCGTCCAACGACTCCTGAAGGATTTGTTCAGTCCGTAAATCGAGGCCTGTGGTCGGCTCATCAAATAAAATCAAGGACGGTTTCTTAAGAAATGCACGGGCTAATGCAATTCGCTGCTTTTCTCCGCCCGATAATCCGCGGCCACCTTCTCCGATTAGGGTGTCAAACCCTTGCTCAAGCGCTGAGACCATTTCAGCGAGGCCTGCCTTTTGAGCTGCCGACAACACTTCTTCGTCGCTGACTTTCCGGTTCGTCCCCATCTCCATATTTTCACGGATCGTACCGGAAAAAAGGTAAGGGCTTTGCGATATATAACTTAATTGGTCGAACCAGGACTTCTCACTGACGTTCTCTCTCGGCACTCCATTTATCACCAACCGGCCCTCCGTTTGAGGTAGAAGTCCGGCCAACAAATGCATAAGCGTCGTTTTACCGGAACCGCTTTTCCCGATAATTGCCACTTGGCTGTAGGGAAAAATTTCCCCATTAAGCGGTGCCAGCGAAAACCCTTCTCCATACTGGAAAGCCAGTCCTTCCAATGAAAGATGAGGCGGCTCAGGTGCAACAGTCTCGCTCCCCCAAGTCAATGGCGAATGATTTTTCTCGAGTTCAGCAGACAATTGAGCAGCTGCCGATACGCTGCCACGCGCTGTATGGAAGGCACTTCCGAAATCTTTCAGGGAGTTAAAGAAATCCGGCACTAAAATTAATATGAAAAACGCTGTAAAAAAGCTAATACTGTCAAATACAACCAGACGCAGTCCGATTTCCAGCGCGATAATCCCAATACTCAACATTGAAATGTATTCCAGCATCAAAGAAGAGAGAAATGCTGATTTTAATACTTCCATTGTCGAGTCACGGAAACTCAAACTACTTTTGCGGATTGTCTGCTGTTGCTTTTCAGCCTGTCCAAATAATTTAAGTGTCGACAACCCTTGCAAGATGTCAAGAAAAGTACCCGAAAACTGACTGAGCTGTTCCATTTTTTCATCCGCTTTTTTCTTCGTTCCTTTTCCGACCATAGCCATAAAAATAGGGATAAATGGCGCGGTAATCAATATAATGATTCCTGATGTCCAGTTTTGAGTGAAGATTACAACCAGCAACAGCACCGGAATGATATAGGTTTGGATCATTTGTGGGATGTATTTACTAAAAAACCCATCAACTTCATCTACTGCATCCAACAGCAAGCTGACCTTTTGACCGGATTGGCCCTTAGCCGCTGATAATAATGGATTTTCAGTAAATGACTTTATTAACGTATTTCGAAATTCACTTTTTACGTCAGCTGCTAAATTAACACCCGCTCTGCCAATCGCATAACCAGCTCCTACACGCAGCAGAATAGCAGCGAATAGACCGCCGAACAATGGCAGCAAGCTCTCGAATGTAGCATTTTGAAGAAAAACGCGATCCGCAATGAATACGAAAAACAAAGCTTGTCCGATTGTAGCAATCCCTTTTACAAGTGATGCTGCTAACAGGAAAGTCATTTTGTTTTTTCGTTGAAATGCTAGCTGTTTTAAATCGTTCATGCTATTCTCTCCTTCGCTTTACCTCCTTCTATTATAAAGCATTCTATAGGGAAACCCTGTGTCAGGTGCCCATGCCAGCTGGATTTAAAGACGGATTTGTTACAGTGTTGTTCACAAATATCCTAGCTTTCCAAGCATGCAAAAACCTGCAGATTTGGGAAACCTGCAGGTTTGAAATGTTAATTTTCAATTGTCTTTTCATAAGAGCCTGTAGAAAAAATGGCCGTCTTTAACCAGGCCATATCTTCTTGTATTTTCAATTTCAAGGATTGGTCAACGCATTTTCGATATTCTTCCATTAACTTAATCAATTCGTATTCGAAAATGGCTAACTCTTCATCTGTAATCACTGCGAACACCCTCTTAGGTAAGCCGTTTATATACCATGCTTTATTACCTATCGTAGTAAGCCTATTATACCAAAACATTTATTTTTTTGCCATAAAAATAATTTTTTATTTTACAAAAGTAACAGTAGGATGGAATAAGAAGTTAGTCCAGTACAAAAGGCCAATAAACTGCTTTCTCTGTCTTCAGGCAGCTCTTCTTTTAAAACGTTTAAAATGACACCTCCCGCTAGGAAAGCAGTCAATACGGAGATAATCCATTCATGGACATCAGCAAAAGCTCCAATCCCCCAACCGATCAAAATTGCGGCAGCTAATAGCCACCTGCCGTATCGATCGTAATCTTCCTGGTGAGTGGCACGCAACGCTTTGTCATTGGTTATAAAATGCACCCCCATAGCAACGAAGAACAATGCCATCCCCCAAGTATCTCCATACTCTTCCCTGACAAGCAGATAAGCAATAACGCCATTGTAAAGAGCGAAGGTAACGATATGAACCCAGAAAATACCCGAAGCCGATGTAGGCTGATTTGTATGTTTATTTTTCCTTTTAGAGGTTTTGACCGAATGCTCCAGTGCATAAAAGATGACCAGACCGACCATAGCGATCAAGTATATATGATTTTCCAAAAACCGGAGGCTGCTATTTTCAAGCTCTCCTTGCAATTCATCCTGGAACACGCTCAATTCCGGCAATAAATGCAAGAAAACATAGGCCACCGATATACCGCCAGCAATGGAAAGAAACCGACTGCGCGGCAGCACTTTTAGAAACTTTAAACGTTTTGAAAAAAGATGAATCAAAATAAATCCGACGGCAAAAACAAAACTCAGCCAAATCATCTGTAAGCTCCTTCCTTTAAATATCATTGCTGTACAGCAAATTTTTAAAGAGTTCTGCCTTCAGGCAGCATATATCCTACATTCAACATAATCTTTCTTTTTATTTATGTCCCCTTAGTTGCAAAAGCGTAAACTAACCAGCTGTTTGACTCCAACGGCTTCTTTGTTAAAAATAAAAAAAGCGTCCCGAAAGACGCTTTAACCTTATCTTATTTGTTTCTTTTAAACTCCTGCTTTTTGGCTATGCTCAACGGATAACTCCCGTAGCTTGAATTTCTGTATTTTTCCTGAAGCCGTCATTGGATATTCTTTAGTGAACTCAATATAACGAGGAATTTTGTGACGGGAAATTTTGCCCTTGCAATAATCTTTCAGTTCCTCGGCGTCAAGTTGTTCTCCTTCTTTTAGAATCACCCACGCCATCAGCTCTTCTCCGTATTTCGGATCTGGCACACCTACTACTTGAACGTCCTGAACAGAAGGATGCTGGTAAAGAAATTCTTCAATTTCACGCGGGTAGATATTTTCCCCTCCGCGAATTACCATGTCTTTAATTCGGCCAGTGATGGCAATATAACCGTCTTCATCTTCAACCGCAATATCACCAGTATGAAGCCAACCTTCTGAATCAATGGCATTTTTAGTTGCTTCTTCGTTTTTATAATAGCCCTTCATGACATGATACCCTCTTGTACAAAGTTCTCCGGGGACTCCTGTCTCAGCCTTTTTTCCTGTCGTTGGATCGATGATTTTCACTTCCACACCCGTATGTGGCTTGCCCACTGTCGAGACTCGTTTTTCAATATCATCGTCAGCACGCGTTTGTGTGATGACCGGTGACGACTCTGTTTGACCATAAGCGATCGTTATTTCCGAAGCTCCCATATCATTAATGACTTTTTTCATCACTTCAATCGGGCAGGGCGATCCTGCCATAATGCCCGTGCGAAGCGTCGAGGTATCGAACGATTCAAATTCGGGATGGTTCAGTTCCGCAATGAACATAGTCGGTACCCCGTGAAGGCCAGTGCATTTTTCATCCTGTACCATTTGCAGTACGCGTTTTGGTTCAAATTGCTCCGCAATGACCATCGTTGTTGAATGAGTCACCGCCGCCATTGTCCCAAGTACACAACCGAAACAATGGAAAAACGGTACCGGGATGCACAACCGGTCTTTTTCCGTCAGATTCATCGTATCGCCAATCAGCTTGCCGTTATTGACGACATTCAGATGCGTCAGCATGACGCCTTTGGGAAATCCGGTAGTGCCGGACGTATACTGAATATTAATGACATCGTCAGGATCCATCGAATGGAAACGTTCCTCTAACTCAGAATCGCTGATCTTTTCCGCAAAAGCCTGGAATTCACTCCATGAATAGATTCCCGGATAACTATTATTGCTCATGACGATCACCCGTTTCAGATGAGGCAGCTTCTTGCTCGTAATTTTTCCCTTATCAGCCGTCGCCAGCTCAGGACAAACCGTATTCAGAATTTCTATATAGCTGGTCCCCTTGAACTCTTCCCCTAATATCAAAGTCGTCGCGTCCGACTGCTCCAATAAATATTCCAGTTCGCTCGATTGGTAGCTGGTGTTGACTGTAACCAGCACGCCACCCATTTTACCGGTGGCGAATTGGCTCAACAGCCACTCACGTTTATTATCCGACCAAATCGCCACGTGCTCCCCTTTTTCAATGCCGATGCCGATAAATGCCTTTGCAAGCCGGTCTGTTTCTTCGTCGAATTCCTTATAGGTTTTTCGAATTCCATGCTCCGGATAGACATAAGCCTCCGTATCCGGATTGCGTGCGGCCTGTTCTTTCACCACTTGGCCGACTGTTTTCTGCAAAATCACCATTTTCCATCCCCCTAATTGAAAACGTTTTCAGTCCCTTATATATTATCACAAAATTCCAAATTAATGGACCCGCTTTTGGGATGGAACTAAACGGACAGCTCGCCCTTTTCATGCACAGCGTGATAAACTAAACCTATTATGTAGAACGGAAGGGATAATCCATGGAATTACAAACAATGCATGACCAACTAACAAACCGTCTTTTGCAGCAACAGCTGGTGTCAGCAACCATCAGCCAGCCAAGGCTTAAATCAAATGACATCAAGCGAATCAAGTTGAAGCCGGTTGAAATAAAGAAGGAATACCTGATTCAATTTGAGTATCAGCACGAACATGTCCTGAAACATGAAAATCTGCCGGTTGAGGAAGCTTCAAGAAAATTGGCTTCGCTATTTACTGATTTCCGCCAAGCCCTGTTTCAATTTACAGAAGAAAAAGTACAGATTCAACTTTCCAAGAAGTTCAAAGTCAGCTGGAAAGCAGAGCAGACTGGCGAACAGAAAATTGAACTTTCGCATAACCGTAAAAAGCAATACTTACTGGAGGATGGGATTCCCTATCCATTTCTTGTGCGCCTGGGCGTTCAAAGCGCTGATGGCAAAGTCAAAAAGCAGAAATATGATAAATTCCGTCAAATTAATCGCTTTATCGAATTCATCGATGATGCGCTTGTTCATTTGCCGCAAGACCGCACAGTCCGCATCCTCGATTTCGGCTCTGGAAAATCGTATCTAACCTTTGCCCTGTATCATTATTTACGCATCGAAAAAGGGTTGGATTTACGCGTTACCGGCCTTGATTTAAAAAAGGAAGTCATCGAGGAATGTCAGCAAATCGCACAAGATCTCCGCTATGAGCAGCTGGAATTCCTTATTGGGGACATCAATGATTACAATGAAGAATCAGCTGTTGATATGGTCGTCACTCTGCACGCCTGCGATGTAGCAACCGATATGGCTTTGTCACGAGCTGTCAAATGGGATGCCAAAGTGATTTTAAGCGTCCCTTGCTGCCAGCATGAATTGAATAGCCAGATTGAAGCGCCAGAACTGGGCATTATGCTTCAGCATGGATTGATCAAAGAACGTTTCAGTGCATTGGCTACAGACTCTATCCGTGCAGAATTGTTGTCGCTCGTCGGTTATGAAACGCAATTGATGGAATTTATCGATATGGAGCACACACCAAAAAATATTTTGATCCGCGCCTATAAAACCGGCCGAAAACCGGCTGCCGGACAATTTGACCGCTACCGACAATTCACCGCTTTGCTTTCTGCCAAACCATTTCTTGAAACTGAATTAAAGGAGTACCTATGAAACGTAAAAACTTAGTGAATGGCATGATTCTAGCCTTTTCCGTTGTTCTGATCCGCTTTATCGATGTTCGCATCTATGACATGAACCTTGTTGTGACACTCCTGATTCTCGTTGCGCTTATTTATGGGGCCATGAGGCTAGTTGAACGCTTTCCGGCCTTGGATCAGCCAGTCAGCAAACGGACATCGTTCACAGTCAACACCATGGTAATCATCTCTATTTTTCTTGCGTTCTTTATCTTCAAACTCTAACAAACCGAAAAAAGCGATAGCCAAAATTTCTGGCTATCGCTTTTTTCTTATTCAAGGGGAATTTTCATTCGGTTTCTGCTGTGCCTGTTCCTCGATTGTTTTGTATATATAAGTTTCCACCGGTTCCAATGTAAATTTTAGGTTACTGGTCTTCAGATTGTTCTCTAAATAATCCAATTGGTGGTCTTCCACTGTGTAAGATTGCAGGTTCAAGATGTCGTTGACGTACAACATCCCCTCATTCGTCGCCATCGGGCTGTCCTCACCCGCTTTTTCACGGGCTTCAACTTGCTTCATACCGAAAATCAGGCCCTCATCTTCCAGCTCCTTCATCGCCGCCCCATAACGTTCTTCTCCAATTTCTTGTGATAAATGCTGATTTAATTTTTTAATGTCATCGAAACTTGCACCTTTGTAGTATTGCGTATAATAAGCCATTAAAACCTGTTCTTTATCGTTCAACTCTTCCATTGCCAACCCCTCCATCATTATGCTGTTATTTCTGTTATTCCCTTTTCCTCAAAGCAATATGCACGCTGATAGAATATCGTCTAAAAAAATGAAACCTTGGCCTTCCTGGTTCGTTACTACTACTGACACGATAACAGAAAGCAGGTGGCATCACATGGCTGAACAGGCGATTGTCCAGATCAAGAATCTGTCAAAAACAATCGGCAATAAAAAAATCATCAAAAACCTGAGCCTGGAGTTGCATAAAGGCGAGATCACTGGATTCCTGGGTCCTAATGGAGCCGGCAAAACTACAACTATCCGAATGATGGTCGGCTTAATGCGTCCCACTGAAGGAGAAGTTTGGATTGATGGCCAATCCGTACAGGCGAACTTTGAAGGAAGCATCCGCAAAGTTGGAGTAATTGTAGAAAATCCTGAAATGTATAAATACATGTCAGGGTATAAAAATCTCCTGCATTTTTCCCGCATGCATAAAGACGTTTCAAAGGGCCGGATCGATGAGGTCGTCAAACAGGTCGGCATGCAGAACCGCATCAACGAAAAAGTCAGTTCGTATTCACTTGGAATGCGTCAGAGGCTGGGCCTTGCGCAAGCGCTTTTGCACGACCCAAAGTTTCTCATTTTGGATGAACCTACCAACGGGCTCGACCCGGCAGGAATTCGCGAATTCCGAATATACCTTCAGAAAATCGCACGGGAAAGTGGGGTCGCCATATTTGTCTCGAGTCATTTATTATCTGAAATCGAACTTTTATGCGACCGAATCGCGATTATTCAAAATGGTGAATTAATCGACATCAAAAATGTCAACGAACTTCAACAGTCCCGTTATTATATTCAAGCAGAGCCTTTGGAACTTGTCGGAGAAGTTTTGACAGGCGCTGGATTTCCAACCGCCCTTCACGACAAAGGCTATTTGATCGATTCTGGAGCGGAACATATTCCCGGAGCCATCAACTTATTGGTCGGAGCAGGCGCGAGAATCTTTACAGTCCAGCCTTACCGCGAAACACTGGAAGCCCAATTCCTTGAAATGACGGGAGGCGGAGAAATTGCTCAAGCTCATACAGAATGAATGGATGAAATTATGGAGCCGGAAAATAACCTGGATCATGGTCATTTTACTGGTATTTGTGGTATTTGCTGGTCTGGGAATTACCAAATGGATGAATTCCACCGCTAATGAAGACGTCACTGAGAGCTGGCAGGATATTGCACAGGCAGAAATCGCCAACAGTACAATTATGCTGGCAGAGCCTGACCTCAGTGAGACGCAAATCGACTACTATGAAGGGCAGATCGCCATCGCAGAGCACCGTCTTGAAAATGATATTCCTGCATTGGAATACGCTAGCATGCAACAGCAAATGCTCGATACCCATATGATGATGTCACTCGTTACACTATTGGCAGTCATTGCAGCAGCGGGAATCGTAGCAGCTGAATTTTCACAAGGCACGATTAAAATGCTGTTGACGCGACCGGTGAAACGCTGGAAAATCCTTACGTCCAAGTACATCACAGTTTTGCTATTTGCTGTTTTACTGAGTGTGGTTTTGCTGATTTCGACGGCAGTGGCCGGTTTGCTCTTTTTTGGAATCGGGGATGGAGCACTTCTCATATGGAATGGATCTGAAGTAGTGGAAGCTTCCTTCTGGCTCGAAGCTCTTAAATTGGCAGCTCTTAAATTTTCAAGCGTCTGGATGATCAGTACGTTTGCCTTTATGCTGGGTACAGTCTTCCGTTCTAGTTCGCTGGCTATCGGTTTATCAATCTTCTTAATGTTTACTGGCATTCAAGCTGTATTTCTTTTACAGAATTATGAAATCGTCAAATACTATTTATTTACCCATACGGATTTGACACAATTCTATACCGGAAATATGCTGATTCCAGGAATCACCATGACCATGTCTGTTCTGGTGCTGATCGTTTACTTCCTTGTGTTCATGGCCATCAGCTATTGGACATTTGGAAGAAGAGACATCACAGCTTAACAAAAAAGCGCAAACGGCCGTTCAACTCCGACAGGCGTAAGACGATCTAGCGAAGCGGCATGTTTTCAGCCGCACAGTCAGAATGGCTTACGACCCGAGAAGTTGGCCGCTGGAGCTGGACAAGAAAGAAAAGCGCAAGCGCCCGTGTAGTCCCGACAAGCGCTGGAGCCTAGCAAATCAGAAAAGCGCAAGCAACCATAAGCTTAATCGCTAAAATCACGTCTTCTACCTATAATAAAACAAAAACTGACCTAGAACCTCTGGGTCAGTTTTTGTTTGAGCTTGTAGACAAAAGAATATATATGTCACTAAACGAATGAAACTTTATTTCATTTTACTTGCACCGGATCCTGCGCTCCAGGCGGACGCGTTCCGCGGTCTCGCGCCGAACTAACTCGGCCTTACGTCCGAGTGGATTTCGGCACTTCGCTTTCCCGCAGGAAGCGAGTCGGGCTGTGCCTGACTCGTTTGCGACGAAGCAGCGCAGCGATGCAGGAGCATATCTCTGCCCTTCGCCGCCTTGCGCTTCGGATCCTCGAGTGAAGGGTTTTTTAACAGTCTTACTCAGGCTTTATTTATCCTGAGCTGACTAGCAGCCTTCTGCCTTTGATTGAAACCATACGATCCCGACCGGGCTGGCCACGAAGACTCCTGTTGGAAGCAGCGCAGCGACGAAAGCTGAAGACCCCACAGGAAAGGCATTGGCCGAAGCTTGCAAGGACAAGCCTTTGCGACGAAGCTAGCGCAGCGATGCAGGAGCATGGGTTTTTCCAGTGACGAGGAGGCTGAAGCTGAGCCCACGGAAAGCGAAGTGGCCAGCCCGGTTGGATTATACATCCTATTCATTTTAATTTGACTTTGTCTACAGTCTGAAACAAAAACTGACCCAGAATCTCTGGGTCAGTTTTTGTTTATCCATTCTGTTAAAGTCTTTATTACTTGATTTTGTTGCTCAATCGCTGTTATTTCAGCTGAATTATCACCTTTTTGTCGCCCATACAAACCAAATTGCGCATGATTGCCACCTTCGATTTCCACAAACTCACTGTTCCCAGAGAACAGCTCCCGGCTGTCTTCAATATCATTAACCGTAGACAAGCCATCCCGTTCACCATAGATAGATAGCATCGGTAAGCGGCTTTCCGAAAAATCACTGGCTGGATAGGCGCCTAAAAAATAAAGACCTGCTAGCTTCGGCGAGGCGTCTTCGGCATAAAAAGAAGCAGCCACCCCGCCTAAAGAATGCCCGCCAAGAAACCATTCCTCAACTTCAGCATGTTCTTCTATTACGGCATCTGCTGTTCGAGAACCCAATATTCCAAAATTCAACGGCAATTGAGGAATGGACACCACAAAGCCTTGTTCACTTAGGGACTGCCCAAGATAAGCATAGGCTTCCTTTTCGACTTTAGCCCCCTGGTACAGGATCACTCCTTTGCCATTTGGTGATTCGGGCTGAAAAATCAATCCTTCCCCGTCACTTTCAATCGAAGACAAATCCACAAAATCAACCAATACCTCACTCGGCCCGTAATCAAATTGAGCATAAATAACAAAGCTGGCGACCGCAATCACCAATAACGCAAAAACGCTCATTGCAATACGGAACAGCCATTTTTTCATTGCGACACCTTCTGTTTGAGCACCTTAGTCTTAGTAAGCTAAGCCTACACGGCACTGAATAAATTTCTCTGACTTCAGCTGTTGATAAGCAAATTCAGCCGTATCTCCGACTGTTATCTCCTTGCCTTCTTCCGGCAACAACTCCCTTTCAGTACGATAATTGCCGCGAGCTTCTCCGTCCGGCAAGTATGTAGGGCAAACAATGGTCCAATGGAGATCTGTTTCATCAAACAGCCGGTAAACTACTTCATGCTCTTCGGCAGCAAAAGTCATCTTGCGCTTGGAATCTCCACCTTCATAGCGAAGCAATCCCGGGCTCAGGCGGCTGTTTAAGATTCCGGCTGTCCCAATTGTGATTACCCGTTTGATATTGTGCTTTTCCATCACTTTCACTATTAAAGGCGCAGCTTCAGACAATGTAGTGGTACGATCTGTGCCAATCGCACTGAAAACAGCCGCAGTTCCGGCGATTGTTTTTTCAATATCTTCCGCATTTCGGACATCCCCAACAATGATTTCCAAATTCGGATGTGCTTCTAGTTTTTCCGAACGTACCAAGGCCTTTACCTGGTGGCCATCAGTCAAAGCCCGCTTGAGGATCTCGCCTCCAACGCGGCCCGTTGCTCCAAATATCGCCAGCTTCATTACTTTTCCCCCTTGTATTCAATCTGTTGAAAAGAAGCTGTTTTTCAATTACTTAAAATGATAGCCTTTTTTCGCCAAAATCCCCTTTAAATCTTCACGACGCGGCTTTCTTAAGAAATCAGCCATCTGCTGTGTCCAAGTCGCTGTTTTCTGGTTTGAGCCACGGCTGGCGTAATAGGCTTCGATCGTGCTGTCATATTCCGGCAAAATGGTTTCGTATTTGGCTTCATTGTATTCATTTTCATGCAGAATAGCTTCAACCGGCAAACGCGGTTTCACACCATTTGCCTCGTTCGGAACACCTACTGTCAAGCCGTAAACCGGAAAGACACCCTCAGGGAGGCCGACCAATTCACTGATCGCTTCCATATTATTGCGGACACCACCAATATAGCAGATGCCGTATCCTTTTGATTCTGCTGCAAGCGCCAGATTTTGTGCCAGCAATCCAACATCCGTTACGGCGACAATCAGGTTTTCTGCGCGATCAAAAACGATTTCCTGTCCCTGCAGTCTGCCGGCATGCTGCAAGCGATTGTAATCAGCACACATCAGAAAGACAGCTCCTGCGCCTTCCATTTGTTTAGCGTTACTGGACAACTCACCTAGCTTGCGGCGTTTTTCGGGATCAGTTACCCAAATAATCGAGTATGCTTGCACAAAATGTGACGTGGCCGCATGCTGTGCTGCCTCGACTAGTTCACTGACTTCCTCCTGTGACAATTGCTTTTCTTTATAATCTCGTACGGAAGCATGTGCTTTCATTAATTCGATAACCATATATGGCAACCCCTCTCTATTTGTTTATCTTATCGTACCAAATTCTCTGCTGCGATACTCTTTTCGTGATTTTTGCTACAATAGAATCTATAGAGGTGAAGAACATTGAAAAATACGAAGACCGCTTTTTCCATCCTTTTTTTACTGGTTCTTGGCGGTTTTTTATTCATATGGATTGAAAAAGAAATGGCATTCCGCGAAGAATTGGAGAAACGGACTTTGCCTTCGAGTCTCCATCCTATCGTGGAAGAAAAACGGGATCAGCTGGTCGCAGAAGCTGCTGAAATCGGTATTGATGTCGTAATTACAGATGGCTATCGCTCGCCTGAAGAACAGGATATTCTCCATAGCCAAGGCCGCAGCATGTCCGGGAATGTAGTAACTTATGCAGAAGGCGGCGAATCCTACCATAATTATGGATTGGCTATCGATTATGCCCTGCGTCTTGATGATGGTTCAGTGGTATGGGATATTACACGGGACGATAATGGCAACGGTGAAAGTGATTGGTTCGAAGTCGCAGATATTGGGAAAAAGCTGGGCTTTGACTGGGGAGGCGACTGGCAGCGCTTTAAAGATTATCCTCACCTCGAAATGACTTTCGGTTTGTCGATCCGGGAACTTCAGCAAGGATGGCGTCCTGAAGACAAGATGGAATAGCAGCCCGCATGTCATATCCCTTTGTAACAGATACCCTTACTGCTTCGTCTACTTTACAAAGGAGGCAGAAGAGTGATGAAAACGATTGCGGCCATTTGCACCCTCATTCCGTCTTTATTGCTGATAGCCTGTGGTACTGATGAAACAAAAGAAGAACCTTCGGATGATCTATCTGGTTTTACAGTGACTGCTTCACAAGCTGAATCGGTAAAAGAACATTTTGTCTATCGCTTAGCTTCAGAAAAAGAACAATATACCGAGGGAGAGGAAATAGAAATATATGCCGAACTTGAATATACCGGTGAAGAGAAAAGCATGGAAATCTCACATGCGGCCTCGCCTTTCTATTTCCCCATCCATGAAGAAACGAGAGATTATTCGGTTGAGTATGTCATGAACGAACCGCTGCTGACCACTCGCTTGGTCCCAGGGGAACCGCTGCGGGAAAGCTATTCCGGAAATGGTGGGTATAGTGGAGAAGATGATGATGCCTATATTGAATTTGTCCAAAGCGTTATGAACAATGAGTTTCCTCCTGGATACTACACGCTCTCCGGATACGCAGATTTCACAGCTATAAACACCGATAATTCAAGCAAACATTACACCATCCCTTCACAAATCGATTTCAAAGTGGTGCCCAAAAATTAAAACAGCCCGGTTCAATTGAACCGGGCTGTCTTTTGCCGACGTGGTCTCGTCATCTCTTATTATAATCATGGAGGTAAGACAACGGTGTCAGGCAATAAAGCTCCTCTGGACACCTCCGAGAAATTTTATACAATTCCCAAAACAATTCTTCAGATATTTCATAACGGAAAATCGAGTCAGGCATTTTCTTTATCTTTGGAGCAGCCTGCTCACTTTTCACTTCTTCTATATCCACCCAAACCGTTTTGTATTCACTTGCAGCTCTTTCCACACTTAAACGTGCAAATAGCGTTATGTACTTTTCTCCGGCTTCTATATGGGTACCTTTCGACCTTGAAAAATAGAAATGGATATCTTCTTGGCAAGTCGGTGGAAGTTGCGACAAAATTCCCCTCACCCTTTCTTTATTAAATATAATAATCAAATAAAACAAATAAAAAAGCCGAAAAGACCTCTCCAATTGAGAGTAGCTTTTCGGCTTTGCTGGCAGCTCTATTCTCTGCAGCACTTGACCAAATTATTCAATTGCGTATTTGAGTAAAGCAAGAGACAGTCATATAGAATTCATAAGGTGGAAACGCTATTATTTCCCTGTTGCTTCTACCTTACTGGAATTTTAAGAGTTAGTAAAGAGGCTTATTTGAATAGTCTTTCCACTGAAAGTCAGTTGCTTCTAAGACCTTTGCGAATTTAGCTCCTCTCAAAATTCCAGCGCAAAAGAAACAGGAAGAGGAAATCGGCGATTTCCTCTTCCTGGTTTTTATTAGAGAACCGGACAGAACTATCCGATCATTTATTCACTTTGGTCTCATCAAGACTTTCTTTCATCCAAACTTCTCCGTCTCTATAAACCATTTCTTCTGGATAACGAAGATCCATAACCTCTTCCTGTGTTTCTTTTGAAGGTGCTTTAGTAGCCAATGAGACGACAATGATGGTAATGATTGCCGCTGCAGCACCAAACACTCCCGCACCTGTATCGATGATGCCAAACAATGTAAAGCCGCCATATTGGGCAGAGAAAATATAAATGAGCGTTACCGTCAAACCGACCAGCATCCCAGCAATTACACCTGGACCATTTGCGCGTCTCCACCAGACACCTAGAATTAGAGCAGGGAAAAACGTTCCGGAAGCCAAAGCGAACGCCCATGCAACAATCTGTGTGATAGCACCCGGGGGGTCCAAGGCGACAATACCGGCAGCGACAGTCGCAATAATGATTGACCAACGGCCAACTAATAGGCGTTGTCTTTCAGTCGCTTGCGGATTGATCGAACGGTAATAAATATCCTGTGACAGAGCCGCGGAAATAGCAATCATTAAGCCGCCGGCTGTAGAGAGGGCAGCTGCCATAGCTCCTGCCGCCATTAAACCGACAACGAAAACTCCCAGGTTCGCAATTTCGGGAGTCGCCATGACGACAATATCGCGACTGATGACCAGTTCCGACCATTGTAGAATTCCATCTCCGTTTTGATCAGCTACGGAAAGCTGGCCCGTATTGACCCAAGATGTGGTCCATGCTGGAAGATCCGCAATTGAGGAACCAGCGACTTGCGTCATCAAAATAAAACGGGAAAACGCAGCATAAGCGGGTGCAGAAAGATAAAGCAAGCCGATGAACAACAATGCCCATGCTCCACTCCAACGTGCTGCTTTCATAGTCGGAACTGTGTAGAAGCGGACAATAACGTGCGGAAGTCCCGCTGTTCCGGCCATCAAAGTAAACATTAAAGCTAAGAACTGCCAACGTGTCGCTTCTGTGAAAGGAACGACGTATTCTGAAATTCCCAGTTGAACATCCAGTACTTGAAGTTCACTGACAATCTGTCCGTAGGAAAGCCATGGTAAGGGGTTATTCGTAAGCTGCAGGGACATAAAGATAACCGGTATCAGATAAGCGATTATCAGCACGAGATATTGTGCAACTTGTGTCCAGGTAATTCCTTTCATCCCCCCTAACGCTGAATAAAAGGCGATTAAAGCCACACCAATCATGGTACCGATTGCAGTATCCACTTCCAGTAAACGACCGATTACTACCCCGGATCCTGAAAGTTGACCGATGGAATAAGTAAAACTGATAATGATTGTAGCGACAGCCGCAATCAAACGGGCTGTGCTGCTTCTGTAGCGATCCCCAATAAATTCCGGCACTGTGTAACGTCCGGATTTTCTCAATTGCGGGGCAAGCAGGAAAGTCAGCAGTAAATATCCGCCAGTCCAACCCATGATATAGGCAAGGCCATCGTAGCCAAGAAGCATGACTGTCCCAGCCATCCCGATAAAGGAAGCTGCGCTCATCCAGTCAGCACCGATCGCCATTCCATTAAAGACAGCCGGTACGTTGCGTCCGGCTACATAAAAGTCCGATGTTTTTCTAGCTAAGTTATAAAAAGCGATTCCGATATATAACCCGAAGGTCGCTAAAATAAGTCCTAGCGATACAAGAAATTGTGTATCCACTGATTTTCCCCCTTTTCAAGTCACAAGAAATTTAACCTCGTTGCTTTATCGCCTTCTTATTCTGAAGTACTTATGCAGTCGGCGATCATTTCTTCCTGTCCTGATCCAGGCCGAATTTCTTGTCGATGCGATCATTGACTATTGCATTGATGAATAATAAGAGGATGAAGATTAATACAGCGCCTTGTGCGCCCATGAAATAATGAAAAGGAAATCCGTTTACGCTGAAACCCGATAGCTCTTCTGCAAAAAAGACTACCCCGAATGACGCACTGAATCCAATAAGCAAATAGATGACTACGAGAGTTGTTCGAATACGGAAATAAGCATCTGCATCTTTCTTATCAATCTTTCTCAAGAATTTCACCCCATTCATTTAATGATGAGCCGGTTACTTTATCGATCATCCTTTCAAGTAAAAGATGAAACGGATTGTTTCCATGAAAGGCAGCGGAACCATGATGATTTTCACTAACATAAAAGCGAAAATCGAGCCAAAAGGCACTAAAAAGAAAAGCGGCTTTCGCTTTTTCAAACCTGCTACGACAGATAACACGGTAATTAAACCAAAAGCAAGTACCCAGATCATTTAAATCCCCCTTTAAAATATGAAAGCGCCGTCATTCCAAGGATGTATAGCTCTTCCAAAATTAACTTTTTAACGCCCCCTTACCAAAATTAGTATTTTTTAACACATTACATTATTTAATTATTCTAAACTTTCGAACTATTGTCAACAGTTTCTTTTAGGCATAAAGGATATTAAGAAATGAATAAAAAAAGAAAAGGACGCCCGTTCAAGCAGCGACTCACTTAAACAGACTCCCTTTCAATTTACTGTTGATCAAATAGATCAACAGAAACTTATATTTCCCTTTTACTCACCATGTGCCCAGGCAATTCGCGGGTCAATTTTTCTCGTCATCCTTACCATGACGGGCTGAAATCCCATTCGTGGCCAGAAATAAGAGGCTAGTTGGTTTGGAGTGTGCCAATCCGCAAAAATATAATCAAATCCTTGCTTTTTCATTTCACTAAAGCAATGATTTGCCAACGCACGCCCCACTCCTTTTCCACGAAGGTCGGGATTTGTGGAGGCTGCGGGCAGCTCTGCACAATTCTCAGGGATCACGAGGCTCATCCGATCTTCTTTACGGAAGTACACGTGAAATCCTGCTATCTGGTCTCCTTGTTCGGCCATCCATAAATAAGCATCCTGATCCTCAGTCAATGCCTCATAACTTTCCTGGACGTCTTCCATCGTTTCCCGTGTAATAGGCATCCAGGAAGGAGCCGCGGCTTGATGGATGCTGTTCCACATTGCCATTTTTTTCAACAGAGGCGCGTCTTCTCTGTCCCCTTTTCTAAACTCCAACTTTGGCAGGGCACCATTTTTCGGTTCAAAATCATCGAGAGACAGAATGCCATATTTCTGGTCGAAACCGAACGATTGATCCAGCCATTGATCAATAACCACTTCATTGCCAAGCGGCGCCATCAGCATGTGGTGAAAATAACCATGCTTGACCCATTCTGCTCCAGCATCTGCATACAACAGCCTTAATAGCCGAGGGTTTTCATGTTCGCTGATTGCAATGGACTCATAATCCATCCACACATAGCGTCCATGCTTCGCATCTTCCTTAAACTCATAAAGCAGGTAGCCAATAACATCAATGCCTCTCACGGCCACAATACCATTAATAAAAGGACGTTCCAATATTTTTCGCAAGACTTCTTCAGTATCATCAATTTCTTCAAATCTTTCAGGCAAAAAGTTGAAAATTTTCCGTTCACGTTCATGCCGCTTAGCAAGCAGCACCGACATCTGACGAATATGCTTTTCTTCCATTCCCATAATTTGAATCATCCAAGATCACTCCTCTGAATGAAGTTTCACTTTCAATATTCCATAGTCGCCAGCTCTCATTTTTTCACCAAACCGGACAGGAACCGGCTCTACAAAAATAGGGCCATCGACAATTATTGTATGGAATTCCCCTTCTTCTCCACAGGCATCCACGCCCGCAGCTTCGAGTTCATCGATTAATTCATTCGTAAACTCGCGTCCTAAAAAGCGCTCATCCAAGCGCTTTGTATCAACCACTGTGATAACAGCCCGGAAGCCCTCATTAATTAATTCCTTTAATAATTTTTTACGCGGTTCCTGCCACAGCGGATGGCTGACACCCATGTTCGCTTGTGCACTGACCTTTTGCACCCATTCCAAATGATCTTGCAAATCGATGTCACCATACACGCCCATGTCAATTCCCTGTGCCTTAAAGTTCTTCAACTGTTTGATAAATTCTTTTTCATACCCTGACCAACTTGCCTTTCCTATAACCAGTGGCAAGCCCATCCGCTCGGCCTGGGCTTCCATCACTTCAATTGGAAGACCGTGCGATCTTGATTTGGTGCCATCCTCTTCAAACATCGTGAATAACGCCAATGGCACATGCCCTTCTAGTACTGCGCGGTAATAAGCAAGCGCTGAATCTTTTCCGCCGCTCCATGACATAATAAATGAATTTTGCATAATACACCTCTTTTTTATAATTCCCTGTTGCTGTAGTTAGTTCGCCATAACAAGTTGAAAATCCTTTTGAGCAGAATAAATTTGGCGCCTCTACCTGTTGATTTCATACTTCAAACAACTAAGTGTTTTCCAAAATGTAACAGTTTTTCTTATATCGTACTCTTTTCAGTTTAACACGCTGAAGTACAGGGAAAACTTTATTAAATACAAAGGAGGCAGACAGATGCAACAGCACCAATTATACGTAAATGGCAAGTATACCGATTCCTCTGGAACAGAATGGATTGACATCATAAACCCCTCGACAGAAGAAGTGATTTCGCAAATTCCAAAAGGCACTAAAGAAGATGTCGACCGCGCCGTGGATGCTGCTTTTCAAGCACAAAAAGCCTGGGAACTTACACCGAACATTGAACGCGGCAAAATTGTCCGTAAACTTGGCGACAAAATCGCGGAAAAACGTGATACGTTTATAGATCTTCTCCAGGAAGAACAGGGAAAAAGCTATGAATTGGCAAGTGGTGAAGTCGATCTTGCCATTGATTATTTTCATTACATGTCTGAATGGGCACGGCGGATCGAAGGCGAGATTGTGCCGAGCGACCGGCCGAATGAAAATATCTTTATCTACAAAAAGCCGATTGGTGTCGTAGCCGGCATCGTACCCTGGAATTTCCCGGTTTTCATTCTTGCGAGAAAAGTAGCGACCGCCCTCGTCACTGGTTGTACGATTGTTTTAAAACCAAGTCAGCAAACACCCAACACTGCCATGGAATTCACGAAAATCATCGACGGCATGAAAGAAATTCCAGCAGGTGTCTACAATGTCGTAACAGGGACAGGATCCGAAATCGGCAATGCACTTGCATCCCATGAAAAAGTGCAGTTGGTTACCATGACGGGCAGTGTCCCGGCAGGCACAAAAGTTATGGAAGCTGCTGCGCAGAATATCACCAAGGTCAATTTGGAATTAGGCGGCAAGGCTCCGGCCATCGTTACTCAAAACGCAGACCTCGACTTGGCAGCTGAAGCGATCGCCACTTCCCGATTAGCAAATAACGGGCAGGCTTGCACAAACGCTGAACGAGTATATGTCCACGACAGCGTAGCGGAAGAATTCACGAAAAAACTCACCGCTGTTTTTGAATCAAAAACATTGGGAGATCCACGTCAGGACAAAGAAGCAGACATGGGGCCGCTTGTCAGCCAGGACCGTCTTGATACGGTGCATGAAATGGTTACACAAGCCGTGTCAGAAGGCGCAACTGTTGCAACCGGCGGTGAACGAGACAACAGCCGTTCCGGCTTTTTCTACAAACCTACGCTGCTGACAAATGTAAATCACCAATCCGCCATTATCCGGGATGAAATTTTCGGTCCTGTATTGCCGGTAACGACTTACAGTACGTTGCAGGAAGCCATCGAAAAGGCCAATGACACAGAATACGGCCTGTCATCTGCCGTCTATACAAACGATTTGAATGAAGCCATGCAGGTCGTCAACGAAATGAAATTCGGCGAAACTTACGTGAATCGCGAAAACTTTGAAGCGATTCAAGGCTATCACGCCGGAATGCGCAAGTCAGGACTTGGCGGAGCGGATGGCAAACACGGAATGGAAGATTTCCTGGTCACGCAAGTTGTCTATATGCAGTATAAAAACGGTAAATAAACGAAAGCAAAAACACTCGCTCATGAAAACGAGCGAGTGTTTTTGCAGTGACTTAGTTTGTTGAAGCACACCAATAGAAAAGCGGCTGAGAGTTCTCAGCCGCTTGATCTTGTAGACAAAAGAATATACATCTCACTAAACGAATGAAACTTTATTTCATCTTACTTCCACCGGATCCTGCGCTCCAGGCGGACGCGTTCCGCGGGCTCGCACCGAACTAACTCGGACTGGCGCCCGAGTGGATTTCGGCGCTTCGCTATCCCGCAGGAAGCGAGTCGGGCTGTGCCTGACTCGTTTGCGACGAAGCAGCGCAGCGATGCAGGAGCATGTGTTTTTCCAGTGACGAGGAGGCTGAAGCTGAGCCCACGGAATGCGAAGTGGCCAGCCCGGTTGGCTTATACATCCTATTCATTTTAATTTGACTTTGTCTATAGTCTGAAGCGGCTGAGAGTTCTCAGCCGCTTTTGCCTTTTTTATTTTCCGACCATATTTTCCGGTTTAACCCATTCGTCAAACTGATCAGCAGTCAGATGTCCGCTGTTTACAGCAGATTCTTTCAAAGTTGTACCGTCTTTATGCGCTTGCTTGGCAATTGCCGCCGCTTTTTCGTATCCGATATGCGGATTTAATGCTGTAACAAGCATCAAGGAGTTGCTGACATGATTTTGAATAACGTCCAGATTGGCTTCGATGCCTACTGCACAATGATCATTAAAACTGATTAAGCTGTCTGTCAAAAGACGGACAGATTGCAGGAAGTTGTATGCGATCACTGGCTTGAATACATTCAGTTCAAAGTTCCCCTGGCTTGCCGAGAAGCCGATTGTTGCGTCATTGCCCATAACTTGAGCCGCCACCATCGTCAATGCTTCGCTTTGCGTCGGGTTTACTTTTCCTGGCATAATCGAGCTTCCCGGTTCGTTTGCAGGAATTGTAATTTCACCGATTCCGCTTCGAGGACCGCTTGCCAACCAGCGTACATCATTGGCAATCTTCATTGCATCTGCTGCAAGTGCTTTGATGGCACCGTGTGTATAAACCATTTCGTCGTGGCTCGTCAATGCATGGAATTTGTTTTCAGCAGAAGTGAAAGAAGTTCCTACTGCTTCACTGATGAATTCAGCAACAGAAGGTCCGAATGTCGGATCGGCATTGATGCCTGTTCCTACTGCAGTACCTCCGATTGCCAATTCACGCATATGTTCAACGCTTTCGCGAATCATGCGCTCGCTTTTTTCAAGCATATGCTTCCAGCCGCTGATTTCCTGGCCAAGTGTCAAGGGTGTTGCATCCTGCAGATGTGTGCGCCCAATTTTGATGACATCGTCGAATTGCTGCGCTTTTTCATCCAAAGTTGCCTTCAGCTTTTGAACAGCAGGCACCAGGTTTTCAGTCACTGCCAAAACTCCCGCTACGTGCATCGCTGTGGGATATGTATCATTGGAGCTTTGAGACATATTCACATCGTCGTTCGGATGAAGTTTTTCATCGGAATTTTGTTCCGCCAATAGTTCATTGCCGCGGCGCGCCAGAACTTCGTTCATGTTCATATTGGATTGTGTACCGCTCCCAGTCTGCCAAACAACTAACGGGAAATGATCATTCCATTTTCCTTCAATCACTTCATTCGCTGCAAGTTCAACAGCTTTCATTTTTGCTTCAGACAATTTCCCCAGTTTATGGTTTGCTTTAGCTGTCGCTTTTTTCAGTTGGGCAAAGGCCATGACAACTTCATGCGGCATACGTTCTGTACCGATTTCAAAGTTCTGTACGCTGCGCTGAGTTTGAGCGCCCCACATTTTATCCGCTTCAACTTGAATTTCACCGATGGTATCTTTTTCTGTCCGATACTGCATTCCATTCACTCCAATTCTGCTGTTTATGTATACTTCTTTTCTATTATAACCATATTTGGCCGCAAAAGAGCGACCTTTGCAGTTAAAAATCGCCAGCTTTGCTGCTGAAAAACTCTTCTATTATCGCTTCGTCAGAATGCGGAACATACTCCCCTTTGACAATTTGCGCACCGTTTATTGATCCGCTGGAAAGCAGTATCAAATCATCTGGACCACTTTCCTGCAAGGCTGCCAGAACTGCTTCACGTCTTGAAGGAGCTGTTACTACCTGTTGCTTGTAAGGTACTGTAAAACCTTTCAATACCGCATCAATTACAGTGCCTGGTTCGTTGTCTCCCGGATGATCAACAGTGACCACAAGGACGTCGGCTTTCCCTTCAGCTGCTCTGGCCATTTTGGGCATTTTCGAGAAATCCCTTATTCCAATGCCTGCGATGAGCGCAATCAAACGCTTGTGTGATAGTTTTTTCACCTCGTGCAAGACGGCTGACAAAGCCACCGGTGTGTGGGCATAGTCTAGAATGACTTTTCGGTTTTCCGGACCGTGGATTACCTGGAAACGCCCTTCAACCTGAGACATTTTCGGCAGGACGGCCAAAATAGCTTCAAGCTCAATACCCGACAAAAGAGCCGCACCAATCGCCGCTGTCAAATTGGCCGCATTGTATTCGCCGTAAAGCGGCACATGAACTGGCCAACGTTTTTCTTGGTAGCATAAATCAAACTTCAGTCCGGTATCGGAAGATTCGCATGCTGTCCAAATCAAATCAGCTCCAGAATTCAGTTGGCTGCTATATGTCAAATGAGGATAGCTGATGACTTCCAGAATTTCTTCAGCCATTCCTTCATCATCAATATTGACTACAGTCGCTTTGGCCTGTTTGAACAATAATAATTTGGATTGAAGATAGTGTTCAAATGTCTTATGGTATTCCAGGTGTTCTTCTGAAATGTTGGTGTGGATAGCCACATCAAAGCAAATGCCTTCGACTCGTTTTTGATCTAGGGCAATAGAAGAAACTTCCATAGACACTGCACGATCACCTTCTGTTACAAACTTTTCAAAAATCTTATGGATGTCAGACGAAATTGGAGTCGTAGGTGTGCTCTTGTAGAAGGGAATCTTGCCATTTGCTCCCAAAATTCCTGTAGTCCCAATAAATCCGCAGGAAACACCGAGGAGATTGAACAAATTATAGACATATGTAGCTGTCGTTGTTTTTCCATTAGTTCCAGTGACGCCCACTTTGATTAACTTTTTCTGTGGTGAGCGGTAAAAGAAATCGGACATATAGGCGAGAGCCGCTCGGACATTTACCACTAAAGCGAATGAAAGAGTCGGATGCTGTGCTGCATATTCAGTCATTATAGTTTCGTTAGAACCGACAATTGTTGTTGCTCCATTGGCAATAGCTTCACTGATATACAGATGTCCATCAGTATTATCACCCGGCACACAAAAGAACGCACACCCTTTGACTGCCCGCGTTGAATTATACTCGATTGAACTGACTTCTGATTTTTCAGGTCCAAATTGCTTGATGACGGGGAAAGAAGGAATGCTGGTAAGTAGTATCTCCATTAAAAGGCTCCTTAGGGGAAAAAAATATGTCAAATACCTATAGTTTCACAGGAACATGTATCATTATTCTATCATTTCCGCCTAACTGAGCAAACAATTTTAGTCGAATTAAGTCGAATTTTTCTGAAATGACGTTTTTTTCTGTACTTTTACAATACACAAAGAACCCCTTGCTCAAACATATTAGTGAGCAAGGGGAGGCATTAGCTAGTTAAATTTTAATTTTTTCGATCGTTTGGTCTTTTTCAGCCAGTTCATAACGCAATTGTTCAATAGTTTGTGCATACTCCGATTTCCCTGTCAGGTTTTCCAGCATTTCTCGAACATCAATTCCTGAGGATTCTTTCAGTGTCTCCTGTAAAGTCGACATCAGATTGGTGGCGTATGAAGTGACTTTATTCGCCCCTCCACCTTCACCACTGCCTGTATCCACTACCGTAATCTTGTCGATATTGGCAAGCGGACTGGCAATTTCTCTTGCATATTCCGGCAGCATCTTGACAATCATGTCGAGTGTTGCTGCTTGTCCATACATTTCAAACGCCTCAGCAATCTTTCGTTTTGCTTCTGCCTCTGCTAAACCACGCAAACGAATGATATCTGCTTCTGATTCCCCTTGAGCACGTTGGGAGTCAGCACGCGCCTGACCGTCCAGCCGGATTTTCTCTGCATCGGCCTTCGCCATCGCTTCAACCCGGTACTTTTGTGCATCGGCATCGGCCAACTGTTTGGATTTTTCCGCTTCTGCTGCCTGTTCAACCGAATAGCGGTCCGCATCTGCTTTTTTCTTCACTTCAGAATCATATTGGCGTTCACGGCGCTGAATTTCTTTTTCTTCCAGTTCGATTTGTTTCTGGCGCTCAATAATCTGAATTTGCATTTCCTGCTCGACGACTTCCTGCTTGGCCTTTGCAGTTTCAAGCTCATAAGCCTGATCAGCACGAGCCTTCGCAACATCCTGCTCGCGGCGGTACTCAGCCACCTTCAGCAAATTCTCTTTCTCTGCTTCAGCAATTTCTGTCGCACGTTCAATTTCAGCTCTCTGCGCATCTTTGCCTGCTTCTGCGCGCTTAATGCGCGTCTGCATTTCAGATTCTGCAGTGGATATATCAGCATCACGTTTCACTTGGGCGATTCTTGCTTTACCTAATGAATCCAAATAGCCGTTTTTGTCACGGACATCCTTGATCGTGAACGATACGATGATCAATCCCATCTTCGCCAAATCATGCGAAGCGACACGCTGTACTTCCTGCGAGAACTTATCGCGATTCTTGTAGATTTCTTCTACTGTCATAGAACCCAAGATGGACCGAAGATGGCCTTCCAGTACTTCTTTGGCTTCGTTTTCCCGGTCTTCTTTTGACTTTCCTAAAAATTGCTCAGCAGCGGTGGCAATCTCCGATATGGATCCCCCAATTTTTATAATGGCAGTCCCGTCGGCCATCACTGGCACACCCTGCTCAGTATAGACTTCCGGTGTCGTCACTTCCAGCTTGCTCGACAATAAACTCAGTGGAGCAGCCTGCTGGAACACAGGAAGCAAGAAAGTACCTCCACCGCGTATGATTTTAATGCGGTTTCCAGAATCATCCGTGTGGACATTCTTTGAACCTAAATAACTCCCTGTAACAATCAACGCTTCATCCGGTCCAACCGTTTTGTATTTGGTAATGTAAACTCCGACAATCGCCAATAAAATAAATGCGACAACTCCTAGTGCAATCCAGCCCATCTCCATTTTAAATCCCCCTTGTCAATTTCATTTCTTTTTTAAAATCTAACGGTTCGTAGGCCTGCACATATAAAGTGCTGTCATTCACTTCGATGATCAATACTTTCTGGTCTTGACCGATGGCTTCATTGTCATAGCCGGTTGCACGCTTTGAAATCACTCCCGCGTAGGTTTCCAGGACCACTTCTCCGTATCCGTCGACAGGAATTGGAATGATGACATTCGCTACTTGTCCAGGGAGCGAATCTTCCGAATAGGCAATGGATGATTCAGCAGAAGACAATGGCAACAAAATAAAGAAGTAAAGCAATAAATCCAGTACAGCTGCGAGTGCTGCTGCAATCATCAAAACGGACCATTCATTGAACTGTGTAGCCGTTTCCAATAAAAAACCGATTGCGGCGCCAAATGTAATAAACGCTAACACCACAGTCGGATTGAACATTGGCAGAGCTTCTCCGAAATCAGCAATATCTCCAAAGAAAACATACAATACAGTCAGCGCCCCTGCTGCAAGCAAAACATACATATAAATTTGCTCCATCGGCAAGCCAAAAATCAGCATTCCAAAACCTCCCATTCCAGTAAGTCTATTTCCATCTTACTAATTAATACGAATTACAAGGACAAAAGTTTCAGAATTCTTGGAAATCCATAATAAAAACCCGTTCTTTTACAGAACGGGTTTGGCAAATTGCAGTTCGTGGAAACCATGTACCAATTGAAAACCAATTCCCACGTATCCTTCATTAAGCAATTGCTGCTGTTTTTCTAAATCATCTAATTTTACCGTCGTATGGTCAACATACTGAACAGCCGTATTTTCTAGATCTTTTACCAGAATATAGCGTTCTAATCCGACGTATTTTTCCTTCAAGGCAGCAATGTGCATTTGTTGGGTAAATTTGTCTTTTAGGCTTGGAATATTCATAGGCGCGACAGTACAGCAAACGTAGCGAAATTCCTCTTCTAGATTTGGCAATTCTTTCATAATGACTTCAGCTAATTTTTGTTGCAGGCGATTCCCGCGATATTCTGGAAGAACCACTGAAATTTCCTGGTAAATCACTTTTTGCAGTTCTTCCGGCGGAAGTCCAATATCCCAACCTAAATGCTCTTCATCGATTTCGGGAATCAGCAAGGCCCTAAACCCAATCAATT
This sequence comes from Planococcus sp. CPCC 101016, assembly GCF_007859295.1. GTDB lineage: Bacteria > Bacillota > Bacilli > Bacillales_A > Planococcaceae > Planococcus. Next base: position 135,519 of record NZ_VOHB01000004.1, read on the forward strand.
CATCTTCAACAAAGGCACCTACCAGCAACCCCCGCTCGTTCAAGATAAACAAAAATTCTTCGGTGGTCAAAGCTTGAAGTGCAGCTTTTTCAGGAAGCGATTCAATTACTCTTGCTTGAACCTGTTCTATTATGGGCAGATCTTCCAAATACAGCCGCTTCATAGAAAAAGGAAGTTTTTTGTGAAGCACTTGGTTGGTTATTGTGCCTTCATGCAGCAACTTCATCAGCAATTCTCCTCCGTATAGTTATGTAGCTTTAGAATACCACTTCCACCTTTGAACGTCTGCAAGTTTTTTCAATTACCTCATTAATTAATTTTTTTAACAAACGAGTATTTGATCTACTTGGAATCTATTTTAAAAATTCATCAATTTCTTTTTGACTGCGCAAGAAAATAACTTTGTTTCGCGGACTTTCTTCTATAAACTGCGCCATTCGTTTTCTCATCTTAGATTTTCTAGCACGATACGTAGAAATAATGAACTTCAAAAAGCCTTTATCCAACTTTTCCGGACAACCGCTCGCCATATCTGGACGTGTTTTTCCTTGATTGATGATCCTGCGCTTGAAGACACGATACAGGCAGATGTATAGCGGGAGTTCCAGGTAAATGAGAGTATCTGCCTTCTGCCTGCGCGTTTCATAGGTGCTGGTATAGTTCCCTTCGATGATCCAACAGTCCTCTTGAACCAATAACTGCTGTTTCGCTCTAAATTCTTTTTCACTGCTTTCTACCCAGCCAGGTTTCCAAAAATAAGTATCCAGATGATGGACAGGGATAGCTAATTTTTCTGACAACTTTCTTGAAAAGCTTGATTTGCCAACGCCTGCTGATACTCCAAGCACCATAATTTTCTTCATGACCTTTCCTCCTCCGCTGTTATTTCTTTCAGTTTTTATATTATAAGCCAACTTAGATTTAGACTGTAGCAAAAGAATATTTAATAATCACTTGCAATATATGTAACCCCATGTTATTCTAAGGAAGAATTATTTTTGTTCGGATGACTTTTTACAAAGTGTCAGATGTCCATCTGCAAGATTTGAGCAAGGATAGTAATACAATGTATGCTTACGCATACGAGGAGGAAACACACATGGAACAAGGTAAAGTAAAATGGTTTAACTCAGAAAAAGGATTTGGCTTCATCGAACGCGAAGGCGGCGACGATGTATTCGTACATTTCTCTGCAATCCAAAGCGAAGGCTTCAAATCTTTAGACGAAGGTCAAGAAGTAACGTTTGATATCGAGCAAGGCCAACGCGGTCTTCAAGCTACTAACGTTCAAAAAGCTTAATCTAAAGCCAACTTATCAATGAGCTCTTCTTCGGAAGAGCTCATTTTTTTGTGTGCACATATAGAGCCGCAGCCCGGAAAGTTTCCGAGCTGCGGTTTTCTTATGGTTTTGCTGATCGTGCATAAGCGTGGCTGAACGCGCGTAACATCAATCCAGACAGGTGCAAGAGCGTATTCCTTCTCCCAAGCAACCGCCTACACTAGTTTTTCTCCATTAAAAAAGACGATAGTTGCCTCAAACAGCAACTACCATCTTTTACTTTTCTTTAATTCAACCAAAAATACAGCTGGAAGACTGCAAAGATCAGCACACACACCGCAAGCGTGCCGAAAACGATAGCTAATGCCAATTTCTTTCCGGTCATACTTTCACTCCTTTTGAATTTTCAATTCTTCAATGAACTTGAAGATATCGTAAGCTCCTGCCCCTTTATTCGACTGGACTGTCAGAACGCTGCCGTCAGCCGGGTAAAATGCAGAATGAAAACTTACTCCAGGATCATAGCCCATAACTTGGTACTTTAAAACACCGTCATCTTCATTTTGAATCCATACGCCGTAGCCATAATCGCCATCTTCTCCAGATGCACGAGTCTGCAGCATCGTGTTCGCCATTTCTTCAGTCAATAAGGTGCCATCCATCAAACGGTTCCAGAAATTCGCCATATCACTCGCTGTGACGTATGCGCCTCCGTCAGCACCCCCGCGGATTGGAATAGCGTACTGATTTGTACGCCATACGCCATCTTCTTCAATATAGCCAAAAGCGGTTTGGCCAGGCAAACGATCCAATCGGAAGTAACCTGAATTGTACATTTTGGCAGGAGCGAAAATCCGTTCCTCCACTACATCAGCAAACTCTTTTCCAGTCACTTGTTCAACAATCAATCCGATTGCGATAAATCCTGCATTATTGTAATGAAATCTTTCACCCGGTTCAAACATCATTGGCTGGTCTTTGAACAAAGGAACAAAATCCGAAGCAGTTTGCATCATGTACATCGGCTGCTGTTTCCATAAGTCTTCGAAATCTTTCATGACCTGTTCATCAAAATAATCTGGTATGCCAGACGTATGCGTCAATAGCTGGTCAATGGTCACCTCAAAGTGAGAAAAAGTATTCGGAAGCAGATCCGATAGCTTATCGCTGAAACTTAACTTCCCTTCCTCCACCAATTGGCAAACAGCCACAGCTGTGAACAGTTTACTGCCTGAAGCAATACCGAATCGCGTATCAATCGCATTTGGCCGTTCATCGGCGCGATTGGCAAACCCCCTCGCAGCTGTCCAGGCTTTCTCTTGCTGCAGATAAGCCACTCCGGAAAAATCGATTTCGTCCATTTTATCCATTATGGGATTAGCTGGTTCTACCTGTTGAAATCGTCCTTCTTCCGTAATATTAATTTGGCGGCCGTCGTTCAATTCAATAGATAGCGGCTGGGTCTCGCTTTTTTGCTTGGAAAAATACCATGTGCGCTTTGGAGGCACTAAAATAATGTAAGCATGCCCACTCCCAAGAAAATTCAATGATTTCGGATCGACGCCTTTATTGCCGCGGACCGGGATATCCATCTCTTCAATCAACTCACCGACTTCTTCGACATACGGTGTGGTAATACTCACTTCGCTGATATTAAGCAAAGAATCAATAGTAAAATTACCCATACGGTCGACGCTGCGACGCGCGATAAATTCGATGACATTGCCTGCTGGATCCTGAAAATAAAACGCATCCGCATCAAAATTGGGATAAAACACTTCATCCATACCTTCTTGGCGGTTCAACGTCACCCGTTCACTCGCCCACCATTTGGCAAGAGTGAACTGATTGCCCGGAATGTTAAACGCATAATGATAGGCTGCCGGTTTTTCCGATTCACGAAATACCAATTGAGAGTCTCCAATCGCCAATGTAAAGCTGATTTCATCTTCTTCAACAATCCGGAATCCTAATTGATATTCGTAAAATCCTTTCATGTCTTCCAGCTGATTTGTGTATAAGGTCACCTTTTTAAACATGTCCTCACTCCTTGCCTTAAGCATACCGAAAAACCAAAGTTTTTACCTCTTTAAAGAAAAAAAAAGAGCACAAGGCTCTTTTTCTCTATTGCATTAAAACCCTTCAGTATACCGAAGCTTGATCATGTCGCGGCATTCGATGCCATTCTCCATAATCGGCTCCGGATAGTTTCGTCTGAAAAAATCGGGATCAATGGCATGCATGCGAAATCCGCATTTCTGATATAACGCCAACTGATCCAAGCTTGAATTGCCCGTGCCAATTTCAACAATCTCGAACTTCCGGCGAGCCGCTTCACTTAAGGCATGCTGCAGAAGTTGCCGGCCATAACCCAGCCCCCGGAAATTTTCGGCAACTGCTACATTTTTGATTTCCACGATCTCGGGCGATAAAGCACATAGGACATATACACCTACTATCGCACCTCCCTGCTCACCGATCATGCACCAGCCGGATTTACAATAGGCGCGGACCAGGCTTTCAGAAGGATCTGCCTCGAGCAATAAATCCATTGGCAAGGGTTCATGAGCCTGCAATGGACGAATATCCATTATTTTGGTTCTTTAAATCCTTGATCAATCAAATAATTTTCAGCATCATCAAAAGTCCCGAAGCTTTCTTCCAGGTTTTTCCCCGTATAAATGTTCCAGAAAGGCTCTTCGTAGACCAAGTCCAGCTTCACGTTATCTCGATTAACCCACGTCTTGTCATATGGCGGTTCCGGTTCCAGAGACAAATAATCCAGCGAATCAGCAAGTACGCTGCGCAATTCCTTTTCGGAAAAATCACGGATGTTGACGAAGCCTTTTTTATCCGCTTCATATTGCGGCAAGTTTCCTACATAGACAAAGCCGTTGCCTGTCGGATGCAAATGATAGACGACAATTTTTTTGTCGTACAGACTCTCTTCATAATGAAAATTCACACGTTTCATCGATACGTCTTTTCTTGTTAATTCCGGAAAAGATTCAATGATTTCCAGCTTTTGCTCAAATGTTAACAATCTCATTACCTCATTTCATAGTTTCATTTATTCCATCAAAAATCTTAGTAAGATCCAAGACATAGACCTGCTGGTTGCATAAAAAGCCCGCAGAAATATATGGTTACACCCATTTCGCATTTTCAATTACCATTTAGTATAACACGCCGGAGACATTCCCACATCCATAGAAAAAAGCTGCGCGAACGCAGCTTTTTCCATATAAATTGAATTGAACCATTCAGTTGTTGGCGTTCTGTAAAAAACTAGATTTTCGTCTTTTTATGTTTTATAACATCACTTTTTCTTATCGAACGGCCACCAAACGCCCCGGTCAAAGGATACCGAAATTGCTGGTATCAGGAGCGGCAAAACAATCAGTCCATACAGCAGCAATCCGGTAATGACGATCGTCGCAATCTGCACGAGGCTCAACACACCAGAAGGCATCATTGCACCGAATGTACCTGCTAAGATAATCGCTGCCGTAATGATGACTGTTCCCATTTTCGCCATTGATGTCCGCATTGCATCGCGAACGGTGATGCCGTTGAATGACTCTTCTCGGAACCGGTCAAGCAGGAAGATTGAATAGTCGACTCCCAGCGCCACCAGCATGACAAATCCGAAGAATGGCACTGCCCAGCTGATGCCATCGTAGCCAAGGCCATTTACAAAAATCAATTCCGCTATGGAAATTGATGTATAGTAGGTCAGTAAAAGTGAGCCAATCATGTACAGCGGCATAATCAGCGAACGGAATAACAGTGCCAGGACAATGAACAAGCTGATCAGCATGATGGCCACTGTATTCGTAAAGTCATTGGAAGATACTTCTTTCAAATCACTGTTGATACTCGAAATTCCACTGAACGCCACTTCCGCTTCCTCAAGCGGCGTTCCTGTTACAGTACGTTCAACCGTCTCTTTAATTTCAGCAGTAATGTCGATGGCTTCAGGAGAGTATGGATCTTCTGACAACACCACTTCCATCATCATTCCCGTGCCATCAGCAAAGGAGTAACGATCCAAGACCTGTCTAAACTCTTCACTTTCCAGTGTTCCTTCCGGAATGAATAAGCCTGTGTCACGTACAGCTTCGCTATCGCTCATTTCCTGCATCATATCCACTGCTTCAGTCAATCCGGTTTGAATTTCAGCAAGGCCGTCGTTCGAAGCACCGAGACCCTCTGCCAATTGTGTCAACCCAGCACTCAGTTCAGCTGTTTGGCCAGCTGCTCCAGCCAAGCCCTGCTGAATCTCTGCCAAACCGCCACTGATTTGCGTCAAAGCCCCTACAGTTTGAGGAATATTGCCTGTTTGCTGCAAGCCTTGTGAGACCTGCCCTAATTGTTGATTGATTTGCCCAAGTCCTTCAGCTGCTTCACTCAGCCCTTCAGCATTGCCTGTTTGTTCGCTGATGGCAGTCAAGTTGGTTTGAACTTCCGTAAGACCCGCCTGCACTTCACCAAGCCCGTCACGCGCCTCGCCGAGTCCATCAGCCATTAGACCAAGCTGTTCATCCACATATAGTTCATCAATTACATCGCCTGTCGGACGCGTAATTGATCGGACCGTTTCAACTCCGTTGATTTTTTCGATCTCTGCACTTAATGATTCAAAATAAGGGACAGTTGATCGGTCTGTTAGCGATTCGTCTGACTTAACAATCACTTGAACAGGCAGCGAATCGCCTTTTCCAAAGCCCTCTTCAATTGCTCGTAAGCCTTTCACCGACTCATATTCTGAACCGATTTCATCCACCGTGTTAAAAGACAGTGAGTTATTATACGTAAACAATAACGGTACTGTAATGACAGCCACCACCAGCATCGACAGCAATGGACGATTGATCGACAGCTTACTCATGGTGAGCCATAATTTGCTATCACTGTGAGAAGCTGATTTTTTTGTCGGCCAGAATAACTTTTCCTTCAATAAGGACATGAAGAAAGGCACAATGGTGTAGAGCACGAGCAGGAGAACAAATATCCCGACAGCTACAGCTACTGCCGATTTAAAAATCGGAAATTCAGCAAAACCAATAGCGAAGAATCCGATAAATACAGCAAGACCGCTGATGAGCAAAGTTCTTCCTGCCGTTTTATAGGTATTGACGATCGATTGTTCCACGCCATGTCCAGCCGACAATTCTTCTTTGTAACGGCTCAACAGCAAAATGCAATAATCCGTTCCAATCCCAAACAGAATTGCCACCAAGAATATCTGTGTATAGTTGGAAACCGGGAATCCGAACCAGTCGATGAAAAACGCAACAATCGATTGACTCAATAAATAAGAGATTCCGACTGCAACCAAAGGAATAAACGGTGTCACAATCGAGCGGAAAACCGCCAGCAATAAACCAAAAATCAAGATCACTGTAATGATTTCTGTTCGCTTTAAGCCTTCCTGCGCACTGATGTTCACATCATTGTTGATGATGGCTTCCCCAGTCACATAGGCAGTCAGATCCGCCCGGATAATAGTTTCTCTAATAGTGTCCGCAACAGCATTCACTTCTTCGTCGGTGCCATCAACTGTGACTGGCATCAGTACCGTTTTACGGTCTTCTGCAATCAGTTGATTTTCTAATTCTTCACTTTCAACAGGATTTAAGACACTTGTCACCGGGTCCCCCAGTGCTTCAATATCCGCCACCATTTGTTCGAGCGTTTCACGCGTCGCGTCTGTCATTTCATTTTCCAATGGGATGACAAGAGAGATGGTCTGTTCTGCAGCATCCGCCTCTGTCAGAATGCTTGAAGCGAGTTGCGAAGATGCTTCATCAGATAACTGAAAAGATCCAGCCTGTTCTGCCTGTTCCGTTAAATTGGGCGCTAGTAAGAATAAGGCCACTGTCAAAACAATCAAGCCGATGGCAATCGGCCATTTAAACTTTAATACGCTGTGCATGTATTACACTCCATCCATTTTTAAGATCGTTTTCAGCTTCCGGAAAATCGTAAGAAATTGGTCTATCTCTTCATCCGCGATATTTTCGGCCATCAATTTTTCAATATACTCCGTCAAAACTTTGTCCAGTTCCAGAATAATTGCCTGCCCTTTATCCGTAAGCTCTAGCAACTTTTCACGCCGGTCTGTTGTCTGGACAACCCGAACCACTTCTTTTTGCAGCAACTTTTTTATGCGGCTGGAAATCGCACTTTTATTAACTGCCTGCAGCACGGCTAACCTTGCTGATGTAATTTGTTTTTCCTTACCGATCAGCTTAAGCATTTGAATCTGCTCAGGTGAATACTCGTTCCACAAAGGATGATCAACCGATTTGATAACCCGTTCTGTTCCGTATATCATTACTTCCTCAAAAAGATCCACCGCTTCTTTTATTCGTGCATCCAAGATAGTTCACCCCCTAAACCAATAATATTAGTTTAGGGGGTGAACTATCTAGCGTCAAGCAATATCCATATATTGTCGCAAAAAAACCTGTGAACAAAAGTTCACAGGTTAGGTTATTCGATGTCGCGCGTGGCAGTATCACGGATCTCTGCGCGTCGTGCATACACATTCTTCGCAATGGTCTTGATTACTGCATATACGGGAATGGCTAAAATAATTCCCCATAGACCAGCGATATTTCCCGCCGCCAAAATCAGGGTAATGACAGTCAGCGGGTGAACATCAAGCGATTTGCCCATGACGTTCGGGGTGATGAAGTTACTTTCGATTTGCTGTGCAATAAGCATAATGATGGCTACATATACCGCCATAATTGGATCCTGCACAAGCGCGATGATGATTGCTGGAATGACCGCAATATATGGCCCTAAAAACGGAATGACGTTCGTAGCCATACCAATCAATGCCAACAGCAAAGCATATTCTAAACCGATAATGAGATACCCGATCAGAAGCATTATCCCAACAAGGAAACTGACAAACAATTGTCCTTGAATATAAGCCTGGAGGGTTTCATCAATGTCGTGCAATGTTTTGCGGATCCATCTTTTTCGCTCTCCGGAAAAGAAACCGGAAATAAACGGAACAAATTTCTTATGGTCAACCAATAGGTAAACCAGGAAAAACGGCACCAAAACCAATGTAATCACACCGGAAATAAAACTGGTGATAAAGGATAAAACCCATCCGCCGATATCGCCAAGCCGTTCACCAATTTGCCCGGACATGTCATTCAACTGTTCTTCAATCGAAGCAGGAAGCCGGTCACGTTGGTCGAATATGTATTGGCTATACTCTTCCACACTTTCAATTATTTCAGGTGCGTTATCTACCAAAGCATTTATTTGATCTGTAACAATCGGCCCGATCATGACATAAAACAAATAGAACACCAAGATGATTGAAAACAGAACTGTTAGAACAGCAGCCCATTTCGGAAATTTTTTCTTCATTAAAAAATTCAGGATCGGTCTTGTGAGATAGAACAAAACGCCTCCCAACAACAATGGAACAAAAATTGTTCCAGCAATAATGAATAGAGGGTCGAAAATTCCTTGTACTTCGATAAATAAACGAATGATGACTAAAGTCAGGATAATTCCTACCCCTACTTGAAACCAAAGCTTGTTCGTCAAGCATGTCACTCCCTTTCTTTTCAATAGTATACCCAGTTTACCATGAAAATATGGTATTATATTTTTTATGTTGTTTTGAAATTGTTGGATAAAAAGACATCATTGGCAAATAAACTATTTTATCAAGCAATGGAGGATTTAAAAAAATGGATCAATTATGGCTTACCATCAAATTTTTACTTCTTGGACTTTTCCAAGGACTCACCGAACCGATTCCTATTTCATCCAGCGGACACTTGCTGATTGCTCAATATTTTTTAGATGTACAAATTGAAGGAAGCGTGTCTACTTTCGCTTTGCTGGTCAACAGTGCATCCCTGATTGCTGTACTGATCATATACCGCGAGGATATAAAACGGCTGGTTGTTAATGGATTAAAATACTTTACTGTTAAAAATGCTGAAACAAAGCGAGATTTCATGTTTGTTGTCTACCTCGTAGTAGCAACAATCCCCGCTGCAATAATCGGCCTCTTATTCCAGGATCTGATTGATGATAATCTATCAACTATCGTAACCGTCGGCTTAACATTGATCGTTACCGGTTTCGGCCTTTGGTGGATCCGCAATATGCGCGGCCAACGAAAAGATGGCAATATGACGATGAAAGATGCAGTCATCATCGGCTTTGCACAGTCAATTGCACTTATTCCAGGAATCAGCCGAAGCGGTGCTACAATCGTGGCTGCGATGGCACGGGGCATCAATCAGGAAACCGCCTTGCGCTTCTCTTTCCTATTGTTTATTCCGATCAGTTTGGGGGGCGCTGTTTTAAGCATCACTGACATCGTCAATGACGCTAACTTGGCTGCCATGATTATTCCTTATACCATGGCTTTCCTCGGATCTCTTGTAGCTTCTTATTTCTCATTGAAATGGTTCATGAATATTATGGCGAAAGGCCAACTGAAATATTTTGCTTTTTATTGCTTTATCGTAGGTCCGCTCGTCATTCTGGCATGGCTCGTATTGAACTAAGAAAAACGCAAATGCTTGAACAGCCCACCAGTAATTGAAGAACTTAAAAAGGCAGGCAATCAATGGAAATTGATTGCCTGCCTTTTTCTATCGGTTAAAGAAATTAGCCGTGTAATATGGCTGGTTCTCTGAATTAAACGCTGTCCCAACACCTAAATATCCAAACTCAGGCTTTACGATATTCTCACGATGTCCCATGGAATTCATCAAACCTTCATGCGCAAAAATGCTGCTGTATTGTCCATACGCCAAATTTTCTCCGGCCACATAAAACGTGATGCCATCTTCATTCATCCGGTCAAATGGTGATTGACCCGCTAAGTTGGTATGACTAAAATATTGATTTTCCGCCATATCCTCACTGTGTTTACGAGCTGTCATTCTTGTCTGTTCATCCCATTTCAGCAGAGGCAACTCACGCTGGATACGTGCTGAGTTGGTTAATTCGAAAAGCAGGTATTCATAACCTTCCTTTAATTCTTCGGTCGGTTCTGTATAAATTTCAGTCCGCTCGTTCTCCAGTTCTTCATGAATCACTTGCACGGCAGTTACCGTATCTTCTTCATGAATATCATAAAAAACTGTCGTGTACGTATTTTCCGTTTTAAAAACATCGTATTCCTCACGGGTATCGAGTATATATTGAACATTCCCTTTTTGAAGACTTTTCAACGGGACTCCCAGCAGAGAACGAACTTCAGCTTTAGTAGAATCCATTGAAATACCTTCCGTCGAGAAAATCAAATCCTGATTGGTGAACATTCCGTTCACTTTGTTGTCCTTATCATAAGATAATAGTACATAGTTTTGATAATCCTGATGATAGCTATGCCAATCCGTTCCGTATTCATTACGCATCAGGCGAAGCGGCATGCCTACCTTTTCCTGAGCTTCATCCTTATCCATACCAAGCGTAACATTATGGATGGCAAACAAAGAATCGGTTTCAACCAGTTCCGGTTTTGCCACAGCTTCCGGCAGCTCAATTGAATTGGAAGCAATCAAAGACTGAAGTTGAGCACCAACACGCGAAGTGAAATTTTTCGCTCCATCCAGCGCTTGGGATACTTCCGGATCATCAGTGATGTTTTCAATTGTGCGATCGACAGAATCCAAAAAACTTAAATCGACATATTCACCAACCGGTTCCTCCCAAATCGGACGCGCGAAAAAAACGACCAGCAACAGAATCATCAACCAAAATAGTTTCCGCACATGCATCACCTCTTACCTTACAGTTTAATCGCAAACCCATCATCCATAAAGCAAAAAGCCTTTGGTACAGAAAAGCGCAGGCAGCCGTCTAGTCGCGACAAGCGCTGGAAGCCTTACCGGTAATGACGGTCTTTGCCGTTGCCGGTAAAGCCGAAGCGACTCGAGCGGCTGGCCTGCTCGAGTCTGGACACAGAAAAGCGCAAGCGCCCATGGAGCTCTGACGGGCATAAGACAAACCGGCGAAGCGGCGCTCTTTGCCGCACAGCCCGGTTGGCTTATGACCCGAAGAGCTGGGCGCTGGAGTCTGGACACAGAAAAGCACAAGCGCCCATGGAGCTCTGACGGGCATAAGACAAACCGGCAAAGCGGCGTCCTTTGCCGCACAGCCGGGCAATTGAGAAAAACACAAGCTTCCCTATGCATCAAAAAAAGATGCCATCACAAATGATGGCATCTTTTTCAACTAATTAAGCTTCTTCTGTAATAGCCGTTTTTTTAGGTGAACTGAAAAGAAGTGTAAACGCCAGACCCAATGCGAATGTCACCAAACTGGTAATAAGCGTGGTTGAGTCGGCTGAAAACCCTGGAAATACAACAAACAAAGACCCTAAAATCAGTCCGATAATCGCTGCATAAGTGACATAGGTGAAATGCTCCAACAAGTATTGAATGGCCTTGCTGCTGACAATGAATCCAACGATAACGCCGGCGCCGATAGCCAGAGCAACGGGGATGTTCAATGTCGATAGAGCATTAATAGCGGTTGAATAAACGCCTAGTAACAGCAAGATAAACGATCCGCTAATTCCCGGCAATAACATCGCCATACTGGCCAGCCAGCCAGAGAAAAACAGCAAAAAGAAAATCGGCAATGTGAGTGAGGTAATCGGCGCCAAATCTTCTTCTGTCGGAATAAAGGCAGTCACTGCCAATGCCGCTCCGATAACCAGCAAAATGATTAAGTGGCGTACAGTAAAGTTCTTTTTGACTTCCGCCTGCTTCATGATATACGGAATGACACCAATGATCAGTCCCATAAAGAAAAACTGTGTCGCTTCATAATGCTGTTCCAATAAATATTCGATGACCCTGCTAAATAGTAATAGCGTTATGACAATTCCGATGCCCAGCGGCACTAAAAATCCAAGATACTTTTTCCAATCACGGCTGAAAAAGCCGCTGATGGCTTCCAATAAGCGATCGTAAATTCCCAAAATAAACGCAATCGTGCCTCCGCTTACTCCCGGAATCAAATCACTGATTCCCATTAAGATGCCGCGGTATATATTCTTCCATTCCATTCGTCTAATCTCCTTGTCTTAAAATCACTTTCATTAGTATAGCATGTGCGAATTGGAAACTCGAGCTTCACTTCAAGTGTTCTATCCGCGGACAAAGCTAGGTCAAAATCTTCTTCGCTTCTTCTATAATTGTTTGCACTATTTCAGCAGCACCTATTTCCTTGGTCAAACTTCGCGTGGATTGTCCAGCCCATAACGACATATACGCTGGATCATTCGCTCTTGCTGCGGCTGCCCGAATGTCTTTGGTGATGGTGTTTTGGGAAGGAAAAGGCAATGGCTGGATGCCACTTTGTTCAAACTCCTGAATAAAACGATTTTTAATGCCCCTTGCCGGTCTCCCTGAAAAGCTTTTGGTCACCACCGTACTCTCTTCATTACTTTCAAATACCGCCTGCTTGTATGCCGCATGTGCTCCAGATTCTTTGGCGGCTACAAAACAGGTTCCGATTTGAATGCCTTGCGCACCAAGAATCAATGAGGCAACCAACCCACGGCCATCTACAATACCGCCTGCTGCAATAACAGGAATTTCCACAGCATCCGCTACTTGCGGAACCAGCGACAGTGTCCCAATCTGCGCACCCGCCGGATGATTTTCAAGAGAAAATGTGCTGCGATGTCCGCCTGCCTCACTGCCCTGGGCAACTATGGCATCTGCTCCAGAAACCTCCGCCTGCTTCGCTTCCTCTACCGTCGTGACCATAGCCACTATCTTAACCTGTCGCTCTTTGGCTACTTTCATCTGTTCGGCTGACAAACAGCCGAAAGCTGTACTGATGACTGGCACTCCTTCTTGAATACAGATAGTGAACTGCTCTACGCTCCAATCCGGTGACTGGTAAGAAGATTGGACTTCTTGAATTTCCAATTGCGAGCGAAAAGGGCTTAATGCTTTTTGCACTTCTGCTAAGCGGCTAAAATCATCATTCACGGTTGCAGCGAAAATATTGACTCCGAAGTTTTTTTTGGTTTTTGATCGAATCTCTCTAATGGTTTGCCGCAAAGCATCTGGTGTCATGTATGCAGCTCCCAAGGTTCCAAGTCCTCCTGCTTCACTCACTTCGACGACAAGTTCAACAGTCGTTGGTCCCCCGGCCATACCAGCTTGAATAATTGGATAGTCGATTTTCAACAATTGGCAAATTCTCGTTTCCAATGAAATCATAAAAAGCCCTCCCACATTTGAATTGTCTGCACTTTGCTGTTGTTCCCAGTATCCCGTAAACCGTCATAGACGGCAACAGGGAACTTTCCAACGGGGTGCATCGTTTCATATAGTAAGCACAAACACAAGAAGGCGGGATTTACTATGAAGGGGTTCCTTTCACTTATAGGCATCACTTTAATTGCTGGAGCATTTGGATTGATTCTCTTATCTTTTTATGGCAATCCTTTGGAAAAGATGATTAGCCAGGAAAGAATGTACGCATATATCGAAACACGCCAGAATGTTTTACCTGAAATACCGCAACAAAATCAGGTGACCACAAAGATTCCTGAACAGGCAGCCTTTACTACAGCAGCCTTTACTGCGATAGATAGCAGCTGCGTCAGAACTTCATTGGAATAACAAAAGCCGACTCACATTTCGAGTCGGCTTTTTTGCTATTATTACACCATCAAACGAATTGCATTGCCAGATGGATCTTTGACTTCCCAATAATCATCACGTTCTACAACCTCAGTTCCCATGACCCGAAGATTCTTAGCCAATTCTTTGCGTTTACTTTCTTCCAAAATCAATGTGTAATAGTGCAAGCCTGCTTCTTTTTCGGGTAATGCTGGGATACCCGTGCCATTCCAGACATTCATACCGATATGATGATGATATTTCTGATCAGCTAAAAATAATGCTTGCCCACCCATACTTGCAACAACTTCAAAGCCTAGTCCATCCACATAGAAGCTCTTTGCTTCCGCTAAGTTTGAAACATGCAAATGGATATGTCCCATTTTAGTTTTAGCAGGCATCCCTTTCCATGGTTCCGAAGATCTTTGCGCTGCTTCAACCAACCCTTGCGCGTCGATTGGATCTACTGCCATAGAAACTTCGTCATTTCTCCAATTCCATTGTTTTGGATCACGGTCGCGGTAGATTTCGATGCCATTGCCTTCTGGATCCGATAGATATAAAGCCTCGCTGACCAGGTGATCCGAAGAACCCAGCTGAATTCCTTGCTGGTGAAGATGAACCAAAACCTTGCCCAAATCTTCTCTTGTCGGCAGAAGAATTGCAAAATGGTACAAGCCAGCGTAGCGCCCTTGCTTCGACGTCACCCCCTCCATTGCTTCGAGCTTCACTAAAATTTTGCCCCCCGCACCGAGCTGCACGTGATGTTGATTTTCCGAAATAACATCAAATCCGATTATTTCCTTATAGAACTTTGTCATCTTTTTTAAGTCAGTTACTTTTATTCCTACTTCCCCCACATATGCGACGGGTTTCTCATGAAAATTCATTTGTATTCCCCCTACCATCTAGTTACTTTATGTAACAAATTATATTTATAAAACTATACTATGTCAAGTAACTTAATTCCTTTAAAGCAGCAAGTATTTATGCTATCATTATAGGAAAGGAGTGAGGATTATGGATACTTCTGTCATTTGTCCACGTTTTGAAACAGCCATTTCTCTGCTCAGTCAACGCTGGACAGGTTTGATTATTTATCAATTATTATCGGGACCCCAACGCTTCAGTCATTTAACAGAAGTAATTGGCATCAGTGGCCGCCTGTTATCTGAACGCCTGAAAAATTTGGAGGCGCAAGGATTGGTTACACGAACCGTGTATCCCGAAACGCCCGTACGGATTGAATATGCATTAACCGAAAAAGGCGCTTCATTAAAACCGGTTATGGATGAAATCCAAAACTGGTCTCAGGTCTGGGTAGATCCTCCAGAAATCAGAAAAGCATAAGCTGCCCGTCAGCTTGTACGCGAAGCTTTGCTATTTACAATAGTCTTTATTATTTTTGGCAATACAGCTATTGACTCTTCACAGCATTTTCTAAAGCAAATAAAAGAAGAGCTTATCCAGTTAAGTGGATAAGCTCTTCTTTTATTTTTCCTGCAACTGCATGATGTGCTTTAAGCCTTCATGGGCTGTACTGAATATCGGAGTTTTGCTGTCCAGCTGAACAATAGACATGGCAAGCTTTGGACTAATGCCTACGAGAATACATGTAGCGCCTATTAAATCAAGCGTGTCGTTCATCATCTGAATTTGATATCGAATCTGATCTTCAAACTTTTTAATGCCGCTTAAGTCGATTAGAACATACTCGATTTTTTTCTCGGAGCATTCCATTAGAACCGTAGCAATCAATTGATCCGTACGATTTTTATCAAGTTCTCCAATCAGCGGAAGGGCGATTGTTTTATTCCAGATGCTCAAAATAGGAATCGATAATTCTTTAATCAGTTGCGCACTGCGCTTTTGTTCTTCGGCTTGCATCGTGACGTCCATCAGCATGACAATATAACCTTCTGGTTCATTGTTCTTATCCATGATCGGTGTTATTACAATATCGGTCATTACTTGGTTTCGGATTGTAATGCGGGTGCGGTGAATTCCGGTTAATTTCTGCATAACCTGTTTCTGATGCTGCGGACGTTCATGGAATGCATCCATATTCATTCCAATCATTTCTTCACAGTCTGACATGCCATATAAAGGAGCAACTTCATTCATCAATCGGCAAGCTTCAGAATTCATCCACCTGATGGTATATGAATTATCTGCTATGAGAATGGTTTCGCCGATTACGTCAAGAGCATTCAGTAAAACTATATTTTCCGGTATCTTTCCTATGGCTGCCATGTTTTTTCACCTGATCTTTCGATTATCACTTACTCGTGTTCATATATTATGCCACAGCGGCATAGACATTTCCCGTTCTTTGAAAAATATTATTTCAGTGGCATAATCACTTTTTCTCTTGCCGTTGAATAGTTTCCATCAAACCGCTCAACACGTTCATTTCTTAACCAATACGTAACCGGAAACAGCTTATCTAAAAAATAACGGTCATGGGAAACTGCGATGATGGTCCCCGGAAATTCACTTAAGGCCTCTTCCATCACTTCTTTCGCTTCCAGATCGAGATGATTAGTAGGTTCATCCAAAACTAACAAGTTATGATTTTGATGCATCAACTGAGCCAGGCGAAGCCTCATCCGTTCTCCTCCACTTAACTGCCGTACCGGCTGGAAAACCATATTGCCGAAAAACAGGAATTTCGCAAGCATCGGCCGTGCATCATATTCTGATACAGCAATAGCTTCGCGAAACTCTTCAATAATCGTCCTGTCATTATCCATTTCCAAAGTATGCTGAGACAAATAACCAATCGACAAACCGCTACCTAGCTCCACTTCACCCGCATCCGCATGCTCTTTTCCTACAATCATATTAAGGAGCGTCGTTTTCCCTGTTCCATTGGAGCCTACTATGGCGGCACGTTCTCCATAACGGATATGCACGGAAACGTCATGAAATAAAATCCGGTCTCCAAATTCCTTCCAGACCTTGTCCAAAAAAACGACATCTTTTCCACTACGCCCATCTATTTTAAAATCCAGCGCCATCTGCTTTTTGGTCAATACAGGACGGTCCAGAACTTCAATGCGCTGCAAGGCTTTTTCCATGCTCTTAGCCTGACGATGCATACCTGCATTTGGTGGATTTGCCCGATTTGCCCACTCTTTCAAACGCTTAATGGTTTCTTTCATTTTTTGAATCTTCTTCTGCTGATCTTGGTATTGTTGAAATTCAATCAGCAAGCGAGCTTCCCGTTCTTTAACATAACTTGAATAATTACCGGCATACTGAATCAAGTCGCCTTGATCGAGTTCCCATATATGTGTAACGATTTCATCCAGAAAATAACGGTCATGGGAAACAAGGACGATTGTTCCTTTATAGTGGCTGATGTATGTGCCTAACCATTCGATTGCATCCAAATCCAAATGATTCGTTGGTTCGTCCAACAATAGCAGGTCCGGTTTTTGCAACAATAATTTCGCCAACCCTACCTTGGTTTTCTCTCCTCCACTCAAATGTCCCCATTGCTCGAATTTTAATTGCTTGATTTTCAATCCATTGAGCACTTGGTCGATCTTAACATCAATGTCGTATCCGCCATGTTGAATAAAATTATCCTGCAGCACTCCATAACGCATCAACAAGCGATCCAATTCTTCCGGAAGAGCATTTCCCATTCGCTTCTCCATCTTTATCAGCTGCTCTTGGATGTAAGTAAGCTCTGAAAATACATCAATCAGCAATTGTTCCACAGTCCGCTCTTCCGCTTCAGCAGGTGACTGCTCCAACAAGCCGACCCTGCTGTCTTTTTTCCATGTGACGATTCCTTCTGTAGGCTGCAGGATTCCGGCCAATATATTTAAGAGGGTCGTTTTTCCTTCTCCATTTCTTCCGACAAGGCCAATGCGCTGGCCTTCTATAATCTCTCCTTTTATGTGATTGAATAATTTTTGTGTAGCAAAGTGGCACATCAATTGTTGAAATTGGCTAATGATCATGGTTCTCTTCCTCTCTGTTGAAGAGACACGAGCACAGAAAAAAGGCACGCCAAGAGGCATGCCTTTGCTAAAAATCCGATTGCAGGCAGATGTCTCTTACTGGTAATTTTCATTCAATGCAGTTGGCTGAAAAAGGACAGACTTCTCCCGTCCAGCTACTCCAGTGAAAGTAACGCCATGAAGAATGTAGAGATATTCCTGACATTCTGTCATGCGCTTACCAGTTTGATTCATCTTACCCACCTCCTTCACGTATTTCTTACATCATACAATTCCAAATGATTATCGTCAATATGTTGACGGAATATTCTTTTTTATATTTCTTCACAATAAAAAGTAGGTATAAATCCCTTGAAATCGGGAAAACAGTAAAGTAACAGCACTATAGCAGAAAGGGGAATCAGAAAATGTCCATGTATTCTAAATTGGCTTTTGATAACGATACCCGAAAAGTAGAAAAGGCTTTGAAAAAGTACGAAGACAAAAAGACCGAAGCACTGGTGTTGCTAGCGGAAATTGACATGCTGGAAAAAATGGAAGATGTCCAGGACGCAGAACTCTGGAGACGGCAAGCAATGAAAGAAAAGCTTGTAACGGTTGAACGCCAGCGGAGGGACTTAACAGAGATGATTACAAATTACGTAGAGAAATATGGCGAACAA
This sequence comes from Planococcus sp. CPCC 101016, assembly GCF_007859295.1. Taxonomy (GTDB): domain Bacteria; phylum Bacillota; class Bacilli; order Bacillales_A; family Planococcaceae; genus Planococcus. The sequence goes on from NZ_VOHB01000004.1 coordinate 154,081, forward strand.
GATCTGCACCGTTACGCTGAATTGCTGCAAGAGCTTGAAAATGACAAAGCAAAATAAATAAAGCCGGAGTCCTTTAGGACTTCGGCTTTTTCCTACTCTTTTTCAGAAGAATTTCTGCTTATGGACTGCAGAATATCCCCAGTCCATCCTTTTTTCTTTAGATAGAGATAAAGGACGAAGGTCGAACCAAGAATCACCAAGAGCGCAGCGACATAACCAAATTGCCAATTCAATTCAGGCATATTTTCAAAATTCATGCCCCAAAGAGCTCCCCAGGCCATGATGGGTGTGAATAAAGTAGTCAAAACGGTCAAGGTTTTCATAATTTCATTGCCTCGGTAATTGGCGACTACATTTTCGATATCAACCATATTATTGACTTCGTCTTCATATGCATTGACGAGCATGACACAGCGGCCGATACGGGCAGCCGTTCTTTGATATTCCACTTCTTCCGCTACGCTTTCCCCGAAAGTTTCCACAATGGCCATCTTGATTTCCTGGAATCCCATGATCAGGTGTTTCCATAATAAAATCTCGTGGCGAATGTTTTCAATCTTCTCCAAGGTTTTTTTGTTGTTCTTCTCTTTGATTGCCCACAATAGATCGTGCAGACGCTCTTCAAAACTATCTATTTTATGTAAGATGGAAGCCACCATTTCACCAAGGATGACCATCATCACTTCTATAGAAGATGTGGCACTCTCCATTTGGCGAAGCATTTCCTCCTTCTCCAAATCCGTATCGTTTTCGAAGTCTATTTTATTGGTGACAAAGATATCGTGGGACAAATAGAAATGAAAGACTTCCCGCGCGCCTTGTGATTTGGCACTTTGCCTGTAAATCAATGAACCCCACAGTGACTCTCTGCCTCTTTCAACGGTGTGCGTATGAAGAATATTTACTGAAGGATTTTTTGATTTATCGATCCAATTGAACGTCTTTTCATTTTTGGGAAGATGTTTGCGAAAGTTATATTCTTCAGCACTTTCTTCTTCATGCCAAACAGCATGCTTGAATGTATATTGCGGCATTGTTTTTCCCCTTTCCAACCGCTCTGCGATGTAAAAAGCAAGCCAAAACTCGGCTTGCTTAGTCTTTTTGCTGCGTGTTGTCCCTATATTTTTCATTCGAGTTTTCCTTGTACTCCAAATCCCTGTCAGGCATAGGATCCATATCCTTTTCAGAAGGCATATTTCGACGCGGTTCGACTTCTGGAATCAGTTCTTCGCCTTCTTTATTTTCACGGTCTTTACTCATCCAAAACACCTCCTTGGATTCTTGTTATTCCCGTAATTACCCGTTTTGTTTTTTTATAATCCAATAAAGCAGTTTAGGTTAATGAATTGCTAGTAATTTAATCAACGCGGCATCATCGGGATATGCCAGCTCCAATTCGTCGATTTCAGCAATAGGTTTCCATGCCACATCGGCAATCCACTCATCCCCGGTGTGAAGAACAATTTCTCCGCCAGTCACTTGCACCTTGAAATAAGTAACTTCGAAAGATACAGCAGAGTCTTCATAATTTCCGGTTCTGGTGTTCAACTTCTCCAGAATGTCAATAGTCAAGCCAGTTTCTTCAAAGAATTCCCGAATGCAGCATTGCTCCACTGTTTCGTTTCCTTCCATACCACCCGCAGGTACTGTCCACTTTTTCTCTTCACCAGGCACTCCTTGCAACACTAATAATACTTCATTTTTTTCATTGACACAGACACCTGCTGCGCCTTTCCAATTTGACATTTCCATATGATCTCTCCTATAGGCTGATTTTCGATTTAAGCAACTTTTCCTTCTTCACAAAAGAGTAAATTGCCAGTTGTTGTTACGTTACCATATATTTCGGTATACCGGAAAGGCTTCCTTAAATAATTAATTCAGTGCAAAACAAAACGGCTTGCTTTAGCAAGCCGTTTTACCGGGGGTATTACTCTGCCTTTTTTCGATGTTCCTGTTCTAAAACTATGCCGTGAGTCGCATCCGGCAGACCAAGATCTCCGGAAAAGCCATTTGCTCTATAAAAGGCATCTGCTGAAGAAGAATCCGTTCGGACAACCAATTCCCGGAAATGCCCTTGTGCATCTTTGAGAATCTGTTGCAATAGCTTTGTACCAATTCCCTGTCTGCGGGCACTTGCTGAGATATAGAACCTGCGTAGCCTGCCGACGCCTTCTTTACTGGAATAAGGATCACGGTTTAAACCGCCAATTGCTACCAGGTGATCATGATGATCCCACACTCCATAGAGTATCTCGCCCGTCTTATTGAATGTATTGCTTCCGTCTTCATACTGATCTACGAGCCTTCTCAAAAAACGATAGCCTTCCGCTTCACTTTCTTCAACCAGTTTTGAAACATCCACTTGTTTTAAGTCTTCGATTTCTTTGATTTTCACTGTCATGTCGCATCCTCCTCATTATGGATATCCACTTTCCATTTACGGATTTTCAGACAATCTCTTACCCTTTCAGTGTATAGGAGTTGCGATTCGATTACCAATAAATATCAGAATTTTCTTTCATTAATAACGCAAAGAAGACTGCACTATCTGCAGTCTTCTTTGGTTAAAGAGCCGCATCTTCAATTGCAGCTTTCTTTTCTTCCGTTTTCCTAATGATAAAAATACTGGCTTCATAGAGACCAGCCATCGGAATCAACACCAGCAGTTGGCTCAAGAAATCTGGAGGCGTAATCAATGCGGAAACGATCGCCAGTACAAGGTAGGACCATTTCCTGACTTTTTTCATCGACACTGAAGTCAGTACCCCTATAGAAGATAAAAACAATGCGATAATCGGCAGTTCAAAAAGCAAACCTAAAGGAACTGTCGTCATGATAAGGAAATGAATGTATTCATTTGCTGAGATCATGACGTCAAAATTCGCCATCCCCATACCAATAAGGAACTGAAAGCTCAACGGATTGACGATAAAGTACCCAAATGCGATACCTAAAACAAAAAGTAAAAACATGACAGGAGAGTAGAGCCCCAGAAACCGCGCCTCTCTTTCCTCAAGCCCTGGTTTTACAAATTGCCAAATGAAATGGATCAAGAATGGCAACGATAACCCCAAAGCCAATGTAGCGGAAATAGAAGTATAAAATTTAATAACCTCTAAAGGGCCTAAAATAACCAAGTTATTGCCTTTGACGATGTAAGGAAACCAAAAATTCAATGTAGAAAAAACGATCACCAGAAAGAAGAGAAACACAATGGCACTTTTAATAAGCTGCTTCCGCAGTTCCCCTAGATGATCGACTAACGTCTCCACTTGCATTGCCGGTTCTTCTGTCGATGGTTTTGGCTCTTTAGTGGGAGGTTCCGGCATTTTCTCTGGAACCTTTTCCGTAGGCTGGTCTGGCTGTACCGCTTTTTTACGCAACGGGCTTGTTAAGTTTCTGTCTCCATACGGATCCATTTAACCACCTTCATAGCTTTTCAGATTTTTTTAAGTCTTTCTCTTCAACAGTGTCTTTTTTTACTGTTTCTTCGTCATCATCATCCATTAACCCTTTAGTCGAACGCTTGAATTCAGAGAACGTTTTGCCGACTGCTCCGCCGATTTCCGGCAGTTTTTTCGGACCAAATATGATTAGGACAATCACCAAAATTATGATTAGTCCTGGTACGCCAATTGAAGCTAATCCACCCATCTTGTTTCCTCCTTTATCCTGCCTTAATGGGCAGTAAAATTTCGCTTAGACCAATTAACACTCAGTACAACAACTCCACTGAGTGAGTTTTTTCTATCTTAAACGAGTGATCCGCCTTCACGGCTGTAACGAATAATGCCTTCAGCACACCGGTAAGCCAATGCTCCGACGGTTCCGGTTGGATTGTAGCCTCCATTATGCGCAAAATTACCGGCTCCTACAACGAATAGATTTTCAGCATCCCAATGTTGGAGGAAATTGTTTACCACACTAGTTTGAGGGTCTGCCCCCATAATGGTGCCACCCGTATTGTGGGTGGTCTGGTAAGGAACGATATCATAATCAGAAATCGGACTGCCTGCTACCACTGTTTTGGCACCCATTTCTTGCATAATTTCCCCTGCTCTTTCCGTGATGTAGCTATGAAGTGCACGATCCTGATCGGTAAAGTTATAAGTCAACTGCAGCAACGGTACACCGTATATGTCTTTATAAGTGCCGTCAAGCGCCATGAAATTTTCTCTGTGCGGCATTGAAGCTCCTTGGCCGCCAACATTCAAGGTTCTCGTATAGTTTTCTATAGAAGCGCGTTTAAAGTCCGCTCCCCATGACGGGGTGTCTGGAGGAACCGGATTGTGGAGAATCGGCCGGGATCCGGTTTGTGTCATGGATAAACTGGCTCCGTGTATAAATTCCAGATCACTATGGTCAAAAGCATCTCCATTAAAATCATCAACGGTCATTCCAAGTGCTCCCGCTCCCATAAAGGTATTCATCTGTTCATCAAAGAAACCAGATGCTCCTGGCAAAATCTGATACGCATAATTTTTGCCAAGCGTCCCCTGTCCCGTTTCCGGATCATATTGCTGACCAATATTAGAAACCATCAGCAACTTAGCATTATTCAGGATATAGCTTGTTAAAACAACGACGTTTGCCGGTTGAATGAATTCCTCAAAAGTTTCCGTATCGTAATATCTGACTCCGGTGACGCGATCCCCTTCTTTCATCACTTCGACCACGTTGGCATTGAACTTAATTTCGTAGTTGCCTGTTTCTCTGGCTGTCGGAACAACGGTAATTTCCGGAGAAGTTTTTGCTCCGTACTCACAGCCGAAGCGTTCACAGAATCCGCAGTATTGGCAGGCGTTGATTTGCTGGCCATCCGGATTTTCATATGCTTCCGAAAGGTTAGCAGAAGGCATCATAAATGGCGATAGCCCCAGATTGGAAGTAGCTGTTTCAAACTTTTGCAGAATCGGTGTTTTTTTCATCGGCGGAGTGGGATAGGGACTCGAACGCTTACCCCAAAATGGGTTATTGTCTTCACCCGAAATTCCGGCTGTCTTTTCAAATCGATCAAAATACGGTTCTAATTCATCATATGTGATTCCCCAATCCTGAATCGTATATTCAGCCGGCAATTTGTTGGCTCCATACTTTTCATCTGTCAGAGTCTTGATTTGGAAATCGTAAGGAAGAAAACGCCAATTCTGGCCATTCCAGTGCGTCCCGGATCCACCTAAACCTTCACCCAGCAAAAAAGACCCCATTTGACGCATCGGCAACGCCCGCTGTTGGCGGTTGTTGCGGAAAGTAATGGTTTCCCTTGATAAATCCTGCATCAATTCATAGCGGATAGCGTAGCGGTATTCATCATGGACAATACTGAAATCTTCTGTCCCACGCTCTCGGCCACGTTCCAGTCCTACAACTTTCAAACCTTCTTTCGCACATTCAGCGGCAATGATTCCACCTGTCCACCCTACACCTACCGTTACCACATCAACGCTGTCTAAAGTTGTTACCATATAATTTCCCCCTCTTCATTTAATGCTGCATGCCAAGAGACTGAGGTTCGATTTCAACAAATTCTTCGCTATCGATCTCACTGATATAGGCTGCCTGATGACCAGGGAACCCTTTCATGCGCCAGCCCTCCATGTTATGATTACCGCCATAAATCGGATCCGCATAAGCCCCTTCCAATGTCGCCTGTCTTAACAGGCGGAAAAAGAACAATGAAGTGGTCCCTTTCATCTGGATCTCATCTTCTTGGAAAGCTGTTAGGATTTCGTCCATCTGTCCGCCCTCCAAATCAACAAAATTGGCATTGAATCGGTTTTGCGCTTCCTGCTGCATGAGCTGAATTCCCTGCCGGAACATTTCATTTCTTTTTAACCGGCTTTGATAGCCTTGTGTAGTCTCTCCTTCATAAAAAGGACCTTGCATATATTCTTTTGAATTTTCACCGTAACTGCCTGCCAACTGCTGATCGATAAAATAAGCTACCCCTAAACCAATGGCGCCCGGTCCCAAATCATCCTCCGGAAAAATCCGCTCAGTGGCCTGGTTCAAAATTTCAAATTCTGCATTGTTCTTGAAGAAGACCAATCCTCTGAGTCCGCCGGCAGATCCCGTTTCTTCTTGAGGAGTTCCAGGAGCATTTGTTGCCGTTTCCGATTGATTTGTATTAGCACCGATCAATCCACCGATAATTCCTCCGCCAATTAATGCGCCTGTAGCAATGCCTGAGGTTTTTAAAAAATCCCGCCGAGAAAAATTCTTATCTTTTTTCGCCATCACGCTACCCCCTTCTATAATTAACGTAAAGAAAATTCTGAATATTGATTACTATACCCGCTCATCTATTTCTTATTCATAATTTTTAAAGAAATTTCTGACAATCTTCCGTAAAAAAAGAGAGACGGTTCCCAAAAACTTTAGGAATCGCCTCTCTTCTATTATTATTTAACAATAAAAAAAGCCAAGGGAATGAACACCTCGGCCTTGTAGCATAATGATTTTAGTTTAATACTTTAATAGTGATGTTTTTGCGTCCCCATTGCAAGGCTTCCCCTTGTGACGGAATGAAGACATCAATTTTATTGCCTTTGATTGCGCCGCCAGTATCTCCAGCGATTGCTTCTCCATATCCTTCGACCCAAACTTTAGAGCCAAGCGGAATAACTGAAGGATCAACTGCGATTACTTTTTGGTTTGGATTTGAACGAAGGTCAATTCCTGTCGCTGTAGTTCCTGAACAGCCTGCGCAATATGCTGTGTAAGCTGTAGCAGAGACAGTCATTGTTTTACCAGACTGTGTTGAAGCTGCTGCAGGAGCTTTTTCTGCAGGTGCACTTGCTGGTGCTGGTGCTGGTGCTGCTGATTTCGCTGGAGCTGGTGCTGCTGCAGTTTTAGCTGGTGCTTTTTCTGCTACTGCCGTTCCGCCTTTGACAACCAGTTGCTCACCAGGGTAAATAAGGTGTCCGGAAACGCCATTCCAACTAATTAAGCTGTCCAATGAAATTCCATGTGCACTAGCGATTTTAAATAGGGTATCGCCTGATTTTACTGTATATGTTGAGTTGTCCGCTTTTGTTTCTGATGATGCTTGTCCATCGACTTTAAGTTCCTGGTTCGGCAAGATCAAATCTGAGGATAAGTTGTTCAATCCTTTTAAGCTTTCTACTGATACGTTCTTATCTTGTGAAATTTCCCACAGAGTGTCACCTGATTGGACTGTATACGATGATGATGCACTAGCTGTAGTTGCTGCTCCCACACTTAAAGCTGCGATAGCAGTTAGTGTAACGATTTGCTTTTTCATAAATTGAAATTCCTCCTTTTCACTAACTTGAATGATCATAACACCCTCACATGTCAAGGACATGACAGAACGACAGATGGAACATAACAATTTCGTGACACAGAATTACACTTTGTTACAATCTGTAATAAAACTGATAATGAGCCGGCACTTCTCTAATAAACCTGAAAGAAGTTCTACTTAGACAGTTTAGCTCTTGAAAATGAGGGAATATTACAATGTTCTTTAAAGAAAGAAAATTAGGGGGGAGTCACTTGAAAAATGTCACTGTAGTTTTTTGGACTTCGTTAATGATTTGTTTAGGGATGGTCGGCTGGGGACTGATTACACCGGAGAATTTCAAGACCCAGACGGGAGCACTTACTTCAGCGATCTCCAGTACATTTGGCTGGTATTACTTACTCACCGTATTTTTAATACTTGTTTTCTGTGTATATTTGATTTTTTCCAGATTTTCAAACTTGAAATTAGGGAAGCCAGGAGACAAGCCAGAATTTTCTCTTGCCTCATGGTTTGCGATGCTGTTTAGTGCAGGAATGGGAATGGGGCTGGTTTTTTGGACAACAGCTGAACCGATCTCCCATGCATTTATCAGCGCACCCAAATCAGAATTGGGATCCGATCAGGCCATTCAGGAAGCGATGCAATTCTCGTTTTTTCATTGGGGACTGCATGCATGGGCCGTTTATGGAATCGTCGCATTGGTTCTGGCTTACTTCAAATTCCGTCACGACGCACCAGGGCTAATCAGCGCGACGCTGATTCCTTTGTTTGGTAAAAAACTGATGGCCGGACCACTAGGAATACTGATTGATACACTGGCTGTCTTTGCAACAGTAATCGGTGTTGCTTCAACGCTTGGGTTTGGATCTGCTCAACTGAACGAAGGTATTTCCTTCCTTTTCGGTACACCGAACACATTTGCATTTCAAATGCTCATCCTTGCTGCAGCAACGGTCCTTTTCATCGCTTCTGCCTCTTCCGGCATTGGACGCGGCATCAAGTACTTGAGTAATATCAATATGATTCTTGCTTTTGTTCTGCTTCTGCTCTTATTAATTGTAGGACCCACCATTTATATTTTTAATTCATTTGGCGACGCAATCGGTGGCTATTTGACCAATTTCTTTTCGATGAGTTTCAATCTTGAGCCGATCAACGAAGATCGACGGGCTTGGGTTGATGGATGGACGGTATTCTACTGGGCATGGTGGATCTCATGGGCGCCATTTGTCGGCATCTTTATTGCCCGCATTTCCCGCGGGCGGACAGTAAAAGAATTTATGCTGGGAGTCTTGTTAGTGCCTTCATTGGTCTGTTTCATCTTTTTCGCGGTGTTCGGCGTTTCCGCATTAAATCTGGAACAAAACAACATTGCCAAAATTTCTGATTACAGTCTTGAGACTGCGACTTTTGGGGTTTTGCAATATTACCCACTTGGGATTTTACTATCTATTATTACTCTATTCGTCATTGCCATCTTTTTCATCACTTCTGCCGACTCTGCTACGTTCGTTCTGGGAATGCAGACAACTGGAGGAATGTTGAATCCTCCTAATCTGGTCAAAATTACTTGGGGCCTCATTCAATCGGCTGTTGCTGCCATCGTTGTCTATACAGGCGGCACCCAAGGTTTGCAGAATTCTTTAATTATTGCAGCCCTGCCCTTCTCTGTGGTCATCATCTTAATGGGGGTTTCATTCCTTAAAGAAGCTTCTCACGATCCATTGGTGAAAAAGCAAAAGAAAAGCAGGTAAATCAAAAAACCCCGACACATAAAAATGTGTCGGGGTTTTTTGAAATTATTTGAAAACACTGGTGCTGTGTAAGGGCTGAACTTTTGATTTTGGATCCAGGTAAGATTTAGCGTTATTGATGGCAGTCGGCGCTTCGCCAAAGCCAACGGCAATCAATTTGACTTTGCCTTCGTACGTGGCGATGTCTCCAGCCGCGTAAATGCCAGGGATGCTGGTTTCCATCTTGGAGTTGACGATGACTGAATTTTTGTCCATCTCCAAGCCCCATTCCTTAATTGCCCCCAGTGAAGTGATGTTGCCGTAGTTGACGATGACATGGTCTACGTCCAGGTGTTCTTCGTTGCCTTCTTTGTCAATTAGCACGAGCTCGTTTACCTGGCCTTTTTCGCCCACAAGTTCTTTAACGCCGTACGGTTTTTTAACCTCTACTTTTGAGTCCATCAGGACATCAATATTCGCTTCGTGCGCTGTCATTTTATCTCTGCGGTGGCTCAATGTCACATGGGAAGCAACATTTTCAAGCATCATCGCCCAGTCAACAGCTGAATCCCCGCCGCCTAAGACGACTACTTTTTTGTCACTGAAAACTGTCAGGTCTTTAACACCATAATGAAGGGTTTTGCCTTCGAAAGCTTCACAGCCATCGACTGCAAGTTTACGGGGCTGGAATGCACCAACACCGGCAGTGAGCAGGATGGCCTTGGTGTAATGCAAGCCTTTGTCTGTTTGAATGACAAAATGATCACCGTGACGTTCAGCAGCAGTGACGGTTTCTTCCAGGCAAATTTCAGGATCTCCATATTTCGCCTGTTGAACAAGATTGTCTACCAGATCCTTCGCTAATACTTTCGAAAATCCACCTACATCGTAAATGAATTTATCTGGGTACAGCTCTGTCAGCTGGCCGCCTAACTGCGGCAAACTGTCTATAATTTTAACTTTCATCTTGCGCATACCGCCGTAAAAGGAAGCAAACAGGCCAGTGGGCCCGCCGCCGATAATTGTAATATCAAAAATTTCGCGTTCTCCCATTTATAACACTCCTAATCTAATCAATATCTATATCCTATCATATTTACCCTAGCTTCACGCCATTAGACTTATGACGGAAATTAAAAAAATAAAAGTTTGAATTATCTGTATGCTTTCCTTAAACTGAAGAATGGATACATAAGAGAGGATGAGTTTAATGGATTTAGCAATCAATGAAAAAGTGGTTATCGTCATGGCTTCAAGCAAGGGATTGGGTAAAGCGACGGCACTTGAGTTTGCGAAAGAAGGTGCTACTGTTGTCATCTCAAGCCGCAATCAGCAATCTCTTGAGAAAACTGCTATTGAGATTAAAGAAGCTTCAGGAAATCAGCAGGTATTTTCCAAAGTCTGCGACATCTCTCAAGAACAAGATATCGAGAATCTGGTCAAATTCGTTGCCGATCAATTTGGGCGGATCGATGTGCTGATTAACAATACCGGCGGACCCAAAGCGGGTGGATTCGATAAAATTGAAGATGCGGACTGGTATAAGGCATTCGACCAAAACTTGCTCAGTTATATCCGCACCTCCCGCGCTGTGCTCCCCTATATGAAAGAACAGCAATTCGGGCGCATCATCAATATCTCTTCTTCTTCCGTCAAAGAAGTGATCGACGGCTTGATTTTATCCAATACACTCCGCGCAGGAATGGTCGGATTTGCAAAGACCCTTGCACGTGAAGTAGCAGGAGATAATATTTTAGTAAATACAGTCGGACCGGGCCGGATCAGCACGGATCGAGTGGCAGAGTTAGATCAGATTGCAGCTGAAAAGCAAGGAGTTCCTGTTGAGCAGATCGTTGAAAAAAGCAAATCAGGCATCCCTGCTGGCCGCTACGGCGAGCCAGAAGAATTCGCCAAAGTCATCGTTTTTCTTGCCTCAGCTGCCAACTCTTATTTGACTGGCCAATCCCTGGTTGTAGAAGGCGGTTCATTAAAAGCTTTGTAATATGCCAAATGATTATACAGCCGCTCGAAAAATCGATATACTGGGAAATGAACCAATTACAAAGGAGATGTTTTAGAATGGCGAAAAAAGGACACATCCACATGGAAAATGGCGAAATCATCGAATTCGAACTTTTTCCAAACGAAGCACCAAACACGGTTGCAAACTTTGAGGAGCTTGCAAACTCTGGCTTTTATAACGACGTAACTTTCCACCGCGTGATTCCTGGTTTCGTAAGCCAAGGCGGAGACCCAACCGGCACTGGTGCTGGCGGCAGCGGCAAAACAATCAAATGCGAAACTGAAGGCAACCCGCATAAACACCAAGCTGGAAGCTTATCAATGGCACATGCCGGAAAAGATACTGGCTCAAGCCAATTCTTTATCGTTCATGCACCACAGCCGCATCTTGATGGAGTCCACACGGTTTTCGGACAAGTGACTTCTGGACTTGAAACTGCCAAAGCAATGAGCAATGGCGATAAAATGACAAAAGTTCACGTCTTTGACGAAGAATAAGTCTATATAAGCTTAAACGGCCTGGGATTTTTCCAGGCCGTTTTTGTTTTTAACAAATTAAATAAACCTTCTACAGTTTTCTTCATTACAACTTTACAGTGTTCTTAATTTTATTTTTACTAAGCTGAATTTACTTTCTCTTATTAAGACAAAAATTTTCCAAAAATTAAGTCAATTAACTGATATTATATCAAATAAGTGGTATATTAATCGTAAGAGTTTTATCATACAGGGGGTGGGTCAGGTGAAGAAATTCTTTTTCTTACTGCTGCTTATAGCCCTGGTAATTATGGTTGCTGCCTGCACGCAGGAAAGTGAACAATCTGAAGAAGAAAGCGGGTCTGCCGGAGAAGAACAAACAGTCGAAAACCCAGAAGGAACAATGAGTACAGAAGAACAGCCGTATGTCGTGGGAACTGACACTTCTTATGCACCCTTTGAATTTCAATCTGGCGGTGAGTACACGGGAATTGACATTGAATTGATGAACGCGATTGCGGAACTTCAGGGATTTGAAATTGAGTTCAATCCAATGAATTTCGATGAAATTATCCCCGCCTTGGAAGCCGGAGATTTGGACATCGCGATTGCTGGAATGAGTATTACAGAGGAACGACAAGAAATTGTAGATTTCTCAGACCCTTATTTTGATGCTGGATTAGCTCTTGCCGTTACTTTAGATAACACGGAAATTAACTCGCTGGAAGATTTGGAAGGAGAAGTGGTAGGGGTAAAAAATGGAACTACCGGTTCTAAGTATCTTTACGATAATCGCGACGAATTCGGTTATAGAATATCCAGTTTCGATGAAAGTCCCACTATGTTTGCGGAAATGAAAAATGGCTATTTAGATGCAGTCGTGGAAGATTATCCAGTCATAGCTTATGCTATCAGCACGAAAGACTTGGAAATTAAAATTGTAGAAGAGCGATTGACTACTGAACAATATGGCATCGCTGTGTTAAAAGGAGAAAATGACGAGCTGCTTGAACAAATTAACGCTGGCCTTCAAGAACTGCGCGATAATGGTAAATACGATGAAATTCTTAACAAATACTATATTCCCTAAATCGAAAGGACTGTGAAAAAAACGAGTGAACCCGCCCTGAATGTATACCCAGTGCGGGTTTTGTGCGGCTTTTTCGAGCTTTGCGATCGACAAATCTGAAAATACGATTCATTGCTGACTAAATACGTTTCCCTAAAAAAAATAGGCAGAAAAAAACACGCCCACAGGCGCATTTTTTACAAAACTTTGCTCAAAAACGCTTTTGTCCGCTCGTGTTGCGGATTGCCGAACAATTCCTTCGGTACATTTTCTTCTACAATGTAACCACCATCGATAAACAGCACGCGGTCCCCCATTTCAGCGGCAAACCCCATCTCGTGTGTAACCACGACCATTGTCATTCCTTCACGTGCCAGTTGTTTCATGACATCCAGTACATCTCCTACCATCTCGGGATCGAGTGCCGAAGTCGGTTCATCAAAAAGCATGATCTTGGGATCCATTGCGAGCGCACGTGCAATCGCGACACGCTGTTTCTGTCCGCCGGAAAGCTCACCTGGATAAGCCTTCGCTTTCTCACGCAAGCCGACTTTGTCCAACAATTCGTAGGCTTTTTTCTCACTGGCTTTTCTGTCGCTCTTCTTCACTTTCATCGGTGCCAGAATGACGTTTTCCAGTACGGACTTGTGAGGAAACAAATTGAACTGCTGAAACACCATGCCAACATCCTGGCGAATTTGATTGATATTCACTTTCGGGTCAGTAATATCCACTCCCTCGATATAAACATGCCCTCCGGTAATCTCCTCTAACCGATTCAAGCAGCGAAGGAACGTACTTTTTCCGGATCCTGAGGGACCGATGACACAGATCACTTCTTTCTCTTCCACTACGGTACTCATATCTTTAATGACTTCCAGGTTGCCGAATGATTTTTTTAAGTTTTCTACTCTGATCATAGTCATCGCAAAACAAACTTCCTTTCTACAAAGCTCGCCAGCATGGAGAGCAAGTATATGACGACAAAGTAAATAATCCCTAGGATTAAGTACACGTTAAAAGCATCGAATGTTGCACTGGCCTGGATACGACCTTCCTGTGTCAAATCCGCTACCCCAATTACTGACAACAGGGATGTATCCTTCAATGAAATAATCGCCTGATTGGTGATGGTCGGCAGCATTCTTCTGAAAGCCTGCGGCAAAATGATGTAACGCATGTTCTGTGTTGAATTCAATCCTAGTGAACGTGCTGCTTCTGTCTGCCCTTTATCAATCGATTGGATTCCGGCACGGATAATTTCCGAGAAGTAAGCACCTGCGTTGATGGCAACCGTCACAATACCTGCTGTTGTATTATCCAAAGAGATAAATTCCAATGAATTCAAGCCGAAATAAATGAAGAACAGCTGGACGATGAACGGAGTCCCCCGAATAGCGTCAACAAAAATTTTCGCAATCCAGTTTAGGATTTTAAGCGGCGCCAATCGGAACAGTGCAATAATCAATCCGATTAGAAACCCAATAACGATGGCGATTGCAAAAATGTATAACGTAACTTGCAGCCCTTCCATCAAATATGGAAAAGCATTAACAATTGTATCCATACAAATATCCCCTTTGCATAAAAAAATACAACGCGCTTCTGCGCGCTGCATTTATTTTTTATTCTGCGATATACTTCGCAAGAATTTCGTCATATTCTCCACTAGCACGCAATTCTTCAAGACCAGCATTGATTTTTTCAAGAAGCTCTGCATTTTCACCTTTTAATACAGCAATTCCGTACTGATCTCCAGTTAGGCGTTCACCGACTGTTTTTAGAGCAAGACCACTTTCAGCAATCGCATAGGCGATGACCGGATAATCTTCCAGCAACACATCGGCATTGCCGTTAGAAACTTCCTGGAACATAGATGGGCTGTCTTCGAATTGTGCAATTGAGTAGCCATATTCGTCTTCATTGTCACGAGCGAATTGTGCACCGGTTGTACCGCTCTTGACAGCTACAGTTTTGCCTTCAAGATCTTCCAAAGCAGTGATGTCATTGTTGTCTTCAGCTACAACAAGAGACAGTCCTGCATCAAAGTAAGGATCAGAAAAATCGACCACTTCTTTGCGTTCATCTGTAATACTCATGCCGGCAATTGCTACATCCAATTGACCTGCCTGCAAAGCCGGAATAATTCCTCCGAAATCCATCGGACTGAATTCAATGTCAAATCCTTGGTTTTCAGCAATCGCTTTAATCAAATCAATATCGATTCCTGTATATTCGCCGTCCACTTCAAATTCGAAAGGCGGATAGGTTGTATCAATCCCTACTGTATATGTGTCCCCTTCAGTTCCACTATCACCGCTTGTCGCACCTTCTTCACTTTCATCGGATCCACATGCTGCGATCACGAGCATCATTGCAATCAATAGTGCTAAAAGACTCCACTTCTTCATTTTATTGCCCCCTTGTTTTCTTTCTTCGGTCAATCTAAATAATAATATATCATAATTTTCTCAATTCCATAACCTTTGATAGAAAATAACCAACATTCTGCAAAATAACCCAGTACTAATTAACCTCTTTGTTGCGCCACTTCTCTTTTTCTGCGCAAACGGATGAATAATCGGAAGTTATGGACCAAGGTTTTCACTACTGCATATGTCGGAATGGCTATTAAAATACCGATAAACCCATATAGAGCCCCCGCAATCATCAGCAACAGAATAATCGTCAGCGGATGAATATTCAGTCGGCTGCCCATTATATTTGGCGTGATCAAATTCCCTTCAATTTGCTGAACTACTAGTAAAACCAGTACAACTTTTACTGCCATCCAGAGATCTCCACTCATTAATGCGACAAATAAAGCAGGGATGATTCCAATGATGGGACCTAAAAATGGGACAATTATCAGAAACATGGCAAAGATCGCTAAACTCAGAGCGTAATCCAGTCCGATAATCAGGTATCCGATATACATTAATATTCCCACTACAGCAGCTACAATCGCCTGACCCACAATAAATGTCGATAAAGTCCGATCAACATCTGTTAGTAGTTTTTCGCCTTCAAGCTTATGCTCTTCAGGTAAATACTTTATTAAATGCGGCACGAACTTTTCATCATCCTTCAATAGAAAGAACAGGACAAAAGGAACCACTATCAGCACAATGGCAATATTCATAAGCATTGCTAAAATGTTCATTACATTATCCAGTAAACCTTCTGATAGATTCTCCAAATAATCCAACGCCCATGCTTTTATCTGCGGACCTGAGATTCCCCCCAGCTGTAAACCGGATAATAAGGTGTCCGATTCCTCCGTTACTTCTTCTACCTTTTCAGGAGCCAGATCCGCAAAGCTTTCAACTTGGGATGAAACAATAGGTCCGAAAAAATAAATTAGAATGGATAAAACAAAAATTATAATTGTAAAGACGATTCCGATTCCTGCAATTTTGGGCACATACTGCCTAAGCCATTTTACAAAAGGCCGCAGCAGGTAATAAAGGAGTCCTCCTACTAAAATAGGGGCAAAAATAGTAGCGATGACGATCCGCAATGGTTCGAAAATATAATCAATTTTCCCCAGAAAAAATAAAGTGATAGCAACAAGCAGCACCGCGGTTGTATATTCAAAAAATGGTTTCCTGATCCACAAATCTGTCCTCCGCCTTTCCTGCAATGCTGGAAAATTCCAGCACGCAAAAAAGCGAAAACAAAGAGAAGCTTTGCTTTCGCTTTTTACCGTGTTTTATTTATCTTCTTCAAGTTCGCGCATCTCTTTATGAGTTTGCGGGAAGGCATTTGCCTGCCATTCGTCGCGGTATGCAGAGTCTAATTGGGACAACCCCTGCTCAGTAGAATCTTCTAAAGCTTCAACGCTTTCGCGCTCATCTACTTTCGAACTGTTGCGCATATCCGTATCTTCTTTTACACGGACGGTATTTTTTTCTTGGTATGCCTTGTAAACAAAAATTCCAGACGCTGCTGCGAGCGCACTGCCTATAAGCGTATTCATTGTTGATTTTTTCATTAGAATCCCTCCAAGAATGCATGGTTTCTTTCACTTCTACTTGTATACCCTATATATGATTTTTTAACTAGCTGTGAGCAACTTTTTTATTCATTTAAGATTTCAGCTGCTGTAAAGCCTTTTCTTCTGCCGGAATTCGCACAAGAAGAAGCAGAAGCGCATTTGCAATACTGAAGATTAAAGCTGTTCGCCACGCGCCAAAAATGAGAGGCAGCGAAGCAATCTCTAAAGCAACGACCAGGTAGTTGGGATGCGGCAGCCAACGATACGGCCCTTTCTTCACTTTATCCGCCCCGGGCAGAATAAGTATTTTAGTATTCCAAAAGCGCCCAAGAGACGATAAAGCCCAGACACGAAGAAACTGCGCCATAGCAAAGGCCCCTAGAAAGATTTTCCAGCCAGTTCCAGGTTCTGGTCCGATTGCCCAAACTTCAAGCAGCAGCGAAAGAAAGAAAAGCACATGAAGCAAGACAATCCATTTATAATGTCCAGCGCCAAATTCAATGGCCCCTTGCCTTTTCATGACCTTTTCATTAAACCGAGCATATAGTATTTCCAATAGCCTTTGCAAAACGACAAACCCGACCAACAGTAAGAAGAAACTCATAACGTTGAATCTCCCCATTCAAGCCACAGCATTTCAGAACTAAAGCCAGGACCTAAAGCGGTAAGCAAGCCCTCTTCTCCGTTCTTTGGCTTTTTTTCCATAAAATCCTTTAATACATAAAGAACCGTAGGCGAAGACATATTGCCGTATTCGGCCAGCACAGCTCTTGAAATATTCGTCTTGTCAACTGTCAGACCAAGTGACTTTTCATAAGCCCTCAATACTTTCTTGCCGCCGGGATGTGCGATGAAGTATGTAATATCTGAAGAAGTCTTCGATATTTTTTTCAAAAAGACATCTACATTGGGTTTTAGCCACTTTTCGATTATTTTTGGAATATCACGCGAAAAAACTACATGCAGGCCTTCGTCTTTTATATCCCACCCCATCACATCCTCAGAATCCTGCATTAAAGTCGATTGTGAATCTTTAATACGGAATCCTTCACCCGACATGTCCACTTTGTCTCCCGTGACCAAAGCACAGGCTGCACCATCCGCAAAAAGGGAGGTGCCAATCAAATTGCTTTTTGAGGTATCCGATCGCTGAAAAGTCAGACTGCACAGCTCCAGGCAAAGCACCAGGACTCTAGATTCAGGATAAGCACGGCAATAATCGTCAGCACGGCTAATCCCCGATGCCCCTCCCGCACATCCAAGCCCCCATAAAGGAATTCGCTTGATGTGGGGCGGCATTTTTAAAACATTCATGATTCGCGCGTCAATAGTCGGCGTCGACATTCCTGAACTCGATACAAAAATAAAAGCATCTATATCCTCTTTATTCACCCGCGCTTCTTCTAGGCACCTAGCCACCGCGCGGCTTCCCATTTTCACTGCTTCTTCCACGTAAAGGCGGTTCTTTTCCTCTAGCCCACGCTCTTTTTCAAACCATTCCAAAGGAGCAGCAAAATAACGGCCTTCAATCTGACCGTTTCCAAATACCCGCAATAACCGTTCAATGTCATCATAGTGCCCCCCGAACAAGCTTCGGACTACATGAACAATCTCTTTTTGATTGACATAGTAGGGAGCATTCTCCGTAACTACTTTACGAATCATGGACATCAGGATTTCCTCCTCTGCATCTTATTTCATCTCTTTTTTCGTTCGACAGGAGTATTCCAAAATTACCCTATTGAGCTTCATAATAAACTTATTTGCCCGAACCTTGTATACTTGAAGAAAAGATAAGGAGGTAGCATATGGCGGTTAATCAGCAGATCCTCGGATGGCAATTAAACAACTATGATGACTTCTTTAAAGCTTTACAGGAAAAACAGCACCCGCTGATTCCAGTCGCTCATCGCGGCCTCTGGAATCCTGCGCCAGAAAATTCACTTCCTGCAGTTCAAAGCTGCATCGATCACAATATCTTTTTAATTGAATTAGACATGCAGTTGACCAAAGACGGCCACATTGTTCTCATGCATGACAGTACAGTCGACCGGACGACAAATGGCTCAGGAGAAATAAACCAACTGACGTTAAAAGAAATAAAGGAATTATCGTTAAAAGAATTGAATGGTGGATCCAACGCAAAAAACACAAAAGAAAAAGTGCCTACGCTTCTCGAAGTTCTTTCAATGATTAAGGGCAAGGCAATGGTCAATGCGGATAAGGCATGGGACTTGCGCCATGAACTCTATGCTCTGGTTGAACAATATGATTTGTTTGATTATTTCATGTTAAAAAGCGATAAACCTGTTGAACAACTAATCGCTTTTTTTGACTCGAATCCACGAAACATGTCTTATATGCATAAGCTGAGTGACAAAAACCTTCACCAACTTGATCAGTTGCTGGAGACTGTTTCTCCAACAGCAATTGAACTTCTTTTTTATACAGAGGAAGATGAAGTGATTTCCGAGGCTATCATCTCCAAACTTAAAGATCAAACGAATTTGTGGGGCAATGCGCTTGATTTCGCTGAAAATGCACGCCGTTCCGACTCACTATCTCTTTTAGATCCTGATATGGGCTGGGGTTGGTTTATTGACCGCGGCATCAGCCTTATCCAAACAAACTATCCCCTGCAATTCATGGATTATGCAGAAAAGAGAATGAACATAAACGAACCCGGCTGAACTTTAAGCCGGGTTCACTTCTTTTAATAATTCCTTTACCTTTTTACCGACAAGGCTTGCTGATGCCGGATTTTGTCCAGTTACTAAACGCCCTGATTCGATAACACAAGCTGTAAATGGCAACTGTGCTATTTGAAACAAAGTTCCTTGGTTTCTTAGGGCCTGCTCTAGTGAAAAAGGAATATCCCCATACATTCCCATTATCTTTTCCTCCAAATCCGAAAAACCAGTCACTACATGGCCAGCCAGCAGGTTCCGCCCATCAGATAAATGGATGTTCTGCAAAGCGCTCGGTCCATGGCAAACAGCTGCAACCACACCGCCCCTTTCATATATGGATGCTGTCAGCTGCTGCAATCCTGGATGGTTAGGAAAATCAATCATTGTACCATGCCCGCCTGTAAAATAAATAGCGGCATAGTCCCTGTCTTTGACTTGATCAGGCGTCATTGGTTTTTTCAATTTCCCCATCAATTCATCATTCATGTAGTAGTGGCGTGTTTGCTTATGGACCACGGCTTCCATCAGGCTAAGCGGATCAATCGGAACCCGGCTGGAGGCGGTACTGATAATGTCCACATCGAAATGTTCTTTAATTTCATGATAGAAATCAGTTAATTCTCTTAACCAAAGCCCCGTTTTTCTACCTCTTGCTCCAACTAGCGCTTCATTTGTCACTACAATAAGTATTTTCTTCATAATTGTCTCCTCTCTCAATTGAATTCACGTATTTCTCCTTTATTCCCCATATAGCAGAAAACTACTCTCACTCTTATATATACCTTGTTTTATTAGTTTATATAACAATTAATTATTACTTTTTACTTTTTTATGTGGTAAAATAAGATCAAATAGGGAGGGATAAATATGAAGACTTTTTTGTCTTTTATTGCAGCTGCCATCCTGATGTTCAGTTCGTTTTTGTCTCCCGCCAAAGCGATTGTTTTGTTTGATGACGTATTTGCCGATCATCCGTTTGCTTTTGAAATTGCTTACCTGTACGAAGAAGGAATCATCAATGGATATCCTGATGGAACCTTCAGACCAAACGATCCGGTTAAACGCTCCCATGCCGTTGCCATGATTGGACGAGCTCTGAATTTGGACGATACTTCCCGCTCAACAGGCTTTAGAGACGTTCCCGCCAGCCATCCGTTTTCCGGTTATATCGCTTCTGCTGTTGAAGAAGAAATTGTTGTCGGCTTCCCGAATAATTATTTCAGACCTGACTGGACTGTGACTCGTGCACAAACTGTCACAATGTTAGACAGAGCTCTCCATTTCCCGAAAGCTCCAGACAATAATTTCAAAGACATGAAGAAAGGCCACTTCGCCTTTGACGCGGTTTCAAGGCTCGCTCATTACGGGGTTGCACGCGGTTATCCGGATAATACTTTCCGTCCGGACATCCAGGTAACACGGGCTCAATTTGCTGCGTTTCTGGCCCGCGCCATCGAGCCGTCTTTCATTCCCGAAAAACGGGACTTGCTTATGACAGCCAATGACATTCTGGCGGACCTTCAAGCTGAAGATTTCGCTGGTGTTGCAGCTTATGTGAGAACCTCTGATGGATTGACTTTCTGTCCTTACAGTGGCGGTTGCATCGACAACGGAGGCGTCACATTCACAAAAGCACAACTGCCTGCTTTCATGAATGACCCCAACGATTATTTATGGGGTTATCAGGACGGCAGCGGCTTCGAAATCAATTTGACACCCGCCGAGTATTATGATCAATATTTGATGGACGCCACCTATACTGCCAAAGAGCGCTATGGGCGAACTGTCCAGCCAACAACGCATGAGTTTATTCACCGCCTTTACCCTGAAGCGACTATTGTCGAATACTATTTCCCTGGTACTGCTCAATATGATGGAATGGATTGGCAGAGCTTGAACATGGTATTCGAGAAGAATAGCAATGGCAACTGGGTGTTAGTGGCCATCATCAATGACCGTTGGACCATCTAGCTCTTGAAATTAAACAAAGAAAGACCCGGCATTTTCACATGCCAGGTCTTTCTTTGTTTTCCCCCGATTTCTTTAATAGTAGAGTTAAGGCAGTTTTAAATTTCTCATTGTCTTCAGGCCGCCGTTTCTTCGGTCCTTTCATTCTGCCTCCGCCTTGCCGAATTTTTTTGGCGACATGGCGTCCATGAAGCAATTGTTCAATATTCTCATCTGAATAGACGCGTCCATTCTGGTCAATCGGAATACCCCGTTTGGCAAGTACCATCGCTGCTAGTCCATAATCCTGGGTTACCACAATATCTCCCTTGCGGACCCGGTTAACCAGTACAAAATCTACAGCATCTGCTCCTTTTGACACTGTAATCGTTTCTGCTCCTTCCCTATGCATTTCATGAGAAGTATCACAAATCAAGATGACCGGCAGTCGGAAGGCTTTAGCCAAATCGATTGTCTGCCCCACTACCGGACAGCCATCTGCATCGATCAGAATTCTGACCATTATTTCTCCACCTCTTCCGCCATCTCATCTACCAATTTTTCTGCTGCCCTTCGGTAAAGATTACTGGTATGAGCCAATGATGCGATAAGCAGTACACGCTCCAGTTCTTCAGAATCCTCAAGCCCCCGAACTTGTTTGGCAGCTTCTTCTGCCTGGCGCTTCAAACCCTCCGCAAAAATTTCCGAGTTATCCTGCTGAAGGTTCAAATAGCTACTGTAAAACTGTTCTAGATTCAATTTCTGGTGCGCTGCTTTTTCATTGATGCCATTTAATACCTGTTTGACATCGTTGATCGACAACGTGCTTTTCATCTGGTAAATCAAGCTGATGAGCATGATGTGGTTGCGGCTGTACTTTTTATTTTGGACCGGGTAGAACAATTTTCCTTTAGCATAGTTATTGATCATGGTTTTTGTCAGGATCTTCTCTTCAGGATGCCTCTTCGATTCGGCAAAACTGGACTCGAACAATTGAATGACTTGATCAATATAGAGATCAATCTTCGGAATATCCTCTGGCAGAACCTGATTATGGAAAGCCATCGCTTCGATAAGTTCATTTGATTTCTCCATGTTTTCTCGCTCCCTGGGGTGTTTCATACTGACTATTTTACATCATTATCAAAAATTCTCCAAACTTGACTCTATATATCAATACTAGTATCTTTATATGTAGTTTCAATAACTACATCTACCAAGGAGTTGTTTTTTATGACCACTTATATCCGAGAGCCCTTTAACGCCTTATCGCATTTAGCTGGAGCGGTATTGTCTTTAGCTGCACTTTTAGCAATGGTCCTTAAAGCTGCCTATGCCGATGAATCTGCTTTGCATGTAACAGCTGTCGCCATTTTCGGCATCAGCCTGATTCTCTTATACACAGCTTCTACCATTTACCACTCAGCAATTTCACAGCCCCATGTCATTGCATTTTTGCGGAAACTGGACCACTCGATGATCTTTGCTTTGATTGCAGGATCGTATGCCCCGTTCTGTTTGATTGCACTCGGTGGAACACTTGGCTGGACCTTATTTTCCCTTGTTACTATTTTAGGATTAAGCGGAATTTTCTTTAAGATGGTCTGGTTTCATGCACCTAGATGGCTGTCTACCGCCATTTATATTGCTATGGGCTGGATCATCATCTTCGCTGTCGTGCCACTGGTGGACAGTTTGTCTTTAACGGGCTTGCTGCTGCTAGTGGCAGGTGGAATTTCTTATACTGCAGGCGGCATCATTTATGGAACAAAACCCAATTTCCTGTCTTCCAAGCATCTGGGATTCCATGAAATTTTCCACCTCTTCATCCTTTTCGGCAGCCTCTGTCATTTCTTGTCTGTCTATTTTTATGTATTATAAAGAAAAGCGGAAGCAGCCGTTTAGCTCTGACAAGTGCTGGAAGACTTCCCGGTAATGGCGTTCTTCAGCTATTGCTGGAAAGTCTGAAGCGCCCATAAAGCTGAATAAGGAATTGCACTTAAGAGCATTTAAAACAAATTGTTAGAATGCTATGATAGGTTAAACCGTCTGAAAGGGGCTTTACCTATGAAAACTATAGACTTACAGCATTCCGAAATGGCTACTGCTTTATATGAAGCATACATTGAAGGTCATACAATCTCTAAAGAACGAATCCCTGCTTCATTAGAGAAGAACCGTGCTTACTCGGTCCAACACGCTGTAACTTCCAAGAAAACCAACGATAACGAAGAAGAGTTGAAGGGCTACAAAATCAGCTTGACGAGTAAAGAAACGCAACAGCTCTTTCAATCAGAAACTCCGTTATACGGTGCCCTTACTACCTCCGCATTGTCAGACGGCATTATTGATCTGAATTCAACGTCTTCTCCATTGATTGAAATCGAATTGATTTTTATTGCCAAAGAAGATTTATCCGCAGCCGACGATGTCCATGCACTTTTGGAGAAAACCCAAGTAGCACCTGGCATTGAAGTACCCGACTCCCGTTTTGACGATTGGTTTCCAAAAATCAGCCTCGGGCAAGTGATCGCAGATAGTGCAGTTGCCGGGAAGATCATTGCAGGTACACCACTAGACAACGTCACTTATGCTCAACTCGAAAAGTTACCGGGTAAACTTACATTGAATGGCGAAGAAATTGCAGCTAGCGACTCCTCCGAAGTGTTGGATCATCCTGTCAATGCAGTCAAATGGCTGGTCAATGAATTGGCTGGACATGGATTGACTGTCAAGAAAGGTATGTCTATTTCTTCCGGTACGTTCATTTTGCCTAAAACGCTGGAAAGAGGGCTTTATGAAGCCAGCTATGGTGAACTGGGGTCGGTAACTTTAACAGTTCGATAAACAAAACTTGTACCTCTTACGAATGCAGCAACACCAACTCACACCAAAAGCGGTTCACAAATAATGTGAACCGCTTTTTTTCTTTTATAGGTTAGCAGGTATTCTAAATTTGCTCATGATCCATACATAATAAGCAGCGACACCGAACATGAAAATTCCTAACAATAAATAAAGATTTGCATAGCCTGCGATTCCAGCGATGACTCCAAGAGATACGGAACCGATGGCCAATCCGCTGTCATAAAGAGCAAAGAAAGTACCGGTAGCATACCCACTGCGATGCTTTTCCGCTGCTTGGATGGCTAAGGTTTGGAAACTTGGAAGCAACGTGCCATAACCTAAGCCGACTAAAGCTCCAGAGAACAGCAGCATCCAAGAAGAAGTCGTAAAGCTCAAGGAAATTAAGCCGATTCCGAACATGATGCATGAAGGTATAATGACGATGTTTGGTCCAATAGAGTCAAATAGACGCCCCGTGAATGGCCGGACGAGAAGCATAGCTACTGCATAGACCATAAAGAAAAAGCTTGCCGTCTTAATCAGACCAAGAGACTCTGCATAAACGGAAATAAAGGCAATAATTCCGGCATATGCAAACGACACCAAGAAACCGACGCTGGCAATCGGCATGGATTTTTTTTCGATAAAATCACTAATCGCCAGCTTTCTTTTTTCCTTCTTCGTCCGAATATCTTCTCCGACATCAACGGATAATACACAGAAGAAGCCAATAATCATAATAAATCCCAAAATCATAAAGATGAGTTGATACGACAAAAATGGTTTTAAGGTCAAACCGATGAAAGGTCCAACAACGACAGCTAAGTTCATGGCAATGCCATAATAGCCAAGTCCTTCTCCGCGGCGTTCGGGCGGGACAATTTCCGCAGCGATCGCTCCGCCTACAGTAGTGACAAGACTAAACCAGATGCCTTGAAAAAAACGCAATGCAAGTAGCGTTTCGAAATCTCCAATCAATACGTAGAAGAACGTGCTGATCATAAACATCAATACCGAAATCACTAAGATTTTCCTCTTGCCAAATTTCTCAAGAATCATTCCAGCAATAAACCGAATAATGATGGCAGATACGAGAAACACCGAAACAGCTATGCCTCCCTGGGCTGCCGTCCCTTTCAGATCGTCCAGTACGTAAAGAGGAATCAATGTCATCAATGCGTAAAAAACAACAAAAATAAAAAAGGTGCTAATTGAAATATTAATAAAACTTTTCGTCCAAATCGGTCTTTTTTCAGCCATGCTTTCCATCCTTTTCTTTAGAACTCTTCACATTTATTTTTTTCAGCAGAATCAGCAGCTGATTTTGTTCTTCATCAGAAAGCCCGGAAACTAAATTCTCTTCTACATTCCTGACCTGTTTTTCAATTTCCGGCACTTGCAGCAAGGCAAATGGAGAAAGTTCGACAATCCGTTCACGCTTGTCTTCGCCTTCTCTTCTCGCAATCCAGCCGCTCTCTTCTAAGCGCACAATGGTTCTTGTAACCGTCGGTGCTTCCACGTTCAAATATTGCCATATCTCTTTTTGCGTCATTGAACCAAACTGCTTCAGACAAAAAAGAATAGACCATTGGGAACTATATAGCCCAAATCGCTTTATGGCCTCGTTTACTTCTTTAATGGATAACCGGGATTTTTGATTGATTTCGTGAAACAATAGTTTTTTCATAGGTACACACCTTCGAATTTATTTACTTAGGTAAGTATACGTCTCTTTAATTTGCCTGTAAAGAAAAGTATTTCGGTTCCCAAAGAATTTCAGTCATACTTATTCAGGCTCATTGGACATAAGGTGCGCTAAAATTTGGATAGGAAGCAAAAAAAGCCATTCCCTTTTATATCAAGGAAACAGCTTTTTTGTTAGATCAAAAACCCATTTTTCTTTGCATCAAATAGCAATTCTTCTCTGAATTTTGGATGGGCGATTGCCGCCAAACGCTTGGCCCGTTCTGAAATGGAAACTCCGTGCAAACGGGCTACTCCGTACTCTGTGACAATATTGTCTACATCGTTTTTTCCTGTGGTCACTACAGATCCTGGAGCAAGTTGCAGTTTAATGCGGGACAATGTATCGTTCTTTGCAGTTGACGGCATGCAAATATAGCCTTTGCCATTTTCCGCGAACCGGACACCTCGCGCAAAGTCGACTTGTCCTCCGCTTGAAGAATAATACTTTCCGCCAACCGTTTCAGAAGCACATTGCCCGAACAGATCGACTTCAGTTGTTGAATTGATGGAGACAATGTTCTTTTCTTTTGCAATTTCCCGTGGATCGTTGACGACGCTCACCGGAAGAAACTCAACCGCTGGATTATTATCAATAAAGTCATATAGTTTTTTGGAACCAAAAGCAAAAGTCGCGACAATTTTTCCAGGATTCGTAAATTTACGGGTTCCATCCACCGCACCTGCAGCTACCAGTTTTGCCACACCATCCGGCAGCATTTCCGTATGGATGCCCAGATGACGATGATCTGTCAGCATACTAATTACCGCATTGGGAACTGCACCGATTCCAATCTGCAAAGTATCTCCGTCCTGAATATCCTGAATAATCGAAGACGCAATCAGCAGGTCCTTATCACTGACTTCAAGAATCTTTTCTTCTGAAAGAGTAGCGTGATGTTCCACATATCCCGAAATTTGACTTACATGAATTTGATTGCGGCCATATGTACGGGGCATTTGATCGTTCACTTCCAGAATAAACGGTACCTTTCCGATGAAATCAGCCACATAATCAGCTTGTGTTCCCAAAGTAAAATACCCGTGCTCATCCATTGGCGAAGCCACTGTCAAAATCATCGACATTTTCGTAACTTTTTGGAGCATACGCGGCATTTCGTGGAAATTATTTGGAACCAGTTCCATCTTCGCCTGCTGATATACTTTCCGTGTAGCACCACTCAGGAAATACGAAACATGCTGCAATTGTTCTATTTCCCCTTGAATGTACGAACGCGACCGTAAAGCCAACATCTGATGGATTTTTACGCCATCCAATTGCTCGGCATTTTCTTCCAATATGTCCAATAACCGAATCGGCTCCCCATTGGCAATCGGAACGATCAGATCTGCTTTCGAATCAATTAAATCAATGACTTCCTGTGGGCTTAAGTTTTTTCCCATTTCATAGCCTCCCCTTTGCTTCATTATTCTCCAACTTTACCATATATAGCGAAGGCCTCATCATTTCCAAAATTTATGAATTATTCCGTCTTTTCACCCAAAGAAAAGAACCGTCAGTTTTTCTGACGGTTCTTGTTTTTTAAGGCAAATCCAAGACCGGCCAAGCCAAATAACGCCATAAGTGCCCATAAAATTAAAAGAATAAAAGAGCCTATCCCATTTGAATCCTGCAATACAGCCGTCAGCTGTAAAGCGAAGAAAGCCAGACTAACCAGGGCAATTGCACCGAAATAAATGATTCGTGCTTTAAAACTGAAATTTTTCATTTTTTAAACCCCTTTGATTTTTCATTGGTTTCCAAACGATTTTTCGTCCAAACCAGTGTAAACAACAAGAACAGCTCAAATGCGTTGGTAACCGCGGAACTGTCCACAGGGATTGGCACTGCACTACCGATGCCCATAATCACTGCCCCAATCAGCATCCATTTCCAGCCGGCCTTTCTCCACAACACTGCCCCAGTAAAAACAAGAGCAACTGTTACAAGCAGAACCATTATCGGCGGCCCTGAAGCGGGTTCTGCTGATACATAACGCAATACGCCGTATTGTTGTTCCGTCATAAGCTCTAAGCTCCAAGTCTCAAGAGCCAGTTCGATAATAATTAATGCTGCAGTGTATAGCATAAATCCGTAGAACACTGCCCTTTGTCTTGCCCATCTGATGTGAGCCAGATTCATTGCTCCCCAACAGAACAAAACTAGCAGCGGCGTAAAGAAAGCATGGCTCCAGAAACGAAGTAGGTTCAGGCTCTCCAGGACTGATCCCTCTCCGATATATTTTCCGATTGCAATTATGCCATTATCATAAATCAAGCCAACCAGCACCAAATACAAGAATGCCGTAAAGTTCCACGATCGCTGTTGTGTAACTCCCCAAATCGTAAGGCCAATATAAGCAGCTGTAAAGAAAAAGTAAAGAGCTGTGTCCACCGTATCACCTTCCGCAATTTACCTATTGCTTTTATCATTCACTTATATGGGGAATTTCAAACGCGCCAGTCAGCAAACCCCTAATTTATTTGAGGAGGAATTTTGTACGGCTATAGCCTTCTTTTGATTTCTCGACTTCCAATATGGCGGGAATCGCTGCTTTCAATTCCTGCACATGGGAAATAACACCGATCATCCGTCCCGATTTTTGCAGGTCGATTAAGGTTTCAATTGATTTATTGAGTGATTCTTCGTCCAGCGAACCGAAGCCTTCATCGATGAACATCGTATCAATCGAGACATTTCCTTGGAAGCTTTGAATGACATCCGCCATTCCAAGTGCCAGACACAGTGAAGCATTGAATTTTTCCCCACCTGACATGGTCTTCACGTCACGCGTCTGCCCTGTGTAAGCATCGTAAACATCCAAGCCCAACCCACTTTGTTTGCCCCGCGACTCCTGGCGGTCGCTGCGGATCAAGTGGAACTGTCCATTGGATAAATTCTTCAGCCGCTCATTGGCAGACAGGAGGATTTGCTCTAAATATTCAATCTGCAGATAGCGTTCAAATGAAATCTTCAAACCATTTTGACCGCGGATCATGTCATGCAGGTCCGCAATCCGGTTTAAATTTTGCTCAGCTTCAAGTGCTTTCCCAATCACTTCCTGAATACTGGTAATTAACCCCACTCCCGCTCTTGCAAAGTCCTGAGAACGATTGCGCTCTGCAAGTGCCTGCTCATAAGCGGTTTTCAATTCTTTCAGCTCTGCTTCTGCCTGACTTATGTCTTTTCGGCTTTTTGCAGCGAGCAATTCTTTCAGTTCGCTGACTTGTTTCATTAGGGTATGACGGACTTGGTTGAATTTCAATATATCCTCTTTCAATTCGGCAAATGCAGCATCCGTCAGTTTCGCCTGCTGATAAGCTTCTTCAGAATCGAATGCTGATTTCGCCAAGGCTTCAGCAAATTGCTGCTGTGCTTTCTCTCTTTTTGTGGTTATTTCTGCTGCTGCAGCTTTGACATGCTGGACAGTAACCAACGCACTTGCCAGCTGCTCTTTCGATTTTTGAAATTGCTCTTGAACGCTGATCCATTTTTGTTCAAGCTGCCGTTTTCGTGAGGTAGCTTCCTGTAACTGCTCGTTCAGGACAGACAACTCTCTCAGTTGTTCCGGAATCGATGCCAATTCGTTTTCAAACACCGCTTTTGTCGTCTGGAAAGTTGAATTGTGCTTCTGCATTTTTTCCGTTAAGCTATGTTTGTTTTTCTCAAGTTGTTCAATTTTTCGGGAACAATCTGCGAGTTGTTCTTTCCATTTCCGAAGTTCCAATTTGCCAGCCTGCTGTTCCATTGTTTGCTTTGTTAGCTTCTGCTTTGCTTGCTCTAACTGGCTTGCATGTTCTTCCGCCTGCTCAGCATCTAAGTTAAGATTTGCTAGATCTTTGTCTTTGTTCTCCAGCTGCTCCTGCAAAGCGAAAAGCTTGGCTGAAGCATTACGGTATTCTCTATCCACTTTATCGAAATCGGCTTTTGCCGCTTCCACTTGTTCTTTCGATACCGTCAGTTCTTCCGTTTTCAAATTGGCACCCGGATGATCCAAACTTCCGCAGACTGGACAAGCTTCGCCATCATGCAATTGTTCCGCAAGAATGTGTGCCTGATTGGCAAACCACTGACTCTCAAGCTGACGATAAGATCTATCTGACTGTTCGAAGGCCGTCTTATTCGCTTGCTGTACAGCTTGCTGCTGCCGTCTCTGCTCTTTCAACGAAATGAATTCACCTGTTACCCGGTACTTTTCAGTCACTGCTGACAGCTCCAGCTGCGTTTCATCAGCAGATTCCAGAAACTCTTCCAATTTGGCGATTCTTTCATCAATATTCTGCTTCTCAATTTTTTGATTGGTGCATTCCTTGTCAGCCTGGTGCAGGAGCTTTTCTGATCGTTGCGCATCTTTTTCAAGATTTACAAGAGTTTCTTTTTTGCGATCCAGCTCTTGAATAGCTGGCAGCAGCTTGTCCAGGTAGACAATCTGTTCATTCAGTTTGTCGCGTTCACCCTGAAGTTTTTGCTGTTCACTATAAGCCTGTTCTGCAGAAAGCTTGTCATATTCCGCCTGCTTTTGCTGCTCGATGGCTTTTTCCTGGAGTTCTTTTTTCTCTTGTTCCTCTTTCTGCAAATCTTGAAATAAACTTTCAAGCCCCGAAATATATCCGGCACGCTCCGCTGATTGCAAGATTTTTTCCTTTTCTGCATACTCGGGCTGCTGCTGTTCCAGTTTTTCAAGCTGGTTTTCTTTAGAATCCAGTTCGCTGAAGCGGTCATTCCATTTCCTTGCTTCGTGATAGGCATTCATTTTATCACTATGAAGTTGGTAGACGGTCTGGTATCTTTGTTCGTCCACGCTAATTTTTTCCTTGTAGTAGACGGCTTCTTTTTCCAATCCGGCAAGCACCTGATTAATATTCATGTGCTCGCGGCTTAAAACCTCAAAAAGTTCAGAGTCACGTTCCGGCAACGAAGAAGTGATGCGCTGGATGTGGCTGCTCAAATGGTGCTGCTCGCGTTCAAATATTTTCGCCGCTGCCTCCTTTTTTTGCTTGAGGCGCTCGCTGATTAGCTTATACGGTTCCGTTTTAAAGATTTTACGAAGAATTTCCTCTTTGTTGTCTGTTTCGGACGTCAGCAGTTTGCGGAACTCCCCTTGTGGAAGCATGACAATCTGGCTAAACTGATTTTGTGAAAGGCCGATAATTTCCTCTACGCGGCGGTTGATCTCTGAGACAATCTGGCGCTCGACACATGGTTTTTCGCCTTCTTCGCTGCGTTCAAAAAACTCGTAGCGTTCTCCCGTCGGGCTTTTATTGCCTTTTTTCACATGGCTCATCTGACGCAAAATCCGATAGATTTTACCATGGATTTCAAACTCCATCTCGACACAGGTATGGGTACCGTCATCGGCAAAATCACTTCTCAATATGCGCGATTCACTGCGGTCCGAGCCACTCGCTGACCCATACAGCGCAAAGCAGATTCCATCAAAGATAGTCGTCTTTCCTGAACCCGTACTTCCTGAAATGACGAAAAGCTGGTTTCCCTGCAAATCGGCAAAATCAATTTCTTCGGTGTTTTTATAAGGTCCGAATGCGGTCAGTTTCAGCTTTAAAGGTCTCATGATTTCACCTCTTCTTTTCCAGCCGGTTCCTCTTGCAAAAATTCCTGCAGGACATCTTTGAAGATATCGGCTGTTTGGACTGTCGCTTTTTCGCCTTTTACTTCTTCATAAAACGCATGGAATAAGGACAAGGAATCCATTTTACGGCGTGAACCAGCTTCTGTTTGAGCCATGCTTCCTGAAAAATTTCTGCGCTCCACATGCATGGCATTCGGGTACACTGAGCGCACTTTCTCCATCGGAAATAGTACAGGAGCATCGTCCAATAAGGTCACGAACACGTAATCATCACTTATTTCGTGTTGAAGAATTTCATCCATAGTCCCTTCAACAGTACGCATATTGCGCCTCGGCGAGAACAAGCGCTTGGTCACTGAAACATCTCCTTCAGCATCCATTTCAACAATATGGAATCCTTTTTGGTGATGCTCTTCTGAAATTGAGTACTTTAAAGGCGATCCCGAATAACGGATGGTTTCATTCAGCACATAATGAGCTTTGTGCAAATGACCGAGCGCCGTGTAATGAAACCCGATGAAATGATGGGCATCCACATGCTCTGCTCCGCCAATCGAAAGCGGCCGTTCAGAATCACTAGTATTCTCTTCCTGTTCGCCATGTGGGGTTACAAAAGCATGGCCAACAAATACATGCCGGGCCTGTGAATCATAAACGGATTTAATGTTATCAGTGATGGCTTTCATGGCATCATTATGGGTACGGATTGTCTCATCATTAAACGCATAGCGGACCATCGAAGGATCCGTATAAGGCACTAGATGAAAATGGACTTCGCCGAATTGATCGGCAAGAACCACAGCCTGATGGTTTTTTTGGACATGTCCTGCGATATGGATTCCATTCATCTTCATCATTCGGCTGCCGAAGTTCAACCTTCCGGGACTGTCGTGATTTCCTGCCACAGCCAAGACCGGCGTCTTTAACTCCAACACGATTTTCGCTAGTACTTCATCCAGTAAATTGACAGCATCGGTTGGCGGCACTGCACGGTCATAAAGATCTCCAGCAATGATAACCGCATCTGGCTGTTCTTCTTTTATTGCATCTATAAATTGCTCCAGCACAAACTGCTGTTCTTCTGTCATATAAATTCCTTGCACCAGCTTGCCTAAATGCCAGTCAGCGGTATGAAAAAATTTCATTGTATTGCCCCTTTCTTCACTTATAAAAGAATATATGTTCGTTCCATTATACACGATACTGTCTGCTTGTTTTAATTGGATTGTTGTTCTATAATAAGAACAAACGTTCTTATTAAGAGGAGGGTAAATCATGAAAGCACAAATTCTGAAGGCTTTTAAATACCAGCAGCTCGTCGATATGATGTATATGGCTAATGACGGCAGCATCAGTAAACGCCGCATCAAAATTTTAAAGGTGTCTGGAGATTCATTCCAGGCTTATTGCTTTCTACGCCACAAGAAACGCACCTTTAAGATGGAAAATGTGCTTTCATTGATGCCTGTCACGCGTAAAGAGCGTCAGATTATTTGAACCTTACGCCCTTATGATACACTGAAAGAAATGGCTTTTGGAGGGTGAAATGATGAGACTAACTGTTTATTTGGCCGGAGAAATACACAGTACCTGGCGCGAAGAAATCAAGAAGAAATCGGCTGCCTTGGATTTGCCGATTGATTTTGTCGGTCCTATGGAAATTCATGAACGCTCGGAC
This sequence comes from Planococcus sp. CPCC 101016, assembly GCF_007859295.1. Classification (GTDB taxonomy): domain Bacteria; phylum Bacillota; class Bacilli; order Bacillales_A; family Planococcaceae; genus Planococcus. The sequence continues at coordinate 187,145 of NZ_VOHB01000004.1, forward strand.
AATATCGGTGAAGACATTCTGGGTGTACAGCCAGATTCCATCGCTAAAGATCAAGCGGCTTCAAGCTTCAACAATCTGCGTACCGGCGTCCTGATGCACAAAGCCGATTTGGTCATCGCCCTTTTCGGCGAACAGTACAAGCAGTGGAACACGGCAATGGACGCCAGCACAGCGATTGCTTCAGGCAAGCCGGTTATCATCATCCGCCCGGAAAAATTGCACCATCCCTTGAAAGAGTTGTCACGAAAAGCGAATGCCACAGTTGAAACCTGCGATCAGGCAATTAAAACTTTAGCTTATATTCTTGAATAAAAACGGCCATTCTTCACCTTATGAAATTTGAGGTGAAGAATGGCCGTTTTTCGGTTTTTATACAAACTCATCCTGCATCGCTCCGCTAGCTTCGTCGCCTTCGCCTTTGTCAAAGACCTTGCTCCTGCATCGCTCCGCTAGCTTCGTCGCAATAAAAAAAAGCCCCAGAGGGCTTTTTTTTATTGGTACCAGCTTCCGACTATCGGGTAGTCGAATTGTTCGTTGTTAAGTGCTCTGATAATCCCCATAATTGGAATAATGACAGCCATTAGTCCAAAGACAATTAGCATCGGAATCCCAATAAGGACAACCGTCAGCAAACTGGAAATGAAAATTAGTACACCTAAAACAAGTTGGAACAACAGCGCTTGGATTGACAACTTCTTCACTTCTTTGTCTGCTGAAATCAGAAAAACAATCACAGGAACAAGGAACGGAGCAAAAAATGCACTGGCATGGACGAGTATTTTCAAACCTGTGTTTTCCATCACGTAAACCTCCAGTCAAATACTTTCTTATACTCTATATACGGATGGCCAACTGAAAGGTTTCAGGATTTTTATTTATTCATGCTCAAAACGACTTTTCCGAACTGGTTACCCGAAGCTAAATGATCAAAGGCCTCTTGGGCTTGATCCAGCGGAAATACTTGGTCGATAATCGGCCGCATATTATGGGATTCCATATGCGACAGCATGGCGCGAAGTTCTTCGCGGCTTCCCATCGTCGAACCGAACAATTGATATTGCCCATAAAAGAATTTGCGCAAATTGAAATCGACATTGTCATCAGTGGTAGCACCAAAAATAACAATCCGCCCGCCTTTTTTCAAAATGTCGAGTGAACGGTTGAAGGTAGCCGCTCCTACACTGTCAATGACAAGGTCTACGGTTTCATCCGCTAACTCTTTCGCCCAATCGCTATCAGTAGGAATCGCCAGATCAGCTCCGATTTTCATAGCCTGCTGGCGTTTTTCTTCGCTTCGTGATGTAACAATCACCCGAGCTCCTGAATTTTTGGCAAATTGAATCAAGAAGGTCGCAACGCCGCTTCCTGCACCCGGAATAAACAAGGTACTGCCTTTTTTCAATTGCCCTTTTGTAAACAAAGCACGATATCCAGTCAATGCCGGCAATACTAGACTTCCTGCCTCTTCCCAGCTTAAATGACGAGGCTTCTTTTCCACCTGTTCAGCGGACAAAGCTATTTTTTCTGTAAAAGTTCCATGGTCGGGCATACCTAAAATATCGAACTCAGCGGGCGGTGCATCGCTGTTTGTATACCACCGCAATGCAGGATTGATGATCACTTCATCTCCATAAGCAAAGTTGGTTACATCTTCACCTACCGATTCCACCACCCCTGCCCCGTCCGATCCAATGATTAAGGCTTCCGGATTGTCCCCATAACGTTTAACCAATCCCAAATCTCTGCGATTGATACCTGCAGCTTTTAGAGACACTACAACTTCTCCTGATTTGGCTGTCGGCTCTTCTAGGTCTGCTAACTTCAATTCCCCTGACTCTATTACAAATGCTTTCATTTATTTCATCCTTCCTGAAAGTATTCACTAAATAATTCCAACTGTGTTTTGCTGATAATGTCCTGTGAAAAAAGTGGAACATGGACCAATTTTTGTTTCGGGAAAGTTTCATTGATCTGCTGGAGGTATTTTTTTTCGTGCTTTTTCCGTTCCAATAAAAATTCCCCATCCGCCTCTTTAGGCAATATTTTATTGATGATGAGAGTTTTTACATGGAGGTGATAATTATGCAGCAGGTCTAGCGCTTTTTTTGTTTCCAAAATGGGCAGTCGTTCCGGATTCAGTACAAAGATAAACCCGGTTTCCTGTTCATCGAGCAGCAGATCCCGTGCTTTTGAAAAACGCTCCTGCCGTTCTCTCAGCACATCATAAATCGGATCTTCCCTTGGTTCACCATCGTTCAGCAGCTGCGTGTAATTTTCATTGGTCTTGCGGCGCTTTTCAAGCAACCCTTCAATCCAAACCCCCATCAATTCCGGCAAGGTCAACAGGCGGATGGTATGGCCTGTCGGAGCGGTATCAAAAACCAATTTATCAAAGTTTTGGCGCTCTTCCAAAATAATATGGATCAGCTTATCGAATAAAGCTGCTTCATCTGCACCCGGAGAAGCCTTTGCGGTATCCAATTGGCGGTTTACTTCCTCCATCATACTGGAATGGACGGTGCCTTTGATATTGGCTTTAACCGTTTTAATGTAATTATCGGTTTCAATTTCAGGATCGATTTCAAGGGCATAGAGATTATCAGCAATCGATTTTGTTTTGCCGCCAATTTTTTGATTGAAAATATCACCCACATTATGGGCAGGGTCCGTCGAAATCAATAAAGTTTTATTGCCATTTTTCGCTAATTTCCAGGCAATGGCTGCAGCTGATGTCGACTTTCCGACACCACCTTTTCCACCAACAAAAATAATGCTTTTTGATAATACATCCATTCTTTTCCCTCATTCCTAATAAAACTAACAGCAACGAATTCCGGTTAACGGAGATTTATCCATCCCCATCCGTAAATGCCAATCATGAAACTCTTCAATCATATAAGGATACAATTCCAAGGTGTAGTAATAGACCGGATTTGGTATCCCCAGCATCTCCGAATAAAGCATCAAAAGAAAAAGGTCGTCTTCATCTCGAAGTTCACGTGCAATTTCAGAACGATGCGGCAATTCAAGGACGGCCTCATAAAAAGCGATCAACTGTTTTAATTTGTCGAACACCAACATATCAGCACCTCTTCCTTATAAAAACGGAAGGGACCACAAACTACATGATCCCTTGGCCGTCTTCCTATTTTTTTCTGCTTTACTAATCAGTGGGTTGAAGCATTCACTGCTTGAACTTTTGCTTTATTCGTCGTCTCCTGAGAAATCAGGATCTGTTTTCTTCAGCAAAGCCTGGATAGCTGTCAGGATAATCCAAAGTGTAAAGACGAAAATGATGGCTCCAAAGACGAACAGCAGCGTACTTGGCTGGTCTGCATACCAAGCCCATTGGAGGAACACTTGCTGGAACATTGCCCAAAGCGTCATGAACATCAAGAAAATCATTGGAATAAGTGTAATCATGTAATTGCGTCCGAGTTTTCGAAGCCAGATGGAAATCAGCAACAGACTGATGCCGGCGAGCAGCTGATTGGCTGTACCGAATAGCGGCCATAATAAGTAGCCGCCTGAACCAAATCCATTTGGCCCTTCAGGAAGCAGGACCAGCGCCGCACTAGCTCCGACAGCAATTGTCGTCGCAACATGCTTTTTCTCAAGAGATGGAATCTTGTATTCTACTCCCAATTCCGAAATGATGTAACGCATTAAACGGACCGAAGTATCCAAAGTTGTGGCAGCAAATGATACAACAATGATTGACACAATCGTTGAAGCAACTTCTGATGGAATCAGAAGGCCTTGAGCCAAATTGGTAGCGCCTTCGATAAATGCTCCTAAACCTGCTCCGTTGGAAGCCTGGAAACTGCTATAAGTTGCAAAAAATGACTCACGGTCAGGGAACAAGGTAATAACGGCAATAATTGAAATCAGCGCCAAGACCCCTTCACCTACTGCACCTAGATAACCAACAAAACGTGCATCGGTTTCTTTATCCAATTGTTTTGAAGTAGTTCCCGATGATACCAGACCATGGAAACCGGATATTGCTCCACAAGCAATGGTAATGAATAGCAACGGGAACCAGGAGATATCTGCATCTGGATTCGTTGCTGGCGCTGTAATTTCCGGATTAGTAAACAATAAACCAAGATAAAGAATTCCCAGCCCAACAATTAATTGATGAGAGTTGATAAAATCACGCGGCTGGAGCAATTTCCAAACCGGCAAAGTCGAAGCGATATATACGTAGATCATCAGCACGATGATCCAGATAAAGAAGGCTGTTGAAATTGCCCCGAGTCCGAATAGCCCTGCTCCATCTTCACCGCCCATATATTGCACAAGATCTATTTGCATAAAGCTCACTTGGCTGGCAACAATAGCCGTTATGTACATGACTGCCAAAGCGACCAGTGAAGGAATCAACATTTTCTTATTTTTTCTGTATACTGCGTAGCCAATCCAAATCGCTAACGGAATCTGGATGAATACCGGTATGACACTGGCAGGGTAAGAAATGAACAGATTGGCAATTACCCATGCGAATACCGCATTGACCATCAGAACCAAAATCAAAATAATGAACAGGAACAAAATCTTCCCACGCTGACCGATCAAGCGATGCGCTAGCGTCCCTACTGACTGGCCTTTGTTTCGGACTGACAGAACCAATGTCCCGAAATCATGGACACCTGCCGCAAAGACTGTTCCGAGCACTACCCATAATACTGCTGGCAGCCAACCCCAATAAACAGCGATGGCCGGTCCTAGTATTGGCGCTGCTCCAGCTACCGAAGTAAAATGATGCCCCCATAACACGAATTTGTTGGTGGGCACGAAATCTACTCCGTCTTTAAAGCGATGTGCCGGAGTAACATAGTTCGGATCAAGCCTAAAAATCTTTTCTGCTACAAATTTAGAATAAAAGCGGTACCCCAGTATGAATATAAAAATTCCAATGGCGGCCAATGCAATGGCATTCACAATCCCAACCCCTTTTTCATTTTTTTGCAAACGCTGACAAATCGCTTGTCATTTAATCATAGAGGAGTGTCACAATAATGTAAATGTTCTGATAAATTATTACTCTCCTGAATAGTAGTTGAAATAAAGAGATGAAGTTCCAGTACCTCACACAGAGGAAAATTATTTCTTTAATTTGTGTTATGTATCTTTGCTTCGTATAGCTTTAATTTGGTGTAAATGATTTCAAGAACAGGCACTGAAACCTGTATCTCCTTTGCTTTAGCAAAAAGATACCCCTGCAAATGTTCAGCTTCTGTAGGCTGCATTTTTTCAATATCCCGCTGCATCGATGATTTCATTCCTGCATCCATACTGTTGATCCTTTTTAACTGGGTTTCAGCAATGCCTGGTTTTATCGGCGCACCTATCTTTTCCATGATGAGTGCAAGCTCTTCCAAAAGTGTTTGAATGGTGTGCTTTCCTGTTTCAAGATCCCGTATCGGTCCGATAGGCGATTCCATCATTGAAGTAATGCCGGACATCGCTGTAATGAACAAATATTTATGCCACATTTCCTGATTGATGTTATCGCTCCTGTTAAATTCAGCTTTGGTTCCAGAGAAAGCTTGCTCCAATTTTCTGATCCGCTCAGTCTTCTCTCCTGTCCGTTCTCCATAAACTAATTGATGGACGGGACTTGTCTGGATAATTGTGCCATCCTCGGCCAAAGTGGTTTCGACAAAGCATAGACCTCCAATGACTCTTTCTTCTCCAAACGCTTCAATCAGCGGCTTCATATGTGCTATACCGTTTAATAAAGGCAAGATCATGGTCTCTGTGCCGACAAATGACTGAACATCCTCTATTGCATTTGCAAGCTGGTAGGATTTAGTAGAAATCAGCACGACATCAAACTCCGGGCTTTGCTCTTTTTTAGTAATTAGCTTAGGTGATAATTGCAGGTCTCCATGTTTACTTTGGATTCTCAATCCTGTCTTCTGTAATTTTTCTTTTCTGCTTTCTCTTACCAGAAAGGTGACGTCTTCTCCTTTTTCCAGCAACCGTCCGCCAAAATACCCTCCAATAGCACCTGCTCCTACAATCAAAATTTTCATTGGCTCACTCCTTTTTATATTTTTTCATAGAACCAAATCCCGTTCTCCATTTCGCGTGTGCACTCCTTCTTATGTCGAAGATATTCCAGGTGTGCCAGTGTTTCTCCAACAGCAAAGCGCATTTCATGAACGGTCAAAGGTCGACTGAATAGACTTTCGCATGTTTCGAAAATACTCAATGGTTTAGTGACGGCTTGCAATGTCTCTTCCAGCCGTTCATCATGATGAGCCAACAACTCATCTATTCGCTGAGTAGCTCCGAAAAAAGGATTCCCATGAGATGGAATAACAAATTCTATATCTAATTTCCTGACGTTTTTTAATGAATTTAGGTACAAACCCAAAGGATCCGGATTTCCATGAAACCAATATGAAATATTTGGAGTGATTTTCGGTAAAATATGATCTGCAGAAAAAAGGGTTTTTCTCTCTTCATTGTAAAAACAAATCATACCATCTGAATGACCAGGTGTAGAAATAACCCGGTATTCGAAACGTCCAATCTGTATGAAATCTCCTTCTGAAAGATATTGTTCAACCTTCGGCAAAGGCGAGACCAGCGATTTGAATTCTGCTGTGTTCTTTACCATTTGAGACGCTTGGGCTTCTGGAATTCCTGAAGCCCGATAGTTTCCGGGAATACTTTCTAAGAAGGGATCTGCCCACGCAGCCATTCCAGCTTTTGCATCCGTTTCTGTTATCCACACTTTCGCATCTGTTTTTTCCTGCAATCCACCGGCATAACCAAAATGGTCAGGATGGTAATGAGTTACTAGTATATCTGTGACTTTTTTAGTCTTCAGCTTGCGTTCCCAAAAGGCTCTTGTTTCGTTATTGTTGAGTCCGGTATCAATTACTGTCCAGCCCTGCTCATTTTCTGCCATGAAGCAATTCACATGATTTAAACGGAAAGGCAAATCAATTCGAATCGCTTCAACTCCAAGCTCCTCCAACATAGCCACAATTTCAAGGCTGTTGTTTGAAAGAGGCTGCATCATGGTTTAAGCACCAACTTGCCAATGGTTTTCCGCCCTTGCAGTGCATGATGCGCTTTAGCGGCTTCCGAAAGTGGGTAGGTTCCTCCAATTGTTAAAATCAATTCTCCACTCTTCATGTATGCCAACAACTCTTTGAAGCTCCGCTGGAACAATTCCGGATAGCGCATAATTTGAGGCAGAAAAAAGCCGATGACTGATTGATTCTTGCGCATTAACTGGCCGGGATTGAAAGTGGCCTGTTCACCGCTAGCCGCACCAAAAATGACAAGACGGCCAAAGGGGGCCAAGCACTTTACGGTTTTATTAAATACTTCACCGCCCACCATTTCAAGTGCCAGGTCCACTCCTTTGCCGTCAGTGATGCTCTTTACTTTATCAACCCATCCTTCTTCTGTGTAGTTGACCAGATGAGTGGCGCCCATCTTCTGTGCGTGAAATAACTTTTCTTCTGTGCTGGCAGTGGCAATGATTTTTCCAGCACCAAAAATCTTGGCCAATTGGACAGCAATGGCACCAACGCCACCCGCTGCAGCATGAATCAACACTGTTTCTCCTTTTTCCAGGCGCCCCATGGTTTTCAAAATGTGGTAAGCACTCAATCCTTGAAGTGGAAGGGCGACAGCTTGATCAAAGTTGACCTCATCTGGAACTTCCGTTAATACACTTTGGTCGACTGCGGCATATTCGGCGTACCCTGCAGAACCGATAAGCGCGACTACACGGTCGCCAGTTTTAAATTTCTCAACATTTTCTCCCACTTCTACAATTACCCCAGCCACTTCTGATCCAGGAATATAAGGCAGTTCTGTCGGTACGACATACTTCCCTTCTCGCCTTGCCGTGTCGGCATAATTAACGCCAATTGCTTTCACTTCAATAATAACCTCTGTGGCAGCAGGATTTGGCTTTTCGGCTTCAACAAATTGCAAAACTTCCGGCCCGCCATATTCTTCAAACTTGATTACTTTCATTCTTAATTCCCCCTAACAAATATAATGTTCTGCACCTAATAGGTTTTTAGCAATCTGCCGTTTCACTTTACCGATACCGCCTTGCTGCAGCCGGCTTAATTCACCTGTCACAATAGCTGTGTAGCGCGCAAGCTGATTTTCTGAAGTCGCTGCCTGCATTATTTTGCGGGCTGCCATTTCTACTTCCAGTAATGTGTCACCAGTCAATGCTCGTGCCAAAAATATTTTTTGTCCCAGCTGTTCCTGCTTGTCCGTTTCAATAGCTTTAGCAGTTCTCATAACTGTCGATTCAAGTGCATATAAAGCGATGGCGATATCCGCCAATGCCATCAAAACTTCCTGCTCTTCGCTGAGTGCGCTCCCGTATGTTTCATATGCTACACCTGTGCAAAGCAAAAAAATACGACGAATCGCTTTCACCGCCTCTATTTCCCGGGAAATAGGCGCTTCCCCGATAGGCACAGGGGATTTCATCTCTTCAATAGCAGCTGCTGTCAGCTCAGGCAATGGCAGCTTCCCTTTTGCTGCCTGTTTCAATAGATTCCCGGGAATCAACAGGCGATTCACTTCATTGGTTCCTTCAAAGATACGATTAATACGAGAATCCCTGTACATTTGTTCCACTTTGTATTCCTTGATATAGCCATAGCCTCCGTGCAGCTGCAATGCTTCGTCAACTACAAAGTCGAGTGTTTCCGAGCCATGTACTTTGCAGACCGCACATTCAACCGCATATTCCATCAGCTGTTTGGCAATCACTCCGTAGTCTTCTGATTCATAAAGACCTCCAAGTGCATCTTCTAGGTAACCAGCAGTCCGGTATTGAAGAGATTCAGAAGCATATATACGTAATGCCATATTAGCCAGTTTTTCCTGGGTAGCTGTAAAGTCAGCAATCGCTTTTCCGAATTGGCGCCGCTCGCTTGTATATTTCAATGCCAGCTCCAACCCATACTTTGCCGCTCCCATACAAGCAGAGCCCAGATTAAAACGGCCAAGATTGAGCACATTCAATGCAATGACATGACCCTTTCCGATTTCCCCGAGCAGATTTTCCACCGGTACTTCGCAGTCCTCGAAGATAACAACGCGTGTAGAAGAGCCTTTGATCCCCATCTTTTGTTCTTCGGGACCAAGAGACAGGCCGGGATGGTCCTTTTCCACGATAAATGCAGTAAAATCGGAGCCATTTACTTTTGCGTAAACAATAAAGGTGTCCGAGAAAGCCGCATTGGTGATAAACATCTTTGTTCCGTTCAATATGTAATGCGTTCCAGCCCCATTAAGTTTTGCAGTGGTTTTAGCAGACAAAGCATCTGATCCTGCTCCAGGTTCAGTAAGACAATAGGCACCGATAAATTCGCCGGTAGCCAGTTTCGGCAAATATTTCTCTTTTTGCTGTTGTGTTCCAAAATAAGTAATTGGTAAAGTCGCAATGCATGTATGGTTAGAATGTGCCACGCCATATCCTCCAGCCGACCCCAATGATTCTCCAACGAGCCCTTTACTGATTTTGTCTAAGCCGAGGCCCCCATATGCTTCAGGAATGCTATGACCGAGCAGGCCGAGTTCTCCCGCTTTTTCAAACAGCTCTCTGACCAATCCAAAATTTTGCATCTCGATTTCTTCGTTATTTGGACGCACTTCCTTCTCGAGGAAGCGTTTGGCAGTCTTAGCGATTAATTGATGCTCATCTGTGAAATCTTCCGGTATAAAAAAGGATTCAGACGGCTGGTAAAGAAAAGCCGCCCCTTTATACCCTGAAATTTTAGTTTTCATGAGGGCTCGCCTCCTTGATTAAATGTCTTTCCAACTGTTTACGATGAAATTCGGGCAGAGCTTCGCTTTTTTGAGTCTGGAAATTAAAATGAACAGCACTTGCCTGGCCTTTCGCAATCAGCTCGCCACTTTCAGTATCTTTAATTTCGTGCACTACTTGAAAACTGGAATTGCCGATTTTGCTGACGCGTGTTTGAACGGTCAATTTCTGATTGTAATAGCCTTGATTGACGAAATCACACGAAGCTGAAGCAAGAATGATTTTCCAATTGTTAATGTCTCGGCCAAACCCCAACTCGGCAAAAAATTCGACCCGTGCTTCTTCTAAGTAAATGAAGTAGCTAATATTACTGATATGGCCCAATGCATCTGTTTCACTGAAGCGGACTTTCACTGGAATTTCGTGCGCCATGTTTGTTCCTCCTTTATAAATCAAGCGATGCCGTTAAGAACCAAGTCACTGTATATATCAGCCAAGTGTTCTGCTGAAATTTCTCCTGACGGATTAAACCATTGATAGCTCCAGTTAGTGATTCCCAAAATGGCAAAGGCGACTATTTCAGGTTCAATACCTTGTCTAAACTCATGTTGAGCAACACCTTCACGCAGGATGCTCTCAAGATTTTTCCGGAACTGCTCACGCTTCCTTTTTACTTCCACTGCATTTTCTTCGCAAAGATGTCGCATTTCCCTGAAGAAGACTTTGCCGCTCGGACCATGATTTGCAATATCTGTGATCAACAGAGCAACAAGCTGGATCAATTTTTCGCGATTGCTGTGTTGTGTTTGCTGAATTTTCTCTTGATGTTCCAGTAGATCATCGATATAACTCAAATGAATATCCATCAACAGCTGCTCTTTGCTTGAGAAATAATAGTAGAAAGTGCCTTTCGTGACACCTAATGTCTCGACAATATCCTGTATGGAGGTTTCACTGAAACCTTTCTCCTCGAAAAGAAGAATACTTTGCTGTTTAATTTCTTTTTTCATGATTATTTCCCGCCATTCGTTTTCCGGTAGTTTACAGAACGTGCATGCCGCCATCGACGACAACGACATCTCCGGTTATGTAATCAGAAGCTTTTGAAGCCAGGAACAAGGCAGTTCCTTTCAAGTCCTCTTCTGTTCCAAAGCGGTTTAGAGGTGTTTGAGCAAGGAGGCCATCTTGTCCTTTCTCCATTACCACTTTCGACATCTTAGTTGGAAAGAACCCTGGAGCGATGGCATTCACATTAATATTGTGCTGTCCCCATTTTGCAGCCAAATCTTTTGTAAAGGTAATAACCGCTCCTTTGCTCGTGTTGTAGCCAATGGTATCCATTAATATTGGATCGATCCCCCCCAATCCGGCAACCGAAGAAATATTGATGATTTTCCCACTCTTTTGCTCGATCATGACCTTTCCTGCTTCACGGCTCATGAGGAAAGTGCCCGTGACATTTACGTCCATTACCTTTTTCCATGCATCCAGTGGCATATCAGCCACTGGAGCTCCCCATGTAGCCCCTGAATTATTAACTAAAATATCGATAGACCCAAACTTATCAAGTGTCTGTTGAACCACATTTTTCACATCATCTTCATTGGTGACATCACAAGCCAGAGCCAGTGTACGGATTCCCATCTTATTTAGTTTGTCTGCAGTTTCCTGACAAGCCTCCACTTTCCGTGAACACAATACAAGGTTCGCCCCTGCTTCAGCAAAAGCCTCCGCCATCATGGCGCCAAGTCCTCGGCCCCCACCTGTAACAATCGCTGTTTTGCCATTTAGTTTGAATAAATCCATTACATTCATTTTCATCCCCCTCACTGATTTCAAGATTTTATATACTAACTAGTTAGTATGTTCAGAATACTTAAATTTAATGTTACCGCTTTCAATTCTTGTTTGCAAGAAGCGATCCAATTAAAAAGAAGGCGGGTCCGCTACTTCAGGTTGCGGACCTGCCTTCTTTTTAGTTATCACCTTTTTTTTCATTCGCATTGTCTGGTTGCTTCGTTTCCTCTTTAGCTGCCTTGTCCGCTTTCTTGAAATCGTCACTATAATGCACTTCCTGCGCAGCCTTTAAATCCAATTCCTTATCAGCTAACTTTTCATGAGGTTCTTTTTCCTTACTCATCTTAAAGAACTCCTTCCTCTTAAAATTTATATATACTTCTTATTGATGCCAGTTTTCCCGGTCAACTTTTCCCTAAACATTTACTCAGGTAAAAAGTCCACGATTTGATGTAAATCCACATTTCCTCCCGATAGGACGACGACCACTTTTTCATTTGCCGCATTCACTTTCCCAGCCATGACAGCGGCAAGTGCCGTGGCACCCGATGGTTCTATTAGCTGCTTCGTGCGTTCCAGAAGAAATTCAAACGCCTCTCTTATTTCCGCTTCAGTAACCAGCACTAAATCATCCAGATGCTCTTTCAAAATCGGAAAGGTCAAATCGCCAGGCTGCGAAGTGCGCAAGCCATCTGCAATAGTAGATGTCCCAGCAATTGATATGATTTTCCCTTGCTGCAAAGATAAAAAAGTGTCGTTTGCAGTCTCCGGCTCCACACCGATCACTCGAACCTCAGGCTTCAGCTTTTTAGCAGCACACAAAATTCCACCTATTAAGCCTCCGCCTCCAACAGGAACAACAATGACAGCGGCTTCGGAAACCTGTTCCAAAACTTCGATTGCAATTGTTCCTTGACCTGCGATAACAGCAGAGTGATCATATGGCGGAATATAAACGCCGCCATTTTCTTTTGCCAATTGTTTGGCTCTCGGTATCCGGTCAGCGGAGGTCAACCCGCAATATTCCACTTTGGCGTGATAAGCCTCGATTGCTTTTACCTTTGCGCGATTGGCATCTTCGGGTACGACAATCACTGCTGGGATTCCCAGCTGACCTGCAATATAGGCAACGGCCTGTCCATGGTTGCCGGACGAAGCTGCTGTGATGAAGTTCGCACCTTCCGCCAATGCCTGTTTCACCGCGTTTGTGGCTCCGCGTATTTTAAAAGAGCCGGTCTTTTGAAGATGCTCTGCCTTTAAAAACACTTCCATTCCACTGCGTTCATTCAAAAGTCTAGAAGTTAAAACCGGCGTTCTATGGATCGTATCCTGAATTTCGTCGTGCGCCTTTTTTATCTCATCCAAACTAATCATTTCATCCACTCCTTACCTTGTTGAGGGAAGTTCTCCTATATAACGAATTTTATCACAACAAATTTAAATAAATTAATTATTCAAATCCATAAAATTGCAGTATTTTTCTTTTTGCTGTTCATTGAAATAAGCATATGACTATACAATCAGTTCTTATTGCAATCTAGTCAGCGTATACAAAAGAATTTCTTTCACTCTAAATGGTTTGGCGGGTGCGAGTATTCAATCCCCTTGCTATACGGTAGACTAAGATTGCGAATCCTTGAAAAGGAGTGAATAAATTGTTGAAACGATTAGTGGTTACCGGCTATAAACAGCACGAACTGGGTATATTCGATGAAAAGAATCCAGGCATCCGGTTCATTAAAAAAGCTTTGGAAAATCGATTTCGTGCTTTGCTAGATGAGGGACTGGAATGGGTGATTTTAAGTGGACAGCTCGGAGTTGAAACTTGGGCTGCAGAAGTGGTTTTGGATATGAAGGAAGAATTTCCGGAATTGAAATATGCAGTACTAACACCTTTTCTTGATCAGGAAAAAAGGTGGAACGAAACAAAACAGGAGCAATACCAGATGATACTCGAAAACGCAGATTTTCATCGCAGTTTGACCAGCAAACCTTACGAAGCACCTTGGCAGTTTATTGAGAAAAACAAATTCCTCCTGCGCAATTCTGACGGCATCCTGATTGTCTATGACGAGGAAACGGATGGGTCGCCGAAGTTCATCAAAAAAGAAGCGGAGCGCTATGCTGAGAAATCAGACTATCAAGTATTAACGATAACCGGTGATGATTTGCGGGTTGTGACAGAAGAAGAACAAATGAATGATTGGGACCATTAAGAGATTCCTCTCCTCCTTATTTAGTTGACTCAACAGCGACTTTTAGGTAACCTTAACAACTATGTTAAAAAAATTACATCAGGAGGAACTATGAAGAAAGCTTCGAAAGTCTTTTACATTACATTTGCGCTGGTTATCTTAACTGTTGCTTTCGGCGTGATTGCGCCCGAGCATTTTGAAACTGTTACTGGAAACATCCGCAGCTATATCAATACAGCATTCGGCTGGTATTATTTACTAATTATGGCCATTCTGCTGATTCTTGTAGTCATAATAATGGTTAGTCCATATGGACAAATTCGGCTTGGCAAAGATTCAGACCGGCCTGAATTTTCAACATTCAGCTGGATTTCCATGCTGTTTTCCGCAGGGATGGGGATCGGCCTCGTCTTTTATGGCGCTTCTGAGCCTCTGTCCCATTTTGCTGTTCAAACAGCAACAACGGAACTTGGATCAGACGCAGCTTTCAAGGAAGCTCTTCAGCGCTCCTACTACCATTGGGGTACACATATTTGGACAATGTATGGAATGGTCGCACTTTCTTTAGCGTTTTTCCAATTCAGAAAAGGTGAACCTGCATTAATTTCATCAACACTGAAGCCGATTTTCGGGGACAAGATGAACGGTCCTCTAGGGACTTTCGTCGATGTGCTCGCTGTGTTTGCAACTGTCTTCGGCGTAGCCACATCACTCGGCTTTGGCGCTGCTCAAATTAACGGGGGCATTGCCTATCTATTTGGTGTACCGCAGGAACATTGGGTACAGATACTCATTATAGGCGTTGTAACTTTACTGTTCATTGCTTCAGCATGGTCAGGACTGAACAAAGGAATTAAGTACTTATCCAATGCCAATATGGTTTTAGCGCTAATTTTACTCGGACTGGTACTGGTATTGGGCCCCACTCTTCTGATTCTAAATATGTTCACTGAAACATTTGGTGAATACATTCAGAATTTAATCAGTTTGAGTTTCCAATCTGCGCCTCTGGATGCAGAAAACCGCAATTGGCTGGATAGCTGGACCATCTTTTATTGGGCATGGTGGCTTGCCTGGGCTCCATTTGTCAGCATGTTTATTGCCCGAGTTTCTAAGGGACGTACAATTCGTGAATTTTTGGCCGGTGTCGTACTCGCTCCAAGCATTTTTGCTGGAATCTGGTATGCCACTTTCGGCACCACAGCAATCAACTTCCAGAAGAGCGGCGTCGATTTAACCGTCTTCCCAACCGAACAGACCTTATTTGCGATGTTCAGTGAGCTGCCTTTTGGGATCTTCATGTCTATTATTGCAATTATGCTGGTCACTACATTTTTCATTACTTCAGCTGACTCGGCTACTTTTGTACTGGGAATGCAGTCAACACATGGCTCATTGCTGCCAAGCAATCAAATCAAAATCCTTTGGGGGGTTGCTCAGTCGACAGTAGCTGCGATTCTGCTATCTGTGGGGGGATTGACGGCGGTACAAAATACCATCATCATTGCGGCACTGCCTTTCTCCTTTGTAATCATCTTAATGATGTTTGCTTTGTTCAAGGCATTGAATCTGGAATTGCAATTGATAAAAAATAAAAAATAAACCCTAGCCGTCTTCAGGAGCATTCCTGTAGACGGCTTTTCTTATTGATTAAAGAAAGAAGGACCGGGTATAGGATAATGAGACAATACACTTGGAGGTGTTCTGGAAATGCAGAAAGAAACCAAAAAAATCATCCAGGAATCATTGGATGCATTGCTTGAGAACGATTCATTTCTTCCTGATCTGGCAAATCGGAAACAGGCTTTCGCTTCACTCAGCGCCATCCTTTCCACACCCGATAAAATACATAAATCATTCCTGCGGGTTCCCCTGGATGACGGAAGTGTCGTGAGAATCCCTTCTTATCGCGCACAGCATAACAATGCAATGGGACCATATAAAGGCGGAATCCGTTTTCATGAAAGTGTTAATGAAGAAGAAGTCATCAATCTCGCCTTTTTAATGACCTTGAAAAATGCCCTTCATAAAGTGCCATTCGGTGGAGGCAAAGGTGGGATTGTTCTCAATCCACGAGAATACTCGGAAAAAGAACTGAATCTTATTTCCAGAAAATACGTCCGCTATTTTGCTGATGTTATCGGTCCGGATAAAGATATTCCTGCTCCTGATATGGGATCGGGCGAACGTGAAATGGATTGGATGATGGCGGAGTTCAAGAAAGTTCATTACGGAACCCCTTATTTAGGAAGCTTTACCGGTAAAAGTGTCGTCAACGGCGGTTCTCTTGGAAGACGGGAAGCAACCGGAAAAGGCGTATACTTTACATTCCGTTATCTGCTCCATGATTACGTAAAGGCAAATGAACAACTACTTTCTAACAGCAACAACCGCTTTGCCAAGACTACCTTGGAGCTTTACGACCGCCCTTTGAAAATGGCTGTTCAGGGCTTCGGAAACGTCGGATCGGTTGCAGCGCTTGAAGCATACAAATGTCCGTTGATTGACCATAAGATTGTTGCCGTCAGTGACCGCAACGTTACATTATTCAATGATGACGGGTTGGACATTCCAGCGTTGATCGAGTTCACCAAAACCAACCGCGGGGATTTGCCATCAACAAATGAACAGCTCGAAAGTTCCAACATCAAAGCCGACATAAAAGAGCGGGACAGCCTTGTCACCCTCCCTGTCGATGTCCTTGTTTTGGCGGCATTGGAAAATCAGATTCACAAAGACAATATGAAGGAAATCCAAGCACGGATAATCGTTGAAGGTGCGAACGCACCAACAACATCAGAAGCTGATGAATACCTGAACGAGCAAGGGGTTGTCATCATACCAGACATTCTGGCAAATGCCGGCGGGGTCATCGTTTCTTATTTTGAATGGCTGCAGGGCCGTGAAACCCAGTTCTATACTGAAGCGGAAGTTTATCGTTTACTGATAGAGAAAATGCAGGAAACAATGGATATGATGCTTCCGCAATATTATGGCGATCCATTCGCATTACGCCAAAATTGCTTTATCCATGCCGTCATGAAGCTATCGACTGTCATCTATCGTCAAGGCAAGCTTTACTAAGGAAAAGCGGAAGCGCCCGTGTAGCTCTGACGGGCATAAGACGAACCAGCGCCGTGGCGTTCTTTGCCACACAGCTGGGGTGGCTTATGACCCGAAGAGCTGGGCGCTGAAGTCTGGACATCAAGAAAAGCGGAAGCGCCCGTGTAGCTCTGACGGGCATAAGACGGACCAGCGCCGTGGCGTTCTTTGCCACACAGCTGGGGTGGCTTATGACCCGAAGAGCTGGGCGCTGGAGTTTGGACATCAAGAAAAGCGGAAGCGCCCGTGTAGCTCTGACGGGCATAAAATTATATATTGATGATTATTGAAAACGCACAACCCAATTTGTAGGGTTGTGCGTTTTTTACAGTTCCGACATTCTGCGCTGGTGAGAAATTCTATAAGCATCATGCCGGAAATTCAGAATCCGGTCTTCCGAACACTCAATGCCGTCGGTCATTAAAGTCGGATCGAAAACAATTGCATCTGCTTCCGGTGCTTCTTCTGTTATCTCCAAATAACCGATTGTCAGTTTTTCGCGATCGTCCGGCCATTCTTTTGTCGGATCGTCGGTGGGGTCTTCCGGCTTCCCTAAAATCACTTCCAGACGAAAGTTCACTGGTCCTTTTGCAAGACGTTCTTCTATATCCGCTTCAAAATAGCCCACGCGCAAGGTACCTACCTCAAGTGGGGACAAAGTCTCCACTCCATCTTCCGGCTGCCAGAGGTACTTGATTGGCTGCCGATGGCCAGCTTGATCAATAAAATAAAAAGCATGAACCGAGTTATACTGTCCTGTAGCAAAACTGGCCGGTGCCTGCATTTTTCGGATATTGTTTAGCATCGCTCCACTTTCAGGATAGTCTGAAAGCAAGGCACCCAGTTCCTTCAAATTGGGTTTCCCTTTCTTAAATGACTTTACAACCCCCAGCATTTCCATGAAGATTTCAGGCGTTTTGGCAAAAAAAATGGGAGATGTAACGCCAACGATATTAGTGGCGTCGCCGTTCGGCAACCGGAATTGGACGGCCATTCCCTTGACCGGCGACATTGCATCGGCCCAAGTAGGGTCTGGAGAAAAATGCGAAAAGCGTACAAATGCTTCACTTTCACCTTTTTGAAAATGTGTTGCCGTCGTCCATTGACTGGCAGCACCGGTTGCCGTAAATTGAGCTCTGTAGCTTTTCCCTCTGGCATGGGCTCGGCGGTAACCTGTATGCGTGCCAAACACCTTTTCAATTCGATCAATAGCCGTTTCTGCTAATTTGTCCATTTCATCACCTCTTAATAACTCTATACCCCTTCACACCGTCTTTAACAGTTTAATGCTGATCTGCATACATCCACCACGAAACCGTAGCTCCGAGACCCACTATACCTATAAGAAACACCAATAAAAAACTGCCGATCTCAAGAGCTGGACCAGTTCCAGCGATCCCACTAAATATAGCTGGCACCGCCCAAGGAAAATACTCCCCGTGACCAGCTGCCGCAATGATTTGTGCCAGCACCACCATAAATAGAATAAAACCGATAGGCGCTAAATACCCTCTGCCGTAACAGGCCAAAAAAGCTGGCAATGTGCTAAGCGCTAGCGTGAGAATTGTCGTGACCAATAAAATAAAGCCACCCTCCATAGCAACTTCATAAGACAATCGGGGAAGTTGGATGACAAGGCCGATAGCGACGCCGAGCAGGATGACATAAACACTCAACAGAAAGTTCGTAAAAAGTACGGCTAAAAATTTTGCGAGGATAATCACCATTCGATGGGAAGGCAAAGTCAGTAAATCCTTGATGGTCCGATCTGCATACTCTCTTCCAAACACCCAACTGGTCACAAATCCGAATACCAGAATGCCTCCAACCGCAATTATTTGAGCCAGCATACTCAGATAAGCCGGCCAATCTGCAACTCCAAAAATCTGCGCCTTGTCTCCGATTAGTCCTGAACTTTCAGCGAGCTCTGGATTTTTTAAAACAAATATAAAAAATCCGGCCATTAAAGGAGCCATTGTAAAGACGGCCAAGGTAATCCAAATCATCTTTGACTTTCGAATCTTCAACAATTCCATATGAGTCGCCGTAAAGAAAGTCATCGTATCCCCCCATTCACTGTGTAATGATACGTAGAAAGTACGATTCCAGCTCTTCTTCTTCCACAGCCAAGTGGGTCGGGGGAAATCCTTCAGAGACTAAATAACGAGAAATTTCATCCGGATGTCTGACTGCATGTTCAGTGATTGTTTCAATTCTTCCTGTTGCGTTAAAAATGGCTTGATACCCTGCATGATTTAACGCAGCCATCGCTTTTTCTTTTTCCTTTGCATCTACAACCAACCGTTTGTTAAGCAGATCTTTAAATTGTTCTGTTCTGATTTCCTGAAGCAGTTGCCCATGATGAATCACCCCTATTTTAGTCGCAATTTTAGCTACCTCGCCCAGTAGGTGACTTGACATAAAAATTGTTACCCCCAGCTCGTAGGCTAAATAGCGAAACAGTTCACGGACTTCCACAATGCCGGTTGGATCCAGGCCGTTAGAAGGTTCATCCAAAATCAAAATTTCCGGCTTATGCAATAAAGCCTTTGCTATTCCGAGACGCTGGGTATTGCCTAATGAAAGTTTCCCAGCCTTTTTGTCTGCATATTTTGTCAGCTTTAATTGGTCCATAACTGTTTGTACCGCTGCAGGATCGGAAACGCGCCTCAAACGGCGAAAAATTTCCAAATTCTCTTTTACTGTAAGTTCGGAATAGGCATAAGGCGTTTCCACGAGACTGCCGACTTTCGCCCATAAAGAGTAATTGGCAAGTCCAATTTTCTGCCCTTGAATATAACAGGCTCCATTGCTGGGGCGAATCATTCCTAAAAGCATTTTGATGGTAGTCGTTTTGCCCGAACCGTTTAATCCAATAAAACCGTAGATTTCCCCTTTCTCAATTTCCAGAGAAACATCTTCTACAGCTGAAAAGCCCTTGTAATGCTTGGATAGATGAGACAATTGAATGAGTGGTTTCATCTTTACTGCTCCTTCGTTAAAGCTTCTTTACCTCTCTAAAAAAACAGAATTTTCATTTATATTATCTGCCTGTTTCTTCTAATATACAATCGCTTTTTGGATATTGAATAAATTTCCTTGAAGCGCTTGAATATTTTCTACCGGAAAGGGAATACAAAAAAGAATGCAGAACACAAACTAAAGGAGGCATTGTCCATGGATTTTAAACATGAAAACAATAAGTTCTCGGCATTAGAGAATTCCGAAGAATTGGCTTTTCTAAGCTATGTACCCAATGGAGATATATTAACTGTCGACCATACCGAAGTTTCTCCACAGCTGGAAGGTCAGGGAATCGGCAAGAAATTGGTAGCTCAAGTCGTTGAATACGCCCGCAGCGAAAACAAAACGATTGATCCGCAATGTCCATTTGCCAAAGCAGTCATTGAAAAAACACCTGAATATCAAGACGTACTGTGAAATTGAACCAGCATCCGTACCAAAGCGGATGCTGGTTTTTTGTATTGTTTGAGGAGCGCGTCAACGGGAACATGAACAATAAAAGGGGTTGAAAAATGTGAAGACATCACTTGAAGAAGCCGTCAGACTGAACGCACAGCCATTCAGTTCAGTCGAAGATTTGACACCTCTTTTAGAAGCAATCGGTGATGCAAAATTTGTCCTTTTGGGAGAAGCAACACATGGAACGTCCGAATTTTACACGTGGCGGGCAGCTTTGACCAAAAGATTGATTTTGGAAAAAGGTTTTTCCTTGATCGCTGTTGAAGGTGATTGGCCTTCTTCCCAACGGGTGAACCGTTACATTAAAGATTTTGATCAAGACGAAAAACAACCGCATGCAGTACTTCAGGCTTTTAAACGATGGCCTACCTGGATGTGGGCCAATGAGGAAATTGCTGATTTTATCAACTGGCTGAACAAACACAATCAAACAAATCAACAAAAAGTCGGTTTTTATGGCATTGACGTTTATAGCTTGTGGGAATCCATGGAAGAAGTACTCCTTTACTTAACAGAAACCAATCCGGCGGGTGGAGATACCGAATTGGCAAAGAAGGCTTTTTCCTGCTTCGAGCCCTTCAACCGCGAACCTGACCATTACGCCTTGACTGCTGCAGACTTCTCCAAGTCATGCGTGGAAGAAGTCTCCCGGTTGCTGGCCTCGATCCGTTCGAATGAAGACCTATACAAAGATGAATATGAAAGTGACTTAGATCTGAAGATCAATGCCCTGGTCACGAAAAATGCAGAAGACTATTACCGTGCCATGATGCAAAGCGGTGAAATGTCATGGAATATCCGTGATGAGCATATGGTGGAAGCCATCAACGAAGTTCGGGATTATCACGGCAATGAGGCAAAAATCATTATTTGGGAACACAATACCCACATTGGCGATGCCAGTGCCACTAATATGAAAAACGATGGCATGACCAACGTAGGACAGATTTTGCGTGAACAAAACCGTGTAGAAGATGTTTATTCCATTGGCTTTGGCACCCATTCAGGAACCGTCATTGCCGCACCTTCCTGGGGAGAGCCTGCTGAAAAAATGGAAGTTCCTCCTGCCACACCAAACACTTGGGAAGATCTTCTGCACCGTACGGGGGCATTCGATAAATTTCTTCTGTTTCATTCGGAAAATTTCAGTCTTTTTGACCGCTGGGTTGGCCATCGTGCAATCGGGGTAGTCTACAATCCCAAGTATGAAGCTTATGGAAACTACGTACCTTCAAAAATGTCCCAACGCTATGATGCTTTTGTTTTTATTGACCGCACTCACGCCTTATCTCCACTCCAAGTCGAAGACCGCTTCTAAAAAGAAGCGGTCTTTTCGAGCGTTTCATTCGACCCTAAAATTTTGAATGTTATGATAAAAGAAGACTTGCTTAGCAGGAATTAATTCTACTAAGCTTTAGTTGCAGAAATGACGAATTATCAAAGGAGCTGTACTGACAATGACGGAAAAGAAACAACTTGGAAAGACCGGCTTATACATTAACCCAATTGGCCTTGGCATAAACGCTGTAGGCGGACACAACCTTTATCCCGATTTAAACGAAGACACCGGCAAGGAACTGGTTCATGCCGGTATTGATAATGGATTAAATTTTATTGACACTGCTTACGCTTACGGCTATGGCCGATCAGAAGAACTGCTTGGCGAGGTGCTGCAGGAATCAGGCGCACGCCATGAGATGGTGGTAGCGACCAAGGGCGCGCAACGCCGGCAAGGGGAAGAACACATTACGGACAACTCTCCGGCATTTTTAGTCCAGTCCGTCGAAGAAAGCCTGAAACGACTTCAGACCGATTACATCGATTTGTTTTATATTCATTTCCCTGACGAAGAAACACCGAAAGCCGAAGCCGTCGGAGCCCTGCAACGCTTAAAAGAAGAAGGAAAAATCCGATCAATCGGTGTATCGAATTTCTCCATGGAACAATTGAAAGATGCCAATCAAGACGGTTATGTGGACGTTTTTCAAGGCGAATACAATCTGCTGAAGCGTCAGGCAGAAGATGATTACTTCCCTTACGTAAAAGCACAAGGGATTTCCTACGTTCCCTACTTCCCGTTTGCTGCAGGCTTGCTTGCCGGAAAATACGATAAAAATAAAACCTTCGATGATTTACGGACAAATATGCCTCATCTTCAAGGGGAAGAATTCGAACGCAACTTGGAAAAAGTTCGGAAGCTGAAAGACCTTGCTGAAGCGAAAGGCACTGAAACTGCTCATATCGTATTGGCCTGGTACTTGGCGCGTCCTGAAATTGATGGGGTTATTCCAGGGGCTAAACGTGCTGACCAGGTGTTGTCGAATTTAAGTGCACTGGACGTCGAACTAAGTACTGAGGAAATCCTTGAAATTGGATCTATCTTCAAAAATTAACCTAAACAAAAAGGCGACCCCTGAAGGTCGCCTTTTACAATGCTTATTTAAATTCGCCGTCGTTAATATTATACAAATAACTCCAGTTATCCGCTTTATATAGCTGGTGGAAAGTAAGGCGATCACCAGTACCCAGTGTCACTTCTTCTCCAACAATCGCTACTATCATCGCTGTTCCCCCATTATCCAGGTTCAAGTACACATCTCCGATAGAAGGACGAATGGCGTTTTTCTCACGTAGAACTTCCTCTAACTGAGCATCTTGCTCCAGCTGTTCAGCTGAAACTTTGGATTTATCCAGATAGACGATATCGTTGCTGCCTTCTTCTTCTCCAGGCACCATAACAAGAAATTCTTTTGACTTCACGGTATTCTGTCGACTAGTAATGACATTTTTTCCTTCAACCGATTCAACTTTTTCAAATTCATTCAATGAATAATGATCCATGTAATCGGGATCTGGTTTAGTGATTAGAATATAACCGCCTTCTTCTGCCGGCCGATCTTCCCGTAAGGTATATCTGGATCCGAAGAATAAGAATGTATCCATATGTTTTGGTTTGTAGAATGTGACTTCATCAGCCTTGCAGGCGACTTGTTCCATATCCTTTACGCGGAACATCAGCACCGACTTTTTAGCCAGCGGTTTTACAGAATACACCTTGTGTAATTCATTTTGATAATAAACGAATTGCCCTTTCCGTACTTGCAGTAATTTCATCATTTACCCTCCGATACTGTTGTTGCTATGGCTTTATTCTAGAGTAAAAATAGATAGAAGTCCATGCAGGGACTTGAATTGTTTGGTATGCTACTATCACAAAAACTATTTACAGGCGAGGTGCCTATATATGGACAATGAAAATAGAGATGAATACATTGTAAAGAAATACCAGGAAGATGAACAAATTATGGTTCAGCTCTTTGTTCAATGGTGCACAAATCACCAATTGGATCCGGCCGAACTTTATCACCGAGCATATCCTGGACAGCTGCAAAGTCCTATTTTAGCTGCAGCAATCGATCAAGTAGATGCAGAAGAACTCGATATTGATCATGGCACATTGTTGGATGTCCTTCAGATGTTCGGAAATGACGATTTGGCTTTTGTGGTATCGGAAGAAATCGATAAGCTTTTAAAAAAGTAAAAGATCAAGTGCCTGTGCACAGGATCTTTTACTTTTTGCGTTTCCGCAGTTCTTTAGCTTTATTTTCAATATAACTGGTGCGCAAATTTTCATACCGATTGGATGCTACATTGCTGTAGATTTTATCAAATTTCGAATCATCTTCGACGGGTTCAACTTCTTCAATTTCCTCTGCTTCAACGGATTCTGATCGTTCTGTCAGCCCTTCTTCTTTCTTGTCTTTAAGCATTAACCCCACTCCTTCTTTTAAGCCTGCTGTTACTTAAAACTTTCCCTTGATCGTAATTGGATAAACACATAAAAAAAGCGGCCTTCTCATTTAAAAGATGGCCGCTTCCTCTATCAGACAGTTAATTTACTATTTTTTAATTCTTTACCGAGGAACTTGGCAAGTTCAAGCATTCCATATTTTCCGGCTCCCGCTTCTGCATCAGCGTTGTAGTTGGTATTGGTGTTCACATCATAAGTAAAGATATCCCCATCCGCGTTGCGAATAAATTCGATTCCAGCTACGTTAATATCATTTTGACGCAAGAAATCTTCGTATTTTCTCAGGATTGGATCATCAAAACCTTCAATCACTTGAAATTTCGGCTTTTCTTCAACTTCTTCCCCCACTGGGCAGAACAAATCATCAATCCGGCAAGCATCTGCGGGACACAACTCAAATCCTTCAGATGTATCTACTTGAACAGCGTAGACAAATTTTCCGCCGACAAATTCGCAGCGGGTTATAAATGGTTCCGGTGCTTGAATGTACTCCTGAATCAATGTAATTCCATCAATCGAGGGTTCAAATTCAGTGCCGTCGACATATTCCTTCAACGCTTCGAGCGAGTGGAACAAGCGCACACCCAACCCTTTACCGGCACGGTTATGTTTAGTGATGAAAGACGGGACATCCATTTTTTCTGCAGCTTGTAAAATTTGTTCTTTGCCATTTACAGCAATTGTTTTCGGTGTTTGGATTCCTGCTGCGTTTAACGCCATATATTGGTTGACCTTACTGACTTCGAGGCGCAAGGCGCGGCTCCCGTTAAAAACAGTACGCCCATGATGTTCAAGCCATACCAGTAAGGATTCAGTCAGTTCAGGCGCGAAACGATGGCCTCTTGTATGAGAAGATGCACTCATACGGCTGTAAAAAACGCCTTCAGGCGGAGCTTCGCTCAAATCAACTAAGCCTTCATCAATAAACCAGTCTTCATAAGGCAATCCCAATTCATCAAGCCGTTTGAATAAATGGGTAGTCCACTCTTCATTTTCGTGAATTACATAGATTTTCTCTGACATGCTGTATCCTCCTAGATGTTCAGCGCTTTAATCGCTTTTCTTTTTTCTTCAACCAATGGCATCACTTGCTGTGAAAATCGCTCCATTTCTTCCAGTTGCGGAGAAAATTGCAGCAACAGCAGGTCCAGTCCTGCTTCTTCATAAGCGACAATCCGCTCCGCAATCTGGTCCGGTGTACCAATTAAGTTTGGGCGCAAGCCACGATTTGATACCGAATAATCTTCCAGTTTTATTTGCTGCTCCAATTGCGATTTGCTGACAAAATCATTGTACCCAACATAACCGTCCGTTTCTTTCACGTCAGTAATGCGCGCGTACTCTTCAGCAACTTGCTCTTCTGTATCACGGCAAATCACGTATGCTGCCATGCCAAATGTCTGCAGAGGAGATCCACCAGCTTGCTGTCGCAGTTCTTTCATGCCACTGATTTTCTCTTGAATTTCTTCCAGAGTCCCGCCATGCATTACATAGGAATCGCAAGACTCCACTATTGATTTCTTGCCTCGCGGACTTTCCCCACCAGCGTAAAGAATTGGGTGCGGACGTTGCACCGGTTTAGGTTCAAGACGGGCGTTTTGAATATCGTAATATTTTCCTTTAAATGAAAATTCCTCTTGTGTCCACATGCCTTTGACGATTTTCAAAAACTCATCCGTCCGATCGTATCGCTCATCGTGTTCTGTAAACTCTCCGCCATATTGCCTTGCCTCTTCTGCCCACCAAGCTGAAACCACGTTCAACGTAAAACGGCCGTTTGATATTTGATCAATGTTGGCAGCCATTTTTGCTGCAATTGCCGGGTTATGAAATGCGGGACGGATGGCTGTCATAATTTCGATTTTTTCAGTCACTGCCGCCAGCGCTGCTGCAGTAGACCAAGCTTCAAGGGAATCAGCTGCCATCCCTTTAATATCATTTAAATTCAATTCCGCAATCAAGGTAGTGTCATAACCCCATTTTTCTGCGGATTGAACAACTTTTTTCGCATACTCAAATGTTGGCGGCATCTGTTCTTCGTCCACGTTCCGCAACCAACCGCCAAAAATCGGCAACCAAAACCCATATTTCATCTCATTTCACACCTTCCTGCTTAAATCAATTTCTCAAAAGATTCAATCTTTAAAAGAATAAAGAAAGTATACAATAAAACCTTCAATCCTTACCAGTAAACTAGACTTTAAATTCATGATAAAAATAAAGGGAGGGTTGCCGCTTTTATAAAAGCCGATTATTTAGCAAATGAAGCAGGCATGACCACTGCGGTGACTTCCCCTGTCGCGCATAGCGTT
Organism: Planococcus sp. CPCC 101016; assembly: GCF_007859295.1. Taxonomy (GTDB): domain Bacteria; phylum Bacillota; class Bacilli; order Bacillales_A; family Planococcaceae; genus Planococcus. Next base: position 213,614 of record NZ_VOHB01000004.1, read on the forward strand.
TCTCCTGCATAGACTTCTGTTTGCACCTTGAATTTTTTCGGATGGATTTCTTCAATTCTGCCCATTGCCTTTAAAGCAATTCCTTGAGGAGTCGGCTTTAAATAATCGACACGCAGGGAAGCCGTGACAAAACGCGGCGGCTCCTCTCCACTGCCAGCTTCAAATCCTTTTTTACGGTGGAGCGCCAGCGATGCGGATCCTGTTCCGTGGCAGTCTACGAGGGAAGCTATCAATCCGCCGTACACAAATCCAGGAATGGCTGTATGCTCAATTTTCGGTGTATACCAAGTTATGGTTTCTTGTCCATTCCATCCTGTACGGAACTTATGACCTTCTTTGTTCAGGCGCCCGCAACCGTAACACCAGGCAAAGTCTTCTGCGTAATCGTCCTGAATAGCATGTTCAATCGTTTCTGTCATAGATCTCCCTCACTTCTTAAGTATAATTTTTTACTTTCATTCTTTGTTATGTCCTCCATATTACGCTTTAATCAACTATTTTCTAGTCAAGAATCGTTTAATTGGATAGTCAGCAGGGAACACAAAAAATATAACTGGAAGATAATTGGAAGTTGGTTGAATTTACATGAAATCTTACAGCGTAGCGCCAAACCAGGACGCCTCCCGTTGGATTGTAAAATTGGAAGATGTCGCACCCACAGATTCTTATACATCTAAAGATGGTGCAATCGCAGCTGCGCAAAAACTGGCTAAAAGCAACAGCCCTAGCAAGGTGGAGATTTTAGATGACAACCACAATGTCATTGATACAAAAGAATACTGATTAAACTTGGGATGGCATGCCCCCGGGTTTTATTAGTTGAAGGGGAATTTATCCATTAACTTTTCATTCTCTCTTTAGGAAAAGTGGAATAAAAATGCAAAGGAAAAAGCATGATCCTTTTCATCAGATCATGCTCTTCCTTTTCCATCCCTCGAAAATCCTGAGGGATTTTTTGCACGCGGAAAATTTTATTAAATTCTTTCTACAAACTGTAAATCTCTGACGAATACGAAACTCTCGTCATTGCAGTTTAGTTACGCTGACTGTCACTTGCCGATAGGGCAATTAGGTTCACATCTACTTCTCAGTGAAATTTTTGGTTCTGCAGTCAGGCTTTCAATTGCACTTCCACAAAAAACTTACGGCTTACTGTTTGAAACACTTTCCGGATAGAAACCCAATTAACAATGGTTCCTGACAAGAGTGAATATCGTCAGTAAAGCAAATTTCCCGCCAAGGCTGTGCAGTTTCTCGTCTGAAGGCGATTCTGGATCGGATCCAGTCGTATTCTTCCGACGGTGATTCCGCCTTGTATTCATATAGTACCCATCCTTCTATTAAATTTAAACCTGTTTTTTAAATATTTTTTATTAAATTCTGAATAATATTTTTACATTTCACCGATCTCCCTCTATACTATTAATTAGTTCGAAATCCGTAATACTATAGAGGAGAGATTCGTATGGTTAAAAGTTTGCCGGCACGTTCAGCTATTCCTGTTGAAGAGACGTGGGACACGTCCAGTTTATTTACCGATTCCAAAGAATTTGACCGCGCATTAGAAAGTTTGGAAAAAGAAGTGGAAGCTTTTAATCAAAAAACCCAAGGAACGATTACCGATGTTCCATCCATCATCCAGGCTTTAACCGATTACAAATTCATCATTGAGAAACTAGTTCCGATAAGCACATACGCCAGCCTGACAATCAGTATCGATCAGACAAACGATCAATCACAGATGCAATCCAGCAAATTCAGTGCAGCTTCCGCTAAAATCAGCAGCAAGCTGTCTTTCATCAGCAGCGAGCTCCTGGCTTTACCGAAAGAAACACTGGAAAAGGCCATGCAGGAATCAGCTGAGTTCAGCGTGTTTCTAGAGAAACTGCTACGTAAAAAACCTTACCAGCTGCATCCTGAAGTGGAAAAAAGCCTAGCCGCTTATTCGTCCACATTTAGTGCCCCTTACGGTCTTTACAACACAACAAAAATGGTCGATATGAATTTTGAAGACTTTGAAGTAAAAGGCCAAAAGTATCCGCTCAGCTACGTTTCCTTTGAAGGCGATTGGGAAGCAGAGCCCGATCCAGAGCTGCGCCGTGCAGCATTTGAAGCTTTTTCGAATAAATTAAAAGATTATCAGCATACCACCGCCAAAACGTATGATATGCAATTGCAGACAGAAAAAACGACGGCAGATCTTCGTGGCTATGACAGCATCTTTGACTACCTGCTCTTTAACCAGGAAGTAGACCGCTCGCTTTATAACCGCCAAATCGACTTGATTACTAAAGAGCTTGCACCGCATATGCAAAAATACGCAAAATTATTGCAGAAGGTGCACGGCCTTGACCGGATGACTTTTGCCGATCTAAAAATCTCTCTGGACCCGAGTTATGAACCGGAAATTACAGTGGAAGAATCCAAACAATACATCGATGATGCGCTCTCCATCATGGGCACTGATTATATTGAAATGGTCAATCGCTCTTATTCCGAAAGATGGATCGACTTTGCACAAAACAAAGGAAAATCAACCGGTGCTTTCTGCTCGAGCCCATATGGCGATCATCCCTATATTTTGATTTCCTGGACTGGCCGCATGAACGAAGTCTTTGTTCTTGCCCACGAACTCGGGCATGCTGGCCATTTCTATAACGCCAACCGTGAACAGAATGTCTTTAATGCGCGGCCATCCCTTTACTTTATCGAAGCACCTTCAACAATGAATGAAATGCTCGTAGCCAATCATTTATTGAAGAACTCGGAGGACCCGAAGTTCAAGCGCTGGGTCATTTCATCGATTGTCGCGAGAACCTATTACCATAACTTTGTTACTCATCTGCTTGAAGCTGCTTATCAGCGAAAAGTCTATGAACGGATTGATTCCGGACAAAGTGTCAACGCCGGCGTTCTAAACACAATCAAACGCGGCGTGCTGGAGGAATTCTGGGGAGATGCCGTCGATATTACGGATGGCGCCGAGTTGACTTGGATGCGCCAACCGCATTATTACATGGGCCTATATCCGTATACCTACAGTGCAGGATTGACCATTTCTACTCAAGTATCGAAACGAATTTTAAATGAAGGACAGCCAGCGGTAGAAGAATGGTTGAAAGTCTTGAAAGCCGGCGGCACGAAAACACCAGTAGAACTTGCTCAAATGGCCGGAGTTGACATCACTACCGACCAGCCGTTGCGTGATACCATTGCCTATATCGGCGAACTGGTGGATGAACTGGTGCGATTGACAGAAGAGATCGAAGCTGAATAAAGAAAAGCGCAAGCGCTGGAAGCCTGAGGACTTCGCTTTTGCTGCTAAGAATGAAACCATAAAGAGCTGTACGCACTTAGATGCGTACGGCTCTTTTTAGGATTTCTTGTTCTGCCACAGTAATAGCTGCTCCACGAAAATGGCAATAATGGTACCCGTGATCAGTCCGTTAGACATTGTAGCTGCCAGAACCGATGGCAAATTCGCCACGCTTGCAGCTGGAACGAACATGATGCCGATACCGCTCATTAAACCGAAAGCAGCCACTTTATAGGAATGCTGACGGTTTTTTTCGTTCTCCAATTCGGTAAAGGCCATCTCTACCATTTTGGTGAATACGGCAAAGATGACTGCGTAAGCCACAGGAGCCGGCAGCGAAGCAAGGATTGCCATAAGAGACGGAAATAAACTGATCAGGATAACGATGACTCCTCCAAAAATGAACGGCTTTAATGCAGGTGTTCTGGTAGCGCTGACAAATCCAGCCGCTCCTGAAATCGGTACAGGTCCGATGGAAGAAAAAAGGCCAGCTAAGATATGGTTGATACCCGAAGCAACCGAAGCCTGCTTAATACGATCTGGCGCTTGGATCCCAAAAGAGTTTTTTAAAACGCTCTCCATCACTTTAATGGAAGCCATCATGTTGGCAATCAATAAAATGGTCAGGAATAAAGCTGTAACAAACATTCCACTATCCCAAATTAATGGTCCAAAGACCAGCATTTCCGGCAAGGAAACCAAGCCGCTTCCCCCGCTTCCTGCTTCGGGCGATTTGCCTAATATCCAGAAAATCAGCCAACCTGCTGCAATCGCAAACAGAATAGAGTAACGGCTGACCCAGGGCGCTTTATGGCTCATAAAAAAGAAAGTCAATAAAATCACTATAATGCCGCCCATTAATACCACACCATCTACCGGGTCGCCCTCTGAGACGATGCCCAGTAAGCCCGCGAGAATCGACTCGCTGATTTGAAGCACCAACAGCAAGAGGTAAACAAACGTTATCGTAGGTGTAAACAAAATCTTTAATTTGTCGACCAAACCCGTATAAGCGAAGATAATAAAAAGGACGCCACTGTATAATAAGCCGCTTTGCAGCGCTTGAAGCGATTCTTCCATAGAGGAATACATGATCCCGACCAAACCGGCATAAACGATGAAAATCCCCCACCACAAACCAGCCGGCCCTTCATTAATGGGCATACGGTGTCCGACAAAAGCCTGGACTAAACAAGCGATGCCCAACACAAACATGGTTCGCTGTACAAATAGCGCCGTATCCGTCGTATCCAGGCCAAAGATGCTGGCAATTGCAATTGGTGCTGCTATGGAAGAAGCAACCAGGAAGACCGCCCATTGCACACCGCCAAAAATGTTTTTCATAAGCTCTTTCCCCACTTCTTCGTTCTTCTCAATTGCTTACAGTATACACCTATTGAAAAGATCAAAAAAAGCCCTGACAATGTCAGGACTTCAGTTTATCGCGGGCTGCTTTTTCTTCGTTCACTTTGTCTACAGTTTCTTGTGGATTTTCAACGTTTTCATCCGATTTTTCCGCGTCAAAACCATCTTTGTAAACGGCCGGATAGCCTTGCTCTTCCAATTGTTTCACTTGCTTGCGAGAAGCTCTAACCAATAACCGCACAATCAGCACGGACAAAATGAATATAATAACGACAGAAATAATCCCGGGGATGTATTCCGATTTGTCTTCAGGAAAATATAAAAAATCCATTGTGTTGATTCCCACCTTTTAAGCTCAAGTTTCATCTCATTATACATGATTCCCACAGCCATTTAATGGAGGAACGTGAACATTTCATGGCAAGTTCCATTAGGATTTCTTTGATTTCAAGCAATAAAAAAAAGCCGATCCCCGTTGAAATCGGCTCTTTCTTAAAGTCGTCAGTAGCTTTCAGAAACTACTGTGAATCGACTATTCTTATGTTCACCGCTTTCGATTTCATCAACTAACGCAATTGCATAGTCTGCATAGCTGATGTAACTCTTTCCTTTGCTGTTGACGATAAATGCATCGTCGCCTTTCTGATAACGCCCCGTACGACGGCCTTCCGGATCGAAAAAAGCTGCGGGACTCAAAAATGTCCATTGAATGCCTTCTGAAGCTTCAAGATCGGCTAAATTTTGTGCTTGGCCGTTGGCGATTGATTTGAACGCTTCGGGAAACTCTGGAGTTTCTGCCAAACGTGTCGTTCGTGCTTCATCAACAAACAGACTGCCGGCGCCTCCAACCACAATCAACCGGGTGCCCGGAGCATCTTTAAGCGAATTAATAAGGTTTCTTCCTGCTTCGATATGCTGCTCTGCCTTTTCTGGGGGAACACCGAATGCATTTACCACCACATCGAAGGGAGCTAAATCTTCTGAAGTCAAACTGAAAACATCCTTCTCCAGCACTGGAACGTCAGAATTCTCGACTTTCTGAGAGTTTCTGACAATCGCTGTCACTTCATGCCCTCTCTTTAAAGCTTCTTTTAAAATTAAATTACCTGCTTTTCCAGTGGCACCAATAATTCCGATTTTCACTTACCTCTCCTCCAGTCTCTACAATCTGTAAAGATAAATAAAAGAATCAGCCTGCGACTATCGTATTTTGAAACCGCATGTACGATTTTCAAAACGGTTTAGATAGAACGTGCAGCTACAGACTTAAAGCGATTTGCAGCTTGTTTAAGAATTTCAAATGAACGTTTTCTCTTTTCCTGATCGTAAATATAGGAGACAGCGATTACTTCATCAACCTGCAGTTCTGCTATAAATTTCCCTAAGCGTTCACTTAGCGCCTCTTCATCGCCTTTAAAGGTGTATTGGGACATTCCACGTACCATCATTTCTTCACGATAGCTCCACTGGCCATCCATCGTATCCAACGGCGGCTGCAAAGGGTTCTTGCTGCCTCTTACCACATTTAAATAGAATTGATCACTGGATGTGGAAAGCTTTTCAGCTTCCTGGTTAGTATCAGCTGCAATGACATTTACACAAACCATTACGTACGGTGCAGCCAAGTATTCAGATGGCTGGAACCCACTGCGGTAAATTTGAAGAGCTTGCTCCAACTGCTGCGGCGCAAAATGTGCTGCAAATACATATGGCAGTCCAAGACGTGCAGCTAGTTGCGCACTTGAAGTGCTGGATCCTAGAATATAGACCGGCACTGCCGTTCCAACACCCGGATGCGCCCGGACAGGACCTTGTTCTTCAAGAGGCTTTAAGTAATTTTGAAGTTCGACGACGTCCTGCGGAAACGCAAACGCTGTTTCCTGAGTGGTTCTGCGAAGCGCATGTGCTGTCTGCATATCGGTGCCCGGAGCTCGTCCAAGACCGAGGTTCAAGCGGCCCGGATGCAGCGTTTCCAACGTCCCGAATTGCTCTGCTACAACTAGCGGTGTGTGGTTCGGCAACATGATGCCGCCCGATCCCACTTGAATGGATTCAGTATTTTCAAGAACTTTGGAAATTAGAATCGCGGTAGCAGAGCTGGCAAGTGTTGCTGTATTGTGGTGCTCAGACAACCAGAACCTCCGATAACCCAATTTCTCTGCATGCTGTGCAATTGAGACCATTTCATCTAGTGCATCTTTAGTTGTTCCACCTTCGCGAACCGGAACTAAGTCCAGAACGGAAACCGGAAATGAATCTATAGGGTATGGCATTTTTTTACTTCCTTTCATCCTTCGTATGCTCTAAGGATAAAAGGAAAATATCGGGTATACAAACTATCTGCCTGCTGATTGATGATTTAGAGTTCATAGCTCTTTCCAATTACTGCAAACTCGACTTCACCAGAATAACTGGATTTTGCTGCGTTTAAAATTTCAGCTAAATCTCCGTATTGAGGCAGATGGGTCAACAGCAATCGCTTGGCATTGGAGCGTTCGGCCAGTTCCCCTGCCTGACTGCCGCTCATGTGACCTTGAATAATACCCAGGTATTTTTCATAGAGATTGGATTCTGCTATCACCAGATCCGCATTTTCAGAAAAGCTGACCAATTCCTCTTTCCAGCTGGTGTCTGCAGTGAATACCGCTGTCCGCCCATTGGCTGTGAATTTCATAGCCAGACAATACACCGGATGAATCGTTTCACAGAATGAAACCTGCCAGGGACCTAGATTCAGTGTTTCTGATTCTTGAATAGCCCGCCCTTCCGTCACACCTTTATAGAACAATTTCTTGAATTCATCCGGATCCTTGTCATGCGCATAAAACAGGAGAGGTGTATCCCATTCCTTCAACTGCATGCCCACCATTGCGGCATGCTGCAGTACCCCGATGTCGGCAATATGGTCTGGATGGTAATGACTGATGATCACTGCATCTAAATCACGTAGCTCTGTGTAGTTCTGAACAGCCGCTAACACCCCGCTTCCGCAATCAACTAAACAACGAAATCCGTCTTGTTCAATTAAAAATGCTGAAGTCGCTTCATTTTTATTGGGATAACCTCCCCAAACGCCAATCGGTATGATCTTCAAAAAATCCACTCCTGTCTCTAATTTCTTTCAGTATAACTGATTGAACAAAGATCCTCTTGTTTAATCCCCCTCTTCCAGTGGTATGCATATTAGTAAGATACAAATTTACTTTGGAGGGATTACATTGACTTTAAAAATGACAGTTGAAAACGCAGTGCAAGCCAAAAAGGAAATTGAGAAATTAGAAACACAAGGATACTCTCTTGACGATATCTACATTTTCGCACACGACAAAAAGCGCAATAAGGACATTACCAAGGCATTAGACACGGAAGAAGTCGGCATAAAAGAGCAAGGCTTCTTGGACAGCATGAAAAACATGACCAGTTCACGTGGAGACGAACTTCGTGCGAAATTAGCAGCTGCTGGTTTATCCGACCAGGAAGCAGAAGAATATGAAGAAGAACTTGATAAAGGAAAATTGGTTATCGTCGCAAACAAAGACGTCGAATAATTGATTGCTAAAGCATCGTCGATTCAATCGGCGGTGCTTTTTTATGCGTTATATTGATCCACGGACTACTAATTGTTTTTTAACTATTCTAATATGTTATTTTTAACCATCTAACGGCATAGGTATATAGGGTTATCTATAGATTTAATCCCTTTTTCTTGTTGTACCCCATTATTCCATTTGTTATATTTAGATAGGGATTTTTTAATTTTTAAAAAACTTATCACTGCATCAAATCGCAACAAGGGGGAACAACATGAAAAGTTTAAAAATGGGAAGTGCCTTTGTCGGCATTATTGTTGGAGCCGGATTTGCTTCTGGCCAGGAAATTCTACAGTATTTTACAAGCTTCGGTTATATGGGAACAGTTGCAGCAATTCTTGCAACCGCTTTATTTGCCTATTTAGGGATGAGTTTGACAAGGCTCGGAAGCCGGATGAAAACTACATCGCATAAAGAAGCCATTTTCGGTATTAGCGGAAGAATCATTGGTACAATCGTCGATTACATAATCATTCTTACTCTTTTCGGAGTAGGAGTCGTGATGATTGCAGGAGCAGGTTCTATTTTCTCTCAGCAATTTAATTTACCAGCACCTTTAGGAAGTACAGTCATGGTAGTCTTGGTAGTTTTGACCATTATGATGAATGTCCAAAAAGTCATTGCAATCATTGGCAGCATTACTCCATTTTTGATTATTGCTGTCATCGGTTTGGCAGTCTACAGCCTAGTGACGATGGATTCCTCATTTGCAGCACTTAATTCAATTGCGAATGAACAAACTTCAGCTTTGCCAAATTGGTTCATATCTGCCATCAATTACGTTTCATTTAATATTGCGGTGGGTGCTTCAATGGCCATTGTCATGGGAGGCACTGAAAAAGATGAAAAAGTTGCTGCACGCGGCGGCTTTATTGGTGGACTTATCCTCGGCGGCTTGATTATTTTGAGCCATTTGGCGATTTTCTCCAAAGTGGACATTGTGGGCAGCGCAGAAATGCCTTTGCTGCAAATCGCTGATGATATTTCTCCTGTTCTTGGAGTCTTTATGTCATTTGTTCTCTTCGGCATGATTTACAATACGGCAGTCAGTATGCTGTTTTCATTCTCAGCACGCTTTGTCGTAATGGGAACTAAAAAATTCCGTATTTTTGTCATCATCGTCGGAATTATCGCTTACATCTTAAGTTTCGTTGGATTCACTGAACTTGTGAGACTGTTCTACCCAATTGTAGGCTATCTAGGATTATTCCTAGTTGCAGCTTTAATTGTAGCGGACATTCGAAAACCCCATAAAGAGAAATTGCAATAAACGGAGTTCTTCTCCGCTAACACGGGAGCCGCCAAAGCATGCCACACTGCTTTAGCGGCTTTTTTATGGTACGGTTAATTTAGAAAAGTGGAAGCGGCCGTTTAGATTCGACCGGCATAAGACAGTCCAACAGTGTAACGCTCTTTGTATGCAGTTAGGTTGTCTTATGACCCTAGCATTTGGCTGCTGGAGTCTGGACAAAGAAAAGAAGTAATTGCCTCGTCCGGCAGAACTTAAATTTAATTTAATCTTATCCCACTCCAATAAAGTGGAAGGAGTCTTTCTTTATGAACCAATTTATCAAAACACCTGAACAGCAAGCGTTAATCGAACAGCTTCACGCCATGCATCCGACTTTCCAGGCACGTGAGCCCGCATTGGATGCCCACGGCTCCTTCCCTTTCGATAACATCAAAGATTTGAAAAAAATAAACTATCATACTTTGTCGCTGCCAAAGGAATATGGCGGCCAGGGATTGGGGCTCTATGAATATGTCTTGGCACAGGAGGCCATAGCGGAAGGGTCAGGAGCAACAGCGCTTTCAATCGGTTGGCATGTCGGCATTGTCCTGGAATACGCAGAGAACCGCCATTGGCATGCAGATTCGGCTGAATGGCTGATGGCAGAAATTGCAAACGGTGCATTCATCAATACAGCCGCTACAGAAGCAAACGCCGGCAGTCCCGCAAGAGGCGCCTTGCCGCGTACAACCGCTGTTCTTGATGGCGATTCGTACATTGTCAGTGGAGAAAAAACCTATACATCCATGGCACCGGCTCTTGACTATATTTTTGTGACCGCCGCTGCAGAAAATGATGAAGTCATTACCGTCATCATTCCGCGCCATGCCGATGGAGTCTCAATTGATGAAACTTGGGATATGCTGGCGATGCGCGGCACCGCAAGCCATACATTGGTTCTCGACAATGTCCGGATTCCCAAATCCTATATTTTAAAACCGACTGGGGCTGGAGCCGCCGCTAAAGGCTGGCTGCTTCATATTCCTGCCTGTTATATTGGCATTGCCGCTGCCGCTAGGGCCTATGCAGTAAAATTTGCTGCTAATTACAAGCCTGCATCTCTTGGCAAACCGATTGCGGAAACCCCTGCCATCCAACAGACCATAGGTGAAATGGAGCTCGAACTGACGACCGCACGCCATCTTTTATATGGAACTGCAGAACGTTATGTTCTTGCAGACAATAAAGCTGAAATGGATGAAGCTCTGAATATCACGAAAATCGCCGTCACTCATGCAGCAATGGGCGTAGTGGACAAGGCGATGAAAATTGTCGGCTCCCGCGCTCTTTCGGAAGACAATCCGATGCACCGCCATTACCTTAACGTTCGGGCCGGACTCTATAATCCGCCGATGGAAGATATGGTTAAAAGTCAGCTGGCGGCGCAGGCTATCCAGCAATTTACCCACCACTTAAAAACAGAGGTGAAATAACTTATGGAAACGACGCTTTGGATTAATGACACTGAGATACATGCTTACAACTTTAAAGAAGAGTTGGTTAAAGAGCTTAATTCCGAAAAGGAAAAAAGAAAGATTTCCTTCGACTTTAAAGTCACCAGTGAAGAGTATCATGACATCGCAGTACTGCTTTATGAAATGCATTTTCGGATTCGTGTTCCAGCTAAAAAAGTTGAGTTTGACGCATCTATCTCCAATTATTCAACATCCATCACCGATCTATATAAACCCAATCAAGTAGCCGATTATTACTTGGAATTGATTGAACAGGATTAGGCACGTTGAACGTAGAGGATTTTCCTCAGCAGAGAATGAAAAAGTCATGAATCGAACTTACTCTTTAATCAGGTACAAAAAGAAGCCCAGGACATCAAGAGATTCTGGGCTTCTTTTTAATTCCGCTTGAAACGGCTTCCTTTTTTCTTCCGCCTAAGTCTCATCATCAGCTCTTCAGCCTGTTCGCTTTTAGAAGAGGTTGTCTTTTGATCCAAACTAAGAGCCAATTGGCCATTTTCTGCATCAATGGTAAACCATGAATTGATCTGGCTTCCTTCAGGCAAGCGATTGGCGGGCAAGACCAATTCAATGCCTTCTGCTTCCACTAAAATAACAGCATGTCTGCCGTCTTCAATCCGGTCCAAAATGCCTTTCATCGTGTTACCCTCCTATGCATGCCAGGCCCTGCTCTTGAATAGCTTCCAGCGTCCCTTGGCCGATTCCTTTTATGTCAGTCAATTCCTCTAAATTTTCAAATGGCCGTTGATCGATAATAGCCTGCGCATAAGCATCGCCAATCCCCGAAATCTCTTTCAACTCTGCCGAAGAAGCTATGTTCACATCAATGCAGCGGTTTTCCCCTTCAGTCGGAACCCCTTCCCGCTGTGTCTCTACGGTGTAGGATTTCCCATCTGTCTTAACCAGGATTGTCCCGTTGACATCTGTGCCATACACTTTCACTCCTGCATTTTCAGCGGCAGCTATTACTTCCGCATGCGGATGTCCGTAGGAATTATCGGCGCCTGCACTATAAATCGCAACTTCAGGAGCCACGGCCTCTAAAAAGGACGGACTTGTCGAAGTATTGGAACCATGATGCCCCAGGTGCAGAACTTCCGCATCGAGATTTGTGCCGCTGTCGATCATTTCCTGTTCTTGCTTAACGCCCGCATCTCCTGTAAAAATGAAACGGACATCGCCATAAGTCATTTTCATTGAAACCGATTCTTCGTTTGCCGCTCCGGTGATTTCATCCGGGTACAGCACTTCGATCTGGAGAGAACCCACATCAAAAACATCCCCGCTTCTCGGTTCAACGTAATCCGAACCGCTTGCTTCAATGGCCTGCAGCACATTAGTGAAGGTATTGGAGCTGCTCGTATTGCCTGACATCCACACTTCTCCAACATCAAATTCACCTATCACCTGCGCCATCTGCCCAATATGATCGGCATCCGGATGTGTCCCCACGACGATATCAATGTCTTTAATTTCTTGTTTTTTTAAATAATCCACCGCTTCTGTAGAGTTCCAATTACCTGCATCAATTAACATTGAGAATCCTTCAAATTCAAGCAATGTGGAATCTCCCTGGCCCACATCAATATAATGTACGGTCAGACCGTTCTGGGCAACTTCCTCTTTACCCGGCTCTTTAAGTTTTGATTGTTCACTTTGTTGACTGCTTTTTTTGTCTTTGTTTTCTTCTTTTGGCTGTTCAACTGTTTCTGCACACGCTGCCAGCAACACCATAACAAAGACTGCCAGTAAGGCCCACGTCATCTTTTTCAAAAACTCACTCCTCTTTCTCCAGTGAATTTTACCACATGCAATGAAAAATGAAAAAGCAGGACAAGAAAATTTCCTTGTCCTGCCTGATTTTGTTTATGTAGACATATAGTCGCCGCCGTTCATATGCAGGAACTGACCTGTCATGTATGAATTTTGCGGGTCTGCAAGAAACACATACGCTTTAACCAGCTCGTACGGCTGTCCAGGGCGCCCTGCCGGCACGTCTTCTCCAAAATCATCGGCCACATCCGGATTCAAATCACCAAAAGTTTTAGTGATCAATGGCGTCCAAATCGGTCCGGGTGCAATGCCATTTACCGCAATCTCCTCACGTACAAGACGCCGGGCCAGCGATCGGGTCATTGCCACCATTGCTCCATTGGCTCCTGCATAATCAATCAAATCCGAATGTCCTCGGTAAGCATTGATGGAGGCGGTATTGATAATGCGCGAACCCTTTTTTAAATGTGGAAGCGCCGCTCTCGTCAAATAGAACATGGCAAACGCCTTGATTTCAAAAGTTTTCAACATCTGCTCATCGGTAATATCGAGCGGCGAAGTCTGCGGATATTGGTAGCCGGCATTATTCACCAGGATATCCACTTGACCAAATTCAGCTAAAGTGAATTGGATCAACTGGTCGCAATTTTCCGATTTGCCTAAATCACCGCTTAACGCTTTGGCTTCTCCACCATAGCCTTCAATCAATTCAACGGTTTTTTGGGCCCCTTCGTCGTCATCGAGATAACCGATGACCACTTTCGCACCTTCCTTAGCGTAGGCAATTGCCACTGCCTGACCAATACCACTGCTGGCGCCAGTGACAATCGCCACTTTGCCGGCGAGTGCCCCACTGGCCTTGTAATCTTTTAAGTCAGTGTTATCGAATTCTCTGTCTGCCATATTCTCACCCTTTCAGCTTTTAATGTACGCTGGGGATTTTCGTTAAATGCCAGACATCATCTGAATATTGCTGGATGGTACGATCGCTTGAAAAAATACCGGAAGCCGCAATGTTTTTTACACACATTTCAGCCCACTTTTCCGGATGCGCATAGACGTCCAAAATTTGTTCATGCGCTTTCGCATAACTGCGTATATCCTTTAATATGAAATAAGGATCGCGGTTCTCCAGCAATTGCTCAACAATAAAGTCGACATTCGTTTTTCCTTCTGTCCATTCCCCTTTAATCAGCTCTTGCATCAACTGTGCAATTTCCGGGTCCGACTCGATGATTTCTTTCGGATCGTAGGACCGGTCCTTTTCATACTGCATGACCTGTTCGGCCCTCATTCCGAAAACAAATGCATTTTCCTCGCCAACCTGTTCAAATATTTCAACATTTGCGCCGTCAAAAGTACCCAAAGTCAAAGCACCGTTCATCATCAGCTTCATATTTCCAGTTCCCGATGCTTCTTTCGAGGCGGTTGATATCTGTTCACTGACATCCGCTGCGGGAATCATATATTCTGCTTGCGTTACATTGTAATCCTCAACAAAAACGACATGCAGATGCTTTCTTGCTAAGGGGTCGCTGTTTACTTTTGCAGCTACCGTATTGATCATTTTAATGACTTGTTTAGCAAAGTGATAGCTTGGTGCCGCTTTACCTCCAAAAAAGAAAGTCCGTGGATATGGCCGATACGTCGAGTCCCGTTTAATCCGATCATACAGCATCTGAATGTGGAGAATATTCATTAATTGGCGTTTATAGCCATGGAACCGCTTGATGTGAATATCAAAAATCGAATCCTGATCCACAATGACATTTTGGTTTCGCTGAAGGTGATGGATTAAATGCTCTTTTTTCAAGCTCTTGATTGCTTGGAACTCTTGAAGAAAGGCATGATTTTGAGCAAGATAATGCAATTCGTTCAACCGCTCAGGTTCCTTGATCCATTGCGGTCCGATTGTCTCTGTAATCAGCCCTGACAACTCCTGATTCGCTTTTAGCAACCACCGGCGATGCGTAATGCCATTGGTTTTATTATGGAACTTATCCGGAAATTGTTCGTTCAGCTCTTTCATTTCACGCTTTTTCAAAATCTCCGTATGCAGCTTTGCTACGCCATTTACTTTATAGCTTCCCACTACAGCTAATACCGCCATCTTGATAATTCCATTTTCGATAATTGACAGTTTGTGAAGGGATTCCTCGTCGAGTTCCTGCTTCTGCAAGCTCTCTTTAAAGCGCCGGTCGATTTCTTCGATGACCATATAGATTCTCGGAAGCAAAGACTGAATCAGCCGGCTGTCCCACTTCTCCATAGCTTCTTCCAGAATCGTATGATTGGTATAAGAAATCGTACGGTTAGTTACATCCCAAGCTGTTTCCCAACTTAAGCCGTGATCATCTATCAAAAGACGCATCAATTCTGGAACCGCCAGAGCCGGATGCGTATCATTGATTTGAATGGCCACATTTTCAGGAAGTTCTTCTATAGCAAAGTTACGATTTTTCAAAATGGTTTGGAGAGATGCGCTGCAGAGAAAATACTGCTGCTTCAGGCGCAAAATTTTTCCGGCATCCAACGAATCATCAGGGTACAGCCGATCTGTTATTTTGGCAGTCTCGTGCTCGTACACAGCATAATCCTTGTCTCCAGGAAATGGCCGATCTGAAACTTCCGCTTGCCATAACCGAAGTGTATTAACGGTACCACCGTTTGCACCTACTACCGGCATGTCATAAGGCACCGCTTTAACCCACTCGGAATTTTCCACTTTGACCTTTAGACCGTCCAGCCCCATGACCAATTGAACATCTCCATAATAAGGAATATCCACCGCCAACTCTTCACGGCGAACATCCACATTATGCTCCTTTTGAATCCACTGAGTCGGCTGCTCTGTCTGGTAGCCATTGACGAAATGCTGAGTGAATAAACCACCTTTATAGCGCAAGCCATAACCATGTCCAGGCAATTCAAGCGAAGCCAAGGAATCTACAAAACAAGCGGCCAATCTTCCCAAACCGCCATTGCCGAGCCCCGGCTCTGTTTCAAGCTCCTCCATCTCAGATAGTTGAAAACCCATCTCTTCCAGGCCTTCCTTGACGATATCATAATAATTTAAGTTGATAAGATTTTGGCCAAGAACCCGTCCAATTAGAAATTCAATGGAGAAATAATATAATTGCTTTTCATTATTCTCTTTATACAATTGGCTGGTTCGAGTCCAGCGATCCTGAATGCATTCGTGCGTCATTTCCCAAAGTGTTTCGTAGGCCAGTTCTAGAGTTCTTTCCATTCCCTTGTGTTCCATTCGAGTGACAAAGCTATTCTTGAACTCTTCTTTTGATGAAAACATAATTGGCACACCCCTTTAGGTTATCCTTTCATAGAGTTTAGCGTATTCTGCTGCAGAGCGCGACCAGGAATAATTGCCTTCCATGCCATTTTTTTTGATGGCTTCCCAATGCTCCGGCTGCTTATAAAAAGCCAGCGATCGGTTAAGCGCAGCATCGAACGGGCTATCCTGTGAAAAGTCGCTCAAAAAACCATTTCCGGTCTTCAAATTTTCGTCATATTCCACAACCGTGTCTTTCAGGCCCCCAGTTTTATTGGCTACCGGTACAGTTCCATAACGCATGGAGATCAATTGGCTCAAACCACATGGTTCGAAATGGGAAGGCATCAGGAAAATATCCGCCCCCGCATACAATAAATGAGCGAAGCTTTCATCAAAGCCTACGTGAACGTAAACCTTGTCCGGAAAATCGGCGGCCAATTCCCGAAAGAACTGTTCGTATTTTTCTTCTCCAGAACCCAATAATACAAATTGAACATCCTCTTCCTTCAATAAAGCAGGAAGCACTTCCTGCAAAACATCGATTCCTTTTTGTCCTGCCAGCCTCGAGATCATCGTTAATAGGGGCACGTCTCCGCGTTCTGGAAGACCAGCTTTCATCTGGACCGCCCGTTTGTTGACCTGCTTTCCTTCCAGACTCATTGCATCGAATTCACGCTCAATGGACAGATCCGTTGCCGGATTATAGACTTCTGTATCGATGCCATTCAAAATACCGACCAAATCCTGCTCTTTTTCTTGGAGAAGACCATTCAATTTTTCTCCATAAAAATCCGTCAAGATTTCATCGCGATAAGTTGGACTGACAGTTGTTACTTTATCCACATACAAAATACCGGTTTTCAATGCATTGAAATCGTCATTCCACTCCGCGATGCCTTCGTCATAATAACGTTCATCCATTTCGAAGTTTTCCTGAAATGTATCTTTTGAGAACTTTCCTTGAAACTGCAGATTATGGATTGTTAATACTGTCTTAATTGCCTTAATAGATGAATACCGCTCATCTTCCTTTAGCAAGAAAGGAATTGCGGCAGTATGCCAGTCATGGACATGAAGCAAGTCCGGCTGCTTTGTTTGTCGCTGCACGATCTCCAGTACCGCACGATTGAAAAAGGCATATCGTTCAGCATCGTCTTCCTGGCCATAAATTTGATCTCTTTTGAAGTAGTCGTCACTTTCTACAAACAAAAATTTCACATCAGCATGGTCGTATTCAAAAACCCCAAAAGATTTTTGCTGGCCTTTAAAACTGAATTCAATTGATTCTTTAAAGGCGAATTCGGCGGTATACTCTTCTGAAATCACACTGTATTTTGGTACGATGACGTTGATTTCATGGCCTAATCTGCTGAGTTCTTTTGGCAATGCTCCTATTACGTCAGCCAGTCCCCCAGCTTTTGCAAAAGGCGCACATTCTGCTGCTGCCATAATGATCTTCATCGTACATCCTCCTTCGTGACACGTTCTCCTTTGCGCAGAACAATCGGCTGTTCCGGCGTTCCATTCAATACCACGCCTTCTCCGATATAGACGTCTTTATCCGCAATAACATAAGACAGATTGCAATTTTCTTCAACAATACATTTTTGCATGATAATGCATTTTTCTATACGTGCATTTTTCTTAATATAGACGGCCCGGCTAACGATACTGTCTACCACTTCCCCCATGATCGTACTGCCGTTTGCAACCAGCGCTCGCTTAACACGGGAACCCTTGACATATCGTGTCGGCGGTTCATCTTTGACTTTCGTATAAATTGGACGGTTGGGCAAGAACAGCCGCTTTCTGTTTTCTTCATCGAGCAGCGCCATTGAAGCTTGGAAATAGTTTTGTACCGAGTCAATAATGGCAAAATACCCTTTGTATTCATATTCATTGTAAGTGTAAGGGCTCTTCTTCAAATTAACGACATCTTCGACACTCACTACCTTTTTTTCACGGTGACTTCGGATTAGATCAATCAGTAAATTTTTTGATAGAATATAGGTTTTCAATGAAATTCCTTCGCTCACAGCTTCCGTAATGTCTAGACCTGAATCGATATGCTTGTTGAGCATATCCCTGAAGTCCAATTGGTTAATAGTGAAACCATTGGTTACTACAGCGTAAGGCTGAGCACTTTTTGTGAAAAATTGCATATGTTCTTCTAATGCGGCAAATGCACCAACGCTGGAGAGTCCACCGTCGCGTTGGGTAACTGGCAGGAAAAACAACCCGTTTTTCCTGCGGTCCAAATCCCAGCTTTTTCCTACACCAATATGATCGAGCAAAGAAGCAACTGGATAAGACGGGAACACACCAACCGTATTAATACCTGAATTGACAAGGTTTGATAGAGGAAAATCAATTAATCGATAACGTCCAGCAAAAGGTACAGAAGAAACAGTCCTTTGCATTGTCAAATCCTGCAGCCCTTCTTTTTTAACAGAAGCATCCACTACAGCCAGTAAGTTCATTTTCTGCCACGCTCCTTCCATTCATCCAATTGTTCTTGGGTCAATAAGACCACCTCGTCTTGCTGGTCAGCAATCTCGAAGCCCTCAGGAACTACCAATCTCGGCGGCACAATCGCCCGATGAAGTTTGGCGCCTTTGCTTATCGATACCCCGCTCATCACGACACTTTCAGAGACCGATGCTCCTTCTTCAATTTTCACTTTCTGAAATATGACAGATTTTACAACTTCTCCCGAAATGACACAACCTTCGTTTACCATCGATCCTTGTACATCGCCGCTTTCAGTAATGATTTGCGGAGGAAGCTGTGGATTCGAAGAAAAAATTCGCCAGCCTGGATCGTGCAAATTCAAGCCTGAATTTAAATCCAGCAAATCCATATTGGCTTCCCACAGGCTTTCAACCGTTCCAACATCTTTCCAATATCCTTTAAACGGATAAGCGACCATTTTTTGACCATTTTCCAGCATATTCGGCAGGATGTCTTTCCCAAAGTCATGGGAAGACTCTTCATTTACATTGTCCGTTTCTAAATACTCTTTTAATTTTTTCCAGTTGAATACATATACACCCATAGAAGCCAAATTGCTTTTCGGATTTTTCGGTTTTTCATCAAATTCCATGACATTCAAATTATCATCGACGTTAACAACTCCGAACCTGCTGGCATCTTCCCATGGCACCTCTAACACTGAAATCGTTACGTCTGCTTCATGTTCTTTGTGGTATTCAATCAGCAGCTCATAATCCATTTTATAAATATGGTCTCCAGAAAGAATCAATACATATTCGGGTTCACACGACTGAAGAAAACTAATGTTCTGGTAAATTGCACTGGCTGTTCCTGCATACCATTTGATGCCATCAATCTCAGCATAAGGCGGCAGCATTGTCACCCCTCCGTTATGGCGGTCCAAGTCCCACGGTGTCCCAAGACCGATATACTCGTGCAGCATATGAGGCTGGTATTGAGTTAAAACTCCGACGGTCTCAATTCCTGAATTGGTGCAATTTGATAACGGAAAGTCAATGATCCGATACTTCCCGCCAAACGGAAGCGCTGGTTTGGCTATTGTATAAGTTAGTGATTTTAACCGGCTACCCTGTCCACCGGCCAATAGCATTGCTACTACTTTATCGTTCATCCTGCTCCACTCCCATCCTGTTTTTGTTTCCATATATTCATCGTAAACGCGGGCAAATCCATTACTACGGAATACGGCAAGTCATCATATGGGGCATCTGCCGCTTCAATAACTGCTTTCCGGTATTGCTTCCCTGTTGTAAAAATTTTTTCATACGCAGTGCCTTTCGGAACTCCCAATTTAAAATCAGTATAGTGATGGTTCGAAAAATTGCAGACAACGATGCACTCATCCTGCGGCATATAGCCTCTTCGAACAAAAGCAGCCACGCTTTGTTCATGGTTATCCGCATCGATCCAGGTAAAGCCATCAGGATGATCGTCCAATTCAAAAAATGCTTTTTCAGCTTTATAAAAACTCAGCAATTCTTTTGTGAAATCAGCCATTTTTCTATGATCTTCATCTTCCAATGAAGGCCAATCCAATTCAGGTTTAAATTCCCACTCTTCGAAATGGCCAAATTCCTGCCCCATGAACAACAATTTTTTACCCGGATGAGCAATCCAGAAACCAAGCAGCAACCGCAGTTGAAGGAAGCGCTCATCCAGCGTTCCTGGCAGCTTATTCAATAAAGACCCGCGGCCATTCACTACTTCATCGTGGGAAAGTGCGAGGAGATAGCGCTCTTGGTACTGGTACACGAGGGAAAAATTCATCTTTTGATGGACTTCAGAACGCTGGGAAGGCGGTGTTTCCATGTAATCCAACGTGTCACGCATCCAGCCAAAGTTCCATTTATAATGAAAACCGACACCACCGTCAGAAACTTCATGAGTTACTTTAGGATAATGCCAGGCATCTTCTGCAATCAACAGTGTTTCCGGATAAAACTCCTTTAAACTGTTTGTCAACTTTCTCAAAAAATCGGCGCCTTCTTTATTATGGGGACGCTCTTTCCTATTTGGAATAAACAACAAACAGACCAATGCATCCATGCGAAAAGCATCGAATTTAAATTCATTCAGCCAATAGTGGGCACTCGATATCAAAAAGCTGACAACTTCACCTTTTTGAATATCAAAATTTAAAGTGCCCCAGTCCGGATTGGCACGCCGCTCTTCCCGTTCATCTTCGTACAAAGGAGTTCCGTTGAACATCACCATCGCATGCTCATCCACACAAAAATGTCCCGGAATCCAATCTAAGATCAAACCGACTTTGTGTTCCGCGCATTTGGCGATAAAATATTTCAGATCATCTGCGGTTCCATAGCGACTGGTTGGCGCAAAATAACCCGTTGTTTGATAACCCCAGGATTCATCAAGCGGATGCTCTGTAATGGGCAGAATTTCTATGTGGGTAAAGCCCATATCCAAAATATACGGAATGAGCTCTGAAGCCAATTCACGATAATTCAAGAAACCTCCTTGCGCATTACGCTTCCAGGTTCCGATATGTACTTCGTAAATGGCCATCGGTTTTTCAAAATGGTTCTTATTTTGAATCTTCTTTTGATGCAAAACAGTTTTCGACCACGTGTGCTTGGACGCTGCTGCTACTACCGACTTGGTTCTCGGGCGCATTTCGCTCGCTTGGGCATAAGGATCAGATTTTCGCAATAGTTCTCCGTTCGGTGTTTCAATGATGTATTCATAGGCGTATCCAGTAAGTCTTTGAGGAATCTGCAGTTGCCAGATCGTCGAATCAAAGGGATGCTGCTGCATTCCAAAAATTTCTTCTCGTTGGCTTGCAGGATCTGTACAAGCTACTGCTACGCTAGCTGCATCCGGAACCCATATCGTGAATCTTGTTTCCTCTGCAGCGACATGCGCGCCAAAGTATAGATACGCATCTTTCATCAGCCCTGTATGAAAAGCTTCCAGCTTTTCACGAGTAAGAAGACTTTGCAGATCATTCATTTTCACACCCCCAAATTTTTTACAGTTCCGTGTCTCCTTTAATTCTACATAAGTTATGTAAATCCCTTGTAAAGATGCTTAATTGTTCAAATATTTAGTTAAATATAAAAATCAGTAAGTTTACCGTTCGAAATGTCTACACATTTCTAACCACTTACGTACTTGTTTGCGGAGAGAATATCTACTACGCTTAGAAGGATATCTGTTATCGAAAGCGAGGCTGAAATTTTTGCAAAAATATAGAGGGTTGTTGCTGGCTGTTTTCTTCAGCATTTTTTTAGCTGCATGTACCCAAGGCATTGAAGATCCACTCGAGTGGGAAATAGAGGATTTTACGTTCACCAATCATAATGATGAAGACTTTGGCTTAGCCGACTTGGAAGGCGAAGTATGGCTGGCTGATTTTGTTTTTACTAATTGTACTACCGTCTGCCTGCCAATGATGGCAAATATGACAGACTTGCAGGGAAGATTAAAAGAAGAAGGTTTGGATGTCCAGATCGTTTCCTTCAGTGTGGATCCAGCGTTTGATAAACCCGAAATTCTGAAATCCTACGCCGAGAATTATGGAGCCGATTTATCCAGTTGGAATTTACTGACGGGCTATACTCCAAAAGAAATTGATGAATTTGCTATGAAAAATTTCCAGACTTTAGCTCGGAAACCTGCCAATGATGAACAAGTTATTCATGGCACCTATTTTTACTTGGTAAACCAGGAAGGTGTCATCATGAAATCATATGATGGATTAAATCCACCGGTTGAAGAGATTTTGGCTGATGCGGAAATCCTATTGACGGAGGAATAATTATGAAGAAAAAGAGGATATGGATGCTTGCATTGCTGCTTGCCGCCGCTTTATTGCTGTTGTTTTTCTTTATACCCAGGGAAAATACACCCGCACCGGAAAGTCGTGTAATTCTGGAGCATTCATTCAGAACGTATATTGCACCCTCCTGCTTTGAACAAGCTGATGCTACAAACTTCTTGGAAGAAGCGACGCTGGAACAGGCCCAAGAACTCAATTATCCCCCGCATTCTTCCTGTACCGAAAAAGCCTTTGAAGAAAATAACGACAGCGGCTTTATCCGCCTTCTTAAAGAACTGGGTATCATGGAAAAAGAATCAAAAGACTGGTAATAAAAACAGGCAGAGAAAACTACTCTCTGCCTGTTTTTATTCGTTACTTTATTTAGTGAATCACTTTGACACACACCGGGGCCGTCGTCTGGACAATATTTTCAACCGTGCAAGGGGCACCTGAATGATGGACTTTTAAAACAGTTAAGGTATGAGAGTTCTCATTCGCCACGACCAGCCATTCATTTCCTGGAATTATGGCGAAATGCCGTGGGCCTTCCCCGCCCGAATCCGTTAATCCGACCACTTCCAAAGTTCCGTTATGCTGAACAGCAAAAGAGGCAATGCTGTCATGGCCACGGTTCGAAGCATAAACGAAACGTCCATCACTTGAAACGGCAATTTCCGCACTGGTATTTCCCCCTTTATAGCTGTCGGGAATTAAGGGAAGCAATTGCAAAAATTCCAATTGCCCTGACTGGCTGATTCTATAAACCATCAGCGTAGAGTTTATTTCATTCAATGAATACACAAAAGGTTTCGTGGGATGAAAACTTAAGTGCCGCGGCCCTGCTCCTGCTTCTGTTTGAATTGAATAGCGAAGCGCCAGTGCACCTGTATCAGCGTCCAGTTTGTACGTAAATATCGTATCGGTCCCTAAATCGGACACCAAAAATAAGTTTTTTCCGGGAACCTGTATGACTGAATGTGGATGTGCGGCATCCTGCCTATCTGCATCCGGTCCGGACCCTCCGTGCTTCACCGAAGCCGCCAAAGTTCCAATTGACCCATTCGCATGAAGAGGATAAACATTAACAGTAGCACCTGAGTATGTAACAGACAAAAGCCATTGTCCGGTTTCGTCGATCGTGACGTGAGCAGGATGATCGCCATTTGAAGATTGACGATTAATTTCCACTATTTTTTTGGCGATAGGATGGATCCAATAGCTGACCAGCTCCCCATTCCCCACTTCGCTCGCCGCAACAAAGCTGGTACCATTTGGATGAACAGCGAGAAAAGAAGGGCGTTCAATACCCGCCACACCCAATTGCTCTGTTAGTTTCCCAGTATTGTCTTCAAATTCCCAAAGTTTAATGCCCGGTTCTTTTTCTGATGAATACGATCCTGTCAGCAAAAAGCTGGTTGCCATCAAATTCCCCCTCGACTGTCTAATATGGAAATCAAATTTAAGCCGCCGATATTTCGGCTTAGATTCCGATCCAAATTCGATTGCTTAAGTACTATATAAAGAATTCTCCTGCATTGTTTCCCTGATTCACAAAAAATAGAAAGCGGATTTCGAGTGCTTTGATTCGATTTTTTAATTTAGTTTATCAATTTTATAATTCTCGTGAATTTCCGATACAGATGAGGTAAAGTAAGCTATGAACCTGACTAATCCATAAAATGAGAAAGAAGGTTGCTCATGAGAAATTTCGGTTTATCCATTCGTGAAAAAAGCATTGTCTGCATCGGCTTTATGGGAGTCGGTAAAACAACCGTCGGCAAGCTGTTGGCTCAAAGACTCTATCGCAGCTTCATTGACATTGATGTGGAGATCGAGAAGGAATTTGCCATGCCAATCCCACAAATATTCGAAGTGTATGGTGAGCAGGCATTTCGTGCCAAAGAAAAAGAGTTGATTGTGAAATACAGCCAGCAGCCATTGAATATTATTTCTGTCGGCGGCGGTGCCTTTCTGCAAAAAGAAATACAGGACATTTGTATGGCTAATTGCATCGTCCTGTTTCTCGATATTACATGGGAGTCGTGGAAAGACCGAATCCATATTCTCGTTGACAACCGCCCTTTGTTGAAAGGTCGCTCTCTTGAAGATATGAAAACGCTGTTTCTGGAACGGCAAGTTATTTATTCATTGAATCATTCCAAATTCCAGGTGGATAACTTTAAAGCTGAAGAAGCTGCTGATTATTTGGCTGATGCTTTGAAATTGTCATGGGAGATTCATGCACCGCAGCCAAAATGAAAGTCGAAACCGCCATCTACACATGGCGGTTTTTTTGTCGTAAGACCCACTACACTATCACCTTATTCGTTTTACTATTCAGTCAATTTAATTATACGCCATCAATTGAGAGCTTTCAATTTTCAAAAGCATCGGTTTACCAATCTACAAGTGAGCACCTTTTAAGGCACTCATCTGTTTTAAGATTTCCTCACAAATGAATAGCTGTCTGGATAAATAACTGGACCATGAGATAAAAAGCGACAGCGAATTTCAAATTGAACTGGAGACCGTTCCGGATTCCACTTAATCCATTGACACTGCTTAAAATAATTACCGGCATAACGAATGGAGACAGGATGATGGAGATGACACTTCCTGAAGTCACTGCTAAAACAACTAGTTCCGGCGGGTATGGAAAAGGAATAGCTTCTAAAACGCCTGTCACCAATACAATAACCGGCAGAGGGCCTAATCCGATAAAGCCCAACAGGATCACAATGAACGGAACCAGGAACAACACATTCAATACCGGAACGATTCCGGTCAAAAAGTTCATGCCATCTATTACGTAGTCCCCTATATCCGATTGATTTAACGCATAGATCAACAGCCCCGCTGCAATTAAAATACTGAATTGCTGTGCCTGTTTAGCGACCCCTGCTGAAAAATAATAACGGGTTTCAGCAAAGAGACTGGAAGATTTTTTTTTGATAATAAAATATAGAAAAGTCCAAACAAGTATGACTAGTGGAATGGTTAATAAAAATTCCAACCCCGTGAGTTCATGAACAAGAAAAATTGTCCCGAACAATGAAATGAACAGGAATACGAATTCAGCCACATCCTTGTTCCACTTCCCTTGATTCCGCGAATTTTTCATCGCCTTTTCGATTTCCTGCTTTAACACAAAAGAAAAATCCACTCCGTATTTCTTTTCCTGATAGTAGGAGAAAATGACGGATAAGACCGTTCCAGCAAAAGCGAAGACAAACCCAAGCAGCATCGACTTCCAAAGAGTCGCTTCCAGCGCTTCCACTGCAAAAATGAAACTCGGAATGCTGATGACCCATAATGTAGAAAGTCCAAAGCCCCGCAGGATAGCTGTTCCTTTAAAATTCTCCCATGCCTCGTCTTTATGCTCCTTTAAAAAAGTATCGATAAAGCGGTACATCATCGGCACAACACCAAACAAAAGAAAGTGAGAAATCACTTGGGTCATCGCCATTAACCCAAAGTAGAACTTCTGGCTTTTATTGAGAAAGTTATGAGCAAAACTCATTATTTCCTCAATATAAGGCTCTTCTTTTAAAACCCAGCTGATCATTGGCACAATCAACAATAAACCGATCAGATTTCTCATTTGCTGCAAGCCTTGAATGACGTCACTAACAGGGGAATTACTCGTAAAAAACAGCACCATTAATGCCGTGGCAACTAAAAATAATTGCAATTGAATTTTTTTAAATGGCAATAAAAACAATGCCGACAGCAAAATCAAAGCACCTAAAACAGCAAGCATATCGGTTAATGTGCGGCTCTCATAAAAGTAAGTAATAAAATGCACTAAGGCATATATTGAAACTGAAAAAATAAATCCTATACCGGCTTTCCGGTTCATTTTAGTACCTCCTGACCTCTTCATTATCTGTTTCCATTCTACACTTTTTTTGTATTTTATATTTTCTTAGCTTAGGTATTTCCAATTGAAGGCCAATTCGAATGACAGAAAAACATACCAAGATTTCATACGCTTCTTAAGATTTTTTGTTTTCAGTTAATCTGTGATATGCTCTGAGGTAACAATGAAATGTACAGCAACTTCCTCCGGAAAATAAACTGAATTTCATTGAATAAAGCATTTTCTATTTTTAAAATGAGCTTGTCGACAAAGTGTTCTAACAGCATGGGAGGAATTAATAGTGGGTGTAACAAAAAGTTTTTTCATTACGTTGTCCAAAAATCGGCCATTGAACAGTGCTGCTAAAAAATGGGGATTGAAACTAGGCGCTGGGAAAATGGTGGCTGGGACTGATATTCAAAGCATGATGCAGTCAGTAAAAGAACTGAATGCGAATGGCATCAGTGCAACAATTGATAGTCTTGGCGAATTTGTTTACACCAAAGAAGAAGCGACACAAGCTAAAGAGGCTATATTGAAAACACTGGAAGCCATTCAGATCCACGGTGTGAATGCGCATATGTCGGTTAAATTGACGCAAATTGGCTTAGATGTCGATCCCGCTTTTTGTCTAAAGAACATCCAAGAAATTGTGGCAGCTGCTGCCAACTATGATATTTTCATAAATTTAGATATGGAAGACTATGATCACTTACAACAAACACTAGATATTCTTGAAGCGCTGCTCGAGGAATTCGAAAATGTCGGCACAGTTATCCAAGCCTATTTGTACCGTTCCGAAAAAGATGTGGAGAACCTGAAAAATGTTCGCCTTCGTCTTGTAAAAGGTGCATACAAAGAAAGCGCAGAAGTCTCCCTTCAGGAAAAGAATGAGATCGATGAGAATTTCTTGAAATTGATCAAGATTCACCTTCAAGCACCTGGATATACTTCCATCGCAACCCATGACCATCATATTATTGAGCAAGTCAAAGCTTTTGTTAAAGAAAAAAATATCCCGTTGGATAAGTTTGAATTCCAGATGCTGTACGGTTTCCGTTCAGAAATGCAGAAAGATCTTGCAAAAGAAGGTTATGCGTTCACTACTTATGTGCCTTTTGGACAAGATTGGTATGCTTATTATATGAGGAGACTGGCTGAAAGACCTCAAAACATTGCATTAGCCTTCAGAAGCATGGTTTCTAAATAAAAGGAAAAGCATCTCCAAAAAAATCGGAGATGCTTTTCCTTTTATTAACTTTCTCCACGTTACTTTCCACTATTTATCAAAATTACGTGGATGCTTCCAGCGCTTGTCGGAGCTACATGGCTGCTTCCGCTTTTCTACAATCAATCTAAATTTTTCACTTTTATTGGCGTTAGGTCGCGTTGAAGATTTTTTCTGTGTCTTTCGTATTGCGCTGGCAGCATCAACGCTTCTCCTAAAGTTTCCGGCGATTCGTCAATCGCGAATCCTGGTGGATCGGTGGCGATTTCAAATAGGATGTCTCCATATTCACGGAAATAGATCGCGTTAAAGTAATTGCGATCCTGAACAGGGGTGACACCAAGCCCATAGGTTTCCACTTGTTGCTTCCAATCCAGTTGATCCGCATCGTCAAGTGCCCGCCAAGCGATATGATGGACTGTCCCGACCCCCATCTGTCCTGTTCCAACTTGAGACAATTTCACATCAATAATATTGCCAAGGTCGCTTGCGGCACGCAAGCGCAGAAGTCCATCTTCTTCACCAATTCTTTCAAAGCCCATGACCGTTTCCAGTAATTCAGCCGTTTTTTCTGCATTGGCTGTGTACAGCGTTGCCCCGCCAAATCCTTTAATGGCCACAGCTTCCGTTATTTCACCGATTGCCCACATATTCGGTTCGCCTTGCTGTCTTTCAACCAGCTCCAAATGCAAGCCGTGCGGATCATCAAATGTTAGGTATTGCTCTTCAAAACGTATTTTTTTTGAAAATGGCACGTTGAATTTTTCCAATCTTTTTTCCCAAAACACTAAGGCGCCAACAGGAACTGCATAAGTGGTGACACCTACTTGGCCATCTCCAATTTTTCCTTTATAGGCATTTCCCCAAGGAAAGAAAGTGACGATGGTTCCCGGTTTTGCGGTTTTATCACCAAAATACAAATGATAAGTTCCTGGATCGTCAAAGTTCACTGTTTTTTTGACTAGTCGCAATCCTAGTACACCCGCATAAAAATCCACATTTTCCTGTGGATCTCCTACAATTGCCGTAATGTGATGAATTCCCATCGATTTTTTTGTCATTGTGCAACACTCCCTCAGCTATCTTTCACTCTGCTTACTCACCTTACCACTCCATTATCTTGAACTGAAGATATTTGACTGGAGTTTTCAAACTAACGCTTGTCGTCATTTGGCAGATTGTTTTCATGTTCTGCCATTTTCTTTTGTTTGTTATTTTTGATCTTTTCTAAGTTTTCCTGATGTTCTTTTTTGTCTTCTTCAATCTCTTTTTTTGCTTCCTTTTCTTCAGACTTGGACATATCCGTATTTTTCTGTTCTTCTTCAATTTGATCTTTTTGATGCTCTTTGACTTCCTCTATTTTCTCCATATCTTCATTGTATTGTTCTTCAACTTCTGAAGTAGAAGGCAGGAAAGGTTCATCATTAAAATCGGTTCTTCGGCCGTAGCGGAGCATTTCATAGATGATCAGGCCGTTATTCGGCATTCCATTGGCTGTTTTCATCGGCACGATATCAAACACCACATAATAGAACGCATAAAAAACAAAACGTTCCCAAAAAGTTGCATATTCTTCCAGCATCCCATTTGCCAGAAGCGCATTTATTGTAAGTGCCACTACCGTATTCACCAAAATCGGACCCGCATAAAGGGAGATATACGCAATTTTCCCTTCCCTTTTCAATGAGTCGTATGAGAACCAACTATATAAATGATAATATTTACGTACATCAAACATGCCTAGCTTAAAAATTCTAGGTCCCGACCCAATGGTCATCCGAGGATTTTTCACACCCAGTATTAAACTCATTAACAAATAGCCCGATTCCCTTAAAAAGACAACTACCGGTAAAATAATAAATGCAGAAATTATTAAGGCGATCAAATCGGCTAATCCAAACATTCACTCACTCCATTCGAAAGCTTAAAAAAGCTTTACCTCTTAAGTTACCCATCTTATATTGCATTTTAGCTTAAAGCCTGTTACAAATATATTTCATTTTATTAAAGTTAATTCGTTGGTCCCTATCTTTTTTCATGTTAGCATAGCTATTATATAAAAAAGCCAGACTAATTGCCTGTAATTGGATAGAGATATGATGGACAAAAGAAGTATTTACACTAGAAGGTATGAAATGCGGGGAAAATTCATTTTAAAGGATGGATACTGTGGGAGTTAAAATCAAACGCTGGACTCAAAAAAAATGGGTTGTCTCTCTTTCTTTTATTGCTCTTTTATTGACTATGTTCGTTTTCGAGGAGATCTCTTCTTCTCCTGATGCTTCAGCATCCATACAAATAGCGGGTTCTGCCGCATTCAGCTCGCCGCCCGATATCAATGAGATCCAGGAGCGAGTCAGCGTTGTAAAGAACCTAGCATACAGCGATTCTAGAAATAGCTTTTTGGATATCTACCACCCTAAGAACGCTACTGCTATGATGCCTGTCATTTTATGGATTCATGGCGGAGGTTATGTGGGAGGGTCTAAAGACAGCCGTCAGGATTATGCGATGGCTTTGGCAGATGCCGGCTATGTAGTGGCGAATATGGATTACGCGTTAGCTCCTGCTTCCCGTTATCCCGGCCCGGTGTTCCAAGCCAATCAAGCGCTTGCCTATATGCAGCTTCACGCTGCTGAATATGGCGGTGACATGAAGACGGTGTTCGTGGGAGGCGACTCAGCTGGCGCACAAATTGCCAGTCAAGTTGCTGCTCTTGTTTCAAATGCGGAATTGGCCAACACCATGGCAATCCAGCCAGCAATATCAAACAATCAGCTTCAAGGAGCATTGTTATTGTGCGGCCTCTACAATTTAGACACCGCTCGGGCCACTGCATTTCCAAACATTGATGTATACCTGACAGCTTATACCGGCGCTGAACCGTTCGAATCATTTCCGAAAATTGATGAACTTTCTACGGTCCAGCACATCAGCCCTGAGTTTCCTCCCGTTTTCATAACCGTTGGCGATGCGGATCCTTTTGTTTCCCAGTCCGTGGAACTGGTTGATGTTCTCCAATCCAATGAAGTATCAGTCAACTCTGTATTTTTCGAAGGTACCCAGAAAAATTTGAAGCATGAATATCAATACGATTTGAGTACACAAGATGCGCGGGATACATTTGAAGAAACCTTGAAGTTTCTGTATATCCACAGCAAGTAAAAAAACGAGCGAATCGCTTATAAGCGGTTCACTCGTTTTTGTTTTATCCTTGATTTATTGCACTTTCTTTTACGACAGGAGCAGCTGCACGCTGTCTCTTTCTTGAAGGAAGCATATTGAAAAGGATGTTCAGGACAATAGCCGTCACACTTCCAGCCACAATGCCGTTACTGGTCAAAATTTGTAGGCTTGACGGCAATTGAACAAACAATTCAGGAACGACCGTAACGCCCAATCCAATACCGACAGCACAAGCTACGATCATAGAGTTTTCTTGAGAATCCGTAATAATCGTGCTCAGCATTTTGATGCCTTGTGCAATCACCATACCAAACATCGCAATCATTGCTCCCCCTAAAACTGATGGCGGGATAATCGTTGTTACAGCAGCAATTTTAGGAACGAATCCTAGTGTAATTAGCATGATGCCTGCTATCAGAATAATTTTGCGTGATTTGATGCCAGACATTTGAATCAACCCGACATTTTGCGAAAACGCAGTATAGGGGAAAGAGTTAAAAATTCCTCCTAGTACAATGGCTAAACCTTCTGCACGGTACCCTTTTGCTAAGTCTTTCTCTGCAATTTTCTTTTTTGTGATATCTCCAAGAGCGAAATATACACCAGTTGATTCAACCAAAGAAACCATCGCTACTAAAATCATGGTAAGAATAGCAGGCCACTCGAATGTCGGAGCTCCAAAGTAAAAAGGTTCGACCATGTGAAAGTAAGAAGCATCTGCAATAGGAGAGAAATCCACCTTCCCAAGAAAAAAGGCAGCTACTGTACCGGCAACCAAACCCAGGAGGATGGAAATCGCTCGGAGAAAACCGCTAGTAAAACGGTACATGAACACGATGAACAAAAGCGTGCCGAAAGATAGGCCGATATTGGCAAGAGAACCAAAATCACTGGCTCCCTGGCCGCCTCCCATATTATTAATAGCTACTGGAATTAACGTGATTCCGATGATGGTCACCACTGTTCCTGTAACCACAGGCGGGAAAAACCGGACAAGACTGCCAAAAAATCCACTGATCAAAACGACAAATAACCCAGAAACTAGAATAGCGCCATAAATAGCGGAAATGCCATATTGTCCGCCAATTGCTATCATTGGGCCAACTGCAGTAAATGTACAACCAAGTACAACCGGAAGTCCGATTCCAAAGAAGCGGTTACTGACGATTTGAAGAATGGTCGCTACCCCGCAAAGAAGGATATCAATTGCGACAAGATAGGTCAATTGTTCAGGAGTAAGCCCAAGTGCTTCCCCAACAATCAGCGGCACCAATACTGCACCGGCATACATCGCCAATACATGTTGAAAGCCTAACGCCGTTTCGCCGAATGCTTTTTTCATTGAACTTTCGCCTCCTCGTAAAATGCCACTTTGCCATTCTCTAAAGACGAAATGTGCGCCAATGTTTCCACACGAATTCCGCGTTTACGGAGCAATTTCCCACCTGGCTGGAATCCTTTTTCAATGACAATGCCGATACCGGCCAACTTGGCACCCGCTTGTTCAACAATATCCAATAACCCTAATGCGGCTTGACCATTGGCAAGAAAATCATCCATGACCAGCACAACATCATCTTCCTGAAGAAAGTCCTTTGATACGGAAATATCATTGGTTTCATTTTTGGTGAACGAATGGACACTTGCCGTATATAAATGATCTACTAATGTCAACGATTTTCGTTTTCTTGCAAACACCGCCGGCACCCCCAAAACCAATCCGGTCATCATCGCCGGTGCAATCCCTGAAGATTCCAACGTCAAAATTTTTGTGACGCCGTCTTCCTTAAAGCGCAAGGCGAATTCTTCTCCAATCGCCTGCATTAATGGCGGATCAATTTGATGATTTAAAAACGAATCTACTTTCAATACAGATTCCGATAAGACTTTGCCGTCTGATATAATTTTATCCTGCAATTTTTTCATGCTGCCAGCTCCTCTTCTATCACGGCTGAAGGCATGAAAAAAAGCCCTCAGAACGTGCATCCATTCATACCATGAGTGGAGCAATGTCCTTCGAGCTTGAATTCGAAAGGAAACAAAAAGAATAAACACCTAAAAAAGGTGCCATTCAGCTGTTTCGTTGCTTCTCATAGTCAGTTCGTTTACGGCAAACCGGTAGAAACTTGCGGGCCATATCCCCGCGATTATATGAGTGAATCGTATTTGAATGGTCTTATTATAGCACGCTGTTTTTGCTTTTCAAGAGAGTTGAAAATTAAAAAAATATTCCATTTATTCAGATATAATCCCTGTTTCTTCTGCCTCTGACCTTCGTAAATGTCTGAGCAATTCCTGACGAATAGCTGCAGGAATTTTTTCGGATTTCTTGCTAGCTAAATTGTAATTTACGTAAACGGCATTGTTCCGCGCGCAAAGTTTCCCGTCCTGATATAGCTCTTCGTATAATTCCAGACTGCTTCCGCCAATCTTTTCCACCCAGACTTTAACTTCAACATCCATGCCAAAGTAGATTTGTCCTGTAAATTCCAATGTTGTCTTGACTATGACCATTTTCCAATTCGCAAAATCATGATCAGGTGTAAACAGTTCAAACAACGGGTTTCTTGCTGCTTCAAACCATACCGGCAAGCTCGTATTGTTAATATGGCCTACCGCGTCTGTTTCCGAAACTCTTGGTGTCAATACGGTTGTATACATGTGTTTCCTCCTTTCTTTTAAGACATTCCCTGCGCTTTTTCGTCTAATCTAACCTAAATTGCCATTATCTTGAAAACCAAAACCGGTTGGAGAACAGCAAAAAAGATGGCACCGATTTGGTATCCATCTTTGCCCTTTAATTGTTGATGTACTTCTCGAATACATCACCGAAATCTTTAACGTGATACTGGTTGCGGACAGAAGTCATCCACGTAAAACCAAAATCGGTCAATTTTGAGTACTGGTCATCCAATACCACGTCACCGGCTCTTGAATTCTGCAAAACAGTGACGGCCTTCTCCAAACTGTCATTGGCCATTTTGATGATGATTGAATTTTCATGGGTATTTTCCGCGATTCTTAACAGCGATTTATAAAGATCTGTTAGCCGGTCCGCCTGTTGTTTTTGAACGTCAATTTTAAAAGGAACTGAACCTACAGTAAATGCAAGCTCTAAATCCAAATCGATTTTACCGGCTGTTTCGAGGACAACATTTGAAATGGTGTGCTGAGAATATGGATAGCGTCTCAGTGTCCGCTTGGAAGACATCGCACTTTCTCCATCAACGTGGATAATGGCAAGATTTGTGAAACAGTATTCGTCCGCTTTTGTTTTGATGAGAAAATAGATTTTTTCTCCGTCTTCGTACATGACGTAGTCATCGGAATCGGTTTTATCAAAATCCTGCGGATCGATTATTTTCCCAATATCCGATAAACCAAGTGCCTCAGATGCCATCTTTTTAAACATGTCGCCAATTCCCCTTTATCCATAAAATAATGGTGCTTATTAATTTATTCTAGCAAAAAATTGGAAATAGAACACCGGTAATAGTTAGATAATCCATAAAAAAGAACGAGAGAACGATCTCGTTCCATTTTACCTATGGCGATTATCGGCAGTCCTGTCCACTTTATAAGTAAATTCCACCTCTACAGTTTTGTTTGCAGGAATGTGTACACGGAATTCCAATTCATCTGATTGCTTTAATTCATAATCATGGGTGGATGATTCCATCTGCCAAATTCGATCGGGTATGTGATGATCGACTTCGATTCGTACGTATTCGGATTTTTGGTTCTGCAGCTTATAAACATAGGTTACGTATTCGAAATTTCCACGTTTGTCCCGTTTTTTCTCCCAGCTTTTACTGACAATATCGAAAGCTTCCCCTATAAGCAATGACACTTTCTGTTGTGCTGCCGTATGGCTGATGACATTTTCTCCTATAAATTCCATTTCCCCATCCTGGTCTTGTTCATATACTTTTAAAATTCCTTTGTGCAAAGGAATTCCTAGCTTATTGGTTGTGGTGTTATCGAATTCCATTATAACTTTCGCCTGTTTACTGTCTGCTTCTACTTTATAAAGCTTACGAAAAGCAGCTTCCCTTATTTTCAGGAAACCGATTTGTTTCTTCTGTCCATGCAAGATAGATACCGGACGATCGATGGTGTAGCTATGGTGATCCGCAAAACTATGTTCTTCAAAAAAAGATTCCGGCTCTTCCGATTTAGCAAACAGCTTGGCCCGCGAATTTATTGGATGGGCATCCATATACCGATTAATCTTTCCAGCAGCTAGTTTAAGCCGGCTCTCCAACAAATCAATGCCACTGTGATTAGTAAGCTGTATCCACCCCGTAAGTGTCAGCTGTGAACCCGAAATTTCAGCGACATAACTTGTCTGCCATTCCAAACCTTGGGTTAAGTAAGAAACTTTCACTTCGAGATCCTGTTCAACGGCTTTTATTTTCCAAGTCAGTACAGGTTTCGTCAATAGGCCTGCAGGCAATGCCGGCAGAATCAGCTGCCCAATCGGATCAATGACAATATCCCCCGTATCGACACGTTCACCGATAATATTTCCCGAAATAGTGAGCAACCGTATTTTCATCTCTTCATCCAGCTCTGCATTTCTTACAGTTATCACTTCATCAAGATACTTTTCCAACAGTCTTTCCTTACTGACCAAATCGGAATCATAGCTTTGTTCCAGTACATGAAGCCCCTCAATTAAGACGGAATCGACTTCAATTTCCGAAGCAACATCCATGAATTCGATTTCTGTTACTTCTTTATTTCCTGGAATCATCCGCGTCTCCTTAACCAATCCAAATCCATCGTTGTAGACGGTTAAACTTAAAGACGTCTGCTGTTGGCGCATTGAATGGAATTTCATCCGGATCTCTCCCTTTTAAGAGCCTATACTACTGATCTAATCGGAAAACAAAAAACTTTCTTTGCAGCTTAGAATGCACTGCTGAATGGAACTGCTTATATACCCCTCACCATTACAAGGCTGAAATTCAACTTGGGTAACGCCCAAAATACTTTCTCAGATACGCAATGATTTCCAAACGACATTCTTCTGTTAGCGGCGACTTTTTTGGATGTATTAATTCTCCATACAGCATCTCTCCTAAAAATCGAAGCTCTTCTTGATATTGATGATTTTTCTGATAATCGTATACTTTTACTTTTATGTAAACCGCCGTTCCTTGTTCGACAAAATCGGTGACGGTGATTTGGCAGTTCATGGTTCTTCCTCCCACTTTTTGTTTCTGTTGCTAACGGGATTTCTCTAAATACCTCATAAGATTTCGCCAATCTCTCCGCTCTTCGCTGTTCGGATCGTGAACAAGGACATTCTCGCGATTGAAAATCATCACCGGCCGATGTTCAAGATTATATGCCCGCCATTCAGGCAGCTTCGGTGTATTCGGATTACCGCTTCTGGCAAAACGGATCCAGGAATGATGCATCTCTTCAGCTAACTTTTTCCGCTCTTCCGAAGAACCGGTCATTTTTTCGACCCCTGGCTTCGAAATCGTATTCCATACAAACGGAATCTCCAAACTATGACAGGCTTTCAGCTCCCCCCCATAAGCAGGCGTTTCCCAATCGAATCTATACACCCATACCGGTGCACCCAACTTGACCTGCAATTCGGCCAGTTGCAAAGCCGGAAATGTGAACAGGCTCATGGTCATCAATTTATCATACATATCCTGGTTCAACTCTTCTCCGTTTATCAGGTATTCGGAAATCCCTAGCCAGTTTAAACCGAATGCATGTTCAAAGATTGAAGAGATTTCTTCCTCGTCACTTTGTTTCCATCGTGGATCAAAAAAGCTGAAAAGCCGGTATTCATCTTTATTTGTACCAATCAGGACCGGAATCTCTTTTGCAGCTCCTTCCGCTATTGCTTGCTCAGGATGCACGGGAAGCAAATAGCCTTCAACTACGGGAACAAGACTCATCGCCGGCAATAGAGCAGCAGTATCGACTAGCTGCTGAGCTGGGATTTGCCTGATTTTGTCCACTTCACCATGGTTGATTTTCAGAGCAGCAAGAAGACGGCTGCTAACTTTTTCCGCTATGGAAGAACTGAGAACATTTACCGCTGCACCACTTTGCAGGATGGCTTGATGGAATAATCCTTGTGCTTTTGGAACTGCCATCAGCACCCCAATGCTCATGGCACCGGCAGATTCTCCAAATACCGTTACACGTGCCGGGTCTCCTCCAAAATTCTCAATATTATCCTTTACCCATTGAAGAGCAGCAATCTGATCTAGAATGCCGCAATTGCATGATCCTGAAAAAGCATCGCCTCCAATGCCGCCCAGATGCAAAAAACCGAGAGCTCCTAAACGATAATTGAACGTCACAACGACAACATCCCCTTCCGCGGCAAAAGAATGTCCATCGTATAATTGTCCAGATCCTGCGCCTGTAGTAAAAGCCCCGCCGTGAATCCATACCATGACCGGACGGCGCCGACTGTCAGCTGAGGGTGACCAAACATTTAAGTAAAGGCAATCTTCACTTGTATTGTCCGTTTGAGTGCCCAAAAATTCCATGATGCCATTACTCGCCTGTATAGCTGATGGTCCGAATAAAGAAGCTTCCCGAACTTCCGTCCATGGATCCGGTTGCTGCGGCGCCCGAAAGCGTCGGTCTCCAATAGGCGGCTTAGCATAGGGAATGCCTTTCCAAACGGTGACATTGCCTTGCTGCTGGCCCCTCAGCTTTCCATATAGACTTTCAACAATGGTCGCTGCCATAATTTCCACCCCTAACTAATGATGCTTTGACCCCTATATTCTACCATTCATCTTCCTGAATAGCCTTGTTTTTTCTGATTATTGAGTTAAATTAAACGATTTAGCGTTTTAAGCTAAATTTAAACAGAAAAAAGATCCGGAAGCTAATGTCCGAATCTCTTTCTCCTCTTCTATGGCAACCAAATTTGCTCTTTCTTCTCTAGAATAAACCGATTGCTTTACCGTCAGCAGTTACATCCATATTCAAAGCAGCAGGCTGCTTGGGAAGGCCTGGCATTGTCATAATATCTCCAGTCAGGCATACGAGAAAACCTGCTCCCAGCTTAGGAATGATTTCCCGGATTGTGATGGTAAACCCTTCAGGACGCCCCAGTAATTTGGGTTGATCCGATAACGAATACTGGGTTTTAGCCATACAGATCGGCAAGGAGTCCCAGCCGTATTTTTTCAATTCGACCAACTGCTTTTGTGCATGATCCGATAATTGGATGTCCATTCCTCCGTATACTTTTTGAACAA
This sequence comes from Planococcus sp. CPCC 101016, assembly GCF_007859295.1. Classification (GTDB taxonomy): domain Bacteria; phylum Bacillota; class Bacilli; order Bacillales_A; family Planococcaceae; genus Planococcus. Next base: position 251,534 of record NZ_VOHB01000004.1, read on the forward strand.
TCGTCCGGAGTTTATCTTCAATTGAATCATCTTCTTTATAAAGATGCCGGAAGTCGGTTGGACGCTGTAGTTCCTGTTTGACAAGTTTAGCCAAAGCGATTCCGCCTTGTCCGCCTTTCCCCCAAACCTCTGTCATGGCAACGGCTACACCTTCTTTTTCTGTCCACTCCAGCACTGTATCCAATTCCGAGTCACTGTCTCCAGCAAAACGGTTTAGCGCCACAACCGGCTCAATGCCAAATTGACGGATCGTGTCCACATGTTTTGCCAAATTGACCATACCGCGTTTGACGGCATCTGCATTTTCTTCTGCCAATAGATTCTTTGAAATCCCGCCATGCATTTTAAGTGCACGGACAGTCGCAACAATTACGACTGCGTCCGGATGAAAGCCGCCTTTTCTCGATTTGATGTGCATAAATTTCTCGGCACCCAGATCTGCACCGAAGCCCGCTTCCGTTACGACAATGTCTGCTATTCTTCTTGCTGTATTCGTTGCGATCAACGAGTTGCAGCCATGGGCGATGTTCGCGAATGGACCGCCGTGGATGATGGCAGGCGTTCCTTCGATAGTTTGGACCAAATTAGGCTTAAAGGCCTCTTTCAGCAATAAAGTCAAAGCCCCTTCCACTCCAAGGTCTCTTACTGTAACCGGCTCCCGGTCGTACGTATAGCCAATGACCATCTGCGCCAACCGCTCTTTCAGGTCGGCTAAAGAAGTAGCCAAGCACAGGACCGCCATAATTTCCGAGGCTACCGTAATATCGAAGCCATCCTGGCGCGGCACGCCTTGTCCAGGTCCGCCAAGTCCGATTGTCACTTGGCGCAGTGCACGATCATTGATGTCCAATGCCCGTTTCCACGTAATGCGCCGCGGATCAATAGTTAAAGAATTCCCTTGATGCAGGTGATTATCAATAAATGCAGCGAGTGCATTATTGGCAGAAGTGATGGCATGAATATCCCCTGTAAAATGCAAATTGATATCTTCCATTGGCAAAACTTGTGCAAATCCGCCGCCAGTAGCTCCACCTTTCACACCCATGACCGGACCTAAAGATGGTTCGCGGAGCGCAACTGCGACCGATTCATCTAATTGTTTAAATGCATCTGCTAATCCTACCGTAACGGTAGACTTCCCTTCTCCGGCAGGAGTCGGGCTGATAGCTGTAACCAGCACCACTTGTCCCATTTTTTGAGCAGGCGGCAATCGATCCACATTAATCTTTGCTTTAAAGTTTCCGTACAATTCCAAGGCTTCTTTAGAGATGCCTGCCTGTTCTGCAATTTCCAAAATCGGCAGAATAGTCGCTTCGCTCGCAATTGATAAATCCGTAAACGCCATGAATAGAATCCCAACTTTCAATTTTTTATTCAGTATAACCTGTTTTTATCAAAATAAAAATAACCGGCTCTCCGAATTTTAGAGAGCGGCTATTTTATAAGTAGTTTCTAGTTCAAACTGCTTTGCTTTATATTATTTCCTGGAAAAACAATAACAACTGCTCCAACAAAGATTGGTGCCGTGATTAGAACCGCATATCACCGACAATCATCAATTCAGGAAAATCTTCTTCCACTGTTGCTAATAGATCATTCTCTTCCAACTGTTCATACAGTTCTTCCTCGTCAGCCTTTCGGATCGGCTCCAGGTTTTCAGTGAGATCGTGGAATTTAAGAATGTATTTTTTCTGTCCGTTTTTGGTCAGTACATAGACGTCAAGCGGGTTATATTTTTTTACGTTCTTCAACTGCTGGTACTCCAGAATTGAGGCCGCATCCAACTTGTTGAAATGAGTAAAAAGAAAGGATTCAGAACGTCCCTGTTCCGCTGAAATAAAGCTCATTTTTGCTTGATGGCGATTAATGAAGCGTTCAGACAAAGACTGGTGAAAAGTAATCGTTTCCCATTCGACGTCATTGCTGTACTTTTCGATAAAACGTTCGGATAAAACCTGATGGCGCGTAACCAGTGTCCAGTCCACTTGGCGGGCATGGCGATGAATCATCGGCATCGGCAAATATTGATGGCGTGACAACTCTGTCCAATCTAATTTGTCTTGATGCTTTTCCATAAATGCCGGAGACAACCCTTTCGAGTTGGCCAACTGCTGCTTCATCGAAACAAGCTTCCAGTATTCCGTTACATCGAATGGTCTGCCTTCTTTTTCAAGGGTTTTTTGCTGCTTTTTACCGAGCTCTTCCGAAGCAATCGGACGCCACTTCTTTTCATCTGCGTACTTTTCAATAAAGGTTTCGGAGAGCTTCTGCGTTTTTATAATGTCTGCCCAAAACAAACGATTTCTGTATTTCCGGATAAAACCTTCCGACAAATCTTGATGACTCGAAATCAACTTCCAATTTACTTGATCCAGATTTTCTTTGATAAATCGTTCGGATAACTGCTCTTCCTGGCAAATCTGATTCCAAGAAATCGAACGTTTGTCTTTCAGGTTCCTTCCTTCCATTAATTCTGTTAAGGAATTAAACATATAAACCACTCTCTCTTTGCTTTTTTGATAGTGTTTATAGTAACATGCCTCTCCATGAAAAACCCGCACTCCGGTCGAAACCGGAATACGGGAGATCCACTTTGGCTGCTATTGCTCTTCTTGGTTTTCTCTATTCTCTGTATCGTCCTCTATATCCGGGATCCGTCCGCTATCCGTCATCTCCATATCGTTTTCCAGTTCTCTCTGTTCCTTTTCCAACTGCTTTTGCTTCAATTCCTCTAAATTTTTGTCTCTTGCCATCGTAACCCCTCCTTATCTTCTATTATTTTTCATATTCCCGCATGTCAACTAATAAAACTGAACACAAATTCCCTTTTATGAACTTTCACACTCTTGCTTTTTCTATTGCATTATCTATTTAGGGCTAAGAAAAACTGGAAATCGGTGATGCGAGCCCACGTTCAACCCTTCCTCACCCGATCCCGAAACACAGAACATAAAATACACAAAAAAACACCTCCGTTTGAGCACTCAAAACAGGAGGCGTTTTTCCATTCGATTTTATTGCTTTTTCTTTTTGACAATTGCTACCGTGCATCTTGAAACGCAAATAAGTTTTTCTTCTTCATCAACAATCTTAATATCCCAAACCATTGTCGTTCTGCCTTTATGTAATGGCGTGCCGATTGCTGTCACTATTCCTTCTTGCTTGCCGCGCAGGTGGTTAGCGTTGATCTCCAAGCCGACAGCAATCTCTGTTTCCTGATCGATTAACTGCCAGGTCCCTACACTGGCCACCGACTCTGCCAGCACAACAGACGCTCCTCCATGGAGCTGCCCAAAAGGCTGGTGGGTTGCCGCATGTACAGGCATGGTCGCTACTACTTTATCAGGAGTGATATCGCCAAACTCAATTCCCAGTACACCCGCAATCGTTTCTTCCACTGGTTTCATTTGCATAATGACATTCTCCTTTTCCATTTTAAACCCCTCAGCCCTTGCTTGCACTCGGCTGAGGGGGCATTTTTCTTATACGTTGTTTTTCGCGTACAGTTCACGCAATAGGAATTTTTGTATTTTCCCGCTGGCATTCCGGGGAAGCTCATCGACAAAACGGTAAGTTCTTGGTCGTTTGTAGCGGGCCAACTTGTCGTTATTGATGCAGAATTGTTCCAACTGCTCTTCGGTCAGAGTGGAATCTTTAACAACAACAAATGCCATAACCGCCTCGCCCCATTTTTCATCAGGAATTCCGAGCACCGCAACATCTTGGACCAGTTCATGCTCGTGCAAAACATCTTCCACTTCGCGCGGATAAATATTCTCGCCGCCGCTGATGATCATATCATCAACTCGGTCAGCTACAAACAAATAGCCATCTTCATCGAGATATCCCAAATCACTGGTATGGTACCAATCTTTGTACAGCACGCGGGCCGTTGCCTGTGGGCGATGAAAATAGCCAGCCATCATGCTTGGTCCTCGAACGATAATTTCACCGACCTCGAATGCCGCTAATCGTTCATCCGGCTCCGAAGGGCCTTTTTCGTTAGGCCGGACGATTCGGATTTCATGATTAAAGGCAGGTTTGCCGGCAGACCCCGCTTTGGTCAACTGCTCATCTTCAGCCAAAAATGTAATAGCCGGCCCCATTTCTGTTTGGCCATAAGCTTGAATTAAATCGATTCCCAGCACTTCTTTTACATGCTTGACCAGAACAGGCGCCATTGGAGCCGCTCCATATAATCCGCGCTGCAAGGTTTTGACTTTCAAATTTGCTCCTTCCAGATCAGCCATCATACTCCACATGGTCGGTACCGCAAACATGACTGTAACCTTTTCTTTTTCAACTGTCTCTACGACTGCCTGCGGGTTAAATTGGTGCATGATGATGCTTGATGCCCCCGCCTGGACACGCGGAATGATGCAGCAATGTAATTCTGCACAGTGAAACATCGGCGCAATTACCAAGCCGATATCATTTTTTGTATATTTCAGCATTGCGATGCATGTCAGACTTTGTTCAGCCATGTCCCGATGACGATGAATGACACCCTTTGGCCTACCCGTTGTTCCACTTGTATACATAATGGCATACGTATCCATTTCATCGACCGGCACACATGGATCTGTAGCAGGTGCCTCGTTAACCTTCTCGCGGTAACTGACAGCGTAATCCGGAGCTTTTTCATCTATATACCAGAATTGAATACTCGGAAACTGTGCAGCAATGCCTTCAATCGTTTCCTTTAAAGCCTCTTCAAACAAAACGACTTCAGGGCTTGCATCATTTAATATATACGCCAACTCTTCAGGCTTCAAACGGAAGTTGATAGGGTTAAAAATAGCACCGATTTTTGCACAGGCAAACAATGCAGTAGGCAACTCACTGTTATTGAACAAAAAGCTTGAAACACGATCTCCTCTGCTGACTCCCTCTGCCGTCAATGCATTTGCTAAACGATGAACTTCATCACTCCATTGCGAATAGGTCCATCTTTGTTCCCTTCTTATATCAACTAGCGCTTCTTTGTCCGGATACCTGCTCACCGTCTGATCAAAGATTTTGCCAAGTGTCGCATACATTTTTCTACCTCCTCCTTTTAATGAAAGCGTTCTCTCCCGGTTTCTTTTCATGATGTCAGAAAAAAGGTAATATTGCAACAATTCAAAGTATCATTTTCAACTAAGAAATTAGTCCTCTTTCTTAAATAATGAAAATTTCAAAACAAATCATCATATCGACAACTACATCTTCAACAATAGTTGTTCATAGACAATTAAAGAGAAAATCTATAAATATAGAGCAGTAATTTAGTATTAGCTATTAACTTTTTCCAAATCATGCCGATAGTTATTATGTGAACGCTTCTTTTGATTGCCTATAAGGCTATAAAAATCATTTTTTCGAAAAGAATTATAAAAATCATTTTTTGTTACCATTATCTTTGTAACACAAATGTAATATTGAAACTTATTGCCTATATTGGATTAATTATATAGAATTAAGTAAATTACAGAGAATAGATCGAATTATCGATAAATAGAGAAGAAAAAGGGGTTTGAGAATGAGAAAGATTATTTTTACATTATTCGCAGCTACTGCATTATCTTTGGCAATCGGAACTTCCGATACTGAAGCCAGTACTTACACAGTTAAACCAGGAGATACCTTATGGAAAATCGCTTCAAGCAATAATGTTTCAGTCAATCAACTATTAACATGGAATAAGCTGTCATCCAATTCAATTTATCCGAATCAATCAATTAAAGTTTCAGCCGTTTCGACGCCGGTCGCTTCTCCACAAAAGACCAGTGTTTCAAAACCAGCCGCAAGTTCTGTAAATACATATACTGTTAAAGCAGGAGACACTTTATCACATATAGCCAGGATCCATAGCACCAGTGTCAATTCGATCTTGCAATTGAACAAACTGTCAGGCAGCACCATCCACCCCGGACAGAAAATAGCAGTCAGCGGAAAAGTACAAGCTACCGCACCGGCTACTGTAGTGAAAGCACCTACACCTGCTCCGACTGTCTCTAAAGCCAGCACTTATCGTGTAGTCAGCGGCGACACATTAACCAATATTTCCAAAAGACATGGCATGTCCGTTTCTCAGTTAATGAGCTTAAACAAATTAACTACAAGCTCGATTAGAATCGGCCAAGTATTGAAAGTGGATGGCAGTTCAGCCATTAAGCAGCCTGTGACGGTGTCCAATCCCACACCTGCGGCTCCTGCAGCTTCAGGTAAAATTTCAACAGTAATCTCAACAGCCAATTCTTTGTTGGGAACGCCGTATAAATGGGGCGGCGCTGCACCAGGTGGATTTGATTGCAGCGGATTCATCTATTATGTATACAATCAGGCAGGCTTCTCTGTACCAAGAACAAATACAACAGGACTCGATGCCGCATCATTTAATGTGAGTTCCCCTGAAGTCGGAGATCTTGTATTCTTTAAAAATACCTACCGTGCAGGAATTTCTCATGTCGGTATTTATGTTGGCAACAACAGTTTCCTACACGCTGGCGGAGATCGTGTTCAAATTACTAGCTTGAATGACAGCTATTGGGGCAAACACTTCGACAGTTACCAACGTCTAAACGTAATGAGATAATAAGGAAAGCGCAAGCTACAGCAAGAAAGAAAAAGCAGTGTCGTTAAATCGACACTGCTTTTTCTTATTGTCATCTATGCTCAAGCGAAGTGTTTGACATCAAGAACCTCTTCTTTATTTATAATGATTATCATTTAATATTGATTTTAAATTAAAAACTGTTATCATTAAGTTGTAACCAGTTACATAAAAAAGAGAATGAGGTGTTCGATTCATGAGTACAAACAAAACAGGCTTAACTACTAGCTGGGGCGCCCCAGTCGGTGATAACCAAAACTCTCAAACAGCAGGACAACGCGGTCCTGTCCTATTGCAAGACGTTCATTTGCTTGAGAAACTTGCACATTTCAACAGAGAACGCGTGCCTGAGCGCGTAGTACATGCTAAGGGCGCAGGAGCTCATGGTTATTTCGAAGTAACTAATGATGTATCTAAATATACGAAAGCTGCTTTCTTATCGGAAGTCGGCAAGAAAACAGATTTATTTGCCCGCTTTTCAACTGTAGCCGGTGAACTGGGATCTGCCGATACTGTCCGTGACCCACGTGGCTTCTCTTTGAAATTCTATACAGAAGAAGGAAACTACGATCTAGTCGGCAATAATACGCCAATCTTCTTTATCCAAGACGCAATCAAATTTCCTGACTTTATCCATACACAGAAACGCGATCCACGCACCCACTTGAAGAACCCTAACGCGGTGTGGGACTTCTGGTCATTATCGCCGGAATCATTGCACCAGGTGACTTATTTGATGGGCGACCGCGGAATTCCGGCAACCCTTCGCCACATGCATGGTTTTGGCAGCCACACCTTCAAATGGACCAACGCGGAAGGCGAATCTGTTTGGATTAAATACCATATCTTGACTGAGCAAGGCATCCAAAACATTACTCAGGAAGTGGCTGACAAAATTGCCGGCGAAAACCCTGATTTCCATACGGAAGACCTCTTCAACGCAATTGAAGAAGGCGATTTCCCTGAATGGAAAATGTATGTACAAGTTATGCCTTTAGAAGATGCGAACACGTATCGCTTCGACCCATTCGATGTAACGAAAACATGGTCCCACAAAGACTATCCATTGATGGAAGTTGGCCGCATGGTACTTAACCGCAACCCTGAAAATTACTTCGCCGAAGTTGAGCAGGCTACTTTCTCGCCTGGCACATTGGTTCCTGGCATCGATGTATCACCGGACAAAATGCTTCAAGGCCGCTTGTTCGCATACCACGATGCTCACCGTTACCGCGTAGGCGCTAACCACCAGATGCTGCCAATCAACGCAGCAAAAAATCAAGTCAACAACTACCAGCGCGACGGCCAAATGAACTTCGGCAATAACGGCGGCGGTTCAGTTTATTACGAGCCAAACAGCTACGGAGGTCCTGCTGAAACTGCAGCAGCTAAACCAGCTCCGCTTGAAGTATCCGGGGTTACAGATTCAGTCCCTTATTTCAAAGAAGATTATTATACACAACCAGGCGACCTATATCGTTTACAAAGCGCTGAAGAACAAGAGCGTCTTGTGGCAACATTCGTTGGCGGCTTAAGTGCTGTTGACAGAGAAGATATTAAACTTCGCCAAATCAGCCATTTGTACAAAGCTGATGCTGAATTCGGTACACGTGTTGCTGACGGTCTTGGTCTTCAAGTACCGGATCTTACTGAAGCAAAATAATTAATTGATAATTTACTACTTATATTCTCAATTAGCACTTTATCCATTATTTGGATAAATGGCTTTTTATAAGGAGCATAATAATCTTACATTTTTATCCACCAAAAAAGAGACCAGTAATGGTCTCTTTTTCCTTACTTCTCTTTTACGTCCATTAATTTGTTGGCAATAATTTTCGCTAGATCAGAACCATTTTGTATACAGGCGCCAATTCCTACTCCAAAATAAGACGAGCCCGCCAGTTTAATATTGGGAACCAGTTCTTCCATTTTCAATTCCAGTGCGCTGATAGCTGTTTTATGTCCCATATGGTAATTAGGCATCAGGTTTTTCCAACCGGTTACTTCGATTGCTAGAGGTGCTTCCTTAATCCCTAAGCTTTTCCGTACATCTCCCATCGCCACATCAACCAATTCCTCTTCAGACAAATTCTTCAGCACGCCATAGGATGGATGTGAACTTTTATAGAATAGGCGAACTAGAAGCTTATGGTTTTTCGAGGTATGACTCCACTTCCGGCTGGTCCATGTACAGGCATTGCAATGCAGATCGCTTTCCTGAGACACGATGAATCCCGTACCGTCTTCTGGGAGTTGATTATCGGGAATATCAAATCCAAGGTAGACGCTGATCAAGGAGGAATTTAAAAACTGATCGAATTCTGCATTCAGTTCTGTCATTCCCAAAAGCTGCTGCGCAACCTGATGAGGAGTCGCCAGAATCACGAAATCCGCCTCTATCGCCTCTCCGCCTTCCAGCTCCACAAGATAACGTTCGTTGTTTTTTTTGACCGCCTTTGTTCCGACCCCTTTCAATATACGTACATGTTCTAGTTTTTCTTCTATTGCATCAATCAGAACCTGCATGCCTTGATCGAATGATATGAACTTCTTATTGGCGGCGCCTTGGAAGAATTCTTTGTTTGCCTCGAACCCTTTTATGATACTGCCGTATTTATTTTTATAATCAACCAGGTAAGGCAATGTAGAAGCTAGGGTCAATTCATGTAGATTTCCTGAATAAACGCCGGACAATACAGGCGCAATCTGGTTTTCAACCAATTCCTTACCGAGAAATGCTTCAAGAAATTCTCCAATTGAGCTGTCGCGTGTAAAGTTTTCATTGATGCTGTCAAAATCCTTTAACGCTTCCTGCTTGCCTTCTTCTGAGACAAGCGTTGAACTGAATAGCGCTTCTCTACTCATCGGAATGCCGAACACAGTATCCTTCGGAATTGCATGCAGTACATTATTTGCATACAGATAAGAAATTCCCGTACCGTTGTATACGACACGGTCCTTAATGCCAAGATCTTCAATCAACGGCATGACGCTGGCATGACGAGCAACAATCGAGTCGGCTCCAACTTCCATGATGAATTCATCATCCGCCACCGTCTTGATCTTGCCGCCCAACTCCTGCTCACGTTCAATCAGCACCAATTCCATATCAAGATTTTCTTCGAGCTTCAATTTCTGTAAATAATACATTGCGGAGAGGCCTGTAATGCCTCCACCGATGACTACAGCTCTTTTCAACTTTATCCACTCCTTGCCTATGCTTACATTTTACCAATATTTCTGCCTGTCACCAGGGATCTTTTTGTCTTTTTTGATACGCTTTTCTTCCTTCTCCATGTTAGGATAAAAGGTAGATACCCGCATTTGCTGTGCGGAAGGGAGAGACATTAATGATGAATGCTATTGATCAGAATATCATAGAAAGACGATCAATCAAGAAATTCAAGGTTGATGCTGTCAATGTTGAGGAAATTATCGAACTGCTGAATGTTGCAAAATGGGCACCAAACCATAAAGTTAACGAACCTTGGCGCTTCCAGCTCTACACAGATGCTGGAAAAGAGAAATTTGTGCAGGCGTTTATTGAATCGATGCGCACACCGGACGGTGAAATCCCTCCAAAAGCACTTAATAAAGCCGACTACTTCCGCAGCATTCCACTTCACCTGGTCGTCATCATGCCGGAAGATCCGAGACAAAGAAGATGGGATGAAGACTACGGCGCGGTTTCTTCTATGCTGCAGAATTTTCAATTGGCCGCATGGGAGCGCGGCATTGGAATGATCTGGCGTTCCAACGACTGGATCTACAATCCTGTGTTTCGCGAAGCGATCGGTGTGAAACCAGGCGAAAAAATCGTAGCCACTATGATGATTGGCTACCCCGCCCATGTCCCTGCAAAACAGGAACGGACGGATATCCGCGAAAAACTGACGATAATCAGTGAGTAACAAAAGAAGAAATCAACAAAAGATACCGCAGACTGCGGCATCTTTTTTGTTTGCAAGGAATTTATTTATTTCATCAATTCGGACTCGGGTGTATAGATTTTTTTAAGACATTGGGAACTATTTCGAGTAGTAGTGGTCTAATGAAGAAAGAACTCAGAATTTTGAAAGAAGAGGATGAAGGGACGATGAAAACAGCTTGGATGGTTCTTTTGTACCTATTTATTTTCGGTTTATCCCTTTACTTTTATTCCACTCAACTGAATGGTCCGACTGCAGATCTTCACCAACGCCTCTTGCCTGTCGAGATCAAAACAATTAAGGCAGGAATGAGCGAAGACGAGCTTCAGAAAATCGTAGAGGACGCCAAACAGGGCGGCGACACCCTGTCCATTGCAGGCATGCAGCATAGCCAGGGCGGACAGACCGTCTATCCGGACGGAATTATGATTGATATGAAGCCATATAATCAAATAATAGAAGTTAACGAAGAAAAAAAGACAGTGATGGTGCAAAGCGGTGCCACCTGGGCAAATATTCAGGAGGCAATCAATCCTTATGGCTTATCGCTGAAGGTTAGTCAATCACAGAACATTTTCACCATTGGCGGTTCACTGAGCGTTAATGCGCACGGCTTGGACATTCGCAACGGCAGCTTAGCGGACACAGTGGTTTCAATGCGCCTGATGAATGCTGATGGAGAAATTCTACAGCTCAGTCCTCAGGAGAACACCGAACTATTTTATGCTGCCCTCGGCGGCTACGGCTTGTTCGGCATCATTTTAGACGTAACGCTGCAGCTGACCGATGACGAATTGTATGAAACTGATACAGCACGTATGACTTACAGTGACTACCCATCTTACTTTAAGCAACATGTTCAAAAGAATCCGGATGCCAAAATGCATTTGGCCCGTATTTCAATTGCGCCGGAATCGTTTATGAAAGATATGTATGCCATTACCTATAAGACAGCTTCTGACCAAGGACAGCTTTCTGCTTATCAGGAACTGAAAACTGAAAACCTCGTAGCGGTTCCAAAGTTTTTCCTGGGACTATCACGCATCAATGAAGCAGGAAAAGACAGTTTTTGGAATGCCCAAAAAACCTATACCAAACAAATCGATGGAAATCTTGTGTCACGAAATAACGTCATGCGTTCGGACTCAGAATTCATGGAGTATGACAATAGCCGGAAAACCGAAATTCTTCAGGAGTACTTTGTTCCAGTGGATCAATTCGAAGATTACATCCCGGAGATGAAAGCAGTTCTTGAAGCCCATCCTGATTTCAATTTATTGAATGTTACCATCCGCTATGTCGAACAAAACGAGAAAGCGGTATTATCCTACGCCAAAGAGGATATGTTTTCTCTCGTGCTGTTGGTCAATCAGGGAACCGACGCAGAAAGCATAGAGAAAACACAGCAAGTCGTTCGAGAGATGATCGATGTGACACTCGCACATAATGGCAGTTACTACTTGCCTTATTTTGGCTATCCCACCAAAGCCCAAATGCAGGCAGCCTATCCAAAAACTGAAGAATTTTTCGAATTAAAAGACCGCTTAGATCCGGAACATCGTTTTATGAATCTCTTTTATGAGGAGTATCGGCCATGAACTATAAACGCTTCATTTACTACCAAGGCACCATCGGCATGGCATCCAGCATGATTTTTCCTTTTTATATCCTGCTGATTAAAAACGTCGGCAATAGTTATGCCCAGTTTGGCTGGGCATATGGTTTGTTCGCATTGACGGCTGCCTTGTGCTATCCGCTGATCGGCAAATACGCCGATCATGTCGGAGATAAAACGCTGTTGGCTGTGTATTCATGGGGCATGGCCATTCTGTTGCTGTTTTTTCCGCTGGCTTCGGAAGTTTGGCATGTATATATTCTGCAAGTATTCATGGGGATGCTTGGAGCCGTTCAGAAAAATTCGGAAAAAACGGTTTTGGCACGTTATGTAACCAAAGAAATCGCCGGCACTCAAATCGGCCGCTACCATGTTTGGACATCTGTCGCTACAGCTGTTGCTGTCATTGCCACCGGTTACCTCATCGATTTCCTGACAATCGCCAGTATCTTTTATGTTGCTTCCCTGGTTTTCGCTTGGAGTGGCATGCTGTTATTGAAATTAAATATGCCCGAACCACAACAGTGAATGATTAAGTCTGCTTATCAATAGTTCCATGTAATTCAAAAAACGTCCATGTTTCGGCCATTTTGATGGCCGAAACATGGACGTTTTTTTTACTAAAGAAATCAAACGTATTCTTTTTTCAGCACAGACATTGCTCCTACTGCTCCAGAAAACTCACCATTCTCGGGGAACACAGGAACCGAACCGCGCAAAATGGTATAGCTCGTTACAACTTCCTTCAATAATGGATTATCAATGAAAGAAGACCCAATGTAGACAATCGTCGAGCTTCTGCATTGACCGGCTGCCTGGACACTGACCGTACTGACCGTTTCGCCGACTAGGCCGATAACTGTCGCCAATAATTCTTCTTTCGTCAACTCATCTGAAATTGAAAACAAGTTCTGTCCGAAATTACTGGCTGTCAATTCACCTGAAATCGGCGGTTCTTTGCCTTCATAGATGTGCTTAACCTTTAAATCGATCCGGTCACGAGAACCCTGTCTTGCCAGTGCTACAATTTCATCGTAATGGGTGACGCCAGTCAATAGATGGCTAAGCCCTATCAAAGTGCCGCCGCCGACACCGGTGCCGCCTAAGCGTCTTTGAACATTATCTTGGATGCAATGGATGGAGGTGCCGGTTCCGACATTGGTCACCAAATAGGCATCTTCTAAAAGTCCTGCCTCTTCGAGAAGGACCTGCACACCCAGATGGGTCGCTTCAAATTCCACCATTTCCTTTACCGGCTGATCGAGCAAGGATACCAGAACACCGGATTTCCCTCCCGTTACACACACTTTACTGTCGACAAGACCGTTTACCCAGTCTGCGACTTGCTCAATCTCTGCAATTGGATACTTTTGAAAATGGACTACTTCTTTTTCCGTATAGGCCACTTTAATCAACGTACCGCCTGCATCTATTCCGACAATCATTTCCGCACCTGCTCTTTCTCGCATCCTTTTAGAAAAATGCCAGATAATAAATACACATATGATGAAATTCTACCATACTCGAATATTTTATGGGAGATGTTTGCACGCTGCTCTAAAAGCTTTTTTTCTGTTTTTTTACTATCTGTTAAAATTTGTCCTATAAGCTGAAGCTATTTTTATTTTCTCCTCTTATTTATTAATCAGCTGGGTATACTGCCTATAAAGAAGGAGGGATTTAACATGACCCATAAGGTTTGGTTTCAAACAGCTGTTGCCATTATTCTCACGTTAGTGATTATTCGATTGTTCATTGAAGTACAAGGTGTATTTTCTCCGCTATTTGTCGTCGTGGAAACGATTTTTTTGCCTTTATTGCTGGGTGGGGTACTTTTTTACCTGACAAGGCCGATTCTACGGTTTCTGCAAAAAAAGAAATTCCCTAAATGGGCAGCTATTTTACTTATTTTCGCTTTAATCGCCTTTCTGGGTTGGTTGTTTTATATCCTCATCGCTCCAATTGTTTCCGAACAGATAAATTCTCTTGCAGGAAATGCTCCGGAAATCATTGAAAGTGCAGAGGATTATGGACAGTATCTTTTGAATCAACGCGAACACTTGCCGGATTCTGTCCGGGAACAAGTAAACAGCCTGACCGGACAATTTACGGACTGGGCATCCAATATCGGTTCTTGGATTTTAACATCCTTGATGGGGCTATTGTCAGGAGTGCTCGCTCTCATTCTCGTCCCGTTTTTCCTTGTGTATATTCTAATTGATCATGAGAAGTTTGCACCGTTCATCGCTCATTTCTTCTCTGGCGAAAGAAAAACCTGGATCCGTAAAACCTTGCACGATGTGGATGAAACCCTAAAGTCCTATATCGTGGGACAATTATTTGTCAGCTTGACTGTAGGGGCTATGTTGTTGATCGGCTACTTGATCATTGGACTTGAATATGCATTCTTGCTGGCACTTATTGGAGTTGTGACCAATGTCATTCCGTTTCTTGGGCCTTATATCGCCGTAATTCCGGCAATGATCATTGCACTGGTTCAAGACCCGATTATGGCTGTATATGTGGCCATCATCATGCTTGTGGCTCAGCAAATCGAAGGGAATTTGATTACGCCAAACATTATGGGCAATGCGCTCGATGTTCATCCGCTGACGGTTATCACATTAATATTAGCCGCTGGAAACATTGCCGGTATTTGGGGCATCATACTGGCAGTCCCCTTCTATGCTGTAGTAAAAACCATTGTCACCAACATCTACTCTAAACGGCAAGAAATCGAGCACACAGCAACAAAAGAAGTGTAAGAAGAATGCATAGAAAAGCCGAGTGTTAACCAAACACTCGGCTTTTTTGCTATCGTCATGTATCCAAAAAGTTTTTTCCCACCAACTCTTTAGAAGATAAAATAAACGCTTCCACTAAACGAACGGTATTTTCGAGATCTTCCAAATCAACAATCTCAATAGGGGTATGTGTGTAGCGGGAAGGAATGGATATAGCTCCTGTTGAGACTCCTGTAGAAGTCATATGAATCGCGCCTGCGTCTGTTCCGATACCCATAAAAATCTCCTGCTGGTAAGGGATGTCCTGCTCTACCGCAACTTTTTCCAGGAGGCCCGTGACTAGCGGATGTGAAATCAATGATTTATCCGCAATTTTTATACACGGTCCGCCGCCAAGTGTTCTTGTGCCGGTCATCAAGACGTCATACGTATCACTTGTAGGTGTGGTATCAATAGCCAAGGCGAAGTCCAGCTTCTTGTTTGGAGATAGCACAGAAGCCCCCCTTAAGCCCACCTCTTCCTGTACAGTGAAGACGCAGTATATATCACCATGGTTTTTTTCCGGCTTTTCCTGAAGTCGGTCGATCAGCTCAATCAAAACAGCGCAGCCCGCCCGGTCGTCCAGCGCTTTTCCGACTATCCGATTGCGCTTTTTGTCGCCTGCTAATTTCAGGCCGCTGCCATAGCTGACCGGCTGGCCGACTTTAATGCCCATTTCGAGAACTTCATCCGCAGAAACCGCCCCAACATCGATATAGAGATCACGATGCGAAGTAATCCGTTTTGGGTCATC
Source organism: Planococcus sp. CPCC 101016 (assembly GCF_007859295.1). Lineage (GTDB taxonomy): Bacteria > Bacillota > Bacilli > Bacillales_A > Planococcaceae > Planococcus. The sequence continues at coordinate 267,213 of NZ_VOHB01000004.1, forward strand.
CCATTTCACATAATGGACAGCCAATGCGCCGATTACACCATCCACATAGCCATCCCTACCTTTAATGGTGACGGGCTGAGCCAGCAAAATTCGATTATCAAAGCCGCCCAGCAACTCGAAGCGCAATGTGCCGTTCGGTTCGATTTTCTTAATGATAAAACCAATTTCATCTGCATGTGCAGCTAGTAAGATTGAAGGCATCTCCGGATCAGTCGCATTTACTGTAGCAATTAAGTTGCCTAGAGCATCCACTTCCAACTTGTCCACTTTGTCTTGAATTTCATTTTTGATGTACCGTTGAACGTCCTGTTCAAAGCCACTCGGTCCCACCAATTCGCACAGATTTTTCAGCAATTCATACAAAACTCATCGCCCCTTGAACTTTTAGTTTGATAGATAGACATCTGTCATCAAGTCATTGCTCATTGGATGAGGCTTATAATCTTCCACATAATCGCTTTGTGCAAGCGGCGGAGTCGTATAAGCTAGCATCACCCACGGCGCATCTTCTTGGAACAGTGCTTGCGCTTCTTGGTAAAGCTCTGTCCGTTTCTCCTGATCGATGGTTTCCCGTGCTTCCGTGATCAGAGAGGTAAACTCGTCGCTCTTGTAGAAAGCGATATTCTGTGCGGGCACTTCTGCATTTGTTTTGCTCAAGTTCGGATACAGGAAGTTGTCGGGATCGGCCATTACACCCGTCCAGCCATACATCGCCATGCTGTGCTTTCCGCTTTTCGTATCATCCAAATAAGTAGCCCATTCCATTGAGACAATGTCTGCCGTGATGCCGATTTCGGATAAGTCCGATTGAATCGCTTCAGCAATTTTCATCGGCTCTGGCAAGTAAGGACGCGGATTGCTCATGGTATATAATTCTGTTTCAAAACCATTTTCGTAGCCGGCTTCAGCCAACAGCTTCTTCGCTTCTTCGACATTGTAATCGTATTTTTCCAACGTATCGTCATGGCTCCATAGAGACGGAGGCAATGGACTCGTAGCTGGATCTGCCAACCCATTATAAAACGCATCGACAATCTCTTCTTTATTGATTGCCATATTGATCGCTTTGCGCACTAAAGGATCATCAAACGGTTCTTTTTCCATATTGAAGGCCATATAGCCGATATTGAAACTTGGACGTTTCTGCAGCTCGAGTCCTTGTGTTTCTTCCACGATAGTGGTGTCGCCTGCGTTCATTCCATCCAAAACGTCGATTTCCCCTGTCTGCAAGGCGTTCAAACGCGCCGCATTTTCAGGAATCACCTGATAGATGAGCTTGTCCAGATACGGTTTTCCTTCCATCCAGTAATCAGGATTTTTCGCCAACGTAATTGTACTGTTGCGGCTCCACTCTTCGAACATAAACGGCCCTGTTCCCACCGGATGCTCATATAACTCGGCGCCGTATTGCTCAATCGCGGCCGGGCTTGCAATCCCGAACATGGAAATGGCTAAATAACTGAGGAACGGAGCGGTTTTGCGCTTCAGTTTGATTTCGAGCTCGTGTTCGCCTGTCGCTACGACATGCTCAATCAAATGATTCTCGTCTCCCTTAAATCCACCGTATAGGAAAGGGTAATAAGGAAAATCTCCTTGATGATACGGGTTTTCTGGATCCATCCAGCGTTCAAAATTAAAGACGACGGCCTCCGCATTAAAGTCGGTTCCGTCATGGAATGTAACGCCTTCGCGCAATTGGAATGTCCATGTCAATCCGTCTTCGCTGGAACTGTATTCAGTTGCCAGCTTTGGCTGCAATTCTAAATTATGATCGTACTCCAGCAAAGTTTCAAAAACATTATGGGTGACACGTATAGATTCACCATCCGTCACATTAATCGGATCCAGACCAACAGAATCCGCGCCACGGCCATAAATCAAGGTGCCTCCCTGCTTGTCTTCCTCCGTCATTTCTCCCTCACTGTTTTCTGTATTCACCGTTTCAGTGTTACTTGAACAAGCTGCCAGCAATAAAACCAAAATCAGCAAAAGATAATATAAACTATGTGGCTTTTTCTTCATACTTTTTCCTCCCTGCATGTCTTTTCCACTTTTTGTCTACATAACGTAAGCTAATTATAGTAGTTAGTAAACAAAAAGAATATAAAATTAAGTATATTCATTTTAATTAAAATTATCAAATAAATATTAAATATATTTATTACTCCGCCATTTACTTTATACCTCTTAAATCGGACTCCCTTAGAATTTTTTTGAATCATGTGCTTTTCTCTTCAATTTTGGGTATAAGGTTCTTATGCACTAGTGCATTGTTGTAGCCGCTACCCAACATTCTTACTTTTAGAGAAGGAGAGTTATTTATGCCGTATGTATTAATGGAAGATGACACAGCTTTGTACTATGAGATCAACGGTCAGGGAACGCCTATTGTTTTTGTCCACCCCCCTGTTATGGGACATATGGTTTTTAAGCATCAAAAAAGACTGTCAAAAGATTATCAGCTCATTTTCTATGATCTTCGGGGCCATGGCCGAAGTTCAAAGGGAAACACACCTTTATCGATAGAGCTTCTTGCGAAAGATATAAAATGCATATTAGATGAACTGAATATCCGTAAAGCCGTTATATGCGGGTTTTCCAATGGTGGTACGATTGCACAGGAATTTGCACTATTATATCCAGAACGTACAGAAGCTCTTATTTTATGTGGCAGCTATTCGCAAGTTAATAGCTTTAACTTAACGAGTATGCTCAGATTTGGTATGGCGATGGCTAAAATTCGTAAAATTCCATTGGTCGCCAAAATTCAAGCAAAGTCTCATAAATACTTTAAAGAAGACGAAGCTGAATTCTATGAATACGGCAAATCAGCTCATTCTGAGAGTGTTTACGAATTTTGCAAAGCCGGCCTTTACTACAATTCCACGCCATCTCTTTATCGTTTAAGTATGCCCGTTTTATTGGTTTATGGTTCACTTGAAAAAACGATGCACCATTATAGGCTCCCTTTTCAAAAATATGCATCGAATCTTAAAGTGGTTTACATTGAAGGAGCCAGCCATGAAGTGCCACCTCGCCAGTTTCCTGAGTTTAACCAAGTGATCCATCAATTTCTACAATCACAAAGAAAAGTGGAAGCATCCATTTTATAAGTACGCAAACAAGGCATTCTGCTTAAAATAAGCGGAATGCCTGATTAGATATTTCTATTTACTTTTATTTTGCCGGGAAACTGCGCTGTAAGAAGAGTTTACCAAGTTGAATAATTGTTCAATTTTATTCATAATATCCAGGGCTAACAAGCCATTGCCTTCAGCGGTTTTGGGGTAGCCGAGCGGCATGGTGCGCCGAACCAATTGCGCATACAATTCAGCTTCTGTCAGCCCACGGGCAAACTCTTTTTCTGCAATATTTTTGATTAATGCCAACGCTCCAGAGACATGCGGCGTCGCCATTGACGTGCCTGACAGACTGGCATACTTTCCTCCGGGAAATGTGGAATAGATATCGATGCCCGGCGCCACTAAATCAATTTCATCGTTCGTATTGCTGAAATTTGCAATTCGGCGATCAAAATCCACTGCTCCCACTTGGATTACTTCCCCGTATGCTCCAGGATAGGCGAATTCATCGGTGTCATGAAGATCATCCCCTTCATTGCCTGCAGCACAGACAACAGGGATGCCGACTCCTATTGCCCGTTTGATTGCTTCATGGAGTTCAGCTACATCTTCCGGTCCACCCAGCGACATGGAGATGACACTCACTGTCTCACCTTCGGGCCCTCTCCAATCAATCGCAAAATGAATTCCATCAATGATTCCCTGATATTCGCCACCCCCTTTTCCTGTCAGCACTTTCAAGATGAGCAAATGGGCTGCAGGAGCTACTCCCGCTATTCCCCCTTCTTCTCTATATGAAGCGGCGACAGTTCCAGCCACATGAGTTCCGTGACCATTGTTGTCATCAAAATTCGATGGATCTCCATTAAAATCAGAAGTGAAATTTCTGCCGCCAATTATGCGCTCTTGCAGATCGGGATGATCTACTTGGCAGCCTGTATCGAGAATGGCGACAACATTGCCTTTTCCTCTTTCTGCATCGTCCCATACTTCTGGTGCATGAATCATCCGTACCCCTTCTGGGATCTGGGGTGCCTGTTCAGCTATTTCTTCTACACGGTAAGGAATTAAATGTAGATTCGCCATTTATTTCACTCCTCATAATTTCCAATTATTTTCTTACTTTCCTAATTCGTCGAATGGGATCAGAACCCTTTATTATTTTATAGAAAAAAAGATTCGTGAAAAAATAGACTTTACTGTATACCCCATATTCGTTTAAATCCACCCACCCCAATAGTGACAGCGCCAACTCCCTTGTCACCGTCAAACTTTAAGTCCCTACACAATTGCTAATTTCAAAACCGTATTATGAATCGCCCTAAGGGAAGACATGAACAAGTTATTTCAAGGAGACAAAGGGTTTTAATGATCGGTACAGAATACAACAAGAATAGTTAAAAGTGAGGAGCCGATTACATGAAGAGATGGATGATCTATGGTGCGAACGGCTATACCGGCGAATTGATTGCGAGAGAAGCTGTCAGCAGAGGAATGTCTCCTGTACTTGGTGGACGCAGCGCCGATAAAATCCGTCCATTGGCAGAAGAGTTATCACTGGAATTTAAAGCCTTTCCGTTAGATGAGCATGCCGCTGAGCACTTGCAAAACATTGAGTTAGTTCTTCACTGTGCAGGCCCTTTTCAAGTGACCAGCAAACCTATGATTCAAGCCTGCTTATCGTCAAAAACTGATTACTTGGATATTACCGGGGAAATATCTGTATTCGAACATACCCACTCCCAGCATGCACTGGCCCAAAAACAAGGAATCATCCTATGTTCAGGAGTCGGCTTTGATGTCGTACCCACAGACTGCATTGCCTTAAAATTGAAAGAAGAAATGCCCGATGCCCTCGAATTGGCGCTTGGCTTCGATTCGGATTCAGGCATCTCCCCCGGTACGTTTAAAACAATGATCCAAGGTCTCGGATCAGGCAGCATGCGCCGAAGAGAAGGAAATTTAGAGGCTGTACCGCTCGGTAAACAGCACCGAAATATCGATTTCGGACGCGGTTCACGTTCCGCTATGGGAATTCCCTGGGGAGACGTCTCAACCGCCTTTTATACGACCGGCATTCCTAATATTTCTGCCTGGATTCCTATGCCAAAACCACAAGTTTATGGGACACGTTTGATGGGGGCAGTCCTGTCTCTCCTGGCATCAGATTGGGTAAAAAAGAAACTAGAGAAGCAAGTGGAGAACCGGATAAAAGGTCCCGACAGCGAAGACCGCTCCAAATCACCTGCCTATATTTGGGGAGAAGCCAAAAATCTAAAAGGCGTTGTCAAAGTCGCTCGAATTAAGACAGCCAATGTATATGACCTGACAGTTTATGGCTCTCTGGAGATTGTCAGCCGTTTACTAGTTGAAAATATCGAAGGTGGATACTATACACCTGCCGGGCTTTTTGGCCCAGCTCTAGTGGAAAACTTGCCGGATTCAGGAAGATTTGAAATCGATTTATTTTACCCGTATTAAAGGATCCTTTATTTTGACATTGATGATTGATATCTCTTCCATTAATTCAAAGCGCTTCATAAGATGGAGTTTCAACTTCCAGCTTCAAAAAAAAAAGACAAATTCAGGCTATCCGAATTTGTCTTTACTCTCAGTTACTATCTGTTTTCATTAATTGCATCCGTTGGTTGAATAAAGTCGGATAAGACAGGAAACCAAGCATAACACTCGTTACAGCTGCTGTTGTCAGCAACAGAAACATGATCAATAACTGGAACTGAACAGCTTGGATCGGGTCTGCTCCTGCAATGATCTGCCCGCTCATCATACCAGGTAACTGAACGAGCCCGACTGTTTTTTGGCTTTCAATTGTCGGAATCATGCTAGCTTTTATCGAGCTGATCAATTGTGTGTGTATGGCCTGTTTAGGCGTACCGCCAAGTGACAGGATCAGCTCGGTTTCGTCTTGATGAGACTCGACTTCTGCTGTAAACCGGTTGAGGAAAAGGATGGATAAAACCATTGAGTTCCCTACAACCATTCCGCTGATGGGAATGATGTACTGAGCAGTGGCCGGTGTGATGTTGAAACCAAGCAAGATGCCTTGTGTTAACACTTCCACGAATATTAAAGTTACGGCCACTTTCCAAATGATGCCTCGGATAGCTGCCCCTTTTTTCTGGGCATTATGTGTAGCCGCCACCACCATTAAAGCGACCATCAGAAAAATATAAATTAGGCTTTCCGAGTCAAAAACGAATTTCAATACATAGCCGACCGCTAACAATTGAACGATTGAACGCAACGTGGCGATGATTGTGTCCCTCTCCAAGCCGAGATTCAAGGTTTTGGATAACAGAAGAGGAATTACGACAAAAATTAGGGTGATCGATAAGGTTAAATAGCTCATCCCGCTTCCCCCCTAACGAACCGTCTAACTTTATCATTCGCTGGATCATTGAGCAGGTTACTTTCACCCGTCTCGACCACTTCACCATCCATCATCACCCAAGTAAAATTTCCGATTTCAAGAGCCTGCTGGAGATTATGAGTGATCCAAATGATGGTAGTGCCATATTTCTGGTTGATTTTGACGATTAATTCCTCAATTTCTTTTAAAGAGGTGCGATCCAGTGAAGAAGTAATTTCGTCGAGCAGCAAAACTTCAGGTTTGTTGACGAGTGTTCGGGCAATAGAGACTTTTTGGCGCTGTCCACCGGATAAGTCTTTGACTTTCCGTTCCATCAACTCTTCTGCAAGTCCAACATCCTGCAGTAATTCAACCGCTTCCGTCTTGGACAAGGACTTTCCTTGCAGTTCCAGCGGCAGGCTTAAATTCTTATATACACTGCCAGCAACCATCGGAGCGCTTTGAAGTGCAATACCCACCAAACGGCGAAGTTCAACTGGCTCATAATCTTCAATCGACCGATCTTTGATGTAAACCTCTCCTGATTGGGCCGATAATAAGCCGTTGCATAATTTTAATAAAGTCGTCTTGCCGGCTCCCGACGGGCCCACCAGTGTCGTAATCTTTCCTTCAGGAAACGACCCTGTAATATCTTTCAGTATCGGATTATCCACAAAAGAGAAATTTACATGATTGAAGTGGACAGCCGGTTTATAATCTACAGACATGAACATCGCTTCCTTTCGAGCAGAAAAACAGCACATATTTTACTATGTGCTGTTCGCATTACTATTATTCTTCCAGCTTGCGCTGCGCGAACTCATCATCCATTTTCAGGAAGTATTCGCCGCCTTCTTCTATCGCTCTAACTCTTGCAATAATATCGCGGAACGACTTTTCTTCTTCCATCTGTTCCTCGATAAACCAATCCAGGAAAGAAAGCGTTGCATGTTCCTGCAGCTCGTCAGCCAATGTCACTAATGCGTAAATATTGCTTGTTACGCTTTTTTCTTGCGATAAGGAGTTCTCCAAAACGTCGAGTGCACTGACAAAATGATTTTTCGGCTCGGTCAAAGCCTGCAGAACTGGCTTTTCATCCATCGTCACCAAATAGTGGTAAAACTTCATTGCATGATAATGTTCTTCTCTCGATTGAATCAAATAGAAGTTCGCAAAACCGTGATAGCCTTTTTTGGAAAAGTATGCTGCCATTGCAGTATAAGCATGTGCTGCCTGCAGTTCATTGTTGAATTGATCGTTCAATGCATTCGTTAGTTTTTCTGATAACATCGTTATTCCTCCTTTTTCTTATTTAGAATTATTATAATGTAGTCAATATACCATAGCTTTAAAAGTTAATCAAATCAAATGAGAAAATGATGGATTAAATGAGAATTAATATCAATTATTACAGAGTTTTATTTTATTTAAATGATAATTATTATTGTTTAGAAAACATTCAGGACTAATAACTTACTTTTAGTAACAAGATGTAGTACGATATCATATAGATAGGGCTCATATAGGGGGAAACTTAGATGACAGACATGAAATTAGATCCTAAAGTGTTTGCGATATTAAAAGAAAAAATTCAAATGATTGAAACCGAAGAAGGCGCTGTTTATCTGGTCGGACCGATTCGGCTGCCTGTAAACTTATATGATGAGACTTTCATATTCAACTGGTATTGCTGGTTAAGCCTCGAAGAAGTCACCGAAGATTACGAGAGCATCATCGAGAAATTGAGTTCGGCTAATCTTGCAGAATATCAACAGTCAAGCGTCCTAGTTTATGGTGATTTCGAGAACGAAGCAGAAGCATTGATCCGCATGCATTCCATCTGCCACACGGGCGATATTTTCGGTAGTAAGCGCTGCGACTGCGGCTATCAATTAAAACAATCTATGAAACGAATTACAGACCATGGCACCGGAGCCTTATTTTATTTAGCCAACCATGAAGGCCGTGGCATTGGCCTCTTCAGCAAAGCGATGGCCTATGTCTTGCAGGAAAACGGCTACGATACAGTTGAAGCCAATGAACGTTTAGGATATGTGGACGATTCTAGAAATTACGGGGATGCCATCGCAGTACTCCAGACATTACGCACTAAACCGGTGACTTTGATGACAAACAATCCGAAGAAAGTGGATGCCATTGAAAAAGCGGGTCTGGAAATCGCTTCGAGAACGTCTCTATGGGGAGATGAGTCGGAATACAACTCAAACTACCTGAAAACCAAAGTCAAGCGTTCAGGCCATCTTAAAGACGGGGAGGACATCATGAATGTCAAACCATGAATTTTATATGGATTTTGCGCTCAACAACGCGAAGACTCTAAAAGGTCAGACAGATCCTAATCCGCTGGTCGGTTCCGTAATCGTCAATGACAACCGTATCGTTGGAATCGGCGCCCACCTAAAAGCAGGGGAACCGCATGCTGAAATCCATGCGCTGCGCATGGCCGGTGATATGAGCCGCGGTGCCACGATTTACGTGACACTAGAGCCTTGTTCCCATTTTGGACGGACGGGTCCCTGTGCCCAGGCGATCATCGACGCTGGAATTAAAAGGGCTGTAGTGGCTACCTTGGATCCAAATCCGCTCGTTTCCGGAAACGGCATCCGGATGCTTGAAGAAGCCGGCATTGAAGTGATTGTCGGGGTGCGCGAACAGGAATCACAGAAAATGAACGAAGTATTCAATAAATTCATCGTTGATAAGACCCCTTTCGTTACGCTAAAAGCGGCATCTACGCTCGATGGAAAAATTGCTACTCATTCACTCGACAGCAAATGGATCACCTCTAAGGAAGCACGCTTAGATGTCCACCTTCTGCGCAGCCAGCATATGGCGATACTGGTAGGTGTCGGTACCGTTATTGCAGATGATCCTGAGTTGACTGCCCGTATTCCAAATGGCAGAAATCCGCTTCGTATTGTCCTTGATTCCACTCTGCGCATTCCACTCGATTCAAAACTTATCACGGATGGAGCAGCGAATACGTGGATTTTTACGAGCCAAAATTACGATGCAGATAAACGGAAAACATTGGAGGATTTGGGGATTTCCATTTACGAAACCAGCAGTGAAACTCAGGTGGATGTCTTGGACGTCGTTCGCGTACTAGGTGAGAAAGGTATCTCTTCTCTCTTCATCGAAGGCGGAGGTACCATCAATGCTGCGTTTTTAGAAAATAGGTTGATTGATAAAGTGGTATTTTACTTTGCCCCAAAAATTGCAGGCGGCAAAATCGCACCCACTTTTATTGAAGGAACAGGTGTTGAGTTGATGAAAGACGCCATTGACCTTCGCGATGGTGAATTCAGCAAAATCGGTAAAGACTTTAAATTTACGGGTTATCCCGAAAAGCGAGGAAGCAGCTAATGAGATTCGGGTTTGATGTAGACGATACCTTGATCAATTTACGTGAGTATGCGTTTCATTATTATCAGGAGCAGTTAGATAAAAGCGTAGACATCGATATTTTCCATGCTTTAAACCGCGTAGAAATACATGAAGCATTTGGGTTGAGTGATGAGGAAGGCAAAACCATGTGGAACCGCTCATTGGATTTTTTGTATTTTACTGACTGTCCTCTTTATCCCGGTGCACTTGAATTGCTAAAGCAGCTCGAATCGGATGGTCACGAAATTTATTACATAACGTCCCGTCCACCTGAACATACAGAAAACACCTTCAAGTGGTTGGTTGCCCAAGGATTTCCCATTGAAAAAGAGCATTTTTTCTGTGGCATGAAGGATTCTGAAAAAGCGGGAATCATCAAAGATCTGCAATTGGATTATTATTTCGACGATAAGCCGGCAGTTCTGGAGACTTTAGCAAGCGATCCGGTAAAAGCCATTGTCAAAGACCAGTCTTATAACCGCCATCTCAACTTGCCGCGCGTGAAAAACTGGAATCAATTGGGCGATTTGATTAACAGCGAAATGAAATAAGAAAAGGAATGAAGAAAGAAACTTCAATAGCTAAAGTTTTTTCTGTTGCATATTCTTTTCAATAATATAAAAAAACCACATTCCTTGGAATGTGGTTTTTTGTCCTATACGCCTGAGTAAGCCAGAAATCCGCCGTCTACAGGGATCGTGATGCCTGTGACAAAGCCGGAATAGTTTTCATCAATGAGCCAAAGCATTGTTCCGACCAAGTCTTCGGGCTTGCCGAAACGTTTCATCGGTGTGCTGGCCATGATCTTGCCGGACCGGGGAGTTAGTGAACCGTCTGCATTGGTAAGCAGGTCTTTGTTCTGTGTTGTCAGAAAAAAGCCTGGCGCAATTGCGTTGACACGCAAATTTTCTTCTGCAAAATGAACAGCCATCCACATTGTAAAATTATTGATAGCCGCTTTTGCCGCGCTGTACGCCGGTACTTTGGTCATCGGTGAATAGGCGCTCATGGAGGAAATATTCAAAATAACCGGTGCGTCCTGCTTCAGTAATTCTTTGCCAAATACTTGGCTGGCTAAGAAAGAGCCGGTGAAGTTGCTGGCAAAAACGCGGGAAAAGCCGTCTTCCCCCAACTCGAAAAAGGACTTTCCAGCAGCATCTTCTTCATGAATTTCAATATCTGTAATGGCATCAGGATGATTGCCTCCTGCTCCGTTAATGAGGATATCAATCCGTCCGAAGGCCTCCAAAATCTGCTCTTTGGCTTTTTCCAAGGAAGCTCGATCTAACACATCGGCAGCCACAGCAATCGCCTTGCCGCCTGATTCGTTGATTTCATCTGCCACCCCTTGTCCTTTTTCAGCTGTCCGATTCAAGATAGCCACATTTACTTTTTGACTGGCAAGCTGACGAGCCATTTCTGAACAAAGGACGCCGCTTCCACCGGTAATGACCGCTGTCCGTCCTGCAATATTTTCATGAGTTGAAAACATAGTATCCCCCCTTTATTTTGTTTGGTGTGCATCCCATAGTCCTAAGAGATACATAATGCCAAGTGCCCGGTCATATAGACCGTATCCAGGTCTGCATTCTTCATTCCAGATATGGCGGCCATGATCTGGACGGGCATAGCCCGTATAGTTTTGGTTGGACAATTCCCGGACCACGCCATTTAGGTCGATAGAACCGTCCTGCGTATAATGGGAGGTTTCAATAAAATCGCCGTTGTCGAAGATTTTAACATTACGCAAATGCGCAAATGGCGAGTGCTTGGCGTATTTTGAAGCCAAGTCTACCATGTCGTTTTCAGGATTCGCGCCCATGGATCCTGTGCAGAAGGTGATGCCATTGGCAGGTGAATCCGAGATGGAAATCAGCCGTTCCCAGCTCTTTTCTCCTGTCATGATGCGCGGCAGCCCAAAGATTGACCACGGTGGATCGTCCGGATGAATAGCCATTTGGATACCACTCGCTTCAGCTGTCGGTAAAATCGCATTCAAAAAATAAGCAAGGTTTTCCCATAATTGCTCTTCATCCATGCCTTCATATTCCGCAAAAAGTTCTTGAATCCTTGCCATTTTCTCTGGCTCCCATCCTGGGAGGGTCAGATCAGAAGCTGAAGAAACTGTTTCAATCAGCTCGGCAGGTTCCAGAGATTCGATTTTCTCCTTTTCAAAAAATAAAGCAGTTGAGCCATCCGGCAGTGGATGATAGAGGGCCGTTCGGGTCCAGTCAAAAATCGGCATAAAATTATAGCAAATTACTTTGACACCGGCTTCCCCTAAATTCCGGATGGTTTGTTTGTAGTTTTCAATATACTGATCACGCTCTTCATTGCCAAGCTTGATGGATTCATGTACGTTGACACTTTCCACTACGTCAGCGTGGAAACCGTGGGACTTAATATAATCGACTTCAGAGGCAATTTCTTCCTTCGTCCAAACTTCTCCTGCCGGCTTGTGGTGAAGCGCCCAGACAATCCCTTTTGTTCCTGGAATTTGCTTGATCTGTTCTAACTGCACACTATCATTGCCGCGGCCGTACCAGCGAAATGTAATATTCATAAGAGCCCTCCTTCTTTAAGCTAATTCATTGAGATAGTCTTTAACCAACTGAGTAACGCCCTGCTCTCCAGATGATCGGTAAGCTTTGGTCAAGTCACTGCCGATACCTACTGCTACAGCTCCGGCATTCAACCATGCGTTCATGTTCTTGATATTGATGCCTCCTGTAGGCATAATGCGCACTTTTGGCAAGGGGCCATTGACTGAACCGATAAAAGAAGGTTCAAATCCATTGGCAGGAAACAGTTTCAGGATATCACATCCCCATTCCGTCGCTTCGACCATCTCTTTGATCGTCATGCAGCCCGGCAAATAGGGAACATTGTAGCGATTGCAGACCTTAGCGATTTCCGGGTTGAAATTCGGGCTGACGACAAATTCGGCGCCATGCAGCAAGGCATGCCGTGCAGTCTCTGCATCCAGAACCGTTCCCGCGCCAATCAATGCCGGGGAATCTGCCAGTTTATCAAATACCCGTGAAACATTCGGAGTTGTATAAGTTAATTCAATCGCCTTTAAGCCACCTTCTATCGCGGATTCAGCAACTGCTATCGCTTCATCCGCATCTTTACCACGGATAACGGCAACAATTTTGGCATTCAGAATCTGTTGGTAAATCTCCATTTTCGGAATCATCTACATCTCTCCTCAGTCAAAGACAATTAACGCTTTTCTTACTTTATCCGGATTTTTTTCAACAAATGTAAATGCATCTTTTACTTCATCTAATGAAAACTTGTGGGTGATCAAGCCACTTGATTTCAGTTCATCGCTGTTTAACAGACTTACCACTTTTCCAAACTGGTTGGTTTGCAGCCTGGAACCCACGATGGTGATTTCCTTCTTGGTAATCGGCAGTTGTGGAATCGCCGATGGGCGCTCATCAAATCCAAGAATGACCACACTTCCTGCAGGAGAAACCACGTCAATGCTCAACTCTACCGTGGCAGGAAGGCATACCGCATCAATCACTACATTGGCTCCTTCGTTCGAGGTAAGCTCAAGAATCCGTTCTTTCACAGATTCATTGCCTGCGTTGATCACTTCATCTGCACCACTTTCTTTTGCAAATGCCAACCGTTCTTCGTTCAAATCGGTCATGTAAACAGTGGCCCCGGCAACTTTAGCAAGCTTTAAAATACAGATGCCGATAGGGCCGCAGCCTTGAATAAGAACTGTATCTCCTTTTTCAACATTTCCACGCCAGACAGCCTGGGCACCGATTGTGTATGGCTCAGCCAAAACGACTTCGTCCCAACTTGACTCTTTATTCACAGCGTGAAGCTGTTTTTCGGGTAATACAACAAACTCACGCATGCCTCCATCTTCGTGAACACCAAAAACCGATAATTTCTCACAGACATTTGGACGGCCTTTTCTGCAGGCATAGCATTCACCGCAATAATTGATTGGTTCTACGACCACATGGTCCCCGACCTTTAGGCTTTTAACGCTATTCCCAACTTCAACTACTTCACCAGCCACTTCATGTCCAACTACTCGGGGGTACGTAGCTAATGGATTAGTTCCATGGTAAATATGCATATCGGAACCGCAAATCCCTACCCGTTTCACTTTGACCAGTACTTCATCATCTTTTTGAATTGCCGGAACTTCCAGCTCAATAATTTGCATTTCATTCGCTTTTGGAACTTGTACTGCTTTCATTTTCACAACCTCCTATTCAAATAGACTTGGTAAGAACAATGTAATTTGTGGAATAAATGCAACCATCATAAGCACCACTAAACTGACTCCTAAAAATGGCAGCAATTCCCTTGCGGTTTTTCCGATAGAGACTTTCCCAATCTGGGAAGCCACAAAGAGGCAGACGCCCACTGGCGGCGTGACTAATCCAATGACTAAATTCAACACCATCATAACACCAAATTGGATAGGATCCATTCCAACTGTCAGTGCGACCGGCAGCAGAACTGGGAACAAAATAACCAAGGCCGCAATCGTTTCCATGAAGGTACCCACGAAAAGGAGCAATACGTTGATCAATAGAATGACAATAATAGCATTCGTTGAAATCCCAAGAATCGATTCTGCGACAAGCTGTGGAATCTGTTCTCGCACCATTATCCAGCCAAACAGATTGGCGAAGCCTACGAGCAGCATGATGGATGCTGTAGCCGTCATGGAAGATAGCATGATTTCCGGTATTTTCTTAACCGGCAATTCCTTGTAGACAAAAATACCGATGACAAAAGCATAAAGAACAGCAATGATTGAAGCTTCCGTCGGTGTAAAGAAACCGCCTAAAATTCCGTAAAGAATGATAAACGTCATCAACAATGCCCAAAAAGCACCGGTGAAGCTTTTCCAAATTGCTTTGATGGGTTGACGTTCACCTTTCGGGTAGTTCCTTTTAACTGAAATTAGGTAAGTGGGAATCATTAACCCAATACCCAAGAGAAGACCTGGAAGCGCACCTGCTAAAAATAGATCTCCGATAGATAACGATGCTAAAGTTCCTACAATAATCATTGGCAATGAAGGCGGAATAATCGGTCCCACTGTAGAAGAAGATGCCGTTACAGCAGCCGAAAATCCAGCACCGTAGCCTTCTTTTTTCATAGCAGGTATCAATATAGAACCAATGCTCGCTGTATCTGCAAGAGCTGTTCCCGAAATTCCTGCAAATCCCATTGACGCACCAACGTTTGCAAGTCCTAAACCACCGCGGATGTGTCCGAAAAGATCGTTTGCAAACTGGATGATTCGATTAGTGATTCCACCTGCATTCATTAAGTTACCGGCCAGGATGAATCCTGGAATACAAAGCAGAACAAATGAGTTTAATCCACCGAACATCCGTTGAGGGATGATGTTGAGCGGAATACCGGCCAACATCAGATAAATAAAGGAAGCCAGTCCTAAACTGAAAGCAACCGGAACTCCCAGAAAAATTAATACGATAAAGGATACAAAGAGCAAAGTAGCCATCAGTGATCATCCCCTCCATAGTTTTGACTGTAATCTTGTTTGTTTTTGATGAGGTCAATAATCTTAATGACTGCATAAAATACTAGGAAGACGCTCATGATCAGTAAAGATGCGTGAATAACTGACATTTGGAACGGCATCGTTGCCGATCTTTGATTGTCACCGAGCAAAGTGAAGTTGTATCCTTCAACGACCATCACCAGACTTAACAGAATGATCGCCAAATAAATGATCACTTCATAATACCTTCGAAAATTATTGGACATTCGGTTAAGAAGCATATCTACGTTGATAAATTCATTACGCATCAAGGCTAATGGGGCACCGAAAGCAATTCCGTATAAAAAAAGGTACCGCGTCAATTCTTCCGTCCAAATAAAGGAAAACGGGGCAAAACGTGAAATTATCTGTATAGTGACGATAATGATTACACCAGCAAAGCTGAGGACGGTTAAAAAAGCAAGTGTACTGTCAATCAATTTTCGGAACTTTGACATCCGAATTCATTCCTTTCTCAATGGAAAGGCACATTTGACCATGACAGCCAAACATGCCCTACTCACATATTATTCAACTGCAAGGATCTGTTCGTACAATTCCAATTGTTCCGGAGATAAAGAAGATTCTACAGCCGGTGTCATTGCTTCACGGAAAGCATCTTGGTCAACATCTACGAATTCCATTCCCGCATCCATCAATTCCTGCTCGACTTCAGCAATTTCAGCTTCGTATAATTCATCGCCGAAAGTTTGTGCTTCTGCGGCAGCATCTTGTACGACTTGTTTCAAGTCATCAGAAAGTGCATTGTACTGCTCATTGCCAACTAGAATGTAAATCCATGAATAGACGTGTTCTGTGCGGTTCACATAATCCTGAACTTCAGCCAATCCACCACTTTGGATTAAATCCACCGGGTTTTCCTGACCATCGATTACACCTTGCTGCAAGCCAGTGAAAACTTCATTGAAATCCATTACTTGCGGAGCAGCACCAGCAGCCTGCCACACATCCAAGAATAATGGAACGTTCGGTACGCGCATGCTGAATCCGCTCAAGTCGTCTGGAGAAGTAATCGGCTCATTAGATGTCAAGTTACGCGGAGCGCGTGTATGGTAGTAAAGAGCCGTCAAACCTGCCTCATCACTGATTTCCTGCTTGATCTGTTCACCAATTTCTCCTTCAACCACTGACTTCACATGATCAATATCACGGAAGGCATAAGGAACTGCCATTAATGCGGCATTGGGAGCCCAGTTTTGCAAAGTTTCTCCTGAAATAACCATGTCAGCTGTTCCCGCTTGAATCGAATTGATCGTATCTGTTTCTCCTCCAAGAGAGTTATTCGGATAAATGGTAATCTCCATTTGGCCATCTGAATTCGCTTCAACCAATTCTTCGAATTTCAAAGCCGTTTGGTGCCAGATATGATTTTCATCAGCTAAATGGCCGAATCGCCACTCAATTGTTTCTCCTGATCCTGAACCGCCTTCTTCTGAACCTTCATTTGAACCACATGCGCCTAATACCAATACCGATGCAAAAATACCTGTTAACAATTTCTTTTTCATCTTTAAATCTCCCCTTTGATTTTATTGTTTTTCAAATACTCATAAACAGTTACCGCAATCTGAACGCCTTCTTTTCGATTACGTGTTTCGTTTTCCTGTTCAATTTCTCCTGGAACCAGCACTCGATTAAATCCTTCTGCTGCTGGAACTTCCCGGATTTCTTTGATCATTTTATCCATCTGTTCTAGAAAGCTTTCGGTATCGGTAAAAAAGGAAGGATTGATTGCACAGAAATAATGGCCAAGTTTCCGTTTTTTATCCAACTCCTCATACATTGAATTAATATGAGGACCGAACGCCATACCAGCCAGCAGTCCTGAGAAAATATCAACAATCATCGATAAACCAGAACCTTTTGGACCACCAAATGGCGTTAAGGAAACTACTTTCGCAGGATCTGTTACTGGTGAACCTGCTTCATCCACTCCCCATCCCTCTGGAATATCTTTGCCTTCTTCTTTATGCTGCAGAATTTTTCCTAATGCGACATTTGACGTAGCCATATCTAAAATGAAAGGTTTTTCGGACTTCGCAGGAACTCCATAAGCAATTGGGTTCGTTCCAAGGAAAGATTCTTTTCCACCGAAAGGAACAACAATTTTATCGGTATGAGTCATTGCGATACCAATCAATTTATGTTCTGTGGCTTCTTGAACAAAATAACTAAGCGCGCCGCAATGACTGCTGTTCATGGCTGTAACCATGCCTACACCATTTTCTTTGGCCATCTCAATTGCGTGATTCATTGCAATATCCGCTATGACATGCCCAAAGCCATCATCTCCATCAACTACACCCGTCACCGGACCAGTTTGATTAAATGAAATCTCAGGCTTCGGATTAATGCCGCCTGCCTTTAACCTTTTCATATAATGTTCGGTGCGAAGCGCCCCATGTGAATTCACTCCGCGCAAATCAGCGTGAATAAGAATTTCAGCGACTTTGGCAGCATGTTCCTGGCTTATATCAGCACTTGCCAACTTTTCTTCGATCAACTTTTGAACTTCCTCAAAAGGTACCGTTGCTGTTGTCATAACACTCCTCCTATTCCACGTTAATTTGCCGCTCTATAAGGCAGAGGTTCCATCAATGTTATCGTTCAACTACTTTTTTATCTCCGAGAAAATTCTCTACTTCTTCTAGATATGGCAGCCCTTCATTGTCTCCCGTAACTGTTGTGACTAAAGCACCTACCCCATTCGCGAAGCGCAATAAAGACTCTTCATCAAATTGGTTTAAGATTCCATATATATATCCTGCATCAAAGCCATCTCCCGCACCAACTGTGTCGACAGGTGTTACTGAAAAACCAGGCGCTGAAATCCAGTGCCCATTTCTGTATAATCTGGATCCATTTTCTCCATCTTTAATGACCAAATCCTGCAAGGCAAACTTAGCTGTATATGCCACCAATTCTTCCAGAGTTTTCTTTTCTGAAATCATTTGGATTTCATCCAATCCCGTCAACAGGATATCGACTTCCGGAAAAATGGCCTCGTAGGCTTCACGCGCTTCCTCGATGCTCCATAACTTTAATCGGATATTGGGATCGAACGAAACAATAATCCCTTTCTGTTTCGCTATTTTAAGAATTTTCTTGGCAATCCTCATATTCTTCTTTCCAAGAGCCAAGTAAACACCCGTTAAATGGACTGCGTGGATGTCCTCAAACAAATCTTCCGTAATATCATCTTCTGTGAGAGTAGCGATTGGGGAAGGTTCTCGGTAATAAAACGTTTTTCCTGTTCCGTTTGCATGGATTTCTTTAAAATTTAATGAGGTTGGCACACCCTCGACGAAACTGACGGATGATACATCGATCCCTTCACCTCGGGCGAAGTTATAGATTACCCGGCCGAAATCATCTTTCCCCAACCTGCTGATCCATTTGCTGTTAAGCCCCAAACGTGCACAGCCAATGGCAAAATTCATTTCAGCCCCACCGACTTTCCGCTCAAACTGGGTCACGTATTTCAGCGGCCCTGTCGTGGACGGATTCATAGTAATCATGGCATCTCCTATCGTTAATACACCAAATTCTTTAGACAAACTCTCACCTCCTTTACTTTATATGGATTCTCGTTCAACTAAAATCGGCCGGTATCGCTGTTCTGCATATTCTTCCTTGAAATCTTTGCTGACTATCAATTTCAGTAATGTCTCTGCTGCATGATGCCCGATTTCAAAAGTGGGCTGCTTAATGACTGAAATTGGTGTCGTAGCCATTTCAAGAAATGGAGAATCATCAATGGCAATTACGCCGATATCTTCTGGAATAGACAGCTTATTTTTTTTAATGAACTTCAGTAATTCAATTAAAGCTAAATCGTTCGTAGCAAAAAATGCTTCTGGACGATTGGTGGATTCCCATAAACCTTGAAGTCTATTGCTGATAAGTTGTCGTTCCGCTGCTACGATCCAATCTTCTTCTACGGCCAGTCCATGAGATGCTAACGCTCTCTTAAAACCTATGATGCGTTCGATACGCGGTGTCACATTTTGAGCAATAGAGGTGGAAACCAAACCGATTTTCTTTCGTCCTTTTTTCGCCAGTTGATCTACCGCTATCTGTGAAGCGCTTTCATTATCTAACAAAAGTGTCGGGAAAATCGGTTCATTGATTACTCGGTCAACAAAAACGATTGGGAATTCGGCATTCTTCAACTGTTTATAATAATCGTTATTGCCATTCGTAGGGAAGATGATTAAACCATCAACTTGCTTTGCTACTAGCATGTCGATATAGGAACGCTCTTTATCCGGCTGATCATCTGCGTTGCATACAAACAAATGAAAACTATTTCTTTCACATTCATCTTCGATAGCGCGAATAATTTCAGTAGAAAATGTATGCAAGATATTTGCTACTATTACACCAATCGTTCCTGTTTTTTTCTGTTTCAGGCTTTTGGCTACCTGATTTGGAATATAGCCTAATTCCTTGATAGCTGCTTCTACTCTATGTTTTGTTGGTACAGCCATAAACTCAAAACGATTATTTATATACTGGGAAACAGTGCTTTTTGAAACTCCCGCCTTTAACGCTACGTCTTGCATTGTTATTTTTTTCATTCTATCCCCTCGCACTAAACCGGTTTAGTAACTCGTTTAGCCAAAGTATAAATGAAACCCCTTTCAAAATCAATACCTTTTTTTCAGAAAATTTGGTTTACCCACTACAACACTTCAAAAGTCATAGAAAGCTATCGTCATTGGATTGTAAGATAATTATTATTCTAAAAAAAGGATGGGGAAAATTTCCCATCCTTTTTGTTATTCAACTTTATTTTCTTCGCTCAAATGGCATTGACCAAAAGCATCGTCCAAGGTATCGTACCTTCCAATACGATGGACTTTTCCATGTTTGATCTCCATAAAAGTATAAATGGTAACGTGGCCATTCTGATCTTCCCATGTAGCTTCTTGAACGCAAATCACTTCGTCACCTTTAGCATAATAGCCTTGCGTTTCCATATGAATGCCTGACTCGCGAATCCATTGCTGAAGGATATCATGGCCTTCTGCTGCACCCCTTGGACCGATCAATTCAATATGTGGATCTGAGACTTCCAGCACACCTTTAATGTCTTTTTCGTTTACTTTTGTTGTCCATTGATCTGCAATTTTAATATTGTCCTCCATTTTATCTTCTCCCTTCATCCAGACATCGCCCTGCTTTTCCTGCGATTCTATGAGGTTGAAAAAGAAGATAGGAAAAAACCTATCTTCTTTAGTAATTCTCGTTTTTCAATTTTTTAAACGTCTCCACAAATTTATCTGGATCTGTATAAACTTTGTAGGTCAAGACACCTCGATGTGTGTGGAGATACAGTAAGTTGGCTTCAGAAGAAAAGGACTTATAAGAAATATCCCATACATTCGCTACATGGAACTTAGTTGCAGAAGTCACCAGCGTATCTTTGTACAATTGGATATTGCACTCAGTTTCGACGATTTTCATTTCGCCAGCTTCGATGGAACGCTCCGTGTCGATATAAGTGATGGACGACAATAAATTCAGTTGTTCCAAGTCAGCATTCCTCCTACAGATTCTTTTCTAAAAGTTTACCGTATAGAGAGGGTTTTAAGCAAAACATACGTTTATTTCATTATTAATAGGATGTTGCTAAGTAAATGGGCCAGCTTATCAAATAAATGATAAACTATTCTCACAACTACTTCATTATCCAGGAGGGCTGTTATGGAAAACTGGTTTGCTGCTACATCCACCTATTCTTTCGATCCTTTTTCATTCAGCCACCTATTGGCATTGGCGATTGCTTTTACTGGACTGATCGTATTGATTTCAGCTAAAAACCAGTTGAGGAAAAAAAAGAAGCTATTTCAGTTAATGCGCTGGACATTGTTTGCCTTTCTTTTCCTATCTGAAATTTCCTATCAGTACTGGGCCATTACAAATAAGGTATGGAGTTTCAGCGAACAGATGCCTTTGCACCTATGCGGAATAGCCTCTCTTACTGCTATGATCGGTTTACTGACTATGCGCCCTCTTTGGATTCAAATCTCATTTTATATCGGCATCATTCCAGCTTTTTTGGCCTTGATCACCCCAGAACTTCCCTATGATTACCAGCATTTTCGCTTCTGGAAATTTTTTGTCCATCATACTTCGATTTCTTGGGCCTGCTTGTTTTTAGCGTTGTCCCGACCTAGCGCTATTACCATGCGTTCCGTCTTTTCCGTTTATGCTTTATTGCTTGCTTGCGCTGCCCTTATCGGTTTTTTAATCAATCCAATAACCGAATCCAACTATCTTTACTTGATGCAGCGCCCGACCACCACTTCTCCACTGGATTTTTTTGGTGATGGCCTTTGGTACTACATCAATCTTTGTCTAATCACCCTAATCCTTTTTTTCTGCCAATACTTGCTGTTCCGAAAATTTATCAAAGCCTCTTAATCCTGCTATTCCGTCTCAAAGTATTCATTGATCAAATCTCCATTCACACCAATAGCCGCTGCACTTCCTTCGCCAGCTGCAATGACCAGTTGGGAAGGGACAATCAACGAAGCATCACCTGCTGCGTAAACATTCCAGACATTTGTCCGTCCGTAATCATCCGTTAAGATTCCGCCATGTTCGTTTTGCTCGCAGCCAAGCTCTTTAGCAAATGGCGTGGCATGGCTCCACAGAGGTGTCACAAAGCCGCCTGCCCGGTCAATTAAAGTACCATCTTCAAGTCTGACGCTGCGTAATTGTCCATTTTCACCTTCCAAGCCGTCAACGATATCCTCTACCACTTTTATACCTTTTCGAAGCAGCTTCTGCTTATCCTCTTCTTCCAGCCGTCCCTCACCATTTGTAAAAACAATCAAGTCATGGCTCCAGGTATAAATTTTTTTCGCCATTTCAAATACCTGCTTGTCTGCAATAACGGCTAATGGTTGATCGCGCAGTTCCCAACCGTCGCAGTATGGACAGCTGAATAAACTGGTGCCATAAAATTTTTCGATATCCGGAACATTCGGCTGTTCTTCTTTCAAGCCTGTTGCAATGATAATTTTAATACTGTGAAACACGTCACCACTTTCCGTTGCCAGTTCGTAATGTGTTTCAGAAATACGATTAATGCTGGTTATACGCTGTTTTTTTATTTCTACACAATCGTATTTTTCGATATCCTGACGTCCCAGACGTTTGAGTTCTTCCGGTTCAATGCCATCCCGAGTAATAAAACCGTGTGATTCCCTTGTCACTAGATTGCGTCCGTTATCATCATCAAACAACAATGTATTTCTTCTGGATCTACCCAGTACTAATGCAGCATTCAATCCCGCAGGTCCGCCTCCGATTATTGCGCAATCATATATCATAACATCCATCCTTTATTATCGTTTCTCCCGAAAATTCCCCTTTCTTCTCTTTACTAAACAAATGTTTTAACTATATTGTGGTTATGCAAATAAAAAACAAGGCTCCCGCTTTCAGAGGGGACTAAAAGATCGGCACGGATATCGGTTGACCTCCGGCGTCAGATTGAGCGGCATGGCCTTGCAAGGCGCCATGGCGATTTTCACAGTGAACCTAAACTGAATTCTTCGATTACTGGATGAGCGCAGGCAAGCTACGGAACAATAAAGGTGAAAAAAAAGAGTCAGACGGCAGTTAATCCTACCTTCTGACTCTTTTTTTAGTATCCCGCTGATTCCAAGGGAGGGTTTTTCAGTCCCCTTCTTTTTAGGCTTGTTTCACTAATAATCCCGTTAAGATATCGATAAAGAACTGGTTTTCTTCTGGCGTCCCAACAGAAACTCGTACGTAGTCAGGCAATCCCCATATTTTACCGTGGCGAACAATGATCCCTTTCGCCATCAATTCCTTGTACAACTTCTCGCCATCTTCGCCTAATTGTACAAGCACGAAATTGGCCATGCTTTCTATATAGGTTAAGCCCAGCTCGTCAAAAGCTTTGTAAAGCTGTTCACGTCCAGCTTTATTGGCTTCCTGTGAAGTTGTCACGTGTTCAATATCTTCGATAGCGGCAGTTGCTGCAATCTGCGCTAATGTATTGACGTTAAATGGCTCTTTCACTTTTAAAATCGACTGAATGATCGGTTCTGAAGCAATTCCAAAACCAACCCGCACTCCGGCAATGCCGTAGATTTTCGAGAAAGTCTGCAGGGTCAGTACCGGGTATCCGGCATTGATGTATTCGATGCCGTGTGTGTAATCTACAGCATCTGCAAAATGGCTGTAAGCAGCATCGATCACTACCAATACGCCATCAATCGCTTCAACTAATTTATCCAGATCCGCTTTAGCCATATACGTTCCTGTCGGATTGTTTGGCGTACAAATGTAAATAATCTTAGTTTTGTCTGTAACAGCCGAAATCATTGCATCTACGTTGAATTCGAAGCCTTCTGAAAATTTGACCGGCACCACTGTAGCGCCCATAATATGTGCTCCAAAATCGTACTCGCTGAATGATGGTGATGGGACAATCACTTCATCCCCTTCTTCCAGGAAAGCCTCCGAAATCAAGGTAATCAATTCGTCCGCACCATTTGTCGGAATGACTTGCTGCGGATTCACTTGAAATTCATTGGCAATGGCCTTTTTCAATGCGCTGGCATCTGCATCAGGATAACGGTTCAATTCCGCCAAACCATTCTGGATGGCTTCTAAAGCTTTAGGGGATGGTCCCATTGGATTTTCATTGGAAGCCAATTTAATGACACGGTCCAAGCCCAATTCTTTCTGTACTTCCCAAATCGGCTTTCCAGGCGAGTAGGGTTGGATTTTCTCCAAAGTTTTGCGTGCTTTAATATTGTTTGAGCTTGTCATAGCGATTCCTCCAAAAGATGTAAGTGATGTACCATTTATTTATATGTTTATAAACCAACCCGTCTCAACAGTCAAATCAACCGAATAACCATTCCGTTCGTTGGCCATATTGAGAACTCCTTAGACTCGATCTTCGTCCTCAAAACAAAAGAGTAAAGATAACCTTTAGTTATAGAATGGTTGGTCAGAACAGCCTGCTGCTTCTCTCCATTATACAGAATTGCCGCATTATTTAAACATGTCTGTGCAACTATTTGTGTCGAATAATAAATTGTGGTTTACTTTTAAACAGATGAAGTTATAGAGGAGTTTTAAAATGATCAAGAAAATGAAATTCGCATGCGCCCCATTCCTTTTACTGCTGACATTGAGCGCATGCTCTGATAATGAAGAAGCCTTACCTGAAGAAAACGCAAATCCCGAAACGACTGAAGAAGCAGCCTCAGAGGCCACTCCCGAAAAATCCTCTCTAGAATTGCCGACTGAAGAAGAAGTTGTTGTCGTGGTCAATGGAGAAGAAATTTTAGGGAATGTTTATAATAGTGTTGCACGGCAGCTGGAAAAAACATTAGCCGCCCAGGGCCACACCACATCCGGAGAAACTGCCGAGCTGCTGAAAGAACAGACAATGTCTGTGCTGGTGGGCAATAAAGTGATTTTGCAGGATGCTGAAGAAAAAGGCTATACAGCTGACGAAGCAGCAGTTGAAGAACGTCTGGAAGAGTTGAAAGGCCAGTTTGAGACGGAAGAAGCAATGGATGAAACATTGAAAGAAACCGGATTTAGACTGGAGGATATGGAAAATCAGCTCCGTGAACAATTGGTGTATGAACAGTATGTTGCAGAAGAGGTAGAAGCTGGCGAAGTGACCGATGAAGAAGTAAAAGAAGCCTATGAGGGGTTTGTTGAGACTTCTGAAGAAGAAGCTCCACCCTTCGAAGAGATGGAACCGACTATCCGCCAATCTCTGGAAGAGCAAAAAACACAAGAGGCTGTATTTACCCGCATAGAAGAACTGAAAAAAGAAGCTGAAGTTGAGGTCAAAATATAAATAAAAACATCCTGCTCAACTTGGGCAGGATGTTTTTATTATGCCAGCTTTTCTGAACAGTAAGCGAGAATTTCTTCTTCTTCCTCGTCTTCAAGTCCGAACTCAAGCGCGCCTCTTGTTTGCTTGTCGATAAAGTTGTAATGCGCTATGCGGGGGCCCGCTTCTTCTGCAGCAATAATGACACGCAGTTCCAGACCACCTTCGGTATATAATTCATCATCTTCGTCGACTTCGACATTTAACAAAAATTCATAACGGTCACCTATCATAATGCCTGTAGGGTCGTTAATTTTGTGAAACACATAATCTGTAATTTGCATTGTAACACCTCCGTTCTTCTATTCTAGCCTTTCTGCACCTATTTGGACAGGTGAACGGCGAAATAAACGTTTAATGCACTATTGAAAGGGAACATAGATAGAGTGAAGACAATTAAAGGAGTGGAAATCGAATGAACGTATTAGTTATTGGAGCAAACGGTCAAGTCGGCCGCAATATTGTCAAAGAGTTAGCTGAATCCAAACATGAAGCGACCGCAATGGTCCGTAAAGAAGAACAGATAGATAAACTGAAAGAACTTGGTGCCTCCAAAGTCGTACTGGCAGATCTGGAAAAGGATTTCAGCGATGCCTTTGAAGGAATCGATGCAGTCATTTTTGCAGCAGGATCAGGACCTTCAACAGGCGCTGACAAGACTTTAACCATCGATTTATGGGGATCCGTCAAAGCAGCTCAATATGCACAGGATAAAGGGGTTAAGCGCTTTGTCCAATTAGGATCAATGGGATCAGATGATCCAGATGCCGGTGGCGAAGAGATGAAGCCGTATCTCGTTGCGAAGCGCACAGCAGATGAATTGCTGCAGGCAACCGATTTAGACTACACGATTGTCCGCCCTGGAGCGCTTTCAGACGAAGACAAATCCGATAAAATCGAAGTATCTCTAGAAGGCTTCTCTTCTATGGAAGGAAGATCCATCCCAAGAGCAGATGTAGCACATGTGCTTGTTGAAGTACTTGACCGCAGCAATACTTATAACAAAGTATTCGAAGTATTGCAAGGAGATCAGCCGGCTAGTGAACAATTGAAGAACTTATAGAAACGACCTGAATAGCCGGAAAAAAGAGCGGATGGATTTCCGCTCTTTTTTATGTTAAAATAGGCAATACGATAATAGAGGACGTGATAAGCATGATTAATATCCAACCACCAAAAGCGGATGTGACAATTACACAGCGCAAACAGGAAATTACAGGTGACGAAGCCGTCATCAAACCGTTATACGGCTTTATCGATCTGCATGAAATTCCGCGCGATAAAGGCGGCATCATCCAATTCTTTAACCACAGCGGTGAGTTGTTGTTTGTCGGAAAAGCCCGCAAACTTCGCCAGCGTGTGAAGAAACATTTCGAAGATTCGGTATCACCGTTGAAAAATCACCGTGAAGAAGTTTACCGCATTACTGTTTCCATCGTAGATGATCCAATGGAACGTGATATTTACGAGACGTATTTGATTAACACACAAAAAGCTAAATACAATGTAGATAAAGTATTCTACCAAGAACAACAATAAAGAAGGAGGCCTGCGGGCTTCCTTTTTTTATTGGTCTATATGGTTGCCGTCAGATGTATCCGTCAACCATTTTTCAAGATAATGATGGGTATGCCCTTCCGGAAAATCATGGATTACTCCAAATTCCGAGAAACCCTGTTTTTTATAAAATTCAGGCGCTTGAAAGCTTAACGTATCCACAATCATCAATCGATGGCCCTTGCTCCGCGCATAAACTTCCGCTTGAGCCATCAGCTTTGCAGCAATCCCTTGACCTCTGGCTGACGGGTCCACCCATAAGAAATCGATATGAAGATGCCGCCAAAAACCAGTGGCTGTCAGTCCTCCAATGATTTCCTCCCGATCATTACGAACGATGAAGCTCATTTGTTCGAACCCAGATGTTTGTTCTCTCGGTAAACTCGCGTTATTGTGTTCAATCACCTTTTTTCGAATAAAATCCCGATCTTGTGCTACTTCCTGCTGAATGATTTTCACCGGATTGTTCCCCCTTTTATTTATCCTCTCTCCATTTTCCTGCTTTTATGCCTCTTCTACAATAGCTATGTTTTAATTTGCTTCTCAAAAGGAATATACAATTAATAACTATGTTTTTTGGAGGAACCTTTATGTCATCCTATATAAAAGAAACCTTATCTGCCCGCTGCCAAAGTGAATATGACCCACTCCGGCGTGTCCTGCTTTGCCCGCCGCGCTACATGGCAATAAAAGATGTTATCAATGATGTGCAGAAGAGATACAAAGAGGAAAACATTAACGTGGACAAGGCGCTCCATCAGCATAATGAATTTATCCAGGCATTAGCTGATGAAGGCATCCAAACCGACCTGATTGAGCCTTCCGAAAATTATCCTGAACAAGTTTTTACACGTGATATCGGATTTACCATCGGTGAGACAGTGTTCATCAGTGAAATGGCCTCTGAAATCCGCCAAGGAGAAGAACGGGAGCTTCAGAAATGGATGGAAGCACACGAGGTCAACTTTAAGCAGTTGACGGGCCATCGCATTGAGGGCGGCGATGTCATCATCGACCGGGATACTGTCTTTGTTGGAGTCAGCAGCCGTACTTCTAAAAAAGCCATCCGTGATTTGCAGCTTCAGTTGCCGGATTTTGAAGTTATCCCTGTTTCTTTTAATGAAAAATATCTGCATCTTGATTGTGTATTTAATATCCTCTCGCCCACAGAAGCATTAATTTTCCCAGAAGCACTGGACATGGCCACTGTCCGGATGCTGGCAGAGCGCTATACCTTAATACGCGTCAATGAAAAAGAGCAGTTTGCGCTCGGCACAAATGTGCTGTCAATCGGTGATCGGAAAGTTTTCAGCCAACCACAGAACCGGCAGGTCAATAAGCAGCTGACTGCCCGTGGGTTCCATGTAATTGAAGTCGACTACTCCGAAATCATCAAATCAGGCGGCGCTTTCCGCTGCTGCACGATGCCGTTGGTCCGTGAGTAAGTGTCTTTGAATCGCCTACTATTGAAATATGGACATGTGCGGGAAAATCTAAAAATCACACTTTCTTGAATCATAGTAAAATCCCAAGCTCTAGCGGCTTAGGATTTTCTGCTTATTCTATAGATTGCTTGCTACTTCCTGAGTTACTTGCATAATAAATTCTTTCATCAATTCCACCCCATCTGGCGTACCGATGGACTCAGGATGGAATTGGATGCCGTAAACTGGATGTTCCCGATGTTTAACGGCCATGATGGTATTATCATCAAGCGCTCTCGATTGCACTTCCAGGCAGTCAGCCAGAGTTTTCGGCTCCAATACGAGCGAATGATAACGCATCACCGGCAATGGATGCGGCATGTTTTTAAACAGACCTTGCTGATTATGTGAAACTTGCGAGACCTTTCCGTGGCGGATAAAAGGAGCTTCTACCACTTTCCCGCCAAACGCTTCACCAATCAATTGTTGGCCAAGACAAATGCCCAGAATCGGAATAGAGTGATGCAATTTCTGAATCAACTCAATCGATTCAGGCAATTCCCGCGGATGGCCAGGCCCAGGCGATAGAATGATGGCTTGCGGGTTTTTCGATTTGATTTCATCGAGTGTCAAAACACCATAGCGTACCACCTCAACTTCCACACCCATGGCAGCTACTGCCTGATAAATATTATAAGTAAACGAATCGTAATGATCGATTAACAAAATCATCCGAACACCTCCGTAAGTGAGCGTGCTTTGTGCAGCGTTTCCTCGTATTCCGCTTGTGGATCCGAATCAAAGACGATGCCAGCACCAGCTTGGACATGGACCATATCATCCTTGACCACGAACGTACGGATCGCCAACGCGACATCCAGGTTGCCATTAAAGCCGAAGTAGCCGATTGCCCCTCCATAGACCCCTCTGCGCTCTTCTTCGAATTCTTGTATCAATTGCATGGCCCGCACTTTTGGAGCTCCTGAAACGGTTCCAGCTGGCAAACAGGATACTAATGCATCCAATGGGTGCATTTTTTTGTCGAGCTCCCCTGTAACTTCCGATACCAGATGCATCACATGCTGGTATTTCTCGATAACCATGTATTTCGGCACTTCCACAGTTCCAACTTGAGCCACTCGTCCTACATCGTTGCGGCTGAGATCCACCAGCATTTTATGTTCTGCCTGTTCTTTCTCATCACCTGCCAGCTCTTCTGCCAATTGGTCATCTTCTGAGATTGTTCTGCCGCGCTTGCGTGTGCCGGCAATCGGATTGGTCACCATATGGTTGTCCCGGATCGTCAACAGGCTCTCCGGTGAAGCTCCTACGACAGCATAGTCATCAAAATCGATAAAAAATTGGTAAGGAGACGGATTTTGCTTGCGCAATTTGCGGTACAGTGTAAAAGCATCCCCCTTATAGCTGGCAGACAGACGCTGTGACAGGACTAGCTGGAAGACATCACCTTTGCGGATATGGTCTTTTGCCTGATCTACTTGTGTGCGAAAAAAAGCATCGCTGGTTTTAGAAACGAATTCCAGAGATTCGTGATCTGCTGCAGCTGATGATTTTTCCGGTACGGATAATTGCTTTTCAATTTCATCAAGCTTATTTTCAAATGACAATATCGTCACATCATTTTTTACATGGTCAAAAACCACAATGGTTTCATAAACTTGCAGATGAATGTCAGGCATCTGCAAACTGTCTTTCTTCGGCGCTTTGATCGGTTCATACACTTGTATGGCGTCATAGCCGATATAACCGAGAGCTCCGCCTGTAAAAGGCAACTCTTCTACTTCCGCTTCATAACGGGGCATCAGCCCTTTTATCAGTTCCAGCGGCTTGCCCTCATGCACTTTTTCGGTACCTGTCCGAAAATCGATTTCCCGCAGTTGCCGCCCATGGCCAATATATCCGATAGACGGATTCGCTCCAATAAAAGAATAGCGTCCGGTGACACTGGTCTTCAATGAACTTTCAAGTAAGCATTTGCGTGCTCCTGTTAATCGGTTAAACACCGCAATTGGCGTCAAAGAATCTCCATCAATTTTTCTCATCTTCATTTCTTTACTCATCTCGACTCATCTCCATTTCTCAAATGCGCAATTTGTGATTGCATCTCTTGATTCTCATCTCTTGCTAAAAACAAAAAAGCCCTCTGCAGGAACAGAAAAGTTCCTTGCAGAGGACGGATTGACCGCGGTACCACCTCATGTTAAAGCTGACACAGCTTTCACTTGATCCCCGATAACGCAGGGAAAACGGATTCTTCTACTGGTTTTTCAAAGAATCACTCATAAGCCCATTCACACAGACACCCCACCAGTTTCCACCTGCCACTGGCTCTCTTTGAGAGGTTGATCTGCGCTACTCTTCTTACTCATCGATTTAGCTCTGCTATGCTCTGCTCAACTAGATTTCGGCGGTGTCGCTTCCGACCCCTTCAACCGCAATCCGTACAAAAAAGGTTGTGCCCATCTTATTCAATTTAAGCTCATTTGTCAACTAAAAACATTACTTATTTAGATAATTCTGTATTTACTAAGAAGAATAAGGTATAAATAAAGTAAGCGTTTTTAAATTTTACAGTAGAGGGAGGAGAAAAGACGATGAAAAAATATTCATTTCTATCATCAGGGGTTATAGCCTTCAGTTTATTGCTTTCAGGTTGTGCAGGTGAAAGCACAAGCGATACAAGCAACGAAGGTGGAGAAGACAGTACTCAGATTAGTTTTATCCACTGGAGAGGCGAAGATAAAGCTGTATTGGATGATATCATTGCCCAATTCGAAGAGGAAAATCCCAACATTTCTGTGGAAATGACCATTTATCCCTCTGAGCAGTATCAGGCAACTGGGCAGCGTCTGCTGCAAGACGGCTCTACAGGTGACGTCTTCACATCCTTCCCTGGCGCACAATTCGAAGCCATTGCCAGTGCCGGCATATTTGAAGATTTGAGCGGTGAAGATTTTGTTTCCAATTTTGACGAACAACTGATTAGCGTTGGGGAAAAAGACGGAGCTCAGCTTGCACTTCCTTATCAATTGGTCTTTAATATGCCTGTTTACAATAAAGGCATGTTCGAAGAACTGGGCTTAGAAGTGCCGAAGAGCTGGACTGAATTTCAGGAAATGGCTGACACACTTCTGGAAAATGACATTACACCGATTGCCTTTCCTGGAGCTGACATTGGCCCCAACCAATTTATGAACAGCATGATGATGAACAATGCACCTGATGAAGATGTTTTTGAAAAGCTTCAGAATGGTGAAGAATCATTGACCAACGAATGGTGGGTCAAAACATTGGAAGATTTCCAGCTGCTTGAGCAAAAAGGCTATATTCAAGCAGATGCACTAGGTACTTCCCAGGATTCTGCAATGGCTATGGTGGCTAACGAAGAAGCTGCTATGCTTGCGACTGGGTCTTATCATATGTCTGCTTTGCTCGACCTGAATCCAGATCTTCAGTTGGATTTGATGGCTCCGATCACAGTCGAAGAAAGCGAAGCGGTTTATGAAGGCATCAATACGGCCACCTTTATGTTGGCAGTAAACAGCAAATCAGATAAAAAAGAACAGGCAAAAGAATTTGTCGCATTTCTCAGCCAACCGGAAATTGCTTCCCAATACGCCAACGAAACCGGGCAGCACTTAACGGTCAATGATGTCGAATACGAATCTGAAGTGCTGAAGAACACAGCTTATTGGATCGATGAAAGAAAAACCCGGTTCCAACCGCGCTTCCTAATTACCAATGCCCAAATTGAAGCAGCAGTCCTGAGTTCCATTGAAAACGTTTTGGGCGGGGCAGATCCAATGACAGCGGCTGAAGAAGCACAGCAGCTTGTAGAAGAAAATAGGGAATAACTAGGATGAAAATTTCTAAATCCATTTATTTCTTCTTTTTACCGGGTGTTCTTTTATATGCGATTTTCTTTATTTATCCAACAATCAGCGCCTTGTTCTATTCGTTTACAGATTGGGACGGCCTCAGTTCGAGTTTTCAATTTGTCGGAATTGACAATTACGAGCGCGCCTTTACAGGAGATACCATTTTCCGAAAAACCATCGGAAATAACTTGAAGTTCATGCTCGTAGTGGTTGTCTTCCAAACGCTCGTGGCTTTGGCCTTCGCCTTAATAGTGCTAAAGAACACGAAGACTACCATCTTTTTGCGAGCGCTTTATTTTTTCCCGACCATACTGTCTTCTGTCTCAGTAGCTTTTATATGGTCATTCATTTACGATCCGTCACTTGGTATCTTGAACCAAACACTAGAGCTGGTTGGACTGGATTTCTTGAGGCAGAACTGGCTCGGCAATGCCAATATTGCCATTTATTCTTTGGCGATTACCCAAATCTGGTTCCACGCGGGGCAAATGCTCATTATTTTTGTAGCAGGCTTGCAGGCAATTCCGGAGGATCTTTACGAAGTGGCCAAAATAGAAGGCGCAACCAAATGGCAGACTTTCCGCAAGGTGACGTGGCCATTGCTGGCACCTTCCGCTACGATTGTTGTAGCGTATACCACTATTCAGTCGTTTAAAGCATTTGACCTGGTCTTTGCGATGACTGGCGGAGGGCCAAACAATTCAACCCAAATCGTGGCCACCTATATTTTTGATATCGCCTTTAGAAGTTATCAATTTGGCTATGCAAGTTCCATTTCAGTTATCTTTATGGTGATCATCGCGATTATTACGTTCCTGCAGTTCAAAGCTCTGCGCTCAGACCGAATCTCATACTAAGAAAAGTACAAGCGCCCGTGCAGCTCTGACGAACATAAGACAGACCAGCAAAGTGGCATGTTTGCAGACCCACAGCTGGATTGGCTTATGACCCGAAGAGCTCGGCGCTGGAGTTTGGACGATAAATAAAAATCAAAATTTTAATTTCTTAAGCTTCAAGAAAGGAGGATAAAAGCTTGTTCTTCCGAAGATTTTCTTTACTCATCTATGCATTGCTGATTTTAGTTCCTTTACTGATTGTGATTTTGACTTCCATGAAAACTTTACAGGAAACATTTAGAAGTCCGTTGGGTTTCCCAGAAGGCGGCCTGCAATTCGAGAATTACACAGCTATTTTCCAGGAACAAACGATGGCTGGCTATTTTATAAACAGCACGATCGTTACTTTGTTTTCTGTTTCTTTAACCTTGTTTTTTGCTTCTATGATTGCTTACGGCATCACACGGCTCAACAACTGGATTGGTAATTTCTTGTTCATCCTTTTCACACTCGGCATGATGGTGCCAGCTCAGGTTAGCATGATTCCCCTTTATTCGCTGATGCTCAATCTCGGGTTGACCAATAGCTTATTGGGGCTCATTCTAGTTAATATCTCCACTACTTTGCCGATCGCCGTCTTTATATTGACCGGTTTTATGAAAACTTTGCCGAGAGAATTATTTGAAGCCTCGACAATAGACGGTGCCGGAAATTGGAAAATCTACACCAAGGTTGCAATGCCGTTGTCATTGCCTTCACTATCAGCTACAGCGATTTTCCTTTTTGTGATGCACTGGAACGACTTGCTATATCCTCTGCTGTTCATTACGGATAACGCCTATAAGACCTTGCCGCTCGCTTTACTCGAGTTCCAAGGTGAGTACTCAACAAATTATCCAATGCTCTTTACTGGTGTAATCATTGCTTCAGCACCCATGGTTATTGCCTATGTTTTCCTGCAACGCTATTTCGTTGCCGGCATGACAGCTGGTGCTGTAAAAGGTTAGTAAAAAGGACGACAACGCCCACAGAGAGCGTTGTCGTCCTTTTTCATTGCCAGAACATCGGCTTATCGACCATGAACCAAAGCATCAACAATAATAAGAAAATATAAATCCATAAAGAACGTTTCAATCTCTTAACCAGCACTAGTTGAACGGCGTCCTCTTGGCCGAACTGACGAAGAGTCGGCGTAAATGCGCGTGCCAAGAAAAAAATAGAAGCTACCATCACGACCAGCGTACATACAATCCACGGCGTGCCCCACCCCCATGGACCCTGCCAAATTAACAGGATGCCGGTTGCTACTAACACGTGGCCAGCATGTTTAACTAGTCGGGCAGCAGATTTGAAAGTTGTCACAAGTGAATCCAGCACTGGACCAAAAGCAGTTTCCATTCGCCTAACCAAAGGAAGCAGCACAAAAAAAGGACCGATGGATAAAACGGCACTTAAAATATGAGCGTATAAAGTGATTGTATACATTTTGTTGTTACTCTGCAGCCATATGGAATTCATGAACCCAAACAGTCATATCGGGCAGCCACGGCATACCTGGATGAAACGACAAAATGGACTTTTTGTAATCCTCGACTGATGCATAGCCTTCCCGGTTGACCATTTCATCCGTCAACTCGCCAAGTGTTTGCTGATAGACCTGATCTACAACAAATTTCTTGTTATTCAATACCAGTATTTCTCCGACATCTGCATACCGTCCATTTCGGCGTGTAGCCGACTTTGTCCCCATCAGAACTTTTTCGACATCTCGTTTATTGGTTACAAGCTTTTCGATACTGCAAGTTTTTGGGGGCAGTTGCCGTTCATTATTTTCAGACATTGCTATTCCACCTCTCATCATTCTTCTTCAGTATAACCCTTTTCACTCTATAAAAAAATCGCTCTGACAGTGTCAGAACGATGCTGAAAATTATTTTGCAAATACATGTTTGCCAATTTTAGTGATTGTAGTACGCGAGAAAATCCAAGTATCTGTAACACCGCTTGGATTATAATAATAAGTTGCACCAAGTGAGGGGTCTGAGCCTTTAACGGCAGCTTTCACTGCTTGATAAGCCGATGAATTTGGTTTTAAGCTGTATTGCCCATCATTTACGGCAGTAAACGCATTACGCTGAAAAACTACATTGTATGTACTGCTTGGAAATGCTGAAGACTCCATACGGTTCAAGATGACTGCAGCTACTGCTACTTGTCCTGTATAGCTTTCTCCTCGTGCCTCTCCATTTACAACGCGCGCCATCATATCAACCTCTGAAAGTTTTGCCCGTGTCAATGGGCCAGTAAAACCTGTAGATGGAACATTGAAATCACGCTGGAACTGGATAACTGCCTCTTTTGTTATAGATCCATAATAACCTGTAGGCGTAGTATGGAAGTAACCTAATTTCTGTAAAGTTGACTGAAGCTCAGTTACATCTTGTCCAGAAACACCTTCATGCAAATCTGGAGAATGCGCTTCTACGGAGTTGTGGGAAAAACCTAAGAATAGAACTGTAAACAAAGCGAATACTAATACTTTTAAATTCTTCATGCTTTCTCTCCCTTCTATTCCAAGAATCAACAAAAGATTCTTTTTAATAGTATATAATTGGAATTGAAAGAATACAATCCCTCGTAACTACTTAGTTTTATTGAAAAAATGCCCGAAAGTTGTAGTATATTGTTTTTTATTAAAAAACCCATGTTTTTTACCCCTTAAAATTAGGTATTTTTACTTACATTCGTGAAAAAAAGGAGGGCGACACGTGTGTCGCCCGAGCTTGTAGACAAAAGAATAAATAGTTCATCCAACGAATAACTACTTATTTCATCGTATTGATATCGAATCCAGCGCTCCAGGCGGACGCGTTCCGCGGGCTCGCGCCGAACTAACTCGGCCTGACGTCCGAGTGGATTTCGGCACTTCGCTTTCCCGCTGGAGTCGCCGCCTTGCGCTCCGGATTCTTGCGTCAAGGGTGACCAGGTTTGCTGGGACTATTTTTTCTGGAACTGACTAGCGGCTTCTTCCTTTGATTAAAGCAACACGTTCCAACCGGTCTGGCCACGAAGACTCCTGTGGAATCAGCGAAAGCTGAAGACCCCGCAGGAACGCAGTGACGAGGAGGCTGAAGCTGAGCCCACGGAACGCGAAGTGGCCGGACCGGTTGGGGATATGCACCTCTATTCATTTTGGTTAGACTGTGTCTACAGTCTGGAGCGACACGTGTGTCGCCCTCCTTTTTTCTTCTCTATAATCTCTCATAATGAAGCTGTGCAAATTGTCCATACGATTTCACTGTTTTCAGCTTCAAAGGGATTTCAAAGTCAAACTGCTGAAACAGTGGAATTCCTTTGCCGATTAATACGGGAGCAATGGAAATAATCCATTCATCAATGAGATTCTCTTTAACGAAACTGCGGAGCAAATTGCTGCCCCCAATTACCCAAATGTTTTTCCCCGGTTTTTCTTTAATTTCTTTCACGAAACTGGGAATGTCTCGATTCGTAAACGTTACATACGGATTGTCCCCTGCAGAAGAGGAGGTATAAACATAACTAGCTGTCTCTTGATAAGGAAATTTGCCGTTTTCCGCCTCCATCACCCAATCATAGGTTCTGCGTCCCATGACTACAGTATCGATGGTTTTCATGAATTCAGTATACCCCGCGTCTCCTTCTCCTTCTGTTTTGAAAAGCCATTCAAGAGAGTCGTCTTCTGTTGCAATATAGCCATCCAAACTTGCAGCAATGTAACAAACGATTTTTCTTTCGCTTTCCATGATTGTGTCCCTCCTTAAAGATCTGTTTCACTATAGCTTTTATCAAAAAAGAGTCTCAGCATCAAAACTGAGACCCTTTCTTTATTTACTTTCCAATTCCGCCATCGCTTTATGTGTTTGTGGAAATCCATTGGCCTGCCATTCAGAACGGTAGGCAGAGTCCAATTGTGTCAATCCGATTTCTGCTTCGTCCGTATCGGCATTGACACTTTCTTCACGATCCACCTCTACACTATTTCTCATATCATTGTCTTCATATACCCAAACTTTTTTTGCCCGATTCTTTTTATAGGCTGTCAGCAAAAGAATGCTGCTGGCCATTGCTACTCCTGTATAAATAAAGTTTTTTGTCATATTCTTTTTCATATATATCCCTCCGGTTATCTTCAAGGTTCCTACTTTCTTTACTTCCCTCTTTCCTAAAAATTTAATCCTGGTCATCTGCCTCGGAGCTGGGTTTCGACGGCAAGGTATTTATTTGGTAAAGTGGAAGAAAGAAACTGACTGGAGGCGTTCAGATGAAGAAGATTGTTATTGTTTCAGATACTCATATTCCATTCCGCGCCAAAAAATTGCCACAACCATTGGTGGATGCATGTCAGGAAGCTGACTTTATCATCCATGCCGGTGATTGGCAGACGATGGATGTTTATCACGAACTGGCGGCTTATGCAGAAATCGATGGCGTTACCGGAAACGTTGACCCTTGGGATATTCTTGAAAAATTCGGCCGTAAAAAGATTCTTACCTTTGGTGAGTTGAAAATAGGTGTTGTTCACGGCGACAGTGACCGCAAGCCTACCGAACAACAAGCTTACGATACCTTCAGCAATGACGCTGTTGACATCATCGTATTCGGCCATTCCCATACACCGGTCATGCGGGAAGCTGACGGAGTCACATTGTTTAATCCAGGCTCACCGACCGATAAACGCAGACAAGCGCAATTCTCGTTCGGTTTATTGGAAATTGGGGATAGCTGGGAATTGAAGCATGTGTTCTTCGATAAAGAAAGTTAATTCGAAATTCCACAACGAGTTCTCAATGCTTGATTTGATCATCAGACACAGCAGAATACAGCTAATAAAAAAATCAGACCTCCATTAACGGGGGTCTGATATTTCTTTGCATTCTTTTATCAGCACAAATCCAAGCTGTTTTAATGCCGACTCAAGATTCGCTTCAATCAGTACATCTTTCAAGGCAGCGGCGAAATGTGGGACCTTTAATGCCATGAAAGGCTGAATTCCTGTGATAACAGGTGTCACGCCGATGATTTTAAGGATATTTACAAGCTTCAACAAATATTCCCCAACAATAGAATTGATTTGTAAAACTCCTGAAACATCAATTATTAAGTACTCCATCGATTCATTACTGCATTTTTCAAGAACATGCTCGATAATAACTTGTGCACGCTGAGCCGTGATCTCTCCGATTACCGGAACAATGGCGACGCCTTTTGTTACAGGGACAATGGGTGCAGTCAATGTTTGAATTTGGTCATTTGCTTTTTCAAGTTCCAGCACATAGGTCAACAATGTCGACATCATTTCAAAAGTATAAAGTTGATCTTCTGAAAGCCGGTAGTATTGATCGTCCAACCCGCAGATGGTGCCATAGACAGTTCCATCCTTGTAATAGACCGGGATGCCCACAAAAGTGCCTTGGCCATAATTTGCGGTGATCTCCATAGAGCGGGTCATGTCATTTTCCGAAACATTATCTATGACCAAAGCTTGGGGACCATGATTGATGCTCAAACTGCAGAAGGATTGAGGAAGCGGCATCGAACTGCCTTCTTTGACCAGCTCTTTACCGGAGTTATGCACTTTAATAATATGGTTAGTCTGACCGTCATTCTTAGCAATAAATAAGGAATTGATTCCAATTTGTTTACTTAGAAGCTGCAAGATGTACGCGGCAGCCTCATCAAAATCACTAAAATTCCGTTCCTTTTGCGTGTTTTCCACTGTCATTCCCCCGTCCCCTTTGTTTCTATACATTGTATTTTCTATGATAAATAAATCAGAAACTATTAATTGAGGAGATAACTAATTTTCACCAATTGAATTTTTTCTTTATGCTTTTATGCTAGGCCGAACATTTTCTTTTCAGTGCCGGGCTTTCCCGCCCTTTCTATTACAGAAACAGATACAACTTGAACATGCCTATATTACTACCTTAATTGTACAATTAAAATCTTTAATTCCATATTTAATTTATGTAACAAATGTTTCGCTCTATTCATATAAAGGTTCACTATTGTTCAGAAAAGGGTATATGCATAACAATAGCATGTGGAGGTGGGAAAATGGAAAACGAATTCGATGTTCTTGTATTGGAGCAATCCGATACGTTAATTTATTTTAGATGGACAGATACTGAAGATGTATGCCGCGTAAAAAGAGATGAGCAAATCGTTTATACAGGCACCCAAAATTCATTCAAAGACGAGGGATTAAAAAAAGGTGAATTGTATACGTATACCCTCGAGCGGCTGAATGCATCGGGAAATTGGACAGACAAAATCAAGCTTCATACTGGCACTGAAAACCGTAAGAAGGATAGCATCAATCGTTTAGAAGAAATTGTCCTTACTGCTATCGTTTCTGAAGGCCGGGTTTCTTTAGCTTGGGGAGAAATTGAAGGCATCATCCGTTTCGATATTTACCGGAATGGAAAATTTATTGAGACGGTTGAAAAAAATCAATATACCGATCGGCAAGTTCCTATGGATGAGGAATCAACTTTCTGGATTCGCGGCAAACGTCCTGTAGCAGACGCCGAGGAAAGCTTCAGTGAAGGCAAGTTCACTATAGCAAAAATTTTTGGCGCATTGAATTGGAATTCAACAAAAGAAAAGGCAGCTATGGAAGATTTTTGGCTGACCAAAAAAATTGCTCCTTTGAAGTCATTATTATCGGATCAGGAAAAACCGAAGATTTATCCAGTCTGGCACTTCCGCTATAATACGTTCCTGCCTGAATTGATATTAAAAAATCCGAACTTGTTATCACCTTTCCCTTACTTCCAAGGCGACGGCCGAGAGTTCGACCCTGACTCATTACATTACCGGACCCAGGTCAATTTCACAGTCGATTTAAAAGAAGAAGAATCGTCATTTTCCTATGACAAGGATGTCGGTCCTACTATCGGCTATAATTGGCGGAAAAAATTCAGCAAAGCGGATGTCGCTTCCGCTGAAGGCATTGAACTGGAAAAGTTTGAAGAAACCGGCCATAAAGTTACCATCACTTTAAAACACGCTGTCGGAAATCCGATTACCACTTCTCCGGATATCGATTATCACGTGTCTGCCGCTTTTTATAGAGATGGCACTTATGACATCGTCGGAATACATGATCAATCACCAAATCATGAAGTCTATTTAAAGTTCGGTGATGACGGAAAATGGATGGAAGTCCACCAGACCGAAAGTGAAGGATTGGCTTATATGGCAGGTCCCATTGCCAGCCAGTATTGGCGGATATCCAATTTTTATTGATCACTGTTTCACTCATTCACCAAACAAAGCCCGAACCGGAACAGACTCCGGATTCG
Organism: Planococcus sp. CPCC 101016; assembly: GCF_007859295.1. GTDB lineage: Bacteria > Bacillota > Bacilli > Bacillales_A > Planococcaceae > Planococcus. The sequence continues at coordinate 307,615 of NZ_VOHB01000004.1, forward strand.
GGCTTTGTTTATTTTAGTTATTCAAACTTCATTGGCTTGCCTGATGTCTAAAGGAGCTCCAAGGGCGCTTTCGCTTTTCTTGTTGTCCAGACTTCAGCGCCCAGCTCTTTGGGTCATAAGCCAACCCAGCTGTGTGGCAAAGAGCGCCACTTTGCTGGTCTGTCTTATGCCCGGCAGAGCTATTACGGGCGCTTTCGCTTTTCTTGTTGTCCAGACTTCAGCGCCCAGCTCTTTGGGTCATAAGCCAACCCAGCTGTGCGGCAAAGAGCGCCACTTTGCTGGTCTGTCTTATGCCCGGCAGAGCTATTACGGGCGCTTTCGCTTTTCTTTTCTTATTTATCCAAAAATCGCTTGCGGATATGAGGGGGCGGCAGCATGCAGCTGTCCAGCTTGCCAAACACTTTGTAACGGTTTTTGGCTACTATATCGTATGCTCCATCGCGGATTGCCCGTGGGAATGGTTTCAAATAATAGGCTAGCTTCCAAAGTCCGGTTAGATGATTTGAAATCATCAAGGCACCTTCAGATTTCACGTATGCCTGTCCATCTTTTATTAATACCACACTATCGACATCTTCGGGTACCTTGTATTTCTTAGAAAGTTCCTGACCGACTTCACTTTGCAATGAAGCAAATTGGTAATAGCCCGCCGGATCATGATTTATGATGAACTGAACGCTCGAATCGCAAAAATTGCAATCTCCATCAAATAATACAATGGCATGTTCCATACTGGTTTCCTCCTTTGCCAAAAATAGTTCTGTTATCTAAATATCCTCTTTCTCCCTTATTGAAACACTTCATCAGTTGAAACTGTTCCTTGGTGAAAAAATAATTTCCAGCCATTTTGACGTTTTTTCCACACGGAACTGCGATTTGTCACTCTTCCGGTTTTTTGATTAATCAACTGATAGGTAGTTAATCTAGCTGCCGGCCCCAATTCATGAAGGCTAAAAAATTTTATTTCCATTGGATCTGGACTTAATGTGTCATCTTCACTGTAATGTGATCGTTTAATGACTCCGCCCGAACTGCCGAATTCAAAAAACTCATCGTCCAGCACATCGCCCAGCTTCTCGGCTGAAACCCGTACTTCCGGATGCAGATGGCTGCATTCCAATTCATACATTTCTTCAGTCAATTTATCCATAGCCATGCTCCTCACGTAGTATTTCCCAGGAAATACTTTCTCTAATTAAAACCCCCTGGCGCTAAGACAGGGGGTAAAATTCAAATTCTATTTATCATCTTTGAAAAAATCCTGAGAATCTTCATTTGGCTGATCCTGCGGGGTATCGGATGATCCAAAGTCTTCTACATCTTCAAAACTATCCTGATAATCACGAATGGCGTTGTCTTCTTTCTCAACCGGCTGCCCTGTAGATGGCTGCAGCACATCTTCTTCCGGTGGCCGGCTTTCCAAGTCAAGCTCTTGATCCGCATGGTCGATACAAGTCAATGCGGTCGGCAATGCTTCTAACCGTTCGAATGGAATATCTTTGCCGCACACGGCGCACGTACCGTAAGTGCCCTCTTCAATAGCTGCTAAAGCTGCCTTCGCTTCCTCCAGTTCTTCTTCCTTAAACTGAGTAAGTGCTATACCGCGCTCCTGATCATACAAATCGGTTGCATTGTCGGCTGGATGGTTATCGTAATTTGAAAGCTCCGTCGTCTCGAACTCTTCTGTATGTTCTACGCGCTCTTCAAGCGATTCTACTTGTTTTTGTAATTGGTTTTTCAATTGCTTCAGCTGTTCATCCTTCATCCAATTTCCTCCTCAAAAAACTCACTTATCCTATATATTGCCTTTATGGAGGAAATCAAACCTGGAAGAATACTTAACGCTGCAGTTTTAACGCTTAAAAATCATCAAATCGGTCTAGTAAACTCAATAAATAATCATCCAAACGATGACGCATTAATTCATCAGACAGGCCTTTCATACCAAAAGCTTGCCATCCCGGATAAACAACAGGTGAGCCATCAAGTGTATCTGTCAGCGAAACAAGATCCCAATAAGGATCGTAAGTGAACGAACTTCCGGCGTAGCGTTGGTAGGCTGCCAAAAAATCGTTGGCTACAGAAATCCCATACATCTGAGCCAGATTGACACGGCAATGGCCGACATCAATTCCCGCTGGACCACGACAAGCATTCACCCAATCTACGATGGCGGTGATTTCTCCATTCTCCCATAAAATATTGGCGGGATGAAAATCCCGGTGAATAAAGCATTGCTGAGCTTGCGGCCGGCTTCCGGCAACAATATAAAATGCACGCATCCAATCGTTCTGAACTTTAGACCATGTCGGCTTTTCCAATAGGAACGCATTATTATAAGAAAAGTATTCGTGAGGGAAGTCGTCTGCATTTATTTGGTGCAGTTTAGCTAAAAGCGCTGCCAGACTTTCCAGCCACTTCTCATCATTGGATGGTTGAAGTACAACAGATCCGGATACCTTTGTCATCAATACAGCTGGCATTCCACTTTGTTCGCCTGTTTCATCATAGGCGATTAAATGCGGTACAGAAAAGCCGGCTTGTTCAGCGAATTGAAGGCTCGCTGCTTCATGCTTTGCTAAATCCGGCTCTTTCTTCAGCCAATCTGCTTTATGAAAAAGCCTTAGGACGTAGTAGAAGATATTGCCGTTCTCGCGGATAGCCAGTTCAAACAATAGGGAAGAAGTTCCGCCTGTCAGCGGCTTGATGTTTGTAATTTCTGCTGTTTCTCCAAGTTGCGCTTTTACCCATTCCACTGATTGCGTCCGTAAGCCATTCTGATCGTTTCCTTCCATCCTTGCCGCTCCTTTCTGCCCATCTTTTAGTTTTAGTGTACCATGAACATTTGGAGTCTCCATAATTTATAGATGACATAAAATAACCTAAAAACCACTTCTCTGCATAATGAACAAAAGCTACAAGGAGCGTTTAACTGAATTTCACAAGGGTATGGGGTGATAAAACGCCAAGGAGATGAATACAATGAAAATTGTTACCCCCATTCCAAGAGCCAAAGAATTAGATAGCACCCTACCATTGATCAATGAAGGCTTTAACTTTAGTTTGAATCGTCGCAGAGAGCTTGGATCCGATATTTTTGAAACACGCCTAATGGGCCAAAAAGCTATTTTCATGGCTGGCGAACAGGCTGCAGATCTTTTTTACAACAATAAGTATTTTAAACGCCAAGGTGCGATGCCTCTTCCTTTGAAGAAAAGCCTTCTAGGCGAAGGCGGGATTCACGGCCGGGATGGCGAAGACCATCACCACTTCAAAAGGATGTTCCTATCCATGATGACTCCTGAAAGGCTGGAAGATATTAAGCGAATGGCGATTGAGGAATTGGATGCCAAAGTAAACAGCTGGGAAAACAAAGAACAGGTAGTCTTAATGGATGAATTGAATGAAATTCTTACGCGCGCCGTTTGCCATTGGGCTGGTTTGCCGTTGAAGGAAGTTGAAGTCAAACAACGCACCAACGAACTGGCCTCTATGGTTGACTCTTTTAACGGATCTTTGACCGACTTTACAGAAGGTGCACAGAGCCGCCAAAGCCAGGAAAAATGGCTGAAGGAGATTATCCAGGATATTCGTTCTGGTGTCTATAACCCGCCTCCCTACACGGCTGCCTATATCGTTGCCCACCACAAAGACACCAATGGCAAGTTATTGGATCTTCAAACCGCCGCTGTCGATTTAAACAATGCTTATCGGCCAATGCTCGCAACTGTTTATTTTATCGCCTTTGGAGCACTTGCGCTTCATGAATTTCCTGATACCCGTGTCAAACTTAAAGAAAATCGGGATAACTATAGCAGAATGTTCGCACAGGAAGTGCGCCGCTATTATCCTTTTGCGCCGGCTATGGCAGCCAAAGTAAATACTAGCTTTGTATGGCACGGCTACAAATTCAAAGAAGACATGCTTGTTGTTTTGGATTTATTCGGAACAAATCGTCATCCTGACAGCTGGGAAGAAGCAGACCGATTTATGCCGGAAAGGTTTAAAAATTGGAACGGCAGTCCTTTCTCCTTTGTTCCACAGGGCGGCGGCGATCATCATGTCGGTCATCGCTGTGCCGGTGAATGGATGACTGTTATGGTGATGGAGGCATTCTTCAAATATTTCATTGAAAATATCAGCTATACGGTTCCTGAGCAGGATCTGAGTTATGATATGACACGCCTTCCAACTATGCCTAAAAGCAGATTTATCATCAGCAATGTTAAAAAGATCAAGGAATCGCCCGATAACATTCGTTACGACCAGCAAAACCAATCGATTTTGCGCCCCCAGCATTGACCATACGTCACACTTGAAGTTTAAGTATTAAAGATTAGCATTCCTTCGCTTACTTTCAGCTTCTTGCTATAATTAAATAAAATTCGCTGATTGACAACAAATAGCAAGTCTTATACTATAGGTTAGTAAAAGTAAATAACCCGGCAACGGGAGAGGTTCATAGCATTTCACCCTCTATAAAAAACTATGGATTGTTGAAACTCAGCCAAATCCACATGCGATTTGGCTTTTTCTTTTGTCCATTTTTTATAGCCCTCTTCCAAGCCGGCCATCTAAAGGAGGCCGTTTTTCATGGCAGGAAGAAACGAAGAAACACTTGACCATTTATCATTGCTTGGCAATCAGAATACCAAGTATAAGTTTGAATACGATCCGGAGATCCTGGAGCCAATCGATAATTTGCATAGCCGCGATTACTTTGTAAAGTTTAATTGTCCAGAATTCACATCACTATGCCCGCAGACAGGACAACCTGATTTTGCGACCATTTACTTGAGCTTTATTCCAGAAAAGAAACTGGTGGAAAGCAAATCGTTGAAACTTTATTTATTCAGCTTCCGCAATCATGGAGATTTTCACGAAGATGTGGTTAATATCATCATGAATGATTTAATCAACTTGATGGATCCCCGTTATATCGAAGTGTGGGGTAAATTCACGCCGCGCGGTGGATTGTCTATCGATCCTTACACAAACTATGGCAAACCAGGCACAAAATACGAAGAAATGGCATCGTACCGGATGATGAACCACGACATGAATCCTGAGACGATCACCAACCGGTAAGGGGGCACAATAGATGTTGCTTTACTTGAACGGTGCGTTTGTCGGCCTATTGGTTCTTTCGAATATTTTGGCAGTCAAATTATTTAGTATCAGTGAGTGGGCCGTATTGCCAGCTGCGGTCATCGTTTATGTTTTTACATTTCCTATTACAGATACGATTGCAGAAGTATATGGCAAAGAAGCGGCGAGACAAACTGTCACTGCAGGATTCGTTACACAGCTTTGTGCTCTGGCATTCATTTTCTTCGCCATCCATTTACCGGCTGCTCCTTTCTTTGCTGATCAGCAGTCGTTCGAAACCATTTTTTCAGCTGGTTTCCGAGTGACATTAGCGAGCCTTGTTTCCTACTTCATCAGTCAAAACCTGGATGTTACCATTTTTCATAGATTGAAAAAACAACATGGCGATTCAAAATTGTGGGTGCGCAATAATGCTTCAACGATGGTCAGCCAATTGGTGGATACCACCATTTTCATCACGATCGCTTTTTACGGTACTATGCCGACAAGTGCATTGCTCGGCATGATTGCTACACAATATGTATTTAAATGGCTAGTGGCAGCAGCCGATACGCCATTTGTCTATTTACTGGTCAAATTGTGCAGACGTGAACAGCTTTCCAACAAGCAGATTTACGGACAACAAAAATCGGAAGCTCTCCAATAGAGCTTCCGGTTTTTTTATTGCATATAATAAAATGAGTACACTTGCTTAAACTTTCGCCCGCACTTTCTGTACACGGTTTTTACTGCCCACTTTAACGTCAGCCAATACCATATCTGCCACAATCGGCAAATGATCAGAAACCGAAGTTTCAATAACCGCTACTTGAACGACATTCACATCAATATCGGAAAAAATGTAATCGATTCGCGTTGCCGGCCAAAAAACTTCATCTGTTTCTTTGTTTACATACGGAGAAGGATACGTGTAGGCGTCCCCTCTTTTCATTTTAAGGAAGGCATCTCTAAAATGTTTGTTCAACTTTTGCATATGAACGTTTGAGGAAGAAGCGTTAAAGTCTCCCGCGATAATCCGCGGAAAGTGGCTTTTCCCAGCAATCGCCAAAATTTCATCGATGCTAACGGCAAGTTCTTCATCTTTCAATGCTAAATGAGTATTGAATACACTTAAGTAAATGCCATCCACTTCAATGACAGTTTCCAAAATGCCCCGCTGTTCATTATTACCGAACGGACAATAAACCTGCGACAATAAATGATTCTCTACATACTTAATCGGATATTTGCTTAAAATCACATTGCCGTATTGGCGATTCGGTCTTTCAGAGTCTTCAGGTACAAAATTCATATTGGCTCCGTAAGCTGCATACATGCCAAGTCTTTCGCTCAGCCACTCCACTTGGTCCACAAATGAACTGCGGGCAGAAAAATAACGGTCAACCTCCTGCAGGGCGATGATGGTAGCACAGGAATCCTCAATGACTTCAGCAGTCTTTTCTAAATTTACGATTCCATCCATCCCTAAACCATGAGCAATATTAAACGACATGACTTTAACAATCGGTGTCTTCTTGTTCTTCCCGTGCATGCAAACCTCTCCTTTTCGATTAAAACGAATCGTTGGCAGCTGCTTTAATTGCTTTCAGTATACCAAGCTGACAGGAATATGCCATAACAAAGGTGTAAACAATTGTTAATGATTTGTAAACAGAAAAGCTGCAGCAGCCAAGTAGATTCAACAGGTATAAGACGGTCCTGCGAAGCGGTGGTTCTTCATCCTCACAACTAATTTGGAATTTATGCACGTTTGGGAAAATTTATGCACGTTTCAACTAATTTGTGCACGTTACAGAAATTTTATGCACGCTCAGAAAAATCTACCTTACCAAATCGCAGTTAAACTAAACAAAAAAATTGCAGACACCCCAATTGCTCAGGGCTGCCTGCATTCGCAAAATTTTTCTTTTATTTTTCTTCCGTATAGACTGTAATCGCATCCCGCAGAAATTTCGCTGCTCCCGGATGCACCTTATCGTAATACACAGCAAAGCGTTCGTCTGCCACATACATCTCAGCCAGCCCCATATGTGCTTCCCCGCTATAGGATGGCCAAGTAAAGCCCAGCCACTGGCGATGCAAATCAGCTGTTCGCTGCGCTTCATCGCTTGAGGGATCCTCTGTTTTGACGGCATCTGCCAAACTGTCCAATACTCGCTGCTCCAAATTGGTGAATTCACGATACTGCTCTTCGCTCATATGGAGCATTTTGGCGTTGGACTGATCGACTACCTCGTCACCGTATTTGCCGCGTATTTCTTCTCCATATTGCCGTTCATTGTCATCCACCAGTTTTTGCTTGAATCCGTGAAATTTCTCTTTATCAGCCATGACGCTCTTCCCTTCTTTTGCGGAAATGGTCTTTTCCACATTGGTAATCAAGAGGTCCAATTGCATGCGTTTGGCGAGAAGTTTTCCCCGGTGCTCTTTCAAGGCTCCAGGACCATCAAAACTGGGATCGTTGACGATGTTCTTTATTTGCTCTAAATCCATCCCAAGTTCACGGTAGAAAAGGATTTGCTGCAGCTTATCCACTTCCTGCTGGCCATAGATCCGATATCCCGACGACCTCTTTCTTGCCGGCTTCAAGAGTCCGATTTCGTCGTAATAGCGCAATGTCCTTGTACTGATGCCAGCCAAGTTCCCCAGCTTCTGCACGGTGTATTCCATCTCTCCACCTCCCGATAATTCCAACATACACCTTGACGCAACGTTAAGGTCAAGCAATTTATTCAAGTTAATTGCTGTTCGGCAAACTCACGGTAGAGAGAGTGCGAAGCCGTCAGTTCCCGATGTGTACCAATGCCAGTCACGCGCCCTTTTTCAATAAAGACAATTTTATCTGCGTCCACAATCGTCGACAACCGGTGAGCGATCACCAAAGTTGTGCGCCCTTCCATCAACCGGCTCAAAGCCTGTTGAACGATGCTTTCTGACTGGCTGTCCAAACTAGCAGTCGCTTCGTCCATCATTAAAATTTTCGGATCGCGCAAAAAAGCGCGTGCAATCGCGATGCGCTGACGCTGGCCGCCTGATAATTTCACTCCACGTTCCCCAACCTCGGTATCCAGTCCATCAGCAAAGCCGCGAATAAAATCTTCCGCATAAGCCATGCGTGCGACGCGCCAAAGCTCTTCGTCAGAAATCATTTCCGACTCCGGTAAGCCATATGTCAGATTTCCCCGGATGGTTCCGCCCATCATAGCGCTTTCTTGGGAAACATACCCGATCTGATCCCGCCAGGAAGCGATTGACAGTTCATTGACAGGGATGTTTCCAATCGAAATCTCTCCTGACACCGGCTCATAAAACCGTTCGATTAAACCGAAAACGGTGGTCTTTCCGCCTCCGCTCGGTCCTGCAAAAGCAATCATTTCACCTGGCTGCGCTTCAAACGATACATCTTCAAGCACCTTTTCTCCCTTTTCATAAGCAAAGCTCAATCCGTGGACACGCAAAGTTTTTCCGGTGATGTCCACATCCGGCTTCTGCTGCTGTTCTTCCAATGGCAGTTCCAAAATGCCGATAATGCGTTCTGTAGCACCTTTGGCCTTTTGAAGCTCTGTGAAAAACCGGGCAAAAGTAGCCATCGGCACAATGATCTGAAATAGATACAAGAGAAAAGCGACCAGCGATCCCGTAGACATTTCCCCATTCGCAACACGAATTCCGCCGTAGCCAATAATCGATACAATGACCACCATAACGACCAAGTACATCAGCGGAGCAATTAACGCATAGATTTTCGCTTCTTTCATGCCGAGTGAGAATAGTTTATGGATTCCCTCTATGCCTCTTGCTTCTTCAACCTCTTCAGCTGTCGATGATTTCATCAAGCGGATTTCGCCCAAGGTTTGTTGGACATGTCCTGTAAACTGAGCGGTCTCATCCTGCAAATTACGGGAAATCTTAGCCATTTGACGTCCTAATGGAATCATGACCGCAATCGTCAACGGCACCGAGAGCATCATGACCAAAGTCATTTTCCAATCCAGGATGACTAAAATGATCACTGCACCAATAATGGAAATAATGCCTGTAACGAAGGAAGGAAAATGATCCGTGATCAAATTCCGTACGATTCCTGTGTCATTGACGACACGGCTCACAGTCTCTCCGCTGGAATGCTGATCAAAATAACTGACACGCAAACGAATCAATTGACCCCACATCCGTTCTCTCAAACCGGCCACAACCCGCTGTCCAACCATGCTCAGCAAATAAATTGAAACGCCATTAATGACAGCCTGGACAATGAAAGCAAGGCCAATTCCCACAATCAGCGGTACGCTCAAAGATTCCAGAGAAAAGCCATCAACCAGATTTTTGGTCAACAGCGGCACTACTAGACCTACGAGGGTGGTAATTAAACTGGCGAATAGGCCAATAGCCAAAGCCAGTTTAGGAATCTTCAGAGACAATAGCAATGAAATGAATGGCTTCAATCCGCCATCCTGTTCTTTCTTCTTCATAATAAAAGCCCCTGTTCATTTTAAAATGAGTTAAGTGAATTTGGCGTAAATGCATGTATCGGTCAACCGCTTGCCGTCTACTGACCGTTCGTCGTTTCGCAGAACACCTTCCAAGACAAATCCAAGCTTCTCAGGAATTGCCCGGCTTTTGAGGTTTTCAGCATCGCATTGAATTTCAAGGCGACGGCATTTCAACGTAGCAAACGCCAAATCGGTCAATGCTGATACAGCCTCCGCCATATAGCCTTTTCCAGTAGCTCTGGAATCCAGCCAATAGCCAATTTCCATTTTCGGCACATCCCATTCAATGCTATGAAATCCGGTACTGCCGATAAAATTTCCAGTCTCTTTGTCAAAAATCAGGTAACGCAAAACTTCCTTTTTGATAAAATTTAAGTGCGCCTCCAATTGGTTGATTTCCGTATCTTGCGGAGATGGCTCTTCCAGCGCAAATCCAAGCCAAGGCTTTAATTCATCAAGGGAGGCCTGAATAGCTGCGTTCACGACAGCCCCGTCTCCAGGTCTTGGCATGCGCAGCAGCAAACGCTCTGTTCTTATTTCAGTTGGTACTTCCGGCAATTCCTTTGTCATTTAACATTCCCCTTTTCCAGTTCATTCCGCTTTATGAAGCGGCTGCAATTTTCCGGTCACGCGGCAGCCACAGACCGACCAAGCCGATGATCGGCAATAAGGATACAACAATCATGGTTTCGTAAACTCCGATGGCATCCATCAATATCCCGATGACCACAGCTCCGATGGCGCCCATGCCAAAAGCCAAACCAACCGTCAAGCCGGCCATCGTTCCAATTTTGCTGGGAACGAGCTCCTGTGCGTAAACGACTGTGACAGAAAAACTCAACATAATAAAGAATCCGATCAACGCCAAGAAAAACAGGACAGCATAAAGCGGGAGGTATGGCAATAAAGCCGCCAGTGGAATCGGAACGATAATGGAAAGCAAAATTACGTTCTTGCGCCCGATTCTGTCTGCCATGGGTCCTCCAAAGAAAGTGCCCGCTGCACCCACTCCAAGAAACAAGAAGACATACAGTTGTCCCTGTTGAATTGTCAGACCGTAGGATTCAATCAAATGGAAAATATAAAAACTCGTCATATTCGTAACGTAGAAAGAACGAGCAAAAATAATGATCATCAAAAGCGACAAAGCAATGCCCACCTGTTTTTTCGTCATTTCAGGCAACGAAGACAGCAGCACTTTCTTCACTTTCTGAAGCTTTTCCTGCTCCAGCTGCTGTTTGTACCAGAAAGAGATTTTTGTCAGTATGAATATACCAAAAGCAGCGACGAACAAGAACAAAGCAGCTCCTGTCTGTCCGAGCGGCACTAAGATAAAAGCACTGATCAGTGGCGCCAATGCTTGTCCGGAGTTTCCGCCCACTTGATAAATTGACTGGGAGAGACCCCGTTTGGATCCAGCTGCCATATAGGAAACACGCGAGCCTTCCGGATGAAAAACTGCGGAGCCCAGACCAAGAAACGTGACCGACACAAGGATCATCCAATATTCCGGCGCAAACGCTAATCCCGCAATACCGACAAAGGAGCTTGTCATGCCGAGTGGAAGTGCAAAAGGCATCGGTTTTTTATCACTGATGAATCCTACAACCGGCTGCAGCACAGAAGCAACAATATTCAGCATAAAAGCAATCAAGCCCAATTGAGTGAACGTCAAGCCAAGATCCGCTTCGAGTATCGGGAACATTGCTGGAATTACGGACTGCAAAGAATCATTTAGCAAATGGCAGCCGCCAATCGCAAACATTATCGGATAAACCGGATTTCCGGCTAAAGAAGAAGAACTAATCGCTTTTGCCATGATGTAACCTCCAATGCAGGTCTATAACTTACAATATTTTCATTATAGAGGAATTTACAAAGCAAAAACACCTGCGGAAACTCACACAGGTGTTTGATGTACTAGTTGTTTATGCAGCCATTAAGCAGCTGAAGTTTTCAGTTGCTGCCAATTTTCAAGCCGCTTGTCTAAAATGAAATTACCGAATGGCAAAAAGGCCGAAGCAACGGCACCAATCGAGAAGCGGAATGGCCATCTAAAAATGAACGTCATATAGATGGTGACTAAAATGTAAATACTGAACAGCGCTCCATGAATAGGTCCAATCATGCTGACAGCTTCCGGAAATTCAAAGAAATATTTTAATGGCATGGCAATAAAAAGCAAAATCAATAATGAACTGCCTTCAAGCAGTCCTATAAAACGAAATGTTCCCAATGCATTTTTGAACATTAACTATCCCTCACAATCTGCCTCTATTATAAAATTGGAAAGGAGCACTGTACAGGAATTTGCGAAGAAATAGGCTAGAGTTTTACGACCGCACACAAATTTTAGACACATACTTGGCTGCTCTAGTGTAGAAAATCAGAACCCGCTTTACACTGTCACTATTCCTCAACCTAGTTTTACAAAAAGAACTTTCAGGTAATCGCCTTCTTTGAATTCCTTTTGCACCCGAAAATCGTTCGGCAAGGTGAATTCCTCCACAATGCTGTATTTTCTGCCAAGGTCTTTAAATGCTTTATCAATAAACCCCTTAAATTTTTTCATTCCAAAAGAGGCACTGTTTGTCGAAGCGACAATAACACCATTTTTTTCTGTAATGTCAATCGCTTCTTTCATTAGATTTGTATAGTCTTTGGAAGTGCTGAAGGTGTATTTTTTCGAACGCGCGAAGCTTGGTGGATCCAGGATGACTACGTCAAACTTCAATTCTTTGCGTTTGGCATATTTAAAATAATTGAAGACATCCATGACCAGGATATCCTGTGTCTCGAAATCAATGCCATTGACGCTGAATTGTTCGATTGTTTTGCTCGAGCTTCTCTTCGCCAGATCCACACTCGTCGTCTTTACCGCTCCGCCGAGTGCCGCCGCCACTGAAAAAGCACCCGTGTACGAAAAGGTATTGAGCACCGTCTTGCCTTTGGCATATTTCTGCTTGATAGCATTCCGTACATCCCGCTGGTCCAGAAAAATACCAGTCATGGCCCCGTCGTTTAGGTAAACAGCAAAGTTCACCCCGTTTTCTTTGACGATCAGTGGAAATTCACCGCGTTGGCCCGTTACGAAATCATCTTCTTCAATATATTGCCCTTTCGTATCGAACCGTTTTTTCTGGTAAATGCCTTTGCATTCGGCAACATTCTGAAGCGCCGCAATCACTTGGTCCTTAAAGGTATAAACCCCTTCACTGTACCAGCTAAGCAAATAAAAGCCTGCATAGTAATCGATGATCAATCCACCAAAGCCGTCGCCTTCGCCATTAAATACACGAAAAGCCGTCGTCTCCGGGTTGCTGAAAAATGCTTGTCTGCGGTCAATAGCAGCTACCAACTTGCGTTCAATAAATGCCTGATCAATGTTGTCATTTTCATCGCGCGTCAAGACCCAGCCGAAGCCCTTGTTTTGCAGCCCGTAATAGCCCTTAGCTAGAAAACGCCCCTGCTTATCAACTAGCTTCAAAATGCTTCCTTCTGTTTTCAGCAGATCAGGATTTTCCAATGCTTCTTTGGAAATCAAAGGATACCCTTTAGCGTATTCTGTTTTATATTTATCATTTATTTTAATTGAAATTTCCGATTTCATTGTTCCCCATCCTAACTGTCAAACACCGTTTTGCTTTATAATTAGTGTATACGATAGCCGGCCTTATGCCCACCCTCGCCCTGTGAATTTTGTAAGAATGCCACTAGGAGGAATTACCATGAAACAGAAGTTCCATGTCTATAACATTCTGTTAACCACAGGAGAATACCTGGAAAATATTCGAATTGAAGGACCCCTTGAAGATCATTTTTCAGGCGTGGCTGTAAGTCTGTTTCCGGTGGAGGATATTGAAGGAAAGACGATTGTCTTAAGCATTTTTCATATCGTCAAGGCTGATTTAATCAAAGTAGAAGAATAGCGATTCACAATCTAAAAAAAGCGTTTTGCACAATGGATGCAAAACGCTTTCTACTTATTCTTGAATCCATTCCCAGGCTTCAATCATTTCATCCATCTGAAAATGCTTTACTTCAAGATGCGGCAGCATGTTTTCCATTTCTGCCAATTGCCCCTCTAAATAACTTGAACTGATCACAGCGAATTTATGGAATTGATTCCACGCCTCCATATTCACCTGCATACTTTCTCCAAGACCTGTAAAAGCGGAGCCTTCCACTTCATTGATAACTGCATAAATATTAAATTTTCCTTTATCAGCAAATTTATCCTGGATAATCTTATCAATCTTGAGTGCATCTTCTTTTGTTGCTGCTCCTTCAAATTCAATCGCAATGGTTTCAGTGTCCTTACTCGGTACAAATGACAGCATAATTTCCCTCCTTCAGCTTATTGCGTTTGTTACTGTTCAGCTTTTATCCAACTCCACGCCTGTTTCATTTCATTCATCTTAAAATGTTTGGCTTTGATGCCCGGTAGAAAATCACTGAGATTCGTCATAGTTTCAAGCCAGTTTTTCTCACTGACGACGGCCAATTTATGGTATTGGCTCCATCGTTTCATATCAATCTTGGCTTCTTCTGCGATGGCTTTGAGTGTCGGCATCTCTGGCTGCTGCATAATGGCATAAGCATTAAACTGCTGATCTTCTGAAAACTGTTCCTCAATCGCCTGCTCGAGTTTTTTTAAGTCTTCTTTTGTCACCGTTCCGCTTATCTCAAAAGCAAGTGTCTGTGAATCCTGACTTGGAATAAATGACAGCATCCCTATTCCTCCTTGTTTCTTATAAATCCGATGTTATCCTTCTTATTCCCTATTCCGCAGTCAGCAAACGGGTTCAGTCTAACTCTTACAGTCGTTTAGTGATATATTGCATAAAATATTTCATTGCCAGTTTAAATTGGTGTATAATGGGAAGTATCAAGCAGTAGAAAAGGAGATTTTGCAATGCCTATTCCAATAGATTATTCGAAGCCCATTCGTGTCTCAGCCAAAGAAAGTGCCTACCTTCAATTGCAGCAATGGATCATTGACGGCACGCTACAGCCTGAAGAAAAATTAGTCGATACGGAACTGGCACAAGCATTGAGCTTAAGCAGAACCCCTATCCGTGAGGCCCTTCAATTATTGGAAGTCCAAGGATTTGTGGAAATGTTTCCTGGAAAGGCAACACGCGTCACCACTATAAAAAAAGATGATCTCAAAGATCTCCTGCCGCCTCTGGCAGTTCTGCAGGCACTCGCAGCAGAACTGGCAATTCCCAACCTCAACGACACTATTTTTGGTTCATTAGAGGAAACCAATCAACGATTTATAGAAGCAATCGACAGTCAGGACGGATTTTCAGCCTTGAAAATTGATCAGGAATTTCACCAGATCATTGTTGATGCCGCAAATAATCCCTATATCCATTCAATACTCAGCAGCCTTCAATCTCACGTCAGAAGACAGTTTTTTCACCATTCACTCATGTTGACGAAAAGTTCTTATGATGAACATGTACAGATTATCCAGACTTTAAAAGAAAAAGATCCGGGAAAAGTGACAGAGCTCATGAAGTCCAATTGGGTCCGTACCATAGAAGAACTATCTGCCGAGAAAAGCCTGTAGCAGGCCAATTAAAAAAAGCTGCATCAAAAGCGAGGGGGCTTTTGATGCAGCTTTTTTATTTTACAGCTGATCCGGTAATCCGGACCAGCCAGTGGTACCTGAAATTATGCGTTGTGCTGGGCCGTCTGAACCTTCACATGTTTTTTACTGCGAGCAATGACGGTCGTAATGGCGATAACAATCAAAGCGGGCAAGAGCCATCCAAGTCCGTTGTTGTGTAGCGGAAGAACAGTGGTATAAAAATCGACAATTGACTGCAGCCACGAAGGATTGTTAACGCCCAACGAAGAAGTTAAGGTTTTCAAGCCATCGACGATGCTGATAAAGAAAGTCACAATAATGGTTGATACGTATACCAGTTGAGCATGTCTGAACAGCGGCGACAAGAAAGCCAGAATGATCAGGACGATAGCCAATGGATACAAGAACATCAACACAGGGATCGAATACGTAATGATATTGGCAAGTCCTGCATTTGTGACAATCAAGGAAAAGACAGAGAAGATAAAGACAAATGTCTTATAACTGATTTTCGGCGCCAGTTTGTGGAAAAATTCAGAAGTGGCAACTGTCAAGCCAATGGCAGTCGTTAAACATGCCAAAATAATAATCACGGCCAGCAATGTTGCGCCGAATGTTCCAAAATAATAGTCGGAAGCCCCGCTTAAAACAGGTCCTCCTGTTTCCATGAGACCTAAAGTGCTTGTACTTGTTGACCCTAGATAAGCGATTCCTGTATAGACGATAGCTAAAAGAGCTGCAGCTACTACTCCACTCTTCAACGTTGCGGTTAAAACACCTTTAGGTGAATTCACTCCCAATTTGCGGACTGCTGAAATCACGATAATTCCGAAAACCAATGAAGCGAGCGCATCCATGGTGTTGTAGCCTTCCGTAAACCCTGTAAAGAAAGCGTCACTCGCATAAACTGGCTGCGGTGCTTCCTGGCTGCCCATCGGCTTTACAAAAGCGGCAACCAGTAAAATACCCAAAGTTACGAGAATGGCTGGCGACAGGATCTTTCCGATACTGTCGACCATTTTTGTCGGATTCAGTGAAACCAATAAGGAGATTCCAAAGAAAATAAGCGAAAATACAAGCAAACCGATCACTGCATTTGCTTCTCCAATAAACGGAGCAACGCCGACTTCATATGAAACGGCACCTGTTCTCGGCAACGCGAAGAAAGGACCGATTGTTAAATACAATAACGCGGTGAAAACCAATCCATAAACCGGATGAACACGGCTTGATAAATCTTGCAGGTCATTGCTTTTCGAATAACCGATTGCCAATATCCCAAGCAAAGGCAGCCCGACACCTGTAACCAAAAATCCGAAGATTGCTACCCAGACATTTGTTCCTGCATACTGTCCCAATTGTGCCGGAAAGATTAAGTTTCCTGCCCCAAAGAACAACGCAAACAACATCATTCCTACTATCGTATATGACTTAAATGACAACTTACTATCCACTACTGCTTCCTCCTAAAAATTATAACGATTTATTTTGCATCACTTACAATTTCGATATAATACATTTCTCTCTAAAAAATGTATGCGATATATTGCATAAAGTAATAATACAATATATTGTCCAAAAAGCAAGCTTTCTAATTCAATAAATTTTTAAATTCTGTTTATTTTATAACACTGGGTTTTAAGGTTATTTTCGCGAAATAGTATATATACTTTTTAACGTATAAAAAACCACACCTTGTCAGCTCTTTTTGTGTGGTTTAAAGCCGTTCGTTGCCTTGTCGCAAGGAGATGAAGTCCATAGGTATCCACGAAAAATGCAGCACTCCTTGCATAGGCTGCGAGATGTCGGGACTCCTGAATCTTTTAACAAGATTGCCTAAAGCCTTTGTTCTTTTTTATTTATTGAGTTGTAGGATTTCTGGATGTACTATACGTCTCCGGTACAATAGCGTTAATACCTAAGAGCTGCAACTGACTTGCTGACTGAAATTTTATCCAAATCATACCCCTTGCTTTTGATGTAATGTTCAACGCCGCTTTTGGCAATATCAATATTATTCTTAGGACCGATGGTAATGTGGCTGATCGGCAGCCTCTCTTCAAACTCCACTTCAATATAAGGAATGATGACCCCATGCCGGGCACGAAACTTCACTTTATCGTCTTCTTTTCCGCCCCCGATTATGGCAATTCGATATTCTTCTTCGCTTTTAAAGCTGGTATCTTTAAAAAAGATTGCACATGATACAATCATGGAAAAGAAATGGTTTGGTAAAGCAGCTGCCACCTGCTCCGCTTCATAACCGCTTACCAATTCAAAGCTATCCAGTAAAAAGTTTGTTAAGACGGCTTCCTGTTCCTGTTTGTTGTAAACAACGAATCCGTGCAGCGCTGCAGAGCTATCTGGATGGGCACTAACCTTTCCAAGAAGATCAGCTGCAGAAAAACCGATATTATATCCGTCCCCTCTTGCATAGTTATACCAAAGTGCCAGCGAATCTTCCGTTTGTGACATTGAAAAAATGTAGACTTCAAAACCGCTTTCTACAATTTCTTTCATAAAATGATCCAATGCCTTCTCCAATTTTTCAGTAAATAGGTTCCATAGCGATACTTTTTCGGGAATGACCATTTTAGATATCACGTTTTTTAAAACGCCTGAGAAATAAACCAGCTCACTGGAGTCGTTCAGAAATGTTCCTTTGCTCATCCATAGACGGTTGGTTTCAATCATGCCCATTAAACTATTCAAGCTCGTGTAATGGTATAAACTGTGACCTGGCTCCTGAACTCTTTTTATTTGTTTGTTAAAGCCACTTATCAAATGATGTTCCAGCTCTTTGGCCAATGTATGGTTGCTGTTCATCTAACTGCGCCCTCTTTCGCTGTCGGAATCTGCGCTTTCCTACTTTCCCGCCGAGTCCGCTTTTGGTTTTCCTATACCCCCTCAGGAGAAATTAAAAATGCTTCTCGCAGATCTTTTTATCATTTTTCTAATACTTGGAGACCAGGACAACTCTTTCTCGCTTTTCAAATAAAATGCTGTAAAATAACTTATCATGGAAAGAACCGGGTTTTCATTTCACAACTAACCGGAAGGTGGCGTTCTCTTTGAAAATTATCTATATTATTCTTCAGCTTCTCGCTATCACCGGTTTTTATCTGTTAGGCGAAGAATTGCAGACCCTTTTTAATATCCCATTGCCAGGAAGCATCATCGGCTTCATTTTGCTGTTTACTGCGCTCATGCTGAAAATCTACCCGCTTGAATGGATTGATTCAGGAGCGCATTTTTTGCTGGCTTTTTTATCTCTTTACTTTATTCCAGCTACTGTCGGTGTTGTTGAATACGGAGAACTTTTTTCCGGCAAGGGCATTTTACTGATTCCGCTCGTTATGGCCAGCACTTTCCTCACTATGGCAGCAGCGGGATGGGTCAGCCAATATACCGCGGAGAAAAGTGCTAAGCGAAAGGAGCGGTCCTAATCATGGCATTCAATACAACAGCCGCTTTTTTTGCGGCACTGACCGTTGTTGTTTATCTGCTGACCAATTTTCTATACTTAAGATACCGAAAGACTTTATTGAATCCGGTACTTGCTTCTACAGCCATCCTCGCCAGCATTTTGGTATTGGGCAACATCCCTTACGACACCTATATGTTAGGTGGCAGCTGGATTGGGACACTCCTCGGTCCGGCAGTTGTCGCCTTAGCCATCCCGCTTTACAAACAAAGAGAATTGCTTTTCACTAATCTGATTCCCATCATTTCAGGTATTGCGACAGGCGTTGTAGTGGGCATGACCAGCGGTATTTTATTTACACAGTTGTTCCGTTTCTCAAATGAGCTGATTCTGACAGTATTGCCAAAATCGTTGACGACACCTGTCGCTATGCAAGTCGCCAGCAATCTTGGCGGCATCCCCTCGCTGGCTGCAGTTTTTGTGATGGTCGCAGGATTTACCGGTTATATCATCGGCCCTCTCCTTCTGAAGTGGCTGCATATCGATTCGCCGATTGGCCGGGGCATCGGCCTCGGCACTTCTGCACATGGCATGGGCACAGCGAAAGCATTTGAATATGGCCAGCAGGAAACTTCCATGAGTTCTGTTGCGATGACCTTGAGCGCAGTACTCGGTGCCTTACTGGGCCCTGTCGCTGCTTGGCTGCTGCTCCTGTAACCTCAACAAAGAACCGCCCCTCCAATCAAACTGGAGAGGCGGTTCTTTCTATTATGGAGCGATACAAATCTACCTTCCAATATCCCTGCGCTTAAAACCAGCCATGCCTGCTGCTATCAAAATAACAGCAACCACAATCAGCATAACAGCATTGAAGTAATTCATTTCTTCGATTGGAATTTCAGATACATAGCCAAATGGCGTCAACCTCCCCACCCACTCAGGAAATTGGAACAAGCCACCGAGATAAATGACGAAGAATGAAAAAGCCAAGTACAACCACACAATGCCGCTTAAATTTGGCGCCCAGCCGAGAAGCAGCACCGCCACGCCGACCATGGCAAGCATCGCTGGCAAATAAGCCATTGCCGCCCCATAAAACATGCCAAGGGAAAGCTGTTCCTCCATCATCGCATTCCCCACCAGGCCAAGTCCCAGTGCCGCCAGGGTCAGCATGACAAAACCGGTCAAGAAGGACATGGCCAAGTAACTGCCCATCACCTGGTTTCTGGAAACAGCACGACTCAGAATATGCTCAAGACGGTCGTTTTTTTCTTCTGTCTTCAATTTCAAAATGGCCATTAAAACTGGAATGGTTCCCAAAATCCCCATGACTGCCATGAGTACTGGAATAAATTGCTCTGTCAGCGAAAATCCTTCTACTTGAGCAATCATTTGCTGCATCAGGTTAATGTCTTTAAAAAATGTTTCCAGATCACCAAGGACCGAACCATAGGAAGCACCAATCAACAGCAACCCGATGGCCCAAGCGATCAACCCGGTTCGCTGAAGCCGGAAGACGAGGCCGACCGGACTCAGAAGCGACCGGGAAGCTCTCTCTTTTCCGGCGCGTGAAGGCAAAAATCCGGAACCGAGGTCACGAATTGAATTAAGATACAAAGCCAGCGCCATCAGCAGCAGCGATCCTGCCAACGTCAATAAGATCGGCCACCAATAATTGTTCACGTAGGCTTCAGATCGCAAAATCCAACCAAGCGGTGAAAACCAGGATAAGGTTTCATTTGTGACATCGCCGATGGCACGAATCATGTAAGCCAACAATAAAATTGTGATCGATAGCCCCAGTGTATTTCTGGCGTTTGGCGACAATTGTGCACACACAGCAGCAATTCCAGCAAAAATCATACCGGTAGCTCCTAAAGCGGCACCATATACGAGCGATCCTTCCAAGTCCACACTTTCAATACCCAATGCGGTCAATGAAAATGCAGTCAGCAATGCTAAAATAATATTGGCAATAGTCAACACTGCTAATATCGACAGCAGGTTCGACAGGCGGCCTACAGGCAATGATCGGACCATCTCGATGCGGCCATCTTCTTCATCTGTACGTGTATGGCGAGTCACTAATAAAATGCTCATCAGCCCTACTACCACAGCTGTCATGAGCAGCATTTCGTGCGCTGTCATGGCTCCGACAGTGTAATTATCCAGGCCATACCCCGGCCCCACCATCGCCGTCATAGCCGGATTGCGCATCGTTTCAGCCACAGCCTGCCGTTCTGCTGCATTCTGATACAAACCTTCAAAAGCCAAAGCAATGATTGCCGAGATAGCTGCGAACGATACGAGCCAAAGCGGCAGACGCAGCCGATCACGGCGCAAGACAAAACGCATCAACGTTCCTGTACCGTCAAAAAGATGTCGGGCCATTATGACTCGCCTCCTGCTCCTGATTCCACCGCTTTGCTGGTTCCCTCATAATGGCGCATAAATAGCTCCTCTAAAGTTGGCGGCGAGCTTTCGATGCGGGTCACTCCGAACTGGCTGATATAACGGATGGCATGATCTACTTCGCTAGCGTCCACCTGGAAAGACAGCGCTGCACCTTTTTGTTGTATGCCGCTGACTCCTTTCAGCCCTTCTAAATTAGGAATCGGCTCTCTCGTTTCCACCAACAGGATTGTTCCCGTCAAATGCCGAAGTTCTTTCAATGTACCTGTCTCTATAATTTTCCCTTCCCGGATAATCGCTACTTTATCGCAGAGTTTTTCGACTTCGGATAAAATATGGCTGGACAGCAGGATGCTCTTCCCTTGTTTTTTTGCATCCAAAACATATTCTTGGAACACTCTTTCCATCAGGGGATCAAGTCCCGAGGTCGGTTCATCCAATATATACAGGTCCACATCGGAAGAAAACGCAGCAATCAACGCTACTTTTTGGCGGTTCCCTTTGGAATAGGTCCGACATTTCTTGGTTGGGTCCAAGTCGAATTTACGGATCAATTCCTGCCGCCGATCCAAATTATTTCCGCCGCGCAGTTTGACGAATAAGTCGATGACTTCGCCGCCTGTAAGATTTGGCCAGAGATTGATGTCTCCCGGAACGTAAGCAACCCGTTTATGGATTTCGACTGCCTCTTTCCAGGCATCTTTGCCGAAAATTTCAGCATGTCCTTCAGAGGCTTTCAGTATCCCGAGAAGAATACGCAGCGTTGTCGACTTGCCCGCGCCGTTCGGTCCGATAAATCCATAGACCTCTCCTTCTCCCACTTCAATATTCACTCCGTCCAACGCCGCAAAATCTCCGAACTTCTTTGTCAGGTCAACCGTTCTCAAAACTGTCATGGATAGCCCTCCTAATTCGTATAAAAGCTTTTCTTGAGAATATCGAGGTATGCATAAAACTCTTCCCAATATGGTTCAAAATCCAGTTCCGTCATTTTCTTCCCTTGCAGCCTTTGCAGGAGATCCTGCTGATACCCATCAACTCCCCAGCGGATTAAATTGAATGCCTTGTCAGCGTCCACATCTTTTCTAAAAAGTGTTTTATCGATGCCTTCATACAACAGTGCATATCCTTGCACCTGCAATTGTTCGTAGCGCTTCTGCAGATGCGGCGGAAGATCCAAATCTTTCGTCAGCATGAACGTTCCCATAAAATTAAAGACATGTTCGTTTTCCAACTGCGCTTTCATCTTGATTTGTGCAGCTCCTTGAAGGCGTTTAATAAAATCAGCCTCTTTTATATCCACTAAACTCAAGTATTCATTGATGATGAAATTCAAACTGTATTCGACCAGGTATTCGTACAGCTCTTTTTTATTTTTAAAATAATAGAACAGCATCCCTTTTCCAATGCCTGCCTGTTTGACGATGCGATTGGTTGATGCTTGCTTGTATCCATTTTCAGCAAATTCCATTAATGCAGAATCAAGGATCTTCTGCTGTTTTTCCAGGTCAAGATTCTCAAACTTCTCCATGCTCATGCCCTCTTTCTGTCTTTAGACCATATCGGTCGACTACAGAATACATCTTTCGACCACAATGGTCAAGGTATTGTATCGAATTATCTGATTTTTTATTTAACTATTTTTATAGAATGGTTGAGTAGCCAATTTACTAAGTTTTGCTTTATTTCAAAATCAAACCATTGCCCTTAAACCTTGTTAATGCTATGTTTTAATTGCCATAATATTATAGGAGGAATAGCAATTGAAAAACTTATTTTTTACTAAAAAAGCTTCCATAGTTGCCGGTCTGGTGATTTTATCGCTTCTGAGTGCCTGTGGAAATAACGAAGATACAGCCTCTGAGGAAACAACGACTGCCTGGGATGAAATTCAGGAAGAAGGCAGCTTAACTGTTGCTACATCAGGTACGCTATTTCCTACATCTTATCGTGAAGAAGGTTCAGACGAGTTAACGGGCTTTGAAGTTGAGGTGGTTCGTGAAATCGGGGAACGTCTTGAGTTGGAAGTGGAATTTACAGAACTTGGTTTTGATGAAATGCTGACTTCTGTCCAAACTGGCCAAGTCGATCTTGCAGCCAACGACATTGAAATTACCGAAGACCGTCAGGAAAATTTCATCTTCTCCACACCGTTCAAGTATTCTTACGGGACTGCAATCGTCCGTTCGGGTGATTTGTCAGGCATCGAGACATTGGAAGACCTGGAAGGCAAAAAAGCAGCGGGTGCATCGACCTCCGTTTATATGGAAACTGCGCGCTCATATGGAGCTGAAGAAGTCGTTTACGATAA
This sequence comes from Planococcus sp. CPCC 101016, assembly GCF_007859295.1. Taxonomy (GTDB): domain Bacteria; phylum Bacillota; class Bacilli; order Bacillales_A; family Planococcaceae; genus Planococcus. The sequence continues at coordinate 330,963 of NZ_VOHB01000004.1, forward strand.
TGCCACCAACGAAACTTATTTGCGCGACGTTGCCATCGGACGGACGGATGTCATCTTAAATGACTATTATCTCCAGACTTTAGCGATTGCTGCATTCCCAGAACTGGAAATCACCATCCATCCAGATTTGAAATACAGCCCATCCGAAGTTGGAGTCGTCATGAATGAAAATAATGAAGAACTTGCCGAGAACGTCAATCGTGTCATCGAAGAAATGCTGGAAGACGGCACAATCGCCGAAATCTCTGCTGAATTCTTTAACGGCGCCGACGTCACGGAAAAAGTGGATATTAAAGAATAAGACAAAAGAAGCCGCTCTTATTGAGCAGCTTCTTTTTCTTTGCGGCAGTCCGGCAACAAAATTCCCAATTATTTGGATATACTTTCTGCTTCAGTCTAAATACTTTCCGTTTGAGATGAAATACTTTCTGAATGGGCTTAATTACTTTCCAGAACCGGTGAAATACTTTCTGAAGTGGTTAAAGCCATATTTACATGCTGTTCTCTCCTCCTTTCGCAAACTTTATAAAAGCTCTATACTGAATAAAAAGCAAGAATAGTCTGTATATGGAGGCGTGTAGATGAATATTTCTTTTTCGCCGCTCGGTGACCAGGCGATTGTCATTGAGTTTGGCAATGAAATCAATGAGCAAACAGAACAGCAAGTCAGAAAAGTATCTGCCCTGCTCGAAAGCCGGCCGCTGGAATGGATGATTGAATTTATCCCTGCTTTTACAACGGTAAGTATCTTTTATAATCCAATTCTGGCACCATACGATTTAGTGAAAACCCAACTGGCACATCTCTTGACTCAGTTGGGTGAAGTGCCGTCTGTCCATTCCAGAACTATCGAAATACCGGTTTGCTACGGTGATGAATTTGGTCCAGACCTGGAATTTGTGGCGCAGTATAACCAACTAACACCGCGTGAAGTTATTGACATCCATACTGCTGGCACTTATTCGGTCCATATGATCGGTTTTGCGCCCGGGTTTCCCTTTATTGGTGGCATGTCCGAAAAAATTGCCGCACCAAGACGTGAGTCACCCCGTCTTCGAATTCCGGAACGGACAGTTGGTATTGCCGGCATGCAGACCGGCGTTTATCCAATTGAAACGCCGGGAGGCTGGCAATTGATCGGCAGAACTCCACTTCGTCTGTTTCGTCCAGAAAATGATATTCCAAGCCTGCTGTGGGCAGGCGATAAAGTTATTTTTCGAGAAATCTCACAACAAGACTATCATGCATGGGAGGAAGATCCGGATGCTGAAAATCCTTAAAAGCGGTCTGCAGACCACAGTTCAGGACCTGGGCAGGACAGGTTTTCAAAAGTACGGTGTCATTGCCAGTGGCGTCATGGATCCTTTCGCCCATCGTCTGGCCAATTTACTGGTTGGCAATAAAGAACAAGCGGCAACCATCGAAATCACTCTTGTTGGGCCTGTCATTAAATTCACTGAAGATGCGATTATCGCTCTATGCGGCGGTGACTTGAGTCCCCGAATAGATGACAAAGCCGTTGGTATGTGGCGCATGCTCGTCGTAGGTAAAGGTAGCACCTTGACGTTTGGAGAGCCTCGTATGGGTGCCCGGTGCTATCTCTCAATTGCCGGCGGGGTCGACATACCTGAAGTGATGGGCAGCAGATCTACTTATCTGCGCGCAGGAATCGGCGGATTTCAAGGGCGTGCTTTAGAGAAAGGTGACGAGGTTCCTGCTGGCCAAATCAACAAGCAGCAAAAAAAAATAATGCAGAAGAGCACTGAAAACGAGTTTGACTGGCTCTTGCCGCCTGCCCGTTATTTTGAAGAACCGGTAATCCGGATGATGCCAGGGCGCCAATTCGATTTGTTCGATGATAACAGCAGACAACGGATTTTCAATGAGCCATTCACTGTTTCGCCGAATTCAGATCGGATGGGATACCGGCTGGAAGGCACAGGTCTGTTCTTAAAAACCCCAAAAGAATTAATCTCCGAAGCGGTATCCTTCGGTTCTGTCCAAGTTCCTGCAGACGGCAATCCCATTGTCCTGTTGGCAGACCGCCAAACTACAGGCGGCTATCCGAAAATCGGACAGGTGGCGTCTGTCGACCTGCCGTTAATCAGCCAATTAAAGCAAGGCCAGCAGCTGCGCTTTAAGGAGATCTCTTTGGAAGATGCACAGCAGCGTCTGATTGAGCAGGAGCAGGCTATTCGTCAAATGAAAGCGGCAATCCAACTGAAGTGGGAGGAATGGATATGATACATAAAGTGGATTTGAATTGCGATATGGGAGAAAGTTTCGGTGCTTATAGAATGGGCAATGATGAAGAAATTCTTGATTACGTCACATCCGCCAACATCGCTTGCGGCTTCCATGCAGGTGACCCATCCACTATGCGGAAAACCGTCAAATTGGCTCTTGAGAAAAATGTGGGCATCGGGGCTCATCCAGGGCTTCAGGATCTGGTCGGCTTCGGACGGCGCAATATAGCGCTGTCGCCTCAAGAAGCCTATGATTTAACGATATACCAAATCGGCGCTCTGTACGGCTTTGTCAAAGCGGAAGGCGGAAGGCTCCAGCACGTCAAAGCGCACGGTGCCTTATACAACATGGCCGTGAAAAACACAGCACTGTCAGAAGCTATTGCCGAAGCCGTCTACAAAATCGACCCCGAGCTGGTGCTATTCGGACTGTCCGGCAGTGAAATAACAAAAGCCGGTGAAAAAATAGGGCTTCGTACAGCCAACGAAGTATTTTCAGACCGAACATATCAGCGGGATGGGTCGTTGACTCCACGGACAGAAAGCAACGCCTTGATCACCGACCCTGGAATTGCCATCGACCAGGTCATTCGGATGGTCAAGGAAAACAAAGTGGCAACCGTTGAAAATACCGATGTGGATCTCCAAGCAGAAACTATCTGCATTCACGGGGACGGTGTTCACGCACTTGATTTTGCTAGCGAGATTTCAAGATCCTTGAAAGAGGCTGGCATTAATTTGGTTAAGGTAAGCGAGTTTATTTAAAGAAAACATATTTACTAACCGTTATGCATTGTCCGAAAAAAACCAGTAAAGCCTGATTTTAGGCCTTACTGGTTTTTGATGTCTTATTTTAAAAAGAAGACTTGCCTGTTTCTACAAGTTCCGGTGTTTCCGTCGACGTCCGCGGATCCTGCAGCCAACAAGCTACAGAATGTCCGGTTTCCGTTACGATATCGCGCGGTGTATACGTATGGCATACCGCCATTGTATGCGGACACCGCGCCGCAAATGCGCAGCCTTCTCCAAGCGTTGCAAGATTGGGCGGCGAACCGGCAATTGGCAGCAGTGGCTGCGAGCGGTCTTCATTCAGCTTCGGCATGGATTGCAGCAGTCCCAAAGTATAAGGGTGCTGCGGATTATAGAAGATTTCATCCAAAGTTCCCTGCTCCACGATTTTGCCGCCATACATCACAGCCACACGGTCAGCCATATTGGCGACCACACCCAAATCGTGGGTGATCAGAATAATTGCGGTATCTGTTTTCTTTTGCAGGTCTTTCATCAAATCAAGGATCTGTGCTTGGATGGTGACATCCAAAGCAGTTGTCGGTTCATCTGCAATCAGCACCTTCGGGTTGCAGGCAAGCGCCAGTGCGATGACGACACGTTGCCTCATCCCCCCCGAAAATTGATGCGGATAATTGTCGAGCCGCTTTTCCGCTTGTGGAATCCCGACGAGCTTCAGCATATCCAGTGCCCGCTCACGCGCCTGTGCTTTTGTCACCTGTTCGTGCCGTTGAACACCTTCCATGATTTGTTTGCCGACTTTCATCGTCGGATTCAACGAAGTCATGGGGTCTTGGAAGACCATCGAGATTTCTGAGCCCCGCAGATTGGTGACTTGCCTTTTGGACATCTGCAATAAGCTTTCACCGTTATAGACAATGTCGCCTTTGGTCACTTCTGTAGTGGCTGACGGCAACAGCTGCATAATGGATTTTGCAGTCACCGATTTGCCTGAACCCGACTCGCCAACGATAGCCAGCGTTTCTCCTTTTTTCAATTCAAAATTTACGCCCCGCACCGCTGTCAATTTGCCGGTTTGGGTCTTAAACGCTACGTGCAGGTTATCAACTGTCAAAATAGTATCGCTCATGATGGTTCCTCCCCTATTTTCTCATTTTCGGATCTAATGCATCACGCAGTCCATCGCCAAGCAGATTGAAAGAAATCATGATGATGCTGATGACCAAAGCCGGGAAAATCAACTTATATGGGAAATACCGCATTGATTTATAGCCGTCTTCAATCAGCACGCCAAGCGATGCGAGAGGTGCCTGCAAACCGAGACCGATAAAGCTTAAGAATGCTTCAAAGAAAATAGCGGTCGGGATGGTGAACATGACCGTCACGATGATTGGACCCATGACATTTGGCAACAGATGTTTTGAAATCAGCCGCGGGTTCGATGCGCCAAGCGTCCGTGAAGCCAAGACGAATTCCTGCCCTTTTAGCTGAAGCACTTGTCCGCGTACCACACGTGCCATTCCAACCCAGCCGGTAATAACCATCGCCAAAATAATGGACGTGATGCCCGGTTCCAGTACAAGGATGAAGAGGATAATCACAATCAAGTTCGGAATCCCCATGAGGATTTCGATGATTCGCTGCATGACATTATCAATGCGTCCTCCGTAAAAGGATGAAATGCCACCATAAATGACGCCAATCACGAGATCGAGAAAAGCTGCCACTAAAGCGATGAACAAGGAAATTTGTGTCCCTTTCCATACCCGTGTCCAAAGATCACGGCCAAATTCATCTGTTCCAAACCAGTAATTGATTTGCACATCTCTTTCTGCATACTGATTGACTCCCTGCGAATTCTGTCCATTAAATCCAAGCCATTCCAAACCTTCGACTTTCGGCGGCATATTGGAATGTGCCAGATTTTGTTCGCGATATGAAAACTCATTCATACTCGGCCCAATCAATGCCAAAGTAATCAATAAAATGAGCATAATTAATGAAATCATAGCTCCTTTATTTTTAAGAAGACGCTGAAATGCTTCTTTCCAAAACGAAACCGAAGGCGTTCCGATTTCTTCGCTTTTTCGTTGATCCAGAGGCGCTTTTACAAACAAATCTTGTGGTATTTCATCGTAGGCATATTGATTCTGCGCCTGTAAGTCTTGATGCGGGGGAAGTTGCGGTATGTTTTTTGTCATGCTGATTCCCCCTTATAGTTGATGCGTGGATCCAGGAAGCTGTAAATGATATCGACGACAAAGACCACAAAAATGAACAAGGCGCTATAGAAAATAGTGATGCCCATAATCACGCTGTAATCCAAAACAAGAATCGATAATGTAAATTGTTCGCCAAGCCCTGGCACGGCGAATATCTTTTCGATAACCAAAGTTCCAGTCATGATCGATACAGCGAGTGGCCCGAGCATGGTCACAACCGGAATCAGCGCATTGCGGATTACGTGCTTAACGATGACCTGATTTTCTTTCAAACCCTTTGCTCTCGCTGTGATGATATAATCCTGGCCGATCACTTCGAGCATTTCACTGCGGATAAATCTTGCAACTGTAGCCGTCACGGTCACTGACAAAGCAATCGAGGGCAGCAGCGTACTGGAATAGCCTTCCCATAAAGCGACAGGCAGCCATTCCAATTTAACGCCCACATAGTATTGCAGCAATGCTGCGAAGACGAATGACGGAATCGACATTCCTAAGACGGCTAATGTCACTGAACCATAATCCAGAACGGAATTATGCTTCAAGGCGGAAACAATTCCTAATACAAGCCCGATGATTGCTCCAATAACCAACGCCTGCAACCCAATAAATGCTGAAGGGCCGATTCGATCACTGATCATGCTGGTGACGGTCCGTCCCTCATGTTGAAACGAATAACCCAGATCGCCCTGCACCAAGTTCCCAATGTACTGTATGTATTGAATGGCCACAGGCTGATCCAATCCATATTTAGCATTTAAAATAGCCAGCTGGCTGTCGGTCAACTTCTCAGGATTGGTGAACGGTGTACCTGGCAGAAGCTGCATGAGGAAAAAGGTCGCTGTCACAATAATGAAAAGCGTAATGAGCATAAAGCCGATTCGCTGCAATAAATAACGTTTCATGTGAACACCTCAGTTCTGTAGGGTGAATTAATCTTCGTGATGCGAAAAGCGCAAGCGCCCGTGTAGCTCTGATGGGCATAAGACAGACCGGCGAAGCGGCGTTTCTTCAGCCGCACAGCTGGGCTGGCTTATGACTCAAAGAGCTGGGTGCTGGAGTCTGGACAATGCGAAAAGCGCAAGCCCAAGCCATCAAAAATACGAGGGCGTCCGCCAAACGGCTACACCCTCGTATTTGTAAGCTGTAAACCTGTTCTCTATTCTTCGATCGTCACCCATTTATAGGAGAATGAAGCTCCAGTCGGATGCACCAATAGATTTTTAATCTTGCTTCTCTTTAAGACAGCGGCACCTTCTTGGTAAAGCGGCACAATCGCTGCGTCTTCTTCTAACAAGATTTTCTCAATGTCCAACAGCATTTGGTAACGAGCTTCAAGGTCTGTTTCCGTTCTTGCTGCTGCTACCAATTCTTCCAATTCGGCATTTGTGTAATCCATGCGGTTAGCCGATCCGCCTTCAAGCCACATATCCAAGTAAGTCATCGGGTCGCTGTAATCAGGCCCCCATGAAGATAGAGACAAATCATACTCAATCGCTTTTTCAATCTCTAAACGTTGTGCGAAAGGAACGGCTTTGATGTCCAATTTAAATCCTGGAAGATTGTCTTCCAATTGCGCCTGGATGTACTCAGCCACTTTTTTATGGTCTTCAGAATCTGCAATGTTGATGGATACCGTTACGTCTGTTGCTCCTGTTTCCTCTAAGCCTTTTTCCCAAAGCGCTTGAGCTTCTTCAACTGTTCCGGTATTGAAGTCCCCGTTCAAGTCACGGAAATCTTCGCCTGATGGAGATTTAAAGAATCCTTTTGGAACCACACCGTTTAATGCTGTAGAACCGTTCTTCAAAATGACGTCAGTCAGGCTTTCTTTGTCGATCGCCATATTAACTGCCTGGCGAATATTTTTGTTGCCCAGTACCGGATGGTTATGGTTAAAACGCAGGAAGATGATTTCCGGTTCCAGGATTGTTTCAAAATTTGCGTCGTCTTTGTTTTGGTCAACAGCTTCAGAACTCAAAACAATGCGGTCCACTTTATTCGTTTCATACAAGTTGATGCCGGCTGCTGGATCTTTTACCACATAGGCATTGATCGCATCCAACTGAACTGTTTCTGCATCCCAGTAATCTTCGTTCTTTTCATACTTCCAACCTTGTTCATGCGTCCAGTCAGTCAATGTGAATGGTCCGTTAAATAAAATATTCTCTGCTTCCAATGCATATTGGTCGCCTTGTTCTTCAACGAATTTCTGGTTTTGAGGCAAGAAAGTCGGGAATGTCATCAACGACTGGAACAACGGATTCGCTGCTTCCAACGTAACTTCCAATGTTTTTTCATCGATTGCTTTAACACCTAATTCTTCTGCATCCATCTCTTCGTTCATAATCGCTTCAGCATTTTTGATGCCTGCTGTTACGAACATAAAATTATAAGGACTTGCATCTTTCATAACGCGCTTCCAGGCATATTCGAAATCCTGAGCAGTAACTGGATCTCCGTTGCTCCAGTTTGAATCGCGCAACGTGAATGTATGGACGGTTTGATCTTCATTTTCTGTATGTTCCGTTACTAGAGCTTCAATTGGTTCGTGATTTTCATCTTGACGATAAAGACCTTCATTCACATTATTCAAAACCGTGAATGCAATGCCGTCATGTGCTTTGGTGGAATCTAAAGTGGGAATATCCGCTGTGGTAGAAATGTTCAATACTTGCCCAGCTTCTCCTTCTGCTGCTGCATTTTCTTCACTTGAACTTTCGGAAGAATTGAAGTTGCAACCTGATAAGAATAAAACAAATGCAATCATGATCATGAAAATCTGTGTTTTTCTCTTTCTCCCCATTTTCTTACCCCCCAATTTTTTTGATAATTCTTTCTAATCATAATTGTTATTTCAAGAATAGGCAACAAGATGTTTAAATTTTCAAATATATAAATTACATGGTAATCTTTATTTATGAAAAAAAGGGGCGGCATGGATGAATTTCAACAGAATTTTATTTCTAGTTTCACTGGGCAGCTCATTAATTTTGCCTTTCTTCCTATATAGGCATTGGACTGTTGCGACTTGGTTTGACGCTGTATTTTTGGTCGGTCTTTTACTGATCATAGTCTATTTTGTAATGCTTTTAATCGAAGGGCAGTTTTTTTCAGCATTCTTGAAAAGTACTCGAAACTTTTTTGCAAAAGTAAATAAAAAAGATCAGCTGATAAGGGAAAGTGAAAAACGCGCTGTGGAGTCAGTGGAATACCAGCATCATTTTCCAAATCAAAAAGCTTTCTTACAAATCGGTTTGATTTATTGTATCGGGGGCTTGCTGATTTCCTCTGCTTTGTATTACTTGAATTAGAAAAGCATAAAATAAGATTCACGCTAGTTACATGAAAAAATTTCGATACAATAAAGAAACGGCATTGCCTGTAAAAAGGCAATGCCGCTTCACTTTATATAATCTAAATAACTATTTTGTATGAGATTCGGTTTCGTCTAATTGTTGTCCGATCAATTCGGTGATTTTTTTCAAATACTCGGGACTGTGGGGAACCAGATCCTTCAAGCTAATCATTTTCTTTAACATGTTGCGGCCATTCATAGTTGCTTCAAAGCCTTCCACTTGAACTTCTTCTTTCTCCCCTTTAATCAAAGCAGACAATTCTTCAAATTCAAGTTTCACCATGCCGGATACTTCTTCAAGCTGCAACTTGAAGGTATCGTCAATGTTTCCTCTGCCCTTGTATAAAAAGCAGTGGCAACGTTCATTGTCCAGGAAATCGTCTATTGCCAGCTGATCTTTGATGATTCCTAAATAGATCAGTTCTTCAAGATTCACTTCGAGACCGAGTTCTTCTCGCACTTCCCGGACGCCGTCTTCAACAGTTTCATCCGCCAATAAATGACCTGCCGCTGTGATATCGAAAAGCCCGGGAAAATCCTTCTTGCCTTCACTGCGCAATTGCAGATAAATCACATCTCTGCCGTCTTGACGGCTAACCACCCAGCAGTGAAAGGTTTCATGCCAATATCCTTTTTCATGAACAGCCTGCCGTGTAGCTATCCCTTGCTGGCTTCCATGTTCATCGTAAACGCTTATTTTTTCTGTTTCCATTCTTGCCCTCCTCTTTCTTCCAGCCTAACAAAAAACCAGCCATTTTTATGACCGGTTCTTAGTTTCTTCAATAATTTCTCTGTTGACTGGTACATTTCATTACGTGTATTCGTTAAAATGAGTGCCATACGGTGCCACGTGTTTGATGAACAACAGATCTTCTTCCGTCACATCCGGAACGAAAAATTCAGTGCCCCAATGTTCCGATGAGAAAATATGTTGTTCTCCTCTGCTTAAAAAGACTGAAAACCATTTTAGCATTTTCTTTTCGCTCACGTGATGGCTCATTAGAAATTGTGCGATTTCCAGTGTCAGAAGACCAGAAAAGATGGTCATCCCTCCCTTTTTGTCAATATCGAACAAGCCAGGGAAGCTTGAAGTGAGCTCCTCAATGGCTGCTGCTTCTTCGTTAAAACAATGGATTTCAAACGTATCGGATTTAGCCAGAAAATATTCCATCAGCAGAAGCCAGTAATCATAGTTTCCTATAGCCGGTATGCGGTCCGATGCTTGGTTATCTGCAAACTCAGTCAGTTCAAACTGTAATTGCGTCTTTAGTTCCATGCTGCACTTCACCTGCCCTTTTCTCCTATCGCGCATTCTTCTCCAGCATGACGTACAGCTGATTCTCTTTCCTTCATTTTAAAGCTGATTCTGCTGTCTTGGAGTTGAAGCGTTCAATCCATTCAGTAATTTCACTTAAATCCTCAATTTCTCCATCTGCATTCAGACAGTTCCAATGCCGGTCTTTTTTCCAAAGCGTGTTCATGCCGACTGCTCCTGCTGCCTGTATATCATTTTTCGGATGATCTCCAATATAGACAGCTTCAGCCGGAGATAGGCCGAAACCAGCTAAGGCTTTCTGAAAAATAGCTGGATTGGGCTTAGCCATCTCTTCCCATTCAGAGATAAGAATTTCATCAAAATAATCTTTGATTCCCAAGGCCAGTATATTGTCCATTTGGAATTGCCCTTTGCCGTTTGTAATCATTCCTAAACGAAGGGAGTTTGTTGCCAGTTGATTCAGCATATTGTCTAAATTCGGAAACGGTATGCAATGAGAGCTGAAATTTTTCACATAATCCTCCAGTAAGCTTGGCCAATCAATCTCTTTAATCGAAAATTCTTCGATTAATTGTTGATAAACTTGATCTTTCCAGACATAGCCCTTGGCATCCAGTTCGATAAAACGTTTGATGAATTGAACCTTCGGTATATGCTGAAAGTACGCAGCTAACCGGGTATACTGGTCTTCTATAAATGATGCCAGTGAAGCATCCCGGTCTAGTAAAGTTCCATCCAAATCAAAAATAACGGCTTTGATCATTTTAACTCCCCTGTCTCCTCATTCACTGCTTCCCAGATTGAGCCTCCGGTAAAACCCTAAGGATTCTCTTAGAAATTCTTTGTTATAATGCGTTTTCTCATGGATTCTTTCCACCCATTCTTCCAACGTCTCAATCGGGCTATCCGGGTAAAGTCCCGTACCGGTGCTTAAAAAACTCTTCCAATTATCGAACTCCCAATGAACAGTTTCATCTTCTTGCTGCAATCGGATCTCGACCAATGGCTCTGTATGGATATGGTGTTGAGAATACTCGGCAGCCCTTAAAAATTCCGACCGCTCAACCGGTACTGTCGCATAGACCTGATCGGACTGTTTGCCGTTCGGCCGGTAATAAATTACTTCGACTCCTTGATCAGCCGGTTTCACTTGAACTTCTGCTCCCGGAAAAAAACCAGCCAGTCTGTCCCCGTTAAAATTAGGGCTATCTGCATCGATGAGGATCGGCTGTATCCACTGGTCCCCTAAATCACAGAGGAATCTGCGTCCAGCCGAATCTGCAGCCATAATAGCTGCATGAGCTTGCTCTGTACCAAGCTCACTGCCAATCGGATACGCTTTTATTCCCGCATCATCAAAAGCGGAAAGCAGCCAAATCGCCAGGTCAAAACAATTACCGGTAATGCCATATTGCGTGCGATGATGCTTCATCAACTCTACATCGCGCTGCTTCTGCTCGCCTGAACGCTGGTAGTACCAAGCTTTAGTCAAGGTCTCCATCGGAAATCCGTCAAACTGCCGCCAAACGGTAAGGATTTCAGCCGGTGCTTGCATGTTTTCCACCTTCTCTTTTTTTGTATGGCTATTACTTCTCTTTTTTCTATCGGAATTCCTCCTATCAAAAGAAGAACTTCACCTGTTAGAATTTCACGCACAAAAAAACAGACCTCAAGGGCCTGTTCTTTTTTTATTAACATATGATTTTATTCGGCCAGTAATCCTTTACGTTGGCGGATCTGGTAATAGTTTAACTGCTTGAATAATTCTGAAGAAGTTCCTTGGTCTACAGAAAACTCAACACCGTATTCAATTATTTCCTTATCTTTTTGAGGAATTTTCCGGACAATAGAACCTGCTAATGCAAAAGATCCTTCTAGAACTTTAAAATGACAAATGATCGATTCATTCAAAGCATTGCTAACCTTAGAATAAAATCCTAGTCCGCCCGCACTTATGTTGTAAATTTTTACAGGAACAAGTTCTGCCCCTTTAACTGAAACGTAACCTTCAATTGAATCATCGAACCATAATCGAAAAAACTCACGGCGGTTATTGTCCATCTCTGCCCTCCTATTACTAGATAATCGTATTCACATATATAAATTGATAAGCAGACCTTTAACTTCCCCTACTAGATCTAAAGTACCAATACCTGCTTCTTCATTATTCAATACTTGGTCTTGGATTTCAATCAATTTCTTATCAATTACTTTAATGATTTGATGAGACTTCATTCCGCCGCCCGGCATTTGGCTTTGTTCGTCAGATAAATGCAGACCATGGCGGGTGGACTCGCTGACAAATTGTTTGACCGCCTGCTTGTAATTTATCAAATTTTCAAGTGTCCGCTGGTTGGAAAGTTTTTGTCCTTGTACGTCCACGCGCTCCATTAATTGGTTCAGCGAATCATTGTGAAGCTTTGACTGGGATTTTTTCATGGCATTCAAAAAAAGATCGCCATTTTTATTTCCCGTTGCTTGTACCGGTAACCTTTCTTTCTGGATATTACTTTGGCTGTCAATGCGCAATTACAGCACCTCATCTTCTTTAAAATTCCCTTGTTGCTTGTTATTCATATTGACAACGAGCTCGACTTTCCCGTAGTCGACTTGGAGTACTTTGGCGATTTGCTTGGAAGAAAATCCTTGCTTGGAAAGCTGAAGCACCTTTTCCGTTTCTATAGAAGCCAGTTGGGGTGCTTCTTCGAAATCAGAAGCAAGGTTTTCTTCCAAGCGTTCGATTCGTTCTGCCAGCTGCAATTCGTTGTCCTTAATATAGGCAGTTAATTTATCGTAAAGTTCATCATTTTCTTTTTCAAGCTGTGCCACAAACTCCGCCATACTTTCGTGAATTTCAGCTGGTTCTTCTTCGTCTATCTGCTGCTTTTTAACGGATAGCATCAGTTTTATATTCATTAGCATCAACAAGATGATTCCCGCAATTAATAGCCACTCCATAGTCATCACCCAGACCTTCTGTTTCGTAGTTTACATCTTAAAAACGATCGTGCACAGATAAAATAGAAGCATGCAATCGAAGCATTGCCTTAGAATGAAGCTGCGATACTCTCGATACACTAACGTTGAGGATTTCTGCGATTTCGGTTAATTTCATTTCTTCAAAATAACACAAGGAAACGGTAATTTTTTCTTTTTCCGGAAGTCGTTCAATGGCTCGGACAAGTGATTCTTTAGTCATCTGATCTGACAAGTGGCGCTCGGGTGAATCGACATGATACTGCCCCAGTGCCCCTTGTTCTTCAAAGTTCTCGTCGTCCATTGAAATCATGGTCGATAATGCCGCTTCAGAAACGGTTTTATTGAGTTCGGCTTTGGTGATTCCTAAATACGAGCTGACCTGTTCGTCGGATACGGCGGCTTCATTTTCCTGCTCTAGCAGAAGATAGGCTTTTTCAATTTTTTTCACTTTATCCCGTACAGACCGGGGAAGCCAGTCACTATGGCGCAAACCATCAATGATTGCCCCTTTAATCCGCCAGGAAGCGTAAGTTTCAAATTTCAAATCCCGTTCAATGTTGAATTTACTCAAGGCATCAAGTAAACCTTCGTAAGCATAGCTGCGGATATCGTCTTTTTCCACAGTTTTTGGCAGACTGATCATGAACCGTTGAATCACGTAATCAACCAAAGGAAGATACTGTTCAACCAGGTAGTCCCCAGCCTCCGGATTCCGATGTTGTTGCCAATCACCCCAATAGGCAAGCTCTTCTTTTGATAAGTTATGATTCAGCAAGATTTTCAACACCATTCCCAAGCGGCAACACCGCTTTTATTTGAAAAGGATTTTCATAATAAATCCTTTAAGTCCTAATTTATACGGTGCCGGCAATTCTAAAAATTCACTAGCCATTTTACGAATTGCTGTTGCCGCTTCACTGCTTGGATAAGCCAACAGCAAGGGATGCTGCTTTTTCACAGCTTCCGGAATATGTGCATCGCTTGGAATAAAACCCAATGCCTCAATTTCTTTACCCAGAAACTGCTGAGCTACCTGTTTAAAATTATCGGCTGTCCGTTGTCCTTCTCGTACGCTGATGCATTGATTGACTACGAGTTTCATATGAACATTCGGATCTCTGCCCTGGACCATCTTAACGACCGAATAAGCATCGGTGATTGACGTTGGCTCAGGAGTCGTGACCAAGATCACATCATCTGCAGCAAGGATAAAACGAGGGTTTTCGTAGGACAAACCTGCTCCAGTATCGAGGATAATGTAGTCCACTTTTCCCTGCAGCGCGCTCAATTCCTTAAAAAACTTCTCCAATTTTAGGTCATCCATGCTGAATAGGTCACTAAAACCATTGCCTCCAGATATGAATAGCAGGCCATTGGGACCTTCTTCAATGATGTCTTGTGCAGCCAAATCTTTTTCAATCATCGTAGCTATAGTTTCCTGTGGCGTTCGTCCGAGCAGTACGTCAATATTGGCAAATCCAAGGTCGACATCGAAAATCAGCACTTTCTTATTTTGCTCCACCAGACTTAGTGCAAAGTTCAGAGCGAAATTGGATTTCCCTACTCCCCCTTTGCCGCTGGTGATTGCCAATACCCTGGTTTTTTTAATAGATTTGCGCTCAGGTTTTTCGGATTGCTTCATTCTCATTTTTTCCCTTAATCCATTTGCCTGATCACGCATGATTTTCTTCCCCCAATATAAAATCTGCCACTAATTCAGGAGTAACTGCCAATATATCGTTTGGTACATTTTGTCCGTTGGCAATATGGCGAACAGGAATACCATAATGATGGATCAGGTTTAGGATCGCACCAGAAGAACTCGTTTCGTCCTTCTTTGTCAGAAGCAGTTCATCCATAGCGATTGATTGGAAATTATCAATAATCTTTTTCATGTCTTCATATTTCGCAGTCAAGCTTAACACCAGATTGATTTGCACTTTATGATTGTCCGGCAATAACCGTTCGAGTTCATCAATATAGTGTTTCTGCTGATAATTGCGTCCAGCTGTATCCATCAAAATGATGTCACAGCCCGCAAAGTCGCTGATGGCTTTCTTTAAATCACCCGCCGACTCGACCACTTTGACAGGGATATTCAAAATGCTGCCGTAAGTCTTCAATTGCTCGACAGCTGCAATCCGGTATGTATCGGCAGTGATCAATCCAACTTTTTTATCTTTTGTCAGCATATAATCTGCAGCGATTTTGGCAATGGAAGTTGTTTTCCCTACACCTGTCGGACCAATAAAACAAATGATTTCAGGATCTTGAAGAGTGGTTTGCGGCTGATGATGAGCAATCATTTCAACCAGTTCTTCACGAGCCAGCCGCTCTAAATACTCTGACGTATGGTTAGCTTCTCCTTCGATCCGGGCTATCAGCGTCGCCAGCAATTCCGTTTGGATATCCGCCGCCACTTCCTGAGTTGCCAGTCGTTGTTTTAACAACTGAAGCGCCTCCGGCAAAGCTTCTTCCGTCAATTGCTGGACCATAAACTGTTTAATGTTTTTCAATTCGTTGATCAGTTCAGCTGCCGATTCTGTCTCCGGTGTTATATTCACCAACGGCTTGGTTTTCCGCAATTCCATTTCCTTCGGTTCCGGCTGAACCTCCTGCTTCACTACCGGATCAACGGCAGCAGTAACTTCCAATTTATCTTTCTGGAAAAAGCCTAGAAAGCCGCCGGTTTTAATTTTTTTTGTGTTCAGGATCAAGGCATCTGCGCCCAGATCCCGTTTAATCATTGGAATCGCTTCAGTCATCGTGCCGACGATATATGTTTTCAGCCTCATGAGATGTTAACCACTCCAACACTTTGAATTTCGATCTCTGGTTCCAATTCGTTATAGGACAGCACCGGCAGGTCAGGTGCAAAACGTTCCACAAACTGCCTCATATAAATTCGGATAGCAGGAGACGTCAGCAGAATCGGCTGTACACCGGTTTGCTGAAGCTGCCCAGCCTGTTCGGTTATCTTCTGGAAAATCGCCTGGGATGATTCTGGATCGATGGACAAGTAATTGCCCTGTTCTGTCCGGTGTACGGAATCGGCGAACTTCTTCTCTAAGCTCGCTCCCGCTGTAATAACTTGCAAAGGTTCTTTCTGAGTAGCATATTGCAACGTGATTTGCCTTGATAGGGCCTGACGGACGTATTCTGTCAGCAAATCCGTATCTTTGGTCTGTGAAGAATAATCAGCCAATGTTTCCAAAATAACGAGTAAATTACGGATCGATACTTTCTCTTTCAACAACTTCATCAGCACTTTCTGCACTTCACCGATGGTCATCAGCTGCGGCACCAATTCCTCCACCACTGCAGGTGAGGTTTCCCGTACGTTTTCAATCAACGATTTGACTTCCTGCCTGCCAATCAATTCATGGGCATGGCGCTTGATGACTTCCGTCAAATGAGTAGAGACGACAGATGGAGGATCCACAATGGCGTAGCCCGCCATTTCCGCTTCTTCTTTCATGTCTTCATCGACCCAAAGCGCTGGCATACCGAAAGCAGGTTCAATCGTTTCGATGCCTTCCACCGCTTCGTCCTCAATTCCTGGGCTCATGGCCAAATAATGGTCGAGCATAATTTCGCCTGACGCTACCCGGTTGCCTTTAATCTTGATGACGTATTCATTGGGCTGCAGTTGAATGTTGTCGCGAATCCGGATAACTGGGACGACAATGCCGAGTTCCATTGCACACTGCCGGCGAATCATGATGACGCGGTCCAGCAAATCGCCGCCTTGGTTTTTATCGGCAATTGGAATCAGGCCATACCCAAACTCAAATTCAATCGCATCAACATGCAATAAGTCGATGACGCTTTCCGGGCTTTTCATCCCTTCCAGCTCTTTCTCGTCCTTGCCTACTTCCACTTCCTGCTTTTCCTCAGACTTCAAGGTTTTCTGCATTTGGAAAGCCCCATAAGCGATGACGCCTGCAATCGGTACGACCAGCATCGGGCTGATTGGTGTAAAGACTGCAAACATTACCAATGTAGCTGCGACAATATATAGCATTTTCGGATAAGCGAACAACTGTCTCGTGATATCCGATCCTAAATTGCCATCCGATACCGCACGTGTCACGACGATACCCATAGCAGTGGAGATCAACAGAGCTGGAATCTGGGAAACCAAGCCATCTCCAATCGACAGCAAGGCAAACAGCTGGGCTGCTTCTCCAAACGGTAATTGGTGGACCATAACACCGATCAGCAAACCGCCAATAATATTGATGATTGTGATAATGATACCGGCTATGGCGTCCCCTTTAACGAATTTGCTGGCACCATCCATAGCTCCGTAGAAATCCGCTTCCGAGCTGACTTTCTCGCGGCGGCTCTTGGCTTCCTGATCAGAAATCATTCCGGCGCCAAGATCGGCGTCAATGCTCATTTGCTTACCAGGCATCGAATCGAGCGTAAACCGTGCAGCGACTTCTGCTACTCGTTCCGAACCTTTTGTGATAACCAAGAACTGAATGATGACGAGGATTAAGAACACCAAAATCCCGATAATGGCACTTCCTCCGACCACAAACGAACCGAATGTCTCAATAACCTGTCCGCCGGTTTGGTTGGTCAAGATCGAGCGTGTGGTCGAAACGTTCAAGCCCAGACGGAATAAAGTAGTCAGTAATAATAAAGTAGGAAAAATAGAAAATTGCAATGGTTCTTTTGTGTTCATCGCCACTAACAAGATGGTTAATGCGAGGCTGATATTGATCATGATCAATACATCTAATAAGAGCGGCGGAAGAGGGATGACCATCATAACAACAATCATTATGACGGCTACCATGATGGCATAATCTCTAAATTTCACGCGGTTCCCTCCTCTTTCCAGTTCATCGGATTTTTCCTTTTAGTCGGTAAATATATGCTAATACCTCTGCCACGGCCAGAAACAGATCTTCCGGCACGGTATCCCCAATTTCAACTTGGGCATACAATGCACGTGCGAGAGGCTTATTTTCCATCGTCACAATTCCAAGTTCTTTTGCTTTTTCTTTGATCTTTAAAGCCAAGTGATCTTTGCCCATCGCGATAATGACCGGAGCTGCCATCGTTTCGGCATCGTATTTGATGGCGATTGCATAATGCGTCGGATTGGTGATCAGCACATCCGCGCCCGGCAGATCCTGAATCATCCGATTCATGCTCATTTGCCGTTGCTTGTCTTTTATTTTTGATTTGATCAGCGGATCGCCTTCCGCTTTTTTGTATTCATCTTTGATGTCCTGCTTGGACATCCGTATGCCTTTTTCAAACTCATATTTCTGGTAGATATAATCCAGAATGGATAGACACAACAAGATGATGCCTGCCACGAGCCCCATCTGAACCACTAAAGAACCGATGAAAGATAAAGAATAACTGATGCTTTTTTGAGATAGGGAAAACAGTTCTTCCTTGCCAAGCCACAACACACCGAAAGCAGCGCCTCCGATAATGGCAATCTTCAGCAAGGATTTCCCCAATTCGACCAAGGCGCGAACCGAGAAGATCCGTTTCGCTCCTTTGACCGGATCCAGCCTTTCCAGCTTGGCCATAATGGGATCGGTTGAAAAGATGGCGCCTACTTGAATGAAGTTGCCGAGAAAGCCGAAAATTACACCAATCAGCATGATGGGCAACATCAGCAAAAATGCATTCATGGCCATCTGCTCAAATAAGGTCCGGATTGTCGCGGGCGTTATTTCCCAGGAAATATATTGCGTAAAATGGATGCGGTAAATAGCCAAGATCCGGTCGAGCATCCAGCCGCCAAGTGAATTCAGCAACATGATTCCGCCAAGGATGATCATGGCTGCTGCAACTTCGGGGCTTTTGGCTACTTGGCCTTTCCGCTTGGATTCCTGGCGTTTTTGCGGCGTCGCTTTTTCAGTTTTTTCACCGGCAAAAAACTGCAGGTCCAGGGGATACCTTTTCACTACTTACGTTCCTCCTAATAAACTGATCAGCTGAGCCATGCTCACTAAAATTTTCTCGAAGAGAATTTGTAAAATATAAAAGAATACAGGCAAGGTCAGAAAAACCATGATAAAACCGACAAAGATTTTCAGCGGCAGACCAACAGCGAAAATATTCAACTGCGGCACTGTTTTCGCCAAAATGCCGAGTGCGATATCCACTAGAAACAAGGCACCAACAATCGGCAGCGCGATTTGCAGCGCAATCAGAAACATATCCGTAAACAAGCCTGTCATGAACTGGGCAATGCCTTCCGCTTTCACTGTAATCGCCAGCCGTTCCACCGGAAACACACGTAAGCTCTGCATGACGCCGTCCAGCATCAAATGGTGGCCGTTGGCAGTCAACAGGAACAACAGCGCCATCATGTACTTGAAATGGCCCATAATCGGTACCTGTGCGCCCGTCTGTGGGTCTAGAACATTGGCCATTGAAAAACCCATCTGAAAATCGATGAAAGCCCCTGCAATTTGCACTGCATATAACAGCAGTGCTGCTGTAAAGCCAAGTGCCAATCCTGTTCCAAGTTCTTTCATGATTAATAAAAGGTAAGAAGAGTCAAGCGGGATAGTGTCCCCCATTGGCAAAGTCGAAACGGCAACATATGCCAGAAAAGCAGCGATGCCGATTTTAAATTGTGTTGGTACTCCCCGCATCGAGAAAATTGGAGCAATCAGAAAAAAACTAGTTAAGCGAATAAGCATCAATAAAAAATAAGGCAGTATGTCAAAAATCGTTTCCATCGCCGCTTACCCGATGATTCTTGGCAGCTGCTGAAACAAGTTTCGAGTGTAATCCAGAAGCAAAGTGAGCATCCATGGCCCAAAGACTACCAGTGAAATGAAGACCGCCAGTATTTTCGGAATGAACGCCAGCGTCTGTTCCTGGATTTGCGTCATCGCTTGGAAGACACTAACCAATAATCCAACAGCCAGTGCAATCAGCAGCATGGGAGCGGATATAAGGATAATTGTAAAAATCGATTGTTCAGCTAGTTTGATCACCATATCTGGAGTCATCGTTTTCTTCCCTTCGTCAAAAGCTGACAAGCAGCGATTCGATTATTAAATACCAGCCATCCACTAGGACGAACAGCAAAATCTTAAATGGCAATGAAATCATGACCGGCGGCAGCATCATCATTCCCATCGCCATCAGCGTACTGGCGACAACCATATCAATGATCAAAAAAGGAATAAAAATGACAAAGCCAATCTGGAAAGCTGTTTTCAGCTCACTGATGGCAAACGCGGGTATCAATGAAGTCAACGGAATCTCTTCAATGCTGTCGGGCTTTTCTAATTCTGCATATTTGAAGAACAAAGCCAAATCTTTTTCCCGTGTGTTTTGAGCCATGAATTCCTTCAACGGGATGATGGCAGTATCGAGTGCTTCTTGCTGCTCCATGTCCCCATCCAAGTAAGGCTGAAGGGCAGTTTCATTCATCTCCATCGCGATCGGCGACATGATGAAAAACGTTAAGAACAGGGCCAAACCGACCAATACTTGGTTCGGCGGCATTGATTGGGTTCCGAGCCCAGTTCGAACAAAAGACAAAACAATGATGATCCGTGTAAAACTGGTCATCATAATTAGAATCCCCGGTGCCAGCGACAAAATAGTCAACAAGAAAAACAATTGAAGCGTCGTTGAAACATCTTCAGGTGATTCTACGCCAAAATCGATGCCCGGAATATTAATGGATGATAATATTTCCGGAATCATAGCGGACGTCCTTCCTTATCTTGTCTTTTTTGTTCAAGATCTTGCTGCAATGCTTCTTGTTTAGCTTGCTGTTTGTTCAGGCTTTGCTTAAACAACTGATCAAAGCCCTTCTTTTGCGGTTTTTTTGAAATATGACCAATTTTCTTTTTCGTAAAGTCGATTAGATTTTTCGACATTGCAGGCTGCTGTTGTTCAAAGTCTTTTTCAATGCCGCTGATTTCTGCAGCATCCGAGAATTCCTTGATCAAAGTTACTTCATCCCCGACACCAATCAAATACATCTGGCCGCCAACTTTCACTAATTGCAGCGACTTATTGTTGCCGAGCGGCGTACCGCCCATCAATTTGACTGCCTGATTGGGCTGGAAGTTTTTCTGGCGAGCTGCAAGAAACTTGATCAACCCATAAATCATCGCAACAATCAGAAGTGTGTAAAGCACCAATTGCACGATGATGCCGGCAAGGCTTTTTTCCTCTACCGTTGCCACATCGATACTTTCCTCCGGTATTTCTCCTGTAGGCTCTTCATTGTTCAGCCATTCCACCACATTCGGACTGGCCTGTACAGAGGGTGCCGACAATAGTGCACTGAAAAACAGAGCCGCCAGGATTAGGGGAATGGTTAAGAAATATGATTTGTTCAATCTTGGTAGACTCCTTCTATCAGGCATTAACGCAGTTTCGAGATGCGTTCGGCTGTACTTAGCACATCTGTTACGCGGACTCCAAAGTTCTCGTCAATGACGACCACTTCCCCGACAGCGATGAGCTTGTTATTGATCAGGATATCGACGGGTTCACCAGCCAATTTATCCAGTTCAATGATGGAACCTTGTGAGATTTCCAGTATTTCTTTGACCATGCGTTTTGTACGCCCCAGTTCTACGGTTACTTGAAGCGGAATATCCAAGAGCATATTCAGGTTATTCGGTTCAGAATCAGTAGACTCCGGTTCATCAAAACTGGAAAATTGGACATTCTGGATTTGAGGTGATGCGGCTTGATCCGTCACGTGGCTTTTTTGTGTTATTGATTCTGATTCTGTTGAGTTTTTATCTGTTTGATAGGGCATTATTTGAGTCTCCTCTGCTGCTTCTTCCTCTTCCTCTTCAAAGGAATCTGCCAAAATTCCAACCATCTGTTTTGCTAATCGAATCGGGATACATAAATGAAGGTTCAATTTATGGAGGTTGCTAATCTTAATTTCAAAGGCGGCTTCTACAAACCACTCTTCATTCGTAAAATTTCCCACTCGAAAATCTTCATGACGTTCAACTGTATCCATTCCCGATAACGAATGAACAATTTCACATTCCAGCACTTTTGATAAGGAACTTGAAACTGAGTTAAACATTTCTTGGATAAAGTCTTGTATAACTTGAAACTGTTTATCTGCATCTTCATTACTGCTCGAATCGACTAATTCTGCTGCAGCTGAAACTTCTTCTTTATTGATTGAAAGAATCTGTATGCCTTTGATTCCTCCTGCATATTCACCCAGGACAATAAAAAATGGAGCCACTGTATCGGATAATAAATGATCCCTTTCGATCACAGACAGTATAGGAGCCGAAACGGTTACTCCTTCCCCAAAAATAGGAGATAAGACAGTAGCAGAGCCGCCAAGTGATACGGTTAATAACTCTGTTAAAACTTCAGTTTCCGATTTAGACAATGAACTTTGGTTTTTCAATTTCGTACTTTTAGTTTGTTGACCTAACAATCCCTTAACTTCATCTGGAGATAATTTATCAGTTGTCATCGAATACGTCTCCTTCTGCAAACACGTCTGTTACTTGAATGGCTAATCGGCCTTTAGAAACCCCAGGCTGCGCAAAAAACTTTTGTTTTCCATCGACGAGAACTGTAACCGAAGAATCATAGGATTCGTTTAATCGAATGACATCGCCTTCTTTTAGTTTCAAGAAGTCCCCGATATCGATTTTTGATCTGCCTAAAATAGCTTTAATCTCTAATTTGGTACTTTGCAATTTTTTCTCTAAGGCTTCCAGTTCATGATTCTCAATTTCTTTTTTCTGATTAGCTAGCCAATGGCGGGCAGATAATTTAGGCAATACTTGCTCCAGCACCACGTGGGGGAGGCAAATATTAATAATGCCTTCTACATCTCCAATTTTTGTCTGCAAAGAAACGAGAATCACTGTTTCGTTTGGAGGAGAGATTGTTAAAAATTGTGGATTTATTTCTATTTCTTTTAATTCAGGAGACAATTCAATGACTGAGGCCCAAACTTCCTGAAAGTTTTCTAACGCTTTTATAAACACTCTTTCAATAATACTTACTTCAATTTCCGTCAAATCACTGCTCTTCAGCAGCACTTTGCCTTGGCCTCCAAGCAGCCGGTCGAACATCACATTTGCGACATTTGGAGAAAATTCCATAGCCATACTGCCTTGAAGTGGCGCAGCTTCAAACACACCTAAAATTGATTTTTGCTGCACATTCTGAATAAATTCCTCATATGAAATCTGTTCAACCGCTGAAACGGAAATTTGTACAAATGCCCGCAATTGAATCGAAAAATAAGAAGTTAATAAACGTGCAAAGTTTTCATGAATACGAGTCAAGGTACGTGTTTGATCCTGTGAAAAACGTAAGGCTTTTTTGAAGTCATAAGTTCGAACATTTCGGTCTTTTGTTTTTGGAGCTAGTTTCTCTGTGTCTAACGTCGAAAGCAGCTTCTCGATATTTTTATCGGATAAACCCTCTGTCACAGCTTTTCTCTCCTCATTCCATCAAGTTTAGTTCTTGTAAACGAGGTAAAATGTTAATTTCTCGATAATAATCAGTCACTTTTCCAGTCACTTCGTCTATGGATTCCAAAACATGTACTTTTTTGCCCGAAGTCAACGTTACTACGGTATCTGGAATTGCTTCCAATCTTTCAATGTATATAGCATTCAAAGTGATTGAGGATTGATTTAATCTAGTCAAATTAATCATTTAGAATGTCAAGGTCAGGAAAACTCCTTTACCTTAACCGTCCCTCCTTTATCGTTTCAAGTTAATAACTTCTTGCAGAACTTCATCAGAAGTGGTGATTGTACGAGAATTGGCTTGGAATCCACGCTGCGCAATAATCATTTCCGTAAACTCTTCGGTAAGATCCACATTTGACATTTCCAACATCCCTGAACTAATTTCAGTGTTTCCAGCAGTTGCTGTGCCTATAGCAAGAGCGCCACCTGCAGCTCCTGTCATTTCGTATAGAGATCCTCCAACTTTCCGGAGCCCTTCTGGATTTGGCGGAGTTGAAATACCAACAGAACCAATGGTAGTTTCTGCTCCATTCGCTTGCCTTCCAATTACTTCACCCGCGCGATTGATGCTGAAAGAATCGTAACCTGCTACATTAATGGCCTGTCCGTTACTATTTAAAACATTATATCCTTGAGCTGTAACCAGATTTCCAGCCTCAGTAACTGTAAAATTACCAGAACGAGTTAAGTATTGTCCTCCAGCAGCTGCTTCTGGATCCTGAACTACAAAAAATCCGTCACCCATAATTGCCAAATCTGTGCCGACCCCTGTAGTCATGGCAGAACCTGCGTTATGATTTACATTGATTGAAGCTGAAGCTGACCCCAGACCTACTTGCATTGGATTAGCGCCGCTGTTCGACATGTTTTGGCTCAGCAAATCCTGAAAGTTGATTGTACTTTTCTTATAGCCGATCGTATTGACGTTAGAGATATTGTTCCCGATAACATCTAATTTTGTTTGGAAGTTCTTCATGCCTGATACACCTGAATACATTGAACGTAACATTTAATTTTCCCCTTTCAAGAATCCTCTTTTGACCACTCGGGGTCAGACGATTTCTTGTCCATTTGTGCTTGCTGGTTGTTTTTCAATCCTTTGAATCGATTCAATTTGGACTTTTACATCCGTGCCTTCAATTTCGGCCATCAATTCGCCATTCTTGCTCGACAAGGCTTTGACAACGCCTTCTCCTGAGCCCGTTTCTGATTCCCATTTAACCGAAGTACCAATTAAATGCGCATAATCCGCTAACGAAGAAGTTCCTTGATTGCTGACAAATTGCGTCATCGTTTTATTTAAGTTGGTCAATTGCTCTAAGCTCGTAAACTGTGCCATCTGGCCAATAAATTCGGTGTCTTTCAACGGCTCCATTGGATCTTGGTGCTTCATTTGAGTCACCAGGATTTTCAAGAAAGCATCTTGTCCTAATGCATTTGTTGCTTCCGTCTTAGCAGCCGGTGTTGATGCAGCAGCCGATCCGGTAGTCGCTGTCGAGATATTCATTCAAACACCCTTTCTTTTATACTGTATAATCCACTTTCATTAATTGACCCACTGAAGGCTGCCGTTCGGCTGCCTTTTCTTCTTCCAGCTGCAAATAACTGTTTTTATTTCGTCCAGCAGTACCATTTCGCTGTTGCTGCTGAGAAAAGCGTTGTTCGGCTTGATTGCCAGTCTGTCCAAATGGCGACTGAGGATCCTGCTGCAGCACTTCAATTTTTTCTACTGCGACTCCTTGCTGAACCAATGAAATTCTCAGTTGATTTAGTTGAAGTTCAAGTGCCTCTTTCGCCATCGGAGTACTTGCCATGATTTGAGCGGCCAGTTTTCCGTTGGTCGAAGTCAACAGGATTTCAAGATGGCCGAGATGCTCTGGAAAAATGTTAACCCGCATCTTCATGCCTTCAGAGCTGTCTGCCAAACGCATTGAGCTTTTCAGCATCCCACCCAAATCTTCCAGCAGATTCGATAGTCGAACAACTGGTGAAGGCGGCGGGGTGGTTTCTATCCGAACAGGGTTGCTCATGGATTTAGCAGCCTCAGGTACCGTGGTTGCAGGTACCTGCACCGGTGTTTCTTGAGGAGCTTTGGTTTCGAGCACTTTTACTTCAGGCGCTTTAGTAGTTTGAAGCTCTTCTGCATTTTGAGGTTTGACAGCAGACAGAACTTCTACCGCCTCAGCTTTTTGTTGACTTCCTTGGGTTTCAACAGAGACTCTTTGAAGTTCATTGATCGGTTTCAGCGCTTCATGCATAAATCTCGGGCTATCTTTTACAGACTTTACTCCTTCTAATTGCGGCAAAAACGGCAACTCTTGGCCAGTCGTTTTTTTCTGCTGAACCGTCAAAGCCGCGTGCTGCTCTTTTTCAAGCATATTAATTAGCTCATCCAGCTGTTTAGAGATTTGAGGCAGACTAATGAAATTAGAGCCAGTCTTTTTTTCTTCAACCCCCTTAAAAACAGGAAGATCGGCGAATTCTGTAGTAAATTTGTCGGAGAGTATTTTCAGTTTCTGCTGGATGTTCTCAAGCAGCGTAAACAGTTTGTCCGCTGTCTCTGTTGCATTCTCTTTAATTCCATCCATCACGTTTAGCTTCGAAAAATCACTTTCTTCACTTCCACTTTGAAGCTTCTGCAGCTGAAGAATAGCGTATTGAAGTTCCTGTTGTTCCGTCGTTTGTTCTTCAACAGGCACTTCCTGCAAAAAGCTCAGGAGATTCTCTAGGCTTGCCAATAACTCTTCTGCAGGTGCCTGCTCTTCACTTGGAAGCTCCATCTCCATGTTTAATGAAGCAAGCAACGAAGCAAAGACGCCTTGATCTTCAGCAGGTAAAGAAACAGCCGCACTTGCTGGAAAACCAATTGTTTTCGGTAATGATAGTTTTAATGCTTCCATCCGTTTAAATTCCTTCCGCTAAGTTACTGGCTTTAGTTAAGCGGTAAAATCGTGTGCTCGCCATTTCATCAAAAAAGCTTTGTTCGGCAGCTTTAGTTGCTTCCTGAAAGCTATTCAGCTTCTGCTGCTTCAAGTTTTCCCACGTTTTTTCTTCCTGGGTTTTCTTTAGAAGCACTCCTTGGGATGTCGAAACGTTTTTCTGCAAGTATTCAAGTTCTCGCTTAGAGGAAAGTGACTGATCCTGAAGCTGGTGGATATACTCCTCCAACATTCTCAACTCTGAAATATTGACGCCTTTTTCCTGCTTGGCATTTTTCAATTGCTCCACATCGCTGATTTTGTTTTCAATAGCTCTGTTGCGCTGATGGCCTACTTCATGCTGTTTAATGGCTTCGGCCATTTGGATCTGCGCAAAGCCCTTTTCATTTTCCTTTAAATCCAATATCTTTTGAAATCTAAAATTAAATTGTGTCAGTTTAAACGCCTCCAAATTGTGCTGATAACCGTTCTATACTTTGTTCCAGTTTGGCTTTTTCATAGATATCCTGCTGCAGGTATTCCTTGATCAGTGGATGCGACCGGATTGCATCATCGATTTCTTTATTGGCGCCGCTCTTATATGCACCGATATTGATCAGATCTTCTGATGTTTCATAGGCCGCCAGCAAGCGCTTGAATTCACGCGCCGCCTGCTGGTGTTCCGCCGAGACGACTTCGTGCATGACCCGGCTGACGCTTGCCATGACATTGATCGCAGGGAATTGTCCTTTTTGGGCAATTTTGCGGTCCAAGACGATATGGCCATCTAAAATTCCCCGCACCGCATCTGCAATTGGTTCGTTCATATCATCACCATCTACTAAAACAGTATAGAAAGCAGTAATCGAACCTTTACTGGAAGTGCCTGAACGCTCCAAAAGCTTAGGCAGCAAGGCGAAAACGCTCGGTGTGTAACCCTTACTTGTAGGCGGTTCACCCACCGCCAGTCCAACTTCCCGCTGTGCCATGGCAAACCGGGTAACCGAATCCATCATTAGCATGACGTTTTTTCCTTGATCACGGAAATATTCGGCAATCGCGGTTGCGGTCAACGCCGCTTTGATTCGCTGCATGGGTGTCTGATCGGAAGTTGCTGCTACGACTACTGATTTCTTCAATCCCTCAGGACCGAGATCCCGCTCAATGAAATCACGTACTTCGCGGCCACGCTCACCAACTAATGCAATGACATTGATATCAGCTTCTGTATTGCGGGCAATCATGCCCATCAATGTACTCTTTCCGACGCCGCTTCCGGCGAACACGCCAACGCGCTGTCCTTGTCCAACAGTCAGCAAGCCATCAATTGCTCGGACACCCACTTCCAGCGGTTTATCAATTCGTGGCCGTTTTAATGGATTAGGCGGTGCATTATTGGTCGAATACTTCTTCAGTCCGCGCGGCAGCAAGCTCTCATCAAGAGGCATCCCGGTTCCATCGAGCACTTTACCTAAAATAGTGGGGCCGACTTTAATTTGAAGCGGTCCACCAGTTGCAACGACGAGACATCCGGGACCGACCTGCGAAAGATCCTGCAACGGCATGAGCATAATGCGATTTTCCTTAAAGCCCACCACCTCCGCTTCAATTGGCGGTTCATTGCGCTTGGGGTACAACAGACACAATTCGCCGATTTTAGCATTAGGGCCTTTGGACTCGATAGTCAGTCCAATCACTTGAACCACTTTGCCATGCTTTTTTACTGGTTCCATCTCATCCAGCAAAGACACATATTCATCTTCCCATAGGTTCATCGTTTATTTTCTCCTCACAATAAGCGAGCATTTGTCTTCTGATTTCTTCTAATTGGCTATCCACAGTTGCATCATATGAGCCGCTTGCTGTTTGAATCATGCATCCGCCTATCGTCAAACTTGCCGTGGGAACCAACTTTAATTCAGAATCTGCTTTAACGTAGATTCTCAACTCTTCCATAAAAGGCAGAACCAGCGGGTAATCTTCGAGTGCTACTTGCAGCATGACATCTTCTGCTTCTTCAACTTGCCGAAGTGCCTGCTTAATGATATTCAACAACTGGTCTTCGTTTTGCTTTAATTCTTGTTTAATTACTTTTTCAGCAATCTTTACACTTAGTGATAACAAGAACGGTTCCGATTGTTGAATTATTTGAGCCTTTTCTGAGTACGCTGTTTCGATTAAGCTATTCATCTCTTGGCGTTTTTGTCGAAATTGTTCTTCTATTGTTGCAAGCCCTTTGTCATATCCGGCTTGAAATCCTTGTAGAGCCGATTCTTCGGCCAGTCTTTTTGCTTCTAGCTCTGCTTCTTCCCGCTTTTCCACCCACCATTGTTCAATGGTTTGCTGAGCTTCTTGTTTCTGTATTTCTAATTGATCCTTTAATAACTTTGCTTGAGCATCCAAATGTTCAATGTCTTCCCGTAAACTTCTTCTTTGTTGTTGCGAGTCAACTGCTCTTTCAATAAAATCTAGTTTTTTTGTTTCAATTTTTTTTGTGCCAATTATTTTTTTTTCACTTATTAAAGAAGGTGCCTGGGAGTGGTTGCGGATAATATTAGACAATCAACTCATCCCCTTTGCCACGAGAAACTGCGATTTCACCTTTTTCTTCGAGACTTCTCATTAACGAAACGATGCTGGTTTGAGCATTTTCTACATCTTTCAGTTTTACTGGCCCCATCACATCAATTTCATCACGGATGAGATCTGCACGACGCGTTGACATATTTGCATATATTGCATCTTTTACTTCATCACTTGCTACTTTCAATGCAAAAGTTAAATTCGTATCGTTAACGTCACGAATAACCCGTTGAATGGATCGGGAATCCAAATTGATAATATCTTCAAAAACGAACAAACGCTTCTTGATTTCCGCAACCAAATCCGGATTCTCTTTTTCCAGCGCTGAAAGGATTGCTCTCTCTGTTCCAAGGTCAATCTTATTCAATACACGGACAATCGACTCCACTCCGCCAGTTGCAGTGTAATCCTGAGTTCCGGAAGCCGAAAGCTTCCTCTCCAAAATCTGTTCTATTTGAAAGATAACTTCAGGGGATGTGCTTTCCATCTGTGCAATTCTCCGCGCAACCTCTGCTTGTTTTTCGCCAGGGAGCTGGGATAGGATTTCGGAAGATTGCTTGGCGTCTAAATAGGATAGAACCAATGCAATCGTTTGCGCATGCTCATGCTGCAGAATATTCAATATCTGGTTTGGATCTGCTTTTCTCGCGAAATGAAAAGGTTTCACTTGCAGGCGATTCGACAAGCGCCCGATGGTTTCCATCGCTTTTTCTTTACCCAACGCTTTTTCCAAAATGCTCCGAGCATAGCCTAAACCGCCTTCGTTCAGGTAATCTTGCCCCACCATCATTTCATAGAATTCATCAATAATCGCCTCTGTCTGACTGTTTGGCAATTGACGAACGTTCGCAATCTCCATCGTCAACAAGTCAATTTCGGCTTCTGTCAATTGCTTAAACAAATCAACCGAAACATCCGGTCCAAGCCCTACAAGTAAAACCGCTACTTTCTGCACACCCGTTAATTCTTTTGTTATATTAACCATTGATTACGCTCCTAGTCATCCGCCATCCACGTTCGCAGCAATTTAGCAAAATCTTCAGGTCTCCCTTTAGCAAGTTTCTCAATTGTCTTTTGCTTTGGATTTGATTTTGAACCAAATGCAGATAAATCGATCTCTTCTTCAAGTTCTACTTGATTTGACTTAGCCAAAGCCTGTTCAAATCCACCAAACTCATACTCTTCTTCAAAAATCTCTTCTTTCTTCCTTCTGCGAAGCAAAATTAGTACTACAACAATAATAAGGAGTAAAACAACCGCTGCGCCGATTACAAGCAGAAGGTTATTCGGTATCCCTGCCAGGAATGTTGTTTCCGGCTCTTCTTCTTCAACTGCTGGACGTCCCTGAAACTCGGTTGCAAAAACAGAAATTCGATCTTCCAGCTCTGCCTCAGTTGCAGGGAATTCATTCATACTCAATGAAGTACTGACCGCATTCTTCAATAGATTGCTGATATCCGTAACGTTTTCTTGTGTTAAGCTGGCTGGATTCTCAGGAACTGGCGGTTCCACACCTACGTTGATCGTAATATCATCGATGACGTATGGACTCATCTCGATTTGCCGATTGATCCGATTGACTTCGCTATTGATTCGCTCTTCTGTTCGTTCGGATTCACTGTTGCCGGCACCATCCACACCCGGATAATTAGCTACTTCTGTTTCACCGGTTCCCGCTGCATCTTCAATGACTGTGCCTTCACTTGAATAAGTTTCGACAATCCGTTCCACACTGATATCCAAACCTTCATTGTTTTCAATATCGACGGGTTCAACCAATTGCTCTTCCCGCTTTTCTTTCGTGAAATCGATGTTCGTCATAACAGAAACAACCACTTTGTCCTGCCCTAATAACAAGCCCAGCATTTGCTGCAGTTCGCGCTGAATATCCTGTTCGATGCCTTTTTGGATTTCGCGGTGCTGCTGGTAAACCGACAAATTGGTATCTGCCTGATTGGCATCCTGCACTTCGAACACTTGGCCGTTCTGATCCATAATGACAATCTGCTCAGCCGGTAAACTTGGAACCGATTTGCTGATCAGGTGATACAAGCCATTTATTTGTTTCTGATCCAACTGGAATGTTGGATCGCCTTTAATGACGATAGATGCTGTTGATGTCTGCTCATCATCCGTAATCCAAATATTTTCCTTCGGCAGCGTGATCATGACATTCGCTTCCGTTACTCCATCAATCTGTTGAATCAAATACGCCAATTCATTTTGCATGGCATCTCGTTCCACAACATCAAAATGGCGATCCGTCATTCCGAGACCCATGTTTTCACTGAATATGCCGTAATTCACATTGCCATTTTTCGGAATGCCTTCCGCAGCCAAACTGACTTTCAAATTAGCCAAATGCTCTTCCGGCACGCTGATGGTTTTTCCATCGGCTGAAACTTGCACCGGAATGGCCTGCTCTTCAATCGCTGTTTTGATTTCACCTGCTTCAGCTGCTGTCAAATTAGAATACAGTACTGAAAACTCGGAGCGATTACTCAGAAAAACAAAGACAATCAAGATTATCAAGGTGATAAAAAAGGAGCCAATAACAGACCATTTCGTTACAGGAGAAAAACTGGTCCACGATTCACTCAATTTCGTTTTATATGTCGAAAACTTCTCTTTCATTTAGTCATCATCCCGCCGGTCCCTATCATACTTGCATTCTCATTACTTCTTGATAAGCCTCAACAACCTTATTGCGTACCTGCATGGTCATCTGCAAAGATAAGCTGGCCTTTTGTGAAGCAATCATCACTTCATGTACATCCTGAACTTCTCCTGTCACCAATTGATTGGTCAATTTGTCTGATTCATTCTGTGCTTTACTGACTTCCTTTAATGCGTCTTTAAATATTTCTCCAAAACCTTCTACTTTGTTTTCGGGTTTCACTTTGTCGAACAATTGATTTTGAATAAAAGGCGTCTGAATCTGGCTTATTTTTTCCATGGTGCCTCCTTATGATCTAATGAGTTATTTGCCAATCTCTAAAGCTTTCATAAACATGCTTTTTGAAGCATTCAATGCCGTAACGTTCGCTTCGTAAGAGCGTGTGGCGGACATTAAATCCACCATTTCTTTTAGTGGATCTACATTGGATGAGCGAACATAGCCGTCTTCTCCTGCGTCCGGATGGTCCGGATCGTAAGTCATGGTAAAAGGGGTCTCGTCTTCTTTGATTTCCGACACTTTGACTCCTGTCACTGCCGCATTGCCTTTATTGATCACCGACTGCAATTGATTAGCAAAAGGCGATCCGCCGCTTTGAGATAATTCTACTGTTTTTCGGCGATAAGGCATCCATTCCCCATCCACCAGCTCGGCACGATTTGTGTTGGCATTTGCGATATTGGCAGATACAACGTCCATCCGGAGTCGGTTGGCTGTCAGGCCGGAAGAACTGATGTTAAATCCGTTAAATAAACTCATCTTTTTTATCTCCCTCCATTAATAACAGAGCTTAAACTGTTGAGTTTGCCGTTTACCCGTTCGGTAACAGCGTTATACCATAATTGGTTTTTTGCCAGTTCAGCCATTTCGACGTCCATGTCGACATTATTGCCGTTGTTATTGTATTTTGTGGAGTTGTTCGTCAAAACTTCAGTTTTAGTCACCAATCGTTCGTTGCTGAACGACAGATGCCGCTCGTTTGTTTTATAACTTGAAAGGCTTTGCTGGTTCATCGCTGTATCCAACGCTGCTTGAAAATCGACTTTTTTGCTTTTGTAATTAGCTGTATCCACATTGGCGATATTTGCTGAGTGGACTCGTTGTCTTAAGGTTGAAGCCGATAGCGCTTGCTCCATAGTTTCAAGAGATTTAGGGAATATATTCATCAATAAACTCCTTTTTTTTACAATTAATTTTAAATAAAAATCCACCTTAAAAAAAGGTGGATTTAATTAAATCTACCATTTTTGGTAACCCGGCTGCCTTATACACCATGTAGTTAGGCCCGTGGCTTTGCGTCTTTATCTTTCGAATAAGTTTGCCATTATCACAATGATTTTATCTATTTTATTTTTAAACTCGTCATTTCGTACTATTTTCAAAAAATAATAACAACGTGATAGTATCATGTTTATATAATTTTGTATATTTTTCTTTTAAATATTTTTTTAATGTTAAATTTTCCATATTAATCTAAAAGTCTCTATTTATATTCTATTTTAAATGTTATGCTACGCGAGAATTAATGAAATAGGCTTTGAAAGGAAGAAACCATATGTTTCGTGGATTATATACTGCTACATCAGGGATGATGGCCAATAATAGGATGCAACAAGTCTTAACGAATAACCTATCAAATACCAATACTCCTGGTTTCAAAGAGGACCAAACGGTTATGCGCGCTTTTCCCAATCAGTTGATTAAAGCGATGGAGGCTGGTAAAAAAGGTACAATAGTCCCCCAAAATATCGGGACTTTGACCACGGGAGTATATGCTCAGGAAGGGATTCCTTCTTTTTTGCAAGGACCTCTAAAAGAAACCGGAAATACGACAGATTTAGTGCTCATGGATGAGTTATTGCCCATAAATCCAGAAACTCAGCAAAAAGGCACAATGGTTTTCGCAGTAGCTGCAGATAACAATGAAGTCCGCTATACGAAAAACGGAACTTTCGCAGTAAATGCCGAAGGTGCGTTGATGACCAGCGATGGATTTCCTGTATTAGGTGAAAACCAGCAGCCGATCCAAGTGGGATCGACTAACTTTACAGTGCAGGACAATGGCCAGATTGTGTTAGCGGATGGCACGCAAGGTGGCCGTCTATGGATGGGCCACACTGAAAATCCGGATCAGTTTGTAAAAGAGGGACAGAATCTGTTGCGGTGGGCCGGAAATCCGGAAGGCACTCCGCAATTCGTTGATAATGTTGCTTTGCTTAATAATACAGAAAGCCTTGTAAAACAAGGATTTATCGAACAATCAAATGTTGACTTGACCCAGACGATGACAGACATGATGACGACTTACCGAGGTTTCGAATCGAACCAAAAAGTGATTCAAGCTTACGATCGCAGCATGGAAAAAGCCGTCAATGAAATCGGTCGCGTATAAGGAGGAATTAGTTTCCAGTGAATATCCAAATGAATACAGCAAGCAATACCATGGCTGAACTGCAAAAAAAGATCGACTTGATCGGCAATAACATTGCCAATGTAAATACCAATGGCTATAAACGCCAAGAAGCGAGTTTTTCTGATGCGCTCGTTCAGTCAATCGAGAAACAAGTCGGCCCGCAAAATGAAGTTGGACGAATTACGCCTTACGGTTTGCGAATTGGCGTCGGCGCGATTTTATCTCAGACAGCCACTCGCAACGAACAAGGCTCCATCCGCCAAACAGATCGCCCGCTTGATTTTATGATCCAGGGCGAATCCGCATATTTCCGTGTTGCATCAGAAGGCAACACCTTTTATACAAAAGACGGCTCTTTTCAAGTCCAGCCAATCTTGAATTCAAATCAAGTAAGCCTTGTTACCGCGAACGGAGATGCCGTTCTTGGAGCCAATAACCAGCCGATTACTTTTGATGCTGATTATGACACCATCCAGTTAAATGGAAATGGAGCGTTGGAAGTTTCCTATAAAGATCCTGCTAAACAACCGGCTGAAATCCAATTGGGCATTGCCCAAATAAACCGGCCGAATTCTCTTGAAAAAATCGGCGGCAACCGATTCAGCCTGACTGGTACCGAAGCAGAACAACTCGCCAACGGAAATTTGCAGCTAATTGATTTGTCGCAACAAAATGACGGTTCCATCGCCATCAAGCAAGGCGCTTTGGAAGCATCCAATGTTGACCTTACCGATGAAATGACCGAATTGATCTCCACGCAGCGATTGTTTCAATCACAAGGAAGAGCCATTTCCTACGCAGATGACATGATGGGCTTAGTCAATACAATAAAAGGATAACGAAAAAAGAGCAGATGCCCTGGGGCGTCTGCTCTTTCGCACTTTAATTCACTTATCTTAAGAAATCCATTAAACTCGGTTGAATTATTTTTGATGTTGCAGCGAGGCTTGCTTGGTAGACACTTTCTTCGCTTTTTAGCTTGATGATGGCTTCGGCATAATCCGTATCCTGTAGTTTTGACAGCATGGATTTGAGCTCCAAGTTGCTGTCCAGCAAGCGATTCTCCACTGCTTCTAAACGATTTTGACGGCCCCCATTTTCTGCTGATACCGTTAGCAGCCGTTCAATTCCCCCATCGATCATACCCAAGTCCACTTTTTCATCAGCTTTCAAGCTATTCACCATTTCATTTAATGCCTGAAACAAGTTGGTTTCGTCATCAGCATTCCCAAATATTTTATCTGGTGTGACGCTCGCTTCTATAGTGACGTTATCGCCAATAACAATTGTTTTTGCAGCCACTTCGAAAGTTGTCGTCAGATAGGAATCGGATTTCGGATACGGGGCTTGATCAGTATTTTTTCCGTTAAACAAAAAGTTTCCATTTACTTTTGTATTAGCAAACTCTCTTACTTGCTCTGTTAATTGTTCAACTTCTGCAGCAATCGCTTTCCTGTCTGAATCGGACAAGGTGTCGGTATTGCTTTGAACGCCCAATTCCCTCACACGCTGCATGACATTGACCATCGCATTAATATTTTGATCGGTTTCTTCCATCCATAACTTTGCTTCGCCAGCATTTCGTTCAAATTGCTGATTGGCAGCCAATGAACTTTTTAAGCTCATGGATTTACTGACACCATTCGGATCGTCCGATGGCCGGTTAAGCAGTTTGCCAGTCGAGACCTGATTATTAACTTTTTCAAAACGGCTCAAGTTTTGATGCATATTTCTTACTGAATTTTGATTGAGCATTTGTTGTGTGACTCTCATCCTGCTTCCCCCTCTACTTACCGGGCGGCCATACGGTTAATGATGGTATCTAGCATCTGGTCTGTCATGGATACTAACCGTGCTGCCGCATTATACGAATGTTGGTATTTAATAAGATTGGCCATTTCTTCATCTAGTGAAACACCGGTTACTGACTGTCTTCGGTTTTCTGTGGCCAGCAATGTTGTTTCGTGATTAACGACGGTATTTACAGCAGCTTGGCTTTGAGCCCCAAGCTTGCTGACCAATACACGAAAGTCCGACTTGGCTGATTGTGAGCCACTTTCCATTGATGCAGGAATCTTTGAATCTTCCATATTGTAATTAACCTTTAGGGTTGAAATATTAAAATCAGTGGTATTGCCAATAAATAATCGGCTTTCTTTGCCGCCTGCTGCTGACATGCCATTCGCCGTAACGAACCCTTCAACCACTTTGTTCATTTCCTTGTGGTAGTCATCAGCGATTTCCATCGACTGGCTGAGACCGGCAAGCTTGCCGCCGTAGATTTCATTTTCACCAGCACCGGTTTTATAATCAATATTGGTTACTTGAGTTCCTGCCACTAGTGAAGCATCCGTGGA
The DNA here is from genome assembly GCF_007859295.1 of Planococcus sp. CPCC 101016. Taxonomy (GTDB): domain Bacteria; phylum Bacillota; class Bacilli; order Bacillales_A; family Planococcaceae; genus Planococcus. The sequence continues at coordinate 367,223 of NZ_VOHB01000004.1, forward strand.
TTTGAGTTTGATGCTGTAAGAGCCGTCTGTTTTTTCTTCGACTTTGACTGACATCAGTTTTGACAGCCCTTCAACTGCTTCGTCGCGTTTGTCGCGCAAATCGTTTGCTTGGCTGCCGCTGCGGACAATGCTGCTATTTAAATCAGCTATTTGCTTTAAATAAGCATTGGCTTCTGCGACTGTCGACTGCGATTGTTGAACCAAATCGCTTTTTAAATTTTCCATTGATGCATTCATCGATTGAGCAACTTCTACAAAAGCCTGAGCACGCTCTTTAACAACCGCCTGCGCTGATAAACTTGTAGGTTCGTTTCCAAGGTCCTGCCAAGCATTCCATAATTGATCCATGGCTGAGTTCAAGCCCGTGTCGCTAGGTTCGTTAATTACCGTCTCGAGCCGATCCAAAGTCGCCTGTTTTGCTTCCCACTGACTTAAGGTTCCCGATTGATCGCGATGCTGCTGATCAAGGAATTGATCTCTTACACGTGTAATCGAGTCAAGGTTGACACCCGTTCCCAACTGTCCGGAGTTTGCTCCGCTATTCGTCCAGATATCAACAGATGCTGACGCACTGGCGTTTACTTGTTGCCGCGAATAGCCTTTTGTATTGACGTTGGCAATGTTTTGTCCAGTTGTAGCAATGCTTGCCTGCCCAACGGATAACCCACGTTTCCCTAACTCTAGACCGTGAAAAGATGAGACCATTATTTCCCCTGCTTTCTAAAAGTTCTTAAGCTCTTGTATCGAAAAAGCCCTGATTATTTATCTGTGCTTTTTGCTGTCCGACTGGTGATTGATAATTAAAATGCTGTTGCTTTGATTTCGTTACTTGAGTGATCATATGTTGAACAAAGCTCATCGAGTCTTCAAGGATTTTTTCATTAACCTTGTTTTTTGCCTGCAACTCAGTTAAAAGCATTTGTAAAGTTTTCAATTGGGAGTGAAGCTCTTTTTTTACTTTTTCATCTGAAATCTGATCAGTAAATTCACTGAATGTCAGGCCCGGGTGTTCGTTGAGGACATCTGCCATTAACTGCTGGCGCTCGTCCTCTAGTTCGCCCAATTGTTTAATAAGCTTGGACTCTTCTTTTACTAACTCAGTTAATTCATCCACTTTACGTTCGATGAGTACAGTCTGTTTCCGTTCAGCATAGCGAATCAACTGTTTCTGCAGACTGATCAATTCGTCCAGCGTCGTGACGACTAAATCCAGCATCCGACACCCTCCTCTTTTAAGAGCTTAATTCTATTTATCAAACCAGAATTGATGGACTTTATCAGCTACCTTATCAACGTCGACTTGGTATTCACCCGCTGCGACCTGGGCTTTCAAAAAGTTTATCTTTTCCTGTCTTTCGATATCTGCTGTTGCATTTTTTTCAAACATTGCTTTTGCTTGATGTGAAATTTGCAGTTCGTCTTCTTTTTGTATCGGTCTCGCCTTAGCTGCAGGAGTAACCTGCAGCTTTTGATAAGCTTGAATAAAGGAAGAACCGTTTGTTTTATCGATATTCATTCCTTCACCGCCCTAACTTTTTTTATTTTCTTAGCTTCCAGTATTGTGCGTTTGCAGAAACACCCACAGGGTTCTTAGCCATTTGCTCTCTAAACTGATCGGCTTGAAGTGACTTGTTGAGCTCTGTTGAAAATTTAGTGGCACATTCGGTACATAAACTCTCTCTTTTTATTACCTTACCACACTGGGAACACGGGTAACCCAGATTTGGATAATCCGCTGCATACAGGCGCCCATCGCGAATGAATTCTTTAATCCGCTTTTTCGAAACATCGACGGCTTCACTGACTTCAGCAATCGTAGCCCCGCGGTTCTGTTCGACTTTCAAAAACTCTGCTACGAGTTTAAACTGCTGCTCGATATCCTTGTAGCAATCCAGGCAGTAATCTGAATAGCTTTTATTGAATAGCCTGCCGCAAATACTGCAATTTTCTAACCGGCTTGCCTGCATTCACTTCACCTTATCTCTTCTATAGATTTATATCGGCAGCTTCCGTTAAATGTTTAGTAAAATCAATGATTATTGTACTTTAAATTCTGTTACCAGCACACGTTCAACATGCCCCTTGTCCAGCATGTCATTTAACTTTGCCGTGAGTTGCTCTTCAAGTGTTGCTATTCCATCCTTGCTGACGAGCTCTTCTTTAGTAAAACCAGCAACTGTTGAAATAATTGCTGCACGGACTTCAGATGTGCGCTTTTCTGTTTCTTCTTTTGTTTTTTTATTGTCTAATGCAATATTGAATTGAACAACAGCAAAATTGCTAGCAGAAGCAAGGTTTGTGGTGATGATATCGGTATCGATACTCAATTCCACTAATTCTTCTGCAGTTAAAGGTTTGTCTTCAGAGCTTGCTGTTTTTTGTGAGAACAAAAATGCAGCTCCTACCCCAATAACTGACGCTAAAATAATGATAATAATAATATTTTTAAATTTCCCCATGCTGTACACACCTCTTAATCTATATTTTCTTTTTGATAAGGGGAGATTAGTACTTCCACGCGGCGGTTTTCCTCTCGTCCCGCTTCGGTATCGTTTGAAGCAATCGGCTGATACTCGCTATAGCCGGTGGCACTAAATTTCCGTGGATCCAACTTTTCATTTTCAAGAAGAATTTTCATGAAAGTGATGGCTCTCGCTGAACTCAGCTCCCAATTGCTTGGGAATTCCCGGGTGCCTGTTGGCACATTATCCGTATGTCCCTCTATATAAATCATACGTGGTGTATCGGTAATCAATAAATTCGAAATTTCTTTTGCCACTGTTCTGGAATCTTCGAAAATTTCGGCCTGACCTGATTGAAAAAGAACACCTTCCGTTATCGTCAGCATCAGCCCTTTTGAGGTAAGCTTAGTTTGGAGTCTCGGAGACAAGCCTTTTTCGTCAATATACCCATCAATTTTCGCTTTGAATTCTTTCAGTTCTTTCTGATCTTCTGCCCATGACATTTCTTCTTGGCCTTCAGTTGTTGAGTCATCGGTCTTCAACTCTTCAATCGGAGGCGTAACTTCCATACTTTCAGTCGGTGCTTCCTTTTCCAGAACACCGGTCCCGCCTTGGAGCTCACTATTAAAGGAACTGGAAATCGCCTGGAATTTTCGGGAATCTACTTCACTTGCAGCAAAAAGGACGATAAATAAGGCAAGCAGCAATGTTAAAATATCCGCATAAGGCAATAACCAGGCTTCATCTACATGTTCTTCGTGTTTTTTTTTACGCTTCAACACGAACACCTTCTTTGTCTTTTCCTCTTGTTTCTGCTTCAAGGACTCGATCTTTTACCGGTAAATACGTCAGCAGTTTTTCTTCCACTGTCCGGACTGGCAGACCACTTTGTACGGCTAATATCCCTTCCAGCATGATCATTTTCATTTTTGCTTCTTTTTCGGATTTCCGTTTGAGCTTGTTAGCAAAAGGATGCCACAGTACATAACCCGAGAAAATCCCGAACAAGGTCGCGATAAAAGCCGCGGAAATCGATTTTCCAAGCAATGCCACATCATCCAAATGTCCGAGTGCCGCAACCAACCCAATAACGGCACCAAGAACTCCAAGTGTTGGCGCATAAGTGCCTGCTTGCGCAAAGATCTTTGCACCCAGTTCATGGCGGTCTTCCATCGCTGCAATCTCTTCTTCCATCATTTCACGGATGTATTCCTGAGACTGTCCGTCAACGACCATTTTCAGTCCGCGCTGCAAAAACGGATCTTCTACTTCGTCTGCTTTTTCTTCCAAAGACAACAAACCTTCTTTTCTCGCGAGCATCGCCCATCCGGTAAACATGGGAATCATTTCTTTGACAGTAGCCATTTTCGATTCACTGAAGATAACCTTAAATAAACTTGGAATCTGTTTAACTTCTTCCATCGGAAACGCCACGAGAATACAGGCAATCGTACCGGCAAAGATAATAACCAATGCTGCCGGGTTATATAAAGCGATTGGACTGGACCCTTTTAAGATCATTCCGCCGATCAAGACGGCAAATCCAAGTATTATGCCCACCCATGATGTCTTATCCACGTTCATACCTCATTTCATCTTTATACGTACTTGCTATACATCGTTTAGAGCATAGCTTTCGCAGGAGATCAGCCAAAGAACACCTATATTCTTGCTTCACTCAGCTTATAGGGCCGAATTAATTATTTTTAGCTAATGCCATTGCTTCTTTCCAAGTGTTACGCATATCTTTCATCAGCGTTTCCACTTCTTCGAGTGCTTCTAGATCGTTTTTCATATTAGCATCCAGCAGGCGGCTGTACATGTATTCATACATCTGAGCCAGAGCAGCTGACATTTCGATCTTTAAATCCAACGTGATACGGAGTTCTTGAACGATGTTCTGTGCTTTGATGATGTTAGTGTTCTTTTCTTCAAAATGTTTATCTGCCATCGCGCGTTTTGCCATTTTTATGAATTTCAGGCTGCCGTTGTAAAGCATCAAGGTCAGTTCCTGTGGAGATGCCGTCATTACTGAATTCTGCTGGTAGGCCTGGTAAGGATTTATTGTTGCCACGTGTTGTTTTCCCCCTCGATCTTAATTCCGTTTATCTATGAACGAACCTTCAGTGGATACGGTTTGATAAGCATTGCTGTATTTTTTTGACATTTCTTTTGTTTGAGCAATGCGATTAATCTGTGCAAAAAAGGCGTGGTGCAAGTCGTTGAGCAAGAGATGAAGCTGTTGATCGATTTCCTTTACTTGTTCAATGATGGACTGCTCTTCAGCTGTCCATTGAAAGTTTTTTTGCTTCATAAAAGTTTCTAACTGTTTAATAGATTGCTGTCGGCGATAAAATATAGTCTCAAGCGACTCAACGCTGCCTTCGTCGTTTGCTTCCATTCGTGAGTTAATGTGCTTTGCTTTTTGGTAAAGCTCTTGTGTTTGTTCAAGAAAGGCATACATAATCGTTTTTGAGCTCATCACGAACCACCAAACATATTCTGCTGCATCCAGGCACTTTGCGAGTTCATCTGGCTTAGCGCTTTTTCCATTGCTGTGAACTGCTTCCAATAGCGATCTTCGACGCGCAATAAACGATCTTGCCAGCGGCTAATTTCATCGTTCATCTGCCTTATTTTTTTTGAAAGTGTACTGTTGTCGACAGAGCTCGAAGAACTGCCAGCTTTTGTACTGAGGTTTTTAACGATATTATTCAACGTGTCATAGACTCTTGCTCCGACTCCATTGCCCGAAGCATCTCTAGTGGTAAATAATGCCATCACTTCATCCGGTTTGTTCTTCAACGCTTCACTCAATTTCGCTTCATCTATGAATAATTTGCCACCTTCAGTATATGCACCAGTGTTTATGCCTATTTGAGACAAAAGGTTAAGGTTGCCATCTGCAACACTTGATACCTTGTCCATGAAGGCTCTTCGCAGGTCTTGCATAGCCGATTTCAGCACCGGATCGTTGCGCAATAAGCCGCTCCTTGCTTTGTCTTCCCATAATTCAATTTCTTTTTCAGTCATGTCTTTCTTTTGTTCATCGGATAAAGGTTGGAAATCCGGATAGCGCTTTTCGACCAGCTGCTTCTGCAGCGTTTCAATTGTTTCATTGTATTTGTCGACAAATTCTTTGATCATCGCCAACGGTTTTTCGGGATTGGACTGGACATTTATGGTTGCTTCTGTACCAGCCTGCAAAAGATTGATCGTCAATCCGTTAACGGTCGTTTGGTTAGTTTTTAATCCCGTAATTTCAATACCATCAAATTTCATGGATCCGTCTGCAGCCCCGGCAGCTGTGGCTGTGGTTGCGCCATTATTAATAATTTTATTAGCCAAATCTGCATTTGCCGTTGTTCCATCTGCTGCTGTGAAATCCATGGTAAAAGCCTGTTCGGCTCCCATTCCTTTTGTTGCGATGAAAAAGCGGGACGTCGTGTTATCAAAGCTGGCCCGCAGAGCTGGAATCGAAGCTGCCGTGGCATCCTGAAGATTCTTAGCTACGTCCGCAAACGTATCAGTGCTCGCTACATTAACGCTTATAGTTCCTATCTTTATTTGGCCTGCCACACCAATTTGATCTGTCGAATTGGCAGCCTTGGTGCTTCCGTCTGCTACTGTTGTCGTAATACCAGCAGTTGAATTCAATTTCGCCGCACTCGCTACACTTGTCACCTGTACGTTGTAAGAGCCGCTCATTGCAGTAGCCGTTGTCGCTACCGTGAAACTTGTCGGATTTGGTGAAGTGGCACTATACGAGTTGAATGATGACTGAAGCCGCAAATTACTGGCGCTTGTCCGAAGAGTCGACATGGACAAATTGGTATTGCGGAATGCTTCCTGCTGCCATTCTGTAAAGGTTTTTTGCTGCATTAATTTATCTAAAGGCATCTTTTGGATCTTCATCATGTCTTTGACGATTGATTCTGTATCCATGCCTGATGCTAATCCGCCAACGCGCATATTCTGTTCACTCCGTTCTTATAATTTCTCATCCACAATCAGGCCCGCCAATTCGGCCATCGATGCATACATATCCAAGAATTTTTTATTGGGAATTTCCCGCAGGACCTCATCTGTTTTCGAATCAATTACTTGAACATAATAGACCTCCAGCTTTTCATGCAGTTGGAATTTCACATTTGTCGAGCTCGGTTCTAAAAACTTGTTCATGTCCTCTACTTTATCGCTGATCATTTCTTTCGTAATGGATTTATTGATATCCAAAAATTTATTTTCTTCAGGCACTGGCGTTTCTTTGGAAGCTGCTGGATTCGGTTCGTTGATTTTTGGAAAATGAGGAATTGACTGATTTACTACTTCCATGATTGCCACTCTCCTAATCTTCCAGTTTGTTTAAAAGGCTCTATATTAGTTATCGGCAGAATATGTGGTTTTTTTAGCAATAAATCAAAAAAAATAAGACAGGTCTATGAAAGACATGTCTTATTTTATGTGAGCTTGGAATAATAATTGTTGACGCCCTGCGTCCAATGGTTATTTAACCCGGTTGGATCGTTAGCGGCTCCAACCGGCGCGTATTTCGCTCCAATTTTCGCAATGGTGTCTTTGCCTTGATTCAAGTAGTTCTGGCGCAAATTGCGGGCCATATCGAAAATACTGTCTTCTACAGAACCATAACTGCGCAAGCCGTTCTTGCCCATCATCCCGGCAACATTGTTTTTGTCATTGATCGCTTTCGATGAGCCATTTCCGGTTTCGTGGATGGCGATGGCTGACAATAAATTCGGATCGAGATCGTATTTTTTCCCTGCATTGATAAAGTGGGCAGCCGTTCCGCTTAACTTGCCTTCTAATGTATTGTCCAATTTGATAAATTGCGTCGGCCGGAACTTCAAATCGCTCTTATCGGTTGCAGCAGTTGGAACTTCTTTTGTGTTGAGCGGCGGGATCGCAACAGTCGGATTATAGGAATTGGCTAGCGGAGCCGTTAATGGCGTAGTTAATGACGGCAATGCAGCTTGAACACCCGTTTGCGGAGCTGTCCCCGTATTTGTCTGTTCCATGCTTTCCATCATAGCACTCATCAGCATCGCAAAAAATGTGCTGGGACTTGTCGAACTGCTGACAGAGTTACTGGTGCTGTCAGTCTGTCCTAAAGCAGGCATCGACTTCGCCATCGTGGCGATTGTATTATATAAAAAAAGATTAGAAGATATCGGACTGGTCAATCGGTTCTCACACCCTTTGCTTGAGTTAATCTTGTTTAGTGTACAAGATAACGGACAAAAAAAGAATAGGATAATTGTGGGAGGAAATAAAATCTTTATCCAGTAAAAAGAAAAAAAGCCTGTGACCTTTTACAGTCATAGACTTTCTCACTCATTTACCCTCTAATGTCCAACTTGCCACCAATATGAGGCTGTACAAACTGTCCCAGCATTTTTACAACACTCTGACCATTTGTTTCAGCTTGGTTGATTGTCTTTTTCATAATAGAAACGTTTACTTCTGTTCGAACATTTATCTGACTGATTGCCATTGATAACGCACCAATATCCATTAGACTGCCTCCTTATAAAAAAAGGAGCCTAAAATTAGGCTCCTGTTGATTCTTAATATTAACGTAGCAATTGAAGCACTTGCTGCGGAGCCTGGTTGGCTTGAGCTAGCATTGCTTGTGATGCTTGGGCAAGAATTGAATTCTTTGTTTGTTCCATCATTTCTTTCGCCATATCGACGTCACGAACTCGTGATTCCGCAGCAGTAAGGTTTTCTGCAGACGTGTTCAAATTATTTGTTGCGTACTCTAAGCGATTTTGGTTAGCTCCTAAGTTAGAACGCTCAGCTGAAACTGCTTTTATAGCATCATTAATAGTTGTAATTGCTGCTGTTGCTACTGCAGAAGTTGAAGAAATATCAATAGCATCAGTTGCTTCATCATCAGTTGTAGCGATAGCTAAACCAGTTGAACCTCTCATATCAGCGAAGTTAACCGTAATTTGTTGATTTTCATTCGCTCCAACTTGGAAGGTAAATGAACCATCTCCATTCGGTCCGCCTACGCCAGTCAAGAGATCTTGACCGTTAAACTGAGTATCTTTAGCAATGCGGTTAACATCCTTTGCCAACTGATCTGCTTCATTCTGAATTGCTTCACGATCTTCAGTTGTGTTTGTATCGTTTGAAGCTTGTACAGCTAATTCACGCATGCGCTGAAGAATGTCTTGAGTTTCATTCAATGCACCTTCTGCTGTTTGAATTAAAGAAATACCATCTTGCGCATTTCGAGAACCTTGTTCAAGTCCGCGAATCTGTCCACGCATTTTCTCAGAAATTGAAAGTCCAGCTGCATCGTCTTTCGCGCTGTTGATGCGAAGTCCAGAAGAAAGCTTTTCCATGCTGTTCATTTGTGCGCTTTGAGCAGAGCCCATTTGTCTGTGTGTGTTAAGTGCTGCGATATTGTGATTGATAATCATTGTGTATTACCTCCGTGTAATGTTTTTTTGTTTTTTTGCAAGCGCCCAAATCCTTTTGAACTGCCTTACATAAGTTATATCGGAGGGGTTTCATAAATGTTTAGTGTTTTTTGAAAGTTTTTCTTTTTTATTTCTAATCCATATAAAAAGCCTGCAAAATCTGCAGGCTTTCCCTCTATTTCTTCTTCATGCTCAGGAAGTCGCTCAAATTGATGACATTCGAAGTCGCTTGTTTGTTCTCTTCCTGAATCTCCAGGTACACTTCTTTCCGGTGGATAGTGACTTGCTTCGGCGCGTTGATGCCGAGGCGTACCATGTCGCCTTCTATAGAGGTAACCGTGATTTCGATATCGTCGTTGATAATGATTGTTTCGCCTTTTTTTCGTCCCAGTACTAACATTTCTTACACCTGCCTTGCAGCGGTGTCGCCGCTCTGGAATAAAGCCTGCTTGATCTGGTAGTCTTTGTTGTTCAAGACAATTTGCATGCCCAACTGTTTTTTATTATTGATGACCAATGGTGCCTTTAAGTTCGTTGTCGCTCCACTAATGTTGCCTTTAACCGTTACTGTTGTTAACACGATGGCATCTGCCGGATCTTCCAGCTGCAGCCGCTCCACCATCTGCTCTTCCAGCTTGATATCGTAATCCTGGAAAAACGTAAATGGATCGACCAGGAAGAAACTGACTTGCATCGCTTCCACCGACTGCAGGAAAAAGAATGGCGATTCGCCTTCTGCGTCTGCTGGTATCAATACATACTCCTTATATTCTTCAAATCCTGGAATGCCTTTATCAAATGTGATGACGCGTTCTTCAGCCAGGTCCACTTCACCGAATTGTTCTGTTTGAACTTTCATGTCCAACTCCCTTTCCATAACAAAAAGATGCCTCTTAAGATAAAGATATCTCACCAGGCATTTATTAACAATCAATTTTTATTTAACTCCATAAATTGGAAACCTTTTAACCTGCATGCTTCTCGATCAATACATTCTCTTTTAACCGAATCCGCACCAAATCCACTGCACCTTCGATTCCTTTTAAGACAGCTGAAAACTCTTCAAGCTCGACATCAGCAGCTGACAGCAATTCCACTGAGGATGTGTGCGCCAATAACTCACGGCTAATGACGACATCATTGCCTTCGCCCTGACCTTCGATCCGTGCCGCAATATTGACCGTCCGCCCAAAATAATCAAGGCGATCATTGGAATTGACGGCGATGGCCGCTCCGCTGTACACCCCGAGACGCAGCACCAGTTCTTCATTCGCTGTATCATTGAACGCTTGCAGATTTTTCTGGATAGCCAACGCTGCCTTCAATCCGTCCTCGGGTTTATGAAAGACAGCCATAACAGCGTCGCCGATCGTTTTCACGACGCTTCCGGAGTTTTTGACAATATGTCCGGTCAGAAAATCGAAATGGTTGCGCACCTGGCCGTAGGCGCTGGAGTCGCCAATCGTTTCATACAGCAAGGTTGAGCCTTTTAAATCCGTAAACAAGATCGTCACGTGGTCAATTCCGATTTTCTGGTCCGGAGACAAAACTTCAGAAGAAAAAAGGTCCCTGAACTCCTGCATCACTGTAACTTTTGCAGCCGTTACTGCCTGCTTATTCCAGTCCGAATGTTCCAAAGCGACGACAACATCTGCACTGCTGGAGTTTTTGATGACAACTTCCCCTGTATTCGATACCGAATCCTGGGACCAGCCCAAATCTGAATACAAAAGCTGTGTTGCTTCCGCACTTTTATCTACAGTTACTCTGTCATTCGCTTGAAGCACACGGAAGCGCAGTGCCTCTTCACCTTGTGGAATCCTAAAGCTCGCGGTCTTGCCCCTTTCAATAACTTGCTGGGCTTTGACATGCGGCGTAATCATTGGCCCGCCGATGCAATACACTTCAGCGTAAGCCTTGCGTATAGCCGGGTGAACAGAAAAGTTCAGTTCGACAAATTGATCAAAATTGGCATCGTAATTGACGCCGCATAGGTCGCAATGAAACGCCTGCTCGAGCTGTGACAGCGAGCTGTGCTCGACTTTCGAAACCCGGCAGTTCGGGCAGATCACGTTCCAGCTCAGGTTTAGCAACCCCGCTTTTGTGGCATAGAGCAGCACACGCAAGGTTTCATCCAAGTCAGTGTTCCACATCCGGGCAAGATTCACCGGCTCGATTTGGGCAACGTCGTGGTCGCCTTTCCCAACTAAATAATCATGCAATTGTTCCACGTAATGATTCTCGACGGGCGACTTGGCAAGCAGAGCCGACAGCCGGTCAAGTTCAAGCAAATTGATTTCAACGGCTTTTGGTCTTTGCGGCGCTTCCAATACATTTGTTGCCTCAGACGCCAAATAATCATCTAAGTAACGCATGATCTTTTTGACTGCCGGCAATCCGGTTGCCCAAATGGCTCCATATCCAAGAGGATTGAGCGGCACAAAGTCAGCCGTCAGCTTGACCCGGGTTCCATTCTGCGCACTATCGAACAGTTCAACCTTCAGCGTGTAACGCTTGAGCGGACCCGTCAGGTAGCGGCGTTCAACCGTATAGCTGTCGTTTTCCTGCCACTGGAACGGGAACTCCTGCCACGATATGGGCACGAGCCCCAGCACTTTGGCATGAGCTTCCCGGTAAAACACTTCTACTCCGTCCTGCTTGGCCGGACTGAAACTTACCGGGAACAGGCCGATATACAAATTCATGCGGTTGTTGTCCGCGAGCAGCTGCCAGGCCGTTTTCCGGTCTACAGCATATTCTTTTTCAAGCACGTAAGTTTTAGGTTTCATATTTTGTTCACTCCTAAGAAATCGCTATGGCAATGGCAAGCAAAATGATATGGAAAATTTGGTCAGCCATAATCGACAGCCAGGCCTTTTCAGGTCCTTTGGCTGTCTGAATCCGCTCTACCCAAAACATCACAAAGCTTCTTCGGTCCAGAATGATATGGCCAATGAAAATAATGGCGAGCGCCGGCAAAGACAGTCCACCCGAGAAAATGCCAAACACGGCGATAACTATTGTGTAAACAGATACATGCGTCAATAAAGGCAGCCATTTGCTTGCCTTGTGTTTGGCCATCCAACTTGTCTGCAGCAAAAAATCGCCGATTAAATGGCCGATCAATAATACGTCAAATTGACTCATAGCTGATAGCCTCTTCCCTGTTGCTCTTCGTATTGTTCTAATTGGTAATCGCAGCTCGCAAGAATTCCAGCGAATGCATCGACAATTTTACTGTCAAATAAGGTTTCCCGGCAGCGTATCAGCTCTTCCGATCCGAGCTTGAAAGACATTCCTTTACTGTAGGAACGCGCGGTCGTCATGGCATCAAAAGCATCAGCCACTCCGACAATTCGGGCGAATAACGGAATCTCATCTCCTGCCAAGCCATGCGGGTAACCGGTGCCGTCAAGCCGTTCATGATGAGACAGGGCTGTTTCAATGGCCTGTGTCATTGCCTCTTTCGGCTCCATATTGGACAGGATGTTTGCGCCGATAACGGTGTGCTGCTTGATGGCTGCGAATTCCTCATTTGTCAGCCGCCCCGGTTTTCTAAGGATATCATCCGGTATGCCGATTTTTCCGATGTCGTGCAACAAAGCCGCTTTATACAGCTCTTCGCAATCATGTGCATCCAGTCCAAGCTTTTGGGCAATCCACAATGCGTATTTCGCTACTCGCTCTGAGTGGCCCGCCGTATAAGGATCACGCGCATCCAACACTTTCGCTAAGGTACGGATCATACTCAGCAGCATGCGCTGCAGTTCGTCGTACATTTGGCTGTTATGGAGCGCCAGAGCCGATTGGTTGGCAAGCGCCACCGCCAGGCTGATGTCCTGTTCGGAGAAAAAGGCAATGTCTTTCTTGTTCAACAGCTGCAAGGCACCCAGCACCTTGCCTTTGACCGCAAGCGGCACGGTGATCATCGACTTGGTTACAAAACCGCTTGAATGATCCACCCGGTCGGCCCAGTCCGGATTCAGCGCCACGTTTTCAATCAGCTGGGCTTCACCTGTTCCAATCACTTTGCCGACAATGCCTTCATCCTTATTTAATTCGATGTTCAGGATGTCAGGCGCAGAAGGTCCGTAAGCAGCAGCTGCTTTGATCGTTTGTTGTTCCTTGTTCAGCACCCATAAGGTTCCCGCTTCTGCTCCCACTATTTGCACCATCTGCAGCAGGATGTTTTCAAGAACTTCTTCCATCTCTATATTTGAATTCAATTGCTTTGAAGCTTCCAATAAAGTCACTAGCTCTTGAATCTTAGATTCCAAATCCTTTAATTGCGTCATCGACTTCCTCCGATAGCTTATAGTAACCAAAAATGATTGTTTTTTATGCTAATCTTATTGTTTCTTGTCGATCATATCCTTTACCTTGCTGTTATGCAATATTATCCATATTATTTATTTTGCATTTACATCAATCCAGCAAAAAAAACTGCAATCTCCTCACTTACAGGAGATTGCAGTTTTTCCAATTAGGCGGGCTCAACTAATTGCTTTAAATTCTCGAACATCAAACTCCAGCCTTTCCGGCTTTCATCGCTAAATTCCGTACCGGTCCGTTTGATGTCCTCTTCTGTCCAGCCTTCTTCATGCGGTACGTTGATTTCCTGGACAAACGCCATTTCACAGCTGTTTTGCACCATTGAAATCCATACCGTCACGCGGTCTTCCAAATCGTTGAACTGCGGCATCTTGAAACTGAACATCAGTTTATGCGGCGGCTTCAGTTCGAGGTATTCGCCGGTCGCCCGATAATCCACGCCTTCCCGGCGGTCGACGATTTCCCAGCTGCCGCCAACACGCAGAGAGTTCTTTGCCACTTGATTGGTGGCTTCTGTTGTGAACAGCCATTTTTTCATCAATTCCGGATTCGTCCAAGCTTCGTAAACCGCTTTGTCACTGGCATTAAAACGGCGCGCCATCGATAAAGTTACTAGAGAAGTCGTCAACTGGATCATCCTTTCCGAATGGAATGAACGTAACTGCACCTTGTTATTGCCTATACTGTACATCAGAATTTTTGATGAGGCAATAGCATCGTCTTTACACCCGCTTTGCCCTTGCCGCTAAAAAAATCACCTTGCAGATTAAGCTGCAGGATGACTTGAATGTTTGCCTATCTGAATTAAAGTCCTACTGATTATTTGACGCTTTCCAGCGCCTGTTTCACCGTTGCATAAGAATCCGTATCCAGCATATCAATTCCACTGTAGACGATGGCCTGAACCAGATCCGGCCGTAATCCAGCGAGCACTACGTGAATACCCATCAATTGAAGGGTCCCGCCGATTTGTTGAATTGACTGTGCAATATGTGCGTCAATCGTCAAGACTCCTGAAAAGTCGGTGATGACATGGTCTACATTCATCTCAGCAATTCTTGGGATGACATTGTCCAGGATATGGGCAATCCGGTAGCTGTCCATAACACCGATAAGCGGCAATACGACCACACCTTCGAGAACCGGTACAATCGGCGCTGACAGATTGAGCAATTCTACCTGCGTTTCCGCTTGGTACCTTTCTGAAATCTTCTCAAACGCATAAAATGTTTCATTTAAGCTGACATCCAATACAGCATTGATGCCTTTGGTGGCTTTAGCGCTCTCTACTAAAGATAAATCGAATTTCAGGCTTAGCCGCGTAAAGATCTCTGAAAAGACCTGGCGTGTCGTCGGGTAGCGGATGACGATTTCTGAAATCTTGCCTGCTGATGCTACTTGCATTTCTGCGTTCTTTTTACTCCATTCGATCAGCGCTTCGGGGACTTCGATATTCCCGCCTTCTAGAAGAGACTGCCCGAAAAACCCAAGAAGTTCAACGTACATGTCGGCAGCCTGCTCTTTTTCCCACCGGGGAATGTCCAAGTTCATTTCCTGCACAACCGATTCAACCACTTCTACCGATAACGATTCGGCATTATCACTTATGTACTGGCAAAAATCCTTGAATGATGACATTCGTTTCACACCTTTTTCATTATATTGAACTAATTATACCATTTGGCACGGGAAGTAATGAAACTTCTAACAGCAATCTTTGTAAGTTCTTTGTCCGTTTAACCAAGTCGTTAGGAAAGCGCCTTTTCTTTTGGTCTTAATGATATTTAGTAAAGTAGAAAAACATTATTACAATTTTTTGTTCCAGAAGACAGCAAAATACCCCTTCGGAGAGACCTCCAAAGGGGTATTCTGTTTTCGCTTATTCCACTGTTACAGACTTCGCAAGGTTACGTGGCTTATCAACATCACAGTCGCGGTGAAGCGCTGCGTAGTAGCTGATCAACTGCATCGGAATGACCGATACAAGCGGTGACAGCAATTCGTTGACTTTCGGCAAGACCAGGCTGTCGCCTTCTTCCTGCAAGCCTTCCATTGAAATGATGCATGTGTGGGCGCCGCGCGCTGCTACTTCTTTAACGTTGCCGCGGATATTCAAGTTAACCGCTTCTTGAGTCGCAAGTGCGATAACCGGTGTACCTTCTTCGATCAATGCGATCGTTCCGTGCTTCAACTCGCCTCCGGCAAATCCTTCAGCCTGGATGTATGAAATCTCTTTCAATTTCAATGAACCTTCAAGTCCAACGAAATAATCCATCACGCGGCCGATAAAGAAGCAATTGCGCGTTGTAGACAAGTAGTCTGCAGCAATCTGTTCCATTTCCTCTTTTGCATCAACTTGTGCTTGAATAGCGTTGGCGACGATTCCCAACTCTTGAACCAAATCAAAGCCGATATCGATGCCGCGTGCTTCCGCTGTTACCGCACCCAAGATAGACAATACAGCCAATTGAGCTGTATAGGCTTTTGTTGATGCAACCGCAATTTCAGGTCCTGCATACAACAATAATGTATGGTCAGACTCGCGTGACAAGGTAGACCCCGCAACGTTTGTAATGGTCAATGACGCATGACCAAGTTCTTTGATTTTCACCAATACTTGGCGGCTGTCTGCTGTTTCGCCTGATTGAGAAATAAAGATGAACAATGGTTTTTCCGACAATAATGGCATGTTGTAGCCGAATTCACTTGAAACATGCACTTCAACCGGAATTCCTGCTAATTTTTCAATATATTCTTTACCGATCAATCCAGCGTGATAGCTTGTTCCGGCTGCGATGATGTGAATACGGTCAGCAGCCTGCATCGCTTCCAGGATTTCCGGTTGGATCGTCAATTTATCGTTTGCGTCCTGATATGCTTGAACAATTTTACGGACAACCGCTGGCTGCTCGTCAATTTCCTTCAGCATGTAATGAGGGTAAGTCCCTTTTTCAATATCGCTCATGTCAATTTCCGCAGTGAATGGCAAGCGGCTAACCACTTCGCCTTCCAAAGTTAAAATCTCCACGCTGTCTTTACGGACGATGACGATTTCCTTATCCATCAATTCAACAAACTGATCTGTCAATTGAAGCATAGCCATCGCATCAGATGCCACGACGTTGAAATCTTCGCCAAGTCCTACAAGCAATGGGCTCTTGTTTTTCGCTACAAAAATCGTTTGCTCTTCTTCTGCATCCAACAACGCGATTGCATATGAACCCTTCAGTAAGGTAAGAGCTTTACTGAAAGCTTCTTGTGTTGTTTGGCCTTCTTCAACGAATTTACCGATCAATTGAACGATGATTTCCGTATCCGTATCCGACTCCATAGACACACCAGCTAAATAGTCACGCTGAATGTGGTGATAGTTTTCAATCACGCCGTTATGAACGATTGTGAAGCGGTCTGACGTATTTTGATGCGGGTGAGCATTCACACGGTTCGGCTTGCCGTGAGTAGCCCAGCGTGTATGGCCGATTCCCGTATTGCCCATCACTTCTTCTTCCACGACGCCGCGAAGATCTGCAATGCGCCCTTTTTCTTTGAAAACTGTTACGCCTTTGCCATTACGGACAGCAATTCCTGCTGAGTCATAACCGCGATATTCCAAGCGCTCCAAGCCTTTTAATAGAATTTCTTTTGAATCATTTTCTCCAATATACCCAACAATTCCACACATAGTTTAATTCCTCCGTTTTTATGAATCATAATGTAGTGTTTATTTGGTTCCTAAACACTACTGCTTGAGCCCATCCACCTTGTTGTCCAATCGATTGCTCGACTGTTTTAAGAATGGACATAACGACCGGGCTTCACGGCCGGAAGGTATCCGCCGAAATCTCGATACTCCTTCTCCTCGTCTACTGAAGATGACTGGTCCGTCCGATTTCTTCAGTACAGGCGCTGTAATTGTTTTCCTCGCAATTATATCTATCCCCCTTTTTCTGCGGTCGTAAACCGACTCTATCATCATACAGCCTTCACACATTCCCGTCAATTAAAGCATATAGTTATTTAGGTATATATCATCATTTTTTTCCGTTAATTGGCTCTTTTTCCTTTTACTATTTTTTATATTTCTTCATAAATGTCTAAGAAAATAAAAGAATTCGTTCGACAAACCGATTCAGCTGCTATGAAGTTGCTTGACGGGATATCAACCATATAAAGACCGTAAGCAAGAATGCTTACGGTCTCCAGATTACTTTATTCGATTAGCTCAAGCCCATTTCACTGCGGACAACTTCCGCAATGCGTTCCACGTAGTTTTCACAGTCTTCTGCAGAAGCTGCTTCCACCATCACGCGCACCAATGGCTCGGTACCGGATGGACGCACAAGTACACGGCCGTTGCCGTTCATTTCTGATTCCACATCTGCAATTACTGCTGCCACATCTGCATTATCTGTAACCGCATGTTTATCGGTTACGCGGATGTTAACAAGTTTTTGCGGGAAGATGGTCATTTCAGAAGCCAGCTCGGACAATTTCTTGCCGGTGATTTTCATGATATTGACAAGCTGAAGACCCGTCAATAAACCATCGCCCGTTGTATTGTAATCCAGGAAAATGATATGGCCTGATTGCTCGCCGCCCAGATTATAGCCGTTGTTCTTCATTTCTTCCACTACATAACGGTCGCCGACAGCGGTCTTGTTGCTCTTCATGCCATGGCTTTCTAGGGCCTTGTAGAAGCCCATATTGCTCATAACAGTCGAAACCACTGTATCTTTCTTGAGGCGGCCTTCTGAATGCAAATGCTTCGCGCAAATGTACATGATCTGATCGCCATCTACGATCTTGCCTTTTTCATCCACTGCAATCAAGCGATCGCCATCGCCGTCGAATGCAAGTCCGATATCTGCACCTTTAGCAATTACCAGCTCTGCTAATTTCTCAGGATGGGTCGACCCCACTCCTGCGTTAATGTTCAGTCCGTTCGGTGAAGCGCCCATCGATGTGATGTCTGCGTCCAGATCCGCAAATACATGCGTCGCCAGTGTAGATGTCGCCCCGTGTGCACAATCGAGCGCAACGTGGATGCCATCAAATTCCTCATCGACTGTCTGTTTCAAGTACTGAAGGTATTTTTGGCCGCCCTCGAAATAATCCGTGATGCTGCCAAGATCTCCTCCAGTCGGACGAGGCAATAGATCTTCTTCGCTGTCAAGCAAGGCTTCGATTTCCGCTTCCTGCGCGTCCGACAACTTGAAGCCGTCAGAACCGAAGAATTTGATGCCGTTGTCTTCTACCGGGTTATGTGAAGCCGAGATCATGACACCTGCTTCAGCACTCATGACACGCGTCAAATAAGAGACGCCTGGTGTACTGATGACGCCAAGACGCATCACTTCCGCTCCTACCGATAGCAATCCTGCAGCCAAAGCACCTTCCAGCATTTCGCCTGAAATCCGTGTATCACGGCCAATCAGCACTTTTGGTTTGTCTTTTGCACTTTTTGTTAAAATATACCCGCCAATTCGCCCTAATTTAAAGGCCAGTTCAGGAGTTAACTCCGTATTGGCAACTCCCCGTACTCCATCTGTTCCAAAATATTTTCCCATTCCACTTTTCGCTCCTTCAATCATTTGCTTCTGATTGGTTTAGTTAAGCTTTCGCTTTTTTATCTTATTCAAAGCCTTTACGGCATTGTAACTTAAAGTTATTCTCCATCTCCAAGATCTTCCGGCTGCTCCACAGTATCATCGACGACCGTTTCCGCTTCTACCGTAACTTGTGCGGGTGAAACAGCTGAAGCTCCAGCTGGAATTTTCAGCTCTACTTCTACTGTGTCATCGTTAGCTGTGACGTTTCCTGCATCCACTTCGACAACATATTCTGTAATCTCGTCCACAATGGTCTGAGGCCCGAAAATTTCAATTTCTTCGGTGGCCGTACTCCAGCCGTTGATGGTGATGCCTGGAAGAGATTCACCTGTCGCTTCAACTCTTACGGGCACTACCTTACTGTATTCAACGACATCGACATCCACTTCAACTTCCTGTGGTTCAATCTCCGCATTTTCGAGCTTCGTCAAATCTTCTGCTAACACACGGACACGTGCCGGAGTCGTAAAGGATTTATTTACTCCCCGTTCACCGGAAACCGTTGCTTTAACAAAGCTGATGGCGTCAATTACACTTCTCGGGCCGGTCACTGTCACTGTTTCCGGATCAACAGAAACGCTTTCGAGAATAAAGCCATCCGCCAGCATCCGATCATTTATTTCCGGATCAATACGAAATTCCTGTGATACTCGCTCTTCGATCACTACATTGACGAACGCCGGATCCACCCGAATGTTTAATTGCTCAGACAGATTTTCACTTTGGATCGGGACTTGGTGCTCCCCTACCGGTAAATTTCGCAAATCCACAAACAACGTGAAGTCTTCCAATTGACGGGCGGTCTGTATAATACTGACAGGGCCGTTTAAATGCAGATCAGCTGTTTTTGGTACTCCGCTGACCATCAGGCTATTGTCATGATATACCTCAAGTTCAACATCTTCAATCACTTCCGAGGTCCGGCTGGTGTCCGTCGTTCCCGCGGAATTGTCTTCCGCCTTCACCGAAAAGAATAAAAGGAAGGCTAACAGCAGCGCCGTAATCCGTAAAAACCAGCGATTGTCCATCATCTTATCCATTCTTTTTTCCCCTCCAATTCCACCAGGAAGAAGCGACTTCCTGCTGCTCTGCACCAAACCAGATTCGGCGCAGCTTCACTTCGAAGTCTTCAAGTGACAAATTGCGGTGCAAATCGCCATTCGCCGTCAGGCTGATGGCGCCTGTTTCTTCCGACACGACAATGGTAATCGCATCGGTCACTTCACTGATGCCAAGGGCGGCACGATGGCGCGTCCCCAGTTCTTTTGAAATGAACGGACTTTCAGACAGCGGCAAATAGCAGGCTGCTGCGGCAATCCGGTTTTTTTGTACAATCACGGCTCCATCGTGCAGCGGTGTGTTCGGAATGAATAGATTGATCATCAGTTCGGATGTAATATCCGAATTCATCGGGATTCCCGTTTCGATGTATTCGCTCAACCCGGTTTCGCGTTCAATCGACACCAATGCCCCAATTCGCCGCTTCGCCATATAGCTGACGGATTTGGACATCGCCTCGATCAGCCGGTTGCGTTCGGACTCTTCATTTAGTGTACTGCTGGAGAACAGCTTGCCGCGGCCGAGCTGTTCAAGTGCACGGCGCAATTCCGGCTGAAAAATGATAATGATGGCCAGGAAGCCCCATTCGAGCACCTGCTGCATGATCCAGCCCAAGGTTTCCAAATTGAGTGCTTGTGTCACGAGGCGTGCAATAATAATGACAAAGATCCCTTTCAGCAATTGAACGGCCTTCGTTCCCTTGATAACGGTGATCAATTTATAGATAACGAACCAAACTAATAAAATATCAATAATATTCCATAGAAGTTCGAGTGGTGTTTGGTCTGTTAAATTCTCCAAAAAAGGCATCTGCAACCCTCGCTTTTCTACATCTGCATATACAATCAGTATATCATAAGTGAATTGGGCTTGCCTTCATAGAAAAAACCCATCCTTTAGGAGAGGATGGGTTTTACTCTGTTGTTTGGCTGCCATCTGTATCAAAAATAGCGGCTGCATCCTTGAAACCGTTTTTTATGGTGTACCACAACCATTCGAATGCTTTATCGATTTCCTCGATTTCACCGGTAATAACGCCGCTTGATGCCATGTATTGGCCATTCACGATGGTGACGTCTCCCTGAAGCTCGCCTTCCACACGCAAATCTCCATTACGCACAGTCAAGTCGCCGACTATTGTCTGTCCTTCAGGAACGATCACCGTTTGTCCTTCCACCACCAAATTTGGCTGCTTGGTAAAGGAAAAATGCTGATCGTCGTTAAAGTTCGACATTAATGCCGCACTCATCAATATGCAGAACAACGCTGCAGCTGCCAGCATCGGGTGTCTTCTGAACCAACGCTGAACGCCTGCACGCTGTCTTTCTTTCGGCAGCCGTCCCATGGTTTTCTGGACAAAATCGGAAGGTGCCTGTATATGTGATGCACTTTGGACAAATGCTATTGTTTTGCTCAATTCCTGATACTGCTTTCTGCAATCCGGGCAGTTCTCTAAGTGTTCTTTAAAGAGTTGTTCATCGCTCGGACTGATATCTCCATCCAGGTAATCGTCCATTAAGTAAATTACGTTTTCCGGACACGCATTCATCGTGCTCGCCTCCTACAAATTGCTCAATTGCTTACGAAGAGCCTCTCGCCCTCGGTGTATACGCGTCTTCACCGTACCCAACGGCAAATCCAGGATTTCACTGATTTCCGCCAGCGGCAATTCTTCAATATACTTTAATACAATAGCGGCACGGTACTTATCTGGCAAGCGGCTAATCTCGTACTGTACCCGCTCCTGTACTTCCATTCTCATCAACTCTTCTTCCGGAAGCTCATCATTATTGGCAATTTCCGAATACATATTCAGGCCTTCCGTTCCACGCACTTCAGCATCCAAATGGTAATCCGGCTTTTTTTTGCGGATCCGATCGATGCACAGATTGGTGGCGATGCGGTACAGCCAGGTCGAAAATTTCCGCTTCTGGTCAAACGTGTGGATATTGACATAAGCGCGCATAAAAGCTTCCTGAGCGATATCTTCTGCTTCCTGCTTGTTGCCAAGCATCCGGTAGCAGATCTGATACAGCTGGTGCTGGTAAAGCTCCACGATTTCGGCGAATGCGTTCTGATCGCCTTTTAATACTTTAGCTATTCGTTTATTGACTAACGCATCCATGATCTCATTTCCCTCCGCCTATGCGGCTGTACTTTATATACGTGCATTAACTTAAAAGGTTTCAATTATTTTTTCTTATTCCATCGTATCAGACAATACCCAAATAAATCCAACTAATTTTGTGACGTTTTTTATTTTAAAAAGTTTCCGATTTTTTTGCATAAAAAAAAACAGGCTTTCGCCTGTCTTTGATTACAATAATTTTTCGCCGAACAATGAACCGATCAATGCTACTGCTACATCGGCCGTACGGTTTTTCTCATCAAGAATCGGATTGACTTCCACAAATTCAGCAGATGTGATAATGCCTGCATCAAACAGCATTTCCATCGCTAAATGGCTTTCGCGGTAGCTGATGCCGCCTGGAACCGGTGTGCCGACTCCTGGTGTGTACATCGGGTCAATTCCATCAAGGTCCAATGACAAATGGACCGCATCCGTTTTGCGTTCTTCTTTCAAGTAACGGATAGAATCTTCGATGACTGCATTCATGCCTATTTTATCGATTTCGTGCATGCTGTAGACGCGGATTCCGCGCTCTTTGATCAATTCACGCTCGCCCGGGTCTACTGAACGCGCCCCGATGATGACAATATTTTCAGGCTTCACTTTTGGTGAATACCCGCGGATGTTCGTCAGTTTTTCATGGCCATGTCCAAAGCTTGCTGCAAGCGGCATGCCATGGATGTTGCCAGATGGTGACGTATCGCTGGTGTTCATGTCAGCGTGTGCATCATACCAGATGACGCCCAAGTTTTCGTGGCGCTCGGAAATTCCGGAAAGAGTACCAATTGCAATACTGTGGTCGCCGCCCAGCACTAGTGGAAAATTGCCTGCTTCTGCAACTTCAAATACTTTATCGCCAAGTGCTTCTGTCGCTTCCGTAATCGCTTTCAAATTACGCAAGTTTGTTGATGTATCGACACTGCCGTCTGCCTGGCCAATCTGGATATCCCCTTCATCTGAAACGCTGTGACCCAATTCTTCGATACGATCGACAACTCCAGCGTACCGGATAGCACTTGGCCCCATGTCGACACCGCGACGATTTTGACCATGGTCCATCGGAACTCCAATAATAGATATATTTAATTTATTCATAATTTTATACCCCCTTAGCAAGATAGATTCATTGTAACCGCTAAGGTCTCTTTGGCTCAACTGTACAAAATCAGGTATATTTATTCACTTTTTTCGCAAGCTCTTTTTTCACTTTCGGCCAGTCTCTGACGATAATTGAATACACAACCGCATTTCTCGGTTTGCCGGTTGAGCGTATGCGTTCATTGCGAAGTATTCCTTCTTTGAAGGCACCAATGCGTTCGATCGCCTTCTGCGAGCGGATATTTTCGGCGTCTGTTTTAAATTGCACCCGAATCATCCCTCGTTCTTCGAAGCAATAACTGAGCAATGCCCGTTTGACCGCCGTATTGACATGCGTCCGCTGGGCTGATTTTGCGTAGAATGTGGCCCCGATCTCGCAGCTTTTATGAGTCTCATCAATTGCATATATACGTGTGGTGCCGATAATTTCGTCAGTTTGAGGATTCTCTACTGCAAAAATAAGGACATTGGACTGGTTTAGGCCCGCCTCCAACCAAGTAACCAAGTCTTCGAAAACTTCGACTTTATTGAGCATGTATTCAAAGATCTCCGGTGTATGCAAAGCCCATAATGCTTCAAAATCATCCCTCTTCAATAAACGCAAACGAATGCCATCCGATTCAATAATCATCCCGATCTCTCCCTTTAAGTAAAATACACTGATTGAATACGCCGCATAAAATCCTGTTCCAGCATGCCCATGTGTTTCGTTAAAAAATAAGTAGAAACGACGGGCAAAGGAAATAAGCCGAAATGCGCTTCCATTAACCGCCCTTCAAGCAGTTCCCGACGAACCATCGACTTTGGCAAAAATGAAGAGCCTAAGCCTTCTTGGATAAATCTTTTAGCAATATGGGCTTGTGTCACTTTCATCGTTCGGATGCCAGGCACATGAAGCCGCAGCTTTCCTAAAAGCTCTTCCCAGAAAACAGGATGGTGGTGCGTGAACAATACAGTTGTCCGCAAAGTATTCTCTACTGAAACTGCCGGGCCTGTCTCATCGTCATAGGCATCTCTTGGCAGGATAAACAGCAGTGGATCATTATATACAATATGCTGAGCAATGCTGCGGCCAATAGGCGGCAAAGCCGAAATGCCAGCCGACACCTCTTCGGAGTCAACTAAGGCCTCAATGTGTTCAGATTCTTCTACACGGATCACTAGCTCCATATCTGGATGCTGCTCTGTAAACGACTTCAATACATAAGGCAAAATCGTTTCGGCCATTAAAGGAGAAATCGCCAATATCCATTTTTTGCGATAGCCTTGTGCGAAGGAATGCAGTTCTTCAACGCTGCTGTCCAATTGTTCCAGCACTTTTACCGCTCTTTCTTTAAAATGCCGGCCTTCTTCTGTCAACGATACACGATTATGGCTGCGCTTAAACAGTGGAAGACCAAGACTTTCCTCCAACAAACGGATATGGACAGTAACACTAGGCTGTGACATCATCAAACGTTCCGAACTCATTCTGAAGTTCAAGGTTTCTGCAGCGTCCACGAAGGTTCTTAACCATTGGACTTCCATGACATTCCTCATTTCGATTACTATTCTTAATTGATTCAATTATATATCTTTAATTTTTTTTATCAAATTATGGGAGTAAACTAAAAGAAAAGGAGGAGTTTCTCATGTTTCAACAAGGATTGAAAGGTGTAGTAGCTGTGCAAACAGCCATTGTCTCGGTCGATGGAGACCGGGGAGAATTACGTTATCGAGGAGAGTTGGTGCAGACCGCCATCGATGGAAAATCGTTTGAAGAAACCGCCTATTTCTTGTGGGATGGCCAATGGCCCGATGCGGCCCAACTAAAACAGCTTCACCAGCAATTAGCTGCCCACCGGAAATTGCCGGCACACGTTGTCAAAATCGCTCAACTCCTGCCGCAAGAAACTCCCTTGATGGATGCCATGCGAACGCTGGTATCCTCTTATACGCATGCTGAATATCAAGCCTTATCTCCTAAAGAACAGGCCATTGCGCTTACAGCAGCACTCCCGGTAATCACCGCCCTCTTTTACCGCCTTCAAAGCGGACAAGAACCTGTGCAGCCGAGAGACGATTTGGGACATACAGCAAATTATCTATGGATGATCAATGGGCAAGAGCCGACTAGCGCACAAAGAGAAGCACTTGAAACCTATTTGAAGTTGACTATGGAGCACGGCATGAATGCTTCTACATTTGCAGCACGTGTCACCATATCCACTGAATCCGATCTCGTGTCCGCAGTTGCCTCAGCCCTTGGTGCCATGAAAGGTCCACTTCACGGCGGTGCGCCATCAGGTGTCATCGATCTGCTCGACGAAATAAAATCCGAAGATCGCATCAACTCCGTGATTGCGGACAAGCTTGACCGTGGCGAAAAAATCATGGGCTTCGGCCACCGGGTCTACCGGACCCAAGATCCCCGGTCCATTGTTCTTCGAAACAAGTGTCTGGAACTCCAAGGGGAGGACTCGTGGCTCGATTTGGCTGCTGCTGCTGAGACCCGTATCATTGAGTTGCTCAATGAGCGCAAACCCGGCCGTGCGCTCTATACCAATGTCGAATTCTATGCAGCAGCCATCATGCGGTCGATCGCCATGCCGACAGGGCTGTTCACACCAACTTTCAGTGTCGCTCGTATTGTCGGATGGACCGCCCATGCGTTGGAGCAACAAGAAAATAACGTCATTTTCCGACCACAGTCCGAATACATCGGAAGCTAAAAAAAACCCGTATCCAAGTAAATGGATACGGGTTTTTTACACATGGATAGTACAAATACACATGGAACAATGGAGCCTAGGGGGCTCGAACCCCTGACCTCGTCACTGCCAGCGACGCGCTCTCCCAGCTGAGCTAAGGCCCCGCGCTGAACAGGCGCAAGGAATTTGAAAAATGAGCCATGAAGGATTCGAACCTTCGACCCTCTGATTAAAAGTCAGATGCTCTACCAGCTGAGCTAATGGCTCATAGTAAAAATGGCTGGGGTACCTGGATTCGAACCAGGGCATGACGGGATCAAAACCCGTTGCCTTACCGCTTGGCTATACCCCAATAATGGATAAAAGAAAACTGGTGGTGGGGGGCAGATTCGAACTGCCGAACCCGAAGGAGCGGATTTACAGTCCGCCGCGTTTAGCCACTTCGCTACCCCACCGTATAAACTTATGAAAAACATGGTGGAGGATGACGGGATCGAACCGCCGACCCTCTGCTTGTAAGGCAGATGCTCTCCCAGCTGAGCTAATCCTCCAAAAATGGTGACCCCTACGGGATTCGAACCCGTGTTACCGCCGTGAAAGGGCGGTGTCTTAACCGCTTGACCAAGGGGCCTTACAAAAATAAATATGTTTAACTTCTTGCCAAGAAACTCCTAAAAAGAATAAAAGCTTCCAACCGGATTCGAACCGGTGACCTCTTCCTTACCATGGAAGCACTCTACCTGCTGAGCTATGGAAGCAAGGTAAAAGAATCATTAGGTACAAAAAGAAAACATAGAATAGCCCAGCGACGTCCTACTCTCACAGGGGGAGACCCCCAACTACCATCGGCGCAAAAGAGCTTAACTGCCGTGTTCGGGATGGGAACGGGTGTGGCCTCTTTGCCATCATCACTGGACTATTTGGTTGAGCTTGTTCGCTCAAAACTGGATAAACGACACCGGAACATGCAAGGATTCCGCATACATATTTGGTTAAGTCCTCGATCGATTAGTATTCGTCAGCTGCACGTGTCGCCACGCTTCCACCTCGAACCTATCTACCTCATCGTCTTTGAGGGATCTTACTTGCTTGCGCAATGGGAAATCTCATCTTG
>NZ_VOHB01000006.1 GCF_007859295.1 Planococcus sp. CPCC 101016
TCGACTTGCATGTATTAGGCACGCCGCCAGCGTTCGTCCTGAGCCAGGATCAAACTCTCCATTATAGAGTAGTTGATTGCTCAAATACTTGCTGGCGTATCGCCGTCCGAAGACGCGCGATTCGCTTTGATCTGCATGAGCTGATCAGTACGTTTTGCGCGGGCCGTTTGCGCGGCCGTTGCTGTATTGTTGACGTTTTGCTGTTCAGTTTTCAAGGTTCAGTTGGTTTGCCGCGCTCATTGGCGACTTTATTAATATATCCTGTTTCAATCTCGTTGTCAATACTATTTTAAAATATTTTTTCGAGTTGTCTTAAGGACATGTATAAATATAAACCGCCACGAGCAAAAAATCAAGCCTTTATTCTAAAAAAGTACATTTTTATTTTTTGGTAGTCTGCAATAAATAGTGAAATCCCCGCCAGCACTACACTTCCGCCAACAATTTGAGATACACTCAAGTATTCGCCTAGCACGAAATAAGCAAGGATAGCAGCTCCTACAGGTTCAAAAAGAATGGCGATTGATATGACATTGGTGCTTACCCACTTTAATGCCCAATTGAATAAAGTATGTCCTAAAAGATTCGGAATGAGTGCCAACAACAAAAACCACATCCACTCAGATGCCGGGTAAGGACCGAAAGATTCTCCTTTAAATAAAATATAGAAGAATAACGTTATTGTGCTAATGCCGTAAACAACAAATGTATAGGTCACCAACGACAAGCGCTTTCTCACGTCCTGGCCAAATAATAAGTAAGCTGTAATCAATGCACAGGCGATCAAAGCCAATAAATCTCCATAGAGAGCACTTCCACTCACCTTGAAATCTCCATAACCAATCAATACACTACCTACAATTGCAATGCTTCCGGCTACAAGCGTCTTAATAGAAAGTTTTTCGTTAAAAAAGAAGTATGTGCCTGCAAAAGCGAATAAAGGCTGCAAGGTCACTAGCACCGTTGAACTGGCTACTGATGTATAATTAAGCGATTCAAACCATAATATAAAATGAAAAGCTAAGAACACCCCTGCTACTGTAGTAAAGATCCAATCCCTTTTGCTTAGCTTCTTAATTTCATGGGTATATTTCAGAAAGAAGACTGGACTCATGATCAATACGGAGAATAACATACGATAAAAAGCAGTTACTCCCGAATCAGCGGAAGTCATCTTTACAAAAATCGCTGACATTGCTACTGAGAAAACCCCTATTATAATAGGGATATATGGGTGAATAGTCGGTTTTTCCATTCAAACACCTCTTCTTTTCCATTTTCACCGACAACGCACGTAATAAGTTTGCCATTTTCGACAAATAGAATCAATACATCATCAATAAAATGGAGGTTTTCCCGATGGAGTTTTTCAGCGCATTGCAAATATCTTCATTAGAAACTTTCTTAAAACTTCTCATTGCCGCTTTTTTAAGTTTAGTTATCGGTCTTGAAAGGGAACTGAAAAGAAAGCCGGTGGGATTAAAGACCAGCATCGTCATCTCCACATTCAGTTGTTTATTGACTATCATCTCTATTGAATCTGCCTATATTGCACAAGGCAGCGAGTATGATAATGTTAATATTACAATGGATCCGCTTCGCCTCGCTGCACAAATTGTTTCAGGCATCGGTTTTTTGGGGGCTGGAGTAATTCTAAAACGCGGCAATGATTCTATTTCAGGATTGACGACTGCTGCTATGATCTGGGGGGCGGGTGGAATCGGAATTGCAGTTGCAGCCGGCTTCTATATTGAAGCAATTACAGCGGTCCTGCTCGTTTTGATTGGAATCGAGGTTTTGCCTCCCCTGCTCTTTAGATTCGGACCTAATCGTTTAAAGATGGTTGAAGCGAATTTAAGAGTGATAGTTGGTGATCGTGCTTCAATCCGGGAGGTGTTGAATGAATTAAAAGCAGGTGGATCAGTTGTCGAAAGCATTTCGATTACTCATTCAGATAAGGAGAGCCTTGATTCTTTCCATAGACTGACGATTCGCATGTCCTTTTCACATGAAAAGGATACCATCGATTTGTATCAGGAGATATCAGACATGGAAAAAGTGAAGCAAGTTGAAATTGAATTAATTTAATATAGGGGGAGTTCTTATGAAGGAATTTTTTGGGTTATTGAAAAATGGAAACAAGCCGTCTTTGACGGCAGCAATCATCAACACCTTTATCTCAATAATGAAAGGTGTCGCTTTCCTCTTTACAGGAAACGTTGCCATGTTTGCTGAGACGATGCACTCCATCGGAGATGCAGCCAATCAGTATTTTGTCTTTATCGGTTCTGCCCTTTCGAAGAAAGCGCCGACTAAGCGTTTTCCGAATGGTTTTGGTCGTCTATTGAATATCGTTCTCTTAGGCGCTGTATTGATAGTCGGAATCATGGCTTATGAAACTGTCATTGAAGGTTGGCATCAATTGACCCACCCTGTCGAAGCAGAAGGTTTCATCATTAGTGTGGTGGTATTATCTATCGCTATTATTCTTGAATTCTTTGTTCTATATAAAGCCGGTAAAGAAATCCTTCACGAAGCAGGCGTTAAAGGCGGTGCAATGGCCCCCCTGACTACGAGCTTCGTACATTTAAACCGGGCAAAGCCGGCTACTAAATTAGTGTTCCTGGAAGATCTTGTAGCCACTGCGGGTGGGGTTCTGGCTTTAATTGCGGTATTGATCGCACATTACACAGGCTTCCTGCAAGTTGAAGGTGCAGCCTCCATCGCAATCGGCTTTATGATGCTGTACGTGGTCGGAAAAGTCTTTATGGATAATGCCCGCGGTGCCATCGGTGAAACGGATGAACAGATGGTCAACCACATTGCCCATTTATTGAGCGATCATCCTGATGTTCGGGATATTAAAGAACTTGAAGTGGTTAAAGAAGGCGAATTTCTTCATGTGGAAACGAAAATCGAAGTTGATCCGCAATTGAACGTAACACAAGCAGACGCCTTGCAGGACCGCTTGGCAGAACTTATCCTTAGTCAACCAAGCGTCGATGATGTGATTGTTTCTCTGGATGCAGACGATGGTGAAACCCATTGGACGCACCTTAGCAGCCGTCCAGCTGGGCTTGATCAAAATTAAACAAACAAAAAAAGGCTCGGCGCTAAGCGCCGAGCCTTTTTTCTTATAGAGACGCTTGAAGAATTTCTTTAACGTCTTCGTCTTTCAATTTTGCGAAATTGCCAAACTCACCATAGACCATGGCTTTTTCCACCATCACATCAATTTTCGAATCATCGATGTCGTAGTAGTCTAAACGCGTTGGTGCTCCCAGAGAAGTCCAGAACGCTACTAAGCGATCGATTCCTTCGTAAGCGATATCAGACTCCGATTTCCCTTCTGGATCCACGTCAAAGACACGGACTGCCATTTGAGCAAAACGAGCTGGATTCACTTTCACGTTATGGCGCATCCATTAGAGACGCTTGAAGAATTTCTTTAACGTCTTCGTCTTTCAATTTTGCGAAATTGCCAAACTCACCATAGACCATGGCTTTTTCCACCATCACATCAATTTTCGAATCATCGATGTCGTAGTAGTCTAAACGCGTTGGTGCTCCCAGAGAAGTCCAGAACGCTACTAAGCGATCGATTCCTTCGTAAGCGATATCAGACTCCGATTTCCCTTCTGGATCCACGTCAAAGACACGGACTGCCATTTGAGCAAAACGAGCTGGATTCACTTTCACGTTATGGCGCATCCATTGCGGGAAGAGAATCGCCAATCCACCGGCATGTGGAATGTCATAGACAGCCGATACAGCGTGTTCAATATTATGTGAACCCCAATCGCCTCTGTAGCCCATTTCAAGGAATTTGTTCAAAGCCATCGTCCCTGCAAACAAGATTGTTTCGCGGTGTTCGTAGCTTTGAAGATCTTCCATTAATTTTGGCGCAGTTTCGATGACCGCTTTCAAGACACCTTCGCACATCCGGTCTTGAACCGGTGTATTGTTGGCATCATTGAAATACTGTTCGAAAATATGGGACATCATGTCGACGATTCCGTAGACCGTGTGGTTTTCCGGTACCGATAATGTATACGTCGGATCAAGGATTGAAAATTGCGGGAATGACAGCGGGCTTCCCCAACCATATTTCTCTTGTGTTTCTTCGTTGGTAATAACGGAACCGGCATTCATTTCAGAACCGGTGGCAGCGATTGTCAAAACTGTTCCAAAAGGCAAAGCTTCTTTTGGCTGCGCTTTGCGTGAAACGAAATCCCATGCATCTCCATCGTACTTAGCGCCGCAAGCAATGAGCTTCGTGCAATCAATGACTGAACCGCCGCCTACTGCTAAAATCATTTCAATGCCTTCTTTTTTGCAGATTTCGATGCCTTTTCTCGCAGTTGAGATCCGCGGATTGGGTTCTACTCCAGACAGTTCGAAAACTTCAAGGTCTGCTTCAGACAACATTTGAATGACTTCATCATAAAGGCCATTCTTTTTAATGCTGCCGCCACCATAGACGAGCAATACCTTTTTACCGAATTCCGGCAATTCCTTCTTGGCCGCTTCAAGCTGCCCTTTACCAAATATAAGTTTTACCGGGTTGTAAAATGAAAATGCATTCATCCAATCATCCTCCTCTATTCAGATTATATTATGGAGTTTCTGAAATCAAAAAGCAAAAGATTGAGACAAAAAACCGCCTGGATCAAAATCCAGGCGGTTTTCTGATATGTCTTATACCCATCCGCGGAAGCGTGAAGCTTCAGCAGTTCTTCGGGCGCCGACCATATAAGCTGCCAAACGCATATCGATATTGCGAGTAGTGGCAACGTTGTAGACATTTTCAAATGCATCTACTAATTTTTTGTTGAGTTTTTCGTCTACTTCTTCTTGTGACCAATAATAACCTTGGTTATTTTGTACCCACTCGAAGTAAGAAACCGTAACACCACCAGAACTTGCCAACACATCAGGCACCAAAAGGATTCCCCGATCTGTCAACATCTTCGTGGCTTCAGCTGTCGTTGGACCGTTCGCTGCTTCAACAACGATTGAAGCTTTGATATTATTGGCATTTTCTTCCGTAATTTGATTTGCAATAGCTGCAGGCACCAAGATATCGCAATCCAATTCAAACAATTCTTTGTTTGTAATGGTGTTATCAAATAACGTAGTAACCGTACCAAAACTATCACGGCGATCCAATAAATAATCGATATCCAAACCATCCGGATCGTGAAGAGCACCGTAAGCATCAGAAATGCCGACTACTTTTGCTCCAGCATCATGAAGGAATTTCGCAAGGAAGCTTCCCGCATTACCAAAACCTTGAATGACAACACGTGCTCCTTGCATATCCAGGCCACGTTTTTTTGCGGCTTCATTAATACAGATGGTCACTCCTTGGGCAGTCGCTTTGTCTCTTCCTTGAGAACCACCAAGGACGATCGGCTTGCCCGTAATAAAGCCAGGAGAATTGAATTCATCGATTTTGCTGTATTCATCATACATCCACGCCATGATCTGTGAGTTCGTGAAGACATCCGGTGCTGGAATATCTTTGTTCGGTCCGACAATCTGACTGATTGCGCGCACATATCCACGGCTCAATTTCTCGATTTCATGCATGGACATTTCGCGCGGATCGCAGATAATGCCACCCTTCGCTCCGCCATAAGGCAATTCCACGATTCCACATTTCAATGTCATCCACATTGATAAGGCAATGACCTCATCACGATTTACATCCGGATGAAAACGGACTCCACCTTTTGTAGGTCCAACCGCATCGCTGTGTTGAGCACGGTAACCCGTAAAGACTTTTGTTTTGCCATCATCCATTCGCACCGGAATGCGCACTTCTAAGATCCGCATCGGTTCTTTCAGAAGTTCGTACATCGCATCTTCGTATCCAAGCTTATCCAATGCAGTTTTAATAACATTCTGCGTAGACGTCAACAAGTTCAAGTTTTCAGCCATTGTATTAGTTCGCCTCTTTATATTTTAGTAATTACTCAGCATCTAGTGTAACACAGGTCAAGATTTGTGTGCCATGCCGATATTATTTAGAGAATACTTTTTGAATACGCTCAATTGCCCAATCCAGTTCTTCTTTTGAAATGATTAATGGCGGAGCAAAACGGATGACCGTATCATGCGTTTCCTTGCACAAAAGGCCCAATTCTTTTAACTGTTCGCAATATGGTCTTGCTGCTTCTGTCAATTCCATGCCGATGAACAAGCCACGGCCTCTGACTTCCTTAACAGACGGATGTTCAATTTCACGTAATTTGCTCATGAAGTATTCACCCAACTCCTGAGAGCGTTCTGAAAGTTTTTCATCAAGCAGAACTTCCAAAGAAGCAACTGAAACTGCACATGCTAATGGGTTTCCACCGAAAGTAGAACCGTGTGATCCTGGGTTGAATACGCCCAATATGGATTTATCGGCTACCACACATGAAATTGGGAATACTCCGCCGCCAAGTGCTTTTCCGAGGATATACATATCCGGGTTAACGTCTTCCCATTCACATGCAAACATTTTTCCAGTACGTGCAAGGCCACATTGGATTTCATCCGCAATGAAAAGAACATTGTTTTCGCGGCAAAGTTCTCTAGCAGCTTTCAAGAAACCTTCTGGAGGCATGATAATTCCTGCTTCTCCTTGAATCGGTTCGATCAGGAAAGCAGCGGTGTTAGGTGTAATGGCATTTTTCAAAGCTTCTAAATCACCGAAAGGAATCAAGTTGATGCCTGGCAGCATCGGTCCGAATCCTTTGCGGTATTCAGGGTCTGATGATAATGAAACCGCAGTCATTGTACGGCCATGGAAGTTTCCATCACAGGCAATGATCTCTGCTTGGTTTTCTGCTATCCCTTTTACATCGTATGCCCAACGGCGTGCAGCTTTAAAAGCCGTTTCAACAGCTTCAGCACCCGTGTTCATAGGTAAAGCCATTTCTTTTCCGGAAATATCACAGATCAACTCATACCACGGAGCCAATCTATCGTTATGGAATGCGCGGGAAGTCAAAGTAACGCGATCTGCTTGATCTTTCAGCGCCTGAATGATTTTTGGATGGCGATGTCCTTGGTTTACTGCTGAATAAGCAGATAACATATCCATGAATTTATTGCCTTCTGGATCTTTTACCCAAACGCCCTCTGCTTCTGTAATTACGATTGGCAGCGGATGGTAGTTATTCGCACCGTATTTCTCAGTTTGTTCAATAATCGTTTGTGTTTGCGTCATGTAATTTCCTCCTTTTTTTAAAAAAAGGCAGACCTTCGTCTGCCTTTTAATGAATTATTATACCATCCAAAGATGGATTAATACATTTCAGAAGTAGTTTGTGCTTGCATGTGAAGAACAAGGTAATCCGGTCCGCCAGCTTTCGAGTCGGTTCCAGACATATTGAATCCTCCAAAGGACTGATATCCAACAATTGCGCCTGTGCAGCCGCGGTTGAAGTATAAGTTTCCAACATGGAATTCTTCACGGGCTTTTTCAAGATTAGCGCGGTTATTTGTAATAACGCCGCCAGTCAAGCCGTACTCTGTGTTGTTGGCAATTTCGATTGCGTGATCAAAATCTTTCGCTTTCATCAAGCCGACAACAGGACCAAAGATTTCTTCCTGCATAACGCGTGCTTTCGGATCAAGATCAGCGAAGACAGTTGGATTTACGAAGAATCCTTTAGAATCGTCTCCGTCGCCACCGGCAACCAAACGGCCTTCTTCTTTACCGATTTCAATGTAGCTCATGATTTTTTTGTATGAGTTTCCGTCAATAACCGGTCCCATGTAGTTAGACTGATCTGTTGGATCACCAATCGTCAATTCTTTAGTCAGTTCAACAACGCGTTCAAGTACAGTATCGTATACATCTTCAACGATAACCGCACGCGATCCAGCTGAACATTTCTGTCCGCTGAAACCGAAAGCAGATTTCACGATTGATTGTGCTGCAAGCTCAAGATCCGCTTCTTTGTCCACAACCATTGTGTTTTTTCCGCCCATTTCAGCAATTAGACGTTTCATCCAGACTTGTCCTTCATTCACTTTTGAAGAACGCTCTGCAATGCGAAGGCCAACTTCTTTTGAACCAGTGAATGAGATGAAGCGTGTATTCGGGTGATCCACCAAGTAGTCCCCAACTTCAGCGCCCGGTCCTGGGATGTAGTTGACGACGCCTGCCGGCATGCCTGCTTCTTCAAGAACTTCAATGAATTTATAAGCGACAACAGGAGTTGTTGAAGCTGGCTTCAATAGAACAGTGTTGCCTGCTACCATAGCTGCTACAGTTGTTCCAGCCATGATCGCGAAAGCAAAGTTCCAAGGTGAAATAACAACGCCTACGCCCAAAGGAATGTAGTCATAGCGGTTATCTTCGCCTGGACGGCTTTCTACTGGCATTCCGTCTTTCAAACGCAGCATTTGGCGGCCGTAATATTCCATGAAATCGATAGCTTCTGCTGTATCAGCATCTGCTTCGTTCCAAGGCTTGCCTGCTTCTTTTGTAAGAAGCGCTGAGAATTCGTGTTTGCGGCGGCGAACAATTGCAGCTGCTCTGAACAAGACATCCGCACGCACTTCCGGTTTTACTTTTTTCCATGTTTTAAAAGCTTCATCAGCAGACTGCATTGCTTTTTCAGCTAATTCTTTATTTGATTTAGACACACGGCCTACTATTTCTTCTTTATTTGAAGGATTGAATGAAACGATTTTATCTTCAGTAGTCACGCGTTCTCCACCAATAATCAACGGGTAATCCTGACCTAGGTATGCTTCGACTGTTTTCAAGCCTTCCAGGTAGTCTGTGCGGTTCTTATCAATTGAGAAATCTGTAAATGGTTCGTGTTTGTAGGGAATCATGTAAATCCTCCTTGAGTTTTATATAAGCGCAAAAAAAATTTGCACTTTGTAACTGTTTCCACTTATAATAATGCAAAAGATTGTTGCATAATTCAAGTGTTTTTATTTAAAAAGTCAAAATAATTTTGGAGTGAAGGTCTTGAAGCCGGTAGATATCAATTTAGCACCCTTCTATAAATTCGCTGGAGAACACGTCGCTATAGGGATCCACGCTATAGATACCAAAGGAAAAACAGTTTTGTACAATAAAAAAATGCGGGAAATTGAAGGATTTGATTTTGAGGAGCTGGCAGATCGGTCGCTGCTGGAAATGTTCCGTTTCGATCAATCTGAAAGCACCCTTCTGCAAGTTCTTCAGAGCGGAAAACCTGTTTTTAACGTCAAACAGACTTATTGGAACCGTAAAGGCCAGGAAATCACGACAATCAATGACACCTACGCAGTTTTTGATAATGGCAAGCTGATAGGAGCAATGGAACTGTCACGTGATATTACAACGCTTGAAAAAGTCATTTATCAACCGTTAAGAAAATACGAAGAGCCCATCACTTTTTCCACGATTACAGCTGTATCCAAAAGCATGAAAAAAGTGATCGCCACTGCTGAAAAAGCTGCTACAGCAAAGTTGCCGGTGCTGCTGGTCGGGGAATCAGGAACCGGAAAAGAATTGATTGCAGAAGCCATCCACTGGGCCCAATCTTCTGATAGACAGATGTACACGCTATATTGCCACGGAACAGATGGCTCGATCATTGATCAATTAGGAGAAGATATCGAGAAAATGGGAGACGGCACCATTTACTGCGAGCGCATCGATTTGCTGCCACTGTCTTTGCAAGAGCAATTATTGGAAATGGCCGAAGAACGCTCACGAGGAAATACGTACTTTATCGCCAGTGTCGGAGACGATCCTGTTGAACTGATCGCATCGCATAAATTATTGAAAGACTTGTATTATTTCTTTTCTTCCATGACCATCAAAGTAGAACCGCTCCGTTTTCGAAAAGAAGATATTCTGCCGTTTGTGAATGATTACTTCTCGCGGCACCGGATGAAAGTCGGTTCGGTTGTAAACGGGATGGACCAGGAAGTGACAGCTTTGCTGCATGCTTATGATTGGCCAGGTAATTTAAAAGAGCTTGAATTGCTGCTTGATGAAATCACCTCAATGCTGACGACACAGGAAACTGTCACTGCAGACATGCTCCCTCATCACTTCAAGCTGAAAACGGATTTGAAAGGCGCGCATCAGCCCGAGGATTTTATTGTACAATCCAATACAGGGCTGTTGCCGTTGGAAGATTATTTGTTTGAGGCTGAAATGTATTATTTGCAAAAAGCCATGGACCTGCATGGAGGCAATGTCACAAAAGCCGCAGCTGCTCTAGGAATGAGCCGCCAAAACCTGCAATACCGACTACGGAAAATCAAAAAAAACGAAGCGCAGACATGATGTCCGCGCTTCGTTTTTTTCTTTCTAGTTGATGCGTTTCTTACTGCCCAGAGCGTTTGATCCACTCTTGCATTTTGTCTTTCAACGAGTTGAATCCTTCAGAATCACTTTCGTTAACGTGTGATTGAAGAGACTGTTTTGGTTTCTCAGTTTTTTGAGCTGCTGGTGGCTGCTCTTGAAGTGCGCGGATTGACAAGCTGATTTTTTTAGATTTTTCATCAACTTCCAATACTTTCACATCAACTTCTTGTCCTACTGCCAAATACTCACTAACTTCTTTCACGTAACCGTGAGTGATTTCTGAAATGTGGACCAATCCTTGTGTTTGGTCGTCTAAAGCTACGAATGCGCCGTATGGCTGGATTCCTGTAACTTTACCTGAAACCGTGTCGCCTGTTTGGTATGTTTTTGTCATGTTTACCCGCTCCTAGTCATATCTAATTGTCCTGTACACCTATTGGCATCTGTATATTATAGCACAGGTATATGCTGAGAGCAAAATCAGTACATATTCAAGTCAGTCATCCTCCAGCCGTCGGGAGTTTTCTCCATATAAAACAGCTCTTGAAAAATGCCTTCTTGAGATCCTGATTTGTATTTAATGTCAGCCATTCCACTAATCCCATTTGTAAGATCCGTGCTGAAATTGGTCCTGAAGGACAATTGCTCTAATTCAGAAAATGGACGGAAACTGTGCAATTCAAAAAAGGCAGCATACTCTTCATCTTTCCATCCGGCATCCACCACCAGTTTTTTTATGGTTGGGATATCCTTTTTCTCAATCGCTTTGAAAAACACTCCGGCTACTTCTCCAGGTTTGGTATCAGCTGGAAGCTGAGCTTTGGCATTACTGGAAATCTCTGTGTAGAGAAAATCAACGATCTGCCTATACTGATCAGCGTCATCAGCCAAATCATACTGTTCATATTGCTGGTAGTCGATTTGCCAAATTTGATCGCGCTCAGTAACTAGCAGGAAATCAAGCCGTTCATCGAATTCGTCCATTTGAACATGAGGGTAAATATAAACTTTATCTTTGACGCGCTGCGTAAAAGAATCTTTGGATAATTCAACCCATCGAGCTTTTTCCGCCAGGTCTGGAATTTGTTGCCATTGTTCGTTAAATTCTTCAAGCGTCGGTTTTAACGGACTATCTGCTGATAGATGCCACAATGTTTCGATATCTTCTAGTTTGTTGGCATAATGGTACAGGAACAATACATCAAGTGGCGGTTCTCCTGCTAATACCTGAAGGTCATAAGAAACCTTAAATGATTCATATAAAGGTTTGATGCGGCTATAATCAAAATCCTTCATATCGACCAGTGCATCTTCAATCACCAAGTTACCGTTAGGCAGCTTATCGGCAAGTTCGCCTGATTTTTCCATTGCCAAAGCATTCAATAAATCATGGAATTCCAATTGATCGTGATGATCCGAGTCCGTCCAGTTGCTGGCTTCCATTTCATTGAGAATCGGAAGCATCAGAAAAGCCATGGGGTTAGATGAGGCAGTGTCATTCCAAGCCTTGCGGTATTCTTCTTTGACTTTGCCTTGTTCATCAAAAATGGAAGAACCTTCACTGCCTTTTAGCAATTGCCAAAAGATTTGCTGATAGGCCACCTCTATCCCATCAAACAACCGCTTCGACTCTCCCTCTTCCAATAGAGCCTGCTCCATACTAATCAGCTGCTGCGGAACATTCTCGATCGGCAGCAGGAACCCACTGTCATCGAAATAAGGTTCGCTGGCTAACAAGCTCAAATAATGCGGCGCATAAGGATCGCTGATTATCGGCTGCTGTTGATTGAGCCTGGTAACATCCCGGAGCGTCCTAAACTGGTCTTTATTGGGATGTACGACTGGAAATAGATTGTATTCAGGCAACGCTTCTACAACCAACCTCAACTCTTCAGGCAAGCTGCCGGACTGTGCCATTAGCTTTTCCGGTGACAGCTGGTCCATCACCACCGTCGATTCCAGTTCTTCCCGGTACCTGAATAGGACACTGTCTGCAAAAACTTGCAGCTCGCTGGTTTTGGCTGCGTAATTTAAAAGAAAGTTTTCTGTTTCAGCAGCCAGCATTGGATTGTCCCCGGATAAGGAG
Source organism: Planococcus sp. CPCC 101016 (assembly GCF_007859295.1). Taxonomy (GTDB): domain Bacteria; phylum Bacillota; class Bacilli; order Bacillales_A; family Planococcaceae; genus Planococcus. The sequence goes on from NZ_VOHB01000006.1 coordinate 12,402, forward strand.
TCGACCATCCCTTGCGGCGTTTCAATTTGTCTGAAGAGTCGATCGACGGTTTGCTCCATCTTGATGGGATTGTCTTTCATTGAGCGTACCGATTCATCGCTGAAAACCTTGATCATCTCAGCATCAGCCTGTTTTACATAATCGAGCTGGTCATATTGATCAAGAGACATTCCCAAACGTTTAGGCGATGTTTCTTTAATGGCTTCGTATTGACTTCTCCAGTTCGCAACCATATCATCCGTCACTTTTTCAGCTTGCTGAAATTCTGTCGTACCAGCAGTCTTTGCTTGCTGATCATTCACTGAAAAGCTGACTCCTATGACGGCTGCCAGAAAAAGTCCGGCAGCAACCAGAACAATTGCCGTTTTTTTCTGGTATGACTGTGCCGGTGCTGCAGAAATGTGAGCTGACTCAATAGGAATGGTGGCTGCTGTCTTCCGATTCTCCTGCTCCATTGGCGGTGGCGGAATAAAACGCTGATATGATTTTTGGAGCAAGGTCAGCCGTTTTAAGAGCGGATCACCCTCTATTTGAAGAATTTGCTGAAGGGCTTGCAGTCCCTCTGCCTCTGCTTGCATTACTTGTTGAGCTGACTTACTGGTTATCGTACTGATCTCGTTAATCGATTTATTATGAAAATAAAGGAGAGCTAATGAAATTCGCTGATCCAGTTCAAGTTTTTGCAACAGAGTATGCAGCTCCTGATCTTCTTGAAACCCGAGGACTTGGTTTTTACCGTTTTCAAACTGATAGCCTGGTTGTAAAGCCATTTGAGCCATAATTGTGAAGAGCTGCATTTCAGCTTGATCCGGAGTGAGATGTACAAGTTGTTTATACAGTTGCTGCAGGCTAGCCTTTTGGAACTCCGGCAATTTTTCTAAAGATATTCCCAGCTGGTACGCAAAACGCCCCATATCAGGTTGAATCTCATTAAACCATGAATAATATGCAGCTTCATCGCCATTTTGTGCCTCTATGTATAAATCAGTTTCAGAAGCCATTGCCTAACCTCCCAATCGTCTGAATAATCAATATTTAAACCTTTTACATTGTTATACGGTTTAAACGTCGCAGCGTTTCAAATACTGCTATTTTTTTTAGTGCCGCTCGTGTAAAATGAGGAAATCTATATGAAATAGGAGTGGTGAATTTGAAAAAACGTGAACAATGGGGCTCTAAGCTGGGCTTTATTCTGGCAGCAGCTGGAAGCGCTATCGGATTAGGGGCCATTTGGAAGTTCCCTTACGAAACTGGCGCAAATGGCGGCAGTGTGTTTATCTTGCTGTTTATCATCAGTACGGTGGCAATTGGCTTGCCGATTCTTTTAGCTGAATTCGTCATTGGCCGCAGAGGACAGGCAGATGCTGTCAGCGGCTTGAAAAAACAAGCTCCTGGTAAGCCATGGTATTTAATCGGTTGGTCCGGATTTATCTTTTCGTTTTTGATTTTGTCTTTTTACAGCGTTGTAGGCGGCTGGGTATTATCGTATTTAGGCCGCGCTATCCTTTTCCAGCTATCCGGTTTACAGGATGCTGAATTTGCTGAACTATTTACTGGCATCATTACAAATCCATGGGAAGTTCTGCTTGCGCAGGCTGCTTTTATGGGATTGACGATTTGGATCGTTCAAGGGGGCATCAAGGGCGGCATCGAACGCGCCAGCAAAATTATGATGCCTGCTTTATTGATTTTCTTCCTTGTGTTGATGGTACGCTCTTTGACTTTGGATGGAGCTATGGAAGGCGTACGCTTTATGTTCGTTCCGGACTGGTCATTCTTTAATTTTGAAACTGCCTTGATCGCCCTTGGCCAAGCGTTCTTCTCCTTAAGCGTTGGGGTGGCGGGGATGATCACTTATTCGTCCTATCTATCGAAATCCGAAAACCTGACTCGTTCTTCTGTCAGCGTAGTGTCTTTGAACATCATCATCTCCATCATGGCAGGGTTAATCATTTTCCCAGCTGTATTCGCATTGGGCTATACGCCTGATCAGGGACCAGGACTGGTGTTTATCATCTTGCCGGCCATCTTTGATCAATTGTTCATGGGTGAATTCCTGATGATCATCTTCTTTATCTTGTTATTGTTTGCAACTTTGACTTCCTCCATTTCCATGCTGGAAATCACGGTTTCCATCGGCGTAAAAAATAAATACGACCGCCGCCGCCGAGTAGCCCTAATTTTCGGCTTGATGATTTTTATCGTCGGAATCCCGAGTGCCTTATCCTTCGGCGTTATGCCGCAGGAAATCTTCTTTGGAATGACGTTCTTTGATTTCGTTGATACTTTGACCAGCCGAATTGGCTTGCCTCTTGGCGCGCTATTCACGGCATTGTTTGCAGGTTATGTGCTGACGAAGCAAGATGCACACGACGAGCTATCTCAGCAGCATGTATGGGTTGATATATGGCGTGTCTTGGTGCGCTACGTTGCACCTGTAGCCATTATTGTGGTCTTTGTTCAAGGCATTATCGCTGTTTTCTCAAACTAACTGTTCGAAAAATGCCACAACTTAGCCTATCGAAATTTTTCTGTGCGTGCTAGTATATAAATAGAAGAAAGTTCCATATAAGAAGGAGTGCATGAATTTGAAAAATGAATTACACACCCAATTAAAAGCGCTTCGCGAAGAGCGTAATCTCTCTTTGGATGAACTGGCATTGAAGACACGAATCGGTGTTGCCAAGCTCCAAGCCTATGAAAGCGGCGAAGAAGTGCCTTCAAACCAAACTATCCTTATTCTATCAAATGCATTAGAAGTACCCGCCTCCAACTTATTGGATGGCTTAGAAACATCAAAATAAATTATCTACCAAAAAAGGGCTTTCGGCGAATATCGCCGAAAGCCCTTTTTTGTTTCAGATGATGCTTTTTGCTTCGTATTTAATTGCGAGCAATTTATAGGAAACATCTACACATTGTTCCAAAGGAATCCATTTTTTGAACGTGGATTCATAGATGCTTTGGATTTTTTTTGCAAGTTCTGATGGATGATCCAGGACCTGTAAATGTTCTACGACAACTGCAATTTCATTGTTGTACCGCTTTGAGCCAATAGAAAAAGGATCCCATTCTTCCATAACTGTACCTGCTCTTCTATTCATTTCAGTTGTATCCATGTCTTTTTTCACCTAACATTTCCCTAGCGTTAAGAGCTATAATAGCACATACACAAAAAAAGAAAAGCAGGCAAGCCAGGCAAAAATGGCTCTCTGCAGCCATTTTCAACCAACCGAGCATAAAGGACATAAGATTCAGCACTTGGCATTTTGTGCTATTCCGTCAAAGTGGCTTGACGGAATAAGCTGTACACATGCTTGCACTTTTCTGTTATTGCTGAAGAATTTCAATGGAATCGATGGTCACGTCTTCAACCGGCTTTTCCTGCATGGTTTCAACTGCGGCGATGGCATCCACAACATCCATACCTTCAATCACTTGGCCAAATACAGTATGTTTGCCGTCGAGCCAGAATGCGCCTCCCTGTTCCAGATAAGCTTTACGGATTTCTTCCGGGTAATCCCCAGCCAGTTTATCTTCAGGAACCGGCGGTGCCTGAACGATAAAGAACTGGCTGCCATTGGTGCCAGGTCCGGCATTTGCCATCGATAAGGCTCCGCGAATATTAAAGAGATGATCATGGAATTCATCTTCAAAAGGAGCACCGTAGATGCTTTCACCGCCACCGCCAGTGCCGGTCGGATCTCCGCCTTGCAACATAAAGTCTTCAATAACCCGATGGAAAGTCAGGCCGTCGTAATACCCTTCTTCTGCATGTGTTAAAAAGTTCTCTACCGCTTTTGGTGCGATTTCCGGAAACAATTTAATTTGAATCGCACCCATAGATGTATTCATTTCAATAAGCACTTCATTTTCAGCAATTTCTGCTGATAGCTGCGGGTAGCCATCCACTTCAACTGCTCTGCTTTCCGTTTCTGCAGTTGTTTCTTCAGGTGCTGTTTCCGCCTCTTCTCCCGAGCATGCACCAAGCAAGATTGCCAATAAAATCGCTAACATCATTATTTTTTTCATCGTTTTCACCCCGCTTTATTTTAGCATAGAAGTTTTTTGAATTCACCGGTAAGATTTAGCACTTTCTTCGTAAGGCGAAATATCATATAATAAGAACAGATGCTCCTTTCAGAAAGAAGGGTTCCTTATGGATACTCAGAAAAAGAATTTCTTTATTATCATGTTCACCAATTTCCTGGTTGCTGGCAGCACCACCATGATTATGCCATTTTTATCTCTTTATATCGAATCGCTCGGCAATTTCACAGATGAATACGTGCAGCGTTGGTCCGGATTGGTATTTGGCGTAACGTTTGTTGCGGCATTGATCATGTCTCCAATTTGGGGACGCATTGCCGATAAATACGGATTTAAGCCGATATTGATCATCAACGGTTTCGGTATTGCTATCAGTATTTTCCTGATGGGGACAGCAGAGTCTGTAACAGAGCTGTTCATGATTCGTTTGTTCATGGGTGTAGTTACAGGATTCATACCCACTTCGCTGGCATTCGTCAGTTCTCAAACCTCTAAAGAAACAGCAGGTAAAACGCTTGGAACACTTCAGATGGGCAGCGTTTCCGGTACGCTGTTTGGCCCTGTTCTCGGCGGCTTGATGGCAGATGCTTTTGGTTTCGAATACACGTTCTTGATTACAGCAAGCGTAATCGCCATTGCCGCATTGTTCGTGGTCTTTGGTCTCCATGAAATCAAGCGGGTCAAACTTAAAGGTGCTCATATCTATGCGCCGAAAACCATCGTTTCCGGAATCTTGAATCACCGTTTAATGCTCAATGTCATGATAATAACCGCTTTGATCCAAATCGGTAACTTTAGCATCCAGCCATTATTGTCCCTCTATGTGGCGGAATTGACGGAAGGCAGCACCCAAGTGGCATTTCTTGCCGGTATCACTTTCAGTGCAACGGGTGTAGGCAATCTGCTGTTTGCCCGCCGCTGGGGGCGCTTGGGTGATTCAATCGGCTATGAAAAAGTACTCGGATTTCTTTTGCTGCTGGCTTTCATCTTTATTATTCCACAAGCGTTTGTCACTGAGCTTTGGCAATTGATCATCTTGCGCCTGCTGTTCGGAATTGCGGTCGGCGGAATGATTCCGACAACAACAGCACTGATGCGGCGGGAAGCACCGATTGAAATCCAAGGTGAAATTATGGGATATAATACGAGCTTCCGCTTCCTCGGAAATATAATTGGCCCTATGTTCGGTGGTATTGTCAGTGGTTTTATCGGGATTTCTTCGGTTTTCATCGTCACAGGTGTGCTGTTTGTATTTGCTTCTGCATTTTTGCGCTACACCTTGGCGAAACCTCAACAGGATTTCGAAGATGTACTGCTTGAACAGGAACTTAAAAACATGTAAATAAAAAAGCCGGTTTTCATCCGAAAACCGGCTTTTTTATGCTCTTTTTTCAAATTCACAAAATTAACTTAATTGGGTTTCTTCCTATTTGAAAAGCTTTGGAAAAATGAAATGGATTCAGTGCCATTAATGGATGAACGGTGCAAATCCACCGGATTTGCGTTATAATTTCTAATTAGAAACTCATCACGTTTATGCTGGAAGGAGGATTCATTTGTCATTTGTATTTTTAATCTTTTTACCTTTGCTTGCAGCTCTGTTCATTCCGCTGTTATTTAAGAAGCTCGGAAAAGTCCATACAGGCTGGTTTGTATTGATTGTCCCAGTCGCTCTATTCATTTACTACGCTTCATTGCTTCCAACTACCATCGATGGCGGCAATTTAGTTTCTGAATTCCAATGGATTCCTTCCCTCGATATCGCGTTCGTCGCGTATATTGATGGCCTGAGTCTCCTTTTCACATTGCTGATTACAGGCATAGGAGCTTTAGTGGTGCTATACTCCATTTTCTATTTGGATAAACACCGTGAACAATTACATAATTTCTACGTTTATCTTTTGATGTTCATGACGGCAATGCTTGGCATCGTCCAAAGTGACCATCTAATCACTCTGTATCTGTTTTGGGAATTGACCTCAATTTCATCTTTCCTGCTGATCGGTTATTGGTATACCCGAGACCGTTCGAGATTCGGGGCTTTAAAGTCGATGATGATTACGGTTTTCGGAGGATTGATGATGCTGGGTGGCTTCGTGCTGCTGAGCATCATGGGCAATACATATTCAATCCGCGAGTTGATTCCGCAGGCACCGGAGATGGTGTCACACGATTTCTTCATCTGGGCTCTCGTACTGGTACTACTTGGTGCATTCACTAAGTCTGCCCAGTTTCCATTCTACATCTGGCTTCCGGATGCAATGGAAGCGCCTACCCCTGTCAGTGCCTACCTTCACTCCGCGACCATGGTAAAGGCAGGTTTGTATCTTGTGGCTCGCCTTACTCCTGTTTTCGTCATATCCGGCACATGGATGTGGCTGGTTGCGGGTGTCGGATTATTTACCATGTTCTGGGGTTCATTCTTTGCCTTGAAGCAAAAAGACCTGAAAGGCATCCTTGCATTTTCGACCGTTTCCCAGCTCGGTTTGATCATGTCGCTTTTAGGAGCTTCAGCTGCCGGCTACCACGTCGACAATATTGCTGAAACTACTTTCAAGTATGCTGGATTTGCGGCAATTTTCCATTTGATCAACCATGCTGTCTTTAAAGGCAGTCTGTTCATGATTGCTGGTATTGTCGACCATGAAACCGGTACGCGGGATATTCGCAAACTGGGAGGACTGATGAGCCTCATGCCGATCAGTTTCACCGTTGCCATGATCGGGGCGTTCTCGATGGCGGGATTACCTCCATTTGGCGGCTTCCTGAGCAAAGAGATGTTTTTGACGGCCATGCTGTCATTGACTGAATTCGATTTATTCTCAATGGACGTCTGGGGCGTATTGTTCCCGATTGTCGCTTGGCTTGGTTCCGTTTTCACATTCATCTACAGTTTCTATTTTGTGTTTCATACATTTGCCGGCAAACACAAACCGGATCAATTGCCGAAGCCTGCTCATGAAGCGCCGATCGGCATGCTTATCTCTCCGGTATTCCTTGCCTTGCTCGTTGTCGTAATTTTCTTTATTCCAAATCTCGTCGGCGACTGGCTCGTGAAGCCGGCCGTTATGGCCATCCAGCCTTTCCTGTATAGTTCACCGGGAGAAGTTGATATTCATGTATCGGCCTGGCATGGCTTCAACACGGAACTCTTTATGACACTCGGCATCTTTGCCGTCGGCGGTCTGATGTACTGGACGCTGCGCAAATGGCAGAAGAGCTACGACCGCTTCCCGGATTCCGTTTCGTTAAATGCTTTATATGACAACTTGATGTTCCTGAGCGACAGCGGCGCAAACCGCTTCTCCATGTTGTATATGACCGGCTTCATCCGTTCCTATTTGGTGTATATGTTCAGCTTCGTCATATTCATCCTTCTTGGAACATTGTATCTGGCCGAAGCATTTGCTTTTGATGTAAGCAACTTGGCACCTGTCGGCTTCTATGAAATTGTTATTCTGGTGGCTTTGATTGGTTCAACCTTAACGATTCTTTTTTCAAAATCACGCCTTACCGCAATCATCGCTTTGGGTGCTGTCGGCTATTCAGTCGCTTTGTTCTTTGTCATTTTCCGAGCACCGGATTTGGCTTTGACCCAATTGGTGATTGAAACTATTTCCGTTGCGCTGTTCCTGCTGGCATTCTATCACTTGCCGCAAATCAGCCGAAAAGAAGAGCGCATGCGCTTCCGTTTTGGAAATGCCTTGGTTGCTCTCGGGGTGGGTATCACTATGACTTTAGTTGCCTTATCGGCACATTCCCAGAAAGCACTGCCTTCCATCTCTGAGTTCTATAAGGAAACAGTATACTCTGAAGCAGGCGGCGGAAATATCGTCAATGTCATCTTAGTCGATTACCGTGGATTTGATACATTGTTTGAAATTGCTGTTCTAGGCATTGCTGGTATTGGCATTATCACCATGATCAAACTGCGTTTGACCAAAAAGGAGGGTCAGCATGAGAACAAATGATGTCATGCTCCAAACGGCCACCAAAGTAGTTACCTTTATCATTCTGATGTTCGCTGTCCATATTTTCTTTGCAGGGCATTATACACCGGGAGGCGGATTTGTCGGCGGTTTGCTGACGACCAGCGCGATTGTGCTGCTGATGCTTGCTTTTGACATTGAAACGGTTAAGAAAATATTGCCGATCAATTATGTGACAATGACGGCAGTCGGCTTGTTGCTGGCGCTTGCTACCGCCGCCGCTTCCATCATCTTTGACGTACCTTTTTTCACACACGCTTATGATTATTTTGATTTACCGCTTTTCGGTAAAACTTCCCTGCATTCGGCCTTGTTGTTCGATGTTGGAGTTTACCTGGTTGTTGTCGGTGTAACGATGACCATTATTCAAACGATTGGAGAGGATGAATAATGGAGATAATTATGTCGGTTGCCATCGGATTTCTCTTTATGGCAGCTGTTTACCTAATGCTTTCGAAAAGCCTGATACGCATCATTATCGGGACAGGGCTGCTGAGCCATGGCGCCCATCTTTTGCTATTGACCATGGGAGGTCTTGGAGGAAATTCTCCGCCTGTCGTGGCTGAAGGAGTCAGCGTCAGCGATTATGCTGACCCCCTGCCTCAGGCATTGATTTTGACAGCGATTGTCATTTCATTCGCCGTTACATCATTTTTCCTGGTGCTCGCATACCGGTCTTATCAGGAGCTCGGTACCGACAATATGGAATTGCTGAGAGGGACTGAAGATCATGAGTAACTTACTTCTATTCCCTATCATCATCCCTTTGTTGTTTGCTACTATCCTGATGATTTTCCCGAAACGCTTGAAGCTCCAGCGAATGATTGCTGCAATAGGAGCGGGAGTAACCTTGCTTTCCGCACTCGTACTGCTGGTAAAAGTGAATGCTGACGGTGTCCATGCTGTAACGCTTGGCAGCTGGCCAGCGCCTTTCGGTATTTCTATGGTCTCGGATCCTTTGTCTGCCTTATTGGTGGTCACGACTTCACTCATCACCTTGTTCGTTGTGTTCTACAGCTTTCCGACTATTGGCGTCAAACGTGAACAGTCCTATTACTATCCGGCCGTGATATTCTTGATGGTCGGTGTCAATGGAGCCTTTACTACCGGTGATATCTTCAACTTATTCGTATTTGTTGAAGTGTTGCTGATGGCTTCCTATACCTTGATCGTCCATGGCGGGGAAAGACCACAGCTGCGAGAATCAATCAAATATTTATTGGTGAACATCATTTCATCCGCTCTATTTGTCGCAGCTGTCGCGTTCCTTTATTCGGTCACCGGAACTTTGAATATGGCTGATCTGGCAGTGAAAATACCGCAGATTGAAGAAACCGGCATTTTAACGGTCATTGCCGTGATGTTCCTGGTTGTCTTCGGCTTTAAAGCCGCTATCTTTCCTCTGTACTTCTGGCTGCCGGGATCTTATTACGCACCGCCTATTCCAATACTGGCACTGTTTGGTGCCTTGCTGACAAAAGTCGGCGTCTATGCAATCATGCGTACATATACTTTATTCTTTACAATGAATATTGGCTTTACCCATGAATTGCTCGGCATTGTTGCCATCCTGACCATTCTTGCCGGCTGCGTTGGCGCACTTGCTTATTTCGATGTCAAAAAGATCATCATTTACAACATCATCATTGCAGTCGGAGTTATTTTGTTCGGGGTTGCCCAGTTGAATCAGCCTGGAGTCGAAGGATCCATCTTCTACTTGCTCCACGATATGCTGATCAAAGCTGCTCTTTTCTTTTTGGTTGGTATTGTCGCCGTTTTGTTTGGTACAACTGACCTCCGAAAAATGGGCGGGTTGATTAAAACTTATCCGGTTCTCGGCTGGATTTACCTTGTTACAGCGTTTGGGCTGGCAGGTATTCCACCATTGAGCGGATTCCCCGGAAAATTGCTGATTGTCCAAGGTGGATTTGAAGGCCCGCAGTTTTGGGGCAGCATCGTCATTTTGGCAACAAGTCTGATCGTGTTGTTGAGCGCTGTGCGCATCTTCATCTACGCTTTCTGGGGAGAGCCGGTTGAAACCGTCCCATTGAAAAAATCCGTATTCAATCAAATGTTCATCCCAACAGTCATCCTTGTTGCCATTACCGTGGTATTCGGGGTCGGCGCGGAACTCTTCATGCCGTTCATTTCAGGCGCAGGTGAAGTGCTGCTGAATCCATCCATCTATATTGATGCGGTCTTAAAGGAGTAGGTGACATATGGCTTTACAAATACTATTAAATTTCTTCTTGGCCTTTGTCTGGATGTTCATGACCGTTTCCTTTAGCCCTGCCGGCTTTGCAATCGGCTTTCTTGTCGGACTCGGCATCATTATCCTGATGCGCCGGTTCTTTTCTTACAGGCTCTATACTTCAAGGGCTTGGGCAGTCATTCTGCTATTCCTGCTGTTTCTTAAGGAATTATTCTTGTCGAGCATCCAGGTTTTGCGGATTGTCATCAAGCCGAATATGAACCTTAAGCCGGCTATCTTCGAATTGGAAACAGAATTAAAACAGGACTGGGAAATTACCCTGCTGTCCGCTTTGATTACTTTGACACCCGGAACGCTGGTTGTTGGCATTTCAAACGACCAAAAGAGACTCTATATCCATGCACTCGACTTTGAGGATATCGATGAAGCTGTCAGTTCGATCAAAGACACATTCGAACGCGCTATTCTGGAGGTGAGCCGCCCATGATGATGTTTTACTGGATTTCCCTTATCATTGTCAGCATAGGCTTTACCGGTCTTCTTTTCCGACTTGTCAAAGGGCCGACAATCGCCGACCGCGTAGTGGCACTCGACGCCATCGGAATCTCGCTGGTGTCTATCGTGGCGCTGCTGTCTTTAATCTACGAGACAGAGTTCTTCTTGGAGATCATCCTATTGTTGAGCATCCTGTCCTTTATCGGGACCATTGCTTTTGCGAAATTCCTTGAGAGAGGAGAGATTTTCGATCGAAACAACAATCGTTAATATCCTCATCATCCTATTAATGAGCACAGGCGTCATTTTCAGCCTCGTCACAGCGCTGGGGCTTATCCGCCTCCCGGATGTCTATACGCGTACACACGCTGCCTCTAAGAGCTCGACGCTGGGAGTTCTCTGCGTGTTAAGTGCGACCTTTATTCATTTTTGGCTGGTAGAAGGCATCTTCAATACCCAGATGGTCATCGCCATCGCTTTCCTATTCATCACAGCTCCCGTAGGCGGACATTTGATTGGACGGGCCGCTTACATGTCCGGCATCAAAGTGGCCGAAGAAACGGTGCGCGACGATATGGCAGGCGCATTAAAAGAACAGAAGAAAAAATTGATGGACAACAAAACTACTGAAGAATAAAAACAGCCTGCAGGCATGATGCCTGCAGGCTGTTTTTTATATTATTGTTCGTCTGCCATTTTTTCAACCAGCATAGCCAGCGTTCTGACCATCGCTCCAGTACCGCCTTTTGGTCCAAGGTCATGCGGACCGTCCGCATCAGAAGTGCCGGCAATGTCCAAATGGATCCAAGGGGTATCACCAGCAAACTCACCGACAAATCCCCCACCAAAAATCATGTGGCCATCACGGCCTGGCGAGTTATTCAAATCAGCGACATCACTTTTCCGTATACGCTTTTTATCATTTTCCGTCAACGGCAAGCGCCAGACAAATTCTCCGCTTTCCACAGATGCTTCCAGGAAGGTCTCAAAAAATGCCTCATCGTTTGTCAATGCGCCGGTCTTGTCTTTTCCTAAAGCCACAATGACTCCCCCAGTCAATGTCGCCACGTCCACAATCTTAGTAGCTCCTAATTGCTTCGCATAACTGACACAATCCGCCAGCACCAAACGCCCTTCGGCATCCGTATTCAAAATCTCAATGGTTTTTCCACTCATGGAAGTGATGACATCATCCGGCTTAAAAGCATTTCCGGAAATCATATTATCCGTCGAACCAATAATCGCCAGCACATTTTTCTCGGGTTGCAGTTCACCGATAATTCTCATAGCGCCAAGAACAGCAGCGGCCCCCCCCATGTCGCCTTTCATGCCCACAATGCCGTCTTTCGGCTTGATGGAATAACCGCCAGTATCAAAGGTCACTCCTTTGCCGACAAGTGCCAACGGGTCTTCAAAGCCCTCTGTCGCCTTATATTTCAAGACAATCAGACGCGGTTCTTCAACTGAACCTTGGTTAACCGCTAGCAGTGCGCCCATGCCCAACTCTTCAAGTTCTGCTTTGCCTAAAATATCTGTTTCGAAGCCATAGGTCTCTCCAAGTTCCTGAGCGTATTCGCCCATTGCAGTGGCTGTCAGGATGTTTGCCGGCATATTGACAAGTGTACGTGCTTCATTAACCGATTGGCCGAAAATAGCGCCTACAGTTGCTGCAGCTTCCAAATCTTCTGAAACCTCATCCGCCAATAAGAGCAATGTCTCCATTTTGACCTGCACTTCATTTGAAGTTGTCTTGTAATCATCAAAGCTGTAGCCACCCATTGAAATGCCTTCTGCAGCCAAAAAAGCAACATCTTCTGATGAGATTCTGTCATTTTCGAATGACTCCATATATACAGCCGCCTGTTTTACTTTCTTCTTCGCCAACTCTTTGCCAGCCAAGCCGAAACAGGAACGCAGATCTTCTTCGGTCATTTTTTTTCGGTCATTCAATCCGATAAACATGACTCGTGGGATATTCCCCGTTAGCGTTGGATAAGTAATTAATGACTTCATGTCGAATGACAAATCTTCCTTAATCCAGCGTTCCAATTTGTTTTCAAAACGTTCTGTGAACTTATTCCAGCCTTTGCTGTTTTCAGGATGTCTACTTAATCCTACAATCAAGACTTCTGCTTGATTGTCCTGTGAATGCTGCTCTAGTTTGATTTGCATAAAACTCCTCCTTTTTGCGTTCCCATTAAGTGTAGCATGTAATCCGGATTCCGAGTAGTTCGTGTAACGAAGGAATAAACAAGCATAGCAAAATAGCTGTGTATGATATACTATGAGAACATATTTAAATGGAAAGGTTGTTGCCCCGCATGGAAATTTTCTCAAATCTCCCCCTCATGATCGCCCTTTTCGCAATCATTTTTGCTCAGTTTGTAAAAATCCCCATTCAGTATGCTGTGACACGCGAGCTTGATTGGAAACTCTTTTCTTCAACCGGCGGTATGCCAAGCTCTCATTCAGCTGCAGTGACTTCCTTAACTACTGCAGTAGCTTTTGAGCACGGTGTTTCTTCCACCATATTTGCCGTATCAACCATGTTCGCTGTCATTACGATGTATGACGCAACTGGTGTCCGCTTTCAGGCCGGCCAGCAAGCGCTGACCATCAATAAAATGCGCCAGGACATCTATGTATTTATGGATGAAACGAGAAAGTGGCCTAAGAAAAAAGAGGAAGAAAAAATTGAGGAACTGAAGACCCTGCTTGGCCATAAGCCAAGTGAAGTTTTTATGGGCGCTTTGACAGGCATTGCAATTTCCTTCATCTTCTACGGCCTATTGCGGTGAGGAAGAAAAATGTAAGCTTCATTCCATTAAAAATCGCCGATCCAGCTATTCGGATCGGCGATTTTCATTAAAACATCTGATAACCCATTTTACGGAGTATTTTCATAACAAAGCCGGAAGTGATTGCCCCTGCCCAGCCAGCCAGCAAAACAGCGATATCACTTCCAGTCATGGAAGTAATGGTATTCCCGAGCATCGAAAAAGATTCGACAGGATTTGTGAAATAATCGAAAATGCCGACATCATCTATGACCAACAAGATGACGATCGGATAAACCACGGCCATCAGCCAGGTCATGCGAAGCAGCATATTCAATAAAAAGCCGATCCCAAAGAACATAACATAAAAAAGCAGCATGGAAATAATCAATTGCACAATCGTAAATGAACTGTTCATAAACTCTAACCTCCGTTATTCCTTTCATCAGTTTACCCGAAAAGACAGAGGCTTTCAATCCGGCAGAACAGAGTTCATCGCTTTGTCACTTATACTAGAAAAGCGGTAACGGCCGTTCAGCTCCGACAGGCGTAAGACAGACCGGCAATGTGGCGTGCTTTGCCACATAGTTGGGTTGGCTTACGTCCCGAGGAGGTGGCCGTTGGAGCTGGACACCAGGAAAAGCGGAAACGGCCGTTCAGCTCCGACAAGCGCTGGAAGCCTTATCAGTAATGGCGTCCTTTGCCATTCTGGTAGGGCTGAAGCGACTCGAGGGGCTGGCTGCCGGAGTCTGGACAATGAAAGACGGAGACGGCACGCCCAGAGTTCCGCTCCACACAAAAAGAAGCAACCGGCGTTACTTGACCCGATTGCTTCTAATTTATCGTTTTATTTTTTCCCTGAACCCGAACAGCAGGAGCACGTTTCTGAACCGCCCAGTCGCAATTGAAAATAGCCTTGTCCTGAACAATATGGGCATTGATTGACGTTTTTAGCCTTTTTGAAGATCGTCATCCGAAACACCTCCTTCTGTTCTTGTTTGTAATATTCTGATAATATAGCATGGCACTCAACAAAGTGCAAATAAAAAGAAGAAAATGTAAACGGTAACAAGTATATTTTTCTTCTGTTTACTCATCTTTTCTATTTCATTCTCTATTTTTTAAAAAATAATTTGTACTCCGAATAACCAAAAATCTTTCCGGGATCGACATTCTCAATCGGCTCCAAACCTTCCTCAAGTACATAAGAAGCCATTTCATGCAGCATAACGGATGCATCTGAATCATTTGATAAATCAGCAGGTGCCATCCAATCTGCCTCATACAGCTCCGACAATTGCGCCGCAATCGGCTGTTCTTCATCCTGTGCCTCCATTAAGAAAATTGCCATATTGTCACTGACTTCCTCACGGATCACTCCTGAACGGAAACCAATCATACCGAGCAAATTGCAGTCAATCCCCGTTTCTTCTTTGACCTCTCTTAAAGCTGCTTGGTCAATCGTTTCCGACCCATTTACAAACCCTGCGGGAAGTGACCATTTCCCATGAAGTCCTCCATATCTTTTTTTCACAACGAGCCATTGGCCTTTGGAATTTACTACTAGTCCAGCTGCTCCAAGCCAAACATTTCCACGCTTCGTATTTGCCACATAACTCCCCCCTTTTGTAAAAATAGATAAGCCTCCAGAAAATTTAGCGGAGACTTGATAATATAAAAAAAGCTCCCCGCTAAGGGAGCTTTAAATCGTCCATCTTACAGAACGTTGAATTTACCTTTTTTCATTACAAGCATCGGTCCACCTATCATGAACAATGCACGGTTATCAATCATTTTTTTCATGAATGAAGCTCTTTTGCCTGTTACTTTTTTGCCGAATACAACACCGATGGCATCGTCATCGCCTAGTGAGCAGACAGTTCCTTTTAAATCTGGAACAAACTCTACAGTCGTTTCATCGTTCATCAGCGCTTTCAAGTTCTTCGCTACACTTTCACCCTGCTGCATCGCAATCTGTGCAGTTGGTGGATACGGACGATTCGTTTCTTCGTTGATCATCAATGCGCAGTCACCGATGATGAAGACATCATCAAATCCTGGAGCACGCAAATCATTTCTAACTTTCACTCGAGCACGCATGTTTTCAATCGGAGTTGCTTCAATCAATCTGTTGCCGCGGACACCTGCAGCCCACACAACTGTACCGGCTTTGATGAATTCAAACTCATCGTCGCCTTTTTTGATTTTAACGCCTTCTGGAGTTGCTTCCACAACCGGTGTGCCGATTGAGAACTCAATTCCTTTAGACTCCAAGTGGCCGACAGCATAATTAACCAGTTCCGGATCGAAACCAGGCAATACCATCGGAGCAGCTTCAACGCATACTACACGCACTTTTTCACGTGGCACGTCGAACTCTTTACACAGTTCTGGTACGCGGTTAGCCAATTCCCCTAAGAATTCAATGCCAGTAAATCCAGCTCCACCAACAATAATTGTCAGGCGGCTATCATCTTTGACTGGTTCTGCAGACCATGTAGCAAACTGGAATTCAATGTGTTCACGGATATAACGGGCAGCTTTTACATTGGCAATTGACAAGGCATATTTATCCAGACCTTCGATTCCGAATGTCTCACCTTCAAAACCAAGTGCAATGACAATATAGTCATATGTAAACTCGCCATTGTCCGTAGAAACTTTTTTACCGACTACATCGATCGCTTCAACAGTCGCTTGTACAAATTTCACTTTCACGCTGTCGATGACATCTTTGATATCATAACGCACTTGTTCTGGAAGCAATGTTCCTGCAGCTGCTTCGTGAAGCCATGTGCTTTCGTAATGATATTCGTTTTTGTTGATCAAAGTTATGTCCGCAGCATCTGTGCCAAGAACTTTTTGCAGGTTCACTACAGTGGTCAATCCACCATAACCTGCTCCTAATACTAATATTGACGGTCTTTTCAACACAATCGCAACCACCTTCAAGTCATTTTTTAATCGAATATCGACAAAGCGGTTAAACCTTGGCGCACCGATAAACATCTATACTCTATATTAGACCTAATACCTTATGATTTCAACCAATGAATGCGTTTAAGAGGGACTTATCCACAACAAAAAAAGCCGGTTGTCACCGACTTTTAACAATTCTCTGGAGTACCTGCTTTTTTAGCTGTACGGAATGAAGTTCCACATCCGCATGATGCGATAGCATTCGGGTTTTCAATTGTGAATCCGCCGCCCATTAGCGACTGTTTGTAATCTACAACTGTGCCTTGCAAAATCGGCGCATCTTCTTTAGCGATCAGAACCGGAATTCCGAATTGCTCATATAGATCATCCTCTTCGCCTTGGGCTTTTTCGAATCCCATTCCGTAAGTTAATCCGCTGCATCCGCCACCTTTAACGGCTACGCGCAAAAAAGAGCCTTCTTCTTCATTATGGCGCATCATCTCTTTTACCTGAAACGAAGCTGCTTCTGTAATCTCAACTACTTCTGTCAATGTGATCACCTTCCTATATGAATTATCATAGCAATCATTTCTACTATTATTCAAGTCGTCCACCTTCAAATAACCGCATAAGTTAGAAGGGCTTTTTCAATAAATTATATTTACACAGAAAAAGGGACCTAAAAAGGTCCCTTGGCATTAAAATACTTGTTCTACTTCTACTATGCCAGGAACTTCTTCCACTAACGCGCGTTCAATCCCTGCTTTTAATGTAATTGTCGAGCTTGGGCAGCTTCCGCATGCACCGAGCAGACGAAGTTTTACGATACCGTCTTCTACATCAACAAGTTCGCAGTCTCCCCCGTCACGCAAAAGGAATGGACGTAATTTATCTAAGACTTCCATTACTTGATCTTCAATCAAAGCTTCAGTCATTTATATCGACTCCTTTCATTATAATCATTATAATGTGATTAGAGAGAAAAAGCCACTAATGAATTCACAGGAGGTCCAAAATCATGCAGAAAGAATTATCCATTGAAGTCTACGGAACCGATGTTATCTGTGCAAGCTGCGTTAATGCACCTTCTTCAATCGACACATATGAATGGCTGGAAGCCGCCATCTCAAGGAAATATAAGGATCAGCCATTTTCAATTACCTATATTGACATTGAGAAACCTCTTGCACTTGAACACCAGAAAGATTATGCGCAGCGCATATTGGATGACGAATTTTTTTATCCGCTGGTTTTAGTCGAAGGAGAAGTTGTCGGAGAAGGCTATGTACAATTAAAGCCTGTCTACCGCGAACTTGAAAAACATGGCTTCTCCGAAGTGAAATAAAAAAAGCGCTCAAAGCTGAGCGCTTTTTTTTTCATTACCCGTTGTGCCATTTATACATCCACAACACGCCTGATTTCATCAAGCGAGCGATTCGGCCCGTCACAGTACGGTCTGCCAAATAAGCAAAACCTTGTTTCTTGCCAAGAGATCCGAGGAAGCCCTTTAGCTTGATTTCAGGCATGGTTTCAGGCAATTCTTCGCCTTTCCATGTCGCTTTTAACACTTTGACAATCTGTTCAGCCTGCTCTTCCGCTAATTGTGCTGAAGGAGCCATTGGCAATGCCGCACAATCACCTACGACGTAAACATGCTCATCGTTCGGCAATTGATGGTATTGGTTAATGACTATTCGCCCGCTGGCGTCACTTTCCAGCCCTAAATCCCGGACCGGCTTGACTGCTTGAATGCCTGCTGTCCAAACCACTGCATCCACGGGAATCGTTTCCTCGTGATTATAGAGCATATTGGGTTCCACTTTGGTAATATTTGAATTTGATACTACATCGACATTATTGTTCTCAAACCATTTTTTGACGAAATTACTTAAGCGCTCAGGAAAGTCGCGCAGGATTCGCGGACTCCGGTCAAACAGCTTAATATTCAAGTCTTTTCGGCTTTCGCGCAATTCACTGGCCAGCTCAATGCCGCTGAGTCCAGCGCCTACTACGCCTACTACCGCCCCTGCAGGCAAACCAAGCAACGCCTGATATGTGGCACGTGATTTGCCGATGGTCTGTATACTGTGAGTAAACTCATCAGCTCCCGGTACATTATGGTATTTGTCTTCGCAACCTAAACCGATCACGAGATCGTCATAAGCGATGCGTTCGCCATTTTCCATGAAGATGCATTTTTCCTGAAGGCCGATTTCCAATATTTCACCATTCACAACCGTTAAGCGCTCATGCTCGGGGAAAGGAACGCGGACTTCCTGGTCTGATTCTGTACCAGCTGCCAGTGCATAAAATTCTGTTTTCATACTATGGAATGGTGTCCGGTCAATTAAAATGATTTCGGTATCCTGGGGTAGGCTGGCTGGCAACAAGCGAAGCAAAATCCGCATATTGCCGTAACCGCCTCCAAGTAAAACTAATTTTCGCATAAAAATCTCCTTTAATTTTCGTCTGTCTCATCAATTTCTCACATATGAGTATAGCTGATTGTGATAACTTTCACAATGCTTTCGCTAGAAATCAATTAATTGACTCCAGCCCCGAAAAAAGGTAGGATTTCGTTGTAGTGAGGTGACATAGATTGAAACCGATTGTTGAATTTTGTATCAGTAATATTGTTAATGGAGCACAAGATTCTTTTGAAAAACTTGAACGGGATCCTAATCTCGATGTTTTGGAATACGGCTGCTTAAGCTATTGCACAAAATGTTCCGAATCTCTATATGCCTTGGTTAACGGGGAAATCGTTGAAGCTGACTCTCCCGAAGAACTGACGAAAAAAGTCTACGAATTCATAGAGGAAAACCCGTTGTTTTAAGCCGTTGAAAAACGGCTTTTTTTTATTGGCTTCCGATTAGCCGCTAACTTTAATACGTTCGCCTCTCGCAGGCAGTTCAGCCCGGCAAAGCGATTTCATATCCCATAACTCGGCTTTTACTGTAACTTTCTAAGCTTTTCTCAAACTTCCCAAAACCCAAGATTTTCTATTGCAAAGCTTGGTGGCTGTTTTTTTTTCAGCACTGTCTCCATGGGTGTAACACCCGTGTTGACATGTATAGTATCAATTCCGAAGCGGATTCCGGCCTGGATATCAGTGTCATAATTGTCCCCGATCATCACCATCTCACTTTTTTCAAAACCTGATTCATGTTGGATTGCTTCCAGCATATGAATTTCCGGTTTACCGATGAAAACCGGGTCCACATCGGTTGAAGCAGCTACCAATGCGGTAAAAGCTCCGTTTCCCGGTAACAAACCTTTTTCGGAAGGAAAGGCCAAATCTTGGTTGGTCGATAGAAAAACCGCCCCTTTTCGAATTTCCAGACAGGCAGTCGCCAGTTTATCATACGTGATGTTTCGATCGATTCCCATCAACACAATACCCGCTTGTTCCTCTACTCTCTCAAGACCTTCCTGACGAAGCGCCTGGTCCAGTCCATCCGACCCGATCATGTATACCGAACGTCCTGGATACCAGCGCTTGATGTACTTTGCTGCAGCAATTGCCGACGACATGATGCGTTCTTTTTTCGCTGTGATGCCGAAACCGGCCATTTTGTCTTTTAGTTGCTGCTGGGTCATAGAAGCATTATTGGTTATAAAGAATGGTTCAATGCCTTTTTGCTGTAAGCGCTCGACAAAGTTAGCCGCCTCTTCAACCGCCTCAATTCCACGGTAAACCGTACCATCCAAATCCAGACAATAAGCTCGATATTTTCTATTTATCATTTTTTTCCTCTGGTATAAATGCTGATACCGGTCCCAGTTCGTGAACAAGATAATGCTCTACTTTCGGTCCAAACGCCTTTAACGACTCCATATTTTCATCGATAGCTTCTTTAACAGCTTGCTGATCCACTTTCATGAACTGCCGCACCAACATTTTTCGCAATGCAATAACCCGTTTCAACGGTTGATCCATTTCTTCTGTAATCACTTTTTCATCGACCAAAATGTCGATAATGTCATCATAGCTCCCCGGATCACGCATAATGAATCCATCGATCATCGAGTTGCCGACATCTATGATCGACTCAATGATGTTTGCACCAATGCGCTCTAAGGCAAGCTTGTCGCCAAATGATGTCCAGTGCTGCCGTCCTTCATAAAAATCCAATAACTCATTCATGTACTGAATCGTTTCAGTGATTTTGCTGCGGTCAATAAAATACATAAAAATACCCTCCAGTAGGCGTTTGAAAATCTTTCATTTCTTTCTTTATCATATCATAATGTATGAAAAAAACCCCCGGCGGATTAAATATCCGCTTCGGGAGCCTGCTGCTCTGCTTCTTCAATTGGAGGTGCTGCTTTTCCAACTTTCTTTACGACGAAATACGCACAGCCAAAATTGCAGTATTCATAAAGATAGTCCTGCAGCGTACTGATTTTCGTATCATAGGTTGCTTTGTGGTTGGTATCTTCAAAAAAGCCTTTTAAGCGCAATTGTCCATAGCCCCAGTCACCCAGGATGTAATCGTATTTAGACAGGATTTCGCTATAGCGCGCTGTTAATGCCTCTTCTTGGAAACCTTCCCGGTAATCGATTAATATATCATAATTCCACTGATCCAATGTGATCAATTTTCTCACCATCCATTAGCTGTTTATAGCAGCTGCTTGCTCTTCTCCGAGGCGCTGACGCTCTTTGGCAGCTGCATTGACTTGCTCATCCGCATGGTAGCTGCTCCGAACCAGAGGACCTGATTGGCAATGCGAGAACCCTTTAGTCATCGCAATTTCCCAGAATTCCTTAAATTCCTTTGGCGAGTAGTATTTCTGTACGTTCAGATGTTTTTTTGAAGGCTGTAGGTATTGACCGATCGTCATGATATCAACGCCATTTGCCCGAAGGTCATCCATGACTTCAATAATCTCTTCTTTGGTTTCTCCCAAACCGATCATCAAAGAAGATTTTGTCGGAATTTCCGGATGGAGCTCTTTTGAACGCTTCAATAGTTCCAATGAACGGTCATATTTAGCCCGTGCTCTGACTCTTGGAGTCAAGCGGCGTACTGTCTCAATATTATGATTTAAAATATCCGGTTTCGCATCCATTAGCCGTTCCAGATTTTCTTGGATTCCACCCATATCAGAAGGCAGGACTTCGACCGTTGTAAATGGATTGGCGCGCTTGATTGCCCGAATGGTTTCAGCAAAAACAGCTGATCCGCCATCTTTCAAATCATCTCTCGCTACTGCGGTGATGACTGCATGTTTCAGGTTCATCATTTTCACGGAAGCTGCGACGCGTTCAGGCTCTTGCAGATCCAATTCGTTCGGCAAGCCTGTTTTTACAGCGCAAAATCGGCATGCTCTCGTACAAACAGCACCCAGAATCATAAAAGTAGCGGTTCTTCTTGTTCCCCAGCATTCGTGGATGTTTGGGCATTTCGCTTCTTCACACACCGTGTTTAGGTTGTTTTCCCGCATCATTTTCTTTAAATCCGTATAGTTTTCATTGGTGTTCAGTTTAATCTTTAACCAATCGGGCTTTCTGAGATGTTCTTGTTTTGTTGACACGCACATCGTCCCCTATCTACCTGATTTATGTATGGAATCCTTTTCAGTTCCAAATGTATCATATAAATCTGCTCCTCACAAGCACGCATCTCGGTCTCAAAGCGCAGAAAAGCCCGGAAACTTGGAAGTTTCCGAGCTTGTAAATTATACGTTATCTGCAGCGTCTCTCGCTTTGTTCTTTTTGCTGCTGCCGATTGCATGTACAATACTAGCAGCCAAGCCACCCCAAATGATGATCATACCGATAATCATCACTACAATTGAACCTGTAGTCATATGAAGCTCCTCCTTTTAATTGCGTTCGTCGTATTCCCCTTGCTCTTTATGCCATTTTCCAAGTGAGATGAGAATGCCAAAGATCAGTGCAGCTGCAGCTACTGCCACACCTCCTGACAACGTAAACATGTCAGAATATCCTTCATAGTTTCCGGTTTCTGTTTCAAACTGTTTTAGGATATTCAGTTTCAATAGACCGAACATCATATAACCCAACACGATTGGTGTGATAATTCCAAGACTGAACTTCCACCAAGCGCCCAAACGGATGTCTGAGATTTCGTTGGCGTGGCCTTTAAGAAGATCCGCTTTGCGGAATACCCAAACGACCAGAACAACTTCCACTAAGCCGATTGCTGCAACCCCGAACTGGTTGATGAAGTAATCTGCAAGATCCAGGAAGAACAAACCGCCCTGTGTAGCAAATAGGATCGAAATCAAAGCTGCAAGTCCGCCTCCGAAAAGCACTGACTTTTTACGTGAAATACCGAACTTCTCAGAGAAACCGGCTACATAAGTTTCCGTGATTGAAATCAAGGATGTTAATCCGGCAAGCGTTAAAGACAAGAAGAACAAGAAGCCGAACAAACCGTTAAAGCCCGGAAACTCATTGATAATCTGCGGGAAGACTACAAACGCAAGTCCGACCCCAGCAGTGGCTACCTCACTAACTGCCACTCCTTGTTGAGATGCCATAAATCCGAGGGCTGCAAAAATCCCGATCCCGGCAAGCAACTCAAAACTTGAGTTTGCAAATCCTGTGATAAATGCGTTGTTCGTGATATCTGATTTTTTAGGAAGATAACTTGAATAAGTGATCATGATGGCAAATGCTACGGATAAACTGAAGAAAATATGTCCGTAAGCCGCAACCCAAACCGATGGATCGAGTATGGCATCAAAATCCGGTTGGAAGAAAGCTTCCAAACCTACTAAAGCTCCATCTAACGTAACAGCCCGGACCACAACTGCGAAGAAAATGATCAGTAAAGTCGGGATAAAAATACGATTGGCCATTTCAATACCTTTTTTAACGCCGGCGAGTAGAATTCCCAATGTAATGATCCAGACTAGAGCTAAGGGAATAAATACGCCCCATACAATTCCACCAGTTTGTCCTGGTTGAACTGTCAGCTGCAAAAAAGTATTGAATAGGAAGTCTTGTGTATCTGTACCCCATGCCTGATTGAAAGAAAATATAGTATAGCGCATTGCCCAGGCGATAATAACGGCATAGTAAACAGATATGACAAAGGACACAAATACTGCCCACCATCCGAGCCATTCTAATTTTTTACCACCCATTCTAAAGAATGACAAAGGTGCTGATCCCCGGTACTTGTGTCCGATAGTGAATTCCAAAATAAGAATTGGTATTCCTGCAGTCAACAGAGCGAATAAGTACGGTATAAAGAATGCTCCTCCACCATTTTCGTATGCAACATATGGAAATCTCCAAATGTTACCTAGTCCTACTGCAGAGCCGACGGCAGCCATGATAAAGCCGGCACGTGTACCCCATTGCGAACGTTCCATCTCTCTTCCCCCTTTTCTTCCCATTTTATTTACATAAAACTAGGAATTTTGATTATTTTCAGATTATTAGTCGATCTAAAAATAGTATACCGAGAGGCCTGTTTAAAGTAAAGATGAATTAACAATATATTTGAAAAAAACTATTGCGGCAAAAGTAAAAAGGCAGAGAATATGCTTCTCTGCCTTTGTTTTTAAGATGCTTTTTGTTGTTTTTCAATAATAGTTGTGCGTTGAGACCAGACAACAAAGAGAACTGCCAGTACAATCAGCACTGTTCCTAATGACATCAGCAATGAACCTGTGAATCCCATGACAATATACCCTATCGCAGCGATACCCGCAGCCGTTAATGCATACGGAATCTGAGTCAAGACGTGATCCATATGGTTACTTCCAGCTCCAGTCGATGACAGGATTGTCGTATCGGAGATTGGTGAACAATGATCTCCAAATACCGCACCCGCCAGAACAGCAGATAAAGCAGGCAGCAGCAGTGATGGCTCGGCTTCGATCATGATGGTCCCAGCTATCGGCAAAAGAATACCGAACGATCCCCATGATGTTCCTGTAGAGAAAGCCATAACACCAGCTAAAACAAATAATAGAACTGGCAGAATGGCGGTAGGAACATTTCCTTCAGAAACCACACCAGCCAAGTAAGCGCCCGTTTCGAGCGATCCGATTAAAGAAGTCAGTGACCAGGCAAAAACTAAAATCAGCACGGCGCCTATCATCGACTTGATGCCTGCCCATATTCCTTTGCCGATCCAACCGGCATTGGCTGTTTCGTTCTTTTTCATTTGTAGGATATAAAGAATGATCGACGTCAGCGCGCCTAATATTCCGCCTACCAATAATGACGCAGGTACATCGGTGTTTTCAAAAATCAACCAAATGTCGAATACTTGACCGGCGTTCTGATAGCCGGTCCAAATCATTGCCCCCACTGTACCGACAATTAACAGCAATATCGGAAGCAATAAGTCTCTGACATGGCCATGTGAGTGGGATGGAAAATCTTCTTTCATCTCACCCGGAATTGGTTTTTCAGGATTGAAAAGCTGCCCCTTCGAAATTGCCAGCACTTCATGTTTTTTCATTTCTCCAAAATCAACATCACGGATTGCCACAAAAAAGACGATGGCCAATGAAGCGACTACGTAGAAGTTCATCGGCGCCATCCATAAGAAAGCTTCCAGTGCGGAGTATTCCACAAAGGTCTGACCTGCTAGGATGGTTGCGATGATTCCGATAATGGCTGCACCCCAACTTGAGACTGGAGAGACTACACAGACCGGTGCGGCAGTCGAGTCAATAAAGTAAGCAAGTTTAGCCCGTGAAATTTTGTAGCGGTCTGTGATTGGCCGTGCTACTTGTCCGACGGCCAATGCATTGAAATAATCATCGATGAAGATGACAATTCCTAAAGCCACTGTCAAAACTTTTGCCCCTCGGCGTGACTTAACGCGTGTCGAAGCCCATTCGGCAAAAGCATGACTGCCTCCTGACAGGCTGACAAATGCTGTAATGATGCCCAGCAATAAAAGAAAAAGAATGATAAAGACATTGTAAGCATTAAAGCCTTCATCCCAAAAAATAATCGTGAAGGATGAAACAAGTTCCTGCAGTGCTGCAACTGGTGCGAACCACGTCAAGATGACAGCTGCGGCGATTATACCGGTACCGAGCGACAGCAGGACACGGCGTGTTAATAACACCATGACGATTGCAATGATCGGCGGCAAAATCGAATAAATCGTATTCTCCATGAAAACTCCTCCTAGTTTTTGATGGGGGAAAAGTGAGACAAAAAAGGCTGACCTCTCCAGTTGGATAAAGTCAGCCTTCTACAATTCGTCTGTGCAATAAAACATCAAACAACCCTGTAGCTCTCCATTTAAGCTTCCGCTTAAATGACAGTGACATTCTTATTCAGAATGACCCCAATCAATTTCCTTTGACCCAGAAAATCAATTTCGGCAAAACTTCCTTTCAGATGTGTTCTTCGCGGTCAAACTCACACATCCTACTGATCAGTCCTGCAGCCTCTACCCACCAATATAGATTTCTTTGTTAGCATATCTCATAACCAAAACAAAATCAAATGCCGATTTACTCTGAAAATTCCTTCTACTTAAAGGCTCTGCTGCGAAAATACTGGCTGAACACATCCCGCAGAAACTCAGGCATGAAATAGGTTTTGGCCGCTCTTTTCAAACTCGGGAAAAAGTAGCCAAACGTCATCATATCCAATGTCACCAACCGGTATATTTGATCATGCACAGCCAATTTTCCGTTGATGTAAAATCGATGATCGACAAGCTCCATATTCAAGTGAATCATCTTGCCGAAGACTACACCCCTAAATCCCATTCCCTTCAACTCGAGCTGCGGCCATTCCGAATTCAAAGACTGAAGGTAGATCTCCTTCAATTCCGCTCCACTTAACTCGACAAGGCAAGGATTGATTGGATGAGGGAGCATTTTGTGAAAATCGTAGCGCGTCATAGCCCCTTCAGGCATATCTTCCAAGAATATTCCGGCGTTGAACAATGCACAATCTGCTTCGGCAAAATCAATCAGCGCTTGGCCAAATAAAGTACCCAGTTCTGAATCCTTGAACCATTCTGCCTTGAGCTTTTTCGTACTATGAAAGATCAGCTCGTCCAATTGCTTTTTTCCCTGTTCAACTAAAAATTCGTCAAACCCTTCTCCCACTTCATGCAAACTGGAAGTTTCGATCAATCTTGCTTTGGTTTTTTTAAATACTTCTTCTATAGTAATGTGTCCGATATAGTATCCAAACTTTCCTGCAGCACCTAACAGCGTATCGCCCTGCCACTTTCCTTCATGGAAAATATGATGGGTATGGGCACCGAGCAGGATGTCAATCTCGGGGCAAAGCTCAGCTAACAGCTCATCTTCCCTAATCCCGAGATGCGACAAGCAGATGATTAGATCTGTATCTCCTTCGATTTCTTTCACAACTTGGACAATTGATGCTTTCGCATCTGTAATTTCCCATCCCAACTTACGGTAAAATGGTGTAAATTCTGCAGTCGCTCCAACAACACCGATACGGGTTCCTTTAGCTGTGCGGATAATATGATAGGGTTTTGCCCATTCTGGACGCTGGCCCTCTAAATCGAATAAATTTGACACCACTACTTCAAAATCCGCCTGAACATACAAATTATTAAGTTCTTCTTTCGAAAGCGTAATGCCTTCATTGTTGCCGATCGTTACCACATCGTATTCTGCCTCATTCAGCAGGAGCACATTTCCTTTACCAGTTGTTCCTTCTGTATAAGGATGAGAACGGTCAGCATGATCTCCAATATCAAAAATTAGGCACACGTCCCCTTCTTCTTCATGCCATCTTTTTCGATCAGCTAAAAATGACTTGATCCGCGGCCAATTTGTAAAATGACTATGCAAATCATTCGTATGATATATATGAATAGTTTCGCTCATGAAAACACCTCTTTAAGAACTGAATATTCCTTCGTAAATTGAACGCAATCCCAAAACCAGGAGAACAAGCCGCAAAATCGTTACCAGCATCTCTGAATCAAGATTTTTATTGAATTTGGCACCTATTTTTGCGCCGATGTAAGCGCCTGGTACAATTGCAATCGTATAGACCCATGGAACATGCCCCAACGCAATATGGGTAGTCGAATTGACGATGGCTGATAAGAAAACCATGAACATCGATGTTCCAATGGCTACATGAGGTGGAAATAAAAAAAGGAGAATCATGGCAGGGACAATGATTGATCCGCCGCCAATACCGAATAACCCTGAAGCAAACCCTACAAAAAATGTTAACAGCAATGCAAATAAAATGGGATATCCGTAGACGTACTGTTTATTGTATTTATCTGTAAACGTCGTTTTGCGGCCGTTATCAACGAACCAGTTCACCGCCTTCAGGTGATTACGCAGCAGCAACAAAATCGATAAGAAAACAAGAAGGATGCCAAAATACAAATTGAATGAAGGCAGATCCAAATTTTTATTTACAAATGCCCCTATTACTGTCCCAGGGGCACTGCCGGCAAAGAAAATAAGTCCGCTTTTATAATCCACCGTCCGAACCTTCATATAAGCCAGTGTAGAGGACATGCCTGTAAAAATCATCATGATAACAGACAAACCTACAATTTTTTGAGGGGATAGTTCAGGAAAGAACTCAAAACTGGTACCCAAAAACAACAAAGCAGGAACGAGTATAACGCCTCCCCCTAAGCCTATCAAGGCGCCAACAATGCCAGATACGATCCCGACAAGCGCCATGACCAGAAAAACCATCAAAATCCTCCTTCAAATAAATCCATCTGCTTTGGCGAAAGGCCATCGAACGATAAATCATTCATTTTTTGGAACTGTTTGGCATCACCTGCCGCATGCCCTCCTGAATTGTTATTGAAAATAATATAGACAGTTTCTGCATTGTCAGCTAATTTTTTTACTGCCTGGCTGATTTCCTCGAGTTCTTCTTGATTGTAATCATATAAGTAACGCACTTCCCGCCATTTTTGTCCATGTCCAGGATTTGTCCAACCATGGACATTGCGGCCGTGTAACCGCACCAGCACCTTGTCTTTTCTTGAGGAAATCGGAACGAGCGGTATTGAACCATCTCCTGCTTGAGGTTCATCACAAACCGAATGGATCAAGTTATTATCCCGAAGAAAATCCAAAGTTTTTTCGCTCATGCCATTGGCATACCAAGATTGATGACGAAATTCTATCGCCATATCAAATTCTTTCAAACGTTCTGTAATTTCCCTTAACTGATCGACATTTTCTTTTTGGCAATCAAACCAAGGTGGAAATTGGAGAAGCACCATCGCCAGCTTGCCGGCTTCTTTTAAAGGGCGAATCGATTTACTGAACGCCTCAAACATTTCATCACGCGATTCGAATGGATTTTCTCCGCGTTGATGGCCTGTCATTCCTTGATAGGCTTTTACTACGAATTGAAACTGATCAGGTGTTTCTTCAATCCACTTCCGTATATTTCGTTCAGGTTGTACTGCATAAAAAGAAGAATCCAATTCAACTATTGGAAAATGCGCACTATAATCGATTAACTTTTCTGTTTTCTTTGAGCCTGGGCTATAGACATCCGGATGGTCTCCCCAACCCGTCAAACCTACATAAATCATTGTCCCGCCTCCATTTATCGTTATTATTTTATGATAGCATAGAAAAAATAGAACGTCTTTTTTTAAAGAGATATCCTTCAGGACAAATGAAATTTTATAGAGAAATTACGGATGACGCCAATAAAATCCACTTATTAAAATTGCTTTGGAAATGTTTCAATAAAATACCCCATCTTTTAACTCGCAGATAAACTCGTTTGGTATAATGCCGGCACCATATTAAATTTGCTACTTTAAGAATACGCAAAAACTGGTAGATCACAGCACATGGGAAGCGCTGTAAAATATAAAAAAACCCAAAGCATACGATTCGTATACTTTAGGTTATTTCACTTATCTTCTTCGATTTCATGTCCATGTTTCAGAGTATTCCGCCGAGACCTTTACCTCCGCCAATGACGGATTTCGCTGATTCCATTAGTTCTTTCTTTTCAGTTGCATCAATTTCTCCATCTTCGTGAGCTTGTTTTGCCTGTTCCATAACTTCTTTGGCTTGCCCTAAGTCTGCGTTGCTGAGCTTTTCTTTCAATGCATCGAATTTTTGACTCATATCTGCAATTCCTCCTTAAAATTTGTCTACGTAGATTCTATACCCGTTGCAAGAATCATAAAACGGCATATATTTAAGGTCAAAACAGACAAGGTCCAGCATGCCATAAAATCAACAAAAAACCTTGGCATGAGATTAGTCATACCAAGGTTTGCATTTTTTTATTAACCGATAGAGCCTTCCATTTCGAACTTGATCAAACGGTTCATTTCCACCGCGTATTCCATTGGAAGTTCTTTTGTGAATGGCTCGATAAAGCCCATTACGATCATTTCTGTTGCTTCCTGCTCAGAAACACCGCGGCTCATCAAGTAGAACAATTGCTCTTCAGATACTTTCGAAACTTTCGCTTCGTGCTCTAAAGATACATTGTCGTTCAAGATTTCATTGTATGGAATTGTATCAGAAGTAGACTGATTATCCATAATCAATGTATCACATTCAATGTTTGAACGAGCGCCATCCGCTTTACGTCCGAAATGCACGATTCCACGGTACGAAACTTTGCCGCCTTGTTTCGAGATTGACTTCGAAACAATTGAAGAAGACGTATTCGGAGCCAAATGAATCATTTTCGCGCCTGCATCCTGGTGCTGTCCTTTACCAGCGATGGCAATCGACAAAGTCATGCCGCGTGCGCCTTCACCTTTCAAGTAAACAGCTGGATATTTCATCGTCAATTTAGAACCGATGTTTCCATCAATCCATTCCATTGTACCGTTTGCGTCTACAAATGCACGCTTCGTTACAAGGTTAAAGACGTTGTTTGCCCAGTTTTGAATCGTTGTATAACGGCAATAAGCATCTTTTTTCACAATGATTTCAACAACAGCAGAGTGAAGTGAATTCGTCGTGTAAACAGGAGCTGTACAGCCTTCTACGTAATGAACGCTTGCACCTTCATCAACAATGATCAAGGTACGCTCAAACTGACCCATGTTTTCAGAGTTGATACGGAAATAAGCTTGCAGCGGGGATTCCACTTTAATGCCTTTAGGCACATAGATGAAAGATCCACCAGACCAAACTGCCGTGTTCAATGCAGCAAATTTATTGTCTGCAGCTGGGATAACCGACTGCCAATATTCTTTGAAAAGGTCTTCGTTTTCGCGAAGTGCAGCACCAGTATCCTTAAAGACGATACCCATGTCTTCCAATTCAACTTTCATGTTGTGATAGACGACTTCAGATTCGTATTGGGCAGAAACACCAGCCAAGTATTTTTGCTCTGCTTCCGGAATTCCCAATTTGTCGAAAGTACGCTTAATTTCTTCAGGAACTTCATCCCATGAAGTCTGACTTGCTTCAGACGGTTTTACGTAATACGTAATTTCATCGAAATTCAATGAAGCTAAATCGCCGCCCCATTGTGGCATCGGCATTGAATAGAACAATTTCAATGCTTTCAGACGGGATTTCAACATCCATTCCGGTTCTTCTTTGATTTTCGAAATTTCTCTTACAATGTCTTCAGTGAGTCCACGTTTAGACCTGAATACTGAAACATCCTTGTCATGGAACCCATATTTATAATCACCGATTTCTGGCATTTTTTTCGCCATCGTCGTTCCTCCGTTCTGTGTTACGATTTTTCTTCGTTTTGCACGCCTTTTTCCATGGCTTTCCATGCTAAAGTCGCACATTTGATACGGGCCGGAAACTGAGAGACGCCTTGCAATGCTTCAATATCACCGAGATCAATTGAATCATCGTACTCTTTGCCTAGCATCATATCAGAAAAGATGCCGGAAAGCTTTAATGCCGTATCAATTTCCTGTCCTTTGACAGCCTGCGTCATCATGGAAGCTGACGCCATTGAAATCGAACATCCTTCACCATCAAACTTCGCATCTTTGACAATGCCGTCTTCGACCTGCAAAGTCAATTGGATGCGATCTCCGCAGGTCGGATTGTTCATCTCGATTGTGACGCTATTATTTTCGATCGTCCCTTTATTGCGGGGCGTTTTATAATGGTCCATAATAACTTGTCGGTATAATTGATCTAAATTATTAGAAGGCATCGCTAAAATACTCCTTTGTCGAACGCAGCCCTTCCACTAAGCGATCTACATCTGACTCGCTATTATATAAGTAGAAGCTCGCGCGTGCTGTAGCTGTAACTTCCAGCCATTTCATTAAAGGCTGCGCACAATGATGGCCTGCACGGACTTCAATGCCGCTCATATCAAGGACAGTTGCGACATCATGCGGATGGACATCATTCAAATTGAAAGTGACAATGCCAGCCCGTTGCTGTGGATCTGCTGGTCCGTATATTTCCAGACCTTCAATTGTGCTCATTTTCTCCATTGCATAAGCAGCCATTTGATGTTCATGCTTCTCAATTTCATTTAAGCCGATTTCGTTTAGGAAATCAATTGCTGCGCCTAATCCAACTGCACCTGCAATGATTGGTGTACCGCCTTCAAATTTCCAAGGCAGCTCTTTCCATGTCGAATCATATAAACCGACGAAGTCAATCATTTCCCCGCCAAATTCTATGGGTTCCATATTGTCCAACAAGGCCTTCTTGCCGTAAAGAACGCCAATCCCAGTAGGTCCACACATCTTGTGGCCAGAAAATGCAAAGAAATCACAGTCAAGCTGCTGAACATCTATTTTTAGATGGGGTGCCGCTTGGGCTCCATCAACCACCATGACCGCTCCATTTTCGTGCGCAATCTGTGCAACTTCTTTTACTGGATTCATTGTACCAAGAACATTCGAGACATAAACCATGGAAACAATTTTAGTACGTTCCGTTACGGCCGCACGTACTTGTTCCAAAGAAATGGTACCGTCTTTTTCAAGTTCTACATATTTTAAAATGGCTCCACGTTCTTTCGCCAATTGCTGCCATGGAATAATATTGGAGTGATGCTCCATGTAGGTAATGACAATTTCGTCGCCTTCTTCTACATTGGCTCTGCCGTAACTTTGCGCAATAAGATTAATGGCTGTTGTCGTTCCCCGCAGGAAGATGGTTTCTTCCGTTGAATTGGCGTTGATAAATTTCCGGACTTTCTCGCGTGCGCCTTCATACTTTTCAGTAGCGCGATTCCCAAGCGTATGGACGCCACGGTGTACATTGGCATTGTCCAGTTCATAATAATTTTTCAATGCCTCAATGACTTGAACCGGCTTTTGTGATGTAGCAGCACTGTCCAAATAAACCAATGGATGGCCATTTATTTCTTGTTTGAGTATCGGAAAATAGCTTTTTATCTCTTGGTTGATCATTAGCGGACTTTCCTTTCGATAACCTCCGTCAATTGCTTTTTAACGCCTTCGATTGGCAATACACGAACAACCGGTGCCAAGAAGCCGTGAATAACAAGACGTTCAGCTTCTTGTTTTGTAATACCGCGGCTCATCAAATAATACAATTGCAGCGGATCTACCCGCCCGACTGAAGCGGCATGTCCTGCCGTTACATCATCTTCATCAATTAGAAGAATCGGGTTTGCGTCCCCGCGGGCTTTTTCGCTTAACATCAATACACGCGATTCCTGTTCAGCATTGGCTTTTGTCGCACCATGTTCGATTTTGCCGATACCGTTGAAAATAGCGGATGCTGCCTCTTTCATAACGCCATGAGTTAAAATCTGGCCTTCTGAATTTTTGCCCCAATGTCTGACAGTAGTTGTAAAGTTTTGCTTCTGGGAACCTCTTCCGACCACGACTGTTTTTGTATCGCCCGTTGAATTATCGCCGATCAAGTGAGTCGTGTTTTCAGAGATGGTATCGCTATCGTTCATCATGCCAAGCGCCCATTCAATCGTCGCATCGCGTTTTGCAACTCCGCGGCGGTTGATATAAGCAGTAAAGCCTTCAGCCAGTACATCTACTGCACCGTATGTGATTTTTGCATTGTCTTCCGCAATGACTTCAGAAACAATATTCGCCAATCCGTTAGCGTGTGGAATAGTTGAGATATAAGTTTCAACATAAGTCACTTGGCTGCTTGTATCTGCTACTACCAACACATGGTTGAACAGCGAAGCATCTTCGTTATCGTGGATAAATACCACTTGGACAGGTTCTTCAATTACGACATTTTTCGGAACATATAGAAATACCCCGCCGTTTAATAATGCTGCATGAAGTGACGTTAATTTATGCTCTTCCGCTTTCACGGCCTCGTTCATAAAGTATTTCCCAACAAGATCAGCATGGTCGCGAATCGCTGTGAAAATATCTGTCAAGATAACTCCTTGTGCTTTCAGCTCTTCAGGCAACGCTGAATATGCTGGTGTATTGTTATGCTGGATATACAGGTTTTTCTGTTCCAAATCAACAAGAGACTGAACTTCTTTAGGTAACTCTGTAAGCGAAGAGTAAGTTGAGCTCTCTGTTGAATGAACCGGAAATTCTGTAAAGTTCCAGGCGGCAATCTTTGTTTTATCAGGTTTTGGCAGCGGCAATGCTTCCACAGCTGCAAGCGCCTGAACGCGTAAGTTTGTAAACTCTTCAGGTTCTGATTTAGAAGCCGAGAAGGCACGTACGTCCTGCTCGGTTATTGTTAAACTTGTTTCAACCGTCACGTTAGTTGCCCCTTCCAATTAAGCTTGTTGTCCTACAGTCTCGTCTTCAATGCCAAGTTCAACTTTGATCCAGTCATAGCCTTCGGATTCAAGTTTATGAGAAAGTTCTTCCCCACCTGACTTAACTACACGTCCTTGCATCATTACGTGAACATGGTCTGGAGTAATGTAGTTCAACAGACGCTGATAGTGGGTAATAATCAGGCAGCCAAAGTTTTCGCTTCTCATTTGGTTAATGCCTTCTGATACGACTTTCAGTGCATCGATATCCAATCCGGAGTCAATTTCATCCAAAATCGCGATTTTCGGTTTGATCATCATCAATTGAAGAATTTCATTGCGTTTCTTTTCCCCGCCTGAGAAACCTTCGTTCAAGTAGCGCTGTGCCATATCTTGCTCCATATCAAGGACTTCCATTTTGCTGTCCAATTCACGAATGAATTTCATCAATGAGATTTCATTGCCCTCTTCACGGCGTGCATTCATAGCAGAACGCATAAAGTCAGCATTGGTCACTCCTGAAATTTCGCTTGGGTATTGCATACCAAGGAAAAGTCCTGCGCGCGCACGTTCGTCAACTTCCATTTCCAATACGTCTTCGCCGTCCAAAGTGATGGACCCTTGCGTGATTTCGTATTTCGGATGACCCATGATAGCAGATGCTAAAGTTGATTTACCAGTACCGTTAGGTCCCATAATTGCATGTATTTCACCTGTATTAATTGTTAAGTCTACACCCTTTAAAATCTCTTTGTCTTCGATTTTAACGTGTAAATCTTTAATGACCAAAGTTGACATGTAAATACCTCCATAAAGTTAATGTTGAATGGCAAACCATTCTTAATTAGTATCATTCTAATCTTAACTTATATTCACCTTACTGGCAAATCATTAAACCGACTCAAAAGCTGTGGCAAAACATTTTAAAATACTGGATTTCTCACTTATTTACAAAAGCTCTACATGACAACTGTCATGCTTTTATATTTTCAATAAAAGCTACCTAATTGAGAAACTGTATCAATAAAAAAACCGGCATCCATGGATGCCGGTTCCGTCTGTTATATGATTAGTCCCGATGAATCTGCCGTTCGATCTGGCTGGCTACTTTTTGGCCTAGCTGATAATCCTGTTCACGGCGCTGTTCAACTTCAAGAATCTTTTCAGGGTCATTTTGATATTCGTCAATTCCGAAACCATGTGCATTTCTGAATGCCTGTTCCATTTTCTCCGTCTTGTCAATTCCTTGCGAATCGATAATGAACCATTCCTTTCAATCTTGGGTTTTTAAGATTACCAGTATTATTATACCCCACCTAATTGTAAATAAACATATAAATAGTCTAATTAATCTGAAAATAGAACTATTGACTTATACCAAAATAAAACAAAAAACCTCTGACAATTCTATGTCAGAGGTCGTTTAATTTATTGTGAAACTTCGTTGTAAATGCTTGATGCAGCCAAATCCTGCTCAACCAACAGTTCGTTCAACTTAGCATCTGCTTCTCCAAATTTCTCGTTAGCTGCTTCAAAAGATGCATCTTTAGATAATTCTTCAGCTTTCATTTCATATGATTCGCGCATTGCGGCAAACGCTTCTTCAATCTTTTCTTGCTGGCCTTCTAATGCGGCGGGGATTTCAATGTTTTCGACAGTGTCTGCTGCTGCTTCAGCAGAAGCAATTGCTGCATCCTTCATCGTCTGCAAATCTTCGCCTTCTGGCAGCGTATCGTCCGCCTGAGCCATCTCAAACGCATTCAAGTCTGCATCAACAGCATTGATGGAGTTTGGAATAGACATATAGAATTTCATCAATTCCTGTTTAACGTCCTTGCTCTCTCCAGAAGCTTCAGCCTCAGCCGTAGTTTCTGTTGCTTTCGTTGTTTCTTCTTCTCCACATGCAGTTAATAAGACTGCCGCCGACAAACCGATTGCCCATATTTTCTTCATTGTGTTTCCCCCTATTGTATAATATCTTGGCTATAATAGCACAAAAATTACCAATAGAATAGACCTTTTGAAATAGTCGCAATTGGTGAAATCAATTCATTATTCCAAACTTTTACGGCCATTTGTAAAACGATCTACAATATGCGCTAAGGCTCCGTCCCCAGTGACGTTTGCTGCAGTACCAAAGCTATCTTGCGCCATATAAAGTGCGATCATTAAAGCAACCATTGTCGCATCAAAACCAAGCATAATTTCAAGCAAGCCGATGGCAGCCATGACAGCTCCTCCTGGAACTCCGGGTGCTGCAATCATAGTAATACCAA
This sequence comes from Planococcus sp. CPCC 101016, assembly GCF_007859295.1. Lineage (GTDB taxonomy): Bacteria > Bacillota > Bacilli > Bacillales_A > Planococcaceae > Planococcus. Next base: position 48,743 of record NZ_VOHB01000006.1, read on the forward strand.
GCATTAGAATAAAAGGAAAGAAGCTGGCAAATGTCGGTACGCCGCCAGTCAGTAATACAACACCGATAGCACAAGAGACTAAAGTTATTGTACTTCCTGATAAATGAATAGTGGCAAATAAGGGAACTGTGAAATCCGCTACCCGTTCATTGGCCCCCGATTTCCGCGCTTGGCGAAGCGTTACAGGGATTGTTGCAGCAGAAGACTGCGTTCCTAGAGCCGTAAAATAGGCGGGCATCATTGTCTTCAAAATTGAGAAAGGATTTCTTCCCTTTAGTGAACCAGCCGCTGAATATTGAAGCAGCAGCATCACCCAATGGAGAAGAATGATCATCACAAAGACAATAGCGAATAATGATAGAATCTCAAATACTGCTCCTCCATAAGCCATATTCGCGAAAATGCCGAAGATATGGAACGGCAAAAGAGGAATAATGACGTACGATATCGTCTTTTCTATAATTGCCTGAAACTCATCAAAAAAAGATATCATGGTTTTGCTTCCTGTCGAGGCCATACCAATCCCCAAAAGAAAAGCTAAGATCAATGCAGACATCACTCCAAAAACAGGTGGCATATCCAACGCTATGAATGAAGCAGCCAGAGCGTGTTCAGGATCTTCCATACTGCTTAAAGATCCAGCTTTCATAAAGTTAGGCAAGACCGTGGTTGCTACGAAAAACGCTAAAATCCCTGCAGTAACAGTTGACGCGTAAGCAACTCCAGTTGCCATCCCCAGTAACTTGCCTGAACCTTTCCCAAGTTTTGCAATCCCTGGAGCAATAAATCCAAGAATGATCAGCGGCACTACAAAATTTAAAAAATTGCCGAAAATTGTAGTAAATGTTGCAAAGAGACGCACTAATGCTTCCGGCGCCACCAACCCAATCAGTACCCCTAATATAATTGCTACTATAATCCGCGGCAATAGACCAAATTTGAACTTCATGAACATGTCCCCCTCATATGAACAAATGTTTCTTTTTTATTATTCAAAAGTAGCACATACCTCTTTGAAATGTAAGCTGTATAAGAAAACACGCAATATTTTTATTATTTAAACAAAATAAAAAAAGCATCCAACAGGATGCTTTTGTCAATTCATTAGTCTACTGGTACTACTGACCCGCCCCACTCTTCCAAAATGAAATCTTGGATTTCCTGGGATTTCAATACGTCCACTAAGGCTGTAATGTTTTCGTTTTCCTCATCACCTGCACGCACGGCAATAATATTAGCGTATGGTGAATCCGATGATTCAAGCGCAATCGAATCTTCCATTGGGTTGATTCCTGCGTCAATCGCATAATTAGAGTTGATCAAAACGGCATCGCCTTCACCTGATTCATACATTTGAACAAGCAATGCTGCCTCATAATTCGCATCAAATTGAAGGTCTTTCGGATTCTCGACTATATCACTTACTTCAGCAGCTGTTTTTTCAACGCCTTCTTCCAAAGTGATTAACCCTTCAGCTTCAAGCATAGATAAAATGCGGCCATGGTCTGCTACAGAGTTGCTCATTAGGATCGTCCCGCCTTCTGGAAGGTCATCCAGAGAAGCATGGTCCTGAGAGTAGACGCCGATTGGTTCGATATGGATAGCACCGGCACTTTCAAAGTCATACCCGTGATCTGCTACTTGTGACTCCAAATACGGAATGTGTTGGAAATAGTTTGCGTCAATTTCACCGGACTCCAAATCTTCATTCGGCAGAATATAATCCTGGTAAGTTTCGATTTCAAGTTCAATGCCCTGCTCCTCAAGAATCGGCTGTGCCTGTTCTAAAATTTCAGCATGTGGTACGTTCGAAGCACCGACAGTCAAAGTATTTGACTCTTCTTCGCTTGCCCCGCCATTTCCGCATCCTGCAAGTACCAATGCCGTTAATGCTGTTCCTGCTACAAATTTCTTCATGTTGAATCTCTCCTTTTGATGTGTTTTCTATATTACGGAAAATCCGCTGTTACCGTTTATCTGCTTTTGTTGTAGCTAAATCGCCAATGTATTGAATGACAAAGACGATGATGAGGATTAAAATCGTTGCCATCAATGTGACGTCTTCACGACTGCGCTGGAAACCGTCGAGGAAAGCCAATGTTCCAAGGCCTCCGGCGCCGATAATGCCCGCCATTGCCGTATAGCCGACTAGTGCTATAGCTGTGACCGTAATGCCCGATATCAAAGCCGGTTTCGATTCCGGCAACAGTACTTTCCAGATAATGGTACCCGTCGTTGCACCCATTGAGCGGGCCGCTTCGATGACACCTTTATCAATTTCTTTTAGTGCAATCAGCACCATGCGGGCATAGAATGGAGCCGAGCCGATGATCAATGCCGGCAATGCCGCATTCGGACCACGGATAGAGCCCATCAAGAATAAAGTGAAAGGAATCAATAAGATAATCAGAATAATAAATGGAATCGAACGGAAAATATTGACGAACGCTCCTGTCAGCCAATTAACCACTTTGTTTGCCCACAATTGCTTCGGTGCTGTCAAAAACAAGAGGATGCCAAGAGCCAATCCGATAATGAATGTAAACAAGGTCGATAATGCGGTCATGTAGAGTGTTTCAATTGTAGCTTCCCACATATTGTCCCAATCGACATTCGGGAATAAAGTATCAATCATTGTGCATCACCTCCGCCTGAACATCTTCTATACGAAGAAATGCCAGTGCTTCTTCAATTTCATTTGGAGAACCTTTTAATTGCAGAATCAAAGTTCCATATGCGCCACGCTGTGTATGAGAGATATTGCCCTGAACGATATTGACCTCTACCGAATGGCTGCGGATCAATTTGGTCAGAATTGGCTGTTCAGTTTGATCGCCCACAAAGACCAGTTTCACCAGTTCACCAGTCGGGTATAATTCGCGCAAATTCTTGATGGTTTCTTGCGAGTCTCCCGAATCGGTCACCTGTGCAACAAAACGCTTGGTGATTTCCTCTTTCGGTGATTGGAAGATATTCAGGACATCACCCAGTTCAACAACGCGACCGCCTTCCATCACCGCTACGCGATGACAAATTTTCCGGATAACGTGCATTTCATGTGTTATCAAAACAATCGTCAATCCAAGTCTTTTATTAATATCCACTAGTAAATCAAGAATGGCATCTGTCGTTTCCGGATCAAGTGCAGAAGTCGCTTCGTCACATAATAGTACTTCAGGGTCATTCGCCAACGCACGGGCAATGCCGACGCGCTGCTTCTGTCCACCTGAAAGCTCGGACGGATACGCGTTTTCGCGCCCAGTCAAGCCGACTAATTCAATCAGTTCCTGAACCCGCTTTCCTCGTTGCGCTTTTCCTACGCCGGCAATTTCTAGTGGGAATTCAATATTCTCTTTGACTGTTCGCGACCATAAAAGGTTGAAATGCTGGAAGATCATACTAACCTTCTGGCGAGCTTTACGCAATTCTCCACCTTTAATCGACGTAATCTCTTGACCGTTTATTTCGACAGTTCCGGATGTCGGCTTTTCCAATCCGTTCAACAAGCGGATCAACGTACTTTTACCGGCACCGCTATACCCGATAATGCCAAATATTTCTCCATCGGCAATGGATAAATCGACCTGGTCTACGGCTGTAAGAACCGCTTTTCCAGTATCGAATTTTTTTGTCACTTTTTTTAACTCAATCATTCCTTGAACACCCCTAAATGCTAAAATAAAAAACCCTTCCGCGCATAGCTGAGCAGAAGGGCAAACGTATATTATACGGAAACCGATCTCTCATCTTCCAAAGCTTCCGCTTCGTGTGACTTGGCACCATTTCATTTTCATGACGGTTGCCGGGCTTCATAGGGCACTTCCCTCCACCACTCTTAATAAGAGTTTCGATATGAAATTATTTGATCAGAAATTCAATTTACCATGAGCGACTAAATTCGTCAACAGATTTTAATTTGTTATATAAATTGGGGACCGACTGGAAAGCATATATTTTTTCTTTCACTTTTCCGTTCTCGGTTATCAGCAGACACGGTACACTTTCCACTTCATACAACCCTGCAATTTCCTGGACATAATTCAAGTTTGCTTTGCCTATCGTTAGATCCGGCAATAGTTCTGTTACAACCGTTAGCATTTTAGAAGCCACTTGGCACGTTCCACACATCGGTGTATATAAATAAAACGCCGTAACCTGTTTTGTATTTTTTTCTTTGATCCATTCTTTGTGAGTCCATTCCTTCATCTTCTTCATCCCTCTATTAATAGCTTATTGACTTGGACATTCGCTGCAATGAGCACATCCATCAGCAACCGCAGCGGCGTTGCAGCAACTTCCTTGTAGCTCCGGTTGATGTAAAAATGTCGGGCTTCAGGGAATTCACGTTTGACCAGCTTTCGCAGCTTTTCACCGGAGGAGTCTGCATCCACTAAGATGATTATGTCCTGTCCTTCGTATGGCAATAATAATTCCTCAAGTCTTGATGCACTCACTGTACCATTTGTACAAAGAATCGTCACGGGTTCTGCAATGAGCGGCGCAATCCTCGACTTATCGCTGATTCCTTCCACAACAATCACCTTTCCCATAAACACCCACCCCATCGAAAATAGAATAAGAAAAGTTTTAGCATTCCTCTATTATATAGGTTGAATAAATGATTTTCATGCATGGACACTCCGCAGAGCTGTTTCTGCAAATTCTTTGGCCCTTTTATAACATCGTATGCTGGCGTGTGGCATATTATTGCTAAACAATTTCTTTTTAACTGATTCTGCCGAACTTGATGTCTGCTTGAAGCAGTTTTAGAATAAGCTTTTTTTCTTATAAGTATCACTCTACAAATAAAGTAGCTTAAACAAAGGAAACGGAATAAAAAAAAGCGCCGAAATACAGGCGCTTTCTGGAGCTATTCATTAATCATTTCTTTGTATTGGTCAGCTGTCATCAATTCATTGACTTCTTCTTCAGAAGGGGATTCGACAACCACCATCCAAGCTTGCTCGTAAGGTGACTCATTTACAAATTCCGGGCTGTCTTCAAGCTCAGAATTAACTTCGATTACTTTGCCGCTGATCGGCGCATAAAGTTCCGAAACCGTTTTGACCGATTCAACACTGCCAAAAGGCTGATCTTTTTTCAGTTCATCTCCGACCTGTGGAAGTTCAACGAAAACGATATCCCCCAATTCAGCCTGTGCGAAATGAGTAATTCCGATACGCGCATTATTGTCTTCGACTTTGACCCATTCATGTTCTTTAGAATAACGAAGTTCTGCTGGTGTGCTCATCTTGACCCCTCCAAATTATGTAGTTCATTCAAATTCAGTTTGACATAAAAAGCATTGAAATACAAGATGGCCACAAGCGCTTACAGCCAGCTATTTTGATACTCCGCTTCTTTAAAGCCAAGCGTCACTTTTTCCCCGTTCCAAGCTAACGGCCGCTTGATCAGCATGCCATCTGAAGCCAGAAGTTCCAACTGCTGTTCTTCGGACATGTCTGATAGCTTTTCTTTAAGTCCAAGCGAACGATAAACCAAACCGCTTGTATTGAAAAACTTCCTTAATTCCAAGCCGCTTGCCTGATAAATTTCAGCCAATTGATCTTTTGTCGGAGGATTTTCAGCGATATGTATTTCATTAAATTCTATACCATTTTGGTTCAGCCAGCTTTTAGCTTTCCTGCAAGTTGTGCATTTCGGGTATGCATAATAAGTAATCATGTTAGTACCTCCCTTTTTTTAAAGTTTACCAAAAAGAAGGCCCTTGGTCGACGAATAAAAAACATCATTCGCCGGAAACAGTTCCCCTCGACTAATGGTACTCAAAAAAAAGAAGGCGAACCCCAATTAATCCGGTTCGCCTTTTTTCACTAGCCATTAAACAATGTACTTCTCCACGTCGATCAGCTTGACAGCCGCTTCGCGTTTTTTCGCAATAACGTTGTAAGGCGTTGAACGAGTCAACTTGCGCAACGCTGACAGCATCATGCGCTGGTTGTCGCCTTCGATTGCGGCGATCAATGTCTCTTTTGCATCTCTTTCAATTTGATCGAATGCTTCCTGGCAGTAAATCTGCGTGTATAGAATTTTTTGTTTGGCTTTCTCTTCACCAGAAGCAGCAATCGCTTTTTCTGTACGCAATACTACTGACTCCATCGCAAAGACGTTGCTGACAATGTCTGCGATGTTAACAAGTACTTCCTGCTCCGCTTCCAATTTCGTGCCGTAGGTCTGTGCCGCAAGCCCAGCAGCCAACAAGGCAATTTTCTTCGCATTTTTAACCAGGTATTTTTCCTGATCTAAAGCTTCTGTGCCAACTTCTTCCGGCATCATCATCAACAGCTCTTCCTGAAGCTGCTGTGCATGTTGCAACAAAGGCAATTCACCTTTCATTGCTTTGCGTAATAAAGTTCCTGGTACAAGCAATCGGTTAATTTCGTTGGTTCCTTCAAAAATACGATTAATGCGTGAATCACGGTAAATGCGTTCGATTTCGTATTCTTGCATAAAGCCGTAGCCGCCATGCAATTGAACGCCTTCGTCTACGATATAATCCAATGTTTCGGTACCAAAGAATTTATTGAGTGAGCATTCCACTGCAAATTCCGCGATAGAGTCGGCAACTAATTTGCCATCCGCATGCTGCTCATCTGTGAATCCGCTCATACGGTCCTCGAACAAACCTACTGTCCGGTACACTGAGCTTTCAACTGCATACAATTTAGATGCCATCGTCGCCAACTTTTCACGCGTCAGGTTAAATGAAGAAATCGGCGTTTTGAACTGCTGACGCTGATTCGTATAAGGAATCGTCAGCTCCATCGCACGCTTAGAAGCTCCGATTGTGCCCACTCCCAATTTATAGCGTCCAATGTTCAAAATGTTAAACGCGATAATGTGTCCGCGTCCCGCTTCGCCTAATAAGTTTTCAACAGGCACTTCAGCGTCCTGCAAAATCAGTGTGCGAGTTGAAGATGATTTGATTCCCATTTTCTTTTCTTCCGGTCCAACAGATACTCCAGGGAATTCACGTTCTACGATAAAGGCAGAGAACTTTTCTCCATCAATTTTCGCATAAACAATGAATACATCTGCAAATCCAGCGTTAGTGATCCATTGCTTTTCGCCGTTCAATACATAATGTGTTCCTGCTTCGTTCAATTTGGCGACCGTTTTCGCCCCTAATGCATCTGACCCTGAGCTTGGCTCAGTCAACGCGTATGCGGCAATCATTTCACCTGTTGCCAGACGCGGCAGATAGCTTTGTTTTTGTTCTTCATTCCCGAAAAGGACAATCGGCAACGAGCCGATTCCGACGTGGGCGCCGTGAGTGATTGAGAAACCGCCTGCTTTCGACATTTTTTCAGCAATCAATGCAGAGGCGATTTTATCCAATCCAAGACCGCCGTATTGCTCTGGAACGTCAGCGCCAAGAAGTCCAAGGTCACCAGCCGTTTTCAACAGACGAACGGAATGTTCGAATTCATGGTTTTCCAACTTTTCAACAACCGGCATTACTTCTGTATTTACGTAATCCTCAGTCGTCTTTGCGATCATTTTTTGCTCTTCTGTGAAGTCTTCGGGCGTGAACACACGTGACAGATCCGCATCTTCAATTAAGAAACTACCGCCTTTGATCAATGTTTTTGACTGTTCCATTTTGTATTCCTCCTATATTCTTACTTACTTATTTTAAGAAGTTAAATATTCATCTTAAGTATAATCTGCTATAGATATTCCGCAAACCAGTTCCGCTTTCCTGCGGGCTTGTGCCGAACTAACTCGGGCTAAACGCCCGAGTGGATTTCGACACTTCGCTTGCCCGCGGGAGTCTCCACTGGTTTGCTCCATATCCTAATAGAGCGTAGTTCTAAAACTAAGAAGAAAGAGCGAAAGGCGGCGACACTGTTCTAGTAAATAAGCAGGTAGTAATAATACTGCTCCTGCATCGCTACGCTGCTTCGTCGCAAAGACACTGTCCGAACTACCTTCGTCCAATGTCTTGTCCGCCTGAAGCGATTTCTTCAGACCTAACTTACAATTTAATTGGCAAATTCACTTCTACAGCATTTCAAAGACGCCTGCTGCGCCCATTCCTCCACCGATGCACATTGTGACGACGCCGAACTGTTTGCCTTGGCGCTTCAATTCGCTCATCATGCGTATTGTCAGGATCGAGCCGGTAGCACCGAGCGGATGGCCAAGTGCAATAGCTCCTCCGTTGAAGTTGACTTTGTCAATATCCAGCCCAAGCTCGCGGATAACGCCGAGCGACTGGGAAGCGAAAGCTTCATTCAATTCCCATACGTCAATGTCATCAATCGTCAATCCAGCTAATTTCAAAGCTTTTGGAATGGCAACGACCGGGCCGATTCCCATGACTTCCGGCGGTACACCGCCAGTTGCGAATGAACGGAATTTAGCGATTGGCTTTAAGCCAAGTGATTCTGCTTTTTCACGGTCCATTACCAGCAAGGCACCTGCACCATCAGAAGTTTGCGAGGAGTTTCCGGCGGTGACCGTTCCGCGTGCCGAGAAAGCGGAACGCAATTTGTTCAAGGTCTGGATGCTGGTTCCGTGACGGACGCCTTCATCCATTTCGAACATGGACGATTTCTCCTGGTATTTATTGTTTTCATCTACATAGCGTTTTGTCACTTCGACCGGAACAATTTCTTCATCGAAGTTTCCAGCTTCAATGGCTGCTGCTGCTTTTTCATGTGAGCGGACGGAAAATGCATCCTGGTCTTCCCGGCTGATGCCATATTGTGTGGCTACCTGTTCTGCTGTGTGCCCCATGCTCATGTAATATTGAGGGGCTGTTTCAGCCAATTTCGCATTCGGGCGGATAACATTGCCCATCATTGGCACCATGCTCATCGATTCCACGCCGCCTGCGATGATCGCTTCTGCTGATCCGACCATGATGCGTTCTGCTGCATAGGCGATCGACTGAAGGCCTGAAGAGCAAAAGCGGTTGACGGTAACGGCTGATACCGTATCCGGCAATCCTGCAAGCGCTCCGATATTGCGGGCGATATTCATCCCCTGTTCTGCTTCCGGCATGGCACAGCCCATGATCAAATCATCAATAGGCCCATCATATCCTCCGGCTCGCTGCAGCGTTTCTCTAACGACCAATGCACCAAAATCATCCGGACGCACAGTCGCTAAAGAACCTTTTGCCGCTTTTCCGACCGGTGTCCGAGCACTGGCCACGATTACTGCTTCACGCATGTGTATTTCCTCCTTTTATGATCACCGATTAATTACGTAATGGTTTTCCTTTGACCAGCATATGCTGCATGCGCTGCTGGGTTTTTGGTTCTGCCACCAGGCTTAAGAATGCCTGGCGCTCAAGGTCGAGCAGATATTGTTCATCCACTTTCGTACCGTATGGAACTTTTCCACCTGACAGGACAAACGCCAATTTCTTAGCGATTTTCAGATCATATTCACTGATATAGCCGGAGATGAACATGCCTTCCGCACCCAATAGAAGGGTTGCGTAGCCAGCTTCACCGGTGACTGGGACTTTTTCACGCAAAGGCGCTTGATAGCCGTTTTCATATAGAGAAAGAGCGACTTGTTTAGCATCGTAGATCAAATGGTCGCTGTTGACGCTGATGCCGTCTACGAAATTCAGGAAGTTGTTTTCGCGTGCTTCTTCCGCTGAAGTGGAGACTTTCGCCATCGCAATCGATTCGAAGACTTTGCTGGTGATGTTCTGGTAATCGACTGTCACGCCATTAGGCAAACCTTTTAGTTGTTTCATATATAATTCTTTGTTTCCCCCGCCGCCAGGAATAAGCCCGACGCCTGCTTCCACTAATCCCATATAAGTTTCCATCGAAGCCTGGATATGTGCTGCCGGCAATGCCACTTCTGCACCGCCGCCGAGGGACATGCCGAATGGTGCTGCTACTACTGGTTTATTGCTGTATTTGATTTTCATCATGGCATTCTGGAAAGTCTTGATCGTGAAATCCAATTCAAAAATATTGTCGTCCTGTGCTTCCATCAAGATCATGCCGAGGTTTGCGCCGACACAGAAGTTCTTGCCCTGGTTGCCGATGACAAGTCCTTTGAAGTTTTTCTCCACTTCGTCGACTGCATAATTGATCATCTGCATGATATCCAAGCCAATGGCATTCGAACGAGAATGGAATTCAAGTAAAGCAATGCTGTCTCCCAAGTCGATCAGACTTGCACCCGAATTCGATTTAATGACGCCATGCTTTTTCTTATAGCGTTTCAAATCGATGACTTTTTCATTGACTGGGACCGGCTGATAATCCGTGCCATCGAAGAAATGAAGATCATCGTTTTCTTCTTTATAGAAGGTTTCATTTCCGCTATCCAGCAAAGCCTGTACGAATGCCGGAACCGGATGCCCTTCTGCCTTCATTTTCTCGACAGACTTTTGGACACCAATGGCATCCCAGGTTTCAAACGGCCCTTGTTCCCAGCCAAAGCCCCATTTCATGGCATTGTCGATGGCAACGATATCGTCCGCAATCTCCCCATTCAATTCAGCCGAATAAAGCAAAGTTGGAGCAAGAATGCTCCAAAGCAATTCGCCGGTGCGGTCTTCCGCGTATACAAGGGTCTTCATTTTAGCCGCAAGGCCTTTTTGCTGCTTTGCTATTTCTTGTGAAGGCGTTTTCAATTTGCCTGCTTCACGATATTCCATAGTTTCAGGATCAAGCTCTAAAATCTCTTTATCTTTTTTCAAAAAGAAACCTTGACCGGTTTTTGCTCCAAGCCAGCCGTTCTCCACCATTTTCGTCATAAACTCCGGTGCTTCAAAGACTTTCTGTTCTTCACCTGAAGTTTGATCATAAACATTTTTGGCCACGTGCATGAACGTATCAAGTCCAACCACATCCAAAGTACGGAAAGTAGCTGATTTCGGACGGCCGATCAAGGGTCCTGTAACGGAATCGACCTCACCGATCGAATAGCCACGTGCCATCATTTCGCGCAAGGTGATAAGCAAACCGTAAGTGCCGATCCGGTTGGCAATAAAGTTTGGCGTATCTTTTGCGATAACCACACCTTTGCCCAGACGGTCTTCACCGAATGCAGACATGAACTCTATCACTTCCGGCGCAGTCGTTTTCGCTGGAATCACTTCCAATAATTTCAAATAGCGCGGTGGGTTGAAAAAGTGAGTTCCAAGGAAATGTTTGCCGAAATCTTCCGATCGGCCTTCCACCATCGCATTGATACTGATGCCTGATGTATTTGAAGAAACGATGGTGCCTTCTTTTCTAACGCCATCGATCTTTTCGTATAGGGATTTTTTAACGTCTAAGTTTTCAACAATCACTTCAATGATCCAATCAACGTCTTTTAGTTTTTCCAAATCGTCTTCCAGGTTTCCTGGTGTAATCAATTGAAGATTCTTTTTAGCCGTTAATGGAGCTGGCTTCTGTTTGAGCAGTTTCTGAATAGAGCCCGTTGCAATTCGATTGCGCACTGCTTTGTCTTCAAGAGTCGAACCTTTCGCTTGCTCTTCCTGTGTCAATTCACGCGGGACAATATCAAGCAATAATACAGGGATTCCTATATTTGCAAGATGCGCTGCAATTCCCGAACCCATAACCCCTGAACCGAGTACAGCCGCTTTTCTAATTTGGTAAGCCACTAGCAAAACCCTCCTTGATTTTTTGAATGAATACTCATTCATTTTTTAAGTAAAAAAAATAGAACGTTCTCTATGTCTATTAGTGTAAGTTATTTTTTCTTTTTTCGCAATATTTAATCGTTATAAATTCCCTTAATTTTTCAGAAACAAATTCTTTGCGATTTAATAAAAGCACGGTAAACTGTTAGAGAACCCATAAGGAGGCAATACAAATGAAATCACTTACTACAAACGAAAATTTTAATGAAGCTATAAATGGTACCCAACCGGTAATCGTAAAATTCCAAGCTGGTTGGTGTCCGGACTGTACACGCATGGATATGTTCATTGATCCGATCATTGAGGAATTCAACCAGTATCAATGGTTTGATGTGAATCGCGACGAACTCCCTGAGCTTGCAGAAAAATACGATGTGATGGGGATTCCTAGTTTGCTAATCTTTAAAGACGGCGAAAAAACGGCTCATCTTCACAGTGCCAACGCCAAATCACCAGAATCGGTTACAAAATTTTTGAATGATCAAAACGAGTAGGCTCCCGCCTGCTCCTTTTTTTCGCTTGGTTATATTTCCTTGAATTTTGAGCTGTTGAAAGCAGCTGAAGCAAGCAGTAGTTCCCTTATCTTATTGACCATGGAGGTAGTGTAAATGGATTCAGAACAGGAATTAGCCGCATTAAAAAAACGGCTGGTCTATTATGAAAAGCTGATTAAGAATATGTCGACTCCAATCATTCCATCAATTGTTCCTAAGACGATCTTAGTGCCCATCGCCGGTTTTATTTTTACAGACCGCTTTGATATGATTCGGACGAAAGTTTTGAAGTACGCAGAAAAAAATCGCGAAACAGAACGCGTCATTTTTGATTTTACAGGTGTGACAACAGATGATATTGCCGATTTCGATTATAATGGCTTGGCAAGCGAATTAAGCCAATTGAATTCTGCTTTGAGCCTCATGGGCCTACGCGCCATTTATGTCGGTTTTAATCCATTGTTTGTTCGTGAAATCGTCCATGCCGGAATCCAAGTGGAATTGGAAGTCTATACAACATTCAGGGGAGCTCTTGAACAGCTGCTCACGGAAAACGAAAAATTACCAGCTAAATTGTAACGGATTTTGCTACGAATTGGAGGCATGGACATGCAAAAACTGATCGCTTTCAAAGGACTGTCTCAGCATGACGAGGCCATCTCTGAAAAATACCGTTCTTCTGCATGTGGTCCTGTAACTGCCGCTGCTATTTTGCAGCATCACGAAGGTCTTGAGGTCGGCGTCGACCAGCTCTACCGGCTGCTTGGCTCAACTCCCATTGGCTTGTTTACATGGAGGCTGCTTAGAAATTTCAATAAGATCGGCGGCAAACGCTATGAGCTGAAAAAAACCAAAAGCATTGAAGACGTAAAGGCAGAACTTCTGGCAGGACGTCCTCTTGCCATGAAGTTCGACCGCTACTTTACGTTTCACTGGTTTTCAAAACCACGATACAGCTATCACTGGGTTCCACTGATCGGCTTTAGACAGGAAGCTGATGACCTCATTTTGTATATTCATGATAATGGACAAAAAAACCGCCCCAGTAAAATGCGGACGGTTTCTTATATGGAAAATCGCAAAGTGCTGACCTTTGTGAAAATTATGCCCAAGGATCGACAGTAATCCCTACATTCTTTTCCAATTGTTTAGCAAGCAGCGTCAATTGCTGATCTTGGCATAACTGAATATGATCATTGGTGTAAGCAGGAACGGCAAGCTCCTCCAACGGTAAATCCAACTGGATGTCACATTTGATGACAGCCAGTTTTTTTGATAGCAGAAGCATGTCATTATGCTCGTCGATTTTCTTTTTTTGAGCAGGTTTTAATTCATCTATTGCGTTCAGCACACCATCTGTTGAACCGTATTTCTGAATAAGTTGAAGCGCTGTTTTCGGACCAATTCCTTTAACTCCCGGATAGCCATCGCTCGGGTCGCCCATAAACGCTTTGACATCTGCAAATTGTGAAGGCTGTATGCCATACTCTTCAATGAAGCGTGCTTCGGTATAGACATCGTACACATGAAATCCTTTTTTCATGAACGCGATATTGACTGAAGGCGTCAACAATTGCAGCATGTCTTTATCACCTGTGATGATGGTGAAATCCACTTGATCCTGCCATTGTTTTGTAAACGAGCCAATAAAGTCATCCGCCTCTATTCCAGCCTCACCATAGTTTTTCCAGCCAAGCTGCTCAGAAATTGATTGCGCGAGGTCAAACTGATGCACCATATCCTCAGGTGGTGCCGGCCTGTTTGCCTTGTAGCCATCAAATAGGTCCGTCCGGAATGTCCGTGCTCCCATATCCCAGCAAACAGCCATATGAGTCGGCTTCAACATTGCCTTGGCTGCCAGCACATGGCGGGCAAATCCTTGTACACCGTTTGTCGCCAACCCCTCAGTTGTCCGGAAATATTGACCAACGGCTGAGGTTGCGAAAAACGAGCGGAACAGCAGCGCCATTCCATCCACTAATAATACATGCGGTTTTTCCATTTTAATAATCCTCCATCTTTTTGTTGCCTGATTTCCATTATAACGCTTATCCAATGAAAAAACCGCCGAAGCGGCGGTTTTAGCGTTTGCGTTTTATGGCCTTATATTCTATAGACAATGCTTTCCAGAAGGCAGCCATCATTAACAGCATAATGATCGAGAACGGGAATGCCGCTATGATCAAAACTGTCTGTAATGTGCCAAGCCCGCCTGTTGATAACAAGATTACAGCAATTGCTGACTGGGCAAACCCCCACGTCAATTTTACTGTGTTCTGCGGATGTAATGAACCGCCTGTTGTCTGCATTCCAAGAACAAAGGTGGCGGAATCGGCAGAAGTAACGAAGAACGTCGTTATCAGGAAAATTGCAATGACTGACAGTAAAATACCCAATGGCATCTGGTTAAATACTGCAAACAGGGTTTCCTCTGTTAGTAAGCCTGTCAAGTCCACTCCATTGTTTTGAACATCAATAGCAGTTGTTCCGAAGGCCGCGAACCATAGAAAACTAATGAAAGTTGGAATCAACAGTACACCCAATAAAAACTGACGAATTGTTCGTCCTCTAGATATGCGTGCGATAAAGATACCAACGAACGGAGCCCATGAAATCCACCATGCCCAATAAAAAATGGTCCATCCATCAATCCATGCACGGTTTTCACCATCTACAGGTGCTGCACGGAAACTCATTTGCACTAAGTTCTGGAAGTATGTACCGATTGTATCAGTAAACATATTCATAATTAGTAAAGTTGGGCCAAGTGCAATGACTGCTGTGAGCAATACCACTGCCAGTACCATATTGGTGTTAGACAGATACTTGATTCCTTTGCTCAGTCCTGACCAAGATGAAACCATAAACAATACCGTTACAATGGCAATAACGATTAATTGTACAATAAAACTATCTCCTGATATGCCATCAAAGAGAAAAGCAAGTCCACCATTAATTTGGATAGCTCCAAAGCCGAGGGTGGTTGCAACACCAATAACTGTTGCGAAAACAGCAATAACATCCACTAATACTCCCCAAGGACCTTTCATCTTATCGCCAAACAAAGGTTTTAGCGTTGCTGAAATTAATCCGGGCTCCCCTTTTCGGAACTGTGAATAAGCGAGTGCCAAAGCCACTACGGCATAAATAGCCCACGCATGGATTCCCCAATGGAAAAAACTGAAACGCATTGATTCCCGCATCGCGTCGGCGCTGCCAGGTTCAGCGGTTGCCGGATCGATTGCAAAATGCGATAACGGTTCTGCTGCTCCCCAGAATACAAGACCGATTCCCATTCCTGCTGAAAATAACATGGCAACCCATGTTCCAAATGAAAATTCGGGTTTATCTGTATCTTTGCCCAGTCTTACTTGTCCCATCGGGCTGATAAGGAAAAATAGACAAAATATAACCATGACGGAAACAACTAATAAATAATACCAACCGAACGAAGTTGTCAGGAATGATTCTATATTCCCTGTAACTTCTGCAAAATTATCGGGTGCAAATGCTCCGTAGCCAATGGCCAATAATACGAGCGCAAGAGCAATCCAAAAAACATTGGTTACTTTCTTCATATAGTACCCCTCCTTTTTCTTTTATTCCGCTTTAACGGCCAGCAATACCCTCACTTTTATAAGTGAGAGTCCACTGGCCGTCAAAGCCTGAATTGATCAACTGAAAACCAACAGCGGATGAAGAACCACTGCTGCCTCAAGTTTCTCTTTATCACAAGTGTAAAGGATACGCAAGATTTGCTGTCCTGTCAAACCCTCTGTCTTGAATTGAAACTTGAAGAGTTCTTAAGAAGATTTTATTGAAAATTCCATTTATACATCATACCCCATCAAAAATAAAATAAAACTTTAGCAGTAAGAGCGGCAGAATTGGTGAAGCAATCCTTTAGAAATGCTTATTAACAATGGATAAAAAAACCAGATCCCGGGGATCTGGTTTTCATTTTATAGATTAATGGTTACATCTGCTTCTTCACGAAGCTGGGCGATTAGCGTCTGTGTAGCTTCACCTTCTTTTTGCATTCTTACCTGTTCTTCAAGCTGGGGTTTTACTTCTTCGAAAGCAGGAAGTTCTTCGCCACCGGATTCTTCTTGTTGAGCCTGTGCTTCATCATAAACTGTCTGTATTTCTTCATCCGTCGGATTGATTTCGCCGGTCTCGCTTGCAATCAGTTGTTCAACTTTTACTTGGGCTTCCACTTGCTCCATGACTTCTTCTTCAGAAATACCTTGCTCTTCAAGTGCAGCTAAAAACTCTTCTGAAGATTCCAGGCCATTTTGCTTTGCCAGTTCTTCTAACGCTGTATTAACCTGCTCTTCTGATGCAGTTATCTCTTGATTTTCAGTTTCTTGAACAAGCAACTTTTGAGCGACTAGGCTTTCAGCAATTTGCTCTTTCAACTGGGTTTGATCAACTTCCTGACCAGCCATCTGTGCCTGCATCGCAAGCTGCTGGAATTGGCCTGTATAAGCAGATTCAAATTCTTCCTTTGAAATTTCTTCACCATTTACTTCAGCTACGATATCGGGAACGCCTTCCAGATCCGGTTCAGGCATTTCTGGCTGTTCGGCATTTTCAGCTTCTTGATCTGCTGCTTCCTCTTGAGGTGCAGCTTCCTCGTTCGTTTCTTCCGCATTTTCGCCACCACAAGCAGCCAATGCCACCATGGATCCTCCAAGAACTATAGTTAAGAACCATTTTTTAATCATCTGTATTCCCCTCTCGAACATAATGTCCGTTATTGTAGCATACTCATTGCGGCTGTAAAAACAATATCCATTCCTTTAGACTCCAGGACTGGCATATAATAGAGAGGAATATGGCGAATTGTTCATATAGTTGACGCATTCTTGATTCAGTAATCAGGTTTTATCAGCACGAAAGATTTCCTAAAAACCTTGATACATCAATACTTTTTTACCATAGTAATAAAATCTGTGAAGTGAGTGCTGAATCGCTCGTCTGGAACAAAGCCAAGTTTAGCGTATAAATGAATTGCCCGTTTGTTAAATGCAGCAACAGTCAATCGAATTGGCAGTCCCTTTCGTTTTTCTTCTATAGATCTAAGCACAAACGAACCAAAATCCACGCTGTTTCCCTTCCCTGTAAACCCAGGATACATTCCCAGCCCCAGATCGATACAGTTCTCCTCATAAATACCAAAGCTGCTTCCGGCTGGTACTTGGGCGCTTGCACCCATGCAGAAAAAACCGAAAGTCTCTTTTTTCTCAGTTAAAACAATAGAATAAGTTCCATTTAGTAATTCTTCTAATGCCCCCTCGGTCAGTTCATTATTGTAAAAATCATAAGGCGGATCATATTTCCATTTTAAAATTTCTTCAGCTGTTTTCTTATTCATTTTTGCTTTTAGCAGCTTCATGTCACCCCCCCTTTGTTTTTGGTTTCCTCTAAACTTTAGTTAGTAGGAAAATGCTTAGTTTCTTCAATCGACCACGCAGCACTTCTTATGAGAGCGGCAGACAATTCTTTCAGTTCATTGCATAACAGCAAGAGCCTGTCTGCTATCTCTTTTTTGTTGCCATATCGAATCCTCATTTCTTCGGACAATTCTTTCGACAGCAATTGATGATGGCTGAACGCTGATTCAAGCAATTGCAACAATTGCTCTCCCCGGACTTCGAGCACGATTTGCGCGTCGCCCGCACTGTATCCTTCGATAAATCCTTTTGCCATCATTGTCAGTTCCTCTGCACACGCCGAAAAATCATGTTTTCGATAACGATCAGTTTCAGACAAGGCAATGAATAGTGTTTCGTATAAATTCATAAAGTTTCCAGCCATTCCTCTTGGGTAATAAATGCTTGGAAATGGATCGATGAGGCAAATTTGAGTACCATTCACCAAAATATTTTCAGGAGAAGTATCCTGATTGACCAAAAGTGGCTGTGTAAAATTTTGTTTTCTTGTAGTTACAGCCAGTTGTAGTGCTTTAATGACTGTTTCGTCGTTAAAAATTGAATACGCTTTGCACAACTCATGGTAATCTGCCAGTTGTTCTTCACTTTCTTCTTCAAGAAATTTGGAAGCATCACCTTCCAAAAGACCATGGATCCCTTTGCTCTCTGACCAGCCGAGATAGCCAAATCCTTCTATGCCGTGTGGAATCTCTTCTGTCTTCCGATGAATCTCTCCTATGGCTTTGCCAGTTTGATAAGCGGTTTTCAAAGTCATAGTATGTAGATTAATCTATGTGCCTCCAAAAGATTCGAGCGTATACGTTATACTCGCTGACACATGAAATTCGAAAAGCTCTGGAGCTGCTCTTGCCACCGCTTGATTGACAGAACGGTAATAAAGCTCCGTCCCTCCATATTCTGCTTTCAATGCGGCTTTATTGAAGAGGACTGGTTTACCGTAAGTTACTTCCTTTGGAATCCGGAGCACCATTTTTCTGCCCTCTTTCCATGCTGTCCAGGCGTAATGCCACGCGCCTTCGCCTAAAAAAACAGCTTCTTTGACACCGGCGTGCAGCAGAGCTGCTTGCAGTTTTTCTTCATTCATCTTTGTTCCTGCTTTCTATTGTCTTTTATTTTCATTGCTAAATTCGTTAAAGGCTTATAATTCAGTGATGCCAAGATAACTTAAAAGCATCTCACACCTTAGTCCGAATTCTCTTTTTTATAAATCAAATGTTTCTTTTATGATATGTGCTACTTCTCTCGCATTCTTTTTAGTGTTATTAATACGCAGATAATTTTCTATTGCCACTTCGCCTTCGAAAGAATTTAATCTATTGGTTTTTAAAGAACTCAACAAATGTAGTTCTGATTAATTAATATTTCGTTTTGTTGGCTTTTGTTCCAGTCGATGGGATGTTTTATTTCTAACCAATCTTTCTCCTACATCGGCCTCCAATTCTACAAAATGAATTTTCACTCCTTGCGAACTAAAGATATGGCACATGTATTCAATCTCGTCCCAATCCTCTTTTTTATCAAAATACCAGACTTTAGTAAAAATCATTCCGTATTGATCGCTTATTGCAAAGGATTGGAAAATTGAGCGACGAAATGTATTTGCTAACCGCCACATCTCTTTGCTAAATCCATATAAGGGCTCTAATAAGTCAATCGTCATATGATTATGAAAAAGCTTTAAGCCTGTTATGGCAGATAGTTCTTGTCCAACGGTCATCTTCCCAACTGCTTGAGGACCAAATATAAAAACAAATTTATCCAAGTTTCTTTCTCCTCCCAGGTTTTCATTGCTACCTTTCAGCAAAATAATTCTCCAAAAATGAGTTCCTTTTGAAATAACTGGTTAAAGTCACTATATCCAATTATTGCATTTAAATCCATTTAAATTCCATAAAATTTTATTTAATTATAACTCTA
The DNA here is from genome assembly GCF_007859295.1 of Planococcus sp. CPCC 101016. GTDB lineage: Bacteria > Bacillota > Bacilli > Bacillales_A > Planococcaceae > Planococcus. The sequence continues at coordinate 68,263 of NZ_VOHB01000006.1, forward strand.
TAGTCTAGAAAAAGATAAATACCCCCTTAAACACTCATTATCTGATGTGTTTAAGGGGGTATTCAAAAGATCCAGTTTTTCTAGCCATCGACTGCTCAAGTAGCTATACCTGTACAACACGCTTTCCATTAGAGACAGTCCGATTTCGGGGATGTTCAGGCAATATAGAAGCAACCAGATCCTTCACTGCCGGTTCTGATGAAGTAAACACTTCATCTTTATTATTATAAGTTTCAACGATTCTTCCCTTCTCCATGACAGTCAAGACATCCGAAATCGCGTACGCAGCTCGAATGTCATGCGTGATGAAGAGATAAGACAACCCATACTCAGATTTTAAATCATCCAACAGTTTTAAAATGTTTGTCTGGTTAACCATATCAAGACTGCTTACAGATTCATCTAAGACAATCATCTTTGGCTTTAAGGCAATGGCTCTCGCAATGCTGATCCGCTGCAACTGTCCACCGCTAAATTGACCAGGGAACTTTTGCATGTCTTCTGCACTTAATCCAACCTGTTCCAATAACTCGGCAATCGTTCTTTTTTGTTCGGAAGCAGAAAGCCTTTCGTAGTTGTCCAGCGGCTCCCCAATAATCTTTTCTGCAGTCAAACGCGGGTTCACCGAAGAGTAGCTGTCTTGAAAAACTACTTGAAGATCTCTTCGCATCTGCTTGCGTACTTTAGAATTCATCGCATAAAGATCTTGTCCCTGAAACAGCACCTGGCCTTCTTTGGGTTTTTCAAGTCCCAAAATCACTTTTCCCAACGTGCTTTTTCCAGCTCCACTTGTACCAATAAGCCCCATGCACGTCCCCTGCTCTAGAGAAAGGGAAACGTCGGAAAGAACTTGTGCCTCTTTTTGAGGCCGCCAAAAAGAACGCAGCGAACCATATGTATGTGTGACTTGTTTCACTTCCAATAGGCTCATGCTTGCGTCCTCCTTCGCTTTTACATTTCTTTTCCTTAACGCCAATTTTATATAACTAGTTTTCTCAACGGCTCATTCATTGGCAACGCAGGTCTTGCCTGCAATAGTTTTTTTGTATATTCATGCTTTGGATGGTCAAACAATTGAAACACGTCCGCTTTTTCTATTATCCGGCCATTACGCATTACAGCCACGTCGTCTGCCAACTCCGAAATTACGCCTAAATCATGTGAGATTAGTAAAATGGACGTTCCACATTCTGTACGGAGGCGATCCAGTTCTCTTAGAACCTGTAACTGATTCGTGACATCAAGAGCTGTTGTCGGCTCATCCGCGATAACAACTGAAGGACGCAAACACATCGATATTGCGATCATGACACGTTGCAGCATTCCTCCACTGAGTTGGAAAGGATACATTTTCATTAGTTTAGAGGGCTCTTTTAAGTTCATTGACTCTAAAGAAGAGACAGCCAAATCAATGGCTTGTTTTTTCGTTAAGTTCGTATGGGTTCGGATGGTTTCTACAAATTGATTGCCGATTGTGTATACAGGGGTGAAGGCATTCATCGGATTTTGCATAATGAACCCAATTTCTTTGCCCAGGACTTTTCGCATTTCTTTTTGCTTTAAGCCGTTCAGCTCTTGTCCGCGCAATTGAATGCTTCCTTCTACAGACATGGATTTCGAATTCAACAATTGAAGAAGCGCCATGCACGTGACGGTTTTCCCGCTTCCACTCTCTCCGACAAGTCCCAAAACCTTCCCCGGCTTTAAATCCAATTTCAGGTTTTGAACCAGCGGAAGTGCGCCTTTTGCTGTTTTCACGGCAACATTCAAATCCGTTACCTGCAAAGCATTTTGCTGTTTTTCCATCTTCTCCATACCCCTTTTCAATAACGTCTTTTTATGCCAAACCGCTCCGAGAGAGATTCTCCCAGTACATTAAATGAAATGACCACAAACAAGATCATTAATCCTGGATATATCATTAATTCAGGCTGGCTCCGGATAAAAGCCTTGCCTTCCTGTATCATTGCGCCCCACTCAGGCGTAGGAGGCTGTATGCCAAGCCCGAGGAACGATAGGGCAGAAATGTCCATGATCGCCCAACCCATCTCCAGTGTACCCATGACCATGATGGGAGGAAGGACATTTGGCAGTAAATGCCGCCTGATGATTTTTCCGGTTGAAGAACCGCTGATCCTTGCCGCTGCAATAAAGTTCTGCTCTTTCATACTGACAACCATGCCGCGAATCATTCGTGCATAGTATACCCACTGGACCATCATGAGTGCGATCACCACTTGCCACAGTCCAGGTCCTAATAAACCAACGATGCCAAGAACAAGCACCAGATTTGGAAACGCCATGACACCATCACAGAACCGCATCAACAACAGGTCAATCCAACCGCCTTTAAATCCCGCAATCATTCCAACAAGCAGCCCAAAACCTAAAGATGCGGCAAAAATCAACGATGCAAATCCTAGAGATACACGTGCTCCATACAAAAGACGCGATAAATTGCAACGCCCTAAATGATCGGTGCCGAGCGGATATTCCCAGGAAGGAGAAGATAGCTTGATGGCCAAATTCACTTGGATGGGATCATGAGGAGCAATCCATGGTGCCAGAATACTGACCAGAAAAAAAACAATCAATATGGCGGCACTTATGATAAGCGCCCACTTGCTTTTGCTGGCCATTTGTACACTAGATATCAAGATTCAGCCATTCCCTTCCGTGAAATACGCGGATCTATGTACAATTGCACAAGATCAACGATGAGGTTGCAGACGATAAACAGGCACGCTGCCAAAACAACATAGCCTTGAATAACTGGAATATCCCGGTTGAATATCGCTTCTATAAAGAAACGGCCAAATCCCGGCCAGGAAAAAACTTGTTCAACGATGATGGTGCCTGTCAGCAGTTTCCCCAAATTCATGCCCAACCCTGTGAGCATGGGAGAAATCGCAATTCGCAATACATGTTTCACCATAATTGTCTTCTCTTTAATGCCTCGCGTGCGGCCATAGATGACATATACATTTTCCAATTCTTCCAGCACACTCGCACGAAGCAAACGCGTGTAGATCGCAATCAACGCTAAGGAAAGCGTAATGCTCGGCAGCACGAAATGCTGCCAGGTTCCCCTTCCTTCTACCGGGAACATGTCCAGTTTAACGGAAAAGAGGAATATTAAAACGTAGCCAAGCCAGAATTGTGGAATGGAAGCGCCTAAATAAGAAAGAAGCCTGCTCAAATGATCGATCAGGCTGTTTTTATAGATGGCGGCTAAGAACCCTAAAGGAACGCTGACAACGATAGAAAGAATGATACTGCTGACAGCGAGTTGAATGGTTGCAGGCATTCGAGTTGCTACCTCTTGCCAAACAGGAGTATTTGTTACATACGAGTTGCCAAAATCCAACTGGACAATCTTCTTAACCGTTTGAACATATTGGACAAGCAATGGCTGATCTAAACCGAACTCATGCCGTTTTTCAGCTAGAATCTCATCAGTGGGATGTATATTAGCTGCAGCTAGATACGCTTCAGCTGGATCGACCGGCGAGAGGCGTATCAATGCAAACATTAGAAAAATGGCAAAGAGAATAATGGGAACGACAGCAAGGAGCCGTTTTATAAGATAGATAAACATGACTTGTCCTCTCCATTAGTTACTGGCTTACGTTGATTTCATTGAAAGGGTGCTCATCCCGATTAGCTGGGAATACAAACTCTTCTATGCCATTTTGATAAACGACTGTCTTTTTCATATACGAAACCGGCACAATAACCGATTGTTCTTGTAATGTCTTCAAGATCGTGCCATAAAGCTCCTGGCGTTCTGTCTCGTCAGTAGAAGCAAGAGCAGCATCGACCTGTTTATTCAATTCCTCTTTCATTGGCAGTTTTGAGTGAGCTTCTGAAACGCCCCATCCTTCTTCTGCTACAACGTTAATAAAGGAATGTGGATCGTATGGAGCGCCGTAATTATACCAGAAATCAACGTCGAAGTCTCCTGCTTTGCGACGTTCGATTTGAACCGTCAACTCTACTCCTGTAATGTTCAGTTTGACGCCTATCGCTGACCATTCAGCTTGAAGGGTTTCAGCCATCGCTTTTTGAATAGGATCTGTTTTGTCGTACATCAGTTCCAGTTCGAGCGGCTGTCCATCTTTTTCGCGTATCGACTTTCCAGACGGCATCTTCCACCCTGCTTCATCAAGATAGGAAGCAGCTTTTTCCACATCATACTCGATTGCGTCAACTTCGACATCCGTATATGGGAAATTTGTGGACAGGATTTTATCCGCTTTTTCTTCTATTCCAAGCGTGATGCCTTCCACCATCGCCTCTTTGTTGAAACCATGCTGCAAAGCTAACCGTACATTCAAATCGGCCAGCTTCTCATTTGTAGTATTCAACAGCAAACTCCTTGTTCCAACCGGCTCTGATAAATCCGTTTTGTATTCACCGGACTCTTTCAAATGGTTGAAGGAATCCATGCTTATGGCACCTTCCCCATAGATCAGGTCCAATTCGCCTTTCTCAAAAGCCAAAACACGCGTTTCTGCATCAGGAATAATTTTTATGGTTACTTTTTCTGCTTCTGGAGCATCACCCCAATAATCTGGGTTCCGGGTAAATGTAGCGTATTCATCTTTTTTATAGTCTTCCAAAATCCATGGCCCTGTTCCTACTGGCTTTGTAATTCCTTTTGACGTATCGCCATCTTCAGGGAATCCCGACTCACCAAGGAACCTCACCGGACGAACGACTGCCAAATCCTGAAGTGCTGGATAATAGGGTTCTGATAAGACCATTTTAAACGTCAGGTCATCGATGACTTCTGTTTTCTCAAGTACGTTGATAACGCCGAGCCAACTATGGGAACTCTTATTTTCCATAATGGTATCGAAATTCTTTTTGACTATTGAAGCATCGAATGGAGATCCGTCTGTAAACTTAACGTTCTCACGAAGTTTAAATGTATATTCAAGACCATCCTCAGAAATTGTCCAGGATTCTGCAAGATGCGGTTTAAGCTCTCCGCCTTCTTCGTAACTAACGAGTGGTTCATAAATCATCGACTGCGTTAATAATTGTGAAGGATTGTAAACATGTGGGTTCATAGCCCCGATGTCCCGCGGCCAGGACATTGTGATGGAAGTGGACGATCCCTCGGTGCTTTCATTCGATTGGGAAGCAGCATCGTCATTAGAGCAACCCGCTGTAACAAGGAAAATTGAGGCAACGAATGCTATAAGTAAACCCTTTTTCGTTTTATATTTTTGCATGTTCAGTAATTCCTCTCTAGTTCAAATGGCTGATAATGATTCTCAGTATCAATATTGTAACTATAATGATTTTAAGCTTTATTGTCAATACGATTTGGGCTTTATAATAAGGCGTTTCCTAGACTTTTATAAGATTAGACTCAACATTCTTAGCTTCGCATCGTAACTTACTCAATTTTAACTGGAAAGAAAGTATTTTATGGACTCTCTAAATAACATTAAGTATATAAGATTTTGACATCTATCAAACAAATTACTAACTAGTTGAACAACAAAAAAACGCCAAAACCAGTAAAGGTTTTGACGTTCTTAATCTCACTATGGAGACGGCGGGAGTCGAAACCCGCGTCCAGAAACTCCGCTACTTGGAAGTTAATTATAGTAATCAGCAGTATATCAATGTTTTACTCGTTAGGGAGTAATACATATTCACGAACTTAGCTCAAAGACCTTCTGACTATTAATATATATGAATTGTTTTCAAAATTAAAAGAAAATCCACTAGATTCATAGATTTTCTCACTCTACACTAAATAATAATGCCATTCAATCGTTGCAGGCGGCTTAGAAGCGATGTCGCACAGCACACTCATCCACCTTGATGCCATTGAGTTTCAAATAAGAAAAACATAGAAAAATTTTAGACTCCCTATGTTTTCGTTCCTATTATTTATCTGTTTGTTTTTCCTTCTTTTTCAAATACTCTGTACGTATTTTTTCAAGTTGCTGCTTTTTATCAAATTTGGCAGGCTTGTGTTTTTCATGATACTTTGTCACAGCTACCTGTCCTTTGCTATCCAAACCAAATTTCCCCACTTTTTTCACCTACTTTTCTTGTCTCTAAAGAGAATCTATTACAAATATAATATACCTTAATTTAATGAAGTGAACCTTATTAGATTCTTGCTAACATTGCAAATATCGTTAAAAACTTAGTAATATAATTCATCGCCAATCACCATTCCTTTAACCCCTCAAAAAACTCTTCTTTCTGGCTTAACTTTATCCGCTGACTAAAAGATGATTAATACTAGACATTTTAAGATACAACTTTTAATACTAGTGGAATCTCTCCAGTTGATTGCAGCGGAGGCCGGCGACTCCTGCGGGAGCAGTGACGGAGCAAAGCGACAGAGCGACATGAGCTAGAGCCACTGGACTGAGCGCAGCGAAGGAAGCGGCAGAAGCCGTGCCCGCGGAAAGCGTCCGGCAGCAGCGTAAATCAACATTTTATAGGACAACCAAAAAACGCCAAAACCAGTAAAGGTTTTGACGTTTTTTATCTCACTATGGAGACGGCGGGAGTCGAACCCGCGTCCAGAAACTCCGCTACTTGAGCGTCTACGCGTGTAGCTTATTTATTGAGGTTTCATGCACCATTCTGCCAATAAGCGGGCTTCCTGGGCACTAATCTGTAAATCTCTCCCGTTTGCCTCAGATGGCAGCAAACGTTGTATCCCACTAAAGTTGAGCTTTACCCAGCCACATGGGCGATGGATAGATAAAGCAGATCCGAGCTTACGCTGCGAATGCTAGGTTTTGGTTTGTTTTGCCAGTTGTTATAAATACGTTGATGACGGAGCCGATCCTCCGACGCGCGACCCAAGCCCAGATCATCCCTGTCGAATCCGTAACGTCCCCTTATTAAAAAGAGACACGGAAGATGAATAAACAGCTTCATGTGCTATATCCCTATTATAAGACAACAATGGTCAGACTTCAAGTTTTAGCGGTTGTATTCTTTTATGGCACGGTCGATTTGCCGTTTCGCGTCTTTTTTCTTCAAATCTTCCCGTTTGTCGTAGTTCTTCTTCCCTTTACCGACACCGAGCAGAATTTTGGCGAAGCCGTCCTTCAAATACATCTTCAGCGGAATGATGGCAGAACCCTGCACTTTTGAATGGGCCTCTAAATCCGTAATCTGCTTTTTATGCAGCAGCAGCTTACGTGACCTTGTAGGATCGTGGTTAAACTGATTGCCCTGATCATAAGGACTGATGTGCATATTTGAAATCCAGGCTTCCCCGTTGCGGATTCGTACAAACGATTCCTTCAACTGGACCTTGCCGTTTCGTGCGGATTTAATTTCGGTACCCTGCAAGACGATGCCTGCTTCGATGGTTTCTTCAATGAAAAAATCGAAACCGGCTTTCTTGTTTTGGGCAATTACTTTGCCTTCTCCTTTGGCCATGTGGTTTCACCTCAGCTAGATTCAAAAAAGCGGCCCTTGAGCCGCGATTTTATTTTTTCTTGTTGCGCCCTTGTTTTGCTGCGCCTTCGTAGAACTTTTTCTTTTTGTTTTTCGGCTTGCGTGTAGGTCCGCCGCCTTCTGGCTTTTTGCCATCGCGTCCCGGTTTTCCACCGCCGTCTTTTTTCGCAGCGCGGATTACTTTTGGCTGCTCTCTTCTCGACTGGCGAGTGTTTTGCACCATGCCCACAATTTCGAAATCAATAGATGATTCTTCAGGCTTTACGCCAATGACTTTGATTTCAATTTCGTCACCAATTCGGAATTGGCGTTTATTGCGCTCGCCGATCATCATCATGCTGCGATCGTCAAAGCGGTAATAATCGTCTGTCATATTGGAAACGTGAACCAAGCCTTCAATGGTATTCTCAAGTTCAATAAACAACCCAAAATTTGTTACAGAAGAAATGATGCCAGTAAATTGCTCACCGATTTTATCAGCCATAAACTGGGACTTTTTCAAAGCGTCTGTATCACGTTCAGCTTCCACTGCACGGCGTTCACGCTCGGATGTATGTGTAGCAATATCATCCATATTGGCTTCCCAATAAGCGATTGTTTTTCGAGACAAATCTTTTTCGATCAAGTATGTGCGAATCAGGCGATGCACAATCAAATCTGGATAACGGCGAATCGGTGATGTGAAATGCGTATAGAATTCGGTCGATAAACCAAAATGCCCCAAACTTTCAGCCGAATACTTTGCCTGCTGCATAGAACGAAGCATCATTGTAGAAATAACGGGCTCTTCCGGCGTTCCTGCAATTGATTCGACAATTTCCTGTAAAGCTTTTGGATGAATTTGTGTTCCAGATCCTTTTACAACAATACCGAAGTTCGTAACGAATTCGAAGAAGCGCTGCAGTTTTTCTGGCTTCGGATCTTCGTGGATACGGTAAATCGCAGGAACTTCCATGCGGTGGAAATGTTCTGCTACTGTTTCATTGGCAGCGAGCATGAATTCTTCGATTAAACGTTCAGAAACAGTTCGTTCCCGGACAACAACATCCACAGGGTAGCCGTTTTCATCGACAAGCACTTTGGATTCCTTAAAATCAAAATCAATAGCACCGCGTCGCATCCGTTTCGTGCGAAGCACTTCAGCAAGCTCTTTCATCAATTCGAACATCGGTACCAATTCGCTGTACTTTTCTTTCAGCTCCGGGTTATCCTGTTCCAAAATTTCATAAACATCCGTATACGTCATGCGTGCCGACGTATTAATAACGCTTTGGAAAATATCGTAGGATTGCACTTCGCCCTGGTCATTAAAAATCATTTCACAAGACAAGGTCAAGCGATCGACCTGCGGATTCAATGAACAAATGCCGTTTGAAAGGCGATGTGGAATCATCGGAATGACCCGGTCGGTCAAATAGATACTGGTTGCCCGGTCATAAGCTTCTCTGTCGATTGGCGATCCTTCCGTTACATAGTGGCTGACGTCAGCAATATGTACGCCTAATTTATAGGTGCCATCTTCATACTTCACCACTTGGACTGCATCATCCAAATCCTTAGCATCAGCGCCGTCAATTGTAACAATCTGCTCGTTTCGCAAATCGCGGCGTTCGGTTAAATCTGCCGGATCGATTTCGTCTGGCACACTATTTGCCTGCTCCAAAACATCCGGTGGAAATTCGGTTTCTATGCCGTATTTATGAATGATGGAAAGAATGTCGACACCCGGGTCGTTTTTATGGCCAAGAATTTGTGTCACCATACCCGTTGCGGACATTCTGCCTTCTGGCCATCCAGTAATCTCCACCACAACTTTATGGCCGTCTACCGCGCCTAACGTGTCATCTTTTGCGATGAAAATATCCATATTCATTTTCTTATCATCTGTTACGACAAAACCAAAGCCTTTATTTTCCTGGAACGTTCCGACAGCTTTTGTCGTTCCGCGTTCGAGGATTCGGATAATCGCGCCTTCGCGGCGATCGCCTGTCGACCCCTCTGAAATGCGGATCAGTACCTTATCTCCGTTCACTGCGCCATTTGTTTCAGTCGGCGGAATGAATACATCGTCCAACCCGGCTTCTTCAGGAGCCACAAAGCCGAAACCTTTTGGGTGACCAATAAATTTACCGCGCATCAAATTCATCCGCTCTGGCACACCGTACCGATTAGATCTTGAACGGACCAGCGTTCCTTTTTCTTCTAGACGCACTAAAGTTTTTACTAATTCTTTAAACTCGTCGGCATCTTCAAAACCGAATTGTTCTTCTATTTCCTGTACAGTCAGCGGCTTATATGCTTCTTCACGCATAAAGACCAGTAAGCGCTGTTCCAATGAACTCTCGGTATTTCCCAAATCTAACTCCTCCTTTATGACAGTTCACACACTCCAATCAAGTGATTCAAAGAATGTGTAAATGTCTTCATACAATTGCTTTTTCTCTTTATCAAGCGTAATAACATGGCCCGAGTTTTCGTACCACTTGATCTGTTTAACCGTTGATTCCGCATTTTCATAAATGACATTTGCTGAATCCGTATTAATGACAGTATCCAGTCTGCCTTGGGCAACGAACAGTGGCGCATAGACGTGGTCCACATGTTCTTTGACTTCTCCTATCAAGGCGCGTAAATCAGCCAGCGACTCCATCGGCTGTTCCTGGAAAGCCTTCATTTCTTCTTCGATAAGCTCGTCATTTTTTCCTTCATAGTTTTTATATTCACGGGCATATTTCAACACACCTTCATACATCAGATCAGTGGTTTTCATATACATAGGCGAGCACATGGTGACAATTCCCTTGATAGGTTTTGTATACCCTAATTTCAGGCTGAATACGCCGCCCAGCGACAATCCAGCCACTGCAATTTCCGTATAACCCTCTTCCAGTAATGTCTCATATGCCTGTTCCACATCTTTCCACCAATCGGCGGGTCCAGTACCAACCAGTTCTTCCGGCGCCACGCCATGCCCTGCATAATGAGGAGCAATACTCGTATATCCTTTTGTCTCCAAAAAGCGGCCAAGCATGCGAACATCCGCCGAGTTACCTGTAAAGCCATGCAAAAGCAGTACGGCCCGGGGACCTGATTTAAAGAAAAATGGTTTTGGCTGCGAAATCCGCATCATAATTCCTCCATTCTAATACTAAAAGAAAACGCCTAACCATGTATGGTCAGGCGATTTAATCATCTACATTAAACTTTCGTTACGGCAACAGCCAGAATAAAGAATAAGGCAGCAAGTACGATCGTTACCCGATGGAGGACCAAGTCCAAACCACGAGCTTTTTGCTTGCCGAAAAGTTGCTCTGCTCCACCGGAGATGGCTCCTGAAAGACCTGCACTTTTTCCAGATTGCAATAAAACGACTACGATTAATGCGAGCGATACGATGACGAGTAATGTCATTAACAACGTATGCATAAATTCCACCTCCTGAAAAGAACGTTCACAACAACTCTAAGTTTACCAAAAATTGTGACCTATGACAATAGCAATAGAAAATAGAGGCAATTGCCTCTATTTTCTTTAGCTAATGCATTTACTTTTCTAAAGTTCAAAAACTAGTAGCAGATCGGAAGAAATCGCTTCAGGCGGACGCTTTCCGCGGGCGGTCCGTGAGCCTCCTCAGGCTTTCGCCTTGCGGGGTCTCACCTGGACACGCTATCCCGCAGGAGTCACCGCCTTGCACTCTTTCTTCAAAGCATCAACTAACAACTCATAGCAAATTAAAAAAGAATCACAGTTACAAATAGGATATGTAGCAAATCAGCGGAGACTCCCGCGGGAGCAGCGCAGCGACATGCAAGAAATCCACTCGGGCATCCAGCCCGAGTTAGTTCGGCGCAAGCCCGCAGGATAGCAGAGCTTATTTGCGAAATATCCACTGCAACCTATATGATTTAAAAAGCACTTGAACTCATGGGTTATTTTTTCAAGTTGTAGAAAGTTTTCAGACCCAAATATTGACCTGTTTCAAATAACTGATCTTCGATGCGCAATAACTGGTTGTATTTCGCAACGCGGTCAGTACGTGATGGAGCACCTGTTTTGATCTGCCCAGCATTTGTTGCAACAGCGATATCTGCAATTGTAACATCTTCAGACTCACCAGAACGGTGGCTGATTACTGCTGTGTATCCTGCACGTTTCGCCATTTCGATCGCATCGAAAGTCTCTGTCAATGTACCGATTTGGTTAACTTTGATCAAGATTGAGTTGCCGATGCCTTCTTCGATTCCTTGAGCCAATTTCTTCGTGTTTGTAACAAATAGATCGTCTCCAACCAATTGTACGCGGTCGCCAATTCGTTCAGTCAGTAATTTATGTCCAGCCCAGTCGTTTTCATCCAATCCATCTTCAATTGAAATGATCGGGTATTTATTGCAAAGTTCTTCGTACCAGTCAACCATTTCAGCAGATGTTTTCACTGTATTGTCTCCTGGCAAGTTGTAAACGCCTTTTTCTTTGTCATAGATTTCAGAAGAAGCGACATCCATTGCCAATAATACGTCAGTGCCAGCTTTGTAGCCCGCTTTTTCAATTGCTTCCAAGATGGTAGTCAAAGCTTCTTCGTTCGAACCTAGGTTTGGAGCAAATCCGCCTTCGTCCCCAACAGAAGTGTTATAGCCTTTTTCTTTCAATACGGATTTTAGGTTATGGAAGATTTCTGCCCCCATCTGAACCGCTTCACGGAAGGATTCTGCTCCAACTGGCATTACCATGAATTCCTGGATGTCCACGTTGTTGTCAGCATGTTCGCCGCCGTTCAAGATGTTCATCATTGGAACCGGTAATTGTTTTGCGTTAAAGCCGCCCAAGTATTGGTAAAGTGGGATATCCAGATAGTCAGCTGCAGCGTATGCAACAGCCAATGAAACTCCTAAAATTGCGTTAGCGCCTAAACGGCCTTTGTTTTCTGTTCCGTCCAATTCGATCATCGCGTTATCGATTGATACTTGGTCAAGCACTGAGTATTTTTCCTCTAACGCTTCCGCAATTTCAGTATCAACAAACTCTACTGCTTTTAATACGCCTTTTCCTAAGAAACGGCTCTTATCTCCATCGCGAAGCTCCACTGCTTCGTGTTCGCCTGTAGAAGCGCCTGAAGGTACGATTGCGCGGCCAAATGCACCGCTTTCTGTGAATACTTCAACTTCGATAGTTGGGTTTCCTCGTGAATCTAATACTTCGCGTGCTTGAATTTGTGTGATAATTGGCAATTAAAACAGCTCCCTTTTAATATAATGGTTTTCCTGTCATTTCAATCGGTTGTTGAATATCCAGCATTTTTAAGATTGTTGGTGCTAAGTCGGCTAATATGCCGTCTTTTCGAAGGACATGATTTGATTTCGTCAAAATTACCGGTACTTGATTGGTCGTATGTGCGGTCATCGGCAAACCTTCTACCGTACGTACTTCATCTGCATTGCCATGATCAGCCGTAATTAATGCCGAACCGCCTTGAGCATGAAGTGCATCCACAATACGTCCCAAACATTCATCCACCACTTCAATAGCGCGGATAGTCGGTTCCAGTAAACCGCTGTGGCCTACCATGTCGGGATTGGCGAAGTTCAAAATGATGGCATCGTGTGCCCCTGCTTCAATCTGTTCCACTAAGCGGTCTGTCACTTCGTAAGCACTCATTTCAGGTTGCAGATCGTAAGTTGCAACTTTCGGTGAAGCCACAAGAATACGGTCTTCGCCTGGAAAGACCTCTTCGCGTCCCCCACTCATAAAGAAGGTGACATGCGGATATTTTTCAGTTTCCGCAATCCGTAATTGAGTCAACCCATTGGCAGAAACCACTTCGCCGATCGTATTTTCCAGGTTCAATGTTTCAAATGCCACTCGCGTCGGCAAATCCTCACTATACGAGGTAAACGTGATATAGCTCAAGTCTGTCGGATGCTTAGCACTTAACGGGAAACCGGTAAAGTCTTCACGGATAAATGCGGCAGTCAATTGAATCGAGCGATCCGGACGGAAGTTGAAGAAAATCAGGGAATCGCCTGAATCGATTGTCGCCACTGGCTTACCGTCTTCAACAATTGCAAATGGGATCACAAATTCATCTGAAACATCCTGGTCATAGGAATACGTGATACCGGCATTTGCTGATGGAGCCGTTCGGCCGACGCCGTCCACTAATACACGATAAGCCAAATCGGCACGTTCCCAGCGTTGGTCACGGTCCATTGCATAATAGCGTCCGCTGATTGATGCAAACTTACCGACACCGATTTCTTTCATTTTCTGCTCGGCCTCTTCTACATATTTAAGCGCAGTTCGTGGACCAACGTCCCGGCCATCTAGAAAACCGTGGACATAGACTTCAGTCAATCCTTGTTGCTTCGCCAGTCTCAATAAGGCAAAAAGATGCTCATAATGACTGTGTACGCCGCCATCGGACAATAACCCTAAAATATGAAGAGCCTTGCCGCGGCTTTTCGCATTGCCTACCGCTTCAAGAAAAGCAGCATTTTCATAAAAATCGCCTTCGCGAATCGACTTATTGATGCGCGTCAGGTTTTGGTAAACAATTCGGCCAGCGCCGATGTTCAAATGGCCTACTTCAGAATTACCCATTTGGCCATCCGGCAAACCGACAGCTTCTCCAGAAGCAGTCAGCAATTCATGCGGATAGGTCTCCCATAGGCGATCGAAATTCGGCTTGTTAGCTTGTGCCACAGCATTACCGAAAGTCTCTTTGCGGCAGCCGAATCCATCTAAGATGATCAATGCCGCTGGATGTTCGGTTTTACGCATGTGAACCAGCCTCCAACAATTTAACAAAAGATTCGGCTTCTAAGCTTGCGCCTCCAACCAAAGCTCCGTCAATATGCTCCATTCCCATTAATTCATCGATATTAGCAGGTTTCACGCTGCCGCCGTATTGAACGCGAAGCTGCTCAGCTGCTTGGTCGTTGTACAACGCTGCCACTTTTTTGCGGACGATTCCGCAGACTTCGTTAGCGTCTTCAGCAGTAGCAGTTTTCCCCGTACCGATTGCCCAAATAGGCTCATAAGCAATAACCAATTGAGCGATCTGTTCTTCAGTCAAACCGGAAATCCCTTTTTCTACTTGTGCTTCGACAACCGTACCGGTTTCGCCATTTTCACGATGCTCCAATGTTTCCCCAACACATAGGATCGGGATCAAACCGTGATTGAAAGCCGCTTTAACTTTCTGGTTTGCCGATTCGTCAGTTTCGTTGAAGTACTGGCGGCGTTCTGAATGGCCAATGATGACATATTTAACACCAATATCCGTTAATTGAACAGGGCTGATTTCCCCAGTAAATGCACCTTCGTCTTCTGAAGACATGGTTTGTGCTCCAATTTGAAGCGGGCTATTTTCTGCAGAAACGACCAGCTGCGTCAAGAACAGCGCCGGTGCGCAAATGACCGCATCCAATTTTTCAGAATCAGGTACCAGACCGTTTACTTCTTCGATAAATTGTTTTGCCTCTGTTGCTGTTTTATACATTTTCCAGTTTCCTGCAATAATGGGTTTTCTCACAAAAGCACTCCCTTTCAACTCAATTGTTTTACTTGTCGGTTAATGCACTTACACCCGGCAAGTCTTTGCCTTCCATAAACTCCAGGGAAGCGCCGCCGCCTGTAGAGATGTGGTCCATTTTATCGGCCACATGGAATTTTTCAACAGCCGCTGCTGAATCTCCGCCGCCAATTACGGTGTACCCTGAAGTTTCTGCCATTGCCTGTGCAATAGACTTTGTCCCATTTTCGAATGATGGCATTTCAAAGACGCCCATAGGTCCATTCCAAATGATCAATTTCGAGTTTTTAATGACATCTGCATACAACTTCACAGTTTCAGGACCAATATCCAATCCTTCCCAATCTGAAGGGATTTCCTGGATGTTGACGTTTTTCTTATCAGCATCATTAGAGAACTCACTCGCCACTGTAGCATCGATCGGCAGATAAAGTTTGACGCCTTTTTGCTCTGCTTTTTCAATGAACGATTTAGCCAATTCCAATTTATCTTCTTCTACAAGAGAATTTCCAATTTCAAAGCCTTGCGCTTTGATAAAGGTGTAGGAAAGTCCCCCGCCAATCAATAAATTATCGACCTTGTCCAATAAATGATCGATTACACCGATTTTGTCTTTCACTTTAGCGCCGCCGATAATTGCCGTAAATGGACGCTCAGGTTCTGATAATGCTTTGCCCAGCACATCAAGCTCTTTTTCCAATAATAGACCTGACACAGCCGGCAAGTGGCTTGCAATGCCTGCAGTAGAAGCATGCGCACGGTGAGCTGCTCCGAATGCATCGTTAACAAAAACATCTGCTAGCGCAGCAAATGCTTTTGCCAGCTCTTGGTCATTTTTTTCTTCGCCTGCGTGGAAACGGACATTTTCAAGCAGAATGATATCGCCTTCCTGCATCGCTGAAATCTCCTGTTCGACTTTTTCGCCGATGGATTCGTCAAGGCTCTTTACTTCTTTATGTAACAATTCTCCCAACCGGACGCCTGTTGCAGCGAGTCTCATGTCCTCATTGACCTGTCCTTTTGGACGGCCCAAGTGGCTGGCCAAAATCACTTTTGCGCCTTGCTCGATCAAGTATTGAATGGTCGGTACAGCTGCGCGGATTCTTGTATCGTCCGTCACTTTTGCATCTTCCATCGGCACATTGAAATCGACTCGGCAAAATACACGTTTTCCTTTCAAATCCAAATCTTTCATGGTCATTTTCTGCTGCATGAAAATACCTCCTATTTGTATTCAAAAAAATAAGGGACGGGGTATGTCCCCGCCCCTTTTACCCTCTTTTATTATAGAGGTTCATTGGTAATTAAGCTATGATTTTAGGATTACAATCCTGTTTTGTACATATGCAATGCAAGGTCGATACAACGGCCTGAGTAGCCAGATTCGTTGTCATACCATGCAAGTACTTTAACCATGTTATCGCCAAGTGCCATTGTTGATAAACCATCGACTGTAGAAGAAGCAGTGTTGCCGTTATAGTCTTTTGAAACCAATGGAAGATCGCTGTATTCCAAGAAGCCCTTCAATTCGTTTTCAGTTGCTTCTTTCAAAGCATTGTTGACTTCTTCAACAGTAACTTTCTGCTCAAGATCAACTACTAAGTCGATCAATGAAACGTTTGATGTTGGTACGCGGATAGCCATTCCATCAATTTTGCCTTTCAATTCAGGCAATACTTGCGATACAGCTACTGCTGCTCCAGTTGTTGTCGGAATCATTGATTCTGCAGCTGCACGCGCACGACGGTAATCCTTGTGTGGAGAATCCAAAAGAATTTGGTCGTTTGTGTAAGAATGGATTGTTGTCATCATAGCGTGCTTGATGCCAAAACGATCGTTTAATACTTTAGAGATACCAGCTAAGCCGTTTGTTGTACAAGATGCATTTGAAACAACGTCATGCTCTTCAGGGTTGTAAGATTCATGGTTAACGCCCATAACAAGTGTTTTCATGCCATCTTTACCTGGTGCTGAAACGATAACTTTTTTCGCGCCTGCTTCGATGTGTTTTGAAGCTGAAGCTGCATCTGTGAAGAATCCAGTAGATTCAACAACGATATCAACGCCAAGATCTTTCCATGGAAGGTTTGCTGGGTCTTTTTCAGAGAATACGCGGATTGTTTTGCCGTTAACAACAATGTTGTCGCCTTCTGCTGAAACTTCAGCATCCAAAGTTCCGTGAATTGAATCGTATTTAAGAAGGTGTGCAAGCATTTTAGCGTCAGTCAAGTCATTTACTGCAACAACTTCCACTTCTTCGTTTGCCATTGCCCCACGAAATACGATGCGTCCAATACGTCCAAATCCGTTAATTGCTAATTTTAAAGTCATTTAATATTCCTCCAATTTTTTAATCAATTCGATAATCTTTCTTGCAGCGCCCTCGTCTGTGACCAGCACTGTCGGGTTTGGCGCATTTTTAAAATAAGATAAAATCGCTCTTGCTTTAGAACCCCCACCGGCAACTGCTAAAATAGTTGAAGCTTTTTGTACCTGCTTCAATTGAATCCCCGCTGTGCGGATGCGATAAACAATTTTTCCGTCTTTATCGAAATAATAGCCGAAAGCCTCACTAATCGCCCCACCAGAACGGATCTTTTCTACTTCTTCCAGAGAAGAGTGCCGGCGAACCGCCATCTCTTCCGCGTTGCCTATGCCATGGACCACTACATCAGTCTGATCATACAAGTCCATCATTTCCTTGATCACCGGCTCTTTCATCATCATTTCAAATGCTTCAGCGCTTAAGTGATCAGGCAAGTAAAGGGTTTTAAAGGAACCGCCTGTTTTTTCGGCAAAGGCAGCTGCAATCGTATTGGCTTGATGCAGGACATCTTCTCCCAGACCACCGCGGGCAGCGATGAATTGTAGTGCCCGATCGGGTTTGCCATTCGATAATTCTTTTGAAATAGCGGCCATCGTGCTGCCGCCAGTAACGGCTATTTTCTTATAGCGAGTAAATAACCCTTCCAGTAGACGTGCAGCTTCTTTGCCGATATGAGACTTCACTGCCGGGATTTCATCACTGTCCTGTGGCAAGATCACCACTTTCGAGATTCCGAGAATCGCCTGCAGTTGGACTTCCATATCCGTAAGTCCGGATATTTCACGTACGAAAACTTTCAGCTTGTCTAGCACTTCCGTTCCTTGCGATGTAACTGTCATGCCTGCTGTTTTCATTTGGATCAGTTGCTGATTGCGCAGCAAATCCGTTTCTTTTCTAATCTCACGCTCTGTTGCACCGGCAACTTCACATAATGTTCGCCTGCCGATTGGTTGTTCAAGGCTAATCGTTTGGAGTATCTGATAACGCTTTTTTAGGAGTTCGGACATTTCCGGCATCAGCTTTTGCTGAGCGGCAAATAATGCATCCATGCTTTCACTCCATTCTAGCTGGACGTTTTTTGTCCCATTAAATAATTTTGTGTCCCACTAAACTCATTCTACCTAATCATCCTTTTAATTGCAAACAAAAAGAAGCGTTAAGTTTCTAACGCTTCCAGTAATTCCACGTAACCGATATTGCCGTATAACAATACTTCATTGTCTTTTTCCAATACCGGAATCATCAGCATGTACTTTTCATGCAATGCCTCGTCGCTTTCGATATCGATTTCCCGATAAGTTAAAGGAAAATCTTCATTAACGAGTTCAATCATCAATTTGGCTTCATCGCAAAGCGGGCAATTGGAGCGTGTGTATAAAGTAAACATACTTTTCCTTCTTTCTATAGAGGTAGCATAAATTTACGCAAGCCTTGAAATCAAATTTAATTAACACAGAACACTTCAAAGTCACGATACGGAGACCTAAAAGCCTCGGCCTGCACCGCCTCCGCCGGATGAACCGCCTCCGCCTCCACGGAAACCACCACCGCCGCCGAAGCCGCCGCCTCCAAATCCACCGCCAAAACTTCCTGGTCCCATATAGAAACCGCGTCCTCTGCGTCTTGTACGGCCGCCGCCTTTGCCACCGCCGCCTCCGGTAATTAAGATAAGAATCGCTGATACAATCAGAATCGTCATAAATGGCGGAAGACCTTGTTCCTGTTGTTGAGGTGAAGAAGCCGCCTGGGGTTCTACCGGCTGTCCATTCCATTGATATTCAGCGGCCACTTCCTGGTAAAGCGCTTCATACAAATTTATGACGCCTTCACTGTAATTGTCTTGGCTTAAATAAGGAATGGCGTATTCATCCAGAATCCTTCCGACTTTGCCGTCCGGCAATGCGCCTTCCAGTCCATAGCCGATTTCCACGTAGATTTCCCGGTTATCTGGTTCATCAAGTGATAATACCACCAAAACACCATTGTTTTCCTCTTCTGATCCAACTCCATAATGGCGCAATGCCTCATTGGCATAACTCTCTATCGGTTCACCTTCAAGTGTCGGAATAACCAGCACCATGATTTGGGCAGTCGTGGCGTCTTCCAACCCACGACCCAATTCCCTCAATTCCTCTTTTTGCTGCTCCGAAAGAATTCCAACTTCATCCTGAATATAAAGATCGTTTGTCAGTTCCGGGAAGTCAGCTGCAAAGACATGCTCACTGCTTAACAGCAACAAGAAGCTTAAAAGCATCCATATGCGTTTCATTGTTCATCCTCATCGTTTCCAAAATTGACTTCGGGCACTTCAGAAGCGTCCGGATCTGCTTCAAAATATTCTTTCTCATCAAAACCAAAAACTCCCGCAATCATGTTTCCAGGAAAGCTTCTAACCTTGCGATTAAATTCAGAAACGCTTCCATTATAATCTTGTCTGGCTACCGCAATTCGATTTTCTGTCCCAGCCAGTTCATCCGAAAGCTGCTGAAAATTTTCGCTGGAACGAATTTCCGGATAATTTTCCACAACTACCAGCAAACGGCTTAATGCACCGCTTAGTTCCGCATCCGCTTCCGCTTGTTCACTGACTCCTTCAGCACCTGCTAAATTCGAACGGGCTTCCGTTACACTGTCAATAACGCTTTGTTCCTGATCAGCAAAGCCCTTAACTGTTTCCACCAAGTTTGGAATCAGATCCAGCCTGCGCTGCAATTGGTTCTCAATCTGCGCATAATGTTGGTTAACGTCCTCTTCGAGCTGCACGAAGCTGTTATAGCTCGGTACTAGAATGGCAGCAATGATTACGATAATGGCAATCACAATAATAATGGGAATCAATAATTTTCTCAAATACTCCACCTCTTCACTAATATGCAATACTAGTTATTTCCCTGTACAGCGGTTCTTTTAAACGTCTCTTTTTCTAGCAAGGCACGGAAGAAGGTCTTCTCCCGCCAGCTTAGCTATAAAAACCAGAAGAGCTATGTACGCTTCCCGCCTACTCTGTTCTTCTAAAAAATCACAAAATAAAACAGCACAGCCCATTCTGCCAGTTAAGGCAGAATGGGCTGTGCTGTTTTTTATGCCCTCGGAAGGAATCGAACCTCCATCTTAAGAACCGGAATCTTACGTGTGATCCATTACACTACGAGGGCGTTTTCTCTATTAGCGACTTTTCTATTATACAAAAATATTTTTATTTAATCAAGCTTCTTTTTTCAATACGTTAGATTTGACCTTCATTGACCATCATGTGTATGATAATAGTACAGCTGAGAGAACTTTCAGCATTGTATGCACATCACTTAATCGAGGAGGAACTATTCTATGAACTTAATTCCTACAGTAATTGAACAAACTAGCCGAGGCGAACGTGCTTATGACATTTACTCACGTTTGCTGAAAGACCGTGTCATTATGCTGGGCAGCGGCATTGATGATAATGTTGCAAATTCAATCGTGGCACAGCTCTTGTTCCTTGAAGCAGAAGATCCAGATAAAGATATTTCCATCTACATCAACAGCCCGGGCGGCAGCATTACTGCCGGTATGGCGATTTATGACACGATGCAATTTATCCGTCCGGATGTTCAGACCATCTGTATCGGTATGGCTGCTTCAATGGGAGCTTTCCTATTGGCAGCAGGAACAAAAGGCAAACGCCTTGCGCTTCCAAATGCCGAAGTTATGATTCACCAGCCTCTTGGCGGCGCTCAAGGCCAAGCAACTGAAATTGAAATTGCCGCGAAACGCATTCTTCACCTTCGCGAGAAATTGAACCAGATCCTTTCTGAACGTACAGGTCAGCCTATTGAAGTCATTTCAAAAGATACAGACCGCGATAACTTCATGACAGCAGAACGCGCGCTTGAATACGGCTTGATTGACCAAGTCATCACACGCAGCAAATTGCCTGAAGACCATAAAAAAGATATCTAAAACAAAAACTCACAGCCCCTCGGCTGTGAGTTTTTTTCTGAAAAATTATGATTACGCTTCTTGTTCGATGATCTCCGATAGGGCTTGGACCGCTTTTTCTTCATCCAATCCATCTGCAGAAATTTTAACTTCGGTACCTTTGCTGATAGCGAGGCTCATGATTCCCATAATGCTTTTCGCGTTTACTTTTTTATTGTCTTTTTCTAAATAGACATCTGCACTGTATCGGTTTGCTTCCTGAACAAATAAAGCTGCCTGCCTTGCTTGAAGACCTGTTTTTAATTGTACTTTCACCTGTTTTTCAACCATACATATCCTCCTCTGAAACTTATCTCTCTTATATCTGAAAGAACAGCCAAAAGTCAACGGCCGATCATTTCTCCTTTTCTCAACGATGCTGCAATCTCATCGATTTTCCGCAGCCGGTGGTTAACACCCGATTTGCTGACCGTACCACCAGATACCATTTCCCCCAACTCTTTTAGGGTCACGTCTTGATACTCTACCCGAAGTCGGGCAATTTCACGCAACCTTTCAGGCAATTGATCAATTCCGATTGCTTGATCGATAAAACGGATATTCTCAACCTGCCTTAAAGCGGCATCAATGGTTTTATTTAAGTTAGCGGTTTCACAATTGACTAACCGATTTACGCTGTTGCGCATATCCCGGATAATCCGAACATCCTCGAATTTCAATAAAGCGGAATGAGCACCCGTAATGCTTAAAAAATCAGCAATTTTTTCGGCTTCTTTCAGATAAGTCACAAACCCTTTTTTCCGTTCGATCGTTTTGCTGTTCAAATGGAACTCGTTCATCAATTCAACCAAGGAATCTGCATGGTCTTTATAAAGAGAGTAAATTTCCAAATGGTAGGATGAAGTTTCAGGATTGTTGACAGACCCTCCTGCCAAAAAAGCGCCTCTTAAATATGAACGCTTGCAGCAGTTCTTCTCGATCAGTGTCTTGACGATCTGATGTTGGAACTGGAAACCTTCCGTCAGAATTTCCAGCTCTTCAAGAACATGTTTGGCTCCTTCACGGATTCTGCAAATATAGATGTTGTTCTTTTTGAGGCGCATCTTTTTTCTGACGAGCAGCTCGACAGGATAGGCTTTGTAAAAACGTTTCAATAAGGTGTAGATGCGCCGGGCAATCGCCGCATTCTCAGTTTGAATATCTAAGCTTAACTGCCGGTTGGAAAATGACAAGGTGCCATTCATCCGGATCATTGCGGACAGTTCCGCCTTCCCGCAACAATCATCCACTTCTATTTGTGTCATTTCTTTTTTTGTTTCGGATGCAAAAGACAAAATTTATTCCCCCTTTCGAAGCCCTAGAAATAAAGCTGCTTCGAATCTTCACTGGCACGGCCACCAGCATACTCAAATAACCATTCTGCAACTTTCATGGGCTCGTGTCGCACAATTTCACCAAAGACATTTGCGATATCTTTTCTATGAACTTCAAGACCCATTTGCTGCAGCCGCTCTTCATCATATTCTACCGGCCAAGCCTTCTCTTTTTTATAACGCTCGGCAACAACTGGCGGCACCTGTACTTTATCAAGGAGAATGGCATCCAGAAAACTTTCGCCTACGTGGTCATAAAGTGCTTGAACATGGTCAGAGGCTGTATATCTATATGTTTCACCTGCTTGTGTCATTAAATTACAGATGTATATTTTCTTTGCTTTGGCAGCAACTACCGCCTTTTTAATATCTCTGACCAATAAATTCGGCAAAATACTGGTATAGAGAGAACCCGGACCGACCACAATGACATCTGCACTTTCAATTGCAGCTATGGTGGCAGGCAAAGTCTTTACATCATGAGGCTCAATGAAAACCCTTTTAATCGGCTGCAGATAAGCAGGAATTTTGGACTCCCCCTTAATAATAGTTCCGTCTTCCAATTCTGCATTAAGTGTGACGATTTGATTGGCCGCTGGTAAAACGGTGCCATTGACGCTCAGTACCCGGCTCATTTCACGGACTGCATGAGAAAAATCCCCTGTAATATCCGTCAAGGCGGCAAGCATCAAATTCCCCAGCGAATGTCCGTCAAGATCCAAAGAATGCTTAAAACGGTATTGGAACATCTCAGCAACTAAAGGTTCCGTATCCGATAATGCTGCAAGAACATTCCGAATGTCACCCGGAGGTGGAATATCCAAATCATTTCTTAAGCGGCCTGAACTTCCTCCGTCATCCGCCACGGTTACGATGGCTGTCAAATCCAAAGGATACAGTTTCAATCCACGCAAAAGTGTGGAAAGTCCGGTGCCGCCGCCTAAAATAACGACGCGTTTCCGGTGCTGATTGCGTTCCATGCACTCAATCCTTTCTTATTTTGACATCCCTGTGAGTGATGATGACTTTATTGTTTTCTCCCAACAGTTTTCCATAGTATTCAGCAAGCGTGACTGAACGGTGCTGGCCGCCTGTACAGCCGAATGCGATGACCAACTGGGCTTTTCCTTCGTTTTTGTACTGTGGAATCATAAACTGCAAGAGATCGGTCAATTTTTCCAGAAGAATCTGCGTCTCCTGCCATTTCAATACATAGCTTGATACCCGTTCATCAAGACCGGATAAGGGATTCAATTCTGGGATATAGTAGGGATTCGGCAAAAATCGGACATCAAACACCAAATCAGCATCGATTGGCATGCCGTGCTTGAAGCCAAAAGACATCACATTAACCGTAAAGACATTGCTGGTCTTCGAGGAAAAATCCGCATTGATTCTTTCTTTCAGCTGCCGTGGCGTCATATCTGAAGTATTGTATATAAATTGTGCTCTTCCTTGGAGATCGCTCAGCATATCGCGTTCTTTTTTAATGCCGCCCAATACTAATCCGCCTGGCGACAGCGGATGGGATCTTCTGGTTTCTTTATATCGGCTTACCAATGTCTGGTTTTCCGCATCCAGAAACAGAACTGTGATGGAGACGTTCGGTTCCTGCGACAAATGGTCGATTGCGTCCAAGAGGCTGTCAAAAAAGTCTCCTCCCCGCAAATCCATAACTGCCGCTACCCGCTTCATCGATTTCCCTGAATCTCTCATCAATTTAATAAAAGTAGGCAACAGTGCAGGAGGCAAATTATCAATCGTAAAAAACCCCAAATCTTCGAAGCTTTGAATTGCGACGGTTTTTCCTGCACCCGACATGCCTGTGATGATGATTAACTCTGTTTCTTCTTTACGGTTATCCATTCTGGTGGTTCACCTCTTCGATTGATGATTGGATGATTTCTTTGATCAGTTGAAATTCAGGCGTGTAATAGAAGGTGCCGTATTGAATTCCCGGATGATTAGCCGCAAATTGCAGATTGGTTCGGTCGCCTTCCGCCATCGGCAAAAATGCCAAATCTTCCACCGGATGCCATTCGAGCAAACCTTCAGTTGTTTCTTCGAATAAATCCCCAATCAGACTATTTGCCGCAAACGTGAACAACATCCATTCGTCCACAATTTGCTCGCCTTCCTGGATCATCATCGTATAGATTCCTTTTAAATGCGTACCGTTTGGGCTGGCGTTAGTTTCTTCCTTAAATTCACGGACAGCCGCTTCGTAAATCGACTCTCCTGATTCCATCTTGCCGCCAGGTGCTACGTACCAATCACGCCGCGGTTTCTTCAATAATAATACTTGTCCATCTTTGATAACTAATAAATTCGCGATTCGCTGCACATTCGACACTCCGCATCTATTGTAAACTTACTCCATTATACATCTATCCTGGCGTGTCATGCAAAAGAATGCAAAAAAAGAGGCCGTCTTTCGAGTTACTCGAAAAACGGCCCATCAAAACTTCATTTAAAAAAGGGGGTCAATTTACTCTTTTAACTATACCTCTTCTTCATGACAAGCACGTTACAAAATGATTAAGAAAAAATTAAGCTTGTGCTTTCATGCCAATTTTCTCTACCAGCTCTTCAATATAATGTTGTGCTGCCTGTGCTGCGATACTGCCGTCGCCTGTCGCTGTCACGACTTGGCGTAGTGTTTTGTCTCGAACATCACCGGCTGCATATATTCCAGGTACTTCCGTTTCCATCTTCTCATTAGTGACAATGTATCCTTCTTTGTTTAGAATGCCTAAGTTTGCAAATGGTTTTGTCAATGGAAGCATTCCGATATAGATGAAAACACCGTCTGCTTTAAACTCTTTTTCTCCACCGTCGTCGGTAGATACCAAAGTTACGCCACCGACTTTGCCATTGCCATCATCATGAATTTCTTTGACCGTATGACTCCAAATAAAGTCGATTTTGTCATTAGCAAATGCCCGGTCCTGAATGATTTTCTGTGCACGAAGCTCATCGCGCCTGTGGACGATGGTTACTTTGTCAGCGAAACGGGTTAGGTAAACCCCTTCTTCAACCGCTGAATCGCCTCCACCGACTACGACCAATTCTTTCTGTTTAAAGAAAGCTCCATCGCAGACTGCACAATAGCTAACGCCGCGGCCACCCAGTTCAGATTCACCAGGGATTCCCATTTTTTTGTATTCTGCACCGGTCGTCACGATAATGGCGCGCGTTTTGTATTCTTTGGATCCGGCTTTGATGGTTTTGAATTCTTCACCGTCAATCACTTCTGTTACATCTCCGTATGCGTATTCAGCACCAAATTTTTTCGCATGGTCGAACATCTTCGTTGAAAGATCCGGCCCCAAAATATGTTCAAATCCTGGATAGTTTTCAATTTCTTCCGTATTGGCCATCTGGCCGCCTGGAATACCGCGTTCTAACATTAATGTTGTCAAGTTCGCTCGGGAAGTGTAAACAGCGGCAGTCATGCCTGCTGGTCCTGCTCCAATAATAACTACATCATAAATTTTATTTGTCTCAGTCATAAGTATAGGCCTCCTAGTTCTCAGTAGCTAAATCGTATAAGATTACGGCAAAAGCTTCAACTATTATGCCTATAATTCGATAGCAGGCAAATAAGCAGCCACTTCTTTTAGGTATTTGGTCAAAGTGGCGACTGATATGCTGTACCGGTCTGCCATCTCTTTTTTTGTCGTCTTCTCACTTTTTGAAGATTTGTCCATATAGTCAATTGCAGCAGCCAATGCCCCCGGGTTCTTAAACGTATAATTTCGGTTGTATGCCTCTTCGACCAACAGGAACCACAATTGGAAAACCTCTGCTCTTTGTTGAGTCACCATCCCCTGCTGCGCATAAAGGAGCTCTGTAGCTTCCATCGCTCGCATGAATGCCAGTTCAGCCGGAATGGACTCTTTGAACGGATGGCCAAGGGCATATCCCAATACAAAAGTTTCCAAAACAGAGGGCTGGTCGGATGCCAGCCAATTAGGATGTGAGATAATCTCCTGTTTATGGGCTGACTTGCCAAGCAAAAACAAGCCGAATAGACGTTCACTTTTTTTCACATGATCCAGTTTTTTTACCAAATAATCCCGGTCATGCTCAAGCGCGTCCACGTGCGGCATCGCCGCATGATCGCTCCAAGGCTCATAGCCGTCTTTGCCGGGATCCATTTTTTTTAACTGATCCCATGCCTGACGCGAGGCCTCTTCATGGCCCGAGTGATAAGCGGCATGCGATAACCAGAAATAAAAAGCCGGATCTCCATCAAAGCCCCGCTTTTGAAGGCTTTTCAGCCAGCGATATGCTTCTTTGTATTTGCCAACCAGCGCAAAAGTAGCCCCCAGCTTATAGCGGTGCTCAAATACATAAGGCTGTATTTTTTTCAACAGCTCCAGGACGTCGTCTAACTCCGCATTCTTCTCATAATAATGGAAGACCGCCAAATTGCAGAGAGCATGCAGGTTGCCTGTGTTTCTACGCAAGACATCATGAAGCAGGGCTTTCGCCATTTCCGCTTCCCCGATATAAAAATAAGCGAGGGCCAGATTGTTATAAGCTCCCCAAAAATCCGTTTTTTCTTCGACCAGCTTTTCCAGCAGCTCGATGGCTTCAGCAAATTCACCCTGTTCCATCATTCGACGTGCTTTTTCCTGACGGTAATAGTATTCACTATCCTGTGCTTCCCCATCGTCGTCAAATAGCTGCCAGTCTTCTTGTTCTGCGAAATCCACGATTTCCATTGCTTCTGCTGCATATTTCCCTTGTGTTTCGTACACCAAGTATTTCTTAGCATATTTTCGCGCATCCCAAAACAAGCCCATATGTGCATGGACTTCTGCGAGGAAAAACAGGATATCGGGTTCTTTTGGATTCAGTTCATTTGCTGCATGCAGCGCGTCCATAGCCTGTTCGAACTCCTGCATTTCCATCAGCACGATGCCATATTGCGTCAGGATAAGCGGATCTTTCGGGCTTAGCTCTGTAGCACGACGCAAATACTTATGTGCTTTCGGATAATTTTCACGTTGAAGTTCTTTCAACGCTTTTCTGTAATAAAAATCCCCTGTCGGAATAAAAGACAGCACGTTCTTATAATTTCTTTTTTTATTCTCCAAAATATGCCTCCGAAAAAGTAATAGGAACGATTTAAATCGCTCCTATACTCAAATGTGCTGTAATTATAGCATATTTCCTTATTATTTACTTGTCGTTTTTGTAGCGTGGCGCTCTTTTAATACATCAACCACTTGGCTAAACTCCACTTTTTGTTCCTGCAGAAGCACTAATACGTGATAGAACAAATCAGCTGCTTCCATTGACAATTCCTCAGCATCCCGATTTTTCGCTGCAATGATGACTTCAGACGCTTCTTCGCCCACTTTTTTGCAGATTTTATCTACGCCTTCTTCAAACAGGTATGTTGTATACGCACCTTCAGGCATTTCTTCTTCCCGCTTTTTGATTAATGAAGTCAACTGCCCGAACATATCTCCTGGGGATTCATTGCGTTCTCCGTGGATGGTTTCAAAAAAGCAGCTGTCCTGGCCGGTATGACAGGCAGGCCCATTTGGAATCACTTCATAGATCAATGAATCGCCGTCGCAATCCAACCGGACCGCAGTCACTTGCTGGGTATTGCCGCTTGTCGCCCCTTTGTTCCACAATTCTTTGCGGCTTCTTGAATAAAGCCAGGTTTCATTGGTTTCCATCGTTTTTTGGACAGCTTCTTCATTGGCATAAGCCAAAGTCAACACTTCTTTTGTTTCAGCATTCTGAATAATGACGGGAATCAGCCCGTCTTGATCGTATTTTATCGTTGTCATCGGACATTCACTCCCTCTTTCCGCAAATACTCTTTTACTTCAGCCACACTGGTTTCTTTGTAATGGAAAATGGATGCGGCCAATGCTGCATCGGCATCCACTGCTTTAAAGACTTCGCTGAAATGTTCTTTATTGCCCGCACCGCCGCTGGCAATGACCGGCACTTCAACCGCTTCACGAACAGCTTGAGTCAGTTCCAGATCAAATCCATCTTTTGAGCCGTCTTTGTCCATACTGGTCAACAGCAGTTCGCCAGCTCCGAGCTCAACGCTCTTTTTCGCCCATTCAATGGCATTCCACCCGGTTTTGTTGCGCCCGCCGTGTGTATAGACGTCCCAACTCTCGCCGTTCTTCTTAGCGTCAATGGCTACGACGATACACTGGGAACCGAAAAAGTCGGCGCCTTCTTTGATCAATTCGGGACGGTCAAGCGCCGCCGTGTTCAGCGATACCTTATCAGCACCGGCACGAAGCATGCGTTTCATGTCTTCCAGGCTGCGGATGCCGCCGCCTACCGTAAAAGGAATCGACAGCTCCGTTGCAACAATTTTGACTACTTCAACCATCGTTTCTTTGCCTTCATGAGAAGCTGATATGTCCAAAAACACCAACTCGTCCGCTCCCTGTTTATCGTAAAAGCGTGCCAGTTCAACGGGATCTCCCGCATCACGAAGCGAAACGAAACTGATGCCTTTAACGACGCGCCCTTCTTTCACATCCAAACATGGAATGATGCGTTTTGTCAGCATGATAATGCCTCCTCCAAGGTAAACCTTTTTTCGTACAAAGCTTTACCTATGATCACACCTGCTATATTGCTTTGCGCAGAGGCTTCTTTAACCTTTAGAACATCCTCAAGTGAGCCGATCCCTCCTGAAACGATGATTTCTGCTTCTTCAGAATCAACTAAAATTTTATTGGCTTCGATATTCGGTCCGGCCAATGTACCGTCTGTCGCAATATCAGTGTAGATAAAATGCTTGGCTCCTTTAGAGGCAAAATAATTCGCCACTTCTGTCGCCGCCTGGCCAGATGTCTCAATCCAGCCTTCTGTCGCTGCCATGCCATTTTTAGCATCAATACCGATGACAATCTGTTCAGCACCGAATTCTTCGATAAAGGAAACGGCAAGTTCAGGATTGCGGATCGCTAAACTGCCGATGATCACCCGTGCAACACCGTTTGATAAATAATGCTGAATGTCTTCACGGGTCCGGATGCCGCCGCCTACTTGCACTCTGGCACCTAGCTTTGCAGCTTCGATGACAACTTGGTCATTGACCCGCACGCCGTCTTTAGCGCCGTCCAAATCGACCATATGTATCCACTGTGCTCCGGCTTCCACGAATTTCTTTGCCATTTCGACCGGCGAATCTCCGTAAATGGTCTCCTGGGCATAATCTCCTTGGAAAAGGCGTACGCATTTGCCATCCCTTAAATCGATGGCCGGATAAATCTGAAACTTAGTCATTTAGGTTCCTCCTGACATTTGCAATCCATTGCTCTAATAAATAATGGCCAAAATCGCCTGATTTTTCGGGATGAAATTGCATGCCCGTAATCAGTCCATTTCCAACCACTCCCGGAACATCCAGATTGCCATAGCTTGCTGTCGCCCAAACTTCTTCCTCTTTTGTGTTTACCGCTAAAAAGGAATGGACAAAATAAACGTGGGTATCGCTTAATACTTCATCCAGCCAATAGGGTACACGTGAAAACTCCAGACGGTTCCAACCCATATGCGGGATCCGGTACGTGCCTTTTTCAAACCGGCGTATTTGGCCACTCAATAATCCCAGGCCTCTGGTCGGTTTCACTTCTGAGCTGTCTTCATATAGTAATTGCATGCCGAGACAGATTCCAAGAAGCGGAATGTTTTTATCCGGCAGGGATTGGATAAATTCCGATAGCCTTTTTTGATTCAGCAATTCCATTGCATCCGGAAATGCCCCTACTCCCGGCAGAAGGATGCCCTCCGCTTCCAATAGGACAGCAGGATCGTCTGAGACGATAACTGTACATTCCAGTTTTTTCAACGCCTGTTCAACACTGAACAAATTGCCCATACCGTAATCGATGATGCCTATGATCATGTTAGCAGCCCCTTCGTCGATGGCACTCCTTTGACGCGCGGATCAATGCTAGTAGCCTCATCAAGCGCCCGCGCCAATGCTTTGAACACCGCCTCTATGATATGGTGTGTGTTTTTTCCATAATGAACGATGACGTGAACATTCATGCGTGATTCGAGCGCAAATTTCCAAAGAAATTCATGAACTAGCTCAGTATCGAAGGTTCCTACTTTCTCATTCGGAAGTTCACAGCGGAATTCCAGGTGCGGACGATTTGAACAATCGATGACCACTTGCGCCAACGCATCGTCCATTGGTACAAAAGCATTGCCGTAGCGGCGTATGCCTTTTTTGTCGCCGAGGGCTTCTTTTACAGCTTGTCCAAGCACGATGCCGATGTCTTCTGTCGTGTGGTGATCGTCGATATGAGTATCGCCATCCGCTTTGATATCGCCATTAAATAGACCATGCTTGATAAAGAGATCCAGCATATGGTCCATAAACGGCACTCCTGTATCAATTACCGATTGGCCTTCTCCATCCAATGAAAAATTTATGGCTATTTTGGTTTCATTCGTGTTTCGTTTAATTTCAGCTTGTCTCATTGCTCATTCCCCTTTTCCCACGACCGCGATTCCACTGCACGTGCATGCCCTTCTAAGCCTTCAAGACGCGCCAGACGGGCGATTTTATCTTTATTGCTTTGCCATGCCTGTTCGCTGTAGCGGACAATGCTGGTTCGTTTAATAAAATCATAAACAGATAACGCACTCGAAAAACGTGCCGTGCTGTTGGTCGGCAAGACGTGATTGGTCCCAGCAAAATAATCACCGATTGGCTCAGACGAATAGCGTCCAATAAAAATCGCACCTGCATGGCGGATTTTGTCCGCTACCGTTTCGGCATCTTCCGTCATGATTTCCAAATGTTCAGGAGCCAATTGATTGGCGGCTTCGATCAACTCTTCTATCGACTCTCCCAGATAAATCATGCCATGGTCCGCTATCGCTGCATTAGCAATCGCCTCACGCGGCAGACTCGCTACTTGCCGGTCCACTTCTTTAGAAACGGCCTCAGCCAAGCTTTTACTCGTAGTCAACAGAACTGCACTGGCCATTGGATCATGTTCTGCCTGTGACAGCAAATCTGCCGCCACTTCATCGGCGTATGCGGAGTCATCCGCTATTATGGCGATTTCACTTGGCCCTGCAATCATATCAATGGCGACATCGCCATTGACTTCACGCTTGGCCAAAGCCACGAAGATATTTCCGGGACCGGTAATTTTATCGACCGGCGCGATGGACTCTGTACCATACGCCAAAGCGGCTATAGCTTGGGCGCCGCCAGACTTGTAGACTTCCGCTATGCCCAGAATGTGAGCTGCTGCCAAAACGCCATCCGATAAAGTTCCATCTTTTCCTGGAGGTGAAATAAGCACGATGCGCGCAACGCCTGCGACTTGAGCAGGAATAACGTTCATCAGCACCGAGGATGGATAAGCGGCTGTTCCACCTGGCACATACAGACCAGCTGATTCGATAGCCGTGACGCGCTGAGCCACATATGAACCATCTTC
Organism: Planococcus sp. CPCC 101016; assembly: GCF_007859295.1. GTDB lineage: Bacteria > Bacillota > Bacilli > Bacillales_A > Planococcaceae > Planococcus. The sequence continues at coordinate 100,321 of NZ_VOHB01000006.1, forward strand.
ATTGTCCTGACGGTATCCTGGCTGCTGCTGATTTTCATGATAACGTCGGATATTGGCCGCCGCTTCCGTCAAATCCTCCAACAATTGGCTATCAAAACGTGCAACAGCCTGCGCTATTTCTTCATCCGTTACACGCAGCGCTGACAATTGTGCACCGTCCCACTTTTCTGCGTAACGGAACATGGCTTGATCTCCATTATCCTTTACATCTTGAACAATGTCTTTTACTGCCCCAACCTGGTTCCCGGTTCCTTCCGCAATCGTTCTTCTTATAGAGATCCCCGACGATAAACGCGTTACTTTCATAAGCTCGCCTGCTTTCTCAACTTATCCACAAGTTCCGTAATGCGCTTTTGCTTCAAGCGATAACTTACCGGATTGGCAATCAAGCGCGATGTGATATCGACAATCTTCTCATATTCGACTAATCCATTTTCCTTCAGTGTTTTGCCTGTGGAAACGATATCTACGATTCGATCGGCCAAGCCGATCATCGGTGCCAGTTCAATCGAACCGTTCAATTCGATAATTTCGACTTGTTCGCCTTTGCCTCTATAATACTGTGAAGCTACTTTTGGATATTTGGTCGCGACGCGCGGCGTCACTTCATTCATCGGAGTGTTCGGCATACCGGCTGTTGCGATATAGCAGCGGCTGATTCCGAGGTCCAACAATTCATAGACATCCCGATCATGCTCGAGCATAACGTCTTTTCCAGCGATGCCGATATCCGCTACTCCATGTTCCACATAAGCCGGAACATCCATCGGTTTGGACAGGATAAAGCGAATATTTTCATTTGGCGCTTCGACAATCAGTTTACGCGAATCATCGAGTTCTTTTGGCAAGTCGTAACCAGCTTTCACCAATAACTCGTAAGCTTCCTCAAATATTCTGCCTTTCGGCATAGCAATCGTTAATGCATCCATCAGTTGGCACCTTCCAATCGTAGGACATTGCTGAAGTGTTTGCTGAATTCCTCAACAGCTCCAACAGCAGGAGCAAATTGCAGGGTCACGCGTACGCCTTGTAGTCGAAGCTTTTGTGCTTCATCGAACGCCTCGTCTTCATGCAGTTCATCAAATAGGATCAATGTATGTTCTTCCTGCTCGGAAACAGCAGAAATGATTTCCAGCAGGCGATCGACACGCAGTCCAAATCCGGTTGCACCGACCTGCAGCCCAAATTGCTTCATCAGGCCGTCATAGCGCCCGCCGTTTCCAAGCGAAAAGCCGCTCCCTGCTCCATAAACTTCAAATACCAATCCAGTGTAATAAGTCATGTGGCTGTTAAATGACAAATCATAAGTAACCGCATCGGCCAAACCACTGCGATCCAATATTTTTTTCAGTTTTTTCATGTCTTCGAATAACGCGGCTTGTCTGGCATTATGAGGGTCGATCCACTGCTGCCATTCTTCCACTGTAGAAGTTGACATCAAACCAATAAATGACTCCCATTGAGAAGGCGCTATGGTCAATTGCTTCGCCAAGCTTTCGAAGCCTACACTGTTCTTTGAAACGAAAGCGCTTCGCACTTTTTCTATTTGCGGCTGATCCAAACCGAAATCCTCAAGAATCAGCTGCAGCAATTGCGTATGGCCGATAACGAAGCGGCTGGATTTAACATCTAAATTCTTTAAAATATTCCAAGCCAAGATGATGACTTCTGCATCGGCATATAAGGAATTGTCCCCGATCAGCTCTACACCCATCTGCTCAAACTCAGCAGGACGTCCGCCTTCTCTTTTTTGGGCGCGAAAAACGTTTGAATAATAGCCGAGTCTTACGGGCATCTTTTCTTTCAATAACTTAGAGGCCGCAACACGGGCGATGGGTGACGTCATATCCGGACGCAAAACCAATGTTTCTCCTTGGCTATCGAGCAATTTAAAAAGTGCATTATCAGCGATCGCGGATATTTTGCCGATGGTTTCATAGTATTCCAAAGTTGGCGTCTGCAGCAGATCATAACCTGCCTGTTGAATCATCGTGGTGCCATTCGCGCGCAACTCGGCTTTCTTTTTTGCAATAAATGGAAAATCGTCTCTCATGCCTAATGGTTTCTCGAACATTTGTATGGTCATTCATAAAACTCCCTAATATTGGTTATTTTACTTTAGTTCGCTAATGTGGTGAAGTAATAATTATTTTAACGCAATTTTCCATCCATCGTCAAGAGATATACTCGAAAAAAATCCTGAAAGCAATGGATGCTTTCAGGATTTTGCTTGGCGCTCTGCCATTTGTTCAGCTGTATAAATGATGCTCATCGGATTTCCCCCGACAAAAGCTCCAGCTGGCACATCTTTATGGACGAGCGTGGCAGCGGAAACAATGGCGCCGTTTCCAATCGTGATGCCGGGCAAAATCGTGGTGTTTGCACCGATCATGACGCGGTCTCCGATGACCACATCGCCGAGCCGGTATTCATCTATTAAATATTCATGTGCAAGGATCGTCGTATTGTAACCGATTACCGAGTTACGTCCGACCACAATCTTTTCCGGAAACATGACATCCGGCATGACCATCAACGCAAAAGAGGAGTGCTCTCCTATTTTCATTTTGAGAAATGTTTTATACATCCAGTTTTTCATCGGCAAAAACGGCGTATACCTGGCTGTCTGAATCACCAGGAAATTCTTGGCGACCTTCCAAAAAGGTACAGTTTTGTAAATATGCCAAAGCGAATTCGGACCTTCCACAAAATGGCGTTGTGTGTTTCTCATTTTACAGCCTCTTTTGTCAGTTCCAGCAAATCGCTGATGTGCTGAAGCATATAGTCCGGGTTAAAGCCCGCCAAAAATTCTTCGCCTTTTGCAGCCCAAGCAACTCCTGCTGTACGAACTCCAGCATTTTTTCCGCCTTCGATGTCATGCGAGTTGTCGCCGATCATCAACGCTTCATCAACCGAAGCGCCTAACTGCTCCAATGCCAGATGCAAAGGTTCCGGATCTGGTTTTGGATTCGTGACATGGTCCAAGCCGACCAGTACATCGAAGACATCGCTAACGCCCATCAACTGAAGGCCATGGCGAATCGTTTCACTTCTCTTTGTCGATACAATCGCCATTTTAAGTCCTTGCGCCTTCAACAGACGCAGTGTTTCTGCAACGCCGTCGTATTCTTCCACCAACTCGTCATGCAAAGTCCGGTTGATGCTGCGGTACTGAGCTGTCAGCTCTTCTACACGATCCGGATCGATCGCCATAAACGTCTGTTCCAGTGAGGGACCGATAAAATGCAAGGCATCCTCCCGGTCAAAACGGCCCGGATAATGTTCATCCAGCACGGACAGGAAAGTCTGGATGATCAGTTCATTGGTATCCAGCAAAGTCCCATCAAAATCGAATAATAGCGTATTGATTTTTTTTACTGTCATGTAGAAAACACTTCCTTCTGTTTTTCTTCTGATTTACGCCACATATAGGAAACAAAGATTGTCAGTCCTAGAGCCGTAACCACACGAATTGCCAACAACGGCCATATTGGAATACCAAGCGGGATAAAAATAAGGGTATCTTCCACGATAGCATGGCAGGCCACCAAGAAAATAAACACCAATGTCGCATCCTTCTTACTGACGCCGTCTTCTTGCACCGCCTGTATCATTACTCCTGCTCCCATCGCCAGTCCGAAGATTAATCCGGAAGCAAGCGTCAAGGAAGCATTTTTCTCTACACCCAATAGGCGGGTCAATGGTCCGAGCATGGCGGATATTTTCTCCAAGTATTTTTTATCTTTCAGAATTTGAATCATGATCATCAATGGAATGACGATCATTGCCAATTGCAGCACACCGAATGAAGCTTTTTCCAGTCCAATCAGGAAGATCCCCATCCAATTTTCAGGTGCCGCAACTGCTTCAGGTGCGAAACCGTATTGCGCCACTTCACCCCCGCCTTTCCACAGCAGGTTAATGAAGATGGCCGATAGTCCGGCCAAACCGAAGCGTACAAACAGAACCACCCATAGTTTGACGCCAACTTTCAGCGCTACACCGGTTTCAATGAACAAATTATGCGAGAAAGAAAGCATGACGGCCAGAATAAAGACTTCTTTAACCGTCAAATCCAGTGACAGAATACCAGCTATTCCGGCATAGAGATTCAAGGCATTTCCCAAAACCAGCGGAATGGCTGCATCTCCGCTTAAACCAAATAAACCCATAATTGGCGCTACCAAATCGATGATGAATGGCAGAACCGGTGTATATTGAAGCATCGTGACGAGCAGGGTGATAGGAAAAATAATTTTCCCCAATGCCCAAGTCGTCTTCAGCCCAGCTTTCAATCCATTTTTCAGTGTCGACATCAGATCGCTCATTTCTTGATTATTTGTCTTTATATCGTGGCGGATTTTTAATTGCTGCACGGCGGTAAACAATGAATACCACCGCGATGATGATGGCGACTACTGAGACCAGCTGTGCAGCACGAAGTTCACCAACTACGTACAAGCTGTCCGTCCGCATGCCTTCGATAAAGAAACGTCCAACAGAATACCAAATCATATAGAAGAAAAATAATTCCCCGCGTACCAAATTGACTTTCCGAAGCAACAGCAAAATGATGATGCCTACAAGACTCCACATGGATTCATACAAGAAAGTCGGATGGTAATAAGCGCCATCTATGTACATGTGATTAATGATCCAATCCGGAATGAACAGATTCTCCAGGAAGGTACGGGACACTTCGCCGCCATGGGCTTCCTGATTAATGAAATTACCCCACCGGCCAATCGCTTGGCCGATTAAAATACTTGGCGCTAAAATATCTGCTACTTTTAAAAATGAAGTATTGCGTTTTTTAGTAAATACATAAGCAACAATCACTGATGCAATCAATGCCCCATGAATCGCGATGCCGCCATTCCAAATAGCGATCACATCACCTAAATTATTTCTGTAATGCTCCCACTCGAACGCCACATAATAAATGCGGGCACCGACAATCGCCAACGGCACCGCCCAAATCAGTAAATCAGTTAAATATTCGGGATGCAAACCCCGTTTGACCATTTCACGCTGCCCCACCAAAAAGGCAATGACAATCCCTGCAGCAATGATAACACCATACCAGCGTACGGTTATCGGACCGAGCGAAAAAGCGATTGGGTCTATTGTAGCCAGTAATGAAAACATTTCGTGCACCTTCCTATTCGCTTAGTTTGTATCCTGTGCAATAACGTCATTTAAACGCTTTGAAAATTCTTCAGCAGCATTGATGCCCATCCGCTTCAATCGATAGTTCATCGCAGCAACTTCTATAATGACGGATAAATTTCGCCCAGGACGAACAGGAATTGTCAGCTTTGTCAGATGCGTATCAATAATTTTCATCTTTTCTTCTTCAAGTCCAAGACGGTCATAGGTTTTATCCTGATCCCAAATCTCCAGATCGATAACCAAGGATATACGTTTGAACGTCCGAATAGCGCTTGCTCCAAACAAAGTCATAATATCGATGATTCCGACTCCTCGAATTTCGAGCAAGTGCTCTATCAGTTTTGGAGAATGGCCGACCAATGTATTCTCGCCTTCCTGATGTATTTCCACACAATCATCTGCCACCAGACGATGTCCTTTTTTGACAAGTTCCAGCGCTGTTTCACTTTTACCGACACCGCTTTTTCCTGTCAGCAAAACGCCTACACCGTAAATATCAACAAGCACACCATGGATGGCCGTTGTCGGTGCCAATTGGCTTTCTAAAAAATTTGTTAGTAAACTGGAAAAGCGCGTTGTTGACATTGGAGTGGTCATAACTGGAACATGACGGCTGCTTGAAGCAATAACCAATTCTTCCGGAACTGGAACACCGTGCGAAACGATAATGGCCGGTGTATCGTCGGTGCATAGTTTCATCATACGGTCCAGCCGCTCTTCCGGTAATAGCATGGAAAAAAAAGAAAGCTCGGTTTTGCCGAGCAGCTGTACACGGTTTGCCGGATAATGAGTAAAATAGCCGGCCATTTCCAAACCGGGTCTTGAAATATCGCTGATTGGAATATGGCGGCCGATGCCTTCTTCGCCGCTGATCAAATCCAGCTCGAACATTTCCATCACTTGTTTCGTTGTTACTTGTCCCATTTTGTTACCCCTCATTCCTTATCCACGCATTATTTCGAATTTTCATCGAAGTTGTTCTTTTTACATGCGGTTTGCTTTTATTTTAACATGGAAAAAATAAATTTGAAGATTTTTGTCCCCATTCCAGGTTCCTCCTGCTATATAAACGGCAAAAGGAGGTTTTTTATAATGAAGATCATGATTGATGCCGGACACGGTCCGGAGACAGCTGGAAAGCGTTCACCGGATGGACGGCTCCGAGAATTCCAGTTTAACTCTGCGGTTGCAAAAGAAGTTAAAGATCGCTTGATCCTGGATGGCCATAGTGTTTTCTTCAGTCATCAAAACGATTTGGACGTTCCGCTGCATGAACGCACAAAACTCGCAAATCGTTTGAAAGTGGACATCTTCATTTCCATTCACGCAAATGCATCTGGTCAAACTTTCAACTCTGCACATGGTTTGGAAACCTTTATCTACAGCAATCCACAGCAGGCAACCCGCAAACTTGCAACCAGGGTTCAAAGCTCTCTTGTCCAGGTGACAGGCCGCAAAGACCGCGGAGTCAAACAAGGCGATTTTGCAGTTTTGCGGGATACTCACATGCCAGCCATACTTGTGGAATGCGGCTTTATGACCCATAAACAAGAAGTCGAATTACTTAAATCGGCTGTTTACCGAAAACGCTGTGCCCTCGGCATCTGTTTCGGCATTGCTTGCTTTGAAGCAAGCCATTCATTATGACGTATTAACTCAATTACTCCTCGACGTGGACGCCTTCAGGGCTTTCACGTTTTTCTTATTGTCGGCTATTAATTCTGCTAAACTGAAGTTAAGAGGTGACATCATGAACAAAACCATCGGAATTCTTGCGCATGTCGATGCCGGCAAAACGACTTTTTCAGAACAGTTGCTCTATCATACAAAAAGCATTCGCCAGCGTGGCCGAGTCGATCATCAAAGCGCTTTTCTAGACAGTCACGCCATTGAAAAAAGCCGCGGCATTACAATTTTCGCCGACCAAGCCAGCTTTACTTTCAACGGATCAACTTATTTTCTCATTGATACGCCAGGACATGTCGACTTTTCTCCGGAAATGGAACGCTCGATTCAAGTCATGGATTACGCCATTATTCTTATCAGTGCGGTTGACGGCATTGAGGGACATACTGAAACCGTATGGCAGCTTCTTCAAAAACATAAAGTGCCGGTTTTTTTCTTCATTAATAAAACCGATCGTGAAGGAGCCGATCCTGCAGGCGTACTAGAGGAAATTCGCTCGAACTTTACAAAGGATGCGTTTGATCTTACTGCATTCTCAACAAGCGGGAGCATGAATGAAGAACTGATTGAATTTATCGCTGAACGAAACGAAGAATTACTGAATCTGTACTTGGATGCCGGGTACCAAGAAGGTCTTTGGCTGAAGGCAGCCCAAAGAATGATTGAAACTAATCAACTCTTTCCCTGCGCCAGTGGGTCCGCGCTGCAGGATATTGGCGTACTCGAGTTTCTGATACAGCTCGACCAGTTGACAGTCAGCAATTATTCAGCAAACGAAGAATTCGGAGCTCAAATCTACAAAATCCGCCATGACGAAAACGGCAACCGGATCTGTTACTTGAAAGCTTTCAGTGGAACCCTCCAGGTTCGTGACAAATTATCATATGGTCCAGAACGGATTCAGGAAAAAGTGACGCAAATCCGCATGTACAACGGCCATAAATTCCAGACAGTTGAACAGGCACAGGCGGGCGAACTGTTTGGGATTGCTGGATTGACAGAAGCGTCTATTGGCGATACCCTCGGTGTCTTACAGGAAAAAACTACTTTTGACGTAGTTCCTACATTAAAATCAACTGTTCTTTTTGATTCTTCCTTCAATGCAAAAGAAGTGCTAGCCAGTTTCAAAATTCTTGGTGCCGAAGATCCTTCCTTATCCGTTTTCTGGGATGAATATTTCCAAAAAATCCAGATCCAAGTTATGGGAACTATTCAATTGGAGGTTTTGGCGCAAGTGCTGCCCGAACGCTTCGGGCAGACGGTCCGATTTGGAAAACCTGAAATTCTGTATAAAGAAACCCTTGAGTTTCCGGTCATCGGGTACGGCCACTTTGAACCGCTTCGTCATTATGCGGAAGTTCATCTTAAGTTGGAGCCCGGCGAACGCGGCAGCGGCTTTCAAGTGGCTAATGCCTGTCATGCTGACGCTTTATCTGTCGGCCACCAAAACCTTATCCTGCATCATCTGACCGAACGCGTCCACCATGGTTTGCTGACCGGCTCTCCTGTCACGGATATGAAAGCTACTCTAGTAACCGGACGCGGACATAACCAACACACTTCAGGCGGCGACTTCCGAGAGGCCTCTTTCCGTGCACTTCGCCAAGGATTGGAAAAAGCACAAAATCGTTTACTCGAACCCATGTACCGCTTCAAGATTAAAGTGGATCTTGAGCAAATGGGGAAAGTGCTATCAGACATTCAACAAGCATATGGAAAATTTGATGCGCCTGAAACAAAGGATGGAAAAACAATGATAACGGGTCGTGTACCGGTCGCGACATTTATGAATTACAGCACTGAATTTGCATCTTTCACTCACGGCAAAGGTGTGCTTAGCCTGTTATTTGATGGCTATGATTTCTGTCATAATCAAGAGGAAGTAATCGATCTTATTGGCTATGTGAAAACTGCGGATCCCCTGTATACCTCTACCTCCATTTTTTGTGCTAAAGGCCAGGGCTATAAAGTTCCTTGGGATGAAGCCGAGAAAGCGATGCATTGTTTGTAAAACCATATTCTAAAGAAAAGAGGGATAACGGTATGTACGAGCAAAAAACAAGAGAAACAGATGCTGATGTGATTCAATTCCTTGAATCAGTCGAACATCCTAAAAAGCGACAGGATGCCTATAGATTACTTGAACTATTTGAACAGACAAGCGGTTTTCCAGCTAGAATGTGGGGATCCAGCATTATTGGATTCGGGTCCTACCATTATGTGTATAAAACTGGTCACGAAGGTAACGCACCACTTGTCGGTTTTTCGCCACGCAAAGCGAAGATCAGCCTGTATTTCGCAACAGGCGATGAAGACCGGGGTCCCTTGCTTGAGAAATTCGGAAAACATACCAGCGGAAAAGGCTGCGTCTATATCAATAAAGTCGAAGATGTGGATTTGGATGTACTGAAGCAATTAATCAGAAAATCAATTGATTTTCTACAAGAGCTCTATCCCGAAATAAAATAAAACGGACAGCCCTATGATGGCTGTCCGTTTTTTGTTTTCTAAAGCAACGGCGGGCTGACTTTTTCTACTCCAACCAACCCCAAAATTGTCATTAAACTTTTTTGGATAGCCAAATGACCATTTTTAGGGTCATGCCATTCTTCCAAAGTATGTGCCTTGTCAAACTCTCCACCCAACCCTATGGTGATGGCCGGTATTCCGATACTCATCGGATAATTGGCATCGGTGCTGCTCGGTTCCTTCAATTGTGGTTCTGCCCCAAGTGCCCGAATTGCAGCGCTTGCCACCTGCACAATCGGCTCATCAGCTGATTGGCTTGCGGGTGGACGGTTGCCGAAACGGTCGGTTTCGACGCGCAGGCGATCATCGCCCCAACGTGCATTTTCAGCTTGAGCTGCCTCTTCCACGATTGCCAAAAAGCGCTCTTCCAATTTGTCCAGCTCGTGTTGATCATTAGAGCGGAGATCAACTAGCATAGACGCTTCCTGTGCAATGGCGTTGACCGATGTGCCGCCGGAAATCTGTCCGATTGAAAAAGTTGTTTTGGGTTGATCCGGCGTTTCTAGGTCAGCAATGGCAGCCATCGCTCTACCCAGAGCATGTGTAGCACTCGGGGTGCCGAAAGCTGCAAAGCTGTGGCCTCCCGGACCTTTGTATGTAACTTTGTAGCGATAACTGCCCGTAGCTAAATACGTAATGAAATTATAGCCTGGACCATCCAGCGAAAGAAAAGCATCAATGTCTTCATGTTCCGTAAAGAAAGCCTTTACACCACGTAAATCACCGGCACCCTCCTCGCCGACTGTTCCGCCAAAAATGATGTCTCCGCTATTTTTAATTTCCGCCTCGTTAAATGCTCTCACAACTGCCAACAACTCAGCCAGCCCGCGGGTATCGTCTCCGATTCCAGGTGCATGAAGCACACCTTCCCTATCATGGACAGTCGTGTCGGTACCCTCCGGAAAGACTGTATCCAAGTGAGCCGATACAAAGATTTTCGGACCCTGGCCTTGTCCTTTACGCAATCCATACGCATTCCCTTCGTTATCCATGCGAACATCTTCTAAACCAAGATCCTCAAGACGTTCCATGAAGTTTTGGGCACGCCGCTGTTCCTTAAAAGGTGGAGCTGGAATTTCTGTTAAGGCAATCTGTTCCTCGATTGTCCGCTGATGATCCTGTTCAATAAATGCAAGAGCCTGCTGAATCGCAGTGTCATTTAGCAATTCGTCAAAAGCTTCTTTTACAGTAGCAGCATTATTTTTGTTCACACGATCTCCTCCTGATTTCGGTCAATTTTCTTCACTTTTTTTATCGCTTCGATTTCCTTGTCCTTCTTTTTCATGCATACCCATTTCATCGAACGCTTTAACAAAATAAGCAGACGGCAAAAGCAATCCTAATGCTGCTTGAACAATAGCAAAAAAGCGGGCATAGCCCATCGGCACATAATCTCCATAACCGATGGATAGTATCGTCACTCCACTAAAGTATAAATAATCCCAAAAATTTTCTCCCGCTCTTCTCCCTGATTCATCATTAAGCCTTAAGACGTCGTTGTTAAAAGCCAGAAGATAATAAATGACAGCAAATCCGAAAGTAACTACCGTCATGATGAGAAATAGCTTCGTAAATAATGAAGTATGAATATAACTTTCTTTATGCTGTTGATTTGTAAAGAAGTAATACAGATTGAGCAGCATCAGAAGAATTGTGAACCCGACCAAAATAGAAGCTATCATATCCCAAAACCTTTCTTTTATTCACATCGTAAAATAAAAACCACAAAAACACCAACTATGTGAATCCAAAAAAAAGCCAGCACAACTTACCCGTGCCGGCTAAAGGAATGTCTTATTCAATTGTTAAGTACCGAAGAAGAACGGAACCTGTTTTGGTTTCTCCATAAACCAATAATGGAGCAGCAGCCGGTTCAGTCCCCTGTTTAGAGAACCGGATCGATTTTTGCATAAATTGTCCTTGCTCGTGCGTGCTGTCAATATCCGATAGCAATACATCCATTTTGCCAAGGTTTGAAGAAACTTCGCCTTTTAACGGCAGATGAGACGGAATATAAAGCTCAATGTTCCCTGCTAAAGTTTTTGTTTCAAGCTTGCGTGCTTCTTTGCAGCGCGTCGTCGCAACAATATTGCCATTTAGCGATTTGGAAACGATTGTCTGAATATCGCCGTCAATATAAATGCGGCCATTCAAAGTTTCCGCCTCTAAGACCTTGCCTTTTGTTTCCTGGACGTGGATCGCACCATTGGCCGTTTCCAGTTCTGCATCATCAAACTCTGCATGCTTTAAATCAATTTTGCCGTTTGCCGTTTTCACTTTGATCAAAGAAGCATCAATCCGTTTCATCGTGAACCCACCGTTGAATAACCGGGCAGTGATGTGTTCGTAAGAAGCTTCCGGAACATAAAGAACGACGTTAACTTGAGTGGTCTTCAAGTCACTGATAATCCGTAATTTGTGGTCATCTGCAATAAATACAAATTTGTCCAGGAAATCCTCTTTCGCTTGAGCAGGCGACTCTGAACGGTATGCCTTAACACTGCATTCTGCACGCAGCAGTCCATCCTGTGAGGGGAAAATTTCCAATTGCCCATTGGCAATATCTGCAATGATCGTATTCAAGTCTGTCATTTCATCTGTAAATGTATGGCTGAATTGAACTGCTTCACCAAACGGCGAGTCGAATTCCATTGTCTTTAATTTGCCGACGGAAGATTGCATAAAGTCCATCATCCGGCTGCCCATATCGTTAAAGTCACGGGAAACATTTTTCGAGACATTTTTTGAAACGTTCTTCGAAAAATCTTTCGACACTTTTTTCACAATATCTTCCGGTCTGAAAAATCCGCGCTTGCTCGCCTTGTCTCTATGATTGTTGCGGCCATAATTTGGTTCATTCGGAGAAGAACTGCTGCCATCTATAGCGCGCAGCAACTCTACCGCTTCCCGCGCTGAAATCGTACCGTTCTCAACCATGTCCAAAATGCGTTCTTTTTCGCTTTGCATGTATTGTGGCCTCCTCATTGTCTGTGTGCAAGGCAGCTAAAGCTCCCTTGCTCCAACAGATCTTTTCTTCTAATTGATACGTTTGCCAGCTCAAAAAGTTTCACTTAACTACTTTTTTTCGGCGGCTGGCGCCTTTAACCTTAGCATCCATGCGCGCTCGGTCACGCTCAAGGATCGGTTTAAGGTACTTACCGGTATAAGAATTTTCAACAGCTGCAATTTCCTCAGGGGTGCCACTAGCCAAAATTGTTCCGCCTTTGTCTCCGCCTTCCGGCCCCAAATCGATAATGTGGTCCGCTGTCTTGATGACATCCAAGTTGTGTTCAATCGTCAAGACAGTATCTCCGTTATCAACAAGACGCTGCAACACTAGCAGCAAACGGGAAATATCATCGGCATGAAGGCCAGTCGTCGGTTCATCCAGGATATAGAAAGACTTGCCGTTAGAACGCTTGTGAAGTTCTGATGCCAGCTTAACGCGCTGCGCTTCACCTCCGGATAAGGTTGTCGCGGGTTGTCCCAACGTGAGATATCCTAAGCCAACGTCCACGATTGTCTTCAGTTTGCGGCTGATTTTTGGAATGTTCTCAAAAAATACAGATGCATCTTCTGCTGTCATATCCAGTATATCCGAAATGCTTTTGTTCTTATACTTCACTTCCAAAGTTTCCCGGTTATAGCGTTTACCATGGCATATTTCACAAGGTACATAAACATCCGGAAGGAAATGCATTTCTATTTTTATAATACCATCTCCACGGCAAGCTTCACAGCGACCGCCCTTGACATTGAAGCTGAATCGCCCTTTTTTATAGCCGCGGACTTTTGCTTCATTGGTCGTAGCGTAAACATCACGGATGTCATCAAACACACCCGTGTAAGTTGCAGGGTTCGACCGGGGTGTCCGTCCGATTGGGGACTGGTCGATATCAATGACTCTTTCCAGTCCTTCTGTCCCTTCTATTGAATCGAAATGGCCGGGTTTAGCTTTGGCCCGGTTCAATCGATGCGCAAGTGTCTTGTAAAGAATCTCATTGATGAGTGTACTTTTGCCGGAACCTGAGACACCTGTCACTGCTGTAAACAAACCAAGCGGGATATCAACATCCACTTTCTTCAGGTTATTCTGATTGGCGCCACGGATAGAAATTTTACGGTCGTTCGGTGCTCTTCTTTCAGCTGGCAGCGGAATAAACTTTTTACCGCTCAAGTATTGTCCAGTTAAAGACTTTTTGTTTTTCATCACTTTCTCTGGTGTTCCTGCAGCGATGATTTCACCGCCATGAACCCCTGCTCCCGGTCCGACATCGATTAAGTAATCAGCTGCAAGCATCGTATCTTCGTCATGCTCCACTACGATTAAGGTATTGCCGATATCGCGCATACTTTTCAGCGTTTCAATCAAGCGATCATTGTCCCGCTGATGCAATCCAATCGATGGTTCGTCGAGAATATACAATACACCGGTAAGCCTCGAACCGATTTGAGTTGCCAAACGAATGCGCTGGGCTTCTCCTCCGGACAGAGTTCCTGATGCCCGGTTCAGAGTTAGGTAATCAAGCCCAACATTAACCAGGAAGCCGATGCGTTCCTGGATTTCCCGTAAAATCAATTTGGCAATCTGCATATCTTTTTCGGATAGTTTCAATTGGTCGAAAAATTGGTTGGCTTCGATAATGGAAAACTCAGAAACTGTTCCAATGTGAAGTCCGTTTACTTTTACAGCCAAGGTTTCCGGCTTCAGACGGTAGCCTTCACAAACTGCACAAGGCTGCTCCCCCATGTATTTTTCCATTTGATCACGGATATAATCAGACGAGGTCTCCCGGTAGCGGCGGTCGACATTGGACAGTACGCCTTCAAAATGAATGTGGTTGTCCCGAATCTGGCCATAATCGTTTTCATAGCGGAAACGGATTTTGTCATTTCCGGAGCCGCGCATGATGATATTGATATGTTCTTCCGGCAAATCACTGACAGGTACATCCATATCAATCTTGTAATGTTTGCAGATCGCTTTTAATAATTGTGGATAATACTGCGAACTGGTTGGCTGCCAAGGAACGATGGCCCCCTTATTGAGAGATACGGACCAATCCGGTATCACCAAATCCGGATCGACTTCCAGCTTCATTCCAAGACCGTCACATTCTGGACAGGCTCCGAAAGGCGAGTTAAACGAAAACATTTTCGGTTCTAACTCTCCAATGGAAAATCCGCAGACTGGACATGCGTGATGTTCACTAAACAGCAATTCTTCCTGTTCCATGACATCGATCAACACACGGCCTTCCCCTAAGCGCAAAGCAGATTCAAGCGAATCGCTTAGTCGGGGAGCAATATTTTCTTTCATAACAATCCGGTCGATGACTACTTCGATTGAGTGCTTTTTATTTTTATCAAGCGTAATATCGTCGTCTAAGTCAATCAATGCTCCGTTAACCCGAACCCGAACATAGCCTTGTTTTTTGATATCTTCCAGCAACTTTACATGCGTGCCTTTACGACCGGAAACAATCGGCGCCAAAATCTGCATCTTTGTACGTTCCGGATATACAAGTAGGCGATCGACCATTTCTTCAATCGTCTGCGATGAAATCTCAATGCCGTGATTCGGACAGATAGGTTTTCCGATGCGCGCGTACATTAACCGCATATAGTCATAAATTTCCGTTACCGTGGCCACAGTGGAACGTGGATTTTTGCTGGTGGTTTTCTGATCAATCGAGATAGCCGGCGATAAGCCCTCTATCAAATCGACATCCGGCTTGTCCATCTGTCCTAAAAACTGGCGGGCATAGGAAGATAATGATTCTACATAACGCCGCTGTCCTTCTGCATAGATTGTATCGAATGCCAGTGAAGATTTACCGGAACCTGATAATCCAGTCATTACGACAAGTTTGTCACGCGGAATAACAACGTCAATATTTTTTAAATTATGCGCACGTGCGCCTTGTATCCGTATTTCTTGATTTTTCAATTTCCATCATCCTTCCGCTTTCAATTCAAGCACTGTATCGCGCAGTTCTGCAGCCCGTTCGAAATCGAGTGCTTTAGCTGCTTCTTTCATTTCTGTTTCAAGCAGAGTAACTAGCTTCATGCGATCTTCTTTGTTGAGCTTTTTGCCGGATACTGCTTTTGAAACATATTCTTCCGACTCTTCCGCTGCGGCAGTTGCACGGATCACATCACGGATTTTCTTCTGTATCGTAATTGGCGTAATGCCATGTTTTTCATTGTATTCAGCTTGTATGGTACGGCGGCGTGTCGTTTCATCCATCGCTTTTTGCATGGAATCCGTCACTCTGTCAGCATACATGATGACGTGGCCATTTGCGTTTCTGGCTGCACGTCCCATTGTCTGAATGAGCGATCGTTCAGAGCGCAGGAAGCCTTCTTTGTCGGCGTCCAAAATTGTCACCAGCGAGACTTCCGGAATATCCAGTCCTTCACGCAGCAGGTTGATGCCGACTAGTACATCGTAAACGCCCATCCGCAGCTCCCTGATGATTTCAATCCGTTCCAGTGTCTTGATTTCGGAGTGCAGGTAATTGACTTTAATGCCGGCATCTTTCAAATAAGCAGTTAAATCTTCGGACATTTTTTTGGTCAAAGTTGTAACCAATACACGTTCGTTGTTTTCCGCACGCTGACGGATTTCGTACATCAAATCATCTATTTGGCCTTCAATCGGCCGAATTTCAATAGTGGGGTCAAGCAAGCCAGTCGGCCGGATGATCTGCTCCACCATTTCCGGTGTGTGTTCCATTTCGTAAGGCCCAGGCGTGGCCGATACAAATACAGCCTGGCTGATATGTTCTTCAAACTCATCAAACGTCAACGGACGATTATCCATTGCCGAAGGCAATCGGAAACCGTAATCGACCAGTACTTTTTTCCTCGCTTGGTCACCATTGAACATGCCGCGAACTTGCGGCAGCGTCACGTGGCTTTCATCCACTACCAACAGAAAATCTTCAGGGAAGTAATCGATCAATGTATAGGGCTGAGCGCCTGGCGGACGAAGAGTCAAATGGCGTGAATAATTTTCAATGCCGGAGCAAAAGCCCATTTCCCGCATCATTTCCAAATCATATCGCGTGCGCTGTTCAAGCCGCTGAGCTTCCAGCAACTTGTCTTCCGCCCGCATTTCCTTCAAGCGCGCTTCTAATTCTTCTTCAATATTTGCAATGGCTTTAACCATCTTATCTTCACGTGTAACGAAGTGGGAAGCCGGGAAGATAGCGACGTGTTCACGTTCACCAATAATCTCGCCGGTCAGGGCGTCCACTTCGCGGATGCGGTCTATTTCATCACCAAAAAATTCAACACGCAGGCATCTTTCATCGCGAGAGGCCGGGAAAATCTCAACGACGTCTCCACGTACTCGGAAAGTTCCTCGAATAAAATTGATGTCATTGCGCTCATACTGAACGTCGACTAATTTCCGCAATAGCTGATTGCGTTCAATCTCCATTCCTTTACGGAGAGAAACGACCAGTTCCCGATATTCTTTTGGAGAACCGAGGCCATAGATGCAGGAAACCGAAGCGATGACAATGACGTCATCCCGTTCGAATAACGAACTGGTAGCGGAGTGTCGCAGCTTATCGATTTCATCATTGATGCTGGCATCTTTTTCAATGAACGTATCCGATTGCGGCACATAAGCCTCCGGCTGATAGTAATCGTAATAACTAACAAAATACTCAACCGCGTTATCAGGAAAGAATTCCTTGAATTCGCTGTAGAGCTGGCCTGCCAGTGTTTTGTTGTGTGCCATGACAAGTGTTGGTTTCTTCACTTGCTGGATCACATTCGACATGGTATAGGTTTTACCTGTACCTGTAGCTCCCAGCAAAGTCTGGCAGCGTTTGCCGTTGATGATGCCTTTTGTCAATTCAGCAATTGCTTGGGGCTGATCACCGGCCGGTTCATAAGGAGCTTGAAGATTGAATTCCTGTTTCATGATAAGACGTCCTTCCGTTAGTTCGTTACTTCTACTTTAACATATGCCCTAAAAAACCACTAACAAAAAGCGAACGTATGTTTTTTATGTGAAGACAAATAAAAAAAGCTGTAGGTCGCACGATTTCAGCCAGACTATACCTATTTGGAAAGCAAGAGAGTTAGGCTTTTCGCAGAATACCATTTCTGTTTTGCCGGAAAAACAAAAAAGGAAATTGGATTGAATCCAATTTCCTTTTTCTCGGCTATAGTTAAAAGCCCTTTATTCCGTTTCTTCGTGCTTTAAGGATTGTAGTTGAGCGGCATATATAGTGAAAGCTTTTTGGTCATGATTATCCAGGGCTTCATCGATTAGGGTCATAAGCTGTGCTTCTTGTTGGGAACGGTGAACATGCTTTAAGAACAGATCCAAATAAATATCGTTCAGCAGTTTTTCCGCTTCCGTAATTTTTTTTGTTTGAGCCATCGCTTTCATGAAATCAGCATAAGAATAATAGTTTTCCATTCTTCTTCACCCCGAATGCTTTTCATTAGTATACATTAAAGGGTGAGAATAAATCAATAACTATTTGAAAATTCCGATGAAATAGAAAAAATTTTATTTTCAATCTAATGCGCATTGCGAAATTTCCATTTTTTATTATAATAAGGTATGTAAAGTAAATTTAGGGGGTTAATCTTCATGAGCAAAAAGAACCATAGAGCATTATCGTACACAATTTGTGCAAACACGTATGCCCTTTTACCCTACACAGACGGTCATCGCACCTGGATGCGAGTAATTGAAGACCGCAGTGAATTTGTAGTTGAAGAAGCGGTTTACAAGACGGTTACAACTTCCTGCCGGTTTTATCGGGCTTCATTGGAAAGTGCCACACTCTATGCTCAAAAAGCGGTCGGTGTGAAGCACAAGCCCCCAATTATTATTGGCGAATACTACGGCAATCCACTTATCTTCTTTCCGACACACTCTCCAAAGAATAAGGAATGCGTCTGGTTTAATTATGATGCCATTGATCTGATCGAGAGCGACAGCACCGGGAAAGGCAGCATTATTTATTTGAGCAATAGTGAAACGGTTTATCTGGATGTCTCGCCCATCGCTTTGCGCAATCAACATTCTTTTGCCGGTTCCTTACGCCGCTATTTTAAGAAAGCGCAGCGTGTCCATAATCATCCAATGGCTTATGTAACGAAACGAACATTCCCTCCACGGAAACAGCAGCCTCTCGATTGAGTAATTTGCTCATGCCGGGGCTAACTCATCCCGAAAAGCTTTATCCCCATTGCCGCGCAGCCTTTTCATATGGTGTCTCTGCATATGGATCTTCAGTTTCTTCAACTTTTTCTGCACATTTTTCTGCTCCATCACCCTTCTATGGATAAAGCTGGTTTCGAAAAAAACTAAGTGCATCTAAAACAAAAAGAGTCTCCATCCGAAGTCAAAATAACTGACTACAGGCGGCAACTCTTTTTTGCTGGCCATATTCCAACCCTTAAAGGCGAGTCTGTTTTTTTTATTTAATCGACCGATAAACCCATAAAGAACCGACGAAAAATACCGACGAAACCCATAGATAGGGTTCATTCCAAAACCATACCGATACTGAAATCCCAGTAAATGAAAGGATGGTAAAAATTCCAGCAAACATCCGGGATTGCAGATCACGCCGATATTCCCGTTCCCGGCCATCCCGATTTTCGAGATAGCGCCGCATACGTTCCGGCTCTTCCAAGTAATTGATGACTTTCTGAGGAAACACCCGGAGAGGCCCGGAAGCGTTCAGAACCCAGCGCAGCACATCTTCTTTCCCGAAGATGCCCTTGCCTTCTTTTTGTGAAGAAGCCCATTCCAATATTCTCGGACGGGCAAGTGCTAATAAATCGACATTGGGGTCCAGTACATGAAGAACACCAACAAAGATGGAAGCAGCGCGACCGAAAAAGGCGAATTCTGCCGGCAATTGAACCGGCTGCGTCCGGACGATTTCCTGCATATCGTTAAGCAGGCGTTCGACGACAAAACTATCCATTTGAGACAATTCGTTCGATTCATAGGCTGCTACAAGCCGTGAAATCGCATCAGCTAAAATTTCACGGTCTGCCTGCGGCAGTAAAAATCGCAGATCTTCAAGCGCGTCCAACACTTGATCGTAATTCTTGAAAATAATTCCTTCTGCAGCACGCAACACTGCCTGGGAATCCTTTGGGGTTATATTGCCGATCATCCCAAAGTCAATCAGCACAATACCGCCATCCGGTTCCAGCAGAATATTTCCTCCGTGGGGATCTGCATGGAATTGGCCGCCGTATAATACCTGTTCCAAGAATAAGATGAACAACCGCTCTGAAATGGCATGACGGTCTAATTCATTTTTTTCAATGAAAGCCAGATCTGTGATGCGCGCGCCTTCGATCCATTCCATGACCAACACGCGGCGAGTCGTGAATTCATCGAAATACAACGGAATGCGAACCCCTTCCATCGCGTCAAAGCGATCGGCAAAAGCACGGCCATTCTGAAGCTCTTTCAGGAAATTCAATTCGGCACCTATAGTTTCAGTCATTTCCGCATACAATAATTTAAAATCGACTTGTTTAGCATACGGTGTGAATTTTTCAGCCATCCAAATGACAATGCGGATGGCTTTGAAGTCCGCACGCAGAATGCGGTCTGTTCCCGGACGCTGAACTTTGACAGCCACTTCCATGCCATTTTTCAATACGCCTTTATATACTTCACCAATAGAAGCTGAAGCTACTGCAGAATCCGATAAGTGATCCAGGTAATTGGCATGGGGTGTATTCCATTCCTGTTCCAATACAGAGACGATGCTCTTTCTTAGAACGGACGGTACACGGTCTGTCAAACCTTCTAATTCTGCAAGGAAAGAAGGCGGCATGATATCCGCTCGTGTTGACAGGAACTGACCCAGCTTGATCATGAGTCCGCCCAGCTTTAAAGCCAGGTTCTTATATTCTTTTGCTTGCTTCGTAATCATCTCATTCCATCTTTTTTCAACCAGCGGGTTCCAATTGCCACGATTGCGCTTTTGGAAGAACGTCACTTGCAAAAAGATTTTGACTGCCAGCCAGACAATCCGGAAGATGCGGATAAACGTAATTTGATTCATAAGTGCGGTCCCTCCCATGGATTTCATTATAGAGTCTGATGGCGAAATAGTCCAAAAAGTGGTATGTTTTTAACGGATGGAACGACACAAGGGGGATTAAAAATGGACACAATTCATTACGAACAGCGAAACAATTTAGCATTTATCACATTAAATCGTCCCGAAGCATTAAATGCCTTCAATTACGACATGCTTCTCGAACTTGGCCAGGTAGTGGAAGCAATCCGCATCAACCCGGATATCCGCGTCGTCGTATTTACTGGCGCAGGCGAAAAAGCTTTCAGTGTAGGAGCCGACTTGAAGGAACGCAAGAACATGACCGATGATTTGGTCAAACGCAATATTTTCAAAATTGGCGAGGTGTTCTCCACAATCGAAAACCTCCCTCAGCCCACCATCGCTATGATCAATGGCTTTGCGTTCGGAGGCGGCATGGAGTTGGCACTCGCCTGTGATTTCCGGATAACCGCTGATGATACTTTATTAGGGCTGACGGAAACCAGCCTGGGGATTATTCCAGGCGCTGGCGGCACGCAACGGTTGCCTCGCTTAATCGGTGAATCCAAAGCATTGGAACTGATTTTGACCGCTCGTCGCTTGAAATCGGCTGAAGCGCTGGAATATGGTCTAGTAACGCGTGTGGCAGCGCCTGACGAGCTCGCTGAAGTAACAGGAGCCTTTGCCGATTCAATTCTTGCTAACGGACCCATTGCTCTGCAACAGGCAAAATTCGCAATTAAGAATGGCATGAATACAGATTTGCAGACTGGCCTCCACATCGAACGCAAAGCCTACGAAATCACCATACCAACAGAAGACAGGGTCGAAGCACTTGCCGCTTTCGGCGAGAAACGCAAACCTGTATTTAAAGGGAAATAAAAAAAACAGAGCGGCTTTTATCAGCCGCTCTGTTTTTTGTTTTTACAGATATTTTTCCATCCAACCTGTGATCTGCTCTAAACGGGCAAAGCGTAGATTCGGTTTGCCCGTCCGTGACAAATTGTGGTCAGCTTCTGGGAATCGGACAAACTCTGTTTCTTTCCCCATACTCTTCAATGTCACATACAATTGCTCTGATTGCTCGATCGGGCAGCGGTAATCATTTTCGGAATGAAGGATCAGCAGTGGCGTCTCCACATTTTTGGCGTACTTCAATGGCGAGTGCTGCCATAGCTTATCCACATCCGTCATATCTGCACCAATTTGCCAGTCGCTGAAGTAATAGCCAATATCTGAAACGCCGAAGAACGATATCCAGTTAGAAATCGAGCGCTGCGTCACTGCTGCTTTGAAGAGGTTCGAATGACCGACGATCCAATTGGTCATAAAGCCGCCGTAGCTTCCTCCGGTAACTCCAAGGCGATCAGCATCGATCCAATCGTTCGCTTCCACGATTTGATTGACCGAATTCATGATATCTTCGTAATCGCCGCCACCGTAATCGTTGCGGACCGCATCGACGAATTCCTGGCTGTAGCCGTGACTGCCGCGCGGATTGACATAGAGAACACCAAATCCGCGTGCTGCCAGCAATTGCATTTCATGGACAAAGGTGTTTGCATACATTGCATGCGGACCCCCATGAATATTAACGACCAACGGATATTTCTCACCTTCTTGATATCCATATGGTTTAATCAGCCAGCCATGGACCTCCCAGTCTTTTGCACCTTTTGAAATGATAGGTTCTGCCTCAACCAGTTCAGTCTGCTCCAGGAATGCTTGATTGAATGAAGTCAGCACCTGACGCTCACCTGAAGCAATCTTTAGCCGGTACAGTTCTCCGGGATTGATTGGATTGCTGATTGCTGCCACTGCGAATTCGCCATCCTGCGAAACATCATAGCCATAAATATGTTCCATGTCAGGAGACGCCGGGAAAATCATGCCGTCAAGTGAAGCGAAATACAAGCGTACATCACCCATAGTAGACACTTGAAAGTAAAGATGATCATCTTTTGTCCAGACAACCTCCGGTGCACTCGCCCCTTGTTGATGATCCGCCACTACATAATCACCGACAGGTGCATCCAAGCTTTCGGTCAAGCAAATACGGGTTTGTGCTTTCAAATCCGACACAAAAACTTCTGTATGCGTCGCATTTTCATATTGCCGGGTGCTCCCAACAAAAGCTATCTTTGAATCGTCATGCGAAAAAGCTGCACCGCCGAAATAACCTTCTTCTTCTATTAATACTGTTTCTTCTTTTGTATCGATGTCATATAAATAAAGAGGCTGTCGGAATACAAAATCCAGATTCTCTTCACGTGTCACACCATAAATCATTTTCTTTCCATCATGTGATAGGTCTTCCAAGCTGTAATGAAAGTTCCCTTCGGTCAATTGCTCGACTTTCTTTGAAGTGATATCCACTGATCCGATGTGTCGATGAAACTCTTTAGGCAGTAAGCCCATCCCATCCATCTTGTACTTCATTTTATCGACATGATAGGGTTCCGGCAGCTTCTTTTCTTCTTTTTCTTCCTTATCGGTAAAGGTTTTACCTTCTTTTGCCAAGGCATTAAACCAAATTTTTGTTCCGCAAGGAGACCACACAAAGCCATTGATCCCTTTTTCAAAATCAGTCAGTGAACGCGCTTCTCCGCCATCTGCTGAAATTACGAATAATTGATTTTTTTCATCCCGATCCGATAAAAAGGCTACAGCAGTACCATCAGCAGACCACCGCGGCGAACTTACCCGTTCTTTGCCATATGTCCACTGGCTTTGCTGTCCTGTTTCCAGGTCGATATGATGAAGGTGGGATCGATATGTATTTTCTTCCTCATCAATTTGAGTATGAACAAATAACGCTCTTTTTCCGTCCGGTGAAATCCGCGGATCTGTTACTGAAACCAACTCTGCTAAATCGTTAATTTCCATTGCTTTTTTCGCCATTCCATTTCCTCCTCGGATCCGATTATTTCGTAATTCGTAATACTGCTCTTTAACTATAATAAAAAATGTCAGTTTTTTCAATCAATTTCTAATAAGCACTACTATAAAAACAGATATGCTTTCTTCTTTAAGCACGAAAAGGCTCCGAGATAAATCTCGGAGCCTTTGCTCAACGATTGAAAAATAACTTTACATTTCCAGGTTAACAAATTACTTTTGCATTGCCTGGTCTTTCAACGACCGGCGCAATATCTTCCCAGTTGTATTTTTCGGTAATTCTTCTAAAATCTCAATCTGTTTCGGAACTTTATATTTTGCTAAATGCTCTGAACAATATGCCTTCAAGTTCTCTATTGAGACACTTTGATCTTTCAGCACTACATAGGCACTGACTTCCTCACCAAAATCCGGATCCGGCAAACCGACAACTGCTGCTTCTAAAATTGCTGGATGAGCGAATAATACTTCTTCGACTTCACGCGGATAGACATTGTATCCGCCTACGATGATCATGTCTTTTTTGCGGTCAACTATATAAAAATAGCCCTCTTCGTCGATTCGTGCCAAATCACCGGTATACAACCAACCATCACGAATTGCCACAGCCGTTTCTTCCGGCATCTTATAATATCCCTTCATGACATTCGGTCCACGAACAATCAATTCACCGACTTCATTCGGAGCCACTTCTTCACCTAATTCGTTGACGACTTTATTCTCGACATTGATGATCGATGTACCAATCGAACCCGCTTTCCGTTCACGATCGATTGGGTTGAAGCAAGTGACCGGTGAAGCTTCCGACAGGCCGTAGCCTTCAGAAATTCGAACATTAAATTTATCTTCGAAACTATGCAGCAAGGCAACCGGCATTGCCGAACCGCCGGAAACCGCCAAGCGGACAGAAGCGAAATCTGCAGGATCCACATCCGGCAACTGGTTCATAAAGTTGAACATTGTCGGTACACCTGCAAAGACGCTCGCTTTATGAGTTTTGATGGCATCGAATACCTCTTTCGGATTGAAGCGCGGCACCAGAATAATCGTAGCGCCTTGCAATAAAGGTGCGTTTACGACAACGGTCAACGCGAACACATGAAATACCGGCAAAGTGGCTATGACCCGGTCATTTTCACCAATCTGCAGGTATTCCCCTACATCACGAGCATTCGAGTAGAGATTCTGATGCGTCAGCATGGCTCCTTTCGGTTTTCCAGTAGTGCCGGACGTATATAAAATAACTGCATTATCATCTGCTTCGACTTCAGCAAATCCAGTATGCTCTTTTGACTTGCCAAGCAGGGTCGTAAATGAATGGACTTTGTCTTTCACTGCTTCAGGCAATTGTGCCATTTTCTCCAAAGCGGATGAATCTGTTTCGCAAATTACGTATGACTTTACTGCGGGTAGCGCTTTGTGAGCTTTTTCAATCAACGGAAGTAAAGCATCAAGTGCGACAACTACCTTAGCGTCACTATTGTTGACTATGTAAGCGATTTCATCTGGAGTATAAATTGGATTGATCGGAACTGCAGTAGCGCCTAAACGCATTGTGGCATATAAAGAAATCAAAAAATGTGGTGTGTTGCTCAAAAGAAATGCGACATGGTCCCCTTTTTCCACGCCTAACTCTACTAAAGATCCGGCAAAAGCAGCAACCGACTGATCGAATTCCATATAGCTTGTATCTTTCCCCATAAAGCTATATGCGACTCTAGAAGAATCCTGCTCAGCAATTTGATGAACACGTGTCATTAAATTCATTTCCATCCCTCTTTCGTGTTGAATGAATACTCATTCATATTTTTTGCTGTTTTCATTATAAAATAAATCTTCAGACAATACAACAGACACCGTAAAATTACGGTGCCTGAAGATGGGCGACATAGCGCCAGCGTATCAAGAAAAAATAGAGAATTTGTGCAACCGTAAAGCCGCCTAACACAATAGCCATTTCAATAAGAATTGATAGTTCGGCAAATTCCTCCCAAACTACTTGAAGCGATATAAAAGCAAAAGCACTGTGCAGCAATGCAAGGCCCCAAGGCAAAAAGAATTGAGGAATTAGTTGGCGATTGACAATTTTCCCAAGTTCCCTGTCTGTCATTCCTAAGCGAATTAGCAGTTTATACTGTTTTCGATCCCGTTCAAGCCCCGTATACAATTTAAAATAGATAAAACTTCCGGCTGCCAGAAGAAAGACAGCTGCTACCATGACCCCAATAAACAACAGCAATGCAAACGAAGATTTAAACCATCGGTAATCATCTCCTGGGTTTTCAAAGAAAAAATTCACCCCGCTGAAGTCTGCGTTTTCTACAGCTTCAGTTACTGTTTCAGTTAATTGATTGCCTATGTTGACCGTTTCTGTCCAATTTACTATGTCAAACGCATAATAGGAAAAGTCGGACCTTCCTTGTTCATACCCAAGAAGAGGCTCATCGATCGCTTCATAATCAGCATCGCTGACAACAATCGTATTGACGTTCAAGGTATGAGTTGGGAATACCACATGTGGATAAGTTGAGCGGATCGACAGAGAAACCTCACTCTCAAACAACACCGTATCGACACTGGTACTTTCCAGTTCCTTTAGAGAATCCAGTGAAAA
Organism: Planococcus sp. CPCC 101016; assembly: GCF_007859295.1. Classification (GTDB taxonomy): domain Bacteria; phylum Bacillota; class Bacilli; order Bacillales_A; family Planococcaceae; genus Planococcus. The sequence continues at coordinate 126,289 of NZ_VOHB01000006.1, forward strand.
AGGAACGAACAAACCTTCACCTTCCTGCAATTGCGCCGGTTCAAAATCAAGCGCACCGACTAAACGGTTGAATTCGGATAGCGATAAAATGTCGACATCGTTGCCAGTAGCTCCTGAAGTCTGGCGTTTGACCGTCAACTTTACCAGATCATAGGACAATTGTTCGTTTTCGAGTTGACTGGTCAGCCGTTCAATGTGTTCCGCTTCCTGTTCATTTCCATCGAATGAAATATAGACCAGCCCCAGTGGATTTGATTCACGGAAATCTCCTGTATAGGACATGAAAGAAGCCAAAGTTCCCACTGTCAAAAAGGCCACAGTTGAAACGATGGTAACAATAAAAAACATTTGTGCACTGTCTTTCAGTTTGACCGAAGCTTCAGCTAGTGACACCAACCGCGTCTTTTCCCAATAGACATTCTTTTTGCGTTTGTACAGCCGCAATAAGGAATGGAGCGTATGCGTAAAAAATAAATAGGTGCCGAAAGTGGCAAGTGGTGGAACGATAAAAATCATTTGATAGACGGTCTGGTCTGACACAGTAGCAGCAAACGTGTAGGCGATAACCAAAAAGACAATGCCCATAATAGACAATACGGTCGAAGATTTCGTTTCTTCTTCCACTTTCCAAAAGCCCTGCAGCAAATCGACAATTCGTTTTGTCCGAATAAAACCGACACTGACGAAAGAAATAATGACGAACAGGCTGGCAAATGCCGCAATTGTCAGCAGAAACGGTTCCCATGAGACATATAGCGGCAAAGTCTCCAACTCCATGATTTCCCGCCCGATCATGAAAAAGAATTTAGAAAAAGCAAACCCGAATATGATGCCTGTCACAGTTGAAACGGTACCAATAATCAGCATTTCAAAAAAAATTAGTTTGTTCAATTGCTTTTTTGTCATTCCTAAATGCATCAATACCCCAAATTCCTTCGAACGAGCCTGTAAAAAGGCGCTCATCGAATAAAACAGGAAAAACAGCGTAAAAATATACAGGACAACTTCTGCGATGAGCATGCCGCGTATAGCAAGCAGCCGTAACCCATCCTCTTCAAACGCCGGATGAAAAATGAACATGGAGTAGACGAAAAATACCATGACTGAAAATACACTGGCCAAAAAGAAAGCCGCGTAGTTTCTTCGGTTGCGGACAACGTTATGGTAAGCGAGTTGCCGAAAGGTCATTCACGGATCCCCCCAGCAGCGACAGCACATTTAATATCCGTTGATAAAATGTCTGGCGCCGTTCATCGCCATAAATTTCATTGAAAAATTCCCCATCTTTGATGAAAAGAACACGGTCGCAATAACTCGCTGCAATCGGATCATGTGTCACCATAATGATTGTAGTCTCACTTTCATTGGCAGCATTCGATAAAATTTCAAGGACGTCACGCGAAGATTTGGAATCTAAGTTCCCGGTCGGTTCGTCAGCAAGAATAAGCGCCGGCTGGTGGATCAGGGCACGGCCAATCGCAGTCCGCTGAGCTTCCCCGCCGGAAATCTCATTCGGCTTTTTATGAAGGATCGATGTCAGCCCCAGGCGTTTTGCAATAACAAGCACCCGTCTCGCCATTTCGTCGACAGGTACATAATCAAGTGTCAAAGGCAATACCAGATTTTCTTCAACGGTCAGCATCTGCAGCAAATTAAAGTCCTGGAAAACAAACCCCAATTCCCTTCTGCGAAATAAAGCCAGTTCATTTTTGTCCAATAAATGAGGATTGGTGCCATCAATCAAAATTTCTCCCGAAGTCAGCGAGTCAATAGTTGATATTAAGTTCAGCAGCGTCGTTTTTCCACTGCCGGATGGGCCCATTACAGCAAGAAATTCACCTTTTTCCACTGTGAAGCTCAGCTGGCTGACCGCCCGGTGAGTCACTTTGCCCTCGTATACTTTTGTCACTTCGTCGATTTTCACTACTGTCATCATTTTCCTCCTGTGTTGCAAGCTCTTGGTTGAAAAACAGTACAGAGACAATCGTCCCTTCTCCTTGAACTGAAGAAATCGACAGTTCGTGGCCTAGTTTCCTGCACACTTCTTTTGCCAGAAATAATCCCATTCCTGTAGATTCTCCAGTCTTCCTTCCATTTTCTCCAGTAAAAAACGGTTTGGTTACACGCGGCAAATCAGATGAAGGGATTCCGATTCCCTCATCTCTAATCGTAAGAAGCGTGTTGCCATTTAAACATTCAGTCGCAATCATCACTTTTTTATTTGGTTCGAACGTATACTTGACTGCATTCGTCAAAAATTGACCGATGATAAACTTCATCCATTTGTGATCAGTCGCTACCGTGTGCTCTTCCCCAATTGAAATTTCCGGATAAACACGTTTGGAAATAAATAGCCGCTTATTTTCTGTCGCCACTTCGCTGACTAAAGAGCGTAAATTAATCTGTTCAATCTGCATATCCTGTTCAAATGTATCCAACCGCGCATTCATCAATACCGTATCCAACCCGGCTTTCAGCCGATCCATTTCTTCACGGACACTATTTTTGTCCAATTCCTGCTCTTCCTGAAGCAGCAAATGCATCACCGATAAAGGCGTTTTCATCTGGTGTACCCATTGATTCATAAACTGAAGATGGCGGTTTTGAGAAGCATAAAGAGATTGCACTTCATGCTGATACAACCGATACAATTTCTGCAAATAGATTTCGTTCTGAATCTGCTCAGGCGACTTCCCTTCACGCTGAAGCACATGTTCCATGTTTTGTGGCGTCGATAATATCCGCTGATAGTACTGATAGCGTTTAGCAAAGCGGGCCGTCAAGAACGTCAGGACCAATACACTGCTGATCACGAATGAATAGATGGCTGTATCTACATTGCGGAAGCCGTCCAACCAATACAGCAGCATAATGAACGCCACTAGCACGATTTGGAAGACAATGAAAGCCGCATGCTCTTTCAAAAATAAGCGCAGCATCAGGCTTCCTCCTCATGAAGCAGCAGGCGGTATCCTGCTCCTCTAACAGTTTCAATAACGGACCGCACACCGTAATCAGAAAGCTTTTTTCGAACCCTCGTCATATTGACATTGAGCGTGTTTTCATCCACGAATGCTTGATCATCCCACAGTTCCTCGAGGAGCTGTTCGCGCGATACCACTTTAGGGTAATTGGTTAGCAGAAGTTCCAGGATCGTGCATTCTTTTTTCTGCAGTGGAATAGCTTCTGCCTTTACATGCAACTCCATCCGCTCCATGAACAATACGATTCGCCCTGCTTTGATCGAACGCTCTTCCTGTTTCGGTGCATATTCACCATAAGCTCTGCGCAAATGGCTTCTTATTTTTGCAAGGACGATTTCGTAATGGAAAGGTTTCGTAATAAAATCATCTCCGCCATTTTCCAGCGCGAAGACCTGGTCCATTTCCCCTGAACGAGCAGAAATAAATAAGATCGGACAAGTGGTTTGCTGCCTAAGTTGGCGGCACCAATAATAACCATCATAAGAAGGTAAGTTAATATCAAGCAAAATCAAATGGGGATCAAAAGCTTCGAATTCTTCGATGATCTGATCAAAATCTTTTGCGGTTTCTACTTCGTAATGGTATTTCCGTAAGGTTTCTGCCAATAACTCCGCAATTTTCAAATCATCTTCTACAATGAAGATCCGTTGAACAGCCACAATGATTCCCCCTTTCCTTTTTCTTTCCATTTTAACAAAAGAGCCTGCATAAATGCAGGCTCTAGAGAATTCTTAATAAATTAATTTTAAAAACTCTTCCGTCGTAATGCCGCCAAGAAGTTTCGGAACATCGATGCCTGCAATTGCCTCATCTAAAGAAGCACGCTCGTATTTCGAACCGATAATCGCCTGTTCGACTTCGGACACATCACCGACACCGAAAAAGTCTCCATAAATATGGGCATCTTGTACAATGCCTTTTTCAACCTGTAAACGAACATCTATGCCGCCAACAGGGAAACGATGAGAATGCTTAATGTTGAACTTAGGCGACTTGCCATAATTCCAATCCCAATTGCCGTAGCGTTCTTTCGACAACTCGTGAATGTTTTTCCAATCTTCATCTGTCAGTTCATAATAGCGGACATTTTCTTCACCTTCGAAAATGGAATGCAAGATTGCATTTCGGAATTCTGTAACAGTCATCGGCTCTTTTAAGAATTCAGAAATATTGGCTACACGGCTGCGAATAGACTTGATGCCTTTCGACTCTATTTTCTCTTTGCTGACCTTCAGTGCCGATACTACTTCATCCATTTCTGTATCAAACAACAAGGTGCCATGGCTGAACATGCGTCCTCTTGTTGCAAATTGCGCGTTGCCCGATATTTTCCGGCCTTCCGCCATCAGATCATTGCGCCCTGAGAGTTCTGCATTTACACCCAGGCTCTGAAGCGCTTTTACTACAGGTTCAGTAAACTTACGGAAATTGCGGAAGCTATTGCCGTCATCCACTGTGATAAAGCTGTAATTCAAATTTCCAAGATCATGATAAACCGCTCCGCCTCCGGATAAACGGCGTACTACATGAATGCCGTTGGAATCTACATAATCTGTATTGATTTCTTCAGAAGTGTTTTGGTTTTTGCCAATGATGATTGAAGGTTCGTTAATATAGAACAGAAGAAATGGATCCTTCTCAACATCCATCGTTTTCAACAGATATTCTTCAATGGCCAAGTTGATGCGTGGGTCTGTAATGTCTTTATTATCTACGAAATACATAATCTCTCTCCTTTTGGCTGCGTTCCTGCTTTCAGTTTAACGGATTTTTCAAATAAATTCACGGTTTAGGGTTGACTAATCGAAACTGTTATAATACACTGTTTTAAACACCAACAGTACTATAACAAAGGAGATGGAAGTTATGATTGAAAACGTAGTTGAATTTTTCAAGAACTTGCCCCCGAAACAGTGCGCGTCTTGTGGAGAAAAAATGGAAGAGCAGCATGAATGTTATGGTACTAAATGCGAATCATGCGATAACTTATAAGATCAACTAAAACATACTTATAAAAAAACGAAGCAGCCTTTTCCAGCGCTGCTTCGTTTTTTAGTGCTTTATCAAGGTACCCTAGCTAAATAACGAATTAAAAAATCTAGAAACACCAATTTTTCAACTAGAAAACTAGATCACAGATAGAATTAGTCGTCCTTACTTCTTCATTGCCCTGTACTATAACACTTGTAAAAGCGCGCACATCTTTCACAACTTGTTTGTAAATCTTATCTACTATTATTTAAGCAACGGAGGCACCGCCTAAGCGGTGCCTCCGTTGCTCTGTATCAATGGCCAGAATGGTCTTCCATCTTGTCCATGCCCTGTGAATCGTCGCTGTCATCCGGAACAATGGATTCTGGATCTGGGTTGCCGACCGTGATTTCCTGTTTCGGCATAACATGAAGGCTTCGGGCAGTAGTATGCGCCTGCATATAATACAATCCCTCTTCTTCAAAGCTTGTTTCTGCTTCATAAACCCCATCTTCTGTATGTTCAGCTGGAATCATTTCACTATTATCACGGTCTCCTGATTCCCATACTTCATAGACGACTTCATCCGCATCTTCCACCGCTTCGTCTCCTTGAGTTAAAGTAACTGACAACAAAATTTCTTCAGCCGGGTCAGCTTGCTGCTCGGTGTTGAACTCCACCATCACTTCTTGAATCGGTTCTCCTGCTCCAGGAGAAGCGGATTGTTCTGATCCACACGCTCCAAGCAATAAAAATGGCAATCCCAGCCACACAAATTTCTTCATTGTTCATTTCCCTCCACGCTGAGTAACTCAGCAGTAAATCGTTCGATCAATTGATTGGCAGCCGCCTTCCCCTGATCGACACAAGCGGGCAATCCAAATCCTTCAAAAGACCCTCCCGCTATTTGCACCATCGGCAGTGCTTCATGAAGTTCTTTTTTAGCCTCAGCCACCCGTCCATCGTGTCCTACTAGATATTGAGGCATCGCTTCTTTCATACGGGAAACTACGGTAAATTCTGGTTTTCCCTCTACGCCCAGTAACTTTTGCAGATCCTCTAAAACAGCTTTAACGATTTCGCCATCAGATAATTCTACGACCGCTTCATCCCCAACTCGGCCAATAAAAGACCGATAGAGAATTTTTCCAGGAGGCATTAAACTTGGCCATTTCAAATGAGCTGCTGAACATGCTGTGATGGTTAAATCACTGTTGCGGGCTGCTACAAATCCCATACAGTCCCTAGCTGGAGTTACAGCATCTTCCGAAAAAGCGATTGATACCGTCGCAATGGATGTGGAAGGCATGTCTTTCATGCCTTTCAACAATCCTAAAGATTCAAATATCGGCATCAGTTTGGAATGCGGCAATGCGAAAATCACACCGTCCGCCGTTATGGAGGCATTATTGTTCAATTGCAGGTTAACCTGGGTTTGCTGCTGCACCAATTTTTCAACCTTAACGCCTTTAAGGATGGTACAATTCGCAAGCTCTTTTTCCAATGTATGTACCAATGTTTCAAGTCCACCCGTAAATGTTTGAAACATGCCTTCTGTTTCAGTATCAAATGCACGGTATTCCGAGACTTGGTTTTTCTTTAAGCCGCGTATCAAACTGCGGTACTGCTGTTCAGTTTCCAACAGTTCAGGAAACGTTGCTTTTAAGCTTAAACGGTCAATATCTCCGGCAAAAACACCAGAGAACAGAGGTTCAATTAAATTCTCAACCAACTCATTGCCAAACCTGCGCTTTAGAAACTTGCCAAGCGGCTGATCTTCAGCAGTAGTCGATATGGGTAAAACGAAATCCCCCATTGCCCGAAATTTCCCGAACCAGGAGCTGATGCCTGAAGTGAGGAAGGAACCAAAATTTGTCGGCACCCCCATAACCGATCCAGCCGGCATCGGATACAATTGATTTTCGACTGCCACATGGGTCTTGCCGGGAGCACTTTTAACCAATTGGCTTTCAATTCCTAAGTCTACAGCCAGCTGCTGAACGCTGTTTTTTCGTGAGACAAACGAATCCGGACCACGCTCAATTACAAAACCATCTTTTTGCAAAGTCTGGATTTTCCCGCCAAGACGATGGGCTACTTCAATCAATGTGATTTCAATGTCCAAACCTTGCTCAACTGCTTGTTTTTGTAAATAGTATGCCGCTGACAGCCCTGTAATGCCACCACCCACGACAACCACTTTATGCGTCTGTACGGCCACGTTTAATCCTCACTTTCGACTGGTTTATTTTTCTTTCAACTTTCTCAATACCACATCAGCTAAGCCATCGATGAACAACGGCTGCACGTTCGGCATTTCTGGACGGCGGTAATCTGCACCAATTTCGTCGCATACCACTTTACATTCGTAATCATTATCGAAAAGAACTTCCAAATGATCCGCAACAAAGCCAACTGGCGTGTATACGAATGATGTGTAGCCTTTTTGTTCATATAAATCACGCGTCAAATCTTGAACATCTGGTCCAATCCAAGGTTCTCCTGTTTGTCCAGCACTCTGCCAGCCAATTTCCACATTTTCAACACCAGTAGCCTGTTGGATTATTTCAGCTGTTTCTTTCAATTGATCCGGGTAAGGATCGCCGTTTGCAATGATTTTCTCAGGCAATGAATGGGCAGAAACAATCAGGCAAGATTTTGCCCGTTCTTCTTCTGACATTTCAGCGAATGAAGCACTTACTTTTTCGCTCCAATATTGGATGAATTTCGGCTCCGTGTACCAACTTTCAACCGATGTTAATGAGATGCCTGCTTTTTCAGCAGCTTCTGCTGCACGTCCATTATATGACTTCACAGAGAAAGTAGAGAAATGCGGCGCAAGAACAATTGAAATTGCTTCCGTAATTCCGTCTTTTCTCATTTCTTCAACGCCATCTTCGACGAAGGGCTCGATATGTTTCAAGCCGAGATACATTTTAAATTCAATTTCATCCTGAACTTCATTCAAACGCTCACATAGACCATTGGCTTGATCTTTTGTGATTTTTGCCAGTGGCGAAAGTCCACCGATTGCTTTGTAACGGCTGCGCAGGTCTTCCAAGCTTTCTTCGCTTGGCTTGCGGCCGCGGCGTATATGTGTGTAATAACGTTCAATATCGTCTTCTGAGTATGGCGTTCCATATGCCATTACCAATAATCCCATTGTCTTCTTCAACATAATCACCTCAAAATAAATTTTCTTGTTATTTTAATTTGCTTTTATGAGCAGTGCTGTACTCGTGTACAAATGAAGTCAACCGTTTTAATGTATCCGGATTGACTTCAGGGAAGACTCCGTGGCCCAGATTAAAAATATAGCCATCGCTTTGCATGCCCATATCCAAAATTTTTCTCGCCCGTTCTTCAATTACCGGCCAGTCTGCCAATAAATAAGACGGATCGAAATTGCCTTGAAGGGACTTCGTCAATCCCATTGAACGTGCTTCAGAAATCGGCAGGCGCCAATCTAGTCCTACTACGTCTACAGGGAGTTCATGCCATTCTTTTGCCAAATGGCTTGCCCCGACACCAAAAATCGTCAAAGGTACACCTTCTGTACGGAGTTCAGCGAAAATGCGATCCATCACCGGTTTGATGAAGATACGGTAATCTTCCACATTCAAGGCACCAACCCATGAATCAAAAATTTGGATAGCTTTTGCGCCTGCTTTGATTTGTGCTTTTACGTATGGGATGATGGTGTCTGCCAGCTTGTCCATCAAGGCAAACCACATCACCGGTTCTGATACCATCATTGCTTTGGTTTTGTTATAGCTTTTCGAAGGGCCGCCTTCAATCATGTAACTGGCTAAAGTGAACGGTGCACCGGAAAATCCAATCAATGGCACATTCAATTGCTCTTGCGTCAACAAGCGAATCGTATCAAGTACATAATCAACGTCCTGTTCAGGATTGATTTCACCCAGACGTTCGATGTCTGCCATGCTGCGGATCGGGTTAGCGATGACAGGACCGATTCCTGACTTGATCTTTACGTCAACTCCGATTGCAGGCAACGGCGTAACGATGTCTTTATAGAGAATCGCTGCGTCGTTGTTGTACTGATCTACAGGAAGCTTGGTCACGTATGCGCATAGTTCCGGCTGATGCGTGATTTCTTCCAAAGAATATTTTTCTTTAATTTTACGGTATTCCGGCTGCGAACGTCCAGCTTGCCTCATGTACCATACCGGTACATGGTCCGTTTTTTCTCCTCGCGCTGCGCGAAGATATGTGTCGTTAAATATCATGAATTTTTCATCCCTTCGGTCTTCTGCTCTGCTGTTTATCTTCCTATATCCGTCTATACTATAGACGCTCCGCCCTTTATTGTATAGATTCCCAGCGTAATTGTCATAAATTAGACGCTTATCCTTTCACTTGATTGACAATACCTGTTTCATGTAGATTTCTAGAGGGAAGGATATATAGAAGCATTCTTTATTAATTAGGAGGGGTTATTAGTGAATTTCTATATGACAACTGGAACTTATGATTACATGAAAAAAATGCGTGACAAGCACCCAGAGGAAACAATGGTTCTTATGCAAGGGGAAAATACCACTTTGATGATTCACGAATCAGAAGGGAAAACAATTTTTCAAACACCGCGACGTTATGAAGTGGTAGATGGTACAGGCGAACTCAAGGAAAAAGGCTTTTTTGTCTTCAACAATGTACCCGTTTCAGACGAAGGCCGCCCTGTTTTCGAACACCGCTTTAAAAACCGTGCAGGTGCCATTGAGAACGAACCAGGATATATTGCATTCCGCGTCCTGCGACCGCTCGATTCGGATACGTATGTTATCCTTACCGAATGGGAGTCTCCTGCTTTCTATGAAAAATGGAAAGAATCGCAGGCATTTGCACAAGCCCATTCTGCAAAACCCGAAAGCCCTGCCGGTGCGCAGCGTCCGAATATTTTTTCGGGAGTCTCTTATATCAGTACCTATCGAGCAAAACCTGAAGAAGAATAATAGCTCCAAATCATGTATACATGGTCTGAGCACACTTGAAGAGGAGGAAATTTCTTGGTTTTCGTTATTTTCATATTAGCAGCTGCACTCACTGTATTCGCATCCATCAAGCTTTCCCAATACGCTGATGTCATCAGTTCAAAAACAGCAATGGGCGGGATGATGGTTGGTACACTGTTGCTAGCAGGAGCCACTTCCCTACCGGAAGTCTCTACCAGTTTCTCGGCAGCAGCTATCGGTAATGCCGACATCGCTGTAGGAAACATGATCGGTTCAAACCTTTTTAATTTGTTTATCCTTGCAGGGTTCGATTTTTTACTTAGAAGACGACGGATTTTGAACCGGGCTTCCCGCGACAATATTTATACTTCTCTTCTTGGTATTTTATTGACTGTCTTGGTGATTTTGTCACTTTGGCTTCGTCTGGACACACAAATCCTAGGCGTCGGTCTTGATGCGCTCGTCATTGCGGTTACATATATCGTAGGTATGATCGTCATCAACAAATTGCCAACACTGGATCCAGAAGCAGAAGCAATCGTAGAGTCGGAAGAAGAGCCTGAAAATCCGAGTGCTTCATTATCGCCGAAAGCTGCGATTGTCCGTTTCATCGTTGCGGCTTTGGTTATTCTGGCAGCGGGTACCGCATTGTCTATTACAGGGGATCAAATTGCCATAATAACCGGCATTGGTTCCAGCTTTATTGGCAGTTTCCTGATTGCAGCAGCCACTTCCCTTCCGGAAGCCATTTCTGTCTTTGTCGCGTTGCGTTTGAGCAACGTCAATATGGCGGTAGGAGCAATTCTAGGAAGCAATATCTTCAATATGATCATCTTGGCTTTGTCAGACCCTGTTTATACTGCTGGCCCTATCATGTTGGACGTTTCTGGAGCGAATATGATTATCGCTGTAGGTGTTCTGATCATGTCATTGCTGGCCTTGTATTCTCTATACCGGAAAAAAAGTGCTTCCGTATTTTCTTACGCATTGCCATCGTTGATTATTTTAATCGTATACTTTGCAGCATCTTATATGAATTTCACTTACTAAGAAAACACAAGAAGGCGTGGCCAAACTCCCTAAATCCGGATTGGCTACGCTTTTTTTGCCTCGAACTTGATGCAGCGGCTAAATGATCCGCTGCTTTTTAAAAAGACTGATAATTATGCTATGCTTATTAGAAAGAAAGGGGTTTTGAAAATGATCGAAAAATTATACGCTGAGTTGGATGCTGCATTCCCAGAGATGGTGGAGATTCGTCGTTACTTACATATGAATCCGGAGCCCTCCTTTCATGAAATCAAAACAGCCCGCTACATACGCCATTATTATGAACAATTAGGTGTTGATGTAGAGCATAGTGTTGGTGGAAATGGTGTAGTCGCTACAATTCAAGGCGCCAAACCTGGAAAGACCGTTGCATTACGCGCTGACTTTGATGCGTTGCCGATACAGGACCAAAAAGAAGACGTACCTTACAAATCAACTGTCAACGGAGTCATGCACGCTTGCGGACACGACGGTCATACAGCCACCTTGCTGGTACTTGGAAAAGCCTTGCATGCGCTGCGTGAAGAGTTGACTGGAACTTATGTATTGATCCATCAGCATGCAGAAGAGCTTGTTCCCGGCGGCGCGAAATCGATGATTGAAGCAGGTGTGCTGGAGGGGGTCGATGCTATATTCGGCACTCACCTATGGTCGACTACACCGTTTGGCAGAATTGATACGCGTGTTGGTCCGATTATGGCTGCTGCAGATAGCTTTGAACTTAAAGTCCAGGGACGGGGCGGCCATGGCGCCAGTCCTCATGAAACAATCGACGCCGTTGTAATCGGTTCGCAGATCGTCTCAAATCTACAGCCTTTAGTGTCAAGACGCGTTGATCCGTTGGAATCTGCAGTTCTCTCTGTCGGTTCATTCGTAGCACAGAATCCATTTAATATTATTGCCGACCAAGCTGTGCTGTCCGGAACAGTTCGTTCGTTCAAGGAAGATGTACGCAATTTGATGGAGTCAGAGATGAAGCGTGTAATTGAAGGAACTAGTATGGCTAACAACAGCCGCTACGAATTTAATTATAAACGCGGCTATCCGCCTGTAATCAATCACGAAACAGAAACCCTGTACATTAAAGATATTGCAGAAACGGTTCCAGGTGTGGAAGAAGTCTATGATTGCCCACCCCAAATGGGGGGAGAGGATTTTGCTTATTACCTGGAAGAAATTCCAGGAGCCTTCTTCTTTACAGGAGCGATGCCTGAAGGAGATGTCTATCCTCACCATCATCCAAAGTTCAACTTTAAAGAAGAAGCCATGCTGGTCGCTGCTAAAACACTCGGCTCGGCTGCTGTCAATTTTCATAAATAAAAAAACAAGCCCGGCATCTCTTCTTCAGATGGATGCCGGGCTTGTTTTAGTTCTTTTTGCTTTTTAGTACGATCGCAGTGATTAAAGAGACAGCTAGAATGACGACAAAAGTCAGCAATGCCGTAACGGGCTCTCCTAAGAACAGTAAGACAACCGCAGCTGCCACACTTTGCAGCAGCTGCATCGCCATAATGAGTTTACGGACTGCCAATTGTCTGCTGAACTTAGTCAACGGAAACAAATTGTCCATCCGAAAATGCTGTGCATGTGTCAGTCCCTGCCAGATTTGAATTACTGTCGCGAATGCCAATGCCCCCGCAAACAATGCAACACCGATTTGGAACGGGATAAACCACGTCCCCACCATGATGATGGCAGTCAATCGTACCCATAGGTAGAACAATTCGTCTGAGCGGATAAATGTTCTTAGAATAAGATACAAATGAGCGTTTCTTGGACCTGGTTTAATAAACCGGTAAATCCAATTCAACCAGGACCTGGCTTTTATTTTTCCCTTCAGATGAGGAACATCAGTAAAATAATTGGCAAATTGGTAAAAGCGCAGCATCCGATTTTCTTCAAGTGAAATGAAGTGATCATAAGCGAAAGGCTTACCAGTCGCTTTACGTGCAATCCATTTTCCGTAAAAGATGATAATGAATAGCACAAGAACAGCGATGATCAACTGTTCTTCCACATAAAAGTAAACGAATAATGCAATCAATAGAAAACGCACTAGTCGATCTACCCAAACTTTCTCTCCTGCTCCTTGCTTTCGAAAAGCGAATTCCGTCTGGATATTCCACCATTTGATCAGCAGCAGCAAAATTGGAAAACCGATCAAATAGGACGACGGCAGTCCATAGATTGCGTTAACCATCGGCAGCGAAACAATAAAGACTACGAGCGGCAAATACAGTTGGGAAAGAAACGACCATTTCAATGCCGGTTTTAAAAATTCATCTAATTGGCTTTCTAAAGGCAAAAAATACACGGAATCCGCTTCTTTCAACAAAGTCGATGGCGGACTGATGGCCAGAAGTAAGCCGAACAGCCCTGCCAACAGCAAAGCTGCCGGAAATTCAGGCGGGATATCCTGGATCCATTCACTGTAAGCAAATCCTGCAGCACCAAGTACGAATAGCAATACAACCGCGATATGACCAGTGAAAATGTATTTTAAGTAGTTTTGGACTTCGATTGTGTACTTGTGTAATCTTCTCGACCAGACATCATGCAAATTCTTCATTTTGCTCATCCTCGGTCATCGCAATATACAAATCGTCCAGTGAAGCATCAGGCATATTGAACGCCTTCCTCAAATCAGCCATTGTTCCGCTTGCACGCACACGTCCGTTATGAAGCAGAATAATTCGGTCGCAATAGCGCTCAGCTGTAGACAGAATATGCGTGGACATCAATACCGATGCACCTTTTTTCTTTTGCTTTTCCATTTGATCCAACAAGGATTTTATACCCAAAGGATCCAAACCAACAAACGGCTCATCGATAATATAAAGAGTGGGATTCACTAGGAACGCACTCATGATCATCACTTTTTGGCGCATCCCTTTTGAGAAATGTGACGGGAACCACTTTAGGCGTTTCTCCATCCGGAACTCTTTCAACAGTTCAGCAGAACGTTTTTCAAATAGCTTTGGATCCAAATTATAGGCCATCGCAGTCAATTCAAGATGTTCTCTCAACGTCAGCTCTTCATATAAGACCGGTGTTTCCGGAATGTAGGAAAAAGCCGAACGGTAAGTGTCCATATCCTCTTCAAAGGTCTTGCCATTCAAACGGATCTGTCCCGATTTCGGCTGCATCAATCCGATAATGTGTTTAATGGTGGTACTTTTTCCTGCACCATTCAAGCCGATCAGACCGACAAGCTCCCCTTTGCCTATCGAGAACGACACTTCCTGTAGAACGGGTTTGCGTGTATATCCACCCGTCAATTCCTCAACTTCCAAAATAGCCATGCACAACACCTCTTTCTTTCTATTAAACTATTGTATCAAAACTAACTGTCGAATTCTTTTCGGATATGGCAAATATGGTAAAATGGGAAAAATGGAAAGGATGATACCAATGACAAATTGTATTTTCTGCAAAATCGTTGCAGGCGAGATCCCGAGCGTGAAAATTTATGAAGATGAATTCGTATTTGCTTTTATGGATATTATGCCCTTGTCAAAAGGCCATACTTTACTTATCCCTAAAACACACCGTGAATTTGTTTATGACTTAGCACCTGAAGAAGCGGCCAATCTGTTTTCCGTGGCACCCAAAATCGCGAAAGCGATCAATGATACGTTCCAGCCTGAAGGCATGAACTTGCTGAACAACAACGGCGCCAAAGCCGGTCAAAGCGTCTTTCATTTCCATATGCACTTTATACCTCGCTACGGTGAAAATGACGGGTTTGGCGCTAAATGGATGACTAAAGAAAAAGAATTTACTTCCGAACGGATTCAGGAACTTGCAGAAAGCGTCAGAGACAAGTTAACCGCTGATGCTTGATTTTCTATAACAGACAAGATAGAATCAGAATAAGTTTTTCGCCGGCGGTCATGAGGACACGACCGGGAAAAAGTAAATAGCATAGAGCTGAGGAGAGATGAGAAATGAATACGAAGAATTTGGTTTTAATGGCGTTGCTGGTCAGCGTCGGAGCTACACTTTATGTGGTGATTCCAGGCATTAACGGTGGGATGAAACCGGATTTCATGTTAACCATGATGTTTGTCGGTATTCTGTTGTACCCAAATGTAAAAAATGTGTTTTTATTGGCGGTCACGACGGGTGTCTTATCGGGTCTGTTTTCTACGTTCCCAGGCGGATTTTTCCCAAATGTCATCGATAAATTCATTACAGCTTTTGTTTTCCTGGCGCTGGTTATGATTTTGAAAAAATTCGTTTCCAAATTGCCTGTTACCATCGCCCTTTGTGCAGTCGGTACTTTATTGTCGGGCGCGATTTTCCTTACTGTAGCAATCTTTATCATTGGCGCCAACATTCCTTTCGGCCTGTTGATTGTCACGGTGGTTTTGCCTGCAGTAGTGATGAATGGAGTCGCTTTCGCTTTTATTTATCCGATTGTTATTAAATTGGTAAAGCGTTCAAAGTTCGAAACCGCGGTTTCACAAACCGCATAAAACGTAAGCTTTTCGTCTTAATTTTGGCGAAAAGCTTTTTTTTAATTGAATAGTCATTCATCTTTATGTTTTAATTAGGTAAAATAGAGGAAAAGAAGCTTATAGGAAGAAAGGGGCGTTTTGTTTATGAAAGCATCGAGGTTTTTCTTAGGACTTGCTACAGGGTTGACAGCAGGAGCTGCGGCCGCTCTATTCTCTGCTCCACAATCAGGAGAAGAATTTCGTACAAACATGAAATCGACTTCAGCTGAATGGAAAGAATATTTAAATGAACTAAAAGAAAAAGTAAACAATTTAAAGGAATCTGTTAATCATCTGACAGAGGAAGCGAAATCACAGCTGCCTGAAGCAGTTGATGGATTGAAGGCTTCACTTGAAACCTGGACGGAGAGCACTGCTCCCGCTAAAGAACATCTTCAGCTCGAGATTATGGCGATTCAAAATTCCATTGAAGAATTACAGAACACCATCAGCAAAAACAAAAAAGACGATGACGATGACAATGATCATAAGCCCAAAAAAGAAAAAGTCGACGATGATACACAAAGCGCATAAACAGCTGCTGCCTTCGGGCAGCTTTTTTTATTGATTCAGTTTAGTACCACGGCTTCGATTCAAAGCACTCTACAAATGATAAAGCCGATAGATTGATGTTTTGAAAAAGCTTATTGCATCCTAATCTCTCCGGAGTGCTCTAGCGTTTTATCGATAACAGCTTTGGGGCCCATCTTTTATAATCTTGCTTTTCGCATATGAGCACTTCCCTCCCAGATCTATTCGTTACTTTTATTTTTCCTGTAAATTATTTTACTATTCTTACTTTAATTACGTTTGCTTTACTGCTATAATAAAGAAAATATTTCGGAGGAAAGTTGGTGCTTGCGTGAACGAGAAGGAATATACCATGAAAGAAGCTATGCTGTTTAGCCAACGCATCGGTCAATTATCAAAAGCGCTTTGGAAAGCGGTAGAAAAAGATTGGCAAATGTGGATAAAACCTTATGACTTGAATATTAATGAGCACCATATTCTTTGGATCTCCTACCACTTAAAAGGAGCTTCCATCTCAGATGTGGCCAAATTCGGTGTGATGCATGTCTCAACCGCTTTTAATTTTTCAAAAAAATTAGAGGAACGTGAGTTATTGTCTTTTTCAAAACGTGATACCGATAAGCGGAATACTTACGTGCAATTGACTGAAAAAGGCGAGAAGCTTATGCAAGAAATGATTGAAAATTATCATAAAACTCCACATTCCGTAATCGATGGTTCCCTTCCTTTACGAGAGCTCTACGGAAAGTTCCCTGAATTCATGGACATCATGGCTGTAATCCGGAATATTTACGGAGACGATTTTATGGAAATTTTCGAAGCTTCTTTTAAAAATATCGAGAACAAATTTAGTGAAGAAAATCATGTCATTATGCACCAAGAAAGCCAGCAATAATCAGCAGCTTGCAAAATTTAAATTATGGTTGCATTTCCTTATAAATCATTGTATTGTATGTATCGAATCAAAAATGAATTTATTAAATAGGGGATGCACACATGCACTGCTGGAAAACAATTAATGTAAAAAAACAATACGGGTTTGACCGGCTTTTCATGATATCGGCGCTTTTCGGAATCGCTGTTTTTATGGCCTCTTACATTGGGCTTGCGATTGCCTATGCCACTCCTTTATCTGATCAGTATTTTCTATTTTTCATATTAGGAGTACTGGCCATTTATCCAATCCATAAAATCCTGCATTTTTTGCCGATGATCGGCTGCCACAGATCGTTGAAGCTGATCGTCCGAAAACAGATGAAGGTTTGCCCGTCCATTTTGTTGCATATAAATGAACCGGTTCCCAAACTACGTTTTCTTTTATCACTGGCAACGCCTTTTTTGGTGCTGAATACATTAATTGTCATATTAAGCATCCTGATGCCTGCCTTCAGCCATTATTTCGCTATGCTTCTAGCTTATCATTGTGCCTTATGCCTGACAGACATCATCTACCTTCGCAATTTAGCGCGTTCACCCAAGTATGCGTTAATAGAAGAAACGGAAACCGGATTTGAAATTCTTGTACCTCCAGTAGTTGGCTGATTCCTGCTTTTTCTTCCTGTCTTTGTTATACTAGGAAGTAAAGTTAGAGGGGAGGAAATCCATGATTATCGCATTCATCGTTATGTTCTCCGTGTTTTATCTTTTCCAGATCAACCGGATGACATTAGCACTCGTCACTTCTCGGGAAATTCCGGAAGAAAATCATCAAAAAATATTCCGTACCATAAATATATTAATTACAATACTATTGGTATCGTTGTATGTAGGCGTAGAATTTACACCTTAAATCCACTTGCCTCTTGGCAAGTGTCTTTTTTTAGGAACTTTGCACTTTTTAAATCGTTTATAGTATAGTAATTACTGCATCTAGATAGAAAGTTGGGAGCGAAATTCAATGAAAAAATCTTTTTTAACTATTACACTGGCAGCGTCTGTACTGGCTTTAACGGCATGCAGCGACAGCGGTGACTCAGAAGTGATCGTAACTTCTGATGTGGGCGATGTCACCAAGGACGAACTTTATCAAGAAATGAAAACATCAATCGGTGAACAAGCACTACAGATTCTCATGATTGAAAAAGTGCTAACTGAAAATTACGAAGTGACGGACGAAGAAGTAAATGCAGAATACGAAAGCAATAAAGAAGAGCTTGGAGAAAGCTTTGATCAGTTCCTTGCCCAAAATAACCAAACAGAAGAAAGCTATAAAAAAGTCATTCGCTTGAATTTATTGCAGGAAAAAGCATTGACTGAAGATGTTGAAGTGACGGACGAAGAGATACAGGCACACTATGATCGCCAAGGTACAGAATTGAATGCACGCCACATTCTTGTGGCTGATGAAGAAACAGCCAACTCCATTAAAAAAGAATTGGATGAAGGCGGCGATTTCGCTGCGTTAGCTGAAGAAAACTCGACAGATACAGGCTCTGCTGCAAACGGCGGAAATCTTGATTGGTTCGGTCCAGGAGCAATGGTTCCTGAGTTCGAAGAAGTCGCTTACGGACTCGAAGTAGATGAAATCAGCGAACCTGTAGCATCTGAATTCGGCTTCCACATCATCCAGGTTCTTGAAAAACGTGAAGTAGAAGACCAACCTGCTCTGGAAGACCAGAAGGAAGAGATTCGTTCTGAAATTGCACTTTCAAAAGCGGATCAAGCCACTTTGCTTCCGAAAGTCGCTGACTTGATGAAAGAAGCAAATATTGAAATCCAAGACGAAGACCTTGAAGGTGCTTTAGAAGATATCATGAATCCACAACCTGCTCCTGAAGCTCCTGCACAATAATGAATGCCAAAACCCCCGATTCCTTTCCAGGAATCGGGGGTTTTTCGTTAAATTTTTGGTTTGTAAAACGAGCGATTATCCAATGCAAAGACGCGTTCTGAAAACTCGCCTTCCTTGGTTTTTCCTAAGACACGATCCAGCATCATCATTTTAGCATCAATATTATCAATGTAATGCAAAATTTCAGCCTCTTTAATCATCGGCTTTTTCGGACTGCCCCATTCTTCCTTACCATGATGGGAAAGAATAATATGCTGCAACAGCATTACCTCTTCTCCCTCAATTTCCAATTCTTCCGCAGCTTTTGATACTTCCGTCACCATGATGGAAATATGGCCAATTAGATTACCTTCCACAGTATAGGTTGTCGCAATCGGGCCAGAAAGTTCAATAACTTTGCCGATATCATGCAGGATGATTCCAGCAAACAACAAATCCTTATTTAATCCCGGATAAATATCGACCAATGCCTTGCCGAGCTTCAGCATGGAAACGACATGATCTGCCAGACCGGACACGTAATCATGGTGATTGCGTGTCGCAGCTGGATAGGTCAGGAATTGCTGCTGGTACTTTTTCAGTAGAAAGCGAGTAATCCGTTGAATTTGGGGGTTTTCCATTTCAAAAAGATACTTCATCACTTCTTCCAACAATTCATCGGTGGATTTTTCTGAGGACGGCATCAAGTCTGAAATCGATTGGTTTTCCTCAGGCTTGGCTGGCCGAATGCTTTTAATCCGCAATTGGTTTTTCCCTCTATAATTATGGATTTCTCCCCCGACCCGAACAATGGTTTCCGCAGCGAATATTTTTTCCTGTTCATCTTTCGTATCCCATAACTTTGCTTCGATATCCCCACTCTTGTCTTGCAATACTAATGAAATGAATGGATTGCCAGTAGTAGTGACTCCTTTGACTGATTGCTTGATCAGTAGGAATTCATCGATTGTCTCTCCGACTGCACGCTGTGTGATTCCTTTGGTCATGAATGAACGCTCCTTTCAGTATTGGCCACTTTGATGATCTGTGCATTAGGCCAGGCCTGCTGCATGCTTTCGTGGCAAGTAAAATAAATGAACTGGTGCTCTCTTTGCAGCTCTGTCACTAAGTTTATCATTTGCTGAAGCCGACTGCGATCAAAATGGACAAAAGCGTCGTCCATAATAATCGGGAACGGATGGCTCTTCTGCATAGAAACGGCCAATGAAAGCCTTAACGCCAGATACGCTTGTTCCTTGGTTGCTTGACTAAGTTCAGCAATCCGGAAATACATGCCATCCTGCCTTTCCGCTTCAAAATAGCCATTGATATTCATGACTAGTCCTTGATAAGCTCCAGCAGTTAATTTACTGAAATAAAGCTGGGCAGTGTCCAATACAGCTGGCAATTTCTTTTCTTTCAACTCATCCATC
Source organism: Planococcus sp. CPCC 101016 (assembly GCF_007859295.1). Classification (GTDB taxonomy): domain Bacteria; phylum Bacillota; class Bacilli; order Bacillales_A; family Planococcaceae; genus Planococcus. The sequence goes on from NZ_VOHB01000006.1 coordinate 146,503, forward strand.
GTCCTATTAATTGCTTCCACAATCGCTTTATTGACGGACCATTCGTTGGCCAACTCTGCAAACTCGGCTTTTTTCTCTTCAAATTCCTGCAGCTTTTCTTCATAAGAAGTATCCGACACCAATAAACGGGTCATTTGCTGTTTATCGGCCTGTTCAGCCAGCAGTTCGTTTCGTTCATTTTTCAATTTTGTCAGGGATGCTTGCCATCGATCCAACTGCTGCTCTGCCTGATCTGGCTCCCAACCGGTCGGCAACTCAATATTTCCGATGGATTGTAATTGAACCTCGACAAGTGCCAATTCTTTCATAAGTTGCTGTTTTTGCTCCCACTCATCCGTTAACCGGTAAAAATCAAATACATCTTGAGCATCCGCATATTCCAGCAAAGCCTGCTGTTCTTTTTCAAGCTGCTCCCTATAAGCAGTCAACCGGTTCATTTCCTGTATCCAACCGGCTTGCTTCTCTTTTATTTTAACCCATTCTTCCTGCTTCCGTCTGAGGTATGCCAGTTCGGAGCGAAGAGAAGCCATCAACTCACCGGTTGCCAATTCTTTGCCGCATGCCGATTCAGCTTTCTCAATCCAGTCTTTTTGCCGACCTTCCAACACACGAATTTCATTATCAATCCGCAGCAAACGAGAATGGACGGCCTGCACGTGGCGGAGTTTTTCAAAAAGCTCCAGCACCATCGTCCGGCTAACACCGGCCTGCAGGCCAATCTCTTGCAGAAGCTGCTGATAGGCGTCTTTCGCAGGATACTGATGTGCCTCTGATGAATACGCAGCAATATTTTTTTTGATGGCATCCCGTTGTGCCATCAATCCATCTAAATGACGATCAAATTCTGCAACTTTTTTCGATATTGCTTCATATTCACTTTCTTTTCCAGCATGCTCTTTTAGAATCGCTTGATATTCCTGCGGCAATTCCCCAGGCTTTTTCGTCTTGAGGAACAGCCATATCGCTGATCCAATTGTCGCTAGTCCCAAGACAACCAGCACCATTACAGATTGCGCAAATCCAAAGGCTGCTAAAGCTAAGCCTAGCGCAATCAGCATATAATTGATGATCCTGCCATTTTCGTTTCCGGATGTTTGAATTTTTGATGCGGCTTTGGCTTCTGCTAATTTAGCCGATAATGTTGGCCATTGCTCAGCTGCTAGCCGCTCTTTCCCTGAAGGTTCACCTGACAAAAAAGATGTTAACTCATTTTCTGTTTGCTTTAATTTGTTTTTTTCATTCTCTAAATTGCGCTGGCGGAAACGTTTGTCCTCTTCTTCTACATCCAAATCCTTCAGCTTGGCAACCAACTTCTCTTCATTATTTAATGAGATGTCTACTTCCATTGCCTGTTGTTCAGCAAGTCCGAGTAAAGACAAAGTGGTTTGGCGATTTTCTAATAATTCGATTTGCTCATTGCGTTTTTGCTCCAGCTGCAGAGATAATTGGTGCCAATCGGACTCACGGCTGAGCAGATTTTCCAAAGCCTCAACAGATGCGGGCGCTTCGGGTACTAGCAAGCTTTCCTGCTGCCGTGCCAAATGTTCCCCATCGGCTCTTGTCTCTGACAGTTTGTCCACCAGCCGGTCCATCTGCCTTTTTCCATCTAATGGGAATTGGGTAATCTGCAGCGCCTCAATCTGTTCTGTCAGATTCTTTTTATCGGTCAGCAAAGGGGTTGCCTGCTGCCATTTAGCGATTTTTCTCAGCACACGGTCCGTCTCTGCTTCTTCGGTTTCAATGGCCACTAACCGCCGGTCAATTTCTTGCAGCCGCTCTATGTATGGACTGTACAACTCTGCGCGTTGCCGGTATTCCTTCAGTTGTCCTTCAGTGTCGCGGAGCTCGTCTGCCAGCACATTCATCTCCGGATTGCGACCGCCCTTCTTGAACAGTACGGCCATCTCTTTTTCAAGACGACTTTCCAGGTGCGTCACCGCATCGACACCAGTGGTTCCCGATGCCAGCAAAGTACGGCTCAATTCCGCTTCACTCAACCCTTCGAGCCCTTGTAATTCATGGATGGAAAATGAAAAAACAGCTTCAAAGGCGGTACGATCATAATTGCGCAGCAGCTGTTTCAATTCGGGTTCTGCTCCCTTACGGCCGTCTTCAAACCAAATGGTGACATCACCAGCAGATTTTCCTTTTACTCGTTCAACCACCAGTTTTCCGTAATGTGCATCAGTTATATGAAGCTTTCCACCATATTTACCGCCATTTTTTGGTTCATAACGCAATTGCGTTCCTTTACGTGAAGGAAAGCCAAAAAGAACCTGAACTATAAATTGCTGCATTGTTGTTTTTCCAGCTTCATTTGGCCCATAAAACAAGGCCATTTGATCTGTCAGATCGATTGTCCGGTTTTCGTGTTTTCCAAAACCATAGATAATCATTTTTTCAATTCTCATCCCGTCACTCTCCTGCCTGCATACTATGCTGGATTTTCTTGGCTGCTGCCTGTTGGAGATTCATGACGGCTTGATTATCCAAAGCTTCTAAAAACCGGCTGCTTTTTGGATGTCTATAAAGATCTTTTAATACCGTTTTCCACTCGTCGGTGTTCCATTCTTCAATTGTTTGGATTAGGGCAGCTCCAAGCGGCGAAAGCTCAGCTTCACTGTGTTGCCGGTTATAATGGATTCCCTGAATCCAGACGAAAGAATCCAGCAGCTCCAATGATTCCTGTAGCGTCTCAAGCAGTTCACTTTCAGGTATTTCAGCGATGAGCTGGTAACTCTCCTCATCCAATTCTGTGAAAATCACATCGACGATTGCCGCTCCTGCTGCTTCCCCATGTAAGCTGAGCTCTTTTCGGCAGGCATCGATCAATTCATTCATATGAAGAATGCCTTTTCCTGAAACGGCTACTTGGTCAAATTGAACAGCAGCTGTAGGAATGAATTTTAAAGCAGTCTCCGATTTTGACAGGGTGACCTCGTAAAAACCTTTTGCACCAGATTCTTTCCGGTGGCGCCCTTGGATATTTCCGGGATAGACAATGAATGGATCCCGATGCAATTCCTGGCGTTTATGGATATGGCCAAGTGCCCAATAATCGTAATGTTTGCTTAGCAGCTGCTTTTTTTTAAAAGGGGCATAAACAGCATGAGTGGCGTCCCCTTCCATACTACCGTGCAGCATGCCAATTTGAAAACTTTCGAAATCTCTCTTAGCCGGATACTGATCGACCATCGATTCTGTAACATGTCTTTTGCCATAGCTGAAACCGGTTATCACAACCCGTCCGCCTGCCGTTTCCAATTCCAGCTGAGAGACCGACTGGTCAAATACATACACATTTTTTGGAAGCTCAAAACGTGTCCACTTGCCGCTGAGATGATCGTGGTTGCCGTAGCTTAGGACTACAGGTATCTGTTGCTCTGCCAACTGCTGCATGCCTTGTTGAAAACGAGCTTGTGCACGAATATTGCGGTCTTCTCCGTCATAGATGTCTCCAACAATCAGGACAAAATCAGGCTTTGCGTCGAGAGCATAATAAATAAGCCGATCAAAAGCTTCCAAAGTGCTGTCTTTCAGCTTTTTCCAATGCTCTTTACGCAAGCCTTTCATCCCAATGAAAGGACTTCCCAAATGCAAATCTGCTGTGTGGATAAATCGAATAGACTCCATAATTAACCCCTTTTAAAAACCGAATATTTGTTCTTATTTTACCATGTAAACACCCTAAAAAAAACTGTTTGCAGCAAGTTTCCTGCAAACAGATTTATCAAGTGAAGTTGGAAACTGGGATATCTTAATTACTCTCTGCTACAGCTTCTTCCCATTATTTGCTATTGCCTAAACGGATAGCTTTACGGATATCCTTCAGCGATTGTGAGGAGCCGTACATCAATACACCGCCACGGTAGACACGAGCGCCAAACCACCCAAGAACCCCAATGGTCGCCAGCATGATCGCGATGGACACTAGCGGCTCCCATAGCGGCAAATCCAGCATGCCTACACGCAAGAACATCACTAAAGGTGCAAAGAATGGGATAAAGGAAGAGATTGTCACGTAACGGGCTTCCGGTATCGATATCCCTGAAAATGCGATGAGCGATCCAATAATGATCAAAATCATCATTGGCAGCATTAATTGCTGCACATCCTCTGTTCGGCTGACCAATGAACCCAATAATGCCGCAAGTACAGCATACAGGAAATAGCCTAGCAGGAAAAAGAGGATGGCGAACAGGAATGTGCTGATTTTAAGTTCCGAAAAGCCCATCACGCTAAAGAAGCCTTCGGTTAAATCCGTTCCAGCCGTTTTTATCGCAAAATAACCAGCCAATCCGAAAATCATCATCTGCAGAATTCCCAGGCTTCCGATACCAGCAATTTTCGCAAACATATGCTTAACCGGTGAAACGCTGGATATAAGAATTTCCATGACACGGGAAGATTTTTCTGTCGCCACTTCCATAGCAATCATATTTGGATAATAGATGACGGCGACGTAAATAAGCATAATCAGTACATATACAAGACCCCTTGCCTGACTCAGCTCTTCCTGAGATTTAGACGATTCCGAGATCGCTTGCCGGTCAAATTCCACCGGCATAAATAATTGGCCCACCTCATTGTCATCCAAACCAAGAGATTCAGCAGTCAGCGCCGTATGTACGGCCTGAACAGCATTTTCGATTTCAATGCCACTGCCCAACTCATTAGCAGATTCCGAAACATAACGAGCTCCCAACTCGCCATTCTTTGTTAACACCAAGTAATCGTCAATTGTACCTTCTGCTATGCTTTCCTGTAATTCCTCTTCTGTCAGATAAGTCGGCACGGTTTTAATCCCGCTATCCATCAAATCGAATTGGGCCTGCAGATCTGGTACAAGTCCCGTTGTCTGATCAAGAACATGCAGCACATTTTCTTCAGCTTCTTCTCCATCAAAAATCGAGATGATATTTGATACATTTGCTAAAAGAAAAAAAGCGGCTACGACGATCAAGGTTGTTATGATAAAAGATTTTGTTTTCGCTTTGGTCATAAATGCCTGTTTGAAAATAATCCAGAAACTATGCATAGTTTTTCCCCACTTTCGCAATGAAAATTTCTTCGAGGGAAGGTTCTTCTATTGCAAAATGGCGAAGTGTTCCTAAATCCATTGCTTTTGCCAACAGGACTTGTGCAACAGTTTCATCTGCAACCTGAAACAAAGCCCCATCTTTCGTTTTGGTAAAATGATCAACACCTGCTACAGCGCTTAACTGGCTAAGGTCGGCATTCATATTTAAACGAACTTTCTGTTTGCCAAATGATCTTTTCACTTCGCGGATTGAGCCTCCAACTACTACTTTTCCGCGATCTAAAATGCTCATATCGTCACATAATTCCTCGACATGATCCATTCGGTGGCTGGAAAAGACAATCGTTGCTCCTTGCTTCTGAAAATCCAAAATGGCTCCTTTCAACATTTCCACATTAACTGGATCGAGTCCTGAAAAAGGCTCATCCAATATCAACAACGAGGGTTTATGCAGAAGCGATGCAATCAATTGAATTTTTTGCTGATTGCCTTTGGACAACTCCTCGACTTTTTTTTGTCTGTAATGCGGAACTTCAAAACGCTCCAGCCAGGCAGCCGTTTCGCGCTTGGCATCTGCCTTTGACATCTTTCGCAGCTGCGCCAAATAAACCAGCTGCTCTTCCACTTTCATCTTCGGATATAAACCGCGTTCTTCCGGCAGATAACCGATTTCCGGACTGTTAGCATATGTAATGGGGTTTCCTTTCCACCTGACTGTTCCATGAGTCGGGTCCAGCAAACCCAGAATCATCCTGAAAGTCGTCGTCTTACCTGCTCCATTGGCACCTAGAAATCCATGCATCCCGCCTTCTTCGATCGACAGTGAAAGATTATCCACTGCTGTAAAATCGCCGAATTTTTTTGTTGCCTGTTCTACATACAAAGCCATTTCCGTTCGCCCCTTCCTTTCTACTTATTACGAAACATCTGCCGAAATGTTTCAAAAATTGCAGGACTTTTCAAAAGAAACCCTTTATACTTAAAATGAATATCCATTCAGAAAGGATTGATTTCGTTTGAGAACCTATAAACTCACAGCATTTGAACAAACAGGAAAACAGATATTAGATGAAACATTTACCGCTGAAACTGACGATGAAGCACGCGATAAAGGAAGAGTGATTCTTGAAGAGAAAGAGCTGCTTAAGCAAACGCACCGCCTCGCTTCGCCCGCCGGCAAGCTCCTTCTTTTCCATTCATAAGAACGTAAAAAGCATGGCGGATTTTTTCCGCCATGCTTTGTTATTCTCCTTTAAATTCGGGTTTGCGCTTTTCGACGAATGCCTGTATGCCTTCCAGATGATCCGCCGATTTTCGCATGGCCGTTTGAGCTGCCGCTTCCATTTCTAACACTTTTTCCAGTTCAGCCACTTTTAATTGGTGAAGGATATACTTGGATGCTAACTTAGCGCTGATTGGAGATGCAATGACATCAGCTGCGTAGCTTTCAGCTTGTTCAAGTGCGCGTCCCTCAGCAGTGACTTCCTCGATCAGCCCTTTCGCCAGTGCGTCATGCGCTTTTAAGGTTTGACCTGCCCAAATAATCTGCTTGGCTTTTGGCACACCTACACGCTCTTTCATAAAGAAATGACCGCCGCCGTCTGGTACTAAACCGATGCCGATAAAATTCATGGCCAATTTGCTGTTTTCCTCAGCAATGACATGGTCACAAGCCAATGCCATACTGAAGCCCAGTCCTGCCGATGCTCCGTGAATGACCGCTATCGTTATCTGCGGCAAGGTGTAGAGTGCTTTCGCTAATCGGCTGACATCCTTCATGACCAATTCGATATCCATTGGATTTTCTGGATCCATCATTTCTTTGATGTCGCCACCTGCCGAAAATGCCCTTCCTTCGCCTCGGATGATCAGTACCTGTATGGTGCTGTCCTGCACAAGTGATTCGAAGCAGTCTGCCAACTCTTTCATCATCGTACCGTTCATGGCATTCATCGATTTTGGGCGATTCAGCACCAGATGGCCAATTCGTCCTTGTTTCGTCAATTCAATCGTCTCATACATAAAAAAAGACACCCCTTCGTAAAAATGAATTGTCATTCACCTTTACGTATTCGGTGTCTCTCTTTAATAATCCTTTATTTCTGCGAAATTACATGCTTTCGTATAAAGATTGTACCGGCTTAATCAAGACACGGTTCACTTCTTCGATCATTTGGCTTAATCCCATTTCGGCTTCAAGCATAGCTAGGATTTTTTCGTTTTGTTGAGCCGCTTGTGCAGTGCTCTGCGCGTTCATCATTTCTTCTTCTGTGATTTCTTCGCCTTGTGTCTGTTTCTGTTGAAGAGAAATCTGCAAATCACGGAAAGTCTTGAACAATTCGTTTGCTTCATTGTCAGAAGTGACTTGTGCAACTGCCTCTTCTAATTTTTTGAACTCGTCTGTTTCACGGAACGTGCTTTCTAATTTGTTGATGTCGTCGTAAATGTTTACTGCCATTTTCATCATTCTCCTTCTGTTGTCAGTTTAGTATCATAACGAAAATCCCTTGGAAGATTCCAATGAATCCTCCCAGAAAAGCGCCCAATACGGTAATCATCTTGAATTCTCTCCGTGATATCCCTAGCACCAATTCTTCCAGGCGGCTGAGCGGCAGAGAATCGACTTGCTCTTTCACCATACCTTCCATATCAATTTTCAATATGGTTTCTTCCAGTTTATACTCGCCTTGCTCGAAGACAAAGTCTGTCACAAGCGGAGTAATATTGACACTTGTCCATTCTAACCCTCCAGGCCAAGTCTCTGCAAGTGTTGCGTTCAAACGTGTGGATATCCGCGCTTTTTCACGAACATATTGTTTGACTGCTGACAATGCTGTATCAAAGTCGAATTCCTTCAGCAGTTCGTCGACTCTTCTGTCCTGCACCTTTTCCCATTCGCTGAATGCCAAAGTTCCCAACAGTTCAAAGGTTCTAGGGGAATTAAGAAACTTGATGATTTCAGGCTGAATGCGGTCAACCAAAGGTTTAGACTCACCCAAAATCGAATGCAGCATATGGCCGAAACGCCCGCGAGATTCCAAAAATTCATCCAGCAGCGACTTGATGGTCTGTCTGCCATGCGGCGATTCAAAATAATCCGAGCCTTGATCAATTGCATATTGTACGCCTTCGAACAACTTTGTTTCTGTTTCCGCTTTCCAATTGTCCGGCATCAGTTCACGGATTGTTTTTCCTGCGATATATGCCTGCAGTGAATCTTTTTGAAGATCCACCAATTCATCCAGCTTCGCTTCGATTTTTAGATCCACGTCTGTCTGCCGGGCAGCAAGCAGCCAATCATTGAAGGTTTTCGGTGAATCGAATACATGCTTGTTCAGCTGCCGATTGATCCATTTCTCCACTTTCACGTGCATTTCCTCATTGAAAAAACGCTTTTTGAATGTTTCCGGAGTCAATAGATGCTCAACAACAGTCCGTCCCAATTGACGGGATAATTCATCGCGTCGTTTTGGAATAAGCCCCGGCGTCAGCGGAACTCGCCACTTTCCGATATACTTTGCCTCGTAAGGCCAAAACAGCATTTTAATTGCCAAATGATTGGTTACGCCACCTATGATCGCACCGACCACTGCCATAAAAACCAAGGTCCATATAATAGTCACTTTTGTCACTCATTTCTTTTCTGCTTTGTGTATTCAGTCCAATCCCCTATAATGATAAGAGTATAGCAAAGGGGGATCTGCATGCTTCAGCATTTCAAATTTAAACCGATGTTCGAAAATCGTCAATTGCCGGGATGGGACATCTCCTTCTTTTATAAAAATGAACGGATTACTGGAGAGTACCACCCGGATGGCAGCATCGTTTGGCGTTCAAAACCGCCTCAAGACGAAGAAACCATCAAAACCATGATTCACGAGCTGATGCTCTACCATGTATACGATTAAAGCGCCGGAAAGTTCCTGCGCTTTTTTTCGTACGCTCTTTCAATTATAAGGAACGGAAGCTGAATTTAACAGCGATAGCTTCTTAAGACATAAAAAAAGGGAATGCCCCTTACCCTACAGATTGGGTTTGGGACATTCCTGATTGAATTTTATACATCTGGTAATAGGTGCCGCCTAGCTTCATCAATTCCTCATGAGAACCGGCTTCTGCAATTTCACCCTTTTCCAGTACTAGGATGCGATCAGCGTTCTTGATGGTTGACAGACGATGGGCGATGATAAATGTCGTTCTGCCTTTTTTTAACACATCCATAGCGTGCTGAATGATTTCTTCTGTTTCTGTGTCGATATTGGATGTTGCTTCATCCAATATTAAAATTGCCGGATCGAATGCCAGTGCACGGGCAAAGGAAACCAATTGACGTTGTCCTGAAGAAAGCGTACTGCCTTTTTCCACTACCGGCTCATCAATTCCTTTCGGCAAGTGATTCAATACCCGCTCACCGCCAACTGCGGCTAACGCATCAATCACCATTTGGCGGGTGATTCGCTCGTCTCCAAGCGTCACATTCGATTCAATCGTCCCACTGAACAAATATGGATCTTGCAAAACAATTCCCATATGCTCCCTGACCGACTGTCTCGGCATGTCATTGATATTGACGCCATCGATGGTGATAGCCCCATTGGAGACGTCATAGAACCGGAACAAGAGGTTCATGATGGAACTCTTGCCGGAACCGGTGTGTCCGACAAGCGCTACAGTTTCCCCTTGCTTCGCTTCAAAGGAAATGTCCTTCAGCACATACTCTTTCTCCTTGTAGGCAAACCATACTTTCTCAAAACGAACATTCCCACGGTAACGCTCAATTTTCTTGTCCACTACCGCTTCCCCATCTTGATCGAGCAGACGGAATACCCTTTCTGCAGCCACCAATGCCTGCTCAAGACGGCCAAACTGGTTGACAATGCCGCTGATCGGATTGAACAGCCTGATAATATAGTCGATAAACGCATACAGCACACCGACCGTTACAACTGTACTGCCGGACATAGCCGCACCGCCGAAATACCAGATAAACAGAATAAAAGTCAAAGATCGCAGCACACCAACTAAATTGTAGGAAGCTGCTCCTTCAAGAATCAACAATTTCTTCTGGTATTTATAATGTTCATCGTTCATTTCTTCGAATTCATCTTTCATCTTGCGTTCACGACGGAATGCCTGAATGATAGTCATTCCTTGCACTGATTCATTGATCATAGCGTTCATTTCACTAACTTTTTCCCGGACTATGTGATTATAGCGTGCTGCATACTTGCGGTATACGAGCATCCACACATATAGCAAAGGAATTAGAATCAAAGTCATGGAAGCCATTTTCCAATCCAGATAAAACAGCGCGACATAAATTCCACCCATATACATAAAGCTTGTGGCAAATTGAGACAACACGGTTACGAATAAATCCCGGATGGCTTCTGTATCATTGGTGATGCGCGCCACCACCTTACCTGCTGGCAAATTATCAAAATAACGGATCGGTAAGGTTTGTGTATGTTCGTAAACGTCGTTGCGCATCTTCCGGATAATCCGGTTAGCCCCTTGCTGCAGAAGAATGGACTGAAAGTAACGGAAAATCGCCGTTACAACAGCCAGCCCAAAGAATAAAGCCAATAAATAAGCAATCGGCTCAAAGTTTACTGTGTCTCCTGAAACTGCTATATGATTATCGATGATCTCTTTGGCAATAAGCGGTGCTGCCAAATCGGCAGCTACTGCGATAGCCAACATCACTAATCCGAAGAGTAGGACGCCTTTAAAATTCATTGCATATTGTAGTAATCGTTTTCCTGTTCCCATGTTTACACCTCCTCGATTTGCTGTCGGAGGAATTGTTCATTATACCAGCCGTTCGTTTTCAGCAAATCACCATGAGTTCCTTCTTCAATAATTTTACCTTCGTCCAATACCACAATCCAATCAGCATGCTTCACCGCAGAAAGTCTGTGCGTAGTGATAATGGTGGTCTTTCCGGACCGTTCTGCCTGGATGTTTTCAATGATGCGTGCTTCCGTTTTCGCGTCGACCGCTGAAAGCGAATCATCGAGGATCAGAATTTCCGGATTTTTTATTAACGCCCGTGCGATTGAAATCCGCTGCTTCTGACCTCCGGACAAGGCTACCCCTTTTTCGCCAACCAGTGTATCAAGCCCGTTTGGCAATAATGCCAAATCCTTTTCAAAGTAGGAAAGACGAAGCGCTTCAATCAACTCTTCTTCACTGGCATCCGATTTACCGAACAGGATGTTTTCCCGGATTGTCCGTGAAAACAGCACATGGTCTTGGGGCACATAGCCAATCCAACTGCGTAATTGATCTTTCGTCAATTTTTTCAATTCAATGCCATTCATCAGGATGGACCCTTGTCCTGTTGGATACTCTCTCATCAATTGCTTAACGAAAGTCGATTTGCCGCTTCCGGTTTTCCCGACAATGCCCAATGTCTGTCCACTGTTCATCGATAAATTGATGCCTTGAAGGTTGATGGAGCTTGACTGGGGATAGGTAAAACTGAAATCCTTGAAGCCGATCTGCTCTGGCCGCCCGGTTTTGGCAGGTTCCTTCGGATCAATGACATCCTCAGGATAATCCAGGGTTTCATTAACACGGTCCAAAGAAGCATTGCCTCGTTGCAGAATATTGATCAGTTCACCGATTGCGAACATCGGCCAGACAATCATACCCAGGTAAACATTGAATGCGACCAAATCTCCCAACGACATGGTTCCTTCAGCTACCAAGAATGCACCGTAGCCTAGACCAATCATGTAGCTGATGGATGTCAACACTTTGGTTACAGGAGCAAACAATGCGTCAATCCGTTCAACGGCCATATTTTTCTCATAAACATCATCCGTCATATCCGCAAATTGCTGCTCTGATGCTCGCTCTTGTACATAGGCCCGAATCACTCGAACGCCTCCGACTGATTCCAGGACACTGTCGTTCATGTCACCAAACGCTTCCTGGGCTTCCATATAGCGTACATGAATTTTTTTGCCCAGAATCTGGACTACGATGGCAAGAATAGGCAATGGAATCATAGCTAGGAACGTCAATTCCCAGGAAACCAATACGCCCATGGCAACAATGATTGTAGCCATGTACAAGGTTGAATCCACCAATGTCAAAATACCGAATCCTGCTGTTTCGGAAATTGCCTTCAAATCGTTGGTGGCACGTGCCATCAAATCCCCTGTCCGATTTTTCTCATAAAAAGTCGGAGTCATTTTTAAGAAATGCCCCATAAGACTTGAGCGGAGCTGCCGTTCAATAACATAAGCACCTCCGAACAATTGATACTGCCATACAAAATTGATCAAATAAGCGAGGACTAGAGATATACCTAGAACCGCAATATACTGCCACATTAATCCCACCGTTAGTTGTCCTTGAGCAATGGAATCGATAGCCACACCGATTAGCCATGGAGGGATAATTTCTAAAATATTTGCAACAAATAGCAGGGCAACAGCTATGGTATATCTTTTCCAATTTTCTTTAAAAAACCATTTCAATTTCCATAATACGTCAAACATCTTTTACGCCTTCTTTCTTTTTTTTACCTCTCAGCTAATCGCCTTCTAGCGATTCTTTCATCATAATTTTCCCTTTTTGAAGTCGTTTCATCTTCAACAGCTCCTCTTTTATATTTATTTAAACAGTTCAGAAAACCGATTAAATCACAAAAAAGCGCGCGCCTCGTTTATGGGCGCACGCTCATGGAAACAGGACTGGGTTGCAGACCGGTCCCTAACATTTCTATTTCCGAAATAAAATCAGAAAAAAACTTCAGGAGGGTCTGACAATGATATTAAATTGATTATCATGTTATTTTTCAACTTTTCCATCATCATAACCTCCATTTCCTTTTATTTGTTAATTCAAGAGTACCAAAGTCTTTTTTGAATTGTCAACATTTTTCGAAAATACTTTCTTTATGAAAATTGCAGATGTTTTCATTTCCAGGTCTGAGGGTATTTTACCATTAAGAGATATTGGGCGAGGTGAAAGTAATGTTTAAAAACATCGCAGTGGCTTATGACGGATCTGAAGGAAGCAGAATCGCATTTGATAAGGCAATAGAATTTGTCAAAATATTGCCGGACGTCAAGCTTTCTGTAATTTACGTCAATGAGGATTACCGGGAAAGTTTGGGCTATATGGATGCTGGCAATGCTTCGGCACCTGTGATCTCGGCAAACGTCGACAGCAACTATGCTCAATTCATGCCCCCGGGAATTGGCGACGAAGGCTTCAATCCACCAAAGGATTATGACAATACAACGGCCGAATATTCAAAGCATATGCACAATTCCATTCAACAGCAGCTTGACACACATAATGTTAAAGCTTCTGTACTTGCGCTAGAAGGAAATGCAACCAAAACCATCTCTGCTTTTATCGAGGAGCAAAATATCGATTTGCTGGTTATCGGCAATAGCGGAAAATCAGGACTGCAGAAATTTTTTGTAGGATCTGTAAGCAAAAAATTAATCAAAGATTCTCCAAGTTCGATTCTTGTAGTTAAGTAAGTTATTATTCTCCTTTAAAATAAGGAGCTCTTTATTTATTGACCATGAAAATAACATAAACTATCCGGTCTGTTGAGAAAAACTATTTGTCAGCAGCACCGGATTTTTTAGATTCGGATGAGTTATTATCACAATTTCATCACAAATTTAGTAGTTTATTTTCCTAAAGGATGGGTAAAGATTACTAGTAAGAAAAATCGGTTCGACCAACAGGAAGAAGGAATCACCCATGCCAAGACATACTGTTTACTTTCTATCTTCTCACCAGGATCGTGGTTTGATGGCTGAAATTTGGGCAAATCGGCTGATGCTTCCTGATTGGGAAATTCGCAGCGCTGCATGGACCCAATCTCCTCAATCATCTGTCAATGAAATACCTTTAGAAGTAATGAAAGAAGTCATATTGGATTTACCGCCAGTAGAAGCCCGCACTTATAATTCAGAAGAAGTGGGTGAAGCTGATCTAATTATCGCTTTACATGACGGAGAGCTGGAGCATGGAGACATCCCCACAGATTTACCGAGCCAAAAACTGTTGAGATGGGATATACGAAACCCCGAACTTCGCAGCAGCGACAGCACGGAGCAATGGGCACTGTATCAGGAGATTTGCGATGAAATCGCAATGAACATAAAAAACATGGAATCGTACTTCCGTGCAGATTACGTATAAAACCTTCACCGGTAATTTCGGTGAAGGTTTTATATGTTTCTTAAATTATGGCTTGCAGTTGTACTCGATTGAGCAGTTATATGAACACTGACTCTTTCTCAAATATAGAGGACTGCCCGCACAGGACTGCCTTCTCCACCCTTGATCTTCAACGGCAATGCGGCTAATCGGTAAACCCCTTCCGCTACATCATCCAATACAATCCCTTCAAGGATAAATCGCTGGTGCCGGTTCATCGCCTGATGCATCGGCAGCTCCTTGCTGGTTTCTGGATCGACGGACGGTACATCGACTCCCAAGAGCCTAATCCCATTCTCTTCTAGCCATTCAGCGATCGAATCATCGAATACCGGCCATTTGTCCGGGAAACTGCCGCGATCTTTCCAAGAGACTGTTTTCAGCAATAAAGCAGTAACGCCTTCTTCAAGAGGTTTGAAATCCGATGGACTGATTTTTTCCATCCCGCTGACATCTAAGACTTGCGCCTTCGACAAATACACATCCAGCGGCAGTTCATCTGTCTTGAGGCCTTGATCATCGTAATGAAAAGGAGCATCGATATGCGTTCCCATATGGGTACTTGTCTGCAGTTTTCCGATATTGACTGATCCGCTTTGCTGCTTCGTTACTGATAGTTCATAATTGAACGGCACATCTCCAGGCCATTCTGGCGTCGAATCGCCTAACTCCATCGATATATCAATAATTTTTTTAATTTCCACTTAAGCCACCACATTTCGTTCATTACTGAAGTCTTTGTATATTTCGTTCTCCATAATTTCCTGCAGCTTGTCTGCTACCTGCTGCACATCGCGGAAGGAAGTATAAAAAGCGATTGGAGCCAGGCGGATGATATTCGGGGCACGGAAATCAGGAATGACTTTTGCTTCTTTTAAAGCTTTGCATATTCTAGCCGCTTCCGGATGGGCAAAGGCAATATGTCCGCCCCTGGATTCATCTCCCTCTGGCGTTACGTCAGTCAACTCCGGCACTTGTTGTCCAACAAGTTGTCTTAATAGAGTCGTCAACTGCAGTGATTTTTTACGGATTTCTTGAATCCCAGCTTCCTCAAACAGCTCCAGACTCCCGAGTAGAGGTGCCATGCTGAAGATATGTGGAGTACCGATTTGGTAAGCGCCAGCTCCCTGGGCTTTCGAAAACTTATGATCCATATCAAATTGGCGAGTTTTATCAGATCCGAACCAGCCGGCATTTCCCGGCAACAGCTGATGATGGCGTTCATGCAGATAAAGTCCACCTGTCCCACCAGGCCCCGAATTCATGTATTTATAATGGCACCAGACGGCGAAATCCACTCCATCGTCATGCAGATTATGAGGCATGGCACCAATTGAATGGGCCAGGTCATAACCAACAAGTATGCCTTTTTGATGTGCAGCTTCAGTGATTTCCCGAATCGGCAATAATTGACCGCTTCGATATAGCACTGAAGGCAGCAGTAATACCGCCACATCATCTGTCAGCTGTTCGATAATATCATCCAACTCCAGCGTGTAGCCGTCTCTGCTCTCAATTTTGCGCATCGCCTCAGCTGGATCAAGTCCACGCAGGCGAAGATGGCTTTCTACCGCATAAATATCCGATGGAAAGTTCAAGTCATCTACGACGATAGCAAAACGTTCAGCTGTCGGCTGAAATACCGTTGCCAGCATCTGATGAATGTTCGATGTAATCGACCCTGTCACCATCACTTCATGAGCTTTAGCACCAACCAAAGGCGCAACGCGCGCGCTCATTTCTTCAGCTAAGGTAAACCAGGGATGCTGACCTTCTGTCCACCCGTCAATTCCAAAAGTCTTCCAGCTGTCCATTAAAGATTGCAATTTCTCTTCAGACCGCTTGGACATCAATCCAAGGGAATTCCCGTCCATGTATACCGTTTCTTTTTCGACAAAAAATTCTTGTTTGAATTTCGCCAATTCATCTTGTTGGTCCATGTCTTTGCTCGTCAACATTTTTATCCTCCTTCAACCATCACATCGCATAAGCGACTGCACCGAGTACCGCCGTCACGAGTACGACAATCCAAGGAGCCATTTTAAAATAGACTAACATTGTGAAGGCAGTTATCGCAATTGCAAAATCGACAGGTCCGCGAATTCCGGAAGTGAATACAGGATCATACAAAGCTGCAAGCAAAATTCCGACCACGCTCGCATTGACGCCTTTCAGCGCCGCCTGCACTCCTGACTTTGTTCGGATAATACTCCAAAAAGGCAAAGTCCCGATCACCAGCAAAAATGATGGCAGGAACATGGCGATGACGGCAATCAATACACCCCAACCACCGTTCATCAATTGACCTAAATAACCGGCTAATGTAAAAAGTGGACCAGGTACTGCCTGAGCCGCTCCATAACCGGCAATAAATGCATCAGCCGTCATCCAATCCGGTACTACTTCACGTTCAAGCATTGGAAGTACGACATGGCCTCCGCCGAAAACAATCGAACCCACACGATAGAAGATATCAAAAATGGCGAAAGAAGTAGATTCTATGAATGGCCGGATTAATGGCAAGCCGATCAATAACACCGCAAAAATAGACCAGGCAGCAATCCCTGTTTTTTTACCAAAACTTAATACCAAATTAACCGGCTCTGGCGCTTTTTCATTACGATATATGGCATAACCGATAATGCCCGCCAGCACAATCACTCCGATTTGGGCCCAGGTTGTGGGTATCAGCAAAATCAGTATCGCTGCCCCTACGGCAATTGCAATTCGCTGCCGGTCAGGAGCCAAGTTTTTTCCCATCCCTAGTAAAGCATGTGCAACTACAGCAACAGCCACAATTTTCAAGCCTTGTATCCAGCCGCTGTCGAATGAACCATTGGTGACGAGAAGTGCAAACAGCAGCAGCAGAATAACTGAAGGCATGGTAAATCCGAACCACGATAAAAATCCGCCAAACAGGCCACCGCGCAACATGCCGATGGAAATCCCCACTTGTGAGCTTGCCGGCCCTGGAAGGAATTGGCAAAGCGCTACCAAATCAGCGTACGCCTTGTCGTCCAGCCATTTTCTTTTGGTAACATATTCATCTCTAAAATAGCCTATATGCGCTGTTGGCCCTCCAAAAGATGTCAGTCCCAATTTCGTTGAAGCCTTTAAAATCTCTGCATAATTGTTCTTTTTCTTAGTCATAGCCCTCTCCTTTAAAGTAAATATTCTACCTTTAAGTATAACTGTTTGCTTATATATTTCATATTAAATTTATGTAAAAAAGCTTCTTATAACTTTACGAAAGCTTTTTCGTATTGACATTGCCCTAAAAGACCTTGATACTATTTAAAGACGGTTTACGAACCAAGATCCGTTCTTTTACCGGATAACGAACCACATGTCAGCAAGCAAATATCGGTTGCTGAAAATTTAAAAACACAATTCACTTAATCTGATTATAATTAAACTACTGAAGCGGCCCTCCTTTGAGGGTCGTTTCACTTTGTTCCAGAGACTTGGAGGCGGGAAACTTTATGGACCTGTATACAAACTTACGCAAAGGGGAAAAAGGTGCCTGGATCAGTATTGGTGCTTATGTATTTCTTAGTGCTATCAAGCTCATTTTCGGCTTTATAGGCTCTTCTGAAGCACTAAAGGCTGATGGCTTTAACAACTTGACGGATATTATCGCCTCTATTGCTGTTCTGGTCGGCCTTCGGATTTCCCAGAAACCTCCGGATGAAAATCATCATTATGGACATTTGCGGGCTGAAACCATCGCTTCACTGCTGGCTTCTTTTATTATGGCAGTCATTGGTTTACAAGTTCTGACCAATGCTTTCCGTGCGATTTTCTCACCGGCTGCTGAAGCACCTTCTTTATTCACTGCCTGGGTAGCTTTTTTCTCAGCCATCGTCATGTACGGTGTGTACCGATATAACATGAAGCTCAGCAAAGAAATCAAAAGTTCGGCCGTTCGAGCCGCAGCCTATGACAATCGTTCCGATGCACTTGTCAGCATTGGTGCTGGCATTGGGATTATTGGCGCTATTTTCGGCGCACCGATCTTGGATGTCATCACCGCTTTTATTGTCGGCTTGATCATCATTAAGACAGCTCTTGATATCTTTAAGGAATCCGTTATTACCTTAACCGATGGCTTTGATGAAGATGAAGTGGAGACTTTATCTGTTTTAGTCAGAAGAGTACCCGGTGTCATCGCCTTGCGCGACTTCAAAGGCCGCAATCATGGCAATGTCATGTTCATTGATTTAACAGTTAGTGTCGCCCCTCACCTGAACGTTGTGGAAAGCCATTGGATCACAGAAGAAATCGAAAGAAAAATCCAGAAAGTCAAAAAGCATTGCGTCATTCTCGTCCATATCGAACCGGATTATTCTTTTGTCTCTTCTGAGGATGATGAATATGACGAATAGCGGTGTCCGATAAGGGCGGATGCTGGGTCTTTGGCAATTTCTTGCCAAAGAATAAAAAGTCCGTGGCTTCTTTCAGCCATGGACTTTTTATTGTCTTTCATATACGGGTTGGGCCAATTTCACTTTATGATGAATAAAATCTTGAGCGATGGCATGACGAATCCGGCTTTCAAGCCTTTCTTTCATTTCGACATCAGTCACTTGCACTTCTACTTGAAAATCAAGTGCTGAATTCCGAAAGTCGATAAACCGGACATCCGCTTCTTTTTCCGGTATTCCTTTCATCAGTTGAGCTGCCTTTCGAGCCGCTTCTTTTAGGATATCTTCGATATTCTCAGTATCACTGCCATAAGCTACACTCACTACAACCCGTGCATATAATTGGGCGCTGGAACGGTTTTTGACGATTTGCTCAATGAAATACTGATTAGGAACGACAAGTGTGCCTTCCTTTAAAGTTTCTATAACAGTCGACCGGAGTTTAATTTTCGTAATCCGTCCAATTTTCTTATCGATTTCCACCATTTCACCGACTTCCATCGGACGCTCAAACAAAATGATAATACCTGAAACAAAATTGGCCGCAATATTGCGTACGCCAAATCCTATACCAATTCCCAGCACACTGAAAACAAAACCGAGTGCCGTTAGGTCAAGGCCTACTGTCGTGAAACTAACGGCCAAAGCCAGAAACATCACCACATAATACAATAATCGATTGATGGTATACCCCATGCCAATATCAACGTTAAACTGTTCGTAGACAAAAGGCATTACGTAATGGTTAAAAGCTTTTATGAGGCGGCTGGCAAAAGTTACGATCATCACGGCCACCACAATCAACAAAACGGAAATTTCTACACCTTCAGTTTCGTAAAAGGCCAAAGTCAGCCATCGTTCTCTGGAAAAATAGAATAGGAAGAAAAGGATGCCGCCGTAAAGTGCAAGCCAGTTTAAGATATCTTCAATTACTGGATAAATGCGTTCTTTGAAATCTGCAGAAGAAGTCAGCTTTCTCAGAAGTAACAAAACCATCGATTTCCCCAAGAGTATCAGACCCAGGTAAATAAAGAACATCAGAAATTCTCCTACAGACAAATCCCTTAAAAAGTTGATTCCCTCAAACAACTGGTTATTCTGCATCGTTTCCCTCCTTTATTGATTAGTCAGTGTAAGTTAAATGGCACTGCTATCTGCTTTCTCTGCCAACAAAATATTATAGGAATGCTGATCCGTGGTTTCAGCTAAGCGATCGATCTTCTTCTGAAGAATTTCCTGATCAAATGATTTTAATTGATGGATATCGACACCTTCAAAAATGTAGCTATGGGTATTCCATAAGTCTTCGTAATGCCGGTGCGGCGCAAGTTCAGCAGCGACAGTCAAAGAATCGATGATGGATATCAACACCGAAATATCCTCTTTCCCATAATGAGATAATTGGTAGAAGGTTTTGTATAAGATTTCTTTGTACGGCGGAAAGCGATAGAGGACCCGCTGCGCTTTTTCTTCATCGCCCAACAGAAACGGTCCCGTTTTCAACTGGCTCAATCGACCCAGCAGCCGTCCCAGCCGCACAATGATTTCATTGGCCGTATTTGGATCGTTGGTTCCTGGAGAGATAGCCCGCAGTGCCACTTCAACTAATTTTTGAAGGGCAAAGTCAAGATCTTGCTCTGACGTCCTTGATGTACCAAGTGAGTAAAATTTGTTAACAGCCACTTCCGTTTCACCAATTTTGTAAACATGAAAAATCGGCTTTCCTTCGTATACGTAATCTCCTGTTTGCACAAGAATTTCTACTGACAGATCTTGGTCTTCTGCATAATCGACAAGTTTTTTAAAAGAAAGAAATTGAACATATCCCTCTTTTTTAGCTGAATGAATTTCTTTAACTCCGATTGGATTCCACGACCTATCTGGTTCTTCCTGCTCTTCCTGCAGTTCCTCGATTTTGGAAATTGCCTGTTCTGTGTCCTTAATTAATTCATTGACCAAATGCCCGACTTGCACATGAGTGGCGATGTAGTGGATAAAATAGGCGAATGTGGAAAGACAGAAAAAAGCGAGTACAATTCCGACAAAAGTAGAAATTACATCAGTGTTGTATAAGTCATCTCTCATAAATAATAGCGACAAGGTATTATAGATAAAACCACTGAGGAAAATTCCCAATACCCGCCAGGTGATTTTATCGTGAATAAAGTTTTTCAATGTTCTCGGTGAAAATTGTGACGAGTACATGGTCAATACAACCAGTATTGTTGAAAATGTAAAAGTCGTCATCGTTAATAATGCGCCTGATAAATTCCCCATGATGGTCTTAGCCAAGTCCACATTCGTTAATAGGACCGATGGAATATAGGGTTTCAACTCTTCAATATACAAAAGGTCAATATAGAAAAAAGTGATCGACAGGAGGACTGCCATCACAATATACAATGCGGGAGTAAGCCACAATTTTTCCTTTAACCAGAATGTCAGCGACTTCATATTCATCCCCCCTCTCTTATAAATCCCTTTCCCTTGATAGCTTTTGAACAAACAAAAAGGACTGGAGACCTCCAGTCCTTTTTAGCTTATTCATTTCAGCAGTAGCGGCAATTCTTTGACACCGCGCACAATCATGCCAGGCCGCCATTCCAGTTCGCCGCTCTCTACAGCCAGTTTCATCTGTGGAAAACGTTTCAGGAGACTAGTAATGGCAACTTCCCCTTCCAAACGGGCAAGAGGCGCACCAAGACACATGTGAATCCCTTTGCCAAACGCCAGATGCGGACTTTTTTCCCGTTGAATGTCGAATAGTTCCGGATCGGCAAATTTTTCAGGGTCGTGGTTGGCCGAGTTCAGCGAGACAACAACCAGATCACCTTTTTTCAAGGCTCGGCCTTGAAACTCAAAATTTTCGCTTGCCCACCGGGATGTGCTGAATTCTACGGGGCCATTGTAACGTAAAGACTCTTCGATTGCCTGATTGATGAGTTCAGGCTGCGCCTCTAAAAGCTTTCGCTGTTCTGGAGTTTCCAGTAGGGATAACACGGTGTTGCCGATCAAATTCACTGTCGTTTCATGTCCAGCAATAATCAATAATGTAACAAGACCATAAAGTTCCCGTTCACTCAAACGGTCACCTTCTTCCTCTGCCTGAATCAAGCTGCTGATCAAATCGTCGCCAGGCTGCTCGCGGACTTTAGCAAACCATTGCCCCAAGTATTGGACAAACTCATTCATGTGCTGATAAACAGAAGCGCCCAATTCCCCGCTGGTCCCTTCAATCAGCGAGTTGGACCATAAACGGAATTTGTCACGGTCATCTGACGGCACACCTAAAATTTCACAAATAACGATGATTGGCAACGGAAAAGCATAATCATCAATTAAGTCAACTCGCTCCTTGCCTTCCATAGCCTCCAGTAATTCATCTGTTATTTCCTGAATCCTGCCTCGCATGCCTGAGATCATTTTAGGCGTAAAGGCTTTTTGGGCAAGCCCCCTCAATCTTTTGTGGTCAGGCGGGTCTGCGAACAGCATGTTTTGCGTAAAGACACTCAACATATCCATGCTGCCGCCATAAATCTTCGACATATCTTTAATAAATCGCGGATCTTTCAGGACTTCCTCTGCATCTGAATACCGTGTCACCATCCAGCCCTGCTGGCCGTCAGGAAAGCGCACGGCATGCACCGGATCCTCTTTCCGTAATTTTTCATAAGCAGGATAGGGATTCTGTGTAAAGCGCTCGGTAAACAATCCGTAATCACCGGTTCGTTCTGAAGTCATTTAAACTCCTCCTTTTCCTTCTCTATACCCCGCCCTCATCAGATTCATCTCGTTCATATTTACCAAATTCTCCTATATATCCAAAATCAACAGACGGCTGCTTGAGTTTATCTTTCTGTTGTTATGTATACATTACTTTTTTAGTGCAATTGATAATGCATGCTTCATCAGGCTTTTGACAAATTGATCAAAATTCGCAAACCGCGGATCCTTTGTCTGTCCTTTTTTATAACGATAATAAATTTGCTGGACGATGACCGCCAATTTAAAATATGCGAACGTCAGATAGAAATTCATATCCGATACATCCCGTCCGCTCTTTTCCCCGTAACTGGCAATAAACTCTTCCCGGCTGTAAAAGCCGTCTAATACCGTCACCGGTGCTTTGCCAAGTCCTTTTTTTAATAAATCAGGATCGTCTGCTTGAATCCAATAGCTCATAGCCGCTCCGAGATCGGCCAACGGGTCTCCAACTGTGGTCATTTCCCAATCAAAAAGACCCGTTATTTCTGAAAAGTCCTCTGAAAACAAAGCATTGTTCAATTTAAAATCGTAATGTATGATGGCGGGTTCCTGAGATGCAGGTATATGGGTCAGCATCCATTCAGCTAGCCGGTCTACGCCTTCAATAGTATCGGTTTGCGCGCGTTCATAACGGCCGACCCAACCTTCAACTTGACGCCGCATGAATCCAGTGGGATTTGCCAGTTCAACTAAGGGGGTTTGTTGGTAGTCCAGCGAATGAAGTTCGACTAAAAGATCCACCATTTTCTCCGATATCTTCTGTCCCAGCTCTGCAGTCGGTTCAACACCTTCTGGAAATTCGGTATCCAATACAAGACCGTGCCGCCTTTCCATGACAAAAAAAGGACTGCCAACGATTGATGCATCCTTTGAAAAAACTAAAGGTTTCGGAGCGGTTTTAAAGATCGGATGCAAAGCTGATAAAATCTTGTACTCACGCTCCATATCATGCGCTTTAGGTGCCACAGGTCCAAGCGGCGGCCTTCTCAGGACAGCTTCCCAGCCTCCGATTTGAAGGGCATATGTTAAATTGGAATGGCCCGTGCCGAACTGCCGGATTTCGAGTTCTCCGGCGGGCAAATTGTCGATTTCGTTGCGAAGAAATTGTTCAAGAAGGGGTTTATCAAGTTCCTCTCCTAGCCTTACTGAAATGAGCATATCTTGTTGTTCCATCCTATCTCCACCTCTTCTATTTTCACTTGATCTGTTGAAATAAATATTCGGAATAATCACTTAATGTTAGCGCTGTCATTTCCTGAATGCAAGTACAAGCCGTTTCTTTTTCAATAATCCAAAATTTCTTCTTGACCAAAAATGAGTTTTCATTTATCGTTAACTTAACTTGAAGAAAGAGGTGAGACATTATGGCTATTTTATTTTTGAATACGCAATTCCAGTCTATAGTGTCTCCTTCTGTGTATCGCTGACGATACGCTTCTTCCATTATGCCCGGAGACCACGGACTGCGAATTGCGCGCATCCGTGGTTTTTTATTTTGCATAATTAGGAGGAACTATCATTGACGAAGATTGAACAATACGGCTGGAACTCCAGCTGGCAAGAAAAATTAACCGCACCAGGAATCCCTGGTCGTGTAACCTTGGAACATAAAAATTTATACCGTGTGGTTACAAATAAGGGAGAATGGCTTTGTTCACTATCTGGAAAATACCGGCATCAACATAGCCGCACAGAATTTCCATGTGTGGGTGACTGGGTGGCAGTTGAACAAATGCCCGGGGAAGAAAAAGGCATTATTCACCAAGTACTTCCCCGCAGTTCGCAGTTTTCAAGAAAAATGGCGGGTGAAACATCAGACATTCAATTGATCGCAGTCAATGTGGATATTGTCTTTCTGGCGATGTCGCTGAACCACGACTTTAATGTCCGGCGGCTCGAACGTTATTTGTTGGCAGCCTGGGATTCAGGATCGAACCCCGTCATCGTCTTAACGAAAAAAGATCAATGCCCAGACATTGAGCCTTATATGCATCAAGTAGAGAGTGTGGCATTCGGGGTTCCGGTATATGCGGTGTCCGCTCTTACAGGCGAAGGAATAGAAGAACTGCAAAAGCAGCTGGCCGGATCAAAGACCGGTGCACTGCTTGGTTCTTCCGGAGTTGGAAAATCTTCATTGATCAATTCCCTATCCGGCAGTGAACAGATGTTGGTTCAAGATATCCGGGAAGACGACAGCAAAGGCCGACATACGACAACACATAGGGAAATGATTTTACTGCCCGCAGGCGGCTTGATGATCGATACACCGGGTATGCGTGAATTTCAGCTTGGAGATTATTCGGAAGGCGTGGAAGCGGGCTTTAATGACGTGGAAAAGTTGGCACTCGCTTGCCGTTTCCGCGATTGCGCCCATAACGATGAGCCCGGATGCCGTGTCCAAGAAGCGCTCCAAAGCGGTGAACTGGATGCCGGACGTTACCGGAGCTACTTGAAACTAAAGCGCGAGCTGGCCCATATGGAACGGAAAAGTGATGCAGCTGCCCAAAAGGCAGAGCGCAGCAAATGGAAGCAACTAACGAAAGACAACCGAAAACGGCCAGTGAAAAAACGATAAAAAAAGAGTGCGACGGAGATTTCCGTCGCACTCATTTTACGTTCTCTCTGGTTCTGTCAGTCCATGTTTCACAGCGTAAAGCGCTGCCTGTGTCCGGTCCTGGACAGCCAATTTGATAAAGATATTGGAAATATGGGTCTTCACTGTTTTTTCGGTGACAAATAAAGCCGATGCGATTTCCCGATTGCTCTTGCCTTTTGTCAACTCAGCCAGCACTTCCTGTTCACGTGGAGTCAACTGATTTACGGTATGCGGTGCTGGCTCAGCCGGTGCTTTCATCAGCTCAGACGACGCTTTCGGGTGAAGCGTATTTTCACCACGCATCAGACTGCGCAATGAAGCCACCAATTCATCAGGTTCAATATCTTTTAATTGATAGCCTGCAGCCCCTGCTTCAATTGCCGGCACCACATGATCCTGGTCAGAAAAACTGGTTAACATCAGGACAATGATATCCGGGTGTTGTTCTTTGATCAACCGGGTTGCCTGGATGCCGTCCATAACCGGCATCACTAAATCCATCAAAACGATATCCGGTCGAAGCGCAGCAGCCATTTCTACAGCTTCCTTGCCATTCACTGCTTCTCCCACTACTTCAATGTCTTTTTGTGTTTTCAAAAAGAACAGCAGGCCTCGCCGGACCACGTGATGGTCATCGGCTATCAAAACTTTCACCATGTTCTTCACTCCTCCATTAATACGGAATCCGCACCAGGATTTCCGTTCCTTTGCCAATTTTACTGGACCAGTCGGCAGTTCCACCTTCCGCTTGGGCACGGTCGCGTATGCTCTGAATTCCAATGGAGGGCAGGTACACTTCGTGGTCAAATGCAAACCCTCGTCCTTCATCTTTAAGCACCAGCAAGACATCAGTTGCCGTAACCGACAAATACAATTCGACTTTGTTGACCCCTGCATGCTTCCGCACATTATTTAACGATTCCTGCGCAATGCGAAATAAAGTTTCCTCTATGCGCGACGGCAGTTGAATGACCCCAGTCATTTTCGTTTCAACCGTCAGCCCGAGCATCTCTCCATAGCCTTTGATGGCATCAAGCAATCCGCTTTCCAGCCCTTTTGGCCGCAATTGCCAAATTAAAGCTCTCATTTCATTTAAGGCTTCTTGCGTCAAATGCTGGATATCGCGAAAGGTTTCCTGTACGGCAGTATCCTCCGACATTTCCACGCCTCCGCGGGCAGTCAATGTCACCGAAAATAACAATTGATTGACCGAATCATGAAGATCGCGTGCTAAGCGGTTTCGCTCCTTAACAAGAGCCAGCTCCTGCTCCTGTTTGGTCAGGCCGATCCGTTTGATTGCAGAGCCGATCTGGAAAGCCACCGACTCCAAAAGAGCTAATTCATCTTTAGAAAAACCGACAGTATCCGGTGCGGCAATGTTCAACAGCCCGAACTTTTCTTTTCCTGACTGCAATGGAACAGTGGCATGATGCGTGATGCTTCCTTGCTTTTCTGATTTTGCCGGCATGGCATTTTCAATACGCTGGCAAGCGATGATGTTCGACGCTTTTTCGAGGTCTCCATCATGGTAGCGCTTGACGCACCAGCAGCCGCCTTTTTGCAGAGGACGGCAATTATTCTCTTCCAAAGGAGCTGGAAGATTTGCCTGAGCCACCAGTTGATGTTTGCCTTTTTCATTAATGAAGAAAATCCAGGCCGTCTCGAAAGTCGAGGCACTCAATAATTTGCGAATGGCCCCATCCAGCATCCGTGCCATATCCGTCTCTTCATTGAGCAATTCGGCTATTTCTTTCAGTAACGTTATATTGGAAGGTTCATTCATCACCATAGCCATTCACCTCATTCGTACTGATTTAACCATACACTTTTTAGAGTAAATCCTCCCTCGTACTTTTGTACGAGAAAAGCGGAAGCGCCTGTTTAGAATCGACAGGCTTAAGGCAAGCGGACTTAAGACCCCGAGGTTCTAGGCGCTGAAGCTGGACAAAGAGAAAAGCGGAAAAACCCTTGTAGATTAGAAAGGAAAAGCCCCCTTTTCAGGGAGCTAAACCATTATCTGCTATTTACTTCCTCCAAAAACGATTCCTTCAGCAGCTCCAGCTTTTCATCACTTTCTTGCTGGGTTTCAGCTGTAATGCCAAAGTAATACTTTACTTTCGGTTCTGTACCGCTCGGACGTACGCAAACCCAGGAACCGTCTTTCAGAAAATACTTGATAACATTCGACTGAGGCAATTCGATTTTTTCATCGGTGCCCAAATCAACAAAGATGCGGTTTTGAGTTTCGTAATCTTCGATAGAAACGACAGGAATTCCGGCAATCGCCTGAACCGGCCGCTTGCGCAAGTCTTCCAGCAACGCATTGATTTCTCGTGCGCCATCGATGCCTTTTTTAGTGACAGATACTAGCGACTCCCGGTACCAGCCGAAGCGATCATACAGTTCGATCAAGACATCGTGGAGATTTTTCCCTTGCTTCTTATAGAAGGCAGCCGCTTCAACTAGCAATAGAACCGATTGGACAGCATCTTTATCCCGTGCAAAATCACGGATCAAATAACCATAACTTTCTTCATAGCCGAATAAAAATTCAAACTGCGGGTTGGCATCATTATGCTTTAATTTTTCACCAATAAATTTAAAGCCAGTCAATACATCCTCACAGCCAACTCCATAGGAATCGGCTACGACGCGGCCAAACTCAGATGTGACAATGGTTTTAAAGATGCGGCCGTTTGTCGGCAAAGTGCCTTTAGCTTTTTTCTGACTCAGCAGGTACTCGATTAAAATAGCACCGGTCTGATTGCCGCTCAGCAATTCGTATTGGCTGCCGCTCCAGACAGCAATACCGACACGATCCCCATCAGGATCAACAGCAATCAGCAAATCGGCTCCAGATTTTTTGCCATACTGCTCCGCCAATTCAAATGCGGAACCTTCTTCAGGATTAGGGGATGTCACTGTCGGGAACTCGCCATCAGGTTCCATCTGTTCTGCAACGTACGTGATCTGGTCGTAGCCTGCTTTATCCAATAACCGTTTGACTGTTGCACCTGATGCTCCGTGAAGCGGGGTAAATACGGCTTGAATCGGACTTGCTGAATGTTCCTGCACAGTCAGTGCATTAGAGAGGTACGCCTCATCCATTTTTTCGTCAATCCGGACCAGCAGCGATTCTTCGAACTCAGCATTAACGATGGATAGTTCGTCTTCAACGCGGCTGACATAGTCGATGACACGATCAGCATCTTCCAGGTTCAGTTGAGCGCCATCTTCTGCATACACTTTGTAGCCATTGTATTCCGGTGGATTGTGGCTGGCCGTAATGACAATACCCATGAATGCGTTTAAATAGCGGACACTGAACGACAATTGCGGTGTTGTCCTCGGGCCGCTGTACAAATACGTGTGAACGCCGTTCGCTGCAAAAGTACGAGCCGCTTCTTCCGCAAATTCAGGAGACATGCGGCGACTGTCATAGGCAATGACAATTCCGCGCGACATCGCCAGTTCGCCATTTTCCTTTATGTAATCAGCGATTCCTTGTGACGCTTTTCGGACAGTGTAGACATTCATCCGGTTTGTTCCTGGTCCAATTTCACCGCGCATTCCTCCGGTGCCAAAAACTAAATCCTGATAAAACGCATCTTCCGCCGATTTTTCATCTTCCATCAGGACAGTCAGTGATTGCCTTGTTTCCTCGTCGAGTGCTTTGTGGTCCAACCAACGTTTAATTCGTTCTTTCCATGACATATACATTCCTCCAACCTTATTGGTATAAATAGTATTAATGATCTTCACTTGGTGATATTCTACAGATCAACTGCTCTTTCCTGCGGAAACTATGCCAAAAGTTTCATATATAGCTAAAATCATTTGTTTAATCTTTAGTTTACCAAATATTCCGAAGAAAAGCCGCTCCCATTTTGGAAGCGGCTTTGTTTAGTCTTTTTTGTATTCAACGCGGTAAACATCGTGGCGTCGATCCTTCAATTGCTTGACCGTACCATTTTGACGCTGACGTCTTAATATTTCAAGATCGACATCTCCAATCAATACCATTTCAAGGTTTGCATTGGTTTCTCCGACAATTCCATCACGAGCAAATTCAAAATCGGATGGAGCGAAAATTCCCGATTGGGCGTACTGGATATCCATGTTTTCAGTTTGCGGCAAGTTGCCCACCGTTCCTGAAATGACCGTATAAATCTGATTTTCGACTGCGCGGGCCTGTGCACAAT
The DNA here is from genome assembly GCF_007859295.1 of Planococcus sp. CPCC 101016. GTDB lineage: Bacteria > Bacillota > Bacilli > Bacillales_A > Planococcaceae > Planococcus. The sequence goes on from NZ_VOHB01000006.1 coordinate 175,729, forward strand.
AGCGGACACGCAAGTAGCCTTGGCGATCTTCTGTACAGAATGGAGTGAATATGATATTCGCTCCCATGTCTGTTGCAATACGTGCCAGTTCAGGAAATTCAATATCGTAGCAGATCTGGATTGCGATTTTTCCGCAGTCCGTATCAAAGACACGAACGGAATCACCGGCAGATATCCCCCACCATTTGCGTTCATTCGGTGTAATGTGGATTTTATACTGCTTGTCGATGGATCCGTCCCGGCGGAACAAGTAAGCAATATTGTAGATTTCATCGTCTTCTTCTTTAACGAAATGTGATCCACCGATGATATTGATGTTGTAACGGACAGCAAGGTCTGTAAACAATTCAATATATTGAGGCGTGTATTCAGTCAGTTTCCGAACTGCTTGACTTGGCGATGGTTCATTCAGGAACGACATCAATTGTGTTGTAAAGATTTCAGGGAATACCACGAAATCCGAATGTGCATCTGATGCCACATCTACAAAGTATTCAACCTGGCTGGCCAAGTCGTCAAAAGATTTAATGGCACGCATCAAATACTGCACCACACAAATCCGGACTGGCAAGCTGGTTTTAAAATGGCGTTTGGAGATCGGCTTATAGTCGACATTATTCCATTCCATCAATGTTGCATACTTGCCGGATGCCAAATCATCCTGCAGGTAATTCGGATTGATCCGCATCAATTGGAAGCCATTCATCAATTGGAACGTCAAAACGGGATCATAGATTTTATGGCGTGATACAGAATCGACATACTCTCTCGGAGACATTTCATCCGCGTGTTTATGGTAGTTTGGAATGCGTCCTCCAATGATAATCGACTTCAAGTTTAGTTCACGTGCAAGTTCTTTGCGGGCTTCGTATAGACGCTGCCCTACTTTCATCCGACGGTATTCTGGATGCACCATGACTTCAATGCCGTACATATTGTAGCCATCGGGGTTATGGTTGGTGATATAGCCTGCGTCTGTTACATCGTCCCACGTATGGCGATCATCGTATTCATCAAAGTTGATCAATAGGCTCGAACACGAACCAATCACTATGCCGTCTAGTTCTGCGACCATTTGTCCTTGAGGAAAGACGCCTAAATGGCTTCTTAACTGCTCTTCTTTCCAAGGGTCCATTCCAGGAAAGCATAAACGCTGCATTTCAAGGATGGCATTTATATCTGCATAATTCATTTCACGAATGATCATGCTTTTTTCAAAATGGGATAAATCAAATTGTTCTGCCACAATACAGCTCTCCTTCACAAAAGTTTCAAACTTTATTATATAGGATAGTTGCTCAGGTTGATATTATTTTACTTGTATACCGATAACAATTATAATTCTATGGAAGTATTTTTTGAAAAGAGGGAACACCAAATGACGAAACGCCAGGAGAATGTTTTGCTTTCCATGTGGGTTGTAGCGCTCATTGCCACGTCGGGTTCGCTTTATTTTTCTGAAATTCGAGGCTATGCACCGTGCGACCTGTGCTGGATCCAACGCATTTTCATGTATCCGCTTGTCATCGTCATCGGAGTGGCTTTTGTCCAGAAAAATGTTCGAATCGCAGCTACCGCTTTAATTTTTTCAATTGTGGGCGGAGGGATTTCCCTTTACCATTATGGCTTGCAGAAACTCGACTTTCTGTCAGATTCAGCACCTTCTTGTGGACTTGTGCCATGTACCGGGGAATACATCAATCTTCTCGGATTCATCACCATTCCGTTTTTGGCGTTGACCGCATTTATTCTAATCGCCGGAATGAGCATTTATTTATTGAAGTCCCTTAAGGAGGAAAAGTAAAAATGAAGAAATTATTAATTATCGCAGGCATTGTTGTGGTTATATTTGCAGGTATCATTTTCTTGACGAGTCAGGCAAACGAGGAAAAACTAGCGAACAACCCATACGATACAGAAGATTTGGAGCAGGCAACGATCGATCAATTGGACGATGAAAACTACCAAAATATTGTGCTGCCAGCTGAATTGGAAGAACAGATTGCCAGCGGCGAGCCAACGACGGTTTATTTCTTTAGTCCACTCTGCCAATACTGTCAGGAGACTACACCTGTTTTAATGCCTATAGCTGAAGATATGGATGTAGACGTTTTGCAGTATAATCTGTTAGAGTATGAACAAGGTGGAGAACAATACATGATTGAGGCAACTCCCACCCTAATCCATTTCGATAATGGTAAAGAAGTTTCACGTTGGGTCGGCGCACAGCCGAAAGAAAATATCGAACAATTCTTCACCGATGTAGTTAAAAATAAATGACATAAGGATCATGTGCCTTGCGCATGATCCTTTTTTATGGAGGAAATCGAATGACTTGGAGTTACGAAATTAAAGACGACGGCATGACCGTCGAAGAATTGCTGAGAACCGAATGGGGCCTTGGCAAGAAAGTAGTCCATCAAATGCGCATGGCCAAAAGCGTCAAGAACGATAAATTTCAGGAAGTTATCTGGAAAGAGCCTCTGCCTGCTGGAACTGTCCTGCACTTCGACTTGCCGCCTGCTGACTCTCCTTACGAACCAAAACACGATGTGGAGCTTCCTGTTCTATTCGAAGATGACCACTTCATCGTTGCCCGCAAACCGAAAGGCATGGCAACACATCCCAATGAAGTCGGACAAACCGATACCTTCATCAACGCCATTCTTGGGCACATCATCCGCAACGGCGGATCATACGGCGAACATGTCCACCGTTTGGACCAAGGAACTTCCGGTCTTTTGATGGTCGCGAAGCATCCTGTTGCGAAAAACGTCCTGGACCGTATGCTGGAACAAAAACAGCTGGTTCGCGATTATGAAGCTGTTGTCAAAGGCAAAGTCCATAATAAATCCGGTACGATCGATTTCCCGATCGGCCGTGACCGCCATCACCCAACCCGCCGTATGGTCTCTCAAACGGGACAGAGCGCTGTGACCCATTACCGTGTATTAAAGCAGATGGAAGGCAAATCGCTGCTTCACCTGACACTTGAAACCGGACGCACGCACCAAATCCGAACACATCTTTCCCACATCGGCCACCCAATCGTTGGAGATACGCTATACGAAGGGCCCCCGACACAAGATGGTGCTTATCACCTTCATGCTTTCCGCATGTCGTTCACCCACCCTTTCACAAATGAAAAAGTGGTTGTTGAGGATTCAGCAAGATAATAAAAAAGCAAGTTCCTTTTTGAAGGGAACTTGCTTTTTCTTATGCCTTGATTTCATCTGGATGGGTACCAGAGCGCCAATCTTGATTCAACCCATCGATTAATTTCATTTCTTCTTGGTTTAGAGAGAAATCAAATACTTGTGCGTTTTCTCTAATGCGCGATGGCGTCACAGATTTCGGGATGACGATCAGATCGCTTTGTAAATGCCAACGGATGATGATTTGTGCAATCGTCTTGCCATGGGTTTTGGCGATTTCAGATAGTACAGGATCCTCAAGCAGCCGGCCTCGTGCCAGTGGCGACCAGGAAGTGACAGCAATGTCGTAAGAGGCACAATAATCCCGAAGCGGAACTTGTGTCAACTGTGGATGCAATTCAATTTGATTGACCATTGGTGGGATGTTCGCCGTTGCCAGGATTTTCTCCAAATGATGCTGCTGATGATTGGAGACGCCAATGGAACGAACCAGCTTTTCGTCATAGAGGCGCTGAATGGCACGGTACGTGTCTACGTATTTCCCTTCAATCGCCCAATGTGTCAAGTAAAGATCCAAATAATCAAAGTCCAATCGCTTTAAAGAAGCTTCGAATGCGCGCAACGTTTCATCGTAGCCTTGATCCGTATTCCAGACCTTCGAGGTAATGAACAAGTCATCCCTCTTTACGCCGGAATTCCTTACCGCTTCGCCCACTTCCGCTTCATTGTCGTAAATGGTCGCCGTGTCTATCGCTTTGTAACCCGCTTGAATCGCAGTGGCCATGGCTTCCACTGCCGCTTCTTTATCGGTCATTTTGTATACGCCTAAACCGAAACGAGGCATCTCTACTTCATTATGTAAGGTTTTTGTTGAATTGATTGCCAATTCCATTTTCATCATCCTTTCCTTTATATTGTACAAATAATATTAGATAAATTCGACTTTAAGGATTTTTCAAAAGGTACTTGCACTCTTATATCAAAGCGAATATTATATAGGATGTTGTTTAAAATTGTTCGTGTTTCGGAAGGAGCTTTTTTATGTTTCATTTAAAAGAAAATAATACTGATATAAAGACTGAAATCACCGCAGGAATGACGACTTTTCTGACCATGGCCTATATCGTCATTGTCAATCCTGTCATTTTAGGAGCGGCCGGAGTACCGTTTGATCAAGTCTTTTTGGCAACAATCATCGCGGCGGCAATCGGCACGCTCTGGATGGCATTGGCCGCCAATTATCCGATTGCGATAGCGCCGGGAATGGGCTTGAACGCTTATTTTACATCCATGGTGCTTGGTTCGAATGGAGCCATCGACTACGTAACTGCATTTGCCGCTGTTTTTGTCGCAGGTCTCATTTTTGTTCTATTATCTCTAACATCCATGCGAAAAGTGCTGATCCAAGCCATTCCTGAAAATTTAAAGCATGCCATTACTGCAGGCATTGGACTTTTTATCGCCTTTATTGGGATGCGACTGAGCGGTTTAATTGTCGCTAATGAAGCGAACCTCGTCGGTTTAGGCAATTTGACTTCTCCACCTGTAGCATTGACCTTGCTCGGATTATTAGTTACCGTGATTTTCATGTCATTAAATATTCATGGCGGCATTTTCTACGGAATGATCGTCACCGGAATCGTCGCCTTTTTCACTGGTCAATTAAAATTCGAGGGCAGCTTAATGCAGCTGCCGTCATTGCCTGAAGGGATTCTTATCTGGAATCCGATTGAAGCGCTGCAACTGGTAATCGAATACGGCTTGTATGGTGTCGTCTTTTCGTTCCTGCTGGTCACCTTGTTTGATACAACCGGCACAATGATTGGTGTAGCAAAGCAAGCCGGGTTGATGAAAGACAATAAAATGCCGAGAATGCGGCAAGCTTTGCTGGCAGATTCAGTTGCCGCCACTGCCGGTGCGATGGTGGGGACAAGCCCTACTTCAGCTTACGTTGAATCATCGGCAGGCGTTGCAGCTGGCGGGCGTACCGGGCTTACCAGTCTGACAGTCGCCATCCTGTTTATCATTGCAGCGTTCTTTGGTCCATTGGTCGGTGCTCTATCCAATGTAGCGGCGATTACAGCTCCGGCATTGATCATTGTTGGCAGCTTGATGATTGGTGCTGTTAAACAAATTGAATGGGAGCATTTCGATGAAGCGTTCCCGGCGTTCCTGATCGTCCTAGCCATGCCACTGACTTCCAGTATCGCAACAGGCATTGCTTTTGGTTTCATCACTTATCCATTGATGAAAATCTTTAAAGGCAAAGGCAAATCGGTTCATCCCATCCTTTATATTTTCGCTGTGTTATTCACCATTCAATTGCTAATTGCACCGCATTAAAAAAACCGCCACTCGGCGGTTTTTTTGTTTAGATTCGCGCTCTGTTGCCTGTCATTCCTGCAGTAATAAGCAATACAGCTGCAGTGATCAAATGGAACACCCAGCCGATACCCGGAATCCAAGCAATCAAGCTCGTAATAATTCCAAGAATCGATCCTGATTTCGGTGAATATTCACGGAAACAGAAGAACAAGGTAATGGCGTGAAGGACAAACATAACTCCTAAAGCCGAATAACCGGTGCTGATGACAAAGCCGCCACCGATTAATGGAATCGCCAGGAATGCTTCAGCCAATCCTGTAATCCAAAGCAAAGCGACAGAAATTTTCATTTTCATTCGTTATCATCCCTTCTTTGACTTTCTTATCTCCTATATACGGATGAACACAGCAAAAGTTTCACCTTTAAAACCATTCCTTCCTTTTCAGACCGTCAGAAATTATCCACATTTGAGTGGATGTTGTATATTTCATTTTTCCCGCTTGTAAGCTATACTAAACAAAGATGCACATTTCAAGGAGGTCATTATTATGAACTTAATCCTTATTTTGGGTATTTGTGTTTCGTTCTTGGCAGCTATTTTCACTGCTGGATACGATGACAAACCTGGAACAAACGAAAGAGAATAGTACAAAAGGACAGCGGAATCCGCTGTCCTTTTTTCTATTCCAAACCTGGGTAATCTTGCTGCCGCAATGCTTCATACATTAAAATGGCGGCTGTATTCGATAAATTAAGCGAGCGGATGTTGTCATTCATTGGAATGCGCAAGCAATGATCCGGATTTTGTTCAATCACTTCTTTTGGTAGTCCTTTTGTTTCCTGTCCGAAAACGAAGAAATGATCCTTTTCTCTGTCTGAAAAATCGAATGACGTGTGAGGCTGTGCCCCAAATTTCGTAATATAGTAAAACTCTCCTTCAGCATACCGGTCAAACAGCTCCTGCAGGCCATCGTAATAAAAAATATCGACATGTTCCCAGTAGTCGAGCCCTGCCCGTTTGAGCATCTTATCATCTGTCGAAAACCCGAGCGGACGAATCAGATGCAGCTTCACTCCCGTCCCAGCGCATGAACGCGCGATATTTCCTGTATTCGCTGGTATCAGCGGTTGGTAAAGTACAATATGAATAGCCAAATCTGTCACTTATCCTTTCAATCCTTCAGCAAAAAATGCCAATCCTTTTTGAATTTCTTCTAAAACTTCTACCTCATTTTCGTTCTGCTCCGCTTGTTTCAATGCAGCCAATCCTTCATTAGAACCTATTTTCCCGATGGCCCATGCCGCAGTTCCACGGATTACTGGACGCTCGTCGCTTTCCAATAAATCAATCAATGCAGGCACCGCAGACGTTTCCTTGAAATGCGCCAACGCCAAAATAGCATTTCGCTGAATCGGCTTTTTGCCCCGCCATGAACCGGACACATACCCAAATTTGGCCTTGAATTCCCGATTGGATATGGTCAATAAAGGCTCAAGCAGCGGCTTGGCGATTTCCGGATCCGGTTCGAATTCTGTATGGATCTGATTGGCTTTGCGCTTGTTCTTTGGACACACGGTCTGACAGGTATCGCAGCCATACAGCCGGTTGCCGATTTTGCCGCGGAATTCATCCGGCATAAACCCTTTTGTCTGCGTTAAAAATGAAATACAGCGCTGGGCGTTCAACTGGCCGCCTTCAACAATCGCTCCTGTCGGACAAGTATCGATGCACAAGCGGCAGTCGCCGCATTGATCTTCCATCGGTTCATCAAAACGGAACGGGATGTTGGTGATCATCTCGCCGAGATACACATAGGAACCGAATTCCGGCGTGATGATATTGGTGTTTTTCGCGCTCCAGCCAATGCCGGCGCGTTCGGCCACTGCCCGGTCAGACAGCTCTCCTGTATCCACCATCGATCGCATCCGAGCTTCCGGATAATGAGCCGCAATGTAAGCTTCCAGCAACGTCAGCCGCTCTTTCAGAGCAGCGTGATAGTCCTTGCCCCAGGAAGAGCGTGAAAAAATTCCCCGTCTTGCGCCTTTTACACCCTGCGGTGCATTTTCCATCTTGGAAGGATAAGCGATGGCAATAGCTACGATGCTGACGGCCTCATTTAGCAGCAGCTCAGGCCGGGTGCGCTTTTCTATATCCGATTCCTCAAAACCGGACTGGTAATTCAACTGCTGCTGACGAATCAACTGATGCTTTAAGCTATAAAAAGGTTCTGCTGAGGCAAAACCGATTTTATCAATTCCGATCTCCGAGGCATACGCAACAAGCTCTTTTTGAAATTGATCAAGATTCATGTCGTAACCCCTCACTCAATTCTATGATACGATAATAATAACCCTTACGTGAAAGGAAGATTGCAATGAAACTGACAATCGATCCTCAAATAAACAAAATACTAAGCGACTTTAAAATTGGCGTCATTCATTATAACAATATCACCGTTTCCGATTCACCTCAAATGTTAAAAGGCCGTCTTCAACTTTTTCAAGAACAGTTGTACTTTGATTTGGAAGATAAGGACCTTGCCGAGTTTCCCGGCCTGCTCGAATGGCAGTTGATCTGGAAAGCATTAGGGGCCGATCCCAGCCGCTACCGCCCGTCTGCCGAGGCGCTGTACCGCCGCATAAAAAAACAAAATTACTTATCTACCGTTAATTCTGCTATTGATATGAACAGTTTCCTGTCGCTGCAATATGAAATTCCTTTGGGACTTTATGATGCCGATAAAATTGCAGGTGATGTTGAGATCACAGTAGGGACCAGCACAGACCGCTATGATGGCCTCAATAACCGCGTCAACACATTGACTGGTATTCTAGTCTCAAAAGACGAGGAAGGCGCATTTGGCAGCCCCTACGTCGATTCTAAACGGACCGCTGTGACGGAGCAGACAATAAACGCATTACATATCTTCTACATTCGACCGTCTATGGAAAGAGATGTGGCGCTGCAGCTTTTGACTGCCGCTTCGAATATGTTCACCGGTATCAACGGCGGAGATGCCGAATTTTACGTAGTTTAATTGAATGAATAACAAGCCGGTGCTCTGCATAAGCAGAGCACCGGCCATTTTTCTGTCACATTTTCTTTTGACAGTCGCTTTACTGGATTTCTTGCTACTAGATTCAGCTTATATTTTTGCAGAACCTAAAGAAGATTGGTACTTACTATTTCTTCTATCTCTCGCGCTTTCACTGGCTTTCTGAAGAATTATTCACAAAAAACTATTTTATTTACAATTAGCTTTTCCACTATTTTTTCCCATAAGCATATTCTTTTTCATTCATGCAAGGATGCAGTAAACTCTTCTTACATTGAAGAATAAAAGAGGGATCAACACGTGAAACGAGTGCATAGTGACATAGTCCAATTTCGGGGAAGCCATTACGATTTTGGCCGGATGCAGGGAGAATTATTGAAGGAATCATTGATTCTTCCCAATCGCCAAAAGCAACGGAAGGCTTCCAGCCGTCATTTAATTATAGACGAACAACGTGCAAAAAATATATTGCTGACTTTAGCGCCAAGAGTATGGGATGAAATCCAAGGCCTGGCCGATGCTTTGAAATGGCCCATGCACGATGCCATTCAAGAATTCGGCGGCTATTACCTGGAATACACGCGGAGCGGCTGCTCCATTTATACCGAATCCGATTTTATGGTCCGCAATTACGACAGTTCACCTGAAGGTTACGAAGGGCGTTTTGCATTGTATCAACCGACTGATGGTGGATTTGCGACCATCGGACCCACCATGCAAATTACCGGCCGAACAGACGGAATGAACGAAAAAGGCTTGGTAATGGGTTATAACTTTATCAACCGCCGCAATTCAGAAGATGGCTTTATCTGCAATATGATCGGCCGCCTCATTTTAGAAAACTGTGCTGACATCGAAGATGCAATCGATTTGCTGGAAGAATTGCCGCATCGCCGCTCCTTCAGCTATGTACTGTTGGACCGCACCGGAAAATCTGTAGTCGTCGAAGCTTCGCCGCGTTCTGTGGTAGTTCGCGAATCTGCTGTGTCCACTAATCATTTTGAGTTGCTGGTTGAGGAAAACCGCTATCAGACAGATGATTCCCGCAGAAGAGAACAAATGATGCTGGCCCAGCAACAAAATAACATCGATGGCTACAGCGCTTTCCGCCTGCTGAATGATTCGGATAAAGGTGTTTTTTCGAAGAAATACAGTACCGCTTCCGGCACCTTGCATACCGCTTCTTACTACCAGCATAGCTTGGAAGTAGGGTTTGCTATCGGACCAGATCGACTTCCGCTTATGCTTGATTTTGAAAAGTGGCTGGAAGGTGAACGCTTGTATGCCAAACGCATCAACGGAAAAATCGATACACATCTGCCATTTGCCCATATGGCTGAATTTTAACAACGAAAGGCCCCAGCAAATTAAAGCTGGTGCCTTTTTTGTCTTTTAAATAAATTGTTTATCGACATGGGCAAAGCCGATATCGGTTTCCACCGCTCCATGGATTTTCTGAATATCCAAATCTTTTCCTAGCAGCCAACTGTCAAAATCCAAAATCGTTGGCTGCTGATTGCCCCCTAGTGCGAACCAGACACTCTTTTCTTTCGGCAAATACAGCGAGGTGTGAATGGTCCCTGCCCAGCTTTTATACAGTTTGGAAAACACGCCCTTGTCTGTATCATTAAACAAGCGAAAGGCCAGCAAGGCATCCTCCGTCTGGCTTTGCTGATTTTGAATAGCTTCCATACGTTCAAATGAATCCTTCAGGTAATTGCGGTTTTCATGCTGCTGAATTTCAAAATGATTGGTGCAGACATTACTGGTCCGGATATCGACTCCACGCGGACTCGCTTCAATGATGCGTGTCTCACCGCTTGGATCTGTCACGATGTAACTAAACGACCCGCGGTGCGGAATTTCCTTCAACAGCTCCACTGCTTCCTGTATGGTGGCACAAGTTTCCAGAATGATTCGGCCGATCAGATAACAGACAAATCCGTCCCCCGGTTTTTTGCGATGCGTAAAGTTATAGCCCATCGATAGTCCCTTTTCATTCATGCCATCCATCCGTCCTGTAATGCGTGAAGTCGGACCAATTATGGCATAGCCTTGATCGTTGGGTTGAAACAGACTAAAGCGTCCTTCATATGTTTGTGGATGAAAGTCGTAATTCCGGACCATAAAGTCTGCTCCGGTAACAATTGAGCAGCCTGATGGCATTGCATCGATCCGGTAGCCTCCAAAATCACGCAGCACCTCTGCCATTGGCAATTTTAGGCTTTCCTGCAAACCGGTCAGTTCATCCCAGATTCCGGGCGCAAACCTTCGGTAAGCAGCTTCCGTGTCCTGTACGTCTATTTCGAATCTTGGCCTCTTTGCTTTCCATTGCTTTCTTCGATTTTCCAGTATGATGCTATCTTTCAAAAGTTCACCTTGCTTAAACCCGAACTCATAATGACTCCCTCTGAATTCCAAAATATCACTATGTATCTGTCTCATCAAATTCTCCTTTATTCTGCAAAATAACCGATTATGTTTCAGCATACACATTTCCAGAACGAAACTCAAAAGCTCCGTTCTGAAGATTCCGTGACCCACAACAAAAAAATCCTGCCTTATGAAAATCATAAGACAGGAACAGCCACTGCACCTCGTTGTTATCCTTCGTATGCGCGCCGCAGTTCAGCCAAATCTAACTTCTGCATTTGCAGCAGCGCTCCCATTACCCGCTCTGCTTTTTCCGCTTCCGTATTGACAAGCATTTCGTTCAATTCAATTGGAACCACTTGCCAGGAAACACCGAAACGATCTTTCAACCATCCGCATTCCTGCGCTTTCTCGTCTCCACCTTGAGTCAATTTGGTCCAATAGTAATCTATTTCTTCCTGGGACTCACAATTGATAATAAACGAAACTGCTTCGGTAAATTGAAAAGTTGGACCGCCATTCAGCGCTAAAAAATCCTGTCCCTCCAGCTGAAACTCAATTGTCAAAATTTTTCCCGCGTCGATGCCATGAATTTCCTTGCCTGCATGGGTGTAGTAGGTCTTGCTTCCGGCTTTTGAGTTTCTAAAGACAGATGTATAAAAATCCACTGCTTCCTCTGCATTCATGTCAAACCATAAATTTGGTGTGATTTTTTGAATTTTAGAATCCATCTGCTTTTCCTTCTTTCATTTCATGCTTGCAGTAGCTATGTATCCGTTTTGATGGATGCTCAGTACTCGTTAAGAAGATGGCAAATCTACCTCTTCAATTAAAAGCATATTTAGTAACTGAATTCCACCCTGGCTGAAAAATGAAACAACCGCAATTCAACTGGTATGGACACACTACGATTTTACAATCGATTTAATTGAATACTTTATGTTTTCCGCAAAAAGTCTTATAGTTCAAAGTAAATGATTATGATAGTATGGGAATATTAATTCAGAGGAGGTTATTTTAGTGAGCCAATTATTTAATAAACTTGATGAACTGTATGAAGAAATTGTGGATATTCGGCGCTATCTTCATGAATATCCGGAACTGTCTTTTGAGGAAGTGGAAACCGCTAAATACATTGCAGCTTTCCATGAAAAATTAGGACATGAGGTTCGGACGAATGTTGGCGGCAACGGAGTTTTGGCTTATTTAAAAGGTGGAAAACCGGGTCCAACTATTGCATTGCGTGCAGACTTCGATGCATTGCCGATTCAAGAACAGACAGACGTTCCTTATAAATCCAAAAATGACGGAGTTATGCATGCCTGCGGTCATGACGGGCATACAGCCAGTCTGCTCGGTCTGGCAAAAGCATTAAACAGCATGCAGCAGGACATTGAAGGCACCATTGTCTTTCTTCATCAGCATGCAGAAGAATTACCACCAGGCGGTGCAATCGCCATGATTGAAGACGGCTGTCTAGAAGGTGTAGACGTCATTTTCGGTACGCATTTGCAAGCTCAAATGCCGCTTGGAGAAGTTGGTTATCGCTCAGGTCCCCTGCAAGCTGCTCCTGACCGTTTCGACATTAAAATTCTTGGAAAAGGAGGTCATGGTGCCAGCCCCCACGATACCAAAGACAGCATTGTGATCGGCGGTCAGTTGATTAATAATCTGCAGCAGATTGTCAGCCGCCGAATTGATCCTTTGGAATCCGCTGTAGTCTCCGTCTGCAGCTTCGTAGCAAAAAACCCTTACAACGTTATTGCAGATACTGCCGAGATGGTTGGCACAGTACGGACTTTCAAAGAAGACATCCGTACTTTCATCGAAGAAGAAATCGACAGAGTCATCAAAGGAACATGTCTCGTTTCAGGTGCGGATTATGAATATACCTATACTCGCGGCTATCCGACAACCGTCAATCACGAAGAAGAAACCAATTTTGTAGCGTCACTAGCTCCTTCAGTACCTGGTGTGGAACACGTCAGAGAAACCGAGCCTATTATGGGAGGTGAAGATTTTTCCTACTACCTGCAAAATATTAAAGGAACATTTTTCTTCACCGGTGCTCAAAGCCCGGAAAATGAAGATGCCTATCCACACCACCATCCTAAATTCGATATCGATGAACGCGCCCTTCTGATAGCGGCCAAAGTATTAGGCGCTGCTGCATTAAACTACACGAAAAAAGAACAGCCTGCTGTCAACGCGAGCTGATCATTAACGGAGAGCCGTTCTCCCACATAAAAGGAGTAGATGAAGCATGGGCGAACAAGCTCTAAAATTATGGAAAGATTGGCGACTGCATGTCATCGTATTGGCGATCGTCGCTGTAACAGAATCGATTGGCATCTTTTCGATTCCACTTGGTCCAGGAACTATTCTTTTGCTGCCAATGCTTTATGCAGTGGTAATCGGATTGGGTTTGTATTTTACTCCTTTGATCAATGATAAACAATCGATCAATGCAGAACCACTGGTATTTCTCTCGGTTTCCGTATTGATCGCCAAATTTGGCGTACAGGCAGGCCCAGCGCTGCCTCAAATCATTGAAGCAGGACCAGCTTTATTGCTTCAGGAATTTGGAAATTTAGGAACAATATTCTTGGCATTGCCTTTAGCTGTTTTTCTCGGACTTAAAAGAGAAAGCATCGGTATGACACATTCCATCGGCCGTGAAGCAAACTTAGCGTTGATCACTGACAAATATGGGTTGTCTTCGCCTGAAGGGCGTGGCGTTATGGCCATGTACATATTCGGAACCGTCTTCGGATCGATTTTTATTGGGTTGATTTCTGGATTTTTGGCCACCGTGACCCCTTTGCATCCAATTTCTTTCGCAATGGCGACTGGCGTAGGAAGCGGCAGTATGGCAGCCGCTTCACTCGGCCCCTTAGTTGCCGCATTCCCGGAGATGAGTGAGACCTTAACCGCATTTTCAGGAGTCAGCAACTTGATTTCTTCTGTGACCGGTCTGTATATGAGTATTTTTGTCGGCTTGCCATTGACCGTGAAAATGTATGAAATCCTATCGAAAAATAAAGAGAAAAAAGCAGCTAAAGGGAGCGTAGAATATGTTAAAAAGCGTTAAGGAATGGATACTGGTCTTTTTGATCATCGGCGTGATCATGCTGATTGGAAACTGGATAGGCTACGATGTGTTGCCTTGGACAGCGCTTCCGGGAATAGCTATCCTGATAGGCATTAGCCTGGCCGGCTTAATCATTCATCGCCTGCTGCCTTTTCAATTGCCCAGCATCGCTTACATCGGAATTATTGGACTGATTTTGACGATTCCCGGTATGCCAGGATCTGCACAAATTGCGGCGTATACAGCAGAGGTCAATTTATTGGCCATTGCTACGCCTATTCTAGCTTATGCCGGAGTATCCATCGGCCGCTCATGGTTTGACTTTGTACAATTAGGCTGGAAGACGATCGTGATCGGCATGTTCGTCCTGCTTGGAACTTTCCTTGGCTCAGCAGTCATTGCCGAGATTATTCTTCGATTCCAAGGAATTATTTAAAACTATCAGAAGGCAGCTGCAAGTGCGGCTGCCTTTTCTATATGCTCTTACAATCAACATTCCATTATTTGAATTAGATGAATCGATCTTCATCTAGCAACTTACTAAATCAGATGGAAAGCAAATTTTTAACAAGACGCTGCCCACTATGCCATCAAATATAAAGTATCGATCCTCACCATTTACATTTTAATATTTTACATATTTTTAATTTTAGGTATTGCATATTATAAATAAAGGTTTATAATTTACGGGGAAAACATCGTAATGTTAATACATATATCAAAAATATATTAAGGAGGGAGTAAAGTGAACAAGTTTTCTGTCGCTCTCATGGCTGCAGTTCTCAGTCTGTCCACTATGTCCAGTGTCAGTGCCCATCCCCATCACGACGACGATCACGATTACAGTGTCAGGGAGGAATTAGTTATCAGCAAAAAAGCACTTAAGAAGTATCGGGATATTGATGTCGCCTTGGATGAAGGATTTGTTGGATTAGTACCTGGAGCTTGTGTACCAAATATGGGGATTCACTTAGTCAAACCGAGCAGAGCAGATGATGCGAAACTAAACATCAAAAAACCCGAAATCTTGGTTTATGAGCCGAAAAAAGACGGCAGCTATAAGCTAGTCGCCGCTGAATGGTATGTGCCCGCAGAGGAAACTGACAAAACACCAGAATTATTCAAAGAGAAATTCCAAGGGCCAATGGATAATCATGACGGATCTAAAGGCCAGCATTACGACTTGCATGCATGGCTCTTTAAAAAGAATCCGGATGGAATGTTCACACCGCATAACAAGCGCGTAAGCTGTAAATATGCTGAATAACTGAACAGATTGCTTCGTGTATATAAATCATAGGAGCCGGTGTAAGAGAATTACTTGCATCGGCTTTTTTGATTTCTTTCCTTTTGCAACCGATTGTACTTCTTTGAAAAAGAAAAAAGGCCCCAACAATTAAGTCAGGGCCTTGCTTCTAAGCTTTAAGTATACCAGTGGCCGGGGTCGAACCGGCACTCCAGAAGGAACACGATTTTGAGTCGTGCGCGTCTGCCAATTCCGCCACACTGGCAAGTATGGATCAAGCGGACAAGACTTATTATAGCACATCTTTTTTCACTCGCCAACACTTTATTAGTATAATAGAAAATTTAAAAGCCACTCTATTATACAATTTACTTCCCTAATTGCAGCCTTTGTAATCCATCCACCGTATAAATTCGCTATTAATATGATTGATGATTGATAACTATTCATGCCAACTTAATCGTGATTATTTTTCACTTTGGAAAAATAACAACCGCCATAACAAAACACATGAATCGCTTCTGTAACACTAAATTAGTATCAGTTAAAACCGAAAGCCCACCTGTACTTTTTCTTAAGGTCGTAATTCAAACTTCTATTCTGCGCCAGTTACCCGACTAACAGGGCAAAATACATCTATAGTTAAAACTAATTCATAACTATCTTTTGCTTTACAATGCCCCAGTGCTCTAATAGAAGATCTGCAAAATTAACAGCAGGCTCTTTGGACTTTTAACACAGTAATGTTCAACCGCCCCCTATAACATTAATTTTAATGCTATCTTCTCAATGCAAACTGCCGGAACTTCTCCAAATACAACAAAAAACCCTTTAACTGTGAATATTCACAGTTAAAGGGTTTGTGAAAGGACAGGCAGGTCCTTTCGTGATACCGGCGGTCGGGGTCGAACCGACACTCCCGTGAAGGAACGGGATTTTGAGTCCCGCGCGTCTGCCAATTCCGCCACGCCGGCAAATCATTATGGAGGCGGCAACCGGACTCGAACCGGTGATAAGGGTGTTGCAGACCCATGCCTTACCACTTGGCTATGCCGCCAAATTTTGGAGCGGAAGACGAGGTTCGAACTCGCGACCTCCACCTTGGCAAGGTGGCGTTCTACCACTGAACTACTTCCGCGTAAAGCTGGGGTACCTGGATTCGAACCAGGGCATGACGGGATCAAAACCCGTTGCCTTACCGCTTGGCTATACCCCACTAATAAGATGGGGCGGACGAGGGGAATTGAACCCCCGAGTGCCGGAATCACAATCCGGTGCGTTAACCACTTCGCCACGACCGCCACTTTACTATTTTATAAGGACAATTAATGAAATGAAAACATGGGGCGGACGAGGGGAATTGAACCCCCGAGTGCCGGAATCACAATCCGGTGCGTTAACCACTTCGCCACGACCGCCATCATAAAATTTTAAAATTGGCAGGGGCAGTAGGAATCGAACCCACATCGGAGGTTTTGGAGACCTCTGTTCTACCGTTAAACTATGCCCCTAAAAACTGGTGGTGGGGGGCAGATTCGAACTGCCGAACCCGAAGGAGCGGATTTACAGTCCGCCGCGTTTAGCCACTTCGCTACCCCACCTTAAAAATGGTGCCGGAGAAAGGACTTGAACCCTCAACCTACTGATTACAAGTCAGTTGCTCTACCAGTTGAGCTACTCCGGCATGGAGATATTTCATAAAAAAATGGTGGGTCAGGACGGAATCGAACCGCCGACACTTAGAGCTTCAATCTAATGCTCTACCGACTGAGCTACTGACCCACATTGCTAAGTAAAAATGGCGGTCCCGACCGGGATCGAACCGGCGATCTCCTGCGTGACAGGCAGGCATGTTAACCGCTACACCACGGGACCATTTGGTTGCGGGGGCAGGATTTGAACCTGCGACCTTTGGGTTATGAGCCCAACGAGCTACCGAACTGCTCCACCCCGCGACAACATTATTTTATTTACAAATTACATCCGTATGTAAGTAACGGCAGAATTTTTGTTATGTAAAAGTAAATGGTGGAGGATGACGGGATCGAACCGCCGACCCTCTGCTTGTAAGGCAGATGCTCTCCCAGCTGAGCTAATCCTCCGTGAATTTGGTGACCCCTACGGGATTCGAACCCGTGTTACCGCCGTGAAAGGGCGGTGTCTTAACCGCTTGACCAAGGGGCCCTATATTTTTTGGAATTTATCTTCTGGCGGAGAGCAAGGGATTCGAACCCTTGAGACGGTTGCCCGCCTACATGATTTCCAATCATGCTCCTTCGGCCACTCGGACAGCTCTCCAAAATTGGCTCCGAAGGTAGGACTCGAACCTACGACCATCGCATTAACAGTGCGGTGCTCTACCACTGAGCTACTTCGGAATAATTGATCAGCCTGGCAACGTCCTACTCTCACAGGGGGAGACCCCCAACTACCATCGGCGCAAAAGAGCTTAACTGCCGTGTTCGGGATGGGAACGGGTGTGGCCTCTTTGCCATCATTACCAGACTAATTTTATTTTGAAAGACAAGATTTATTATACCAATATTACAGGTTTTTTCAAGCTTTTTTTCAAAAAACTTTTTCTTGTTCCTTCAAAACTGGATAAACGACACCGGAACATGCAAGGATTCCGTATACATTGTTTGGTTAAGTCCTCGATCGATTAGTATTCGTCAGCTGCACGTGTCGCCACGCTTCCACCTCGAACCTATCTACCTC
>NZ_VOHB01000005.1 GCF_007859295.1 Planococcus sp. CPCC 101016
CTCCCCGAAGCATATCGGTGTTAGTGCCGTCCTTCTTCGGCTCCTAGTGCCAAGGCATCCACCGTGCGCCCTTTCTAACTTAACCAATGGTCAATTAAAAAGTTGTGGCCAATGGCCACGCGTACATAGATTTCTTGCATTTGTTTCAATGTCGTTTTATCCAGTTTTCAAAGAACAAGTTGCTCATTTCCACTTGCGAAATGATTGGTGGAGCCTAGCGGGATCGAACCGCTGACCTCCTGCGTGCAAGGCAGGCGCTCTCCCAGCTGAGCTAAGGCCCCAAGAAGAATGGTGGGCCTAAATGGACTCGAACCATCGACCTCACGCTTATCAGGCGTGCGCTCTAACCAGCTGAGCTATAGGCCCTCTTGAGTATAATTGGGTTATTGATAGAAGATCCGATCAATGTCGCCACTGAAGGTGAACCTTCAAAACTGAACGCAAAACGTCAACCCCGGGACAAGCCCGGTTCCGAATTCATCCTTAGAAAGGAGGTGATCCAGCCGCACCTTCCGATACGGCTACCTTGTTACGACTTCACCCCAATCATCTGTCCCACCTTCGGCGGCTGGCTCCACAAGTGGTTACCTCACCGACTTCGGGTGT
>NZ_VOHB01000007.1 GCF_007859295.1 Planococcus sp. CPCC 101016
AAGATGAGATTTCCCATTGCGCAAGCAAGTAAGATCCCTCAAAGACGATGAGGTAGATAGGTTCGAGGTGGAAGCGTGGCGACACGTGCAGCTGACGAATACTAATCGATCGAGGACTTAACCAAATTTGTATACGGAATCCTTGCATGTTCCGGTGTCGTTTATCCAGTTTTGAGCGAACAAGCTCAACCAAACAGTCCAGTGATGATGGCAAAGAGGCCACACCCGTTCCCATCCCGAACACGGCAGTTAAGCTCTTTTGCGCTGATGGTAGTTGGGGGTCTCCCCCTGTGAGAGTAAGACGTCGCTGGGCATCGAAAAGAAGTCGTTACCGATTCCGGTAACGGCTTTTTTTGTCGTGGAAAAAAACAGTGCAATCCTAACATTCCGCACAAGTCTCCGTGCTTCTCCTCTAGCCCCTTAAGAAAGGAGAAGCACTCAATCAGCCGTACATCAGCAGCCGGAAAAATGCCGTAATACTGGAAAACCAGAAGCCACCCATCAGATCCAACAGTATCAATTATTCAAACGAAAGCGAACTAATTGTTATTCTTGTTCAGTACCCTTCAAAACAGTTCCTAACAAAACAGGGAGAAATCGGTTTAAATCATTTATGAGATCCGAATTGGTGTAACTGTGAGGAAAAACGAACAATGGATAGAACCTTCAAAACAGGAAGCAATCAGGCAACCATAAAAACTTAAAAAACCTCTTCCTGATTCTTAAACATTCAGAGAGGCTGGCAGCTAATGAGAAGAATAGATGGAAATAAAGAATGAGCGTTGACTACTAAACTAAGATTAATTTTCACTGGAAAACAACTTTTAGCAGTCTTGCACTATCATTATAGTATATCTGTATAAAATAGATTCTACTTCTATAGAATAATCATATAATGAATACCGCAATCCGAAGAAGTGTGAAAAATCAGCTGGGCAGTATCTGACATTCTAAAAAAAGAATAGAATTACCAACAACCTTTATAGAATAAGGCTTCTCCAACTTTTCTCTCTTGCTTTCTCAGTATTTATCCCCTAATATGAAAATTAATTCTTGTTGGAAAGTGAAAGGGTGTAGAAATTGGATGTAAATCCGTGGATTATGGTATTAATCATTTTCTCAATCAACATCGTATACGTAACTTTTTTCACGGTGCGAATGATTATGACCTTAAAAGGCTATCGCTATTTAGCTGCAGTCGTCAGCATGGTCGAGGTTGTTATTTATATAGTAGGACTTGGTTTGGTACTCGATAACCTTAATGAGATCCAAAACCTTGTTGCTTATGCTTTGGGATACGGTTCCGGTGTCATCATTGGTTCCAAAATCGAAGAGAAAATGGCCCTAGGCTATATCACAGTGAATGTCATTACCAGCGAAGCCGGTGAATACTTGCCTAACAAGCTTCGGGAAAAAGGATATGGCGTGACGGACTGGCATGCAAATGGCCGTGATGGCGGTCGGCAATCCATGCAGATTTTGACTCCACGAAAATGGGAGTTGAAATTGTATAAAACTATCCAAGAAATTGATCCAAAAGCATTTATCATTGCATACGAGGCCAAAACGATTCATGGCGGATTCTGGGTCAAGACAGTGAAAAGGGGAAATCTATTTAAATGAGTAAAAATACTATTTGGTTTGAAGTTGAAGAACACGAGACCATCTCAGAATGTTTGGAGCGTATGAAAGCTGAAGGCTATGCGGCTGTCGGCCGCAAAGAAGAGCCGTTATTTGAAGAAATAAACGGTCAACCAGTACCCATAAGGCAAATTGTTAGATTCAAAGGGAGTAAACTGGAACAATAACAAATTATTCCTATTAAAACCGAACGATTATATAGATGGTTAACTTATCGTTCGACTTTATCATTGACGTCCTTTAACCATCTTGTTATGATAAGTAAGGATACCCCATATATGCAGAAGAATTGGCTTCTGCGTCTCTACCAGGACACCGTAATGTCCGGACTATGCGGGAAAGCAACTTATTGGATTTTAAAACGAAGGATGTGCTCTTCTATGTCATCATCCATGAATTCGTTTCATTTACTGTCCTTAAGTACACTGCTTTTCACGTTATGTGAGCAGTTTACTTAAGGGCTTTTTATTTTTTAAAAGGAGAGTGTATCGATGAATCCGCGAATTGGCATCATTATGGGAAGTACGAGTGATTGGGAAACAATGAAACATGCGTGTGACGTATTGGACGAACTGGGTCTGAGCTATGAAAAGAAAGTGGTTTCAGCACACCGGACACCTGATTTGATGTTCAGCTATGCAGAACAGGCACGTGAACGTGGGCTGCATGTCATTATCGCTGGAGCAGGCGGCGCTGCCCATTTGCCTGGCATGGTGGCGGCGAAGACGACTTTGCCGGTTATCGGTGTGCCCGTTCAATCTAAAGCGTTAAACGGTTTGGATTCATTGCTTTCAATTGTTCAGATGCCAGGTGGAGTTCCGGTAGCTACTGTGGCCATTGGGAAAGCGGGCGCTGTAAATGCAGGTTTGCTGGCAGCGCAGATTCTAGGTACGGTCGATGAAGCAGCAGCACAAGCCTTGCAGGAAAGAAGAGATCGAACTGCAGCCGCTGTGCTGGAAAGTTCAGGTGAACTAATATGACACAAACTATTTTGCCAGGCCAAACAATTGGGATTATCGGCGGCGGCCAATTAGGACGTATGATGGCACTTGCTGCGAAAGAAGCAGGATTTAAAATTGCGGTTCTCGATCCGGGAATGGATTCGCCAACCGGACAAGTCGCCGACATACAAATTGTCGCTCCTTTTGATGATCAGCATGCATTGGAAGAATTGGCTGAAGTGAGCGATGTCATCACATATGAATTTGAAAACATAGATGTGGAAGGATTAATGAAGCTGTCGGAAATTGCTTATGTGCCGCAAGGATCAGAATTGATTCGTGTGACTCAGAACCGGATAGTCGAGAAACAGGCAATCTCCAAAGCGGGTGTGACAGTTGCGGATTATCTTACAGCTTCAACGTTTGAAGAGTTAACAGAAAAAAGCAGCCAGCTATCATTTCCTTTCGTAGTAAAGACTGCCCGTGGCGGTTACGACGGCAAAGGACAGCAAACAATATCTTCTGTTGATGAGTTGCATCTGGCAGAAGCACTGTTCACGAATGGTGAATGTGTGGCAGAGGCCTTTGTTGAATTCACTAAAGAGATTTCAGTGATCATCCAGCGCAATGTCCACGGGGAAACAGCCATTTTGCCAATTGGTGAAAACATTCATAAAGACCATATTCTGCATCAGACGATTGTTCCTGCACGAATCGATAACGAAACGATCGAACAAGCAAAGGCAGCAGCTGAAAAAATTGCTTCTCATTTGAATATGGTCGGAACATTGGCTGTTGAAATGTTTGTTTTGGAAAATGGAAGCATCATAGTCAATGAACTGGCCCCACGCCCCCATAACTCAGGGCATTACTCAATTGAAGCCACAAATATCTCACAGTTTCATCAGCATGTTCGTGCCGTTTGCGGCTGGCCGCTGCGACAGCCTGTTTTGTGGTCTGAAGCAGTGATGGTCAATGTATTGGGCGAGCATGTCGCGCCGCTTGCTTCTAAAATTGCACAATACCCAAATTGGTCGATTCATTTATATGGAAAAGATGAAGCGAAGCAGAAACGCAAGATGGGACATGTTACGATATTAACGGAAGACTTAGAGGCAACTTTAAGTGAAATAGACGCATCCGGCATTTGGCCGGAATAATTGGAGGAACTTTAAAATGATCGAACGCTATACACGACCTGAAATGGGTGCAATTTGGACGGATGAAAACAAATACAACGCATGGCTGGAAGTTGAAATTCTGGCATGTGAAGCTTGGGCTGAAATCGGCGATATACCAAAAGAAGACGTAGCTAAAATCCGTAAAGGCGCTTCCTTTTCAGTCGATCGCATTTTGGAAATTGAAGAAGAAACCCGCCATGATGTGGTGGCTTTCACAAGAGCGGTATCGGAAACGCTTGGAGAAGAACGCAAATGGGTCCATTACGGCTTAACATCTACCGACGTTGTCGATACAGCATTGTCTTACTTATTGAAACAAGCGAACGTCATTATCCGAAAAGACTTGACGAATTTTATCGAAATTCTTGCAAATAAAGCAAAAGAACATAAAATGACGGTCATGATGGGCCGGACACACGGCGTCCATGCAGAACCGACGACTTTTGGTTTAAAGCTGGCGTTGTGGCATGAGGAAATGAAACGCAACCTGGAACGTTTTGAAGCGGCTGCGGCTTCTATTGAAACAGGAAAAATGTCCGGTGCAGTTGGAACTTATGCCAATATTGATCCGTTTGTGGAAGCTTATGTCTGCAAAGAGCTGGGACTAGCGGCATCGCCAATATCGACACAAACTTTGCAGCGTGACCGCCATGCACAATATTTGAGCGTTCTTGCATTGATCGGTTCATCTATCGAAAAATTCGCTACGGAAATTCGCGGACTGCAAAAATCAGAAACGCGAGAAGTGGAAGAATTCTTTGCAAAAGGCCAAAAAGGTTCTTCTGCAATGCCGCATAAACGCAACCCGATCGGTTCTGAGAATATGACAGGGCTTGCCCGACTGATCCGCGGCTATATGCTGACAGCTTATGAAAATGTTGCACTTTGGCACGAGCGCGATATTTCGCACTCATCTGCTGAACGGGTGATCTTACCGGATGCGACAATTGCACTTAATTATATGTTGAACCGTTTTGGCAATATCGTCAAAAACTTGACGGTGTTCCCTGAAAATATGAAGCGCAATATGGATTCTACACTTGGCTTGATTTATTCGCAGCGTGTGCTGCTGACGTTGATCGATAAGGGAATGGCTCGTGAAGCTGCTTATGACACGGTTCAGCCTTGTGCGATGGAAGCATGGGAAAACCAGACGCATTTCCGCCAGATCGTGGAAGCGAATGAAACGATTACGTCTAAACTATCAAAAGAAGAGTTGGATGACTGTTTCGATTACAACCATCACTTGCAGCAAGTAGACATGATTTTCGATCGACTTGGACTAAATTAAACGGGGGCTTCTAAAAATGGAAAAAGGTCAGTTATTGTATGAAGGAAAAGCAAAACGCTTGTATGCAACGGACGAACAGGGAATTTTGTGGGTGGAATATAAAGATTCAGCAACGGCTTTCAACGGTGAAAAGAAAGAGGAAATCACCGGCAAAGGCATTTTGAACAATAAAATCACGTCACTGATTTTCACGAAATTGCAGGAAGCGGGCATTGCTTCTCATTTCGTCAAGCAATTGTCTGACCATGAACAATTGGTGCAGAGCGTCAGCATCATTCCATTGGAAGTAGTAGTCCGAAACATCACAGCCGGCAGTATGGCCAAACGCCTTGGAATTGAAGAAGGCGTGGCCATTAGTCGTCCGGTGGTGGAGTTCTATTTGAAAGATGATCAATTGGGTGATCCGTTGATTACAGATGAGCACGTCGACATGCTGTACTTGGCAACTGCAGAAGAAGTGGCAGAACTCAAGCAGAAAGCGCGGGACATCAACGATATCCTAATCGGCTTTTTCAAAGAAGTAGGTGTCGATCTGGTTGATTTCAAGATTGAATTTGGCCGCGACACAGATGGAAACATTCTTTTGGCAGATGAAATTTCACCGGATACTTGCCGGCTTTGGGATTCTGAAACCAAACAAAAACTCGATAAAGACGTATTCCGCCGCAATCTTGGAAATTTAACTGAAGCGTACGAACTCATTTTAACTCGTCTAGGAGGACAACTCTCATGAAAAAAGTAAAAGTATACGTAACATTGCGTGAAAGTGTATTGGACCCGCAAGGTTCTGCAGTTATGGGCTCTCTTCATAAAATGGGCTATGGTGAAGTGGAAGACGTACGAATCGGCAAATACCTGGAATTGGTTATCGGAGACAGCGAACGGGATGTAGATGCATTGGTCAACGAATTGTGCCACCGTCTGCTAGCGAACACGGTTATTGAAGATTACCGTTACGAAATTGAGGAGGTTGTCTCGCAATGAAATTTGCAGTGATTGTTTTCCCCGGCTCAAATTGTGACTTGGATATGTACCATGCGGTCAAGGACGAACTAGGCGAAGAAGCGGAATACGTGTGGCATGACTCAAAAGATTTGAGCGGCTATGACGGCATTTTGCTGCCAGGCGGATTTTCATACGGCGATTACTTGCGCTGCGGCGCGATTGCCCAATTCTCGGGTGTCATGGATGAAGTGAGAAAAGCAGCGGAGGCAGGAAAACCGGTTCTTGGAATCTGTAATGGATTCCAAATATTGACAGAAGCAGGCTTACTGCCAGGCGTTCTACTGCGCAACAAAAACTTGAAGTTCATGTGCCGTACTGTCGGTTTGAAAGTAGAGAACAACAATACATTGTTCACCAATGAATACGAACAGGGGCAAGAAATACAGATTCCAATCGCTCACGGGGAAGGCAATTATTTCTGCGACGATGCGACTTACAGCCACCTCAAGGAAAATAATCAAATCGTCTTTACGTATGCCGATGATTTTAACGGCAGCCGGAATAATGTTGCAGGCATCATTAATGAACGCGGCAACGTGCTAGGCATGATGCCCCATCCGGAACGCGCCGTATCCGAGTTGATCGGCGGCAAAGATGGATTGGCTTTATTCAGATCAATCGTAAAACAGTGGAGGGAAGCACATGTCAGTCATGCTTGAACCAAATGCTGCTCAAATAAAAGAACAGAAAGTTTATCAGCAAATGGGCTTATCGGATGCGGAATTTGAAATGGTCGAAGAGATTTTAGGAAGAACTCCCAACTACACGGAAACCGGGTTGTTTTCGGTTATGTGGTCGGAACATTGTTCTTACAAAAATTCAAAACCGGTACTGGCGAAATTCCCAACTAAAGGGGAACGGGTTCTGCAGGGGCCGGGCGAAGGCGCTGGGATTGTAGACATCGGCGACGGGCAAGCGGTCGTGTTCAAGATGGAATCGCACAATCACCCATCTGCTATCGAACCTTACCAGGGTGCTGCTACTGGCGTCGGTGGGATTATCCGTGACGTTTTCTCGATGGGGGCACGCCCGATTGCTTTACTCAACTCACTGCGTTTCGGTGAATTGACGACTCCGCGAGTAAAATATCTGTTTGAAGAAGTGGTTGCAGGTATTGCCGGTTACGGTAACTGCATCGGCATTCCGACAGTTGGCGGAGAAGTTCAGTTTGACGATTCCTATGACGGCAATCCACTGGTTAACGCGATGTGTGTCGGGTTGATCAATCACGAAGATATCCAAAAAGGCATCGCTAAAGGCACTGGAAACCCCGTTATGTACGTAGGCGCTAAAACAGGCCGCGACGGCATCCACGGAGCGACGTTCGCTTCTGAGGAGTTGACAGACGGCTCTGATAAAAATCGTCCGGCTGTTCAAGTCGGAGATCCATTTATGGAGAAGCTTTTATTGGAAGCTTGCCTCGAGTTAATCAAATCGGATGCATTGATCGGCATTCAGGATATGGGTGCGGCCGGATTGACTTCATCTTCGGCTGAAATGGCTTCTAAAGCCGGATCAGGCATCGAAATGGATCTTGACCATATTCCACAGCGTGAAACCGGTATGACGGCTTATGAAATGATGCTGTCTGAATCACAGGAACGTATGCTTATTGTCGTTAAAGCAGGCCGCGAGCCTGAAATCGTCGAGCTGTTCGAAAAATACGGCTTGGATGCTGTAACGGTTGGTACTGTTACAGACGATTCCACATTGCGCTTGAAGCATAAAGGAAAAATTGTGGCAGAAGTGCCGGTTGATGCGCTTGCAGAAGACGCACCGGTTTATCATAAACCATCAGCAGTTCCTGCTTACTTCACAGAATTCCAACAGTTGGACAATGCAGAACCGCAAGTTACAGACTATAACGAAACTTTGACTGCTTTACTGAAGCAGCCGACCATCGCTTCAAAAGAATGGGTCTACGATCAATATGATCATCAAGTGCGTACGAGCACTGTAGTAAGCCCAGGATCGGATGCAGCAGTGGTCCGCGTCCGCGGCACCAATAAAGGACTTGCGATGACAACGGATTGCAACTCCCGCTATATTTATTTGGATCCGGAAACAGGCGGCAAAATCGCAGTAGCTGAAGCGGCTCGCAATGTGGTCGTCTCAGGTGCTAAGCCTCTTGCTATCACCGATTGCCTGAACTTCGGCAACCCGGAAAAACCGGAAATCTTCTGGCAGCTCGAAAAAGCGGCAGATGGCATGTCTGAAGCCTGCACAATCCTAGATTCTCCAGTTATCGGCGGTAACGTTTCTTTATACAATGAAACCAACGGGACTGCCATTTACCCGACACCGACAATCGGCATGGTCGGACTTGTCGAAGACCTGTCGCATGTAACGACGCAAGATGCTAAAAAAGAAGGCGATCTTGTGTATTTGATTGGTGAAAGCTTTACGGAATTTGGCGGCAGCGAACTGCAGAAAATGGTTGAAGGACGTATTTTTGGAAAAGCCCCAGCCATCGATTTGGCGGTGGAAGCAAGACGCCAGCAGGAAATTCTTTCAGCTATCCAACAGGGACTTATCGCTTCGGCTCATGATGTAGCAGAAGGTGGCGTTGCCGTTGCTTTAGCTGAAAAAACCTTTGGCAAAGGCTTAGGTATGGACGTGACTTTATCCGGATCAGCGACGACGGCTTTATTCAGCGAATCGCAATCACGTTTTGTCGTAACAGTAAGCCCTGAAAAAGCAGCACAATTCGAAAAAATTGTAACAGATTCCAAGAAAATCGGCCAAGTCACGGGACACAACTTAGTGATCAACGGTGAAGACGGTACGGCTTGGATCAACGATTCAGTCGCAACGCTTCGCTCAGCTTGGAAAGGAGCTATCCCATGCTTGCTGAAATCAGAAGCTTAAACGAAGAATGCGGTATCTTTGGAATTTGGGGCCATCCGAATGCGACGCAATTGACCTATTATGGGCTGCACGCTTTGCAGCATCGCGGCCAGGAAGGTGCAGGAATTGTCTCGACAGACGGTGATGCTCTTCGCCCATTGAAAGGCGAAGGCATGGTCAGTGAGGTTTTTACACCTGAAAAAATAGAAAAAATCGCAGGACACGCTGCGGTCGGTCATGTGCGCTATGCAACAGCAGGGGGCAGCGGCATTGAAAATGTCCAGCCCCTGCTCTTTAATTCGACTACCGGCAGCTTGGCAATTTCGCATAACGGCAACCTTGTCAACGCTACGCAGCTGAAAGGCCATCTGGAACGCCAAGGCAGCATTTTTCAAACCACTTCCGATACGGAAGTGCTTGCTCATCTGATCAAGAGAAGCGGCTATGCATCGTTTGAAGAAAAGGCTAAAAATGCTTTGTCTTTATTGAAAGGTGCTTTTGCCTGTGTCATTTTGACAGAAGAAGCGATGTATATCGCGCTGGATCCGAACGGTTTGCGCCCATTATCCCTTGGAAAATTAGGGGATGCTTGGGTGACAGCATCGGAAACTTGCGCATTCGACATTGTCGGCGCGGAATTTGTCCGCTCGGTTGAACCGGGTGAATTTTTAATCGTTACAAAAGACGGCATGCGTGCAGAGCGTTTTGCTTACCCAGAAGAACGTTCGATCTGCACAATGGAATATGTCTATTTCTCCCGTCCGGATTCGGATATCGATGGCATCAATGTCCATACCGCGCGAAAGCGCCTCGGAGTCCAATTAGCAAAAGAAGTGCAGATCGAGGCGGATGTGGTAACCGGTGTTCCGGATTCCAGCATTTCAGCAGCGATCGGCTATTCGGAGCAAAGCGGCATTCCTTATGAATTGGGATTGATCAAAAACCGCTATGTCGGCCGTACCTTTATCCAGCCTTCTCAGGATCTGCGCGAGCAGGGTGTCAAGATGAAATTATCGCCAGTCCGTCAAGTGGTAAAAGGGAAGCGTGTCATCATGGTGGATGATTCGATCGTCCGCGGAACAACTTCACGCCGCATCGTCAACTTGCTGAAAGAAGCAGGGGCAACGGAAGTGCATGTAGTGATCAGTTCACCGCCCATCAAAAGTCCATGCTTTTACGGCATTGATATCAGCACGGCAGGTGAATTGATCGCTGCCAATAATACAGTGGAAGAAATGCGTGAAATCATTGGCGCGGATTCGCTGACATTCCTATCAGTGGATGGCATGGTCCAAAATATCGGACGGACAGATCCCGGATCGAAATGCGGCCATTGCCTGGCTTGTTTCACAGGCGAATACCCGACCAATATTTATCCGGACACAGTATTGCCGCACGAAAAAGAAAAAGTGAAATAAGGGGGAACCGGTGTGTCAAAAGCATATGAAAAAGCAGGCGTCAATATCGAAGCAGGCTACGAAGCGGTCAACCGCATGAAATCTCATGTGGAACGTACAGCGCGCAAAGGAATGCTGGGTACGTTCGGCGGCTTTGGCGGCATGTTCGATTTATCCGAGCTGAACTTGAAAGAACCGGTTCTTGTTTCAGGAACGGATGGCGTAGGCACGAAATTGAAGCTGGCGTTCATGGCAGATCGCCACGATACAATCGGCATCGATTGCGTAGCAATGTGCGTCAATGACATTGTCGCGCAAGGTGCTGAGCCTTTATTTTTCCTTGACTATATCGCAGTAGGCAAAGCGGTTCCTGAAAGAATAGAACAGATTGTCAAAGGAGTAGCGGATGGCTGTGTTCAGGCTGGTGCCGCATTGATTGGCGGAGAAACAGCAGAAATGCCCGGACTCTATGAAGAAGACGAATACGATATCGCCGGTTTTGCGGTGGGCGCTGCGGAGAAATCCAAAATCGTCACCGGAGAAAAAATCACATCAGGCGATGTCCTGATTGGCCTTGCTTCCAGCGGCATCCATTCGAATGGCTATTCACTGGTCCGCCATATCATCTTTGACCAAAACAACTTGACGCTAGATCAAAAGGTTGAGGGCTACGAAACACTTGGTCCTGTCGGCGACGTTCTTTTGACGCCAACTAAAATATACGCCAAAGCAGTCGCGGCCATAGGCAATGAGATCTCAATCCACGGCATGGCTCATGTAACAGGCGGCGGCTTTATCGAGAACATTCCCCGGATGATGCCGGAAGGCTTAGGCGCGGAAATCTCGATCGGCAGCTGGCCGGTGCTTGACATCTTCACATTGTTGAAGGAAAAAGGCGAACTGGCGGACCGTGATCTGTATTCGGTTTTCAATATGGGCATCGGCTTTGTTCTGGCTGTCGCCCCTGAAGATGCAGATCAGGTCCTGAAAACAGCACAAGCAAACGGCGAGCAGGCTTTCCAGATTGGGCGCGTCTCCAACACGGAAGGCGTTCAATTTGATGGTGAACAGGACGGCACGCTAAATGAACGATAAACCGAAAATCGCTGTTTTTGCGTCGGGCAACGGCTCCAATTTTCAGGCCATTGCCGACGCGATTGCCGAAGGCCGGCTGCAGGCAGAGTTAATGCTTGTGGTAACAGACAAACCACAGGCCTTTGTAATAGAACGCGCTCGAAAGGCGGAAGTGACATCTTTTTCGTTTATTCCTTCTGAGTTCGAGTCGAAGCAGCTTTATGAGCAGATGCTGAAAGAAAAACTGCAGGCACTTGGAGTAGAATGGATCGTTCTGGCAGGCTATATGCGCTTGATCGGTCCGGTTCTGCTGGCAGCTTATGAAAACCGCATCGTCAACATTCATCCTTCGCTCCTGCCTGCTTTTCCTGGCAAAGATGCCATCGGCCAAACAATGGCGGCTGGTGCACAGGAAGCTGGAGTAACGGTACATTACGTGGACGCTGGCATGGATACAGGCAGCATCATTATGCAGCAATCGTTTCCAGTTGCGGGGCGTGGACGCGAAGAAGTCGAGAATCAGATCCATCAGATTGAACATGAATTATATCCTGCAGCTTTGCAGAAATTATTCGACCGGTAGAAATTGCCGGTCTTAATCTATAGGAGGACTATTTGTGAAAAAAAGAGCATTACTCAGCGTATCGGATAAGTCAGGCATATTGGAATTTGCAACAGAACTGGAAAAGATGGGCTACGAGCTCCTATCAACAGGCGGCACCAAAAAATTCCTTGAAGAAAACGGATTGTCGATTACAGCCGTAGATGAAATTACCAAATTTCCAGAAATTCTGGGCGGTCGTGTAAAAACGCTTCACCCTCTTGTACACGGCGGATTATTGGCCAAACACGACGATGCAGAACACCAAAGCCAAATGGCTGAAAACGGCATTTCTCCGATCGATATTCTCTGCGTCAATTTATACCCATTCCGTGAAACCATCGCTAAACCCGATGTGACAGTGGAAGATGCCATTGAAAATATCGATATCGGTGGTCCGACAATGCTGCGTTCTGCTGCTAAAAATCATGCTTATGTAACGGTTATTGTTGATGCAGTAGACTATGACACGGTATTGGCTGAATTGCATAATGGCCAGGCTACTACGCCTGAAACAAGACGCCGTCTGGCAGCGAAGGTTTTCCGCCATACCGCTGCTTATGATTCCTATATCTCCAATTACTTGAGTGACCTGACGGGCGAAGAATACCCGGACCAATTGACGCTTACTTATGAATTGTCCCAAACACTTCGCTACGGGGAAAACCCTCATCAAAAAGCCGCATTTTACCGCAGCCCGCTTGGCTCGGATTTTTCAATTGCCAATGCCAATCAATTGCATGGCAAAGAATTATCTTATAACAATATCCAGGATGCCAATGCTGCACTTCAGATCATCAAAGAATTCAAAATACCGGTAGCGGTTGCTGTTAAGCACATGAACCCTTGCGGCGTCGGGACAGGCGAAACGATTGCGGATGCTTTCGGAAAAGCCTATGAAGCCGACTCGACTTCTATTTTTGGCGGCATTGTCGCATTGAACCGTGAAGTGGATGCTGAAACCGCAAAACAACTAGCGACCATTTTCCTTGAAATCATTATTGCGCCTTCATTTTCTGAAGAAGCGATTGAATTATTGACACAGAAGAAAAATATTCGCCTATTGACCATTCCATTTGACAGCAACACCAGAGATAAATGGAATACGGTTACTGTTGAGGGCGGCTTGCTGATCCAGCAGCCGGATGTATACGGCTATGAGGATGCGGACATCCAAATCGCGACAGAGCGTCAGCCGACAGCTGCAGAGCTTAATGCATTGAAGCTTGGCTGGAGTGTTGTAAAGCACGTTAAATCAAATGCCATTGTCGTTTGCAACTCCGAAATGACATTAGGCATCGGTGCAGGACAGATGAACCGCGTGGGATCTGCAAAAATCGCATTGGAACAGGCAGGCGAAGCGGCACAAGGCGCTATCATGGCATCAGACGCATTTTTCCCGATGAGCGATACGGTAGAAGCAGCAGCACAAGCAGGCATCAAAGCCATCATTCAGCCAGGCGGCTCCAAGAAAGACCAGGAGTCAATCGATAAAGCGAACGAATACGGGATTGCCATGGTCTTTACCGGCATCCGCCATTTCAAACATTAATCGAGGTGAAGCAAAATGAAAGTACTGGTCATTGGAAGAGGCGGCAGGGAACACGCCATTGTACGGCAGTTCTCAAAATCTCCATCCGTCATGAAAGTTTTTGCAGCTCCTGGAAATGACGGGATGCGTGAAGATGCTGAAATAGCCGCAATCGATGAAATGGATTTTGCTGGATTAGCGGAATTCGCTCAGCAGCAAGGTGTGGATTTTAGTTTTGTCGGTCCTGAACAGCCGTTATCTCAAGGCATTGTCGACTTTTTTGAAGCTAAAGGCTTACAAATTTTTGGTCCATCAAAAGCAGCGGCGCAAATTGAAGGCAGCAAAGCCTTTGCCAAGGAACTGATGAAGAAGTACAGTATTCCGACTGCGGGCTATGAAACTTTTACAGAAATTGAACCTGCGCTTGCCTTTATCAGGCAGCAGGGAGCGCCGATTGTCATTAAAGCGGATGGCCTTGCTGCCGGCAAAGGAGTGGTTGTAGCATTGACGGAAGAAGAAGCTGTTTCTGCTGTCAACGATATGCTCGAAGGACAGAAGTTTGGTGAATCCGGTTCGAAAGTAGTTATTGAAGAATTTTTGGATGGGGAAGAGTTTTCGTTCATGTCGTTTGTCCAGAACGGACAGATTTATCCGATGGTCATTTCACAGGATCACAAGCGTGCATATGACGGGGATCGCGGACCGAATACAGGGGGGATGGGCGCCTACTCGCCTGTTCCTCAAATATCCCAAGATATTGTCGATGAGACTTTTTTGGAAATTGTCAAACCGGCTGTCCAAGCGATGGCATCGGAAGGAACGCCTTTTAACGGCATCCTCTATACCGGTGTTATCTTAACTGAAAAAGGTCCTAAAGTAATTGAATTCAACGCGCGTTTTGGAGATCCAGAAACACAGGTGGTCCTGCCGCGCATGAAATCGGATTTCGGCCTTTTCATGGAGGCTATTCTTAAAGGAGAGCCCGCAGTGTTGGACTGGAATAACCAGGCAGTGCTTGGCGTGGTCATTGCGGCGGATGGTTATCCGGAGCAGGTCCAAAAAGGTGCTCATTTACCTGATTTGACCAGACTCTCAGGAGTTGAAGTGACTCATGCCGGCACTAAGCTGTCAAATGGCAGTTACGTAGGGAATGGGGGACGTGTATTGCTGGTTTCAGCGAGTGGGTCCTCTATCCAAACAGCTCAGCAAAATGTTTATGAACAACTGAGCAGTCTAGAATGGAGCGGCTTCTTCTACCGTACCGACATCGGATGGCGTGCAATCTAATTTTCTATATGATATAATCATTGATGACACAAATTCGACAAGAAGATGTGTCATTTTTGTTTTCTCGCATCCCTGCAAGCGATAGAGCAAAGTTGAGGATTTTCAACAACCCACGGTTACCTCTATTTAAACTCCAGAACGAAAACCCATTACGACCTCAGAAACAAATCAGCAGGGCATTTAGAAATTGAAAGGAGACAAATTATGAATTGGTATGAAAAATTAAATCAGTATTTTCCAGTTGAAGAAATGAAGTCAAAAGAGCACATGGATGCGCTATTAAAAGAAAAAGGCAGCGTCTATTACAAAGATGAGGGTCCTTATCATGTGTTGATGTATGCGGAATTCCCGAATTTTACATTCGTCGATTACTTGTTCGTATCAAAAGAATCGCGCGGCATGGGTCTTGGCAAAAAGACGCTGCAAATGCTGAAGGATAAGAACAAACCGATTATTCTTGAAGTAGAGCCGGTTAATTACGAAGATACGGATACAGAAAAACGTCTTCGTTTTTATGCGCGCGAAGGATTTGAACATGCATCATCTATCGGATATTGCCGACGCTCGTTAGCGACCGGCGAAGAAAATTCCATGGAAATCCTTTACTGGACGCCAAGCGGAGAATCAGAAGAGCAGATTTTCGAAGGAATGCAAAAAATGTACGAGGACATCCATACTTATAAGGATGAGCAGTTCTACGGAGAATCTTATGATTCCGTTTCAGACGTGTTGACTTTCCAAGAAGAAGAGAAGAAAGATGTCTTGAAACCTTTCAGTGATCCGATTAATAATTAATCCGAAATCCACGCGGAATGCGTGGATTTTTTGTGTCTGGCGTTAATCAGAATCTTCTTGTTTTTTAAGGGAATAACTGTATTTCATTGCATAATTATGCTACGATATTAAGTATTGAAATAGCAGAAAGCAGGTGCCGGCAAATGGTTAAACCCCTATGGAAAAACACAGAGATTCGAAATCAGTTAAAGATTGTCACAAAAGAAATTGCGCCGGATCTCGTTTTAACGAATGCAACTTATCTTCACGGTATCTTTAAAAAATGGGTGACAGGGAATATATGGATATCGGGTGACCGTATTGTTTATGCTGGAAAAGAAATGCCGAAAATTGATGCCTCTACTGAAGTGGCAGATATGAAGGGTAAATTCATCGTTCCAGGATACATAGAACCCCATGTTCATCCATATCAATTATATAATCCTCATAGCTTTGCCAATTATGCGGCTCAGGGCGGAACAACGATGTTCCTCTCCGATAACCTTACGTTGTATTTAGCGTTAGAAAATGAGAAAGCGTTTTCATTGCTCGATCAATTGGCGGAACTGCCGTTCAATTTCTATTGGTGGACCCGTTTTGATTCGCAAACGGAATTGAATGACGAGGACAAGCTATTCACTTCAACGTTTGTGGGTGAATGGCTGGATCGGCAAGATGTATTATTGGGTGGAGAATTGACCGGATGGCCAAAACTGATGGCAGGCGATGACCAGATGCTGTATTGGATCCAAAAAGCCAAAATGGGCTTGAAGAAAATCGAAGGGCATTTTCCAGGTGCTTCGGAAAAAACGCTGGCTCGCATGAGGCTGCTGGGAGCTGATGGCGACCATGAAGCGATGACAGTGGATGAAGTTGAAATGCGCTTGCTTCATGGTTATGGCGTTACACTCCGCCATTCTTCCATTCGCCCGGATCTGTCGGAATTGCTAAAAGGAATCGTTGAACGAGACTTGAACGTTTTTGACAAGCTGATGATGACAACAGATGGTTCAACGCCGACTTTCCATTTAGACGGTGTTATGGACTTGTGCATCAAGATTGCACTTGAAGCGGGTGTGCCGCCGATTGATGCCTATATGATGGCGTCTTATAATGTGGCACGTTACTATAATGTGACCAG
The DNA here is from genome assembly GCF_007859295.1 of Planococcus sp. CPCC 101016. Classification (GTDB taxonomy): domain Bacteria; phylum Bacillota; class Bacilli; order Bacillales_A; family Planococcaceae; genus Planococcus. The sequence goes on from NZ_VOHB01000007.1 coordinate 16,712, forward strand.
CTTGCATGGTTTGATTGCTACAGGCCGCTATGCGAATCTCAACATACTGGATACACTGGAAAATCCCGTGCCTTCAGGTGTCATTTCGAAAGGGGTTTGGCTCAAGAAGAACGGTAAAAAAGTACAATCCTTGCCAAATATCGATTGGTCGATACTCCCTGATCTGGATATCGACTTTGAACTGACAGAAGATGACTTTCAGTTTTCAATGCCATTCGGTATTGAAATGGTCAATGATGTCATTACAAAACCTTATACGGTCAATGTGGATACCCATGATTCCGACCTATCGAAATCACATGACGAAAGTTTTCTGATGCTTATCGATAAGAAAGGCGAATGGCGTGTCAATACGCTCATTAAAGGATTTGCGCCTGGGTTGGATGGATTTGCTTCTTCGTATACCAATACAGGGGATATCATCTTAATCGGAAAAAAACGTAAAGACATGTGGCTGGCATTTAATGAAATGAAACGCCTGAAAGGCGGCATCGTTCTTGCCGAAAAAGGTGAAATTGTGGAATCCTTGCCGCTGCCATATGGTGGTGTCATGTCAGACCTGCCGATGGAAGAGCTCATTGAGCAGGAGAAATCATTGAAGAAAGCGTTGAAGAAGCGTGGCTACAAACACGGCGATGCGGTTTACACCCTGCTGTTTTTGCAGGCGACACACCTGCCGTATGTCCGGGTTACCCAAAAAGGCATCTACGATGTCATGAATAAAAAAATTCTGTTCCCTGCTTTCATGAGGTGAGCAATATGAAGAACTGGGGTTTCGCCATACTGGTATCAGCAGTGCTTGCGGCATTTGCCGCAGGCTTTTGGCTGATTATGAAGGAAGAACCTGAAGAACCAGCAATGGAAGAGGCGTTGACCGTTGCACCGTTCACCGGTGAACAGGCAGTTTCTCCGGCAAACCGCCGTACTGTCATGGCAGTTATCAACAATCATCCGGATGCCCGTCCGCAAACGGGTTTGACCGAAGCAGATATAGTCTTTGAAATGATTGCTGAATATGAGATTACACGCTTTTTGGCATTGTATCAAAGTGATTTTCCAGAAGCGATCGGCCCTATTCGCAGTGCTCGAAATTATTTTGTCGAATTGGCCGAAGCTTATGATGCTTTTTTTGTTGCACATGGCTATAGTCCGGATGCCCACGTGATGTTGGAGTCAGGAGTGGTCGATCATGTTAACGGCATCCAGCATGATGGCACCTTGTTTCAACGGTCCACTGACCGCGTCGCTCCACATAATTCTTATATCAGTACGGATAGCGTCGAGAAAGCTATGGACACCACACAGGCTTTTACAGAATACAGAGGAAAGTCACCTTATCATTTCTATGACTCGATGGAAAATGCTAAACTTAATGAGCAGGCTCTTTCGGTGAAAGTGGAGTACGGGACAAATGAGCTGTTCTCCAGTGAATATACATATGACAGTCAGTCACATCTTTACAGCCGATCTGTCGGCGGCGTACCGACAACCGATAAAGAAAGCTTGGAAAGTGTGAAAGTCTCGAATATTCTGGTTTTTGAAGCACCGCACCGGACGAACGATGCAGAAGGGCGTCAGTCAATTGAATTGGCTAACGGTGGAGCTGCTCTGTTGTTTCAGGGTGGCGGCGTCCGTGAAATAGAATGGAGTTCGCATAGCGGAATGCTTGTGCCAACAGCAGCCGGGGAGCCGGTAAAACTGGTGCCAGGAAAAACCTGGATCCATATTGTCCCGACTGCTCCAGGTATGGCTCAATCTGTCAGCTATACACCTTGATGATCGTAGCAATGAAAGGATGATGAAGCTGCATGCAAGTTGATAAAATTAGAGGCCATCAGACAGATCAATTGATTGAAGCTGTTCTGGCTTTAAAGGATAAAGAAGAAGCCTATCGTTTCTTCGACGATTTATGTACGATTAGTGAAATTCAATCGCTGTCACAGCGGCTGGAAGTTGCCCATATGCTTCGCATGAAAAAAACGTACGAAAAAATAAAGAACGAAACCGGTGCCAGCACGGCGACCATTTCCCGTGTCCGCCGCTGTCTGAATTACGGTAATGACGGCTATGATGAAATGCTTGGACGCCTTTATCCAGATGAAAAACCGTTTGAACTTCCAAAAGACTGAACAGAGAACCAACTCTGTTCGGTTTTTTTGTTATAATAAATTGATGATAATGATGCAAAGTTAGGTGAAATGAGATGGATTTCAAAACATGGCGGCATGTCTTTAAATTAGATCCGGCAAAAGAGATTACGGATGAACATTTGGAACGAATTTGCAGATCCGGGACTGATGCCATCTTGATTGGCGGCAGTGATAATGTCACACTCGACAATGTCCTTCATTTAAAGAAGCGTGTGCAGGGCTATGTCCTGCCGATGGCCCTGGAAGTCTCGACTATCGATTCAGTAGCACTAGGTTTTGATTATTACTTTATCCCAACAGTCCTCAATAGCGACGATCCGCGGTGGATCAAAGGCCTTCATCATGAAGCCATCCGGGAATATGGTGAGATTCTGGACTGGGATGAATTGGTTGCAGAAGGCTATTGCATATTAAATGCAGATTGCAAGGCCGCAAAAATGACCGGAGCCAAAACGGATTTGACGGCCGCCGATGTCGTCGCCTATGCTCGCCTGGCTGAACATTTTTTCCGTCTTCCCATCTTTTACCTGGAATACAGCGGCATGTTTGGTGATATGAAAATAGCAGAAAAAGTAAAAGAAGTCCTGGCCGAAACCCGCTTGTTTTACGGGGGCGGAATCGACTCAGCCGATAAGGCAAGAGCGGCGGCGGCAACGGCAAATACCATTGTCGTCGGCAATATCATTTATGAAAATATCGATAAAGCGATTGAAACCGTAGAGGCAGTTGCGGAAACGGCTGACTAATCGCTATAATAATAAGAACGAATGTTCGAGGTGGTGCACAATGGAATTAATAACGAAAAATTTACTGAACGGAATGAACCCAGAACAAGCAGAAGCAGTCAAAACGACTGAAGGACCTTTATTGATTATGGCAGGTGCAGGATCCGGAAAAACCCGGGTACTCACGCACCGAATCGCTTATTTGGTGCTGGAAAAACAGGTTTACCCATCAAACATTCTGGCGATTACGTTTACCAATAAAGCAGCGCGAGAAATGCGAAACCGGATCGATGGATTGCTGGGGCATGGAACAGGGCAGCGTATGTGGGCTTCCACGTTTCACTCAATGTGCGTCCGTATCCTGAGACGCGACATCGATCGTATGGGCATGTCGAAGAACTTCTCGATTTTAGATACGACAGACCAATTGACGGTCATCAAGAATGTTTTAAAGCAGCAGAACCTAGATCCAAAACAGTACGAACCCCGTACCATGCTGAACGCCATTTCATCGGCAAAAAACGAATGCATTGATGCAGCTCAGTTTGCGGCGGATATGAATCAGTTTAATCCGTATGAAAAGACGGTTTCGGATGTGTATACAGCTTATGAGAAAAGGCTGAAGAAAAATCAGTCGCTCGATTTTGATGATTTGATTATGACAACCTTGAATTTATTCAATACGGTTCCTGAAGTATTGGAGTATTACCAAAACAAATTCCATTATATTCACGTCGATGAGTACCAAGATACCAACAACGCACAATACCAGTTGGTCCAGAAATTGGCGAGCAAGTTTAAAAATATTTGTGTGGTAGGCGACTCGGATCAGTCGATTTACCGTTGGCGGGGAGCGGACATCACCAACATCCTGTCATTCGAGAAAGATTACCCGAATGCCAAAGTAATCATGCTCGAGCAGAATTATCGCTCGACCAAGCGTATTCTGCAGGCGGCGAATGACGTCATCCAGAAAAATACCAGCCGCTATCCGAAAGAGCTGCGGACCGACAACGACGAAGGTCCGGCGATTACTTTGCACAAAGCAGGAGACGAGCGTCAGGAAGCACAATTTGTGGTGCAGACTATTCAGAAGCTGATGGATGAGGAAAATTACAAAACCTCGGATTTTGCCATTCTTTACCGCACTAATGCACAATCCCGGATCATGGAGGAAATGTTCGTCAAATCGAATATGTCCTATACCATTGTGGGGGGAACCAAGTTCTATGACCGCAAGGAAATCAAGGATCTTTTGGCGTATCTGCGTTTGATCGCCAACAACGACGATGATCTGTCATTGGCTCGTGTCATCAACGAACCGAAGCGTGGCATCGGGGCGACTTCTTTTGAAAAGATGGCGCGTTTTGCAATCGAGCAAGACCGTACCATCATGGATGCTTTGCAGGAAGCCGACTTTATGGGATTGACGCCCAAAACGGCGCAGACTGCTCTTGAATTCCGCACAATGATCGATAGCTTTACGCAAATGCAGGAATATTTGTCGGTGACGGAATTGGTGGAAGAAGTGCTGAAGAAATCTGGCTACCGTCAGATGCTGCAGAGTGATAAAACAATCGAAGGTGAGAGCCGCCTTGAAAACCTGGAAGAGTTCCTGTCGGTAACCAAAGCCTTTGAAAAGCAAAGCGATGACAAGTCGCTTGTGGCATTCCTCACGGATTTGGCGCTGATTTCGGATATTGACTCGTTAGATGATGAAGAAGATGCAGACGGACCAATTATCTTAATGACGATGCATGCAGCAAAAGGGCTGGAATTCCCTATCGTCTTTATCATCGGGCTGGAAGAAAATGTATTCCCTCATTCCCGTTCGAATAATGACGACGAGGAATTGGAAGAAGAACGGCGTTTGGCTTATGTGGGAATCACTCGAGCTGAAAAAAGGCTGTATTTGACGCATGCGTCTTCCCGCACACTGTTCGGAAAAAGCAATTATAATATGCCATCCCGTTTCATCTCTGAGATTTCAGAGGATTTGATTGAACTGACAACGGCGCATCACCGTGCCGGTGCAGCAACAAGCTACAAGCAAGCACCGAAGCGCATGGCTGTGAGCCGTCCTGGCTACAGTCAATCAGGCGGAGACAAACTCGGATGGAAAACCGGCGATAGAGCAGCACATAAAAAATGGGGAACTGGAACGGTCGTCAGCGTCAAAGGCGAAGGCGAAGAAACCGAGCTTGATATTGCGTTCCCAAGCCCTGTCGGCATTAAGCGCCTACTGGCCAAATTTGCGCCGATTGAAAAAGTATAATCGGGAGGTAACCCTATGGATCGCATAAAAGCGGAAGAACGTGTAAATGAACTGAATGAACTGCTTCGGAGCTACGGCCATGCATATTATGTATTGGACAAACCCGCTGTACCGGATGCCGTCTACGATCAATTGTTGAATGAATTGATTGACTTGGAAACATTGTATCCCGATTTGATTTTTCCAGATTCACCGACCCAGCGCGTTGGTGGGACACCAATTTCCAACTTCGACAAAGTAACCCATGAGCGTCCAATGCTCAGTTTATCAAATGTTTTCGGAGAAGAAGATCTGCGTGAATTCGATAAACGAGTGCGCAATGGCGCAGGCGACAGCATTGAATATGTCTGCGAGCTGAAAATTGATGGGCTTGCTGTGTCACTTATGTATGAAGATGGAAAATTCGTTAAAGGTGCAACACGCGGAGACGGCCGAATTGGTGAAGACATTACAGTCAACTTACGGACCATCCGAGCGATACCGCTGAAGTTAAAGCAGCCGGTGACACTTGAGGTGCGCGGTGAAGTTTTTATGCCGAAAGGATCCTTCCATGCCTTGAATGAACAGCGGGGAGAGCGTGGCGAAGAGCTGTTCGCCAATCCGCGCAATGCAGCGGCCGGATCGCTGCGCCAGTTGGATCCGAAAATTGCTGCGAACCGCAACCTGGATGTCTTCATCTATGGAATTGGCGGAGATGGAGAGACCTACGGCTTAACTGAGCACGATGCGTCGCTCAGCTACCTGGCAGAGCTCGGTTTTAAAACGAACCATGAGCGCCAGGTATGTTCGAGTGTTGAGGAAGTACTAGCCTATATAGAGAAATGGACAGAAAACCGGACCAAGCTCTCCTATGAAATTGATGGCATCGTTATTAAAGTCAATCGGTTTCTTCATCAGCAGGACCTGGGCTTTACGGCAAAAAGCCCGAAATGGGCAACGGCTTATAAATTCCCAGCTGAAGAAGTGATGACTATCGTGCGTGATATTGAATTGAGTGTTGGCCGGACGGGTGTCGTGACGCCAACCGCTATACTGGATCCAGTTTCTGTCGCCGGGACAACTGTCCAACGGGCCTCTTTGCATAATGAAGATCTGATCAAGGAAAAAGATATTCGTATCGGCGACAAAGTCATTATCCGAAAAGCGGGGGATATTATTCCTGAAGTCGTTTCGGCGATTATTGAACAGCGGAATGGCAACGAGCTTCCTTTCGAGATGCCGACAAATTGCCCGGCTTGCGACAGTGATCTTGTTCGTATTGAAGGGGAAGTCGCTCTGCGGTGTGTCAATCCGCAATGTCCAGCACAAATTACAGAAGGCCTCATTCATTTCGTCTCCCGCAATGCTATGAATATTGACGGGTTGGGCGAAAAAGTAATCGAGCAATTGTACCGGGAAGGCCTGATCAAGGATATTTCAGATATTTATAAACTGACAAAGGAACAATTGCTGGAGTTGGATCGCATGGGCGACAAGTCAGCCTCCAATCTGATTGCTGCAATCGATGCCTCTAGAAGCAATTCAATGGAAAAGTTGCTATTTGGCCTGGGTATTCGGCATGTAGGTGAAAGAGGCGCGCGAATTTTGTCCGAGCATTTTGGATCGATGGAACGATTAATGGAAGCTTCCAAGGAAGAGCTGGTTGAAATCCACGAAATAGGCGAAAAAATGGCTGATTCGGTTGTCACCTATTTTGACAATGAAGAAGTTCGGGCATTAATGGAACGTTTGCGCGAAGCGAGCGTCAATTTAACATACACCGGCACACGAGTCCGAGTAGAGGCAGGAGCCAATGCGTTCGCAGGCAAAAAAATTGTTCTGACGGGCAAGCTGGAACAAATGACCCGGCAGGAAGCCAGTGCGCAGATCGAAGCGCTTGGCGGCAAATTATCAGGAAGTGTCAGCAAAAAAACTGATTTGCTGATTGCCGGCGAAGAAGCGGGTTCCAAACTAGATAAGGCACTCGAGCTGAAGGTGGACATCTGGGACGAAGAACGTCTCGTTGAGGAATTGAACAAATAAGGGGATTTTAACATGAAACGCATATGGTGGATTCCAATCAGCTTGCTGCTGTTAACGGGATGTGTGCCCTCCGGGACCGAAGAGGAAACGGAAGTGATAAATGAGAAAGAAGAAGTAGAGACGGCAATCATTCCGAGCATGCAGTTGGATGATCAATTTTACCGGACGCTTCTGCCATATAAAGAAAGCGCCACAAGAGGGAAAATCGTCAATCGTTTAAATTCCCGATATGATATTACAGAAACAGAAAATGGGCTATTGCGTTTGTCCCAAAAACAATTTTCGCCTGATGACTATTATTTTCAGGAAGGCCAAATGATTAGCGATGAAGACGTTACTTCATGGCTCCAGCGGACCAGCAAAGATAACCCATCGGGGTTGAATCCTGCCGATGACCGTTCAGAAGAGCAGAAAAAAGCAGGTGAACGTCCCGCCGCTGAAATACTGGCACACGTCATTGAACAGAATTATTTGGTGAAGACCAATGAGGATACGATACGGCTTGGCGGCATCTCAGTTGGCTTGGCTTTAAATTCGGTGTATTACAGTTCTGATGATGGAATTTCCTATGAGGAAGAAATTCCTCAGGAGCAAATTGAAAAAGAGGGCAAGCGCATGGCTGATGAAATCGTCAAACGCCTGCGTGAAAAAGAAGGCTTGGCTGATGTGCCAATTGTAGTGGGGCTTTTCAAGCAAAACTCCCGAAACGCCATGGTGCCCGGCACATACTTTTCATCCGGAGCCGCTCCGGGCGGCCAACAGGCCATAGCCAACTGGAATCCTGTAAGCGAAGCTTATGTACTGTTTCCAACTTCAGGAGCTGATGAACGATACCGGGACATTGATACAGCGTTCCGCAATTTCAAACAGGATGTCGAAATCTATTTTTCCAACTTCACTAGTGTTATCGGCACTGGCTTTTATCAAGAAAATCAATTAAAAGAATTAAAGATTGAAATTCCTATCCAATTCTATGGTGCAGCTGAAGTGATCGGCTTTACACAATATACAACAGGATTGGTGATGGAGCATTTTCCTGAGAATGTATTGGTAGAAGTCAGTATAACCTCAACCAATGGTCCTGAAGCATTAGTTCTTAGAAAAGCGGGAGAAACTGAACCGTTTGTTCACATTTATGAATAATTTGCAGGAAAACGGGGATGGCCACACGGCTGTCCCTATTCATTTTTTTAGAAAAATGTTATGATATAGCGTATGTTTACTGAATCCGGAGGTGTAGAAAAATGGCGAAAATGACTAAAGAAGAAGTAATTGAAGTCGCTCATTTGGCGAGATTGGCAATTACTGACGAAGAAGCGGAGCACTTTGCAGACCAATTGGAAGCAATTACAAATGCAATGGAATTGTTGAATGAATTGGATACAGAAAATGTTGAACCGACTACTCATGTGCTGCAAATGGTCAATGTATTGCGTGAAGACAAATCCATTCCCGGATTAGACCGCGAATTAATGCTGAAAAACGTAAAAGAACATGAAGGCGGACAAGTGAAAGTCCCAACTATCTTAGAATAACCGGAAGGAGGACCTATAGATGTCATTGGTAGAAAAAACAGCTGCACAATTGCAGGAAATGATACATACAAAAGAGATGACGATTGCTGAATTGACTCAAAAAGCGTTTGACCGCATCGAAGCCCTCGAGCCGAAAGTGGATGCATTTCTTGCATTGAACAAAGAACGTGCCACACAGCAAGCCGGAGAAATGGATAAAGTGCCTTTTGCTGACCGCGGACCATTATTTGGTTTGCCGATCGGAGTAAAAGACAATATCGTAACGGAGGGATTGGAAACAACCGCTTCCAGCCGCATCCTTGAAGGCTTTAACCCGATCTACAATGCTACTGTAGTGGAAAAGTTAAAAGAAGCTGGAATGGTGACTGTCGGGAAGTTAAACATGGACGAATTTGCCATGGGTTCTTCCAACGAAAATTCGTACTACAAGAAAACGAAAAACCCGTGGAATCTTGAAACCGTGCCGGGCGGCTCTTCAGGCGGCTCTGCTGCTGCAGTAGCTGCAGGAGAAGTGCCATTTACCTTAGGTTCAGATACAGGCGGATCGATTCGTCAGCCTGCTGCTTTTTGCGGCGTAGTCGGCATGAAGCCGACTTACGGACGGGTTTCCCGTTTTGGCTTGATCGCTTACGCTTCTTCACTGGATCAAATCGGTCCAATCACAAGAACTGTAAAAGATAATGCCTTGCTGCTGAATGCCATTTCAGGGCATGACGACAAAGACTCAACTTCCGCTAATGTTGAAGTTCCGGATTTTACTGCAGCTTTAACAGGTGATATTACCGGTTTGCGCATCGGTGTGCCAAAAGAATATTTTGGTGAAGGTGTCGGCGAAGCGGCAAAACAAGCTGTTCTTGACGCATTGAAAGTATTGGAAGAAAGAGGCGCCATTTGTGAAGAAATTTCACTTCCTCATTCAAAATACGCGTTAGCAACTTATTACTTACTGGCTTCTTCTGAAGCTTCTTCCAACCTTTCACGCTTTGACGGCATTCGCTATGGCTACCGCACCGAGAAAGCTGGAAATCTTCTGGAGTTCTATATGAATACCCGCTCTGAAGGCTTCGGTGATGAAGTCAAGCGTCGCATTATGCTTGGCACATACGCATTGAGCTCTGGGTATTACGACGCTTACTACAAAAAAGCTCAAAAAGTCCGTACCTTGATCAAGAAAGACTTTGACGATGCTTTTGAAAAATACGATGTTATTATCGGTCCAACAACGCCGACACCGGCATTTAAAATTGGTGAAATCATTGACGATCCTTTAACAATGTATGCCAATGATATTTTGACAATTCCAGTAAACTTAGCTGGTGTACCGGCGATTTCCGTTCCTTGCGGATTCGATAACGGCCTGCCACTGGGCTTGCAAATTATCGGCAAATATTTTGATGAAGAAACGGTATACCGTGTTGCGGACGTTTTTGAACAAGCAACCGATTTTCATAAAAAAACTCCTCAAACATGGGAGGGAGCAGCACAATGAATTTTGAAACAATCATCGGACTTGAAGTCCACGTGGAATTAAAAACAGATTCGAAAATGTTTTCTCCAGCGCCTGCTCATTTTGGAGCTGAACCGAACACCAATACAAATGTTATTGACCTTGGCTATCCGGGCGTGTTGCCGGTAGTCAACAAACGTGCAGTGGATTGGGCAATGAAAGCGGCGCTTGCTTTAAACTGCGAGATTACCCGCCACACCAAATTCGACCGCAAAAACTATTTTTATCCGGACAATCCGAAAGCCTATCAGATTTCACAGTTTGATCAGCCGATCGGTGAACATGGCTGGATTGAAATTGAAGTGAAAGGCGAGAAAAAGCGCATCGGTATTACGCGCCTTCATATGGAAGAAGATGCTGGGAAATTGACGCATACCGGCAATGGCCATTCATTGGTCGACTTTAACCGTCAGGGAACACCATTGATCGAAATCGTATCAGAGCCGGATATTCGCACAGCTGATGAAGCTTATGCCTACTTGGAAAAAATCAAAGCGATCATCCAATACACAGGGGTTTCAGATGTGCGTATGGAAGAAGGTTCATTGCGCTGCGACGCAAACATCTCTCTTCGTCCATTCGGACAGGATGAATTTGGTACGAAGACAGAATTGAAGAACTTGAATTCATTCAACTTCGTCCGCAAAGGTATTGAACACGAACAGATTCGCCAGGAGCAGGTTTTGCTTGCAGGTGGGATCATCGAGCAGGAAACACGTCGCTATGATGAATCCACAGGGAAAACCCTGTTGATGCGCGTCAAAGAAGGATCTGACGATTATCGTTACTTCCCGGAACCGGATCTTGTCGATATCATCATTGATGATGCTTGGCTAGAGCGTGTCCGTGCTGAAATTCCGGAATTGCCGGATGCGCGGAAAGCGCGCTACGTTTCAGAGCTTGGCATGTCATCGTATGACGCTATGGTTCTGACACTGGCAAAACCGATTTCTGATTTCTTCGAAGCGACAGTTGCTGCTGGCGCTGACGCCAAACTATCATCCAACTGGCTGATGGGAGAAGTATCTGCTTACTTGAACGCTGAACAAAAAGAACTGAGCGATACTGCTTTGACACCTGAAGGCTTGGCAGGCATGATCAAATTGATTTCGGATGGCACCATTTCATCTAAAATTGCCAAGAAAGTCTTCAAGGAATTGATTGAAAAAGGCGGCGACGCGAACGATATCGTCAAAGCAAAAGGGCTTGTCCAGATCTCGGATGAAAACACATTGCGTGAATTCGTTACAACGGCACTCGACAATAACCCGCAGTCGATTGAAGACTTCAAGAACGGCAAAGACCGCGCAATCGGCTTCCTGGTCGGACAGATCATGAAGCAGACAAAAGGGCAGGCAAATCCGCCATTGCTAAATAAAATCCTTCTTGCAGAAATTGCGAAAAGGTAAGTAATGAGAAAATAGAAAGGATGGTCCGTTATGGGCCATCTTTTTTTGATGAATTGAATAGAGAGAGCTATTGCACATCGTTTAAGCAAAGCTATTGGATGGCTAATTTTTGGAAGCTAAAGAGTGGGGTGGCATATGCTCGAACAAAATCTCGCTTCATCATTCCAATAGCGGGAACTACACAGGATTTCAAGTCGTCTATAAAACGGAATCATTCTTTATATGGAGATAGCCGGCTATAAACAGTGGTTTCTGCATCTCAACCTTGAAGACTTTGCTGGAGAACAGTAAACTGATGATAAAGAGAAAATACAGTCAGTGGGTTTTCTTTATTTACCATTGATAATGCGTCAAACCATTCGGAGTTTTAAGCCGACTGGCCAGTAAAGCAGGATAAGGAGAAGTGATTATATGATGACCGAACAGGAATATTTTGAAAAAGGCATTACACTGGAAAGCTACATGGCTCAAATGGAGTCGAATCAGCAAAAGTCTTACAGTATTTATGAAAAATTTAATTTGCCTGAGGATCCGGAATTCATGGCTTTACTGAAAGACAAGAAGCCCCACATCCTGGTAATTACAGAAGATTGGTGCGGTGACGCCATGATGAATAATGCCATTCTGCGAAAAATTACAGATGCGGCAGATTTAGAAGTTCATTGTGTGTATCGTGACGAGAATCTGGAATTGATGGACCATTACCTGACAAATGGCGGACGTTCAATTCCCAAATACATCATCCTGTCAGAAGAAGGCGATGTACTTGGTGATTGGGGACCGAGAGCACCTAAAGTGCAGGAGTTTGTTGATGAGAAAAAATCGGTTCTTCCTGAGAAAGATGATCCGCAATACGATCTTCATATGAAAACGGTTATTGGTGAAATTTCAGATGGTTTCGTCTACACTGAAGATTTCTGGCAAATTGTCTACGAAGACTTGCACCAGGCATTTGAAAAAGCATTAAAATAAAGTTGATCTTCCATAAGGAAAAGGCGGACATCGTGCTTGGATATTCTTCAATATAATCCGCAGATTGTTTCTGTCTAAGCTTTACAGAAAGTCCAGAAAGGCTGAATCTGATGAAACGTGCACGTATTATATACAATCCAACTTCCGGCCGTGAGCTGTTCCGGAAACATCTGCCTGAAGTTTTGGAGAAAATGGAGAAGGCTGGATACGAAACGTCCTGCCATGCGACAACTTGTGAAGGTGATGCTGTTCAGGCAGCTACTTTTGCAGTAGAGCGAAAGTTTGATTTGGTGATCGCTGTTGGTGGCGATGGTACCTTAAATGAAGTTGTTTCAGGAATCGCTAAATTTGAAGACCGGCCAAAAATCGGTCTCATTCCAATGGGTACGACCAATGATTTTGCACGAGCTGTCCACATTCCACGCGATATTACCAAGGCAGTCGATATCATCCTTAAAGGAGAGTCAATCCCTGTAGATATCGGACTGATGAACGGGGACCGTTATTTCATCAATATTGCAGGAGGCGGAAGATTAACAGAGCTGACCTATGAAGTGCCGAGTAAACTAAAAACGGTACTTGGACAAATGGCTTATTATTTGAAAGGCATTGAGATGCTGCCTTCCATTCGGTCTTCCCGTGTACGCATTGAATACGACGGCGAGATTTTTGATGATAGCGCAATGATGTTTTTAATCGGATTGACCAACTCTGTCGGAGGTTTCGAAAAATTAGCACCGGATGCCAGCATCAATGATGGCAAGTTCACTTTGCTTATTTTAAAAGAATTAAATATAGCAGAGTTTATCCGTGTGGCGTCTTTGGCATTGCGTGGCGAACATTTATCAGACCCACATGTAATCTATGCAAAAGCCAGCAAAATTACCGTGACAACGAATGAGCGGGTGCTGTTGAACTTGGATGGCGAGTATGGCGGCGTGCTGCCGGCAGTATTTGAAAACCTGGCTAACCATATTGAAATATATGTACCTATTGATTCTTTAAATGAAAAAGACCGCAAATAAAAAGCTGGAAAATGGAGATAATCCCATTTTCCAGCTTTTTATATTCCCGTCAGCTTACTACAGCAGTTCGATTGCTTTGTCCTGCTCTGCTGCAAGCTGCGGCAAATCTCTTAATGGTTCCCATCGGAACAACAAAGTCATGCCATTGTCACGGCCATGGCTTTCGATGGTATGTTCAAATCGATCGATTGGTTCTCCCGTGTATTCGAATTGAAAAATATTCCGTTCGTAGGCTTTATCTTGGTGCTCAGGATAATACGTATACTTATGAATCTTTCCGACAAAATCAAGGACTTCACGAGGTAATCCTGTTTCTTCTTGGACTTCTCTGTATAGCGCATCGATTAACAGTTCTCCATCTTCGATGGTACCACCTGGCACTTGCAATCCAACTTCCGGTTCCCCTTTGTACTCAAATACAAGCAATTCACGATTTTCTTCATCACCTCTTGTGATGTAAGCAAATACTTTCCGCTTTGTTCTCATGATGCATCACCCTTTTTATTTGTTCTTTATAGAATACTAAAAATTAAGAAAAATTACAATTCTTTTCCCTTTACGGTTGTCACAGGTTATTCAAAGTTTGGCAGAAAAGCAAGGCTTGGGAGAAGTTTTGAAAAGTCGGTTTGATGTACAATAAGAGTATAGAAACAGTGAAATAACATGTTTGCAGAAGGAGACGAGTAGATTGGAATTTCAAGATCCGGCTTTTCTGAGTCGCATTTTAACACTAATGACTCTATCATTCCATATTCTTTACGCAACAATCGGTGTAGGTGTCCCTCTCATGATTATGATTGCCCAGTGGGTGGGCATTAAGAAAAAAGACGATCATTATATTTTACTGGCTCGCCGTTGGGCCAGAGGTTTTGTAATAACTGTTGCGGTAGGTGTCGTAACTGGTACGGCGATCGGTTTGCAGTTATCGTTATTATGGCCGAATTTCATGCAGTTGGCAGGAAACGTCATTGCTTTGCCTTTGTTTATGGAAGTCTTTGCGTTTTTCTTTGAAGCAATTTTCCTTGGAATTTATCTCTACACATGGGATCGCTTCGAAGATCAGCGAAAACATTTTCTGCTGCTCATTCCGGTGGCGCTCGGTGCTGCCGCGTCATCTGTTTTCATCACCATCGTCAATGCTTTCATGAATCAGCCGCAAGGCTTTGAAATACTGAATGGTGAAATGGTCAATGTAAGCCCGCTTCTGGCTATGTTCAGTCCAGCAGTGCCGACGAAAGTGGCGCATGTCATGGCTACTGCATTCATGACCAGTGCCTTTGTACTGGCTTCCATTGCAGCGTTGCGCATGCTTGGTGGTTCTAACCACATTTATCATAAAAAAGCTTTGTTTTTAACCATGAAGCTGGGTCTGGTATTTGCCATTGCGACAGCTTTAATCGGTGACTTCTCGGGTAAATATTTGGCTGAGTACCAGCCGGAAAAATTGGCGGCTGCAGAATGGCATTTTGAAACTGAAGAAGATGCAGGCTTGGTGATGTTCGGTGTTTTAGATGGTGAAGAAGTGAAGTATGCTATCAGGATTCCTTACGCATTAAGCATTCTGGCGCATAGTGACCCGTTTGCGGAAGTTACTGGGCTAAATGAATTTGCCGAAGATGTAAGACCTCCGCTGTGGATCCATTATCTTTTTGATACGATGGTTACTATCGGCATGTGGCTTGCTTTCTTCTCCTTTGTATATGTGGTGGCGGCTTTCCGCAACTGGTCATTCATCCGAACCCGCTGGTTCCGCTGGCTCACAGTAGCAGGAGGACCACTGGCACTCATTGCCATAGAGGCAGGCTGGTGGTTTACCGAAGTGGGACGCCAGCCTTGGATTCTCAGAAACCATATGAAGGTTGGCGAAGCTGCCACCACTAGTGGACAGGTAGGGTTGATGATCATTTTGTTCGCCGGCTTATTTGTGATCCTGGGTATCGGTACAGTTGTCGTACTGACCAGAATGTACAAACGCAATCCGGTTGAAAAAGAATTAGCATTGCGGGAAAACAGCAAAGGCGGTGAAGAAGAATGACCTTGGAGATTATCGGAATATCCGTTTTATGGCTGTTCTTATTCCTTTATGTCATTGTGGCGTCGATTGATTTCGGCGCTGGCTTCTTTAATGCCTACAGCTCTTTTGTCGGAAAGCAGCATATTTTGACGGGAATTATTCAGCGTTATTTATCACCAGTCTGGGAAGTAACCAATGTGTTCTTTGTGTTCTTCTTTGTTGGAATCATTGGTTTTTTTCCTCAGACTGCCTTTTATTACGGCACCACGCTTTTGGTTCCAGCCAGTCTGGCTTTGATCTTGCTGGCGATTCGCGGCTCCTATTATGCGTTTGCGACTTACGGGGCTAAAATCAACCATAGAGGCTATATCTATATGTATGGCTTGTCCGGGCTATTGCTGCCGGCTTCACTCTCACCGGTACTGGCCATGTCTGAAGGCGGCTTTATTCAAATGGATAATGGCCAGCCCTATTTGGATTATTGGGCGCTGTTCACGAGTCCATTGATGTGGAGTATTGTAGTCTTGAGCTTAACAGCAGTGCTGTATATTTCAGCTGTGTTTTTGACTTGGTATTCCTCCAAAGCTGGAGATATTAAAGCTAATGAATTGATGCGAAAGTATGCATTAATTTGGGCAGGACCAGCCATCGTTACGGCTACCGGTATCATTTATGAGCTCCGTAGCCATAATCCGGAACATTACGCGCGCATTCTTGATATGTGGTGGGTATTCGCTGTTTCGTTCCTGTTGTTTGCAGGAACCGTTTACTTGATCTGGAAAAAACGCCATTACGGCTGGGCTTTCATTTTGTTGATGGGGCAATTTTTCACAGCATTCTTTGCGTACGGCGCATCTCATTACCCATATCTGCTTTATCCGTATTTGACGATCTACGACAGCTTTACAAATGAAGCCATGGCGATTGCATTAATCATCGCGTTTATTGCAGGTCTTTGCCTGTTGCTGCCATCGCTTTACTTATTGTTCCGACTGTTCCTGTTCGACAAAGATTACATTGAAGGCAAATCGGATTACCACGCATAGAGGAGGCATTATCCATGCAGGATTTCATGATATTTTATGCACCATTTCTGGTTTTGTTCGGAGCCATCATTTTCGGATTCTGGTTCTCGCTGAAAGACGGTCCCGTTATGAAAGACCGGGAATAGTAGCGCGTGCAGGCTTTTGCCTGCCGCGTTTTTTCCTGTTTGAAATAAAACTTACAGCTCATCATATATTGTCCAGACTTCAGCGCCCAGATTCTAGGGTCATAAGCCATTTTGACTGTGCGGCTGAAAACATGCCGCTTCGCCAAATTGTCTTATGGCCGTCGAATCTAAAACGGGCGCTTACGCTTTTCTTGTTGTATGATAAGGAGATGTGAAATGGAGTGAAATTTTTGAAACCAGTAAATAAAAACGACCGGATTACGGTCCATGTAGAAGACTTGACACATGACGGTGCAGGCGTAGCAAAAGTGGAAGGATACCCCTTATTCATACCGGGTGCTTTGCCAGGGGAAGATGTACTTGTCCATGTATTAAAAACATTAAAATCTTATGGCTTTGCCAAGCTTATTGAAATACAGCAGGCTTCTCCATTCCGTGTCACGGCGCCTTGTCCGGTTTTTGATACATGCGGAGGCTGTCAGATTCAGCATCTATCGTATGAAGGCCAAATGACCTTCAAACAGAAACTGGTGCGCGATGCCATCACACGGATCGGTAAACTGCCAGACGTCCCGGTGCATCCAGTGAAAGGCATGGAAGAGCCATGGCGCTACCGCAATAAATCCCAGATTCCGTTTGGCGTGCAAAACGGCAAAGTGGTTGCAGGTTTTTATCAGCCGCGTTCGCATGATATTGCGGATACGGATATTTGTCTGATACAGACGCCGGAAGCGGATGCTATTATGGTGTCTTTGAAAAAGAGTCTGGCTGAAATGGGCATCGAGCCTTATGAAGAGGCGACGCATCGCGGCATGCTACGCCATGTAGTGGTTCGTAAAGCTCGTGCTACGGGCGAAATCATGGTAGTTCTAGTCACTAAGAAAAAGAAGTTCCCTCAAGCGGCTCGCGCTATAGAATTAATCCAAGCCACGGTTCCGGAAGTTACGTCGATTGTCCAGAACATCAACAGCGAAAAGACAAATGTTATTTTTGGTGATGAGACTTTGACGCTTTGGGGCGAAGACGTGATAGAAGATCGAATCGGCGATGTCCGTTTTGAGATTTCAGCACGCTCTTTTTATCAGATTAATCCCGAGCAGACTGAGGTTTTATATGGCCAAGCACTTGAATATGCCCAATTGACAGGCAGTGAAACCGTAATCGATGCCTATTGCGGGATCGGAACGATTTCCTTGTTTCTTGCTCAACAGGCCAAATTTGTTATGGGCGTTGAAATTGTACCGCAGGCGATTGAAGATGCAAAGCGCAATGCGGAATTGAACGGTTTATCCAATACATTGTTTGAAGCCGGACCTGCGGAACAGGTGATTCCACGCTGGTACAAAGAAGGCAAAAAGGCAGATGTATTGGTTGTTGACCCACCACGAAAAGGCTGTGATGAGCAGTTGCTTGGAACTATCCTCAAGCAGCGGCCGGCACGTGTAGTCTACGTGTCCTGCAACCCGGCAACATTGGCACGTGATTTGCGTATATTGGAAGATGGGGGCTACCGGACGAAAGAAGTGCAGCCTGTCGACATGTTCCCTCAGTCCACGCATTGTGAAGCAGTGGCCTGGCTGGAATTGGCAGAATGAATAGAGGAACCTGATCAGTAGAAATACTGACCAGGTTCTTTTTTTATTCCATACAATAAGTGACATTTTAATCAGTTACAGGTTTTAAGTGGATGACCAGAAGGGTAAAGACAAGGGAATACTTCATGAGGGAGAGAACGATGAAAATGGAACAGATACCCGAGTCTAAATTCACTGATAAACGTGAAACAATCATTCAGGGTTTGGTGGAACAGAATGTCTTCAAAATCAATGGTCGCCAACTATACGAAACTTCACTTTATGAGTTAATGAAAACCTATACAGAAACTGACCAAGCCGGCTGATTCCGGCTTTTTTCAATGGCATACATCGAATGGGAGGAAAATCCATGCACAATAAAAAGTTGGAAGAGTACCGCCGGGAACGGCTCGATGAAATGACAATTGCTGAAATGCAAGAAGCAATGGAAGCAGGGCAACTGACTTCCGAAGAGCTTGTTTTAATGTATAAAGAAAATATTTCAGTGCGCGACAAAAATACCTGCGCTGTCCTCGAGATGAATCCCGATGCCTTATTGACTGCTCAATCGCTTGATTTTGAACGCCGCCAAAAAGGGCCGCGTTCAGCTCTGCACGGCATCCCCATTCTCATCAAAGATAATATGGATACGGGGGATAAAATGCATACCAGCGCAGGATCTCTAGCAATGAAGGATCATTACGCATTGCAAGATGCCAAAGTGGTGGAAAAACTGCGCCAGGCAGGTGCAGTGATTCTTGGCAAGACGAATATGACAGAATGGGCAAATTTTATGTCGGATAAAATGCCCAATGGCTATAGTTCGAGAGGCGGACAAGTAAAAAATCCGTACGGAAGCTTCGATGTGGGAGGTTCAAGTTCAGGATCGGCTGCAGCTGTCGCCTCCAATCTGGCAGTAGGAGCGATTGGGACAGAGACCTCAGGATCCATCATCAATCCTGCGGCACAAAATAGTTTAGTTGGCATTAAGCCGACTGTTGGATTGACCAGCCGGACGGGCATTATTCCGTTATCGCATACGCAGGATGTCCCCGGTCCTTTAGCACGAACCGTGGCCGATGCCGTAACGCTTTTTAAAGCGATCATTGGCGTAGATCCAGCAGACATCAGTACGGTTTTTGCTGAACAGTTTGAGGATTACGACTGGAACCGTCACTTTAAAGAAGATGGGCTTCAAGGCATAAAACTTGGAGTGGCAAAAAAATTATTCAAGGAAATCAGCGACGATCAGTTAGTCCAATTTGAGAAAGCGCTGGAGGTGCTGCGAAGATGTGGTGCGGAAATTATTGATGAAGTCGATCTAGGCGTTCAACAGGAAGATTTGGGTTTTGCGGTTCTGCTGCATGAGTTTAAGGCGAATCTCAATGCTTACCTGGCGAAGTCAAATCTGGATCATCGCATCCGGTCATTGGATGACATCATTGCTTTTAATAACGAGCATGCAGAGAAAATGCTGAAGTTTGGCCAGAACTTACTGGAACAAGCCAACGGAATGACCGGCATGCTAACGGACCGAGAATACGTGGAAGCGCTGGAGCGCAACCGCTTTTTGGCAGCAGAGCGCGGCATGAAGGAAGTTCTGGACAATGTCGGTGTCGATGCGCTGGTTCTGCCGCAAGATTTCGGCTGCAATATTGGCGCAGCCGCTGGTTTTCCTTCCATCACGGTACCATTTGGCTATAGCAAATCAGGAGAGCCTTTCGGAATCACGTTTGCGGGACAAGCGTTCAGTGAACCAGCTCTAATTGAATATGCCTATGCATTTGAACAAGCTGTCAAAGGACGGCGCAAACCATAAAAAAGAGCGAAGCCTCCTCGGCTTCGCTCTTTTTTATGTGAGGTCTCCTAGATGCTTCCAGACCTGCTCAATCATGATCGAAAGTTCGGATTCAATCTGTTTATCGTTGGCCAAGGTAGTCAGGACACTTTCAACCAACGCTTTTCTTGGAGATTCTTCTGCTAACTCAGCTGAAAGAAAGTGAACCAGCTGCTGTGTATTTTTCTGGTTTTTTAGTTTGGCTGCATACAGTTCCAGCATAGGAGCCAACTCTTCTATGCTGATGCTATCAGCTGAAGTGGTAAGGGGTAATTTCATATTGCCGATAAAGGTATCTTTTGCTGCTATCTGAAGAGCAATGGTCGCCTGCAAGCGACGGATGACGAAAGAAGAAAGCTTAGCTGCTGGAACCTCTTCTGTGGAAAGCAGGCGCCATAGGTGAATCAGCTGCTGAACATAGCCATGGACAAAAGCCGCATTTTCCAGTGCATAAGGAGCAGCTTCCTTACCGAAAACATCTACGATCCGTGATGAAATCCATTCCATTTCCAATGAATATTGCTTAATTGAAAATGATTTTAATTCGGGATCCTGCGAATAGAAAATACTTTCATAAAGTGAAAATAGGTTTTTTTCAAGGTTAAGTTTAATGCGGATATACAATTGTTCTGCCAAAACATCCGGATTGTTAGGCGGCATTCCAACTGCAGCTGCCATTCGTTGCTGCCGGATCTCGCTGCCGATGGATTCCATGATGGCCATGAGGCATTCCGCTTTCGATCCAAAATAATTATAGAAAGTCCCTTTTGATACATTGGCTTCATCTAGAATGTCTTGAATAGAGGAGGAGTTATAACCTTTGTTAATGAAAAGCTCGTAGGCTGCACTTAGAATCTGTTGTTTTTTTGGGTTCATATACCTCACCTTTATACCGTTAGTCTATTAACATAATAACCTGTAAATGCTTTTAAAACAATGTTTTAATTCGATTGATACAAAAACCTTGAAAAAAATATACTATCGGTATAGAATAATGCAATGGAGAAACAAGAAAAAATATAAAGCAGTACTTACGGAGGAAACAAAGATGAAAGAACAGAAAAAAACACCTTATGGCATTATTGCCATTCTCTTTACAGGGGCATTTGTAGCGATCTTTAACCAAACTTTATTGAACATCGCCCTGCCTGAAATCATGCTGGATTTGAATATTGATGCTTCTACAGCGCAATGGCTTGTCACAGGCTATATGCTGGTTAACGGGATTTTGATTCCAGCCAGTGCTTTTTTTATCCAGCGTTATTCGAACCGTTCAATTTTTATCGTGGCTATGTCCTTATTCGCATTAGGAACCCTATTGGCTGCTGTCGCACCAGTGTTCAGCGTGTTGTTGATCGGCAGAATGGTTCAAGCTTCCGGTGCGGCATTGATGATGCCTTTACTAATGAATGTTATGCTTGCCGCTTTTCCGGTTGAAAAACGCGGATCTGCAATGGGCGTTTTCGGACTGGTCATGGTTGTTGCACCTGCAATCGGACCGACGCTGTCAGGATTTATCGTAGAGCATTACTCATGGCGTGTGCTTTTTTGGGTTGTCTTGCCGGTGGCTTTGATTCCACTGGCTTTAGGAATTTTTAAATTAAAGAATCTGACATTCCAGAACAGGGAAATATCGCTTGATAAAGCCTCACTGGCTCTTTCAAGTTTAGGTTTCGGTGGCGTATTATATGGATTCAGTTCTGCTGGTACCTTGGGCTGGTCCGATCCGATTGTTCTGGCTGCGATCGCCGTTGGTGTGGTATCGCTGATCATCTTCGGATTCCGCCAGTTGAAATTGGATGAACCCTTGCTTGAAATCCGAATTTATAAATACCCAATGTTTGCTTTGTCATCAGCTATTTCCATTGCCCTTTCCATGTCAATGTTTTCTGCAATGATCCTGATGCCGATTTACATCCAGACTATCAAGGGCATTTCGCCGATCGAATCCGGTCTGCTGATGCTGCCAGGGGCTTTAGTGATGGGACTCATGTCTCCGATTACTGGCCGGCTTTTCGATCGCTTCGGAGCAAAAGTATTGGCGATTCCCGGTTTGGCGATTGTTGTACTGACAACTTTTATGTTTAGCCAATTGAGTTTGGATTCGAGCTATATTAGCATTATGCTGATGTATACGCTGCGGATGTTCGGCATCTCCATGGTGATGATGCCAGTTATGACAAATGGCTTGAATACGTTGCCGATGAAAGCATACCCGCACGGGACAGCAATTAACAACACATTGCAGCAAGTAGCAGGTGCTGTGGGATCTGCTTTCCTAATTACGATCATGAATACGCGCACTGAGTCGACAGCGAAAGAGCTGGCTGCAGGTGGAACGGCTCCGGAGAGCATCATGAATCTGGCAATGCTCGATGGCATTAATTTCTCGTTTTTCGTTTCCACTTTTATCGCGCTGGTGGCGTTGATACTGGCTTTCTTCATTAAAAAGCCGGTTCGTCCAGTAACGGAAGAGGAAAAAGAAATCGTCTATAGACAACAAGAAGTAACAGAATAAATGACTCAGCCAGTCCGCATTGCCGGGCTGGTTTTTATTGTCTCAGAAAGGCGACAGAACACCAGATATGGTACACTTATAGCATTGAAAAGAAGGTGGAATCGCAAATGACTTTTATAAATGAATTAAGTCCGATATGGCAAGAAAAATGGAAAAAAGCTGGATTTGAAACGGCAATGCCGATCCAGGAACAGATGATTCCGGAAATGTTGGCCGGCAATGACATCGTTGCAGAATCTCCAACAGGTTCCGGTAAGACTTTAGCTTATGTACTTCCGATATTGGAGCGGGTGAATCCGGAAAAGCAGGCAATCCAGGCGATGATCGTAGCTCCTTCACAGGAATTGTCGATGCAAATCGTCAATGTATTGCGCGAATGGACAGAGGGAACTGACGTAACGGTCACTCAATTGATCGGTGGGGCAAATATGCAGCGTCAGTTGGAGAAGTTGAAGAAAAAACCGACCATAGTCGTGGGGACTCCAGGACGATTAAACGAATTGGTAAAAACCAAAAAGCTGAAAATGCATGAAATCCGCATGTTGGTATTGGATGAAGGCGATCAGCTGATGGCGCGTGAGCACCGGGGGATCATGAAGGACCTGATTGAAAAAACCCAGCATGAGCGCCAATTGGTGCTAGTATCAGCAACGATTACCGAAGAAATCGAATTGGTAGCGGAACGTTTGATGCAACATCCGACGCGCTTGCAAGTAACGGCAGAAGATTTGCCGATGTTTGGTAAAGTGACACATTCTTTCATCAAAGTGGATGAGCGGGACAAAACCGAAATGCTCCGCAGCATTTCGCATATTCCTGGTATGAAAGGCTTGGCTTTCGTTAATAATCTGGACCAATTGCTGATGAAGGAAAATAAATTGAAGTTCCGTGACGCGAAAATCGTCACTTTGCATTCCGAAATGAAAAAAGATGAACGCAAAAAAGCGTTGGATGCTTTCCGAAAAGGGGAAGTGGCTGTTCTGATTGCAACCGAAGTAGCGGCTCGTGGGTTAGATATCGATTCAGTGACGCATGTGATCCATGTGGACGTTCCACAAACGGTCGAGCAGTATCTGCATCGCTCAGGAAGAACCGGAAGAGCGGGGGCGGACGGTGAAGTCTTGACTTTATTGGCGTATGCTGACGAGCGCCATTACAAGAAATTCACCAAAGAATTGCCTTCCAAACCTGTGCAAAAAGTGATACACGGTGGAAAGCTTATTGAAGGATCCAGCAAAACCATTGCTGCAAAGGGGAATAAACGATGAATTTTCAAGAAAAGCTTGAACAATATGCTGAATTGACCGTTTATGTTGGGTTGAATGTTCAAAAAGGGCAATTGATCGTCATTAATACTACGACCGATACACTTGAATTTACACGCATTGTTGTTAGAAAAGCATATGAAGCAGGTGCGAAGCGGGTACAGGTCAATTACGAGGATCCAGTGCTGACGCGGACCCATTTCGATTTGGCGCCGGACGAGGCATTTCAGGAATATCCTGAATGGTCAGTCGTTCAGCGCGACGAAGTCATTAATACGGGCGGTTCGTTCCTGTGGATTGATGCGGAAGATCCCGATCTGTTGACTGGAATTCCGGCAAAACGCTTGGCTGATTCGCAAAAGTCTGCAGGAAAAGCACTGGAGCGTTATCGTCAGGCCGTTGGATCAGACAAAGTAGCCTGGTCAATTGTAGCCATTCCTTCACCGAAATGGGCACAGAAAGTCTTTCCGGACCTGCCTGCTGAACAGCAGATGGAGGCATTATGGCAAGCTATTTTCAAAACAGTGCGCATCGGTGAAGGAAACGCAGTAGAATTATGGAAAAACCACATTGCTTTATTGGAGCAGCGAGCTTCTCAATTAAATGAGAAACGATATGTGAAATTGCAGTACAGTGCGCCTGGAACAGAACTGACGATTGAACTTCCTGACAAGCATATTTGGATGTCGGGTGCTTCAAAAACGCCTCAGGGCAATCCTTTCATTGCAAATATGCCGACTGAAGAAGTCTACACGGTGCCGCTAAAGCATGGCGTGGACGGTAAGGTCCGCAACACGAAGCCTCTTGTTTACCAAGGCAATGTCATCGATGGCTTTACCCTAACTTTTGAAAAAGGCAAGATTGTCGATGCCAAAGCAGAGACAGGGCAAGAACTCCTTCATGAAATGATTCATGCGGATGAGGGCGCGGCTTATTTGGGAGAAGTGGCATTGGTGCCGCATCAATCGCCGATTTCCGATTCCAATATTTTGTTCTATAATACGCTGTTTGATGAAAATGCCTCTAATCACTTAGCTATCGGTGATTCTTATCCGACCTGCTACGAAGGTGCGCGTGACCTTGAACGTAATCAATTGGCAGCCATTGGCCTGAATACATCAATTGTCCACGAAGATTTCATGATTGGCAGTAGCAGTATGGATATTGACGGCATTACAGCAGAAGGTTCAAAAGAGCCTATCTTCCGGAATGGAAACTGGGCATTCTAAGAGGTGATTGAAATGAAGAAATATTGGATTGCGGCAATGGCAGGCTTTTTAATTTTCAGCGGGTCGGCTTCGGCAGAAGCGAAGATTGAACTTCCTGTAGCTTACGTGGCGATTGGTGATTCATTGGCAGCAGGCCAGACACCTGAACGCCAAATAGACGCCGGATACACGGATTTGATTGCACAGGAACTGATGCGCAATCAACCTGTTGCGTTCTTTTCGAAAAATCTTGCATTTCCGGGTTTTACTACAGCAGATGTACTGGAAAGTATCCAAACCGATGAAGCAAAAGATGTACTGGCCACAGCTAATCTCATAACTGTATCAGCAGGAGCGAATGATCTGCTGCGGCTTGTTCAGAACGATCCGGTACAGGGATCATTGACTTTCCAGCAGATTCAGGCAGATTTTGCCCTTAATGCGACAAGGAAAAACATGGATTTGATTCTGTCCGAACTTACGGAAACCTCTCCGGATGCCAAGGTCTATGTAATGGGTTATTATTTTGCTTATCCGCATGTCCGTGATAGCCAAAAGAATGGCACGGCCAAACAGCTTGACCGGCTTAATGAAATTCTTCGGCAATCAGCTGAAAAAGCAGGTGCAGTTTTTGTATCAGTAGACCAATCATTTGGTTCAGACGCCATGGATAAGATTCCGAATCCGGGTGATGTCCATCCAAATCAATTGGGCTATCAAGCGATGGCGAATTCTTTCTTCGAAGAATACCAAGATGCATGGAAGGTGGAAGATGTTGAATTGCCACAGCCGAATCCATTATCTTTCGAAGAAATTATGGAAGCTCAGGATGAACAGGACCAACAGGATCAGCCGGACAGCGAAGCCGAAGGAACTGCACAGCACCCTTCAAATCAGAAGAAAACCGGCTATCTGGCAATACGGGAAGCAATGCCTTATATCTAGAAAAGCGCAGACGCCCGTGTAGCTTTGATGGGCATAAGACAGACCGGCGAAGCGGCGCTCTTTGCCGCATAGCCGGATTGGCTTATGACCCGAAAAGCTGGGCGCTGAAGTCTGGACAAAGAAAAGCGCAGGCGCCCGTGTAGCCTCGATAGAGAAGAGACCAGCATTTTAAACTTCGTATTCTGTCAAACAAAAAAACGTACCGGCATAAAATGCCGGTACGTTTTTTGTTTTAGCGTTTTTTGCTGCGTGTATCAGTTTCTCTGGAAGTTGTCTGTCCAGCTTTGCCTTGTTTTCTTTTATTTAATACTTTACGGATGATTGGATAAGCGATGGGACCATACTTTATCGCAGATTTTACTAGTCTTCCAATTGCCATTTAAATCTCTCCATTCATGGGGTTAGTAATTACTATTTTCCCGAATTTTGCAGGATGCAAACCTATTTAGGCAGATTGTACATGAGCCAATAGAATTTTCTTATAGTCATGGACACTCGAAATTAAAACGTATTCCGCATTGCCATGCCAATCATCGCCGCTTGGACCAAATTCGATGGCCCCTTCTCCACCTGTAACCGCTGCGTAATAACGTGTATCTGCAGCACCGTGCTGACCGAATAAAATCGGTTCTTTTTCAGTGGTTTCCAAAATGCTTTTCTGAAGGCGTTGAATGAACGGGTTGTCCTTAGTTGTTGTCAGGGCGGGTGTGGAGCCTGAAGCTTTATAGTCCATATCAACATTTAAGGTATCTGCCAAATCGGCCAATTGGCGAACAATCTCATCTTTATCTTGTCCTGGCATAAAGCGGATATCGTAGGACATTTCACAGATTTCAGGAACTACATTGTAACGATCTCCTGCTTTAATGATTGGCAAGTTGACAGAAGGCTGCTCGTAATACTCAGTAGATTCTTTACGGAAAGGCAATTCGGATGAGGCCATATGGAACTTCATCGCCGATTCAATGGCATTGATGCCTTCCCAAGGACGACTGCCATGAGCGGGCTTGCCTTTAAACGTCATATCCATGCGCAAAATACCTTTCGATTGCAATCCAACTTTTAATCCTGTAGGTTCTCCGCAAATGACAAAATCACCGTGATATCCTTGCTCCACCAGCCATTTAGAAGTGTTGCGGCCGCCAATCTCCTCATCGGTGACGATATGTAATTGAACAATCCGATTTAAATTTGAACTATCCAGCTCGGTGAACGCCTGCATCATGGCCGCCACACCCGCTTTCATGTCGGCTGATCCACGTCCGTAGAGACGACCCTGTTCCTCGAATGGCACAAATTGTTCTTTGTGACCGGGAACCACATCGACATGGCCGTTCCAGACGATGGTTTCTCCCCCTTGCCCTTTAGCAGCGGTCAACATCATATAGCCCTTATTGTCGTGAATAGTAACCGTTTCTCCTTTCGCTTTCAGCCAATCTGCACAAAAAAGAAGAGCTTCATTGGCTCCTTCCTTTGTATCGCTTTGAATTTTTATCAGGTCTTTTAATAGTTCAATCATCTTTTCGGCAAGCCTAAATTCCGGCTGCCTCCACCACCTTTCGATTTTCTTCATTATCCATTGTTTTACCCTATCACACCATCTTAAAACGACCTTGCATAAAAGGAAAGCCTTGTGTACAATACAGGTGACTGATAAATATCTGTATACACCACAAGGGGAGCTTTTGCTGAGAGTGAACATCTGTTCTTACCCTTTGAACCTGTAAGTTAACACTTGCGCAGGGATGTGGATGGAAACCGGCCTTTACAACGGCGTCAGGCTCTGTCCTGACGCCGTTTTTAATATGGTTTTATTCGCGGCCCTTCTGGTGATGTGCATAACACATTTAAGGAGGAAGTCATGAGAAATAAAAAAGTATTGTTAATGATGGAAATTGCTATTTTCGCTGCTCTTGCATTTGTGTTGGATTTTATTTCTTTCCGGATGCCTCAGGGCGGTTCAGTTAGCTTAGTAATGATACCGATCGTTTTGATCGCTTTTAGAAGAGGCGTCGGTGCTGGTGTCCTCACAGGATTGCTGGTAGGTTTGCTGCAGATTGTCTCAGGGTTCATCTCAGTAGCTCCACTATCTTTCGGTTTTGTGGTCATGCAGGTTATCCTTGATTACTTGTTGGCATATGGCGTCGTAGGACTTGCTGGTATTATGCGCGGAAAATATCTTCAGCATGCGAAAGCCAAACAAACAGGGAAAATGCTCATCGCAGTAGTTGCCGGTGTACTGATTGCTTCTGCGTTGCGCTATCTCGTTCATGTTATTACCGGAGTTCTGTTCTTCGGCATGTTCGCTGAGGGCAATGTGGTCATTTATTCCGTGGTTTACAACGCAACCTACATGATTCCGGTATTTTTGCTAGCTGCATTTGTCTGTGCTGCGCTTTTTGCGGCAGCTCCGAAATTGGTCGACGCAGAAACTTGAAAGTCGAAAGGCTGTCTTTGGACAGCCTTTTTTCTATGCATGTCTTGCTGACTAAATGAAACAGGGCAGGAGCCTCTCTTTTAATTTTGTGGTATAATTCTTGAATAGAAAAGCTTGAAAGAAGGGTATTTGATGATAGCAACTACTGAAAAAGATATTGAAATGTTGAAAAAAGCCGGACAAATGGTGGCTGAAATTCGCGAAGCGATGAAAGCAGCAACCAAACCGGGGATCACTACAAAAGAAATCGACGAATTAGGCGGTAAGTTATTCAAGGAACTGGGCGGCGTTTCAGGACCTAAATCAGAATATGATTTTCCTGGATTTACTTGCATCAGTGTCAATGAAGAAGTGGCACATGGCATCCCGGGCGATCGTGTGATTCAAGACGGAGATATCGTCAACATCGATGTTTCTGGATCATACGAAGGATTTTTCTCGGATACTGGAATTTCGTTTGTAGTTGGTGAAGGGCATGCTGACAAGGAAAAAATCTGTGAAGCTGCAGCATCGGCATTTGATCGCGCGATGACAAAAGTCAAAGCAGGCGCTAAGCTTAACCAGATTGGCAAAGCCGTTGAGCGCGAAGCAAAAGAGCAAGGCTTGTTTGTCATCAAGAATTTGACCGGTCACGGCATCGGCAAATCGCTGCATGAAGCCCCTCAGCATATTTTAAACTATTACGATGCTTGGGAAACAACCATCCTTAAAGAAGGCATGGTGCTGGCAGTAGAACCGTTTATCTCACAAAAAGCCGAACATATTGTTGAATCGGGCGATGGCTGGACATTCATCACACCGGATCAGTCATTAGTGGCGCAAATTGAGCATACGGTGCTTGTTACTAAAGGCGAACCGATCTTACTGACTAAATTGGATAAGTAACAATACAGCAAAAAGGATCCGGTTTATACTTCCGGATCCTTTTTGTTGTTTCTTTCGCAATCGAATTTATGGGTAATAAAAACGGCAAACAACTCGTTCAAAACAAGTTGTCTGCCGTTTTACTGAACTGCTGGAGTAGCTCTTTTCTTAATTAATAAAATACCGGTCAAAATGACGCCGCTTAAGAAAAGAGAGGCAGTCGTCACCAGCATTTCGTCGGTTCCGTGTTTGACGGCAATTCCGATGAACGCCCAGATGAAGACCAATGCAAAAGGAATATCCGAGTGATGGAAGCGAATATGCAAAGCAAGCGCAGTTGCGACAGTCAGCATGATAACGGTCCATAATTGATCACTCAGACCCCAGCCGCTCCAATTATAATAAGTTAAAACGAAACTGATATTAGCGATAGTAGCTACACTGATCCAACCCATATTGACTGATATCGGCAGCCGTTCGGTGAACTTTCTTTCGGAATTGCTGTATTGCAGATAAAGAGCAATTAACGCAACTAGGTAGCCCAGCATTGCAGCGATTGACCAGATAAAAAATTCATAATGCCATAATAGCAGCCAAGTGATATTAAAAATGCAGCTTAAGATAAAGAACAAGGCAATCTTGGATGAAGGGGTTTCTCCCTTTCTTAAACGCATCCAGAAAGCGATGATCCAAACAGCCAGCAAAAGATAGATGATGGACCAAATTGAAAATACGTAACCAGCTGGCGTAAAGAGGACCAGAAGCCGATTAGATATTTCACCTGTAGTTTGGCCATTCAATGGCAAGGTGTTTGCCAAAGTATTCATTACAATCACTGCAATAAAAGCGATTGTCATAAACAAAATGCGAATCATACGAAATCCCTCCTTCTAGTTAGTATACCTGTAGCCGTTTCAATCAACAAATATCCTTTTCCAAAAAATTCCCTAAAGATGGCGATAAGGTGAAGTACGAAAAGCTAAGGTGGAATATTGTTCCGGTTTAGGAAAGAAAAATGTT
Organism: Planococcus sp. CPCC 101016; assembly: GCF_007859295.1. Taxonomy (GTDB): domain Bacteria; phylum Bacillota; class Bacilli; order Bacillales_A; family Planococcaceae; genus Planococcus. Next base: position 47,185 of record NZ_VOHB01000007.1, read on the forward strand.
ATACTAATAAGTGTTTTTAGAAAATTAAGTTTACCAGGGGGCAGAAACATGACGGTTAACTATCCAGAAGTATGGGATTTGGATACGCTATTTCCAGGAGGCAGCGAATCAGAGGAATTACGGCTGCATATGAACGAGGCAGTAACAAAAATCGCTGAATTTGAAGCGCTGGTTCAGCAGTTTCAGGTGCCAGCTTCGAAAAAAGATGCTCAAAAAGTAGCCGATTTGCTTGAACAGATGAGCCGTGTGATGAAGCATCTAAGCCAATCTGGTGCATTTATTGGCTGTCTGATGGCTCAGAACACGCAAGATAAAAAAGCGGGGATTTTGGAAAGCGAAGCGTCTTCTTTATCTGCCCGATTCCAAAATTCATTCCAGAAAATTCAGCAGGATCTAGCGAAAACTGAAGATGGGATATGGGCAGAGCTGTTAAACGATGAGCTTCTGCGTGAATTCACATTTGTCTTGAACGAATGGCGTGAAGAGGCTAAGATGCTGCTGTCAGAAAAAGAGGAAAGCTTGATCACAGCCTTAAGCATCGATGGGTACCATAGCTGGAGTCAATTATACGATATGCTGGTCGGAGAAATCACAATCACAGTCACTGTGGACGGCGAAGAAAAATCTTTGTCGGTTGGCCAAGCGAATAATTTAAGCTCCCATAAAGACGCTGCAGTCCGACAGGAATCCTATGAAAAGCTGGAGCAGGCTTGGGCGGAAAAGGAAGAGTTTTTTGCAAAAACCTTGAACGCCATTGCCGGCTTCCGTCTGGAAACTTACAAGAAGCGCGGGTGGGATAATCCACTCCAAGAACCGTTGCACATAAACCGGATGAAACAGGAAACCTTGGATGCTATGTGGGGGGCTATCAGTAAAAACAAACAGCCTTTCGTCGATTACTTGAATCAAAAAGGCAAGCTGCTTGGAAAAGATGGACTGGACTGGTATGACGTAGATGCACCAGTGACAGAAAGTACACAGCAGTTTTCCTATCAAGAAGGTGCGGAATTTATTCTCAAGCAGTTCGGCAAATTTGGTCCTGAACTGGAACAATTCGCCCAGCAGGCTTTTGAAAATGGCTGGATCGAAGCAGAAGACCGTCCGAATAAGCGTCCAGGCGGATTTTGCACAGGATTGCCGTTGACTGAGGAGTCACGCATTTTCATGACTTATAGCGGATCAATGTCCAACGTGGCGACTTTGGCACACGAACTCGGGCATGCATTCCATACTTATGCATTGCGTCCCGTCCATTCCTTAAATCGTTCATATGCGATGAATGTTGCGGAAACCGCATCGACGTTCGCTGAAATGATTGTAGCGGATGCAGCTGTAAAAAATGCGCAATCCAACGAAGAAAAAATAGCTTTGCTGGAAGATAAAGTACAGCGCAGCGTCGCTTTCTTTATGAATATCCATTCGCGTTTCCTTTTTGAAACTCGTTTCTATGAAGAACGCAAAAAAGGGGTTGTTCCTGCAGCCAGATTGAATGAATTGATGGAGCAGGCACAGACAGAAGGATTTGCAGGCGGATTGGCATCAACGCATCCACATTTCTGGGCATCCAAACTGCATTTCTATATTACTTATGTTCCGTTTTACAATTTTCCATATACCTTCGGCTACTTGTTCTCACTGAGTGTCTATGCAAAAGCATTAGAAGAAGGGAGCGGCTTTGAAGAGAAATATATGGCTTTGCTTCGCGATACAGCAGTAATGTCGGCAGAAGACTTGGCAATGAAGCATTTGGGCGAGGATATTACACAACAGGCGTTCTGGGAAAAAGGAATCGCTTTATGTGTCCAGGATGCCAAGGAATTCATTTCGCTGACATCTGCTGAGGCCTAATATGAACTTGCTTTTCGAGGGACAGACTTGTTACCTGCGCAGTTTGACAGTTGAAGATGCAGAAGAAATGGTCCAATTGCTGCTGCGAAACCGGAATTATTGGTCTGTATACGAACCTCGTCATCGGGACAGCTATTTTTCGGCAGCCGTTCAGCGTGAAAAAATTCGGGAATCCATTTATCAAGCGAGAGAAAACCGGGAATACAGCGTTGGAATTTTTGAGCATCATACCAATAAACTGATTGGCCACATCTCCGTATACAGCGTTAAGCGCATGCCTTTTTTAAGCGCTTTGGTCGGCTATTCCGTTGATGAGGCATGTGTTGGCAAAGGAATTGCGACAGAAGCGGTAAAGTTGATGACTGCCTTTGGCTTCGAACAACTTCGTCTTCATCGGATGGAAGCATATGTTTCTCCAGAGAATGTAGGATCGATTCGGGTATTGGAGAAAACAGGATTTCGTCAGGAAGGCTTGCTGAAGGAGTTTCTTTACATCAATGGCGAATGGAAAGACCATTATTACTATGCCATGATTGAAGAAGAATTTTGAAAGGGCAAGGCCACCTATAAAAAATGGTGGAAAGAAATGCAGCGCTGGTTTGAAACGTGAATAAAAGTAGAGGAAGGTGCGTAAAAGATGGATAAAGACAAATTGTTCTCTTATCATAAATGGGCGACACTTGCTTGCTTAGAACACGTTCAGACTTTGGGTGAAGAATTTTACCGGAAAAATGGAGCCAATTCTTTTGCTTCAATCCAACAGACGGTTGAGCATGTTATTGGAGTCGAAAAGCTTTGGCTGCTTCGCATGAACGGGGTCGCAAAACCAGCATTTGAACATTTTGACGTAGGGACAGCTGAAAAAGCAATCGAAGCTTTTATGTTGCTGCATGCTGAGATGGAACTGTTTTTTGCTTCTTTAACGGAACAGCAATGGGAAGAGTCCCTTGATTACCAGAATATGCGTGGGGATCATCTTTCCACAACAAGAGAAGAGATGCTGTTTACCATTGTTAATCATGCGAGCTACCATAGAGGCCAGATTACCTCTTTTCTCCGGCAATTTGGCAAGCAAGGGATACCGCTCGATTATATTTATTATCAAAAACAAAACCGCTGAGAATTTCTCAGCGGTTTTCGTTTCCATTGATGACAACATCCAATTTACCAGTAGTCGGATCGATAACAAGACCATGGACAGGAACGCTAGTATCCAGCAAGGGATGGTTGCGCACCATGTTGACACTATGTGAAACACTTTCTGTTACATCATCGAATCCTCGAAGCCAGCCTTCCAGATTCACTCCGGAATACTTCATCATCTCGATAGTTTTCTCATCTATGCCTCGTTTTTTCATCTTCTCCAGCATATTTTCAGGTTTAATAGAGGCCATTCCACAATCATGATGCCCAATGATATAAATTTCATCTGCGTTCAATTCATAGACAGCGACTAGCAAGCTGCGCATGATGCCGCCAAATGGGTGGTTGATGATAGCTCCGGCACTTTTAACAATTTTTACATCGCCGTTTTTAATATTCATGGCTTTTGGCAGCATTTCAAGAAGACGCGTATCCATGCATGTCAAAATGACAACTTTTTTGTCAGGAAACTTAGTGGTGACAAACTCTTCGTAACGCTTTTCCTTCACAAACTCTTCGTTATACTCCAAGATTTCATCTAATAAAGCCATACTGATTCCCCCTTAGTGATTGATACCTTATAAGTTTAATCCAAATTTCTGAAAAAGACGAACTGAAATAATAATAAAGCATAAAGTTAGCGTATATTAAAGATTTTTAATCATCCTGCTTTAGGTTTCTGCAATTTTTTCTACACGGGCGTTTCCGCTTTCTTTTTAACGGGACATTTTTTCTAATTGTTTAATCATGCCAAGCGACATTCCTGTACCGATAGCAACAGACTCAAGCGGTTGGGGAGCGATGTGGACAGGGACTGAAATTTCTTTTGCCAGCCATTCCTGCATGCCTTTCAACAATGCACCGCCTCCAGAAATGACGACTCCTTGATCGACCATGTCACCGGACAATTCAGCTGGGCAATTTTCTAAAGTGGCGCGGATGCATTCCAAAATAGCGGACAAAGATTCCTTTAATGCTTCCTGTGTTTCAAGTGAACTCAAGTTAATGGTTTTTGGCAAGCCGGTCATGATGTCGCGGCCGCGGATTTCCATGTTCTCGACTTCGTGTGGTACAGGTGCGTAGCCAATTTCCTTTTTTATATTTTCAGCCGTGCGTTCCCCGATCAGTACATTATATTGTTTGCGAACGTAATGGATTATATCTTCATCCATACGGTCGCCTGCCACTTTGACGGTGTTTGAAGACACCACTCCGCCAAATGAAATGATGCCGACTTCTGTGGTGCCGCCGCCTATATCTACAATGACGCTTGCGACCGGTTCACTGATGGGCAAATCTGCGCCAATAGCGGCCGCTACCGTTTCTTCGATCAAGTGAACGGTTTTGGCACCGCTTTGTTTCACAGCATCATGGATAGCGCGGCGCTCTACCGTCGTGGCTCCAGAAGGCGTACAAACCATAACATTGGGTTTCCGGTAAGCACTGCCGAGCTGTTTTGCTGCTCGTTGCATGATGATTTTTAACAAATCCCTCGTTACATCGAAATCTGCAATGACGCCATCTTTTAATGGACGGATGACGAGAATGGAATCGGGAGCTTTGCCGAGCATGGCTTTTGCTTCATCTCCAACTGCCAGCACTGCGCGTGTTTTCGCATCTAGTGCTACTACGGAAGGCTCATTTATGATGATGCCTTTTGCTTTTGTATAAACTAATATATTCGCGGTTCCTAAATCGATACCAATATCTATTGCTGAAAACATATATGAATTCCTCCTATGAATAAAGACGCTGACTAGTTCGGATTCTACCATTACAGGCAGGGGAGCGAAAGAGCCGAAGGGACCTAAAGAGCCGGGAAAATGGATAAAACTTTTAGTTTTAGTATGGCTAATGAAGCAGAGAACATAAAAACCGGCTCCTAGTAAAGAGCCGGTTTTTGTCGCTTAGTATTTTTTTTCAGGAATAGGATCTACATGTTCTGCGTCGTGCGTATGAAGCTCTTTCCCAAGAAAGTGAAGAAGCGTAAAGAAAAACATGAAAATTACGGCCATGAAGCCGAGAACGACAGTAATGCCATAAAACATAATGATAACTCCTCTCTAAACTGTAATTATCATAATTTAGTATACATGATTTTGCCTGAAAAAATAAGTGTCGAATTATCGATACTTAAAATGCCCAGTTGCCGCCGCGGAAAATCGGTTCGCGTGTACCATCTTCCAGAATACCATCAATATCCATTTCAGAAGAGCCGACCATAAAATCAACATGGGTGATGCTTTGATTCAAGCCATTTTTAAGAAGGTCTTCCTGTGACATGTTTTTTCCCCCTTCAATGCAGAACGCGTAAGCGCTTCCGATAGCGAAGTGGTTTGAGGCATTCTCATCGAACAAGGTATTATAGAAAAGAATATTCGAATCGGAAATCGGTGATTGATGTGGCACCAGGGCTACTTCGCCAAGGAAATGGGAACCTTCATCAGTAGCGACCAATTGCTTCAAGACATCTTCACCTTGCGCAGCTGTCACTTCAACAATTTTTCCATGCTCGAAAGTTACTTTGAAATCATCGATGATGTTTCCGGCATAGCTCAATGGTTTTGTACTGGATACATAGCCGTTGACGCCTGTTTTGTGAGGTACGGTGAAAACTTCTTCAGTCGGCATGTTGGCCATGAATGGATCACCTTTTTCATTGATCGATCCAGCTCCGCACCAAAGATGTCCTTTTGGAAGCGCTACTTCCAAATCAGTTTTTGGTGAAGTATAGTGGAGTTTTGCATATTTTTTGCCGTTTAAATAATCGACTTTTGTATGCAGCAAGCGGTCGTGCTCTGTCCATGCTTCAATCGGATCATCAAGATCTGCACGCACTGCTTTAAAAATTGCGTTCCACAATGTTTCGACTTGTTGTTCTGCCGGTACATCCGGGAAAACTTTAGCTGCCCATTTTTCTGATGGTGCTGCAATGACTGTCCAGCTTATTTTATCGGACTGGACATACTGCCGGTATTTGCTAAGTGCCTGACCTGTCGCTTTCTGGAAAGCTGCAATACGTGTTGAATCAATTCCAGCCAAAAGATCCGGGCTTTGCGACACCACACTGATAAACGCAGCGCCTTGTTCCGCCAATTGCTCGCGCTCCTGTACTTTCCAGGCAGGATAGTCTGAGAACGAATCTTCTGGTGCCAATTCAAAGCGAAGACGTGAGACGGCATCATCATTCCAATCTACATATACTTGTTTTGCTCCTGTCTCGTAAGCTTTTTGGGTAATTAGACGAACCAGTTGTGCTGCATCAATGGAAGCAGCAATATAAAGCGATTGTCCGGGTTGAATATTTACGCCCACCTTTACAGCTAATTCAGCATAGCGGGTTAATTTTTCATTAAAAGATGTCAAATAAATCTCTCCTCTCATCTCTTCTATAGTAGCAATTTTCAGTCATGGCCTGCAATCATTTGTAACGATATTCGAAATATTATTTCTCTTGCATTTTTTGTTATAAAAGTTTATGATTTAAACAAATGTTTGAACGGAGGTGCAAAAATGAATCGCAAAGAAGTGGAAGTGCTGGATTTGATCCGCCGCAATCCTTACTTGTCCCAACAAGAAATGGCGGAACGCTTAAATATGTCCAGACCTTCGCTTGCCAATTTTATTTCAAGTCTTATGAGGCAAGGAAAAATAGTGGGACGCGCTTATGTATTGCCAGAGGAAAAAACAGTTATTTGCATCGGCGGTGCCAACGTGGACAGAAAGTTCCTAATGGATCGTCCGGCGCAGATGGGTACCTCTAATCCCGCATCCGTTTCAGGAAGTGTCGGCGGAGTTGCCAGGAATGTAGCAGAAAATTTAGGGCGGCTTGGCCGCTCAGTCAAGCTGTTGTCCATTGTCGGAAATGATCCTGAATGGAATCTGATAGAAGAAGCTTCAAGTCCTCATATGTCGACTGAATTGACAAAAGCCATTGATGGACTTTCAACGGGTACGTATACAGCGATTTTAGAGCCGGATGGTGAGATGTTGCTGGCGATGGCGGATATGAAAATATATGATTCCTTAACACCGGATTATATTGCAAAAAATGAGAGTGTTTTATTATCAGCAGCTTTTTTAGTCATCGATTTGAACTGTCCGCTTGAAACAGTGGAGTATGTTCGCCAGTTAGCTCTTGCCAATAATATTCCATTAGCTGTCATACCAGTATCCGCCCCCAAAATGGAGCGTCTTGGCAGTGACTTAACGGGCATCAGCTGGCTGATCCTAAATCGCGACGAAGCAAGCAAACACCTGCAGATGCCGATTGAATCGGTGGAAGACTGGCATCAGGCGGTTCGACAGCTTCTGGATCAAGGTGCGGAAGCTGTGGTCATTACTGGTGGGAAAGATGGGGCTATAGCCGGGAATGCTGCGGAAGTATATCATTTTCATTCTATACAAGTCGGTCAAGTAGCTGATGTAACAGGAGCAGGAGATGCGTTTTCGAGTGCCCTCGTTCATAGTGTGATCGATGGCGCAGAATTTGAATCCATTATTCAGGCGGGCATGGTTAACGCAGCAAAAACTTTGGAAAGCAATGCGACCGTCCGCCATGAACTTACAGCCTTACAATTACAAAATGAACTGGAGGAATTAACATGACATCAATGATTTCTTATTCAACGGAAGTACAACAAGCAATGGACGATAAAAAACCGGTTGTGGCGCTCGAATCCACTATCATCTCACACGGCATGCCTTATCCGCAAAATGTCGAAACGGCACGTATGGTGGAACAGATTATCCGCGATAATGGAGCAGTTCCTGCAACGATTGCAATTATGGATGGCAAGATTAAAATTGGCTTGTCTGAGGAAGAACTGGAATTGCTCGGCAATACTCCAGGCGTTTCAAAAGTCTCAAGAAGAGACATCGGCCAATTGATTGCGACTAAAAAAATTGGAGCTACAACCGTTGCAGCAACAATGATCTGTGCCGAACTCGCGGGAATCCGAGTGTTTGCAACAGGCGGCATTGGCGGGGTGCACAGAGGTGCTGAGACAACCATGGATATTTCGGCAGACTTGGAAGAATTATCGAACACCGGAGTGGCTGTCGTATGTGCAGGTGCAAAATCAATATTGGATATCGGATTGACATTGGAATACCTGGAGACAAAAGGTGTACCGGTCATCGGCTATCAAACAAACGAAATGCCAGCATTCTATACCCGCTCAAGCGGTTTTGATCTGACTTTCCGGAGCGATGATGCTGCACAATTGGCGCAAGTGCTAAAAGCAAAATGGGACTTGGGCATTAAGGGCGGAGCCGTGATCGCCAATCCGATTCCGGCAGAACATGCATTGGAAGATTCATTCATTAACGATATCATCACTCAAGCAATGACTGAAGCAAAGGACAATGGCATTTCTGGAAAAGAAGTCACGCCTTTCTTATTAGGAAAAGTAAAAGACTTGACTGAAGGCAAAAGCTTGGTTGCCAATATCGAATTAGTTAAGCACAATGCTAAAGTAGGAGCTCAGCTCGCTGCAGCTTATAACGAACTTTAAGAATAATTTGTGAAGAGAAGTCCGTTCCTGGGCTTCTTTTTTTTATTGCGCAGGTTTAGGGGTTTTCAGTGTCCTAAAGGTAGGGTAAGGAGAAAGAAGGGGATGAAGCAGATGAAAACAGATGTATTCATCGGCGGGGGTGGAATCGGTGGATTGACGCTGGCATTGAAATTGGTGCAGCGTGGAATCGATGTGGTTCTCGCCGAACGGATGGCTGTTAAGGCGCCCACTTATAAGGGAGAGCTGCTGCAGCCTAAAAGTATGCAGATATTCGATGGCCTTGGAATTTACAAAAAAATATGTGACCGTTCAAATGAAATCAAAGTTTTAGATATGCTTGAACTTTCAAGCTCCCTGCAAGTGAAGGACCAAGCTTTTATGGATTACAGCGTGTTGCCAGGCAAATACAATGCAGCTTATATGATGCATCATGAAGAATTGAAGTCAGTTATTTTAAAAGCTGCTTGTGAATATGGCAATTTCCATTATCTGAAAGGGACTGCCTGCAAAGGCTACGGAGAAAACACAGCTTTACTTCAGAAAGGAACAGAGAAATTCGAAGTAGAAGCGCGGTTTTTCTTCGGTGCAGAAGGTCGTTCTTCAGTGACGCGTAAAGTGATGGAAATTGAAGTCAAGCAGACCACCTACAATCACCACTTTTTGACAGTTACCTTTCCCCGTTCCGAAGATTTCACAGATGGCAAAATCATTTCTACATACAATCGCTTTCTGGGACTTTTTCCGCTGCCTGATGACCAGGTCCGCAGTGTTTACTTGATTCCGCCAGGGGATTACAAGGAATTGAAAGAAAAGCCGATTAGCCATTTTCATAAATTATATACTGATTTGGCTCCAGCGGTAGACGGCTATGTACAAAAGTTGACAGATTGGAAAAAAATCCAACTGATGATTCCTGTTATGTACCATGCCAATTCCTATGTAAAAGGCAATAAAGCCATTATTGGTGACGCCAGCCACGCTGTTCATCCAATGGCAGGTGAAGGCATGAATATGGCTATTCAAGATGCTGATATTCTCGGTGAATTGACTGCGGATATGTTCGAGCAGGGAAAAACCGATTCAAACAACTTGAAATGGTATGAAACAGTCCGCTACAAACGGGCAGATCATGTAATCCAGCTTAGCCATTTGGCCGCACTGGCTTACTCATTTCCGTTCAAACCGGTGAGTTATATCCGGCAGCGGACGTTTGAGCGTATGGAGGAAGATCCGATACTTCATTTTAAGCAGATGCTGAACGTTTCGGGGCTTGGCATGTGGAAGGAAAACTTTCGCGACCGCTTTATTCAAGGAGGCATCATGCCCGTCCGCATGAAAGATTTGAGTAAAGATAGAAAAGAATTAAAGTATTATACACCGGAAGAAGATTATCCATGGAAAGCGGAGGGACTCCAATGATTGATGTCATGAAGATGTTTAAAGCAAGAATGTATATGAAACGCAATGAACCTTTTTTATACAGCTGGCATGCATATGTCGGCTATGAATTGGATTTATTTAAAGCGTTCGAGCGGCCAATGAGTAAAGCAGATGTCGCCGACGCACTGAAGTTAGACGAAGACTTATTAAACCAATGGGTCAGTGTCGGTGTATCGATTGGCCATTTAAAAGAGGCAGGAAGAAATCGCTACAAAACCTGGAATGCCTGGAAACTGCCAAAACCGAAAGGCAATAACTCTTCGGGAGTGCTATTGAAGGAAATGATGGAATTGCACATCCCGACATTATTGAATTACCCCGATATGATGCGCAAGCAGGAACGCCTCCATTTCGATGAAGAAAAGCATGCGCCAACAGTTGCAGAGACGAGTCGCCTCCTGGAAGTTTTAGCGTTGCCGAAAATGTCCAGACGCCTGAAAGGAACCGGTATTAAAACGGTACTGGATATCGGTTGTGGGGAAGGTGGCTATATCAAAAAATTAGCTGAACGCTTTCCGAATACACATTTCACTGGAATTGAAATCAGTCCTGCGGTGACGGAAGTCGCTAAAGCCTTGACCGAGGACAATGAGAACATTTCAATTGAAAACGCAGACCTTTGGAAATATACACCTGCTGAAAAACAAGGCATGGTCATGATGAATAATGTCATCCACTATATCGACCTTGAAAAACGACAGGACCTATTCACTGAACTGGCCAGCTGGATTAAAGATGAAGGAATATTGTCTGTAGTGACGCCGATTGCCGGTGATAGCGACAGCCCACCATTTGCAAATGTCTTCAATAGCTTCTTCTCATCGTTTGATAACCTCTACCGCCTGCCAACCCGTGAAGAGCTGGCCGAATGGGGAGAACAGGCAGGACTTCAATTGCTCAGCATCCAAACCGTCATCAAAGAAGGCGGATGGTACATTGTTCAGTATGAAAAGAAAAACTGAGGTGACCGCTTTGCTCCGACAGACATAAGATGAACTTTCGAAGCGGCGTATTTTGCCGCACAGGAAGGGCAGCTTATGATCCGAGGAGCAGGTCGCCGAAGCTGGACATGAGAAAAGCTGACGAAGCCGTCAGGGTTCGAAAGGCATAAGACAGACCGGTGAAGCGGCGCCTTTTCAGCCGCTCAGCCGGGTTGGCTTATGACCCGAGAACCTGGCTTCCGAAGCTGGACAAAGAAAAGCTGAGGAAGCCGCTAAGGTGTGACTGGCCACAATTTCAGCAAAACAAAAATGCCTTAAAGGAGAAAATCCTTTAAGGCATTTTTGTTTTGCTTATTTACGCAAAGAACCAAGTTCTGTAGCAATGGCCTGCATTTCACTTGTGCTGAATTTATCGCGATTTGCGACCATTTCGTAAAGCTCCCGTAAGTCTTCGTATTGCGAAGCATTGAAATGCTCGGCTTTCATAGCATCTACATTGACCATTCGCAATTTAGATTTTATTTCTTCGATCATGTAGCTCACGTTTTCTGGAGATGGTTTTGATAAGTCCATGATAAGTTCCTGCCTTTCAGGTGGGTATGCTTTATCATTTCATTATTCAAAAGTAATGTCAATTCCCAGTACGTTCCGCTTCTTTCTCTTCTTTGATTTTAGCAATAATTCGCTTCGTTTCGTAAACAATGACGCCGGACAAGCCAAGAAGGCCAATTAAGTTCGGGAACGCCATCAAACCGTTCATAACGTCAGAGAACGTCCAGACCACATCAAGTGACACTGTGGCTCCAACGAAAACCATTAACACGAAAGCGACGCGGTAAACAATCAGCAATGCTGGATTCTTGAACAAGTATTGGAAACATTTTTCGCCGTAATAAGACCAGCCGATGATTGTTGAAGAAGCAAAGAAAATCAAGCCGATTGCCACAATGATCGGGCCAGCGCCGCCAAGAAATTGTTCAAAGGCAGCTGTTGTCAATGCCGCACCTTCAAGTGATTCATCTGTATAAAGGCCGGACATAACGATGGTAACACCTGTAATCGAACAGATGATAATCGTATCAAAAAGTACTTGCGTCATGGAAACCAATGCCTGGCGTCCCGGAAGATCTGTAATTGCTGCAGCTGCTGCGATTGGAGCCGATCCAAGACCAGCTTCGTTGGAGAAGACGCCTCGGGCGACACCATATCGAATAGCGGCACCAATTGCACCACCGACGGCAGCTTCACCTGTAAATGCGGCACTGAAAATTGTACCAAAAGCAGCTGGGATCAATTCCATGTTGAAAATCATAATAATTATTCCAGCAATTATGTAGAATAATGCCATGAAAGGAACGAAGAATGAAGTGACGCGGCCGATGCTTTTAATTCCGCCAAGCAGTACCAACGCAGTAAAAATTGTTAAAATGATTCCTGTAATCCAAGTTGGAACACTGAATGTATCGCGAACAACAGAAGCTACTGAATTTGATTGTGTACCATTTCCAATTCCAAAAGCAGCAATAGCGCCGAAGATGGCAAATAATACAGCCAACCATTTTTGTTTCAGGCCATGCTCCAGGTAATACATCGGTCCACCGGCCATCTGGCCACGGGCATCGACTACACGGTACTTGACTGCGAGCACAGCTTCTCCGTATTTGGTCGCCATCCCGAAGAATGCAGAAAACCACATCCAGAAGATAGCGCCTGGTCCACCGAGAATTACAGCTGTTGCAACACCGACAATATTACCGGTACCGACTGTAGCAGCCATGGCGGTCGACAGTGCCTGAAAGTGGCTGATATCTCCTTTAGAAGTTGTATCCGTATTTTTAGTGAAAACCAATTTCAAGGCATAAGGCAACAAACGGAGTTGCAGAAGACCTAGGCGGACAGTTAAGAAAATTCCTGTACCTACTAATAAAATCAATAAAGGCGGTCCCCATACAAAACCGCTTATAGTGCCCAATAATTCTTCAATTTGTGCCATTATTTTTCCCCCTCTTGAATATCTATTTTATCTATAAAACCTCCTGTAAACATAATATTCCGAAAGTTTTTCAATATAGTCAAGCTATTTTTGAAAAATATATTCTGCATAAGTGTTTAGATATTCAAAGATTAGGGAAAATTCCTAACAGATGTGAAAATCATATTTATACTTGGGAGGAATTTAGGATGAGCCAAAACAAATTGATGACAGGTTTACTAGTAGGAGCGGCAGTGGGTGTCATTGTCTCACTACTTGACAAAAACACAAGAAATGATGTTGTACAAACATCGAAGAAAGCAACCAATAATGCAAAATACTATGCGTCGAATAGAGACGAATTGGTGCAGGCTTTCCAACAGCAGGCTGAAAGAGCACAAAATCTGTATTCTCGTATTTCAGAGGATGCTTCTTATGTAGGCAGCAAAGTAAATGAATTAAAAGAAATGACACCGCAAGTGAAAGAAATGGCTCTTGAAACAAAAGAGGCCTTTATGGATACAAAAGATGCAGTTATTGAAACGAAAGATGATGTAATTTCAGCAGTTAAAGAAGATAATCCTTCACCAACCTCTTCATTAACTGAAGATAATAAAAATTCTTCATCACAATCGAACAATAATTCATCACAATCGAATAATAATTCATCAAGATCTAATAACAATTCATCGCAATCAAATAATAATTCATCACAATCGAACAATAATTTCTCTTCAGGCAATCAGCCCGGGAAAAATTCAACTTCCGGGAATCGGTCATAATCCGATTAGCCCGATAAAATCTACAGGACAGCAAGAGGATGAGAATCAAGGGCGTGTTCATTCGGTCACCTTTGACGTAACTTCACGTACTGGATTTTTTAAAGAATTATTGCAACGGATTAAAGACGTCGACGTGCCAGGGCTTGGAGCACAGTTGGCGTTTTTTTTCCTCTTATCCATTTTTCCTTTGCTGATATTCCTGGTCACCCTGTTGCCCTACTTGTCTTTATCGCAAGATCAAATTTTTAGTTTCATGGAAGAAGTCGTGCCTGCAGAAGTGTATGTGCTGATAGAAAGCACTTTGGAAGAAATTTTGACAACTCAAAATACCGGTTTGTTGTCATTTGGTATTTTAGCGACAATTTGGTCGGCGAGCCTTGGAATGGATGCCTTAATCAAGTCGCTAAACCTTTCTTATAAAGTAGCAGAGAATCGTCCGCTTCTAATAGCACGCGGAATGTCGATCCTGATGACGATCCTGCTGATTTTTATTCTGATCGTTGCTTTAGCATTGCCGGTTTTTGGCGAGCAGCTTGGATTGTTGATATTTTCCTTCCTGGGATTGGAAGAAGGGTTCTTAGCACTTTGGAACTCTATTCGCTTTACAATTCCGGCAATTATTACTTTTGTTGCCTGTGCCATTATTTACTGGCTGGCGCCAAATGTGAAGATGAACATACTGAGTGTATTGGGAGGCGCCGCTTTTGCTGCAATCGGCTGGTTGGTAACTTCTTATTTGTTTTCAATTTATATCAGTAACTTCGGTAATTTTTCAGCCACCTATGGCAGTATTGGAGGAGTTATCATCTTAATGCTGTGGCTTTATATCTCAGCGATGCTCCTGATTATCGGCGGACAAATTAATGCGGTGATGAAAGAACGGCGTCATTTACTTAAGAAAAGAACAGCCTGAATGCTGAAATTCAGGCTGTTCTTTTTAATACCTAAATACCTTCAGCTGACTTGTGAAAACTTTCTTTAACTTTATGGCTTCTCAAAGTGAACTACAAGGTTCTAAAGGAAGGTACGGGTTTAATGATCTGGAAAAGTTCAAAATGAGCAGTACAGTAAATAAGAAAAATCCGTTGCCTAAAAGGCGACGGATTTACTGCTTTCTCTTATTCAGTTGGACGGCCTTGGAATTGCTTCATCTTATCGTCCAAGTCATCAACCATCGCAATCAAGCGATCGATATCTTCAAGCTCCGTGTTTTCAGGTTCGATGGCATCTAGTACTTCCAAAAACATGTTTAAGCGCTGTTTCATATAAGAGACCTGCTGTTCTTTGTTGGTAATGGATTTTCCCATTTGGTACACCTCATTTCGCATGTTAATCGTAACGGAAAATGACGTTGATTTCAATAAACTATAGGTAGAACTAATTATTTTACTAGTTTATTTATTTTGAATATTTACTTAATATAAAGTTTGTGTTAAATTAAGCTTAATTAAACGAGAGGGGAGGCCGAAGGGAATCAGCGAAACCAGACCAAACATCAGGAATTTCAAAGGAGGGGGTTCGCACATTTCGTCGGCATCTGAGACGAGAATGGGATTATGATAAATAATTTAACTGTATATAAAACATAAAGGCTCATCCGCAATCTGACATCAGATACGGAATGAGCCTTTTATGATTGTCGCTTTGCAGTAATGGCAGAGGAAGCCAAGGGTTCCAAAATTGGATGCAGACTGTTTTTACTGCACTTCAAACGTTTCGATAATTTCAATAGAGTCTTTGACAGACTGGACCATTGAGCAATTTTTTCTGGTCAGTTCTAAAATGCGCGGCATTTTTTCTTCATTGATCTCTCCGCTGACAATAAAGTGCAAATGAACTTTTTCTACCCGATCAGCCTCATCTTTGTTGCGAACGATTTCTTTAATCTCAACTTTTATATCTTCTGCAGGCATTCTCATCTTATCTAAGACCTTCCTCATGACACCGCCGCTGCAGACTGCCAGCGAAGAAACCAATAATTGATATGGACGGAATCCGTATTCTTCATTGCTCGAAATTTGAAGTTCCCCAAAAGGCAGATGCCCAGTAAAGCCATTTTTGTTCATTGAATAATTCATCTGTTGACGCCTCCTTATGTTAGAATTGTATCTGAATTCTTATTAAATACAAAAGAACGTGCTTGTTCGGGGAGGCATCATGAAAGGTTTTTTGAAAAGTGAGCGTGGCCGCTTTTGGATTCTGGTAGCAATCGTATCCATTTCCGGTTTTTCGCAGGGAATGCTGCTGCCGCTGATAGCGGTTATTTTTGAACAGGATGGTGTCTCATCCGCTTTAAATGGTCTGAGTGCGACGGGTTTGTATGTGGGAACTCTTTTGATTGCCCCATTTATGGAACCGCAGCTTCGGAAATTCGGTTATAAGCCGTTGATTTTGGTAGGAGGGGGATTGGTCATTTTGTCCCTGCTTCTTTTTCCACTATGGAAATCAGTGCTGTTCTGGTTTGTGCTGCGTATTTTAATCGGTGTCGGGGACCAGGCACTGCATTTCTCGACGCAAACCTGGATTACGAGTACTTCTTCTCAGCATCGGCTGGGACGCAATATTGCCATATACGGCATGTCATTCAGCATCGGTTTTGGCGCAGGACCTCTTTTTGTGCCTATGGTGGAAATATTTGAAGCACTGCCATTCATTGTATCAGGGCTGCTGTGTCTGTTGGCTTGGTCATTGGTTTTCTCCTTGAGGAATGATTTCCCTGAAGTTTCAGGAAGCGCCATGACTGCAAAAGGTACGGCCGGCCGCTTCAAGGCAGCTGTGATCATTGCATGGGTCGCATTTTTGCCGCCGCTGGGCTACGGGTTCCTGGAAGCTTCGCTGAATGCGATCTATCCGGTTTATGCTTTGCGTCAATCGATAGAAGTCGGAATGGTTTCTATCATGCTGGCAGCATTTTCTGCAGGGGCGATTGCGACACAATTGCCGCTGGGGAATTTGAGTGACCGGATTGGCAGAAGAAAAGTTCTGCTGTTGGCTCTGTTAGGTGGAGCGGCCGTCTTTGCAACTGCGAGTTTCTATGAAACGAACGCATGGTTGACCGTAGGATTTTTTGCGTTTGCCGGTATGTTTGTTGGTTCTACGTTTTCTCTAGGAATCTCCTATATGGCTGACCTTATGCCGAAAGATCTTTTGCCAACGGGCAATTTACTATGCGGTATTGCCTTTAGCATCGGTAGTCTTGCCGGGCCTTCCATGGGCGGATTGTTTATTGAATACTCAGGGGGACTCAGCTTCCTGCTGCTGATCGCCGGAATTTTGCTGTTGATTGCAGTATTGATTGCTTTAAATAGCAATGTAAAAAAAGTGGAGACTATATAATCTGAAATAAAGAAAAGCTGGACTAAAGAGTTTTCACTCTTCGGTCCAGCTTTTCTTTATTGTCCAGCTCCAGCGCCCAGATTCTCGGGCCATGAGCCACCCTGGCAATGCGGCTGAAAAAACGCCGCTTCGCCAGTGCATCTTATGCCTGTCAAATCTACACGGGCGCTTGCGCTTTTCAATGTCCAGCTCCAGGGCCCAGATTCTCGGGTCATAAGCCACCCTGGCAATGCGGCTGAAAAAACGCCGCTTTGCCAGTGCATCTTATGCCTGTCGAATCTACACGGGCGCTTGCGCTTTTCTTATTTCAATACCAATTTTGTTACTGATTCAACTTGCGCTGTTTGCGGGAACATATCAACCGGCTGAATGTATTCGATGCGGTAAATTTTGGTCAATTGCTGCAGGTCCTTGGCTAATGTGGAGGGATTGCAGGAAGTGTAGACAAAGCGTTTTGGTTTTACCTTCAAAATTGTTTTCAAAAGCGAATCAGCGAGTCCGGTTCTTGGTGGATCTACAGTCAAGACGTCAGGAATGAAACCTTCAGTGCTCCACAGTTCCAGCCATTTTTCAGCGGTACCGGTCACGTATTTAGCTGCATAGCCCTGCTTTTTAGCATTCGCCTTTGCATCGACGACACTTTCATGTACAACGTCCATGCCACGGATTTCCTTGGCGCTGTCTGCGAGCCATAAACCGATGGTGCCAACTCCGCAATAGGCATCGACAACCTTTTCCTTGCCTGTCAGTTCAGCGGCACGTTTGATTTCATTGTATAACTTAACAGTCTGTGTTGGATTAAGCTGGAAAAATGCACGAGCTGACAGATCGAATGCCAGTTCACCCAATTCTTCATGAATGGTGTCTTTGCCGAATAAGGTAATCGTCTCATCTCCGAAAATAAGAGAAGTTTTTTCTTTGTTGATATTCTGGACAATCGAGACCAAGTTCGTATCGATTTTTTTCAGACGTTCCAGGAGTAATTCTTTTTGTGGAATTTTTGACCGCGTCGTCACCAGAACCAACTGAATTTCGCCTGTTTTCACACCAGTACGGACGACGATGGTCCGGATGATGCCTTTCATCGTCTTGCCGTCGTATATCGGCATTTTCAGTTCTTCCAAGATTCGCTTGACCGCATTAGTGATAACTGTTGTGTCGGGATGCTGAACGATGCATTGCTCGATATCTAACAATTGATGGGAACCTTCCGCAAATAATCCGGCAATGACTTTCGTACCTTTCAGCCGCGTTTGGAATTGGCTTTTATTGCGGTAATGCCAAGGGTCTTCCATGCCGATCGTTTTCTCAACATGAACTTTTGTACCTTTCAAGTACCGTTCCAATGCCTGTACAACCAGATCCCGTTTTTCGACTAGCTGCTGATCATAAGTCATGTGCTGCAATTGGCATCCTCCGCATGCTTCATAGATCGGGCACGGCGGTGTTTGGCGGTGAGGAGAGGGAGTCCGCATTTTAACGATGCGGGCTTCTGCAAAATTGCGCTTGACCACAGTCACTTGGGCGGTAATTTCTTCCCCCGGCAAAGCTCCCGGCACAAATACTACATTGCGTTTGAAATAGCCAATGCCTTCGCCGTTAATACCGAGCCGTTTGATCGTCATCGGAAATTTTTGGCCTTCTTCAATAATGGGTTTATCGTTCATGGATATCACGTCCTTCAGTTAATCATCCCCCCATTATAGCCCTATTTATAGATATCAGCCAGTGCCGATCGCAAATTAGGAAACTTGAATTGGAAACCATGCTGCTCAAGGACAGTCGGAAGTACCCGCTGGCCTTCCAGAACCAATTGGCTTTTATCCCCCAAAGCGGTTTTCAATGCGAAGGAGGGAACTGGAATCCAATGGGGGCGGCCAAGTGCGTGTGCAATTTCTTTTCCGAATTCCTTCATTTGTTTTGGATGAGGTGCCGTGACATTAAATGCTCCGCTGAGCTGCTCGTTATCCATTGCAAAAACTATGGCTCTTGCTACATCCTTTACGTGAACCCATGACAGCCATTGTTTTCCTGATCCTACCGTACCGCCTGCAAACATTTTATATGGCAAAGCCATTAACGGCAAAGCTCCATCCTCTTTGCCAAGCACGATGCCGAATCGGCCACATGCTACACGTAAACCTTCCTCTTCAGCTCGAGCAGCTAAAATCTCCCAATCACGTAAGGTTTGTGCTAAAAAGTCAGAAGCTCGATCGACTGAAGCTTCTGTATAGGTAACGGTTTCCGATGGTGGATAAATTCCGATTGCACTGGCATTCACCAAAACTTTCGGTTTCTTCTCCAGATTTCGGATGATCCGCAGTAATTCATTAGTCGCATCAATACGGCTTGAATAGATCTGTTTCTTTTGGGTTTCATTCCAGCGTCCATCATTAATGGAAGCCCCAGCCAGATTGACAATAGCATCGATGCCTTCAAGCTGGTTTTCAGGAACTGCATCTTTCGACAGCCACTTTACATATGTAATCTTCTCGGCAGCCCTTTTCGGATTTCTTGTCAAAATATATACCTCATCGCCTCTTTCCAGCAGCAAGCGGGTCAATTCTTCACCGACAAATCCAGTTCCACCAGTAATTGCTATTTTCATTTCCTATCGCCTCCATTTTCTTATTAGCATACCCTTTTAGGAGTCAAGCTATGCCATTGTAGCTTTTAAAGGTGTATAATATGAGGAAGAGAGAGGTGCCAGTGAATGCCGATAATTTCTAAAATCACACAGGGAAAGAAGAACCCTGAAAGGTATAATATCTTTTTTGAAGATAAGTATGCTTTTAGCGTGGATGAAGCGGTGCTTATCAAACATCAGCTCACAAAAGGAAAAGAGCTGGATCAATGGACCATCGAGGAGATCAACTTCGAGGATGAAGTCCGAAAAGCTTACAATAAAGCGCTGTATTACCTTGGCTTCCGTATGAGAAGTGAGGGGGAAGTACGCCAGAAACTGAAAGAAAAAGAATACGGCGATGCCGTAATAGATGAAGCCATTAAGAAACTGTATACGCATAAATTCCTGGACGATCAGCAATTTTCAGAAGCATTGATGCGGACGCAAATCAATTCAGGGAAAAAGGGGCCGCGTGCAATCCAGCAGGATATGCAAAAGAGAGGGATTGACAAACAGATGCAAAAAGACGTTTTAGATTCCTATTCCGAAGAAGAGCAATTGGAAATTGCTAAAGGCTTGGCAGAGAAAATCGCCATCAAAGAAAAAATGAAGACCCCGAGTCAGATTCATCAGAAAATCAACGACAATTTAATGAGAAAAGGCTATAATTATTCGTTGATCAAACTGGCAATCGAAGGATTGGACCTTGAAAAAAACGATGATGAATGGACCGACATTGTCACAGAACAGGGCGACAAATTATGGCGCAAGCACAGCTCGAAACTGACCGGCTATGATTTAAAGTCGAAGGTGAAACAAGGGCTGTACCAAAAAGGATTTCCTGGTGAAGTGATCAATGATTACTTGGATAAAAAGGAGCTTGAAGATGACTGAAGACAAACGCTACAGCGATATGACCGAACATGAACTCCGTGGAGAAATAGCCCGGTTAAAGGAAAAGGCTAGAAAAGCTGAACAATTGGGCATTGTTAATGAATTTGCGGTGCTGGAACGGAAAGCTATAATGGCGGCAGCTTATCTGGTTGATCCCGCTGATTTTAAAAAAGGCGAAGTTTACCGCATCGAAGGAGACCCCAATGTCTATTTCCAGATTGATTACTTAAAAGGACGATTTGCTTGGGGATATAGAATGGGTGGAGAAAAACATACGGAAGCGTTGCCGATATCCATGCTTCGCCCGTTAAAGGAAGGGAAGTAAGCGAATGAAAGAGATTATTGACCAATTGACAATCGAATTACAGGAAAAAAACCCGAATCTGACGGAAGAAAAAGCACGTATTTGGATTGAACTGCTTGCATCTGACTTCGAATCTTCTTATGCAAAGGCAGGATATGACTACCAGGGCACGGCAGTAGTCGAAAAAGTAATGCGCCAGTGGATTGATAGCTATGGGGATAAAATTCATGAGTTCGCCAGCACCAACCCGAAGTATGCCCATTTGCTAAAAGATTAAAAAACAAGCGCATAATCAAGTACGCTACGATGGAAACTCTAGACGTTTAACTAAAAAAAAAACGCGCACCTATAGGTGTGCGTTTTCTAATTATGACTGAAATCCAGTTTTTTCCTTAGCTTATCTTCGCTAAAAATCCAACCCGTATAGGAATTAATGATTTTGCATTCTTTATCCAAATGGGCAACAGCCACAAACGGGTAATAATCATTGCTTCGGTAACGTAGATCAATCAGCCGTACTTCAAAGATATCGCCATATTTGTTGATTTCCCAACGATATAATGGAGAAAATGAAATGAAAGCTGAGATATTTTTATCTTTCATTGCCGCTTGAATCAGGTTGTTTTCAGGCATCTCTTTTTTCATGAATTTATCATAAATGTTGATGGTTCGACCGTATGCCCGTCCAACGTAGTGGTGCTGGTTTGTATCGGCAGCGACACGCCAGTGGAAAAAGCGCATGGTCGGTGCTACAAACACTTCAGTGGTACCAGGTATTGTATTGCGGACTGCGTGTATGATGGCTGCCTGTACTGCGAATCTTGCGATGTAATAGAATAACATGACAACATACAAAATGCTGATGGTCCAAACCGGATCAGCCCCGAATGCCCAGATCATCAAGGCCAGTACATGAGCACCAAAGATGATCGGATCGAACGTATTGATGACGCCAAGTGCGATCCAGCGGTTGGAAAATGGCCTGAGAGCCTGCGTACCATACGAATTGAAGATGTCGACAAATACGTGCATAAAGACCGCAAGGAAGGTCCACAGCCACAGATGGAGTAAATTGGCTTCGGGAAAAATAAAAGATAGCGCTCCAGCTATTAACAACGGCCAAAGCAACACCGCAGGAATCGAATGTGTAGCCCCACGGTGGTGTCGGATATAAACCGCATTGTCACGGAGTTTCAATACAGTATCAACGTCGGGTGCCAATGAACCGATAATAACACCAGAGACGACAGCGGTCATGGTGGCGGGATGGCTGGCGACGGCCGGATCGGCCATTGCGATGCCGCCGAGGGCAATGCCCATGACAATATGAGTTCCTGTATCCATTGCCTCATCCCCTTTCTAAAGAAGTTAAATTTGTAGGGGAAACGAAAAGTTTTGGTAAAATAAACTTACTCCCTGCTTACATATATACCCGAAATAGCATGGGAATAATCAAGTTGAACGGAGGCAATCCCCATTAAATTAGAGAAAATACAATTTCAAAATGACTTGATCAGCTGGTTTGCGGCAGAGAAAAGAGATTTGCCATGGCGACGTACAGCGGACCCTTATCAAATCTGGATTTCAGAAATTATGCTTCAGCAAACACGCGTGGATACGGTTATCCCCTATTATAAACGCTTTATTGAAAAATTCCCTACTTTGAACGACCTGGCAGAAGCTGATGAACAAATTCTGCTGAAGCAGTGGGAAGGACTAGGCTATTACTCACGTGCCCGCAATCTTCAGGCGGGGGTGAAAGAAGTAGCCGAGAATTATGGTGGCATCGTCCCCGATAATCGAAAGGATATGTCTTCTTTAAAAGGCGTCGGTCCTTATACAGCTGGAGCCGTACTGAGTATCGCCTATGGCATACCGGAGCACGCAGTAGATGGCAATGTCATGCGAGTATTGTCCCGGATCCTATTGATTGAGGAAGATATAGCTAAGCCAAAAACACGGAAAGTCTTTGAAGAAGCCGTTACAGAAATCATCAGCCATGAAGACCCTTCTTCATTTAATCAAGGTCTAATGGAATTGGGTGCTTTGATCTGTACACCGACTTCGCCGAAATGTCTGCTGTGTCCAGTGCGTGAACATTGCGCTGCCTTTCACGAAGGCAAACAGCATGAACTGCCGATTAAAACAAAAGCGAAAAAAACAAAATCCTTGCAGTATGCGATGATAGCCATCCGCCACGAAAACAAATTGCTCATGGAGCAGCGGCCGACCACGGGTCTGTTAGCAAATATGTGGCAGTTTCCGATGCTTGAAACAGCAGCTGATGTCTTGCCATTGGAAATTGAAGAGCAGCTGTCGGAAAAATTGAAAGGCGTAATCGGCAAAGCTGAAAAAATTACTTCTTTCAAACATGTCTTTTCTCATTTAACATGGAACGTGGATGGCTTTATCGCCGACAGTGAAAATATAGTGGCACCTGCCCATATGAAATGGGTGACCGCAGAGGAATTGGATTTATTGCCGATTGCAGGACCGGTCCAAAAAATGAAAACAGCTTTACAGCAAAGAGGAGATGTAGGATTATGGCAGAACAAAAAGTAGCATTGGTGACAGGCAGCAGTAGAGGTCTTGGCAAGGCGATGGCAATTGCCCTCGCAGATCAAGGGTACGATATCGTCGTCAATTACGCGCGCAGCAAAACCGCGGCACTCGATACAGTGAAAGAAATTGAGGCAAGGGGTCAAAAAGCATTATTGGTTCGTGCAAATGTTGGAGACGTTGAAAAACTACGTGGCATGTTTGAGACGATCAAAGAAGAATTCGGGCGGTTGGATGTATTTGTCTCCAATGCAGCTTCAGGAGTTTTACGTCCTATTATGGAGTTGGAAGAATCGCATTGGGACTGGACGATGAATATTAACGCTAAGGCGATGCTATTCGGTGCTCAGGAAGCGGCAAAACTGATGGACAAAGGCGGCAAAATCATCGGCATCAGTTCACTTGGTTCTATTCGTTATTTGGAAAATTATACGACGATAGGAGTTTCGAAAGCGGCGGTAGAGTCTCTTACACGCTATTTGGCTGTAGAGCTGGCGCCTCTTGGAATTGCCGTTAATACGGTATCTGGCGGAGCACTTGATACAGAAGCTTTGAAGCATTTTCCGAACCGTGAAGACCTTTTAAACGATGCTCGTGTCAACACACCGGCAGGCCGGATGGTTGAAATTGAAGATATGGTCAAAGCCGCTTTATTCCTGATTTCTTCTGATGCGGATATGATCCGTGGACAGACAATTATTGTCGATGGCGGCCGTTCAGTCGTCATGTAATCCTTTGGTCCTTCCGCCTTATTGCTGTATGTTTTCAGAATTGATTGATATAATACTGAAATAGCAGATAAACAAAGGCTTAGACAAGAAGGTGGGATGGTACATGGCGATTCCTGCGGAGGGTGAAACTATCCAAATCCACAGTTATAAACACAACGGCCGAATCCACCGTGTCTGGCAGGAAACAACTGTACTGAAAGGTACAAATAATATTGTAATTGGTGCAAATGAACGGACGCTGGTGACAGAATCCGATGGCCGAACCTGGTTGACGCGCGAACCGTCAATCTGTTATTTTCACGCAGAGCATTGGTTCAACATCATCTGTATGCTCCGAGACGACGGTGTTTATTATTATTGCAATGTCAGTTCTCCATTCGTCTATAATAATGGCTCGTTGAAGTACATCGATTATGACTTGGATGTAAAAGTGTTTCCAGACATGTCTTACACGCTGTTGGATGAAGACGAATATGAAGACCATAAGCGGCAAATGGGTTATCCTGAAGTGATTGATCAAATTCTTCACCGGAATGTGGAGAAATTGATTGGCTGGATTAAACAGCGCAGAGGGCCATTTGCCCAGGACTTTATCGAAGTATGGACGAA
This sequence comes from Planococcus sp. CPCC 101016, assembly GCF_007859295.1. Lineage (GTDB taxonomy): Bacteria > Bacillota > Bacilli > Bacillales_A > Planococcaceae > Planococcus. The sequence continues at coordinate 71,886 of NZ_VOHB01000007.1, forward strand.
CCGCTATGAATTTCATAGACTGAACCGGATTCGTGATTAAAATGAAAACCTGTTGCTTGCCAACAGGTTTTTCGTTTTGAATAGAATGGAGTGAAAGTTTTGAGCAGTATGAAACGCTATATGCAATTTGTCAAACCGTATTATTGGCAGATTGCGCTGACAATCGTCATCGGGGTATTCAAATTCGCAATTCCGCTTTTTATTCCGTTGCTGATTAAGATCGTCATTGATGACATTATCGGAGCAGATGCCCTGTCAAATGCAGAAAAACTGGAGCAATTGTATCTCTGGCTCGGAGGAACCGCAATCGTTTTCTTCCTATTGCGTCCGCCGATTGAATATTACCGTCAGTATTACGCGCAATATGTCAGCAACAAAATTCTTTATGACATCCGCGGCTTTCTTTACGGTCATCTGCAGCGCTTGAGTTTGCGCTATTACGCCAATACACGGGCTGGAGAAATCATTTCGCGGATCATCAACGATGTGGAACAGACCAAAAACTTTGTCATGATCGGCTTGATGAACGTCTGGCTTGATCTGGCGACGATACTCATCGCAATCGTCATCATGCTGACAATGGATGTGTCCTTGACCATTGTTGCCTTGTTGGCGTTTCCGTTCTATGCATTCAGCGTCAAATATTTCTTTGGCAGACTGCGCGACCTGACACGTGAACGCTCGCAGGCATTGGCCAATGTCCAAAGCTATTTGCACGAACGCGTGCAAGGAATAAGCATCATCAAAAGCTTTGCGCTTGAAAAGCATGAACAGAAAATTTTCAACGATACCAATGATCAGTTTCTGGAAAAGGCTATAGACCATACCAAATGGAACGCCAAAGCATTTGCAGTAGTGAATACCATTACAGACGTTGCTCCGCTGCTGGTAATCGGTTATGCCGGTTACCAAGTCATACAAGGGAATTTAACGCTCGGTACGATGGTGGCATTTATCGCATATATTGAACGTCTCTACAACCCGCTGCGTCGTTTGGTCAATTCTTCGACGACTCTCGTGCAGTCTTTGGCTTCCATGGACCGTGTGTTTGAGTTGATTGATGAAGATTATGACGTAACAGATAAGGAAAAAGCACATGACTTGAAGGTTGTGGACGGCAAATTGGAATTCCGTGACGTCTCTTTCCATTACAATGATGGTGGGACGGAAGTGCTATCGGATTTAAACTTTACTGTGAAACCGGGAGAAACTGTTGCTTTTGTCGGAATGAGCGGAGGCGGAAAATCAACCATCGTTTCATTGATTCCGCGTTTTTATGACGTCACCAGCGGCGGCATCTTTATGGACGATCACGACTTGCGCGATGTAACGACTCATACATTACGCGACCAGATCGGTTTAGTCCTGCAGGATTCCATTCTCTTCAGTGATTCAGTGAAAGCCAATATTCTAATGGGGAAACCAGGAGCGACGGATGAGGAAGTGATTGCGGCGGCAAAAGCAGCCAATGCACACGAATTTATTTCTCAGCTGCCTGAAGGGTATGAAACGAAAGTCGGAGAACGTGGTGTGAAGTTATCCGGTGGCCAGAAACAGCGGGTAGCAATTGCGCGGGTATTTTTGAAGAATCCACCAATTCTTATTCTGGATGAAGCGACTTCTGCTCTTGATCTCGAGAGCGAAGCGCTGATTCAGGATTCGTTGGAACGTTTGGCGCATGATCGAACGACTCTTATCGTAGCGCATCGCCTTTCAACTATTACCCATGCAGATCAGATACTTGTAATTGACCACGGCAAGCTTTCTGAAAGTGGAACACATAGTGAACTGATGAAACAGCAAGGTGTCTATTATAATCTGTTCCAAGTCCAACATTTTAATTGATATTATTAAGAGCCTCTAATATTTTAGAGGCTCTTTTTCTATGGCCGCAACTTCCAGCAAATTCAAAAAGAGATATTGCATTAATAATAATATTACGTATAATTAAAAGAAGGAGAATGTTCTGAATCATTTTTTTGTGCAAAAGGGGGAGCATCATGAATGAACGCAAAACCATCTTAGATGTTAAAGGTTTGAAAACATCCTTTTTCACAGATGACGGGGAAATACCAGCGGTAGATAATGTAGATTTTCACATACGGGAAGGCGAAGTGCTTGGCATTGTCGGTGAATCCGGCTGCGGTAAAAGTGTCACTTCCCTGTCCATAATGGGGTTGGTACCAAGTCCTCCAGGAAAAATTACTGGTGGAGAAATTTTATTTCAGGATAAAGATTTAACAAAATTATCCGAGAAAAAAATGAGGGATATCAGAGGCAATGATATTGCAATGATTTTCCAGGAACCGATGACTTCGTTAAATCCGTTGTTTACAATTGGTGATCAACTTCGCGAAGCGATTAAGATACACAAACGGAATTGGTCCAAAAAACAGATTCAGGAACGCGCCATCGAAATGATGAAGCTGGTGGGCTTGCCACGGCCGGAAGGGTTGATGAAGGAGTATCCGCACCAATTATCAGGAGGAATGCGTCAGCGGGTCATGATTGCTATGGCACTGTTGTGCGATCCGAAAGTCTTAATAGCCGATGAACCGACCACAGCACTGGATGTAACCATACAGGCTCAAATTCTGAAATTGATAAAAAATCTCAATGAGCGGCTGAATACTGCAGTGCTATTGATTACCCATGATTTGGGAGTAGTAGCTGAAACTTGCGAACGGGTTGTTGTGATGTACGCAGGAAAAGTGGTCGAAGAAGGGCCGGTCCATACGATTTTCAATGATCCGCAACATCCGTACACAAGAGGATTGCTGGAATCGGTTCCAGACATGCGTTTCAAGAAAGAGCGTCTCTATTCAATTCCAGGAAATGTACCAAAACCAGGCACTATTAAAACCGGATGCAAATTCGCAGCACGCTGTGAGTTTGCTTTCGACCGCTGCATCGGAGAAACACCGGAACTGTACCAAACGGCGGACAATCACCAGACCCGCTGTTTCCTATTTGATCCGAAGGAGGTACAGTCTCATGACAGAACCGTTGTTAAAAGTTGAAGGGCTGAAAAAATATTTTCCCATTAAATCAGGTATTTTAGGGAAGGTCAGCAATCACGTCAAAGCAGTCGACGATGTGTCATTTACTGTTCAGGAAGGTGAAACGCTCGGAATTGTAGGAGAATCCGGATGTGGAAAATCCACTACAGGACGTATGCTCATGCGTCTTTTGGAGCCGACAGAAGGAACCGTTACATTTGATGGCCAGGAATTGACCAGCCTGTCGAATAACGATATGCGAAAAGCGCGCCGTGATATTCAAATGGTCTTTCAAGATCCCTATGCTTCATTGAATCCGCGTCATACGATCGAAAAGATTTTAATGGAACCGCTTAACGTCCATGAAATTGGCGATCCGAAAGAGCGTAAAAAGAAAGTGCATGAGTTTTTGGAGATTGTCGGGTTGAGCAGCTATCATGCCAAACGCTACCCACATCAATTCAGCGGCGGGCAGCGACAGCGCATCGGCATTGCACGTGCTTTGATGACAAATCCGAAACTGATTATTGCAGACGAACCCGTATCGGCACTCGATGTATCAATCCAGGCGCAGGTATTGAATCTGATGCAGGATCTTCAACGAGATCTAAAGCTGACTTATATTTTCATTGCCCATGATTTAGGAGTCGTGCGCCACATCAGCGACCGCGTGGGCGTCATGTATCTTGGTCAAATGGCTGAACTTGCCAACACGGAAGATTTATATGAAAAACCGCTGCACCCATACACGCAGGCGCTATTGGCCGCGGTACCAGTGCCGGATCCGGAATTTGTCCGGGAAGAAGTTGTCATTTCGGGAGATGTACCAAGCCCTGCAAATCCACCGAGCGGCTGCAGGTTCCATACGCGCTGTCCGTTTAAAATGGATATTTGCTCTAAAGCCGTACCGATTTTTGCAGAGGTTGAGAAAGGTCATTCTGTAGCCTGTCATCTTTACGAAGAGTCCAGGCCGCAATGATAATAAATAGAAAAAACGGAGGGGTTAAAGTGGGGAAGAAAAAATTCTTATCGTGGGCATTTCTGCTGCTTTTATTAGTATCGACAGCTCTTTATGGCTGCAGTTCTGATAATGCATCAGAAAACAGCGAAGGCGAAAGTGGAAGCGAAGGGGATTCCGCTGAACAAAAAGTATTGATCTTTGGACGTGGAGGCGACTCGGTTTCACTTGATCCAATTACAGTCACAGATGGAGAATCTTTTAAAGTCACTAAGAACGTATTTGATACATTAGTGAATTTTGGTGAACAGGATACAGAAATCGAACCAGCATTGGCTTCTGAATGGACAGCTTCTGACGATGGACTTACGTATACCTTGACATTAGAAGAAGGCGTTAAATTCCATGATGATACGGATTTCAACGCAGAGGCAGTAGTGAAGAACTTTGAGCGTTGGGCAGCCGGTGACGGAGAGCAATACCCATATTACGGTTCAATGTTCGGTGGATACGGCGATGAAGAAGGGCACGTTATCGAATCTGTTGAAGCAACAGGCGATTACGAAGTTACCTTCACATTAAAACGTCCACAGGCACCATTCCTTAAAAACTTGGCAATGAGTCCATTTGCGATTGCCTCGCCAACTGCATTTGAATCAGCGGGAGACGCTTTTGGCGACAACCCAGTTGGAACTGGCCCATTCAAATTTGTTGAATGGAAACGCAACGATACAATCACAATCGAGAAATTCGAAGATTATTGGGTAGAAGATGAGCCAAAATTGGATCAAGTCGTATTCCGTGCGATTCCAGATAACTCAGCTCGTTTAAATGCTTTACTATCGGGAGAAATTGATCTTGCAGATGGGATCACACCTTCAGATGCATCAACAATTGAAGGAGATGAAAATCTTCAATTATTTGAACGTCCATCGATGAACGTTGGTTACTTAGGTATGACAGTAACTCGCGAACCTTTCGATGATCCAAAAGTACGCCAAGCATTTAACCATGCGATTGATAAGCAAGCGCTTGTAGATGCATTTTTCGAGGGTCGTGCTGAAGTTGCTAAAAACCCAATTCCGCCGGTAATCAGCGGATATAACGACAGCATTGAAGGGTATGACTACAATCCAGAACGTGCAAAAGAATTATTGGCTGAAGCAGGATTCCCGGACGGATTTGAAATGGAACTTTACGCAATGCCAGTTCCGCGTCCATATATGCCAGATGGCCAAAAAGTGGCAGAAGCCATTCAAAAGAATTTGGCTGACGTAGGCGTAACTGCTGAAATCGTGTCATTTGAATGGGCAACATATCTTGAAAAAGCAGCAAATGGAGAAGCCGACGCATTCCTACTTGGATGGACTGGCGATAACGGCGATGCCGATAACTTCCTTTATGCGTTGCTTGACCAAGACAATGTTGGTACAAACAATTACACGTATTACGAAAGCCAAGAATTACACGATGTATTGATCCAGGCACAATCAGAAGTTGATGAAGATGTAAGAAACGACTTGTACATGCAGGCTCAGGAAATCATTCATGAGGATGCTCCTTGGGTTCCACTTGCACACTCTACACCGCTATTAGCTGGTGGGAACAATGTCGTTAATTTCAAAGCACACCCAACAGGTTCTGACAAATTGGCTTCAGTAGATTTAGAGTAGGCAATTCTAGGGAGGAAGTCGGGATGATTTCCTCCCTTTTTTATTACTGTTATACATATTGCATATTGTAAGAGATGGAGAGGTGAAGAAGATGCTTCACTATATCGGAAGGCGGCTTCTACAGTTAATCCCGGTTTTACTCGGTATGACATTTATCGTATTTATGATCATCCGCGCAATACCTGGTGATCCTGCACAAGTCATCCTAGGTCAACAAGCATCCGAAGAAGCGATAAAGGCATTACGAACAAATCTGGGGTTGGACAACCCTTGGTATATTCAGTACTTTGATTATTTAAAAGGACTGGTAACAGGAGATCTGGGAGAGTCACTTCGTACGCGAACTCCAGTGGTAGATGAAGTATGGCCGTATCTGGCTGCAACGATCGAACTTTCCTTATTTGCTATTATTATTGCAGTTGTTATCGGGATCAACGCTGGCATCATTTCAGCTTGGTTCCAGAATTCTTGGTTTGATTACTTAGCTATGATCATTGCATTGATTGGGGTATCGATGCCAATCTTCTGGCTGGGTTTGATGAATCAATGGATTTTCTCGATTGAACTGGGAATTCTTCCGACAACTGGTCGTGAAAACGTCCGTGATCCTGTAGATGTCGTCACGAATTTCTACGTTATCGATACCTTGATCGCCGGAAATTTTGATCAACTGGCGACTGTCCTGAAACATCTAGTATTGCCGGGCACGGCATTGGCGACAATTCCAATGGCAATTATTGCCAGAATGACCCGTTCGAGCATGTTGGAAGTTATGCGGTCTGATTATGTCAGAACAGCTCGGTCTAAGGGGTTATCAATGTTTTGGGTAGTTTATAAACATGCCCTTAAAAATGCTATTATTCCAGTATTGACGATTATCGGGCTTCAGATGGGGCTGCTTCTTGGGGGCGCTATTTTGACTGAAACCATTTTTGGCTGGCCTGGAATCGGACGTTATATCTACGAAGCAATTGGATTCCGTGATTATCCGGTTATTCAATCCGGGATACTGATCGTGGCGTTTATCTTTGTCATGATTAATCTGTTTGTGGATCTGCTTTACGGTTTAGTCGATCCGCGTATTAAATATGATTAGGAAGGAGGAGAAGCACATTGGCTGAAACAGCAATCAAACAAGAGGAAGCGGAAATGCAAAAAGTCGCGGGTCCTTGGAAAGAGGCATGGCGCGGTTTCCGTAAAAGCAAAGTAGCGGTTGTCGGAATGGGAATTGTCATTTTCTTCATTCTGCTAGCAATTTTTGGTCCGCTTCTTACACCGCAAGGCATCAATGAACAAAACTTGTCCCAACGGCTTTTGCCTCCTTCTTCTTCGAATTGGATGGGAACAGATGATTTTGGACGTGATATTTTATCGCGAATTGTATACGGCGCCCGCATTTCATTATGGGTTGGCTTTTTAGCGGTTATTGGATCGGTTGTAGTCGGCAGTATTTTAGGAATCTTGGCAGGATATTACGGACGCTGGGTAGATACGATCATTTCCCGCATCTTTGATATCATGTTGGCATTCCCAAGTATTTTATTGGCTATTGCAGTAGTATCAGTTCTTGGACCATCATTGCGCAACGCGCTGATCGCCATTGCAATCATCAACGTGCCAAACTTTGGGCGTTTAATCCGTTCAAAAGTATTGAGTATCAAAGAAGATGAATACATCATGTCTGCGAAAGCAATTGGCATGAAAGACAACCGAATTCTGGTGTCGCATATTTTGCCGAATTCCATGGCTCCGGTTATCGTTCAAGGAACTCTAGCCATCGCAACAGCAATCATCGAAGCGGCAGCTCTCGGCTTCCTCGGATTAGGAGCGCAGGCTCCGTCTCCTGAATGGGGCAAAATGTTGGCAGACTCGCGTTCGTATTTAACGAATGCGCCTTGGACCATGATTTTCCCAGGGGTTGCCATCATGCTGACGGTTCTTGGCTTTAACCTTATGGGTGACGGCTTGCGCGATGCTTTGGATCCACGAATGAAGTCATAAGAAAAGCGCAAGCGGCATGTTTTCAGCCGCATAGCCAAGATCTTATGGCCCTAGAATCTGGGCGCTGGTGGCTGGACAACAAACAAAAAGCTAAAAAATTATACTTCTTAAACATTAAAAAACGTGTGGAGAATTGCTCCACACGTTTTTTTATATGACATCTTCAAGGTCGCTATCCACTTCTTCTGAATGATAGTTCAAGTAAGCGATAATCAGTAGGTCTAAATGTTCCAGTTGCTCTTCATAATCGAGAATAGCTGAGAGGACATGCATCAAATGGTAAACCGAAAATTCATCCTCGTTTTCCTCATGTGCAAGATTGATTTCTTTTACAAAAATGGTCATAACTTCATTGCGTTTCATAATGGCATTTTCTCCAGAACCTTCACTATGCTCCGGTCGCAATTTCCCAACGTATTTCATATAAAGTTGTTCGTGGTAACTCGCGAGACTTTCCAAACGCTCCTGAACCATCATGTGGAAATGCTCAGGAAGCTCTGACAACTCATTTTCAAAGCGGTGGAGCCTTTTCAAGACTTCCAAGCTTTTTTTCGATGTAGCGATCATTTGTCGATAAAGCACTAACTTTCTTGCTTTTGTATACTGCTGCTTTCTCGTGTAACTGCGTTCATCCTTATAAAAAGAATACCACTGATCTACCTTGTCAAGTTTGTTGGATAATTTATCAATATCATTTTTTACTGAAGCATGATCAGAAGCATGACGGATGGATACTCGGATCCAGCGGATAACTTCTTCAGTTACTTCGTGGATGGAGGTAAATAACCTGGTTTCGTATTTAGGCGGCAAAAAGATCAAGTTGACAATGAATGAAGAAAAAATTCCCAATAAGATAGTCAGAAATCGCAAGCCAGCAAACTCGAGAAATTCGGGTTCGTGAGATTCCATAATAACTATGATAGTAACAAGCGTTAAAGGGACTGGATTATTAAGTTTTAGCTTTAGCATGATAATGATAGCTAATATAGCTGCTAGTCCAACGGTCAAGTAGTTTGAGCCGAGTGTCACTACAAAAACTACAGCAATTGTCGCGCCTATTAAATTACCATAGATCTGATCGAGTACCGTAAGATAAGAGCGATAAATTGAAGGTTGAATAGCGAAAATAGCTGCAATACCTGCCATGAAAGGAATAGGTAAATTCAACCAATTAGCTAGGAACAGAGCTAATGAAATGGCTATTCCGGTCTTAAATATCCGTGCACCTAATTGCATAATATTGGTCCTCCTTTCTTCAATAATGCAGGTATTAGATTGTGTTACAGCTGCTTAAAGGCTTGTCGTACCGCTTGAATTGAATATTCAATATCTTTTTCAGTATGCTCAGTTGTTAAAAACCATGCTTCATATTTAGATGGGGCTAAATTGATCCCTTGTTCCAGCATCAGCTTGAAGAAACGGCCGAAGATCTCACCATCAGTTGCTTCAGCTTGTTCGTAGTTCTCAACTTTTACGTCAGTGAAATAAATGGTTAAAGCGCCTTTTAGACGATTGACGGTAATCGTCACTTCAAATTCTTCAGCGGCTGCTAAAATACCTTTTTCCAGTTGTGCTCCAAGTTTATCCATTTTCTCATAAATGCCATCTTGACGAAGAACTTCCAGACAAGCAATTCCAGCTTGGATAGAGGCGGGATTTCCGGCCATTGTACCAGCTTGATAAGCAGGACCTAAAGGAGCCACTGTTTCCATGATCTCTTTCTTTCCGCCATAAGCGCCAATCGGCAATCCGCCGCCAATGATTTTTCCGAGTGCTGTCAGGTCCGGAGTCAATCCGAGCATATCCTGTGCACCTCCGTAATGGAAGCGGAAAGCTGTAATCACTTCATCATAAACGATCAATGCTCCTTTTTCATGGGCGATGCGGTGAACTTCCTGCAAAAATCCTTCGTGCGGCTCAACGATACCAAAATTACCTACAATCGGTTCGACCAGGATGCAGGCAATTTCTTCGCCCCAACGATCCATAGCTTCTGCATAAGCCTGTGGATGATTAAAGGGAATTGTGATCACTTCTTCAGCAATAGACTTAGGTACCCCAGCTGAATCAGGAGTGCCAAGTGTAGCGGGACCAGATCCGGCAGCTACAAGAACCAAATCGGAATGACCGTGGTAACAACCCGCAAATTTCATGATTTTTGTCCGGCCAGTATAAGCCCGCGAAACACGGATCGTCGTCATGACCGCTTCTGTACCGCTGTTGACGAAACGGACTCTGTCCATATTTGGCATTGCTTCTTTTAACATTTTAGCGAATGTAACTTCGTGACGGGTTGGAGTTCCGTATAGAAGTCCGGTTTCCGCCGCATGTGTAATCGCCTGTGTGATATGCGGATGCGCATGGCCGGTAATGATTGGCCCGTATGCAGCCAGATAGTCTATGTATTTATTGCCGTCTACGTCCCAAAAATAAGCGCCTTGTCCACGCTCCATGGCAATGGGAGAACCTCCACCTACCGCTTTATAGGATCTGGATGGACTGTTGACGCCGCCGACAATATGTTCTAATGCTTCTTCGTGAAGCCTTTCTGATATTGAATGGTTCATTGGATGAATGCCTCCTAGTGATTAATCTATTCCTTATTGTAGACAATCTCATGGGGAAACGCCAAAGAAATTGAAACTCGAGCTGTGGTTCGGTACGATAGAGATAAGAAAAGGAGTGTTGAAAATGACTGTATTGGAAGGCACACAAGCACCGGATTTTTCATTGAAGAACGAAGCGGGAGAAACGGTTTCTCTGCAAGATTTCGCAGGCAAAAAATATGTGGTCCTGTATTTCTATCCTCGGGACATGACGCCAGGCTGTACGACGCAAGCCTGCGATTTCCGTGATGCACAAGCGGATTTTTCTGCACTCAATGCAGTGATTTTAGGTGTTAGCGCTGATTCGGAAGACCAGCACAATAAATTTATCGAAAAGCATGGACTGCCATTTTCATTGCTGGTGGATGAAGACCATAAAGTTTCCGAAGCCTACGGCGTCTGGGTGGAGAAGAATATGTACGGAAAAAAATCGATGGGCATTGAACGCGCGACTTATCTGGTCGATCCAACAGGAATGGTCGTAAAAGAATGGCGTAAAGTCAAAGTTCCAAATCACATCCAAGAAGTCCTGGAAACTCTGAAAGAAATCAGCAATCAGTAAGAAGGGAGACATTCATGGAAATCCTGTTTACGTTCGTTCCAAAAGAAGATCAGCAAGCGAGGCTGAAAATCGAATTTCCGGAAATCGATTTCTATTTCCTCTATAAAGATAAGACGCGTTTGTCTTCTGCTGACATCATTGTCACCTACGGAGAAGACCTGGCAGCAGAGGACATAGCTGCCGCTGAAAAGCTGCAGTGGATCATGGTGGCCAGCGCGGGTATTGAAAAACTTCCTCATCAAGCAATTGCGGGGCGGGGGATTACGGTCTCGAATGTCAAAGGCATCCATAAAATTCCAATGGCTGAATCTGCTCTGGCTCATTTACTTTCCCTTAAGCGGTCGCTTCCGGTAATTTACCGTAATCAGCGCAATCATGAATGGAGCCGCAGAACACATTCATCGGAAATGCATGGGTCAACAGCGCTGATTTTGGGGCCGGGCGCTATCGGTTCCGAGATCGGCCGCCTGCTGAAGGCTTTCGGCGTCCATACAATTGGTTGTAACCGATCTGGAATGCCAGCTGACCATATGGATGAAATGGTTTCTTTTGAAGCCATTTTAGAAAAACTTCCACAAGCTGATTATGTCATTTCAGTTTTACCGAGCACGAACGAAACCAAGTACTTATTGAAAGAAGAACATTTTCAAGCAATGAAAAACACTGCTATCTTTATGAATCTGGGCAGAGGCGATCTTGTTTCGGATAAAATCCTGCTGAGTGCATTACTCAATGAAGAAATTGCCTATGGAGTTTTGGATGTTTTCGAACAGGAGCCACTTCCAGAGGACCATCCGTATTGGTCGATGGACAATGTTATTGTGTCACCTCATGTATCCAGCCATTCAGGCAAGTATGTCGAACGTGCTTTAGATGTATTTATTCCGAATCTCAGAAAATGGCAAGCTGACCAAACGGCTCCGGCTAATCTGGTGAATATGGAAAAGGGGTATTAAGCATGAAAATCTATACAAAAACCGGCGATAAAGGTACGACTTCTTTGGTGTATGGAACGAGGGTTGCGAAAAATGATGCAGTGGTCGAAGCTTATGGAACCTGTGATGAAGCGAATTCTTTGATTGGTCTTGCAATCGGTCATATGAACGCAGAGTTTTTTGAGGAAAAGGAAGCGTTGTGTGAAATCTTTCATGAAGTACAGACAACTTTATTTCACGTAGGAGCTGAATTGGCCACGCCCAAAGGAAAAGAAGTCAAATGGAAATTAACCGAAGAGGATGTATTTAAGCTGGAACAATGGATCGATCAGTATGATGCTGAAGTTCCTCCACTCAGCAATTTTATTCTGCCTGGAGGACATCCTTCAGGCGCGGCTCTTCATGTTGCACGGACTGTTGTCAGAAGAGCTGAGCGAACAGCCTTGTCCATCGGAACTGAGGTTTCTCCAAATGTTCTAGCGTACTTAAACCGCCTATCCGACTTTTTGTTCGTGGCGGCGCGCCTGGTCAACCAACGACTCGGAAGGAAAGAGAAGGGACTGCACGAAAAATAAAAGGAATACGCGTGGCAAACGGCGGTAATATAGTGATTTCTTGACATCGACCACTACGATTAGGTACACTGATTATAACGATTACAATGTAAGAATATATATGAAGTGAGGTGCACGGCGATGTCTGAAGTACAATTAAAAGACGCGCTTGATGCTTTGAAGTCAACAGGTGTACGAATCACACCCCAACGCCACGCGATTTTGGAGTACATGATTCATTCAACAACGCACCCAACAGCGGATGACATTTATCGCGCGCTCGAAAAAACATTTCCTAATATGAGTGTTGCAACTGTTTATAATAATTTACGTGTGTTTAGAAAAGCGGGGCTGGTCAAAGAATTGACTTACGGAGATTCCTCAAGCCGCTTCGATTTTGTTACGCATGATCATTATCATATTATCTGTAATGACTGCGGAAAGATCGTTGATTTCCACTATCCAGGATTGGATGAAGTAGAACATTTAGCTTCGCATGTTACCGGGTTTCAAGTGGACTATCATCGTCTTGAGATTTATGGTACTTGCCAAGTATGTTCCGGCAAAACAGCAAAAGCCCAATAATATCTTTCCAGTCAGAAGCTTACCTCATTCTAGGGTAAGCTTTTTTTATGCCATAAAAAAACATCCAGCGAAGTTCTGTTCGCTGGATGTTTTCATGGTTGTGAACTTTTCTTGTTATAGTCCTGGTTAAATTCTTTCCCTTCAAGCGAACGATCCATTGTCAGGGGTTCGTTGCAATGCATGCAGATATCTACACGACCAAGCATCTTTGTATGTTTTCCACAATTAGGACATTCAACCGGTGTGGTTTTCATTGAAAGCAAACCGATCCAGGCATAAACACCTGTACTACCGATTATCGCGACCACGCCAAGCAGCATAAAGATCACCATGACAACAGGATGATTTCTAAAGTAAATACCGACGTACATGATGACGATTCCAATGAAAATCAGCGCAAGTGCAAACGTCCGAATGCGATTGATTTTATTTTTATAAGGTTTCATAGTTTATTTCCTCCTTGCATCCATCATACTATATCATAAATACTCTTAAAAAGTGATATCGATTATCAAATGAAGGAATTGGCAATAAATATGTCGAAATAAAGAAAAGCAGAGACCATTAGATTTGGTTTCACCGTCTGACAAAAAGAGAACGGGAAACCCCCGCAGACTATAGGGAAAATGAAATTACGCTGCAGTTCATTACTAGCCGCTCCGTTCAACTACATGACGGAATGTGATAGAGACAGCAAGGAGTGAAAGTTGATGGAACAAATCCTACGACCTATTTATCAGGAACGCGCCAGCCAGGAAAGTACGCTGGGGGTGATCTTAGTAGAAAAAAGAGAGAAGGTCAGCCAGATTACAGATACCTTCGATTCGGTTTTATTGATCATCACGAAAGAGAACGAAACTCCGGTGTTCACTAAACATTACACCTACTTGGATAAAAAGGCAGCAATGCACATCGTAACCGAAAAGCAATTACATAAATGGCTGCTGCTTGGCACGAACCGTAAAATCGTAGATTGGCTATTCTATGGACGTGTCATTTATGACCGAAATGAATTTATGGAAAAACTAAAAACGGAACTGAAAGACTATCCTTTCTATGGCCGCAAAATCAAAATGGGTATGGAGTTTGCTAAGTTGATTCGACGCTATATGGAAGGAAAAGTGTTTTTTGAAGAAAAGAACTATATGGATGCCTATCATCATATGGTAGAGTCGCTGCACCACCTGGCACGACTGGCAGTACTTGAAAACGGATTGCCGCCCGAGGTAACTGTCTGGTCTCAGGTGAAACAAATGGAGCCGGCTATCTATAAGCTTTATGAAGAACTGATCTCGAGTGATGAACCGATCGATAAGCGGCTGGAGTTGTTATTTTTAGCAAGTGAATTTTATATTCATTCACGGACTCAGGACGGTGCTCTTCATATAAGGGAAGTAATGGAAAAGCAAAACAGTTGGACAATCCAGGAATTGCATGAGCAAGAAGAATTGAAAAACTACTCTTCTAATCTCGAGGTGTTTATCGAGTATCTGGTAGATAAAGAACTTATCTTTATTAATGGAGTTACTACAAAGAGTGAAGGAATCTTCCATCGATATTATTATGTGAGAGAGTAACTGAAGGATTCATTTTATAACAAACGTCAATTTCGGTTCTGTTCGCTCTTGGAACTTTTCATGAAGGCTTGAAGTTGGGGAAGAAAAGAATCCTTTTCTATTGAAAGGATCTTATGAAGTGGATTTTAGAATACCCTTGTAATGCAGATGCTGCCTCGAAAGCCGGTTATCCGACTGTTGAGGCAGCATCTCTATTTGAGTGAGAAGCAAAGTAAGAGCGCGATGAATAATGATTTAGAAAGGGGTTTGATAAGTAGATTTAAGTTTTTTTATTTTTTTTGCTTTAATCGTTGACATCTTTAGAGAGAATGTATTATGATAATACACGTCGCTAAGGGAAATTAAGTTTTTCACAATAATAAAAAGGCTTGACTCTTCCGCTTAACGGTGTTAAATTAGAGAAGTTGCTTTTACAGGACGAACATATTGAACCTTGAAAACTGAACAGCAAAACGTCAACAATACAGCAACGGCCGCGCAAACGGCCCGCGCAAAACGTACTGATCAGCTCATGCAGATCAAAGCGAATCGCGCGTCTTCGGACGGCGATACGC
>NZ_VOHB01000008.1 GCF_007859295.1 Planococcus sp. CPCC 101016
AGATTTCCCATTGCGCAAGCAAGTAAGATCCCTCAAAGACGATGAGGTAGATAGGTTCGAGGTGGAAGCGTGGCGACACGTGCAGCTGACGAATACTAATCGATCGAGGACTTAACCAAATTTGTATGCGGAATCCTTGCATGTTCCGGTGTCGTTTATCCAGTTTTGAGCGAACAAGCTCAAGCAAAAAATAGTCCAGTGATGATGGCAAAGAGGCCACACCCGTTCCCATCCCGAACACGGCAGTTAAGCTCTTTTGCGCTGATGGTAGTTGGGGGTCTCCCCCTGTGAGAGTAGGACGTCGCTGGGCATCGAAAAGAAGTCGTTACCGATTCCGGTAACGGCTTTTTTTGTTTTGGAGAAAAAAAGCTGAAAACAAAGAATCTTAAAGTAAAAATAAGGGTTGAATAAGTATTGAAATGGGAAAAGTAAGAGTGAGGTGAGAATTATGAAGCCAGGTATATACAAAGTAGAAGCTATTGATAAAAGAACGGTATTGCTGAAAGCGACAGAAGAAAGCGAAGAACAGTATACTTTCCCTTTGGTAGATTTCACACATAATGTTTCCGTCGGTGATGTAGTAGAAATTTGGCAAGAAGGTATTAAGTGGAAGACTAAATACGTAGAAGAGAAAACAGAGTCAGTCTCTAGCCACGCTAAAGATTTTGTGAAAAGAATATTGGATCAAGAATAAGTTGTAAAAGTCTTTAAGCGTCTTAGCTTTAAGGCTTTTTTCAATTGATTAATACTTCTGATACATACTATTTGATATCTATAAAAACCATGGTGTATAATTAAGTCAAATATAGTCAAAGTCAACTTTGACATATTATGTATCGAAGAGGTGAAGGCGATGCGGAATATTTCGGATGTAATTGAAGGTTATTTAAAGCAGGTTATCGAATTAAGCGAGAGAGATCATATTGAAATTAAACGCAGCGAAGTAGCTGAAAAATTTCAATGTGTTCCTTCTCAAATAAATTATGTAATTAATACTCGATTTACCGTTGACCGTGGGTATTTGGTGGAGAGCAAACGCGGTGGCGGCGGGTATATTCGCATTAAGAGAATCAGGCTCCATCAAAAATCAGATGTAATTGCCGAAGTTATTCAACGCTTAGAACATGGTGCCACTCAAGTAATGGCAGAAGATATTGTTTTCAGGCTATTGGATGAAGAAATTATTTCTAAAAGAGAAGCAAAACTGATTCTTAGTGCTGTAGATCGTGCGACGCTGCTTTTGCCTCTTCCGACACGAGATGAAGTCCGAGCACGAATACTTATAGCTATGCTCTTCACAATTAAATATCAATCAAATGTATAAAGGGGTGAAAAGATGATTTGCGATCAGTGCGGAGAACGTTCTGCATCAGTTATAGTTAAACAACAGCATCAAGGACAGATAACTGAGCTTCATTTATGCCATATCTGTGCTGCTGAAAACCATAGTATTAATACTGCTTTTGAACAGGATCCACTAGCTATTCACCAGCTATTATCAAATTGGTTCCCTAACTCGCAGGCATCTATCAGTCCAGTTAGAAAGGAAGCAGCAACTTGTCCTTCTTGTGGCTTTACTTTCCCTAGGTTTTTACAACTTGGTAAATTTGGCTGTGCTTCTTGTTATGACGCATTTTCATCACAGCTTAATGAAATATTCAAACGATTCCATAATGGAAATACAGAACATACCGGTAAAATACCCGCTTCCTATGGAACGACGTTAAAAATAAAAAAAGAAATTGAAGAGCTCCGCAAGCAAATGCAGGTATCTATTCAAGGCGAACATTTTGAAGAAGCTGCACGATTAAGAGATGAAGTAAGAGTGCTAAGTTCGAAGCTTGAGGGAGGTGCTTCTAATGGTAGTTGACCGATTTCTCCAACCTCGAGCAAGTAGCTGGATGGCCAACGGTGGTGAAAACGTGGATATTGCTATGAGTACCAGAATTCGCCTAGCTAGAAATCTAACTGATTTTAAGTTTCCCTATTCTTTCTCAGAAGATGAGGCTCTCAAGGTGGATAAAGAAATATCTTCGGTATTGTTAGATAAAGGCCACGAATTAGATTATACTTTTAGCCATATCAATATTGAAGAACTTGCAAATCTGCAAAAAGAAGTATTGGTAGAAAAGCATTTGATCAGCCCGTATCTCGCTAATAGCCGTCATTCCAGTTCTGTGTTATTGTCTGAGAATGAAGAGCTGAGTATTATGGTAAACGAAGAAGACCATTTGCGGATTCAAAGTCTGCAATCAGGATTTCATCTTCAAAAAGCTTACAAGATAGCAAATGAGTTGGATTCCTTGCTGGAACAGAATCTGTCCTATGCTTTTCATGAGAAATATGGCTACTTAACCAGTTGTCCTACTAATGTGGGAACAGGGATGAGAGCTTCGGTCATGCTCCATTTGCCGGCCTTGACTATGTCGCATCAAATTCAACGGATCATACCTGCAATTTCAAGACTTGGCATGGTTGTTCGCGGCATTTATGGTGAAGGCAGCGAAGCATTAGGAAATGTTTATCAAATATCTAATCAATTGACGCTTGGAAAGTCTGAATACGAAATTCTTCAGGACTTGGAAAATATGACAGAACAGATTATTCAACAGGAACGCAAGGCAAGGGAAGCAATTGCTTTAAATTCCCCTTTAGTATTGGAAGATCGTGTGTATCGCTCGCTTGGGATTCTTACCCATTCGAGACTGCTGACGACAGAAGAAGCTGCAACTTGTTTGTCAGATGTTCGATTGGGTATTGATTTAAAGATGATCCAAGATGTAGACATGTCGATTTTGAATGAATTGATGATTTTTATGCAGCCGGCTTTTCTGCAGCAATATGCAGATAAACCGCTGCAGCCGAAAGAACGCGATTTTGCCCGGGCAAAACTGTTCCGGGAGCGATTGAATAAAGAAGGTACAAATAGTGAAGGAGAGGATCTTGCATGATGTTTAATCGATTTACACAACGCGCACAAAAAGTTCTTCAATTAGCTCAAGAAGAGGCTATTCGCATGAAACATGAATCAATAGGTACAGAGCATATTCTTCTCGGTTTAATTCGTGAAGGCGGCGGTATTGCCGCTAAAGCTCTTGAAGCGATTGAAGTGAATACACAGTTAATCGAAGAAGGCGTCAAAGAGCTTGTTGGTGTCGGTGAAAAAGATGTTGGCCCAATCGTACATTATACGCCGAGAGCGAAAAAAGTGATTGAATTGTCAGTTGATGAGTCTCGTAAATTGGGCCATTCTTATATTGGTACAGAGCATTTGCTATTGGCGTTGATTCGTGAAGGTGAAGGCGTTGCAGCCCGTGTATTAGGAAATGCAGGTGTCAGCTTGAATAAGGCGCGTCAACAGGTGTTGCAGCTTTTGGGCAATAATGAGCAGGCGTCTACAGGCACAAGCCCGAATGCTTCGGCTAATACACCAACTTTAGATGGTTTGGCCCGTGATTTGACCCAGGTAGCCCGTGAAGGCGGACTAGATCCAGTCATTGGCAGAAGTGATGAAATCACACGTGTGATTGAAGTACTGAGCCGCAGAACGAAAAACAACCCTGTATTGATCGGAGAACCAGGTGTCGGTAAAACTGCGATTGCTGAAGGTTTAGCACAGCAAATTGTCAACAATGAAATTCCGGAAACCCTACGCGACAAACGCGTCATGGTCTTAGATATGGGTACAGTGGTTGCAGGAACTAAATACCGTGGTGAATTTGAAGATCGTTTGAAAAAAGTGATGGATGAAATTCGCCAAGCAGGCAACGTTATTTTGTTCATCGATGAGCTCCATACATTAATTGGAGCAGGTGGTGCAGAAGGTGCAATTGATGCGTCCAACATCCTGAAACCTTCGTTATCGCGCGGTGAACTTCAATGTATTGGTGCCACTACTTTGGATGAGTATCGCAAGTATATTGAAAAAGACGCGGCGCTTGAACGCCGTTTCCAACCAATTCAAGTGGACGAACCTACTGTTGAAGAGTCGATTCAAATTATCCGTGGACTGCGTGATCGCTACGAAGCACATCACCGTGTGAAAATTACGGATGAAGCGATTGAAGCAGCAGCTAAAATGTCTGACCGCTACATTTCGGATCGTTTCTTGCCGGATAAAGCGATTGACTTGATTGATGAGGCGGGCTCTAAAGTAAGACTTCGCTCTTACACGACTCCACCAGATCTGAAAGAGTTGGAAGCGCGCTTGGAAGCTGCACGTTCTGAGAAAAATGAAGCGGTACAAAGCCAGGAATTTGAAAAAGCGGCTTCGCTTCGTGATGCGGAACAGAAGCTTCAGAACCAACTTGATAAAACAAAGAAAGAATGGAAAGAAAAACAAGGAAAAGAAGAATCTGAAGTGACAGTTGAAGATATTGCGAAAGTCGTGTCCATGTGGACTGGCATTCCGGTTTCAAAACTGGCTCAAACAGAATCTGATAAATTGTTGAATTTGGAATCGATTCTCCACAACCGTGTTATCGGCCAGAATGAAGCTGTAACTTCAATCTCTAAAGCCATTCGCCGTGCGCGTGCTGGATTAAAAGATCCAAAACGTCCAATCGGATCGTTCATTTTCCTTGGTCCAACTGGTGTTGGTAAAACTGAGTTGGCGCGTGCGCTGGCTGAGTCCATGTTTGGTGACGAGGACGCGATGATTCGAATTGATATGTCCGAATACATGGAAAGACATTCGACTTCACGCTTGGTCGGATCGCCTCCAGGTTATGTGGGTTATGAAGAAGGTGGACAGTTAACAGAGAAAGTTCGCAGAAAGCCTTATTCTGTAGTACTGCTTGATGAGATTGAAAAAGCTCACCCTGATGTATTTAATATTCTTTTGCAGGTTTTAGAAGATGGGCGTCTGACAGATTCCAAAGGTCGCAGAGTCGATTTCCGCAATACTGTCATCATCATGACTTCAAATGTTGGTGCGGAAGAGTTGAAATACAATAAATATGTTGGTTTCAATTTAGACGATGCAAAAACGGATTACAAAGACATGAAAGGGAAAATGCTTGCTGAATTGAAAAAAGCATTCCGTCCAGAGTTCTTAAACCGTGTGGATGACATGATCGTCTTCCATTCTCTTGAAAAAGAGAATTTGAGAGAGATTGTGAATTTGATGACGAAGCAATTGGTGGACCGTTTGCAAGAGCAGGATATCGATTTGGAATTGACCGAAGCTGCGCTTGAAAAGGTTGCTAAAGAGGGGTATGATCCGGAATACGGAGCCCGCCCACTTCGTCGCTCTCTACAAAAACACGTGGAAGACCGTTTGTCTGAAGAGTTGTTAAAAGGCACAGCGCTATCAGGCCAACGTATTGTCTTTGATGTGGAAGATGATGAGTTCATTGTTCGCACAAAAGAAACAGAAGAAGTAAAAGAGGCATTAGTGGAAAAACAATAAAAACATTCCGCTCGCCGGAGTTGATCTCTGGCGAGCGTTTTTTCTATTTAAGGAGGTACACATGGCTAAGAAAAAGACAAAATTCATTTGCCAGTCGTGTGGTTACGAATCGGCTAGATGGATGGGGAAATGTCCAGGATGTGCAGCATGGAATACGATGACTGAAGAAGTTGAGGTGGCTGCTCCTAAAGGCACCCGAGGCGCGTTTCAGCATAGTGCATCGGTTCCTCAAAAAGCGACGCCGATCAATGCGATTGAAACACAAGATGAACCAAGGGTAGAGACAGAACTAAGCGAATTGAACCGTGTACTTGGCGGGGGCATAGTACCGGGTTCGTTAGTGCTGATTGGGGGAGATCCAGGAATTGGGAAATCTACTTTGCTTTTGCAGGTTTCTGCAATGCTTGCAAATAGTGGTAACCGGGTATTATATATTTCCGGGGAAGAATCCATCCGCCAAACTAAACTCCGGGCAGAACGTCTGGATGCTTCGTCTTCAGAGCTGTTTATCTATGCAGAAACAAATCTTGAGCTGATTCATCATACAATTGAAGATGTGGCACCTGACTTTGTAATTGTCGATTCGATCCAAACCGTCCATCACCCTGAAGTGACTTCTGCACCAGGCAGTGTGACACAAGTAAGGGAAAGTACTGCGGAATTGATGCGGATCGCGAAAACAAAAAATATCGCTATCTTCCTGGTTGGTCACGTTACCAAAGAAGGGCAAATTGCTGGACCGCGTATTCTTGAGCATATGGTGGATACGGTGCTGTATTTTGAAGGCGAACGCCATCATACGTACCGGATTTTACGGAGTGTCAAAAACCGTTTTGGCTCGACTAATGAAATTGCCATCTTTGAGATGCTTCAAAGTGGCTTGAAAGAAGTATTGAACCCGTCCGAATTGTTCTTACAGGAGCGGTCGAGTGGTACAGCGGGTTCGACTGTAGTAGCTTCAATGGAAGGAACTCGTCCGATCCTGGTTGAAATCCAAGCCTTGGTGACCCCTTCGAGCTTTAACTATCCCAAACGCATGGCAACGGGCATCGATGTCAATCGTGTGTCGTTGCTGATGGCGGTGCTAGAGAAGCGGGTAGGTATGCTGCTGCAGGCACAGGACGCATACATCAAAGTTGCAGGTGGCGTGAAACTTGATGAGCCTGCCATCGATTTGGCTGTACTAGCCAGTATTGTCTCCAGTTTTCGGGACAAGGCTCCAAACGTCTACGATTGTATTATTGGTGAAGTAGGATTGACTGGTGAAGTAAGGCGCGTATCACGTATCGAGCAGCGTGTTCAGGAAGCAGCTAAGCTCGGATTTAAGCGAGCAATTGTGCCATCGTCAAATTTAGGCGGCTGGGATTATCCGGAAGGGATTCGTGTAGTCGGTGTAGAAAGTATCAATGATGCATTAAAAGAAATTTTTCCACAGTAAGGGGGCAGACATGCCTCCTTTTATTTCTAAATAAAGGTCATAAAAGCGTTTCCGTTTTAAAATGTGTATAATTATAAAAAGGAGGTGGAGCGCGTGTTAAGACCTATTATTCAAATTATGTTTTTGCTTATTGGTGCGACAGTCGGAATTTTATTATTACCATCTGCATTTGAACTTATTCCCCTTCTCGACAATCCTTGGATCAGTAATCCTTACGTAGCAGCAATTGTTGGTGCTCTTGTCTTTTTCCTGTTATCTTTATTATTTGTAGATTCTTTGATCAACTTCATGAAGTGGATGGAAGAGAAATTGCTTCATGCACCGACGCCTGATTTGTTGTTTGGAACAGTCGGAATGATAATCGGTCTTGTGGTGGCGTTCTTGATCGGATTTGCTTTAAGTACAGTTGATATTCCATTGGTAGCGACAATAGCCCCCTTAGTGCTTTCAGTAGTGCTTGGCTATTTAGGATTCCAAGTAGGATTCCAAAAGCGCGAAGAAATGTTGACCATGTTGACACCTTCAAAATTCACACCGGTAAAAAAGCTGGAAGCTGAAGAACCGGTTGAAAAAGTTTCTTATAAATTACTTGATACCAGTGTCATTATTGATGGGCGGATTGCCGATATCTCGGCAACAGGTTTTATGGAAGGCACTTTTGTGGTGCCGCAATTCGTTTTGTCTGAGCTTCAGCATATTGCTGACTCTTCAGATACACTAAAACGGACACGTGGCAGGCGAGGCTTGGATATTTTGAAACGCCTTCAAAGTGAACGCGTGGATGCCATAATGATCACCGAGGAAAATTTTGACGAAGTCAGCGAAGTCGATCTGAAATTGATGCGTGCTGCGAAAAAAATGGGCGGCCAAGTTGTGACCAATGATTTTAATCTTAATAAAGTGTGTGAACTTCATAATGTTCCTGTATTAAATATCAACGACTTGGCAAACGCTGTAAAACCTGTTGTAATTCCAGGAGAAGATATGCATGTAGTGGTCATCAAAGACGGCAAAGAACAAAACCAAGGTGTAGCTTATTTGGACGATGGCACAATGATTGTGATTGAAGATGGCAAAGGGTATATTGGCCAGGCTATCAATGTCACAGTCACCAGTGTTTTGCAGACCTCTGCAGGGCGGATGATTTTTGCGAAGCCGCGCGACCGCAAACAAACTGCAACAAATTGATAAAGGATGTTATCCAATGAATTATACAGTCGTCCTACCTGCTGCTGGCAGCGGGAAACGAATGAAAGCAGATAAAAATAAACTATTGCTCGAACTTTTTGGCAAGCCGATCTTTCTCTATACGCTGGAAGTTTTTCAGCGGGATCCAAACTGTGATGGCATTTGGATGGCAGTTAAAGAGCAGGAGCGGGAACTGATCGAGAGTTATGTGAAACGCTATGACATGACTAAAGTACAAGGGTACGCTACAGGGGGAATGGAAAGACAGGATAGTGTCAGAGCCTGTCTTGAAGCGATTCCACCTTGTGGCGTTGTTTTGGTTCATGACGCAGCGAGGCCCTTTATCGACCGCGAAGTTATTGCGCGTCTCGTGGAGGCAGCAAAAGAGTCAGGGGCTGCTATTGCAGGTGTTCCGGTCAAAGATACAATTAAGAAAGTAGACAATGGAATCATTTCAGAAACTGTGGATCGCAACCAATTATGGATGATCCAGACGCCGCAAGCCTTCCGTTATCCCTTGATCTTGAAGGCAGCTCAGGCAGCCCGCAATGACGGATTTATGGGTACAGATGAAGCGATGCTTGTCGAGCGCTTAAACTACCCTGTCGCTATTGTTGAAAGTACATATGAAAATATTAAAATGACGACGCCGGATGACTTGATTTACGGGAAAGCGATTCTGGAAAGTCGACTACAGGAGGAACAGAAATGATTCGAATTGGACAAGGTTATGACGTACATCAATTGGCAGAAGGACGTCCTTTTATATTGGGCGGTGTTGAAATCGACCATGATAGAGGGCTGCTTGGCCACTCAGATGCAGATGTTCTATTGCACACAATTACTGACGCTGCACTTGGCGCCATAGGCGGAGGGGATATCGGCAAACATTTCCCTGATACAGATCCTGAATTCAAGGATGCTGATTCCCGCAAATTACTGACGCATATTTGGGAATATGTCAAAGATCAGGGCTATGAGCTGGGCAATGTTGATTGCACGGTAATTGCCCAAAAGCCGAAACTGGCTCCATACATTGAACAAATGCGTGAATCGATTGCGAATCTGCTGGAAGCGGATGTATCACAAGTCAATGTCAAAGCAACCACTTCCGAACATTTGGGTTTTACGGGTCGCGAGGAAGGTATTGCAGCATTAGCAGTGATTTTACTGAATAAACGTCCGGTTTCGCTTGACGTCCCGGAGTGATAGAATAACAAAAGGATATTAGATAAATTAGGAGGAACTTAAATGACACAAGAAGTACGCGTACGTTACGCCCCAAGCCCAACAGGACATCTGCACATTGGCGGCGCCCGTACAGCATTATTCAATTATTTATATGCGCGCCACAACAATGGGAAATTCATCGTGCGCATTGAAGATACAGATACGGCACGCAATATTGAAACAGGTATCATGTCCCAACTGGATAATTTAAAATGGTTGGGCATTGAGCACGACGAGTCGATTGATATCGGCGGAGATTACGGTCCTTATCGTCAGATGGAACGTTTAGATACGTATAAAGAGCATTCAGAAATAATGCTTGAAAAAGGCTTGGCTTATAAATGTTTCTGTACACCTGAAGAGCTTGAAGCAGAACGTGATGCGCAAAAAGCATCTGGTATTGCAGCTCCTCAATATAGCGGAACTTGCCGCAATTTGACGGCTGAAGAAGTCGCTGAAAAAGAAGCAGCAGGCAAATCGTTCACTATTCGTGCAAAGGTTCCGGCCGGTGTTACGTATGAGTTCAACGATTTGGTGCGCGGCCCGATTTCATTTGAATCAAAAGATGTTGGCGATTGGGTGATGGTCAAGACGACTGGCATTCCAACATACAATTTTGCTGTTGTCATAGACGACCATTTGATGAAAATTTCCCATGTATTCCGCGGGGAAGAGCATTTGTCGAACACACCAAGACAGATGATGATCTATGATGCATTTGGCTGGGATTATCCAGGTTATGGCCACATGACTTTAATCATCAATGAAGATCGCAAAAAATTATCAAAACGTGATGAGTCTATTTTGCAGTTTATTTCCCAGTATAAGGATCTAGGTTATATTCCAGAAGCTTTATTTAATTTCTTTGCACTTCTAGGCTGGTCTCCAGAAGGGGAAGAAGAGATCTTCTCGAAAGAAGAGCTGATCCGCATCTTTGATGTGGAACGCTTGTCTAAATCGCCTTCCATGTTCGATAAGCAGAAATTGATGTGGATGAATAACCAGTACATCAAACAATTGCCGCTTGAAGAAGTGGTGAAGTTGTCTCTGCCGCATTTGCAAAAAGCAGGCAGATTGCCGGAAGAAATGACGCCGGAGCAAGCAGAATGGGCGAACAAGCTGGTCGCGCTGTATCATGATCAAATGAGTTATGGTGCAGAAATCACCGAACTTTCCGAGCAGTTCTTCACTGAAGAATTGTCATACGGAGAAGCCGAGAAAGAAATTTTGGCTGCTGAGCAAGTGCCTGAAGTCATGACGGCATTCAAAGAGCAATTGGCTTCATTGGAAAACTTTGAACCCGCTGAAATCAAAGCGGCAATCAAGGCAGTCCAAAAATCAACGGGTCATAAAGGCAAAAATTTGTTCATGCCGATCCGTGTAGTCATCACGGGACAAATGCATGGACCTGAGTTGCCGGATGCTATTTCCTTGTTAGGAAAAGACAAAGCCATCGCTCGTGTTTCACAATATGCAAGTGCATAACATTGACTTATTGCGCTGAGCGTGTAAAATGAATTTACCATTAACAAAACGTTGACGAGAAGAAGTACATGCAGCATGCTCTTTAGAGAAGATCTCCACCGGCTGAAAGGGATCCGGGCCGCTGCTGCATCGAAATGCCTCTCCGAGTGCTGAGTCGAATCAAGTAGACCAGACGTCTTGCCCGCGTTACGGGCCATCGAGAGAAAAGGACACACTGTCCTTTTAATCAGAGTGGAACCGCGCAACTATGCGTCTCTGTCATTTACATGACAGGGGCGCTTTTTATTTTGGAGAAGAAAGGGAGCGAGAGAGATGTTTAAGTTATTGAAAGATGATGTTGATGTCATTTTCGAACAAGATCCGGCAGCACGTAGTTATTTGGAAGTCATTCTGACCTATTCGGGTCTCCATGCCATCTGGGCACATCGATTGGCTCATTTCTTTTTTAAGAATAAGCTGTTTTTCATTGCCCGCATCATTTCACAGATCAGCCGTTTTTTCACTGGGATTGAAATTCATCCAGGTGCCGTTATTGGCCGCCGCTTCTTTATTGATCACGGAATGGGTGTTGTTATTGGAGAGACCTGTGAAATTGGCGACAATGTCACGCTGTACCAGGGTGTGACTTTGGGCGGTACCGGAAAAGAGCGCGGCAAACGCCATCCGACATTGGAAGACAATGTTCTCGTCGCCACTGGTGCTAAAGTGTTGGGTTCTATCGTGATTGGAGCTAACTCAAAAGTTGGGGCAGGATCGGTTGTCTTGAAAAATGTACCGATGAATTCGACAGTAGTCGGGATTCCAGGCAAAGTGGTTATTCAGAATGGTGTAAAGGTAAAGCGGGACTTGAACCATCAGAATATGCCGGATCCCGTTATGGATAAATGTGAAAGTATGGAAATGAAGATTGCCAGATTGCAGCAGGAAATTGAAGAATTAAAAAAAGTCAGGCAGGAAGAAGGGCAACGTTTATGAGTATTCAAATTTTTAATTCATTGTCACGGCAAAAAGAAAAGTTTATTCCTTTAGAAGAAGGAAAAGTGAAAATGTATGTATGTGGACCGACTGTTTACAACTATATCCACATCGGCAATGCTCGACCGGTCATCGTTTATGATACGGTACGCCGCCATTTGGAATACCGGGGCTACGATGTGAAGTATGTTTCTAACTTTACGGATGTTGACGATAAATTAATCAAAGCGGCAAATGAGTTTGGCCAAGAAGTTCCCGAAATTGCGGAGCGGTTTATTGCTGCTTATTTTGAAGACACGAAAGCATTGGGCTGTTCAGAGGCGGATGTTCATCCACGCGTAACGGACCATATGGTGCAAATCATTGAATTTATTGAAGCGTTGATTGAAAAAGGTTATGCCTATGAGTCGCAGGGAGATGTTTATTACCGGACCCGGAAATTTGAAGGCTACGGCAAGCTGTCTCATCAATCGGTGGACGAACTGAAGATTGGTGCACGGATTGAAACGGGCGACAAAAAGGAAGATGAGCTGGATTTTGTTTTGTGGAAAACAGCGAAGCCGAAAGAAATTTCTTGGGACAGCCCATGGGGCAAAGGACGCCCAGGCTGGCACATTGAATGCTCGGTGATGGCTCGCGAGCATTTAGGAGATACCATCGATATTCATGCAGGTGGACAAGATTTGACTTTCCCACATCATGAAAATGAAATTGCCCAATCGGAAGCATTAACTGGCAAACCATTTGCGCGTTATTGGATGCATAATGGGTATATTAATATTGATAACGAAAAAATGTCGAAATCGCTGAATAATTTTGTGTTGGTGAATGACATATTGAAGGAAATGGATCCACAGGTATTGCGCTTCTTTATGCTGTCAGTGCATTATCGCCACCCGATCAACTATTCACAGCAATTGGTTGAAGATGCTGTTGCCGGACTGGAGCGGTTGCGAACGGCTTATGCCAACTTGAAGCACCGTCTCGGCACATCAGCTGATCTTGGCGATCATTCCGATATATGGATCAATAAAATTGAAATCATTAAAGCAGCGTTTGTCGAAACAATGGATGATGACTTCAATACAGCTAATGCCATATCGAGCCTATTCGACTTGTCGCGTTTATCGAATACGTATTTATTGGAAAAACAAACATCTACAGCGGTTTTAGAGAAGTTTATTGCAGTGTTTGATGAATTGGTTGGTGTTTTAGGTGTACCATTCAACCAGGAAGAAGAACTGCTGGACGAGGAAGTCGAAGCATTGATGACGGAGCGCATTGAAGCGCGTAAAAACCGTGATTTTGCCCGCGCTGATGAAATCCGTGATTTATTTAAAGAAAAAAATATCATTCTGGAAGATACAGCACAAGGTACACGCTGGAAGAGAGGGTAACAACTTTGAGTGTTTTACGAAAAAATGATGTAGACCAATTGAACGCACTGGCTCTGGCATATATGGGAGATGCCGTTTACGAGCAGTCCATCCGTGAGCATTTACTGCGTTCAGGACGTGCAAAACCAAATATTCTGCACCGTCAGTCGACTACTTTTGTTTCTGCTAAAGCGCAGGCGGTGGTATTGAAGCGGTTGACAGAAGAAGGATTTTTGACAGAAGCGGAATTGGCGATTATGCGACGTGGGCGCAACGCTAAGTCCGGATCTGTTCCTAAAAATACCGATGTGCAGACTTATAATTTCAGCACTGCTTTTGAAGCGGTATTGGGCTGGCTATACTTAAAAGAAGAGCAAGCGCGTGTGGACGAAATCATTTCCTATGCGATTGAGATTGTCGAAGAGCTGGGAGGCGTGTTGAAATGACGGAAGAAGAATTGGCACCGGAGATAATTGGCGGCAAGAACCCTGTACTGGAAGCATTGCGGGCAGACCGGGATATCAATAAAATTTGGATTGCAGAAGGCATTCAGAAAAAAGGGATTACGGAATTGCTGCAGCTGGCTAAAGATAAGGGTGTCATCGTTCAATCTGTCCCGAAGAAAAAAATTGACGGATTGACAGATACTAACCATCAAGGCATTGCAGCGGCAGTAGCCGCCTATAATTACGCAAGCCTAGATGACTTGTTCGAGGCAGCAACTGTAAAAAATGAAGATCCATTCTTTCTCATATTAGATGAGTTGGAAGATCCTCATAACTTGGGCTCTATCATGCGAACAGCTGACGCAATTGGTGTTCATGGTTTAATTATCCCGAAGCGCCGGGCTGTCGGATTGACAGGTGTTGTGGCAAAGGCATCGACAGGCGCAATTGAGCATGTACCGGTTGTACGTATCAATAATTTGTCCCAGACAGTGGAAGAATTGAAAAAGCGTGGTGTGTGGATTGCCGGCACGGACGCTAAAGAGTCGGTTGATTACCGGAGAATGGATGCTTCCTTGCCGTTAGCCGTCATTATTGGCAGCGAGGGCAAAGGAATGAGCCGGATTTTGCGTGACAAATGCGATTTCCTTTATCAATTGCCAATGGTTGGCCACGTGACTTCGTTGAATGCTTCAGTGGCAGCAAGCTTATTAATGTATGAAGTTTATAGAAAGCGCAATCCTTTGGGTTGATGCCATGAATATTCTGCTAGTTGATGGATACAATATCATTGGTGACTGGGTGGAACTGCAGGAACTGAAAAAAGACAAATTGGCGAATGCTAGGGATCGCCTAATAGAGCGGATGGCTGAATACCGGAGCTATAAAGGGTGGCGTGTCATTATTATTTTTGACGCCCATCTTGTTCCAGGAATTGAAGCCAAGAATCTGCACCACGATGTTGAAGTCATTTTTACAAAAGAAAGCGAAACGGCAGATGAACGAATTGAAAAACTGGCGGCGAGTTTAAATAACCGCCGTGACCAAATTTATGTAGCCACTTCGGATTTTACGGAGCAATGGGTTATTTTTGGCAAAGGTGCATTGCGAATTTCAGCGCGTGAACTGGAAATTGAAATGATTGAAATACAGGAGAACATCACTAAAAAAGTAAAAGAAATCCAGGAACAGCGCGGGATTTCAAAAATACCGCTATCCGGAGAAGTAGCGGAAATTTTCGAAAAATGGCGAAGAGGCTTGAAATGAACGGTTGACGCTCATTTTTTTCTTCCTGTATACTGAAGATATCGAGGCTCACGCAATCGGAGGGATCACCCGTGGAAAATCATGAGCAAGTTCAGCCCCAACGATTCACCGACATGACAGATGAGGAACTTGTCAGTTTAGTCCACAGTGGAAACACGGAAGCATTGGATTTTTTGATTACAAAGTTTCGGCCTTTTGTTCGAATGAAAGCGCGCTCGTATTTTTTGATCGGCGCTGATAAAGAAGATATTATTCAGGAAGGCATGATCGGTCTCTATAAGGCGATTCGTGATTTTCGAAGTGATAAATTGTCTTCGTTCCGTGCGTTTGCAGAACTATGTATTATTCGGCAGATTATTACTGCCATTAAAACAGCCACACGCCAAAAGCATATTCCCTTGAACTCGTATATATCTTTAGACAAACCGATTTATGATGAAGAGTCTGATCGAACACTGATGGATGTGCTGACTGGAAACGGTGTAGACGATCCAGAAGATCTGATCATTCATAATGAGGAATTTCAGTATATGGAAGAAAAGATGGGTGAAGTACTGAGTGAACTTGAGCGTGAAGTGTTGGCTCTCTATTTAGACGGCCAATCCTATCAGGAAATTTCCGAGAAGCTCGAGAGGCATGTAAAATCGATTGACAACGCCTTGCAGCGGGTCAAGCGAAAGCTTGAACGGCACTTGCAGATCAATGAAATGCCGAGCTCCTGACGAGCGGTTGACAGGTCAGTTTTAAGGTGATAACCTTGAAAAAGCTGTAAACTTGAATAAGGTGATAACATGGCTAAAAAAATTGTTGTAAGCTGCTCGGAATGTGCATCCCGTAATTATGCGGTTCCTGCGAAAGCGGAATCGAGCACACGTTTGGAACTCAAAAAATTCTGTGCTCATTGCAATGGGCATACCGTGCATAAACAAACGATATGAATTTTAACTGAATGCCGGACGATATAAAGTGATTTTGAAATTCGGAGGTTTTTTAAACAATGGGTAACATTGGCGATTTCTTTAAAAATGTCGTTTCGGAAATGCGGAAAGTTAGCTGGCCGAAACGAAAAGAACTAACTCGTTATACAATCGTTGTTCTTTCTACTTGTATTTTCATGGCTCTCTTCTTCGCGGTAATTGACGCAGGCATCTCAGAGGTATTCCGCTGGTTCTTAGCACTATAAGTCATTCGACAAGAATAACGCATAAAAAATAGCCCGTCATTCTATGAGAACGGGTTTTTTCATTTGGTAAAAAAGGAGGGATGGACGTTTAGTCCGCACGATTATGGAGAAAAATTGGTATGTAGTCCATACGTATTCCGGTTACGAAAATAAAGTCAAAGCGAACCTGGAAAAGCGTGTAGAAACGATGGGTATGGAAGATCTTATCTTCCGCGTCATCATTCCTGAAGAACAGGAAACAGATTTTAAAGACGGCAAGAAACGTACAGTCATGCGCAAAACCTTCCCGGGATATGTCTTGGTCGAATTGATCATGACAGATGAGTCCTGGTATGTAGTCAGAAACACGCCAGGGGTTACAGGATTTATCGGTTCATCAGGCGGTGGAGCAAAACCGACGCCACTACTTGATGAAGAAGTAGATTTCATCCTGAAACAAATGGGAATGACTGAACGCAAAGTGGATATCGACTTTGCAGTTGCTGATACAGTTGAAGTAATGGAAGGACCATTCGCCAACTTCCAAGGGAAAGTGGAAGAAATCGACGATACAAAAGGCAAAGTTAAAGTGTCGATTGATATCTTCGGACGCGAAACCAAAATGGAACTGGATTTCGAGCAAGTTCAAAAAGTATAAAAGCCACTTGCTATTCTAAATTATTAATGGTATTATTTCATAGGTCAGACTGTCATAGGACAATCTGTACAATTTAGCTAATTCTATCAACATCGTTGACAGACAGATATTGAGTGGGAGGGGAAACCCTATTACCACATCACGGACTTAAGGAGGTGTGTTTCGTGGCTAAAAAAGTTGTTAAAGTTGTAAAATTGCAGATTCCTGCAGCAAAAGCTAATCCAGCGCCACCAGTTGGTCCAGCATTGGGTCAAGCAGGTGTTAACATCATGGGCTTCTGTAAAGAGTTCAACGCGCGTACGGCAGATCAAGCAGGACTGATCATTCCAGTTGAGATTTCAGTATTTGAAGATCGTTCATTTACATTCATTACGAAAACTCCACCCGCAGCTGTTCTATTAAAAGTAGCAGCCGGTATTGAATCAGGTTCAGGCGAACCGAACCGCAATAAAGTAGCGACTGTGAAACGCGACAAAGTTCGCGAAATCGCAGAAACTAAAATGCCAGATCTAAATGCTGCTTCAGTAGAAGCTGCAATGTTGATGGTTGAAGGTACTGCTCGCAGTATGGGCATTACAATCGAAGACTAATTCTAGCAGTTGTTTTTGGATGGGTTGCGCAGTTCATCATGAGCCGCGCAGCCTTTAATCGTGGGAGGTTCATTCCGTTATACCACAACAAGGAGGACGTTTAAAATGGCTAAAACAGGCAAAAAGCTGCAAGAAGCAGCAAAGTTGATCGACCGTTCAAAACAATACGAAGCTAAAGAAGCAATCGAACTTGCGAAAAAAGCAAGCACAGTGAACTTTGACGCTACAGTAGAAGTGGCTTTCCGTCTAGGAATCGACACGCGTAAGAACGACCAGCAAATCCGTGGGGCAGTAGTACTTCCAAACGGAACTGGTAAAACTCAAAGCGTATTGGTTTTCGCTAAAGGCGAAAAACTGAAAGAAGCTGAAGCAGCTGGCGCAGATTTCGTAGGCGATGCTGAATATATCCAAAAAATCCAACAAGGATGGTTTGACTTCGACGTGATCGTTGCAACTCCTGACATGATGGGTGAAGTTGGTAAACTTGGACGCGTTTTAGGACCAAAAGGCTTAATGCCAAACCCTAAAACAGGCACAGTTACATTTGATGTAACTAAAGCTGTTCAAGAAATCAAAGCTGGTAAAGTGGAATACCGTGCAGACAAAACTGGTATCATCCACGCGCCAATCGGGAAAGTTTCTTTTGATGACAGCAAACTTGCTGAAAACTTGGAAGCGATCTATGACGTAGTACAAAAAGCGAAGCCATCTTCTGCTAAAGGTACTTACATCAAATCATTGAACGTTACTACTACAATGGGACCTGCTGTTAAAGTAGATCCAACTAAAGTGGTTGCTAAATAAGATATTGACATCGTATTTCCGCTCTGCTATACTAGCGAAGTTGTGAAATACCCATTTGTACCGCAGACAGCAGGGGCGCCAGCCGCTTAATATATCCCTGCCGAGGACATGATGAATTCAGATAACATCTTTTTGATGCTGATTTTATGCCTCTGTGTCTGTAATGGACCAGAGGCTTTTCTTATGGACGGTATAAATGAAAAATCTATAGGAGGTGCCAAAATGAGCAAAGCAGTTGAAACGAAAAAAGTTGTCGTGCAAACAATCGCTGACAAGTTCAGCACTGCAGCTTCAGTTGTAGTTGTTGATTACCGCGGATTGAACGTTGCACAATTAACAGAACTTCGTAAACAGCTTCGTGAAGCAGGCGTTGAGTTTAAAGTTTACAAAAACTCAATGACTCGCCGTGCGACAGAAATGCACGGACTTGAAGCGATCAACGAACACTTTACAGGACCAAACGCCATTGCATTTTCTAACGAAGATGTAGTAGCACCAGCGAGAATCATTAATAATTTCGCTAAAACAAACGACGCGCTTGAAATTAAAGCAGGTGTCATCGAAGGTGCGGTTGCATCTGCTGAAGATGTGAAAGCATTGGCAGAACTTCCATCACGCGAAGGTTTGCTATCTATGCTACTCAGCGTACTTCAAGCTCCAGTCCGCAATTTTGCAGCTACAACAAAAGCAGTTGCAGATCAAAAAGAAGAACAAGGCGCTTAATAAGTTAGCCGGCTAAGCACGACAAAAAATATTACCTATCAATAGGAGGAAACTATAATGACACAAGAACAAATCTTAGACGCAATCAAAGAAATGACAGTTCTTCAATTAAACGACCTAGTAAAAGCAATCGAAGAAGAGTTCGGCGTAACTGCTGCTGCTCCAGTTGCTGCTGCTGCTGGCGGTGCTGCTGCTGAAGAAGAGCAAACTGAATTCGACGTAGTTCTTACTTCTGCTGGCGATTCAAAAATCAAAGTAATCAAAGCAGTACGTGAAGTAACTGGTCTTGGTCTTAAAGAAGCGAAAGCTCTTGTAGACGAAGCTCCTAAAGCAATCAAAGAAGGCGCTACTAAAGAAGAAGCTGAAGAAATCAAAGGCAAACTTGAAGAAGTTGGCGCGTCAGTAGAAGTTAAGTAATTTCATGAATCTATAAAAATGAAAGGAAAGCTCGTCAGTGTATACCGACGGGCTTTTCTTCTTTTTAAATTCATTTGCATGGCGGGCAGCTGTCCGCACCAAGTTAAATGCAAGGAGGACTTTATATGTCTCAACATTATTATTCCAAAAATCCTCAGACAAAAAGCAACCCTCGAGAATGGACAGATGTATTGCGTGGGGAAAAATTTCGTTTCCATACTGACACAGGTGTTTTTAGCAAAAGTGAAGTCGATTTTGGTTCGCGTCTATTGATCGAGACATTCAAAGAAGCTGAGATAGATGGGCCAATACTGGATGTGGGCTGTGGTTACGGACCCATCGGAATGGCGGTCGCTAAAGCATTTCCTCATAAACAAGTGCATATGGTAGACGTCAATACCCGGGCCATTGAACTGGCTAAAACAAATGTTGAAAAGAACGATATCTCCAATGCTCAGATCTACGAAAGCGATGGTCTGAGTGCTGTAGAGACAACGGGTTTTTCTGCAATTTTAACAAACCCGCCGATTAGGGCGGGAAAAGAGACGATTTTCCGTTTTTATGAAGAAGCTGCCGAGAAGTTAGCGGATGGTGGATCATTGTGGGTGGTTATTCAGAAAAAGCAGGGTGCTTCCTCTACAAAAGTGAAGCTGGAAGAGCTTTTCGGAGAAGTTAAAGTGGTCGATAAGAAGAAAGGTTACTTTATTTTTGAGGCCAGAAAAGTTTGACTTGACAAAACGGCTGTGTTATTATAATGAAATGCAAAATTTATTATTTTGAGGTCGTTTGCCCTTTTTCGGGCTTGGCATGACGACAGATCTAATCACGTGTAAACCGAAAATGAGCTGATTTAGTCTCGTTTTCTTTTTGTCTTTTCGATATCATACACTATTCTGTAGAAATCGCAAAGACCTATAATCGTTTTATTGAGGGGTGAATAAGTTGGTAGGTCAACTAGTTCAGTACGGTCAACATCGTCAACGCAGAAGTTTTTCGAGAATCAGTGAAGTGCTGGATCTTCCGAACTTGATTGAAATTCAATCATCATCTTACGAATGGTTCCTTGAAGAAGGACTTCGCGAAATGTTCCGGGATATCTCGCCGATTGAAGATTTCACAGGAAATCTATCACTCGAGTTTGTTGATTACAGTCTCGCAGAACCGAAGTATCCAGTCGATGAATCGAAAGAGCGTGACGTTACTTATGCAGCACCTTTGCGTGTAAAAGTACGTCTGCACAACAAAGAAACTGATGAAGTGAAAGAACAGGATGTCTTCATGGGAGATTTCCCATTAATGACAGAGACTGGTACTTTCGTCATCAACGGCGCAGAACGCGTCATCGTTTCCCAATTGGTTCGTTCGCCAAGTGTTTATTTCCATGACAAGACAGATAAAAACGGTAAAAAAGGCTTTGGAGCAACTGTTATTCCTAACCGCGGTGCATGGTTGGAGTATGAAACAGATGCAAAAGATGTCGTGTATGTCAGAATTGACCGCACGCGTAAATTGCCAGTGACGGTTCTTTTAAGAGCACTTGGTTTCGGATCCGACCAGGAAATTATTGATTTGCTTGGCGATAACGAATTCCTTCAAAATACGCTTGAAAAAGATAACACAGAGAGCACAGAAAAAGCGCTTCTTGAAATCTACGAACGCTTGCGCCCTGGTGAGCCGCCAACGGTTGAAAGCGCGAAGAGCTTATTGTATTCACGCTTCTTCGATCCAAAACGCTATGACTTAGCAAATGTCGGCCGTTACAAAATGAATAAAAAACTTCATATTAAAAACCGTCTATTCAATCAGACCATCGCTGAAACTTTGGTTGATCCTGAAACAGGCGAAATTTTAGTTGAAGCTGGCACACTGATCGACCGTCGTGTACTCGATCGTTTAATTCCAAACTTGGAAAATGGCGTTGGTTTCCATACGGTTTCTCAAGTAGGTGGTGTTCTGGAAGGCGAAGTTACCTTGCAGTCGATCAAAATCTACGCGCCAAATACCGAAGACCAAAAAGAAGTTACTGTAATAAGCAATGCTTATATAGAAGATAAGATTAAACATGTAACACCGGCAGATATCATTTCTTCCATCAGTTACTTCTTTAACCTACTTCACGGTGTTGGAAACACGGATGATATCGATCATCTTGGTAACCGTCGTCTGCGTTCAGTAGGGGAATTGCTGCAAAACCAATTCCGTATCGGATTATCCCGTATGGAGCGTGTAGTTCGTGAGCGTATGTCTATCAACGATACACAAGCAATCGTTCCTCAGCAATTGATCAATATCCGTCCGGTTATTGCATCGATTAAAGAGTTCTTCGGCAGCTCTCAGCTTTCTCAGTTTATGGATCAAACGAATCCATTGGCTGAATTGACGCACAAACGCCGTCTATCGGCTCTTGGGCCCGGTGGTTTAACGCGTGAACGCGCAGGCTTTGAAGTACGTGACGTTCACTATTCCCACTATGGCCGCATGTGTCCGATTGAAACGCCTGAGGGTCCGAACATCGGATTGATCAATACATTATCAACATTTGCGAAAGTGAATAAGTTTGGTTTCATTGAAACTCCTTATCGCCGTGTAGATGCTGAATCCGGTATTGTAACAGAACACATTGATTACTTGACTGCTGACGAAGAAGATAACTATGTAGTGGCTCAGGCCAATTCGAAGTTGAATGACGATGGCTCATTCGTTGAAGAAGGCATTGTTGCACGTTTCCGCGGTGAGAACACCGTTTACAAACGCGGCAATATTGACTACATGGATGTTTCGCCGAAGCAAGTCGTTTCCGTAGCGACAGCCTGCATCCCGTTCCTTGAAAACGATGACTCCAACCGAGCATTAATGGGAGCGAACATGCAGCGTCAAGCGGTTCCATTGTTAAATCCAGAAGCTCCTTTCGTAGGAACTGGAATGGAACACTTGGCAGCGCGTGATTCTGGTGCAGCTGTTGTTTCAAAAAGCGATGGTATTGTGGAATATGTGGAAGCTAAAGAAATTTCAGTCCGCCGCATTGAAGTAGTGGATGGCAATGAAGTCAGAGGCGACCTTGACACTTACAGATTGCAGAAGTTTGTTCGTTCCAACCAAGGAACAAGTTATAACCAACGCCCAATCGTTAAAGTTGGAGACCGTGTTTCCAAGCGCGATATTCTTGCTGACGGACCTTCGATGGAACGTGGAGAGATGGCATTAGGAAGAAACGTACTGGTTGCCTTCATGACATGGGATGGTTTTAACTACGAAGATGCGATCATCATGAGTGAACGCTTGGTAAAAGACGATGTTTACACATCTGTTCATATTGAAGAGTACGAATCCGATTCACGTGATACAAAACTGGGGCCGGAAGAAATTACGCGCGATATCCCGAACGTTGGGGAAGACGCATTGCGTAACTTGGATGACCGCGGAATTATCCGTGTCGGAGCTGAAGTGAAAGATGGAGATATTCTAGTTGGTAAAGTAACACCTAAAGGCGTTACTGAATTGACTGCTGAAGAACGTCTTCTTCATGCCATTTTCGGCGAAAAAGCACGTGAAGTTCGCGATACTTCATTGCGGGTGCCTCACGGTGCTGGCGGTATTGTATTGGACGTCAAAATCTTCAATCGCGAAGACGGAGACGAACTGCCACCGGGTGTGAACCAGCTGGTACGTGCATATATCGTTCAAAAACGTAAAATTTCTGTCGGCGATAAGATGGCTGGACGCCACGGAAACAAAGGTGTTATTTCAAGAATTTTACCTGAAGAAGATATGCCATTCATGCCAGACGGCACACCGGTTGACATCATGTTGAACCCGCTTGGTGTACCATCTCGTATGAATATCGGTCAGGTACTTGAGTTGCACTTAGGAATGGCTTCCCGTTCACTTGGAATTCATATGGCCTCATCGGTATTTGATGGAGCAAATGAAGAAGATGTACTGGAGACAATGGAAGAGTCAGGCATGCCGCGCGATGGCAAGACGATTCTTTACGATGGCCGTTCTGGTGAAGCATTCGATAACCGTGTGTCTGTAGGAATCATGTACATGATCAAACTTGCTCACATGGTCGATGATAAATTGCACGCCCGTTCAACAGGGCCTTATTCATTGGTTACACAACAGCCATTGGGTGGTAAAGCTCAATTCGGCGGACAGCGTTTCGGTGAAATGGAAGTATGGGCCCTTGAAGCATATGGTGCCGCACATACATTACAAGAGATCCTAACGGTGAAATCGGATGATGTTGTAGGCCGTGTCAAAACTTATGAAGCAATTGTCAAAGGTGAAAGTGTGCCGGAACCAAGCGTACCGGAATCATTTAAAGTTCTGATCAAGGAGCTTCAAAGTTTAGGTATGGATGTTAAGATGTTGACGATTGATGATGAAGAAATTGAGTTGCGCGATTTGGACGAAGAAGAAGATCTTCAACCTGCGGATTCATTGAATATCCTCCCGATTGCAGATACAGAAGCACCGGTTGGAACAATTGATTAATAACTATTGGGTTCGAACGGCTTTAACCGGCCGTTCTCCATTTATTCACTTAGCCATTACCGAGGAAGAGCCGTACAGAAACTCGAGACAAAAGGGAGGTAGGCTCCTTGATAGATGTTAATAATTTTGAGTATATGAAAATCGGATTAGCGTCACCCGATAAAATTCGCTCATGGTCTTATGGAGAAGTCAAAAAGCCAGAAACAATCAATTACCGTACACTAAAACCTGAAAAAGATGGTTTGTTCTGTGAACGTATTTTCGGTCCTACAAAAGACTGGGAATGCCATTGCGGTAAATACAAACGTGTTCGTTATAAAGGTGTTGTCTGCGATCGCTGCGGCGTTGAAGTTACACGTTCAAAAGTTCGCCGTGAACGCATGGGGCACATTGAATTAGCAGCTCCTGTTTCGCACATCTGGTATTTCAAAGGAATTCCAAGCCGTATGGGACTTATCTTAGATATGTCTCCGCGTTCACTGGAAGAAGTCATTTACTTCGCTTCTTATGTAGTAATTGATCCTGCGGATACACCGCTTGAAAAGAAACAACTTCTTTCTGAAAAAGAATACCGCGCTTACCGTGATAAGTTTGGCAAGAAATTCCAAGCTGCTATGGGAGCAGAAGCAATCAAACGTCTATTGCAGGAAATTGACCTTGAGCGCGAAACGGATTCATTAAAAGAAGAGTTGAAAACTGCCCAAGGCCAGCGCCGCACTCGTGCGATCAAACGCCTAGAAGTAGTTGAGTCTTTCCGTAATTCAGGGAACAATCCTGATTGGATGATTCTGGACGTACTCCCGGTTATTCCACCTGAACTTCGCCCGATGGTTCAATTAGATGGCGGCCGCTTTGCGACTTCTGATTTAAATGACCTTTATCGCCGCGTAATCAACCGGAACAACCGCTTGAAACGTCTTTTGGACCTTGGAGCACCAAGCATTATCGTACAAAACGAAAAACGTATGCTTCAGGAAGCTGTTGATGCGTTGATCGATAACGGCCGCCGCGGCCGTCCGGTCACAGGACCTGGTAACCGTCCATTGAAATCTCTTTCTCATATGCTGAAAGGGAAACAAGGGCGTTTCCGTCAGAACCTTCTTGGTAAACGAGTTGATTACTCAGGCCGTTCAGTTATCGTAGTTGGACCTAACCTGAAAATGTATCAATGTGGTTTGCCTAAAGGAATGGCAATCGAATTGTTCAAGCCTTTCGTTATGAAAGAATTGGTTGAACGCGGATTGGCACACAACATCAAGAGCGCAAAACGCAAAATTGAACGTCTTCATTCTGAAGTTTGGGATGTACTGGAAGATGTCATCAAGGAGCATCCGGTTCTACTGAACCGAGCACCGACACTTCACAGACTGGGTATCCAGGCATTTGAACCGACATTAGTTGAAGGTAAAGCGATCCGTCTGCACCCGCTTGTATGTACTGCATACAATGCCGATTTTGATGGTGACCAAATGGCTGTTCACGTACCTTTATCATCCGAAGCACAAGCAGAAGCAAGATTGTTGATGCTTGCAGCTCAGAACATTTTGAATCCAAAAGACGGAAAACCTGTTGTAACACCATCTCAGGATATGGTTCTAGGAAACTATTACTTAACACTTGAGCGCAAAGGTGCTACAGGAGAAGGCGCTACTTTCTCAGGACCTGAAGAAGTAATGATCGCTTATCAAACAGGC
This sequence comes from Planococcus sp. CPCC 101016, assembly GCF_007859295.1. Taxonomy (GTDB): domain Bacteria; phylum Bacillota; class Bacilli; order Bacillales_A; family Planococcaceae; genus Planococcus. The sequence goes on from NZ_VOHB01000008.1 coordinate 25,360, forward strand.
CATGTACATTTGCATACACGTATTGCAATTCAGGCTGGAGCCGTCAACAACCCGACATTCACAGAAAGCCAAAACAAAATGCTTTTATTGACAACAGTCGGTAAAATTATTTTCAATGAAATTCTGCCGAAGTCATTCCCTTATATAAATGAACCAACTGACTACAATCTGCAGGTGGAAACACCAGCGAAATATTTTGTCCCAACAACGACAGATATTCGCAAGCATATTGAAGAAGCAGAGCTTGTGACTCCATTCAAGAAGAAAATTCTTGGGGAAATCATCGCTGAAGTGTTCAAACGTTTCCACATTACGGAAACTTCTAAAATGCTTGACCGTATGAAGAGCCTTGGATTCAAGTATTCGACACAAGCCGGCATTACTGTTGGTGTGGCGGATATCGTAGTTCTTCCGGACAAAGGAGAAATCCTAGTTGATGCGCAAGAAAATGTAGATAAAGTAATGAAACAATTCCGTCGCGGATTGATTACTGAAGAAGAACGATATGCACGCGTCATTTCGTATTGGAGCAATGCAAAAGATATCATTCAGGGCAAACTGATGGCATCTCTTGATAACTTGAATCCAATCTTTATGATGAGTGATTCCGGAGCGCGTGGTAATGCTTCCAACTTTACACAGCTTGCTGGTATGCGCGGGCTCATGGCCAACCCGGCTGGACGCATCATCGAACTTCCGATTAAATCTTCCTTCCGTGAAGGATTGACAGTACTTGAATACTTCATCTCTACACACGGTGCTCGTAAAGGTCTTGCCGATACAGCACTTAAAACAGCCGATTCAGGTTACTTAACTCGTCGTTTGGTAGACGTTGCACAAGATGCAATTGTCCGTGAAAATGACTGTGGAACTGACAGAGGCTTGTTGGTAGGAGCGTTGATGGAAGGCACAGAAGTGATTGAAGAGCTTCATGAGCGTATCGTTGGTCGCCATGCTAAGAAAACAATTCGCCACCCGGAAACAAAAGAAGTGATTGTAGCGAAAGATGAATTGATCACACAAGATTTGACTCGTCTTATCCTTGAAGCGGGCATTAAAGAAGTGACGATTCGCTCTGCATTTACATGTAATACAAAACACGGCATTTGTAAAAAATGCTACGGAACTAACTTGGCAACTGGAGACGAAGTTGAAGTGGGCGAGGCAGTAGGTATCATTGCAGCTCAATCAATCGGTGAACCAGGAACTCAGCTTACAATGCGTACATTCCATACAGGCGGTGTTGCAGGAGACGATATTACACAAGGTCTTCCGCGTATCCAAGAAATATTCGAATCGCGTAATCCGAAAGGCCAAGCAGTTATTTCTGAAATTACAGGTACCGTAACTGAAATTGATGAAATCCGCGAAGGCCAGAAAGAAGTAACGATTCAAGGAGACGTTGAAACTCGTAAATACTTAGCTCCTTACAATGCACGCATCAAGGTTCAAGTTGATGACGCCATCGTTCGAGGTGAAGTGTTGACGGATGGTTCAATTGATCCGAAACAATTGCTTCAAGTAAAAGACGTTCAAGCTGTTCAAGTGTATCTATTGAAGGAAGTTCAAAAAGTATACCGTATGCAAGGGGTAGAGATCGGCGATAAGCACGTAGAAGTTATGGTTCGTCAAATGTTCCGTAAAGTTCGCGTCATTGAAGCCGGCGATACTGAATTGCTGCCAGGTTCACTTTTGGATATCCATCAATTCACTGAAGCCAACGTCAAAGCGGTTCTAGAAGGTAATTTGCCAGCGACAAGCCGTCCTGTTATCTTGGGTATCACAAAAGCATCCCTTGAAACAGAATCATTCCTATCAGCCGCATCATTCCAGGAAACGACTCGTGTCTTAACAGATGCAGCGATCAAAGGAAAACGCGATGAGCTTCTAGGATTGAAAGAGAATGTTATCATCGGTAAACTTGTTCCAGCTGGAACAGGAATGCAGCGTTACCGCCAAATTAAAATTGCTCAAAGCGAAAAAGCGGCGAAGCAGGAAATTGTCGGTACAGAATCATAAAATAAAATCTTAGATTCCGGGAAGCTTCTAAATAACCTTCCCGGGATTTTTTAAGAATTCAGTTGACAGCATTGTCATAGAATGATAATATGTTGAGGGTTGATGGTTAACGGTCTGACACTTTGGAGGATATGCAAATGTCTAATGAAAAAGTAAAACAGGCAAGTGAAATAATCATCGGTACAAAGCAGACAGTAAAAGCATTAAAAAGCGGCATTGTCCAAGAAGTAATAGTGGCAAAAGACGCGGACGATCGAATGACCGAACAGATTATCCAACTAGCCTTAGAAAAAGGTATTCGGATCGAATATGCAGATTCACGATTGAAGCTTGGCAAAGCATATGGCATTAATGTCGGTGCAGCTGCTGTGGCTATTACTGGATAACAGTTTTTGTGTAAAACACAAAGACTTTGTTTTTTACCCAAAAATGAACCACCTGGATATGTGGTATTAGAACACCTTTTGAGAGGAGGAAAAAATCGATGCCTACAATTAACCAATTAGTTAACAAGCCTCGTAAACCAAAGAGCACTAAATCAGATTCACCAGCGTTAAACAAAGGGTATAACAGCTTTAAAAAGTCTCAGACTAACGTGACATCACCACAAAAACGTGGAGTATGTACTCGTGTTGGTACGATGACACCGAAAAAACCAAACTCCGCATTGCGTAAATATGCGCGTGTACGTTTGACAAACCAAATCGAGGTTAATGCTTACATCCCTGGAGAAGGTCACAACCTTCAAGAGCACAGTGTAGTTCTTCTTCGCGGCGGACGCGTAAAAGATTTACCGGGTGTGCGTTACCATATCGTACGTGGAGCACTTGATACAGCTGGAGTAAACGGCCGTATGCAAAGCCGTTCTAAATACGGAACTAAACGTCCTAAAGTAAAAAAATAATAAGTTAAATTAACGAAGAGATTTCGTTGAAAGGAGGAACATACATGCCTCGTAAAGGTCCTGTAGCTAAACGTGACGTGTTGCCAGATCCAATTTATAATTCAAAATTGGTGACACGCTTAATTAATAAAATGATGGTTGACGGAAAAAGAGGTACTTCACAAAAGATCCTATACGGAGCGTTTGAGCTAGTTAAAGAACGCAGCGGTAAAGATCCAATTGAAGTATACGAACAAGCATTGACTAATGTTATGCCAGTTCTTGAAGTACGCGCTCGCCGTGTTGGTGGAGCTAACTACCAAGTACCGGTTGAAGTTCGTCCTGAACGCCGTACAACTCTAGGTCTTCGCTACCTTGTAAACTATTCACGTCTTCGTGGAGAGAAAACAATGGAAGAGCGTTTGGCTAATGAAATTTTAGACGCTGCTAACAACACTGGTGCAGCTGTTAAAAAACGTGAAGATATTCATAAAATGGCGGAAGCAAACAAAGCGTTTGCTCACTATCGCTGGTAATTTCTTTCGAGATGTTTACATCTTAATCCGAAACGGAAGGAGAAAAACAACATGGCTAGAGAGTTCTCCTTAGACAAAACACGTAATATCGGGATCATGGCACACATTGATGCCGGTAAAACGACTACTACGGAGCGTATTTTATACTACACTGGTAGAATCCACAAAATTGGTGAAACGCATGAAGGTGCTTCTCAAATGGACTGGATGGAGCAAGAGCAAGAACGTGGAATTACAATCACTTCTGCTGCGACAACAGCTTCATGGAAAAACCACCGTGTTAACATCATCGATACTCCTGGACACGTAGACTTCACTGTTGAAGTTGAACGTTCATTGCGCGTACTTGATGGTGCAGTTACAGTTCTTGATGCTCAATCAGGTGTTGAGCCTCAAACTGAAACTGTTTGGCGTCAAGCTACAACTTACGGAGTTCCACGTATCGTATTCATCAATAAAATGGATAAAATCGGTGCGGACTTCTTATATTCTGTAAACACACTGCATGAGCGTTTACAGGCTAATGCTCACCCGATTCAATTACCAATCGGTGCAGAAGATGACTTCTCAGCAATTATCGATCTTGTTGAAATGAATGCACGCTTCTACGCAAACGATTTGGGAACTGAAATTACAGAAGGTGAAATTCCTGAAGAGTACAAAGAGCAAGCAGAAGAATGGCACACTAAATTAGTGGAAGCTGTAGCTGAGCTTGATGAAGACTTGATGGAGAAATATCTTGGTGGCGAAGAAATCACTAAAGAAGAACTTAAAGCTGCGATCCGTAAAGGAACGTTAGATGTTGAGTTTTATCCAGTGGTTTGCGGAACTGCATTTAAAAACAAAGGGGTTCAATTAATGCTTGATGCAGTAATTGATTACCTACCATCTCCATTGGATGTACCACCAATGACTGGTGTTCTTCCGGATTCAGACGAAGAAGTATTGCGTAAACCTAGCGAAGACGAACCATTCTCAGCGCTTGCGTTTAAAGTAATGACAGATCCATACGTTGGGAAATTGACTTTCTTCCGTGTGTATTCTGGAACTCTTAAATCTGGTTCATATGTTCAGAACTCTTCTAAAGGCAAGCGTGAGCGCGTAGGACGTATCCTTCAAATGCACGCAAACTCCCGTGAAGAAATCGCTGAAGTATATTGTGGAGATATTGCTGCTGCTATCGGCCTTAAAGATACATCGACTGGTGATACTTTAAGTGACGAGAAACAACAAGTAATTCTTGAGCGCATGGTATTCCCAGAACCTGTTATCTCACTTTCTGTGGAGCCTAAATCTAAAGCGGATCAAGATAAAATGGGTCAAGCTCTTGCAAAACTGCAAGAAGAAGATCCAACTTTCCGTGCTCATACTGACCAGGAAACTGGCCAAACGATCATCGCTGGTATGGGTGAACTTCACCTTGATATCCTAGTTGACCGTATGCGTCGTGAATTCAACGTAGAAGCTAACGTGGGTGCACCTCAGGTATCTTACCGTGAGACATTCCGTGAGTCTGCTAAAGTTGAAGGTAAATTCGTACGCCAATCTGGTGGACGTGGACAATTCGGACACGTTTGGATTGAATTCTCTCCAAATGAAGAAGGAGCAGGTTTTGAATTTGAAAATGGTATCGTTGGTGGTGTTGTTCCACGTGAATACATCCCAGCAGTTGAAGCGGGTCTTCGTGACTCTCTAGACAATGGTGTTATCGCCGGATATCCTTTGATTGATATTAAAGCTCGCTTGTTCGACGGCTCTTACCATGATGTTGACTCGAATGAGATGGCATTTAAAGTTGCTGCTTCTATGGCACTTAAAAATGCAATTTCTAAAGTTAGACCGGTTCTTCTTGAGCCAATTATGCGCGTTGAGGTTGTTATCCCTGAGGAATACCTTGGAGATATCATGGGTGACATTACGTCACGCCGAGGCCGTGTAGAAGGTATGGACGCTCGCGGAAACGCACAAGTAGTTCGTGCTATGGTACCTCTTGCAGAAATGTTCGGTTATGCAACTTCATTGCGCTCAAACACGCAAGGTCGTGGTGTATTCTCAATGCACTTCGATCACTATGAAGAAGTACCGAAATCAATTTCTGAAGAAATCATCAAAAAAAATAAAGGTCAATAATTGAATTTTGATCTTTAATAAAGTATAAATAGTTTGTATGCTCGGAATAATAGGGCCCTATTATTCCAGCACTTCAAACAAACATTCACTTACATTTTGAGGAGGATTTTTCTAATGGGAAAAGCTAAATTTGATCGTTCTAAAACGCACGCGAATATTGGTACAATTGGTCACGTTGACCATGGTAAAACAACTTTGACTGCAGCAATCGCTACAGTTCTAGCTAAAAAATCAGGCGGGGAAGCTCGTTCTTACGCTCAAATCGACAACGCTCCTGAAGAAAAAGAGCGCGGTATCACAATCAATACTTCACACGTTGAGTATGAAACTGAAACTCGCCACTATGCACACGTAGATTGCCCTGGACACGCCGATTATGTTAAAAACATGATCACTGGTGCTGCTCAAATGGACGGCGGGATCCTAGTAGTATCTGCTGCTGACGGCCCAATGCCACAAACTCGTGAGCACATTCTTCTTTCACGTCAAGTTGGTGTTCCTTACCTAGTAGTATTCATGAACAAATGCGACATGGTAGATGACGAAGAACTTCTTGAACTAGTTGAAATGGAAGTCCGCGATCTTCTATCTGAATATGACTTCCCTGGCGATGACATTCCTGTCATCAAAGGATCTGCTCTTAAAGCTCTTGAAGGCGAAGCAGAATGGGAAGATAAAATCGTTGAATTGATGAACGCGGTTGATGAGTACATCCCTACTCCACCACGTGATACTGACAAGCCATTCATGATGCCTGTTGAGGATGTATTCTCAATCACTGGCCGTGGTACTGTTGCTACTGGACGCGTTGAACGCGGACAAATCAAAATCGGTGATAACGTTGATATCATTGGTCTTACTGAAGAACCAAAATCTACAACTGTAACTGGTGTAGAAATGTTCCGTAAATTGCTTGACTATGCTGAAGCTGGCGACAACATTGGTGCACTTCTTCGCGGAGTTTCTCGTGATGACGTACAACGTGGACAAGTATTGGCTAAACCAGGCACAATCACTCCACACACTGAGTTTAAAGCTGAAGTTTATGTTCTTTCAAAAGAAGAGGGTGGACGTCACACTCCATTCTTCACAAACTACCGTCCGCAGTTCTACTTCCGTACAACTGATGTAACTGGTGTTTGTAACCTTCCTGAAGGTGTAGAAATGGTTATGCCTGGAGATAACATCGAAATGATCGTTTCTCTAATCTCTCCTATCGCACTTGAAGAAGGAACTAAGTTCTCTATCCGTGAGGGTGGACGTACTGTAGGCGCTGGCGTTGTTGCTACAATCACTAAGTAAGATCTGCTAAGTGTTAATTTAAGACCCTGTCTCATTAAATGAGACAGGGTCTTTTTTTGTGCTGTGGCAAGGGGTACGACGAGTTTTTTTGAAAAATTATAGTGCGTTCATAAAATATTCAAACTTTTTAAAAAATCTGTTAAAGCCAGGTATACCAACAATGAAAACGGATACATGGTTTGTGAATATTCAAAATTAATAAAAAAACAGTGTGAAGTTGATTGACAGGCATGTAAATAGGCGATATGATAGCAACAATTTACAAGACGCAAACAGAATTCGATATATTGCATATTATAAAACTTTCGAGAAAGAAGTGGACATCATGAGCGAACAAGTAATTTATTTAAATGGTGAATTCGTTAAAAAGGAAGACGCTAAAATTTCAGTTTATGATCACGGTTTTTTATACGGTGATGGTGTGTTCGAGGGAATCCGTTCTTATAACGGAAACGTCTTTCGGCTGGAAGAACATCTAGAGCGGCTTTACGATTCAGCAAAATCCGTGATGCTCGAGATTCCACATACTTTTGAGGAAATGGTTGAAATTGTTGTCCAAACGCTTAGAGAGAATAAATTCAAGGATGCTTATATTCGACTGATCGTTTCACGGGGAGTTGGAAACCTTGGATTGGATCCATATAGCTGCTCACATCCAAGTGTAATTGTAATAGCAGAGCCTTTATCGTTATTTCCTAAATCAATGTATGAGACAGGGATTGAAATTGTATCGGTTGCTACACGGAGAAGCCGTTCAGACGTATTAAGTCCAAAGGTAAAATCATTGAACTACATGAATAATATTTTGGTGAAACTGGAAGCTCATCTAGCAGGTGTTTCTGAAGCACTCATGTTGAACGATCAAGGTTATGTAGCCGAAGGTTCAGCGGATAACATCTTCATTGTCCGCAAGAATAAATTATTAACGCCTCCAGGTTATGTAGGAGCGCTTGAAGGGATAACACGCAATGCGATTATGGATGTAGCGGCAGAAAAAGGTTATGACATTCAAGAAGGTGTTTTTACTAGACACGATGTGTACGTAGCGGATGAGGTGTTCCTGACAGGTACGGCTGCTGAAGTAATTGCCGTAGTAAAAGTGGATGGCCGAGTAATTGGCGAAGGGAAACCGGGGCCAGTAACAAATGATTTGCTTGAATCATTTAGAGAACTTGTCCAGAACGATGGCGTAAAAGTTTATTCAGACCATTTAAATGTAGTGTAAAAAATCGGTTAAATAAATTGAATATTAGTTCAACTCAATGACGAGGTTAAAGTAATTGGAAACTGTATTTACAGAGAGCCGGTATAGGTGGAAGCCGGTAATACAACCATTTACGACATCCCCTCTGAGTGGATTGCTGAAAAGCTTCGGCTGTTTAGGTAGTTCCGGTGACTTGCAAGTTAAAAGACATCGTTATCAGCGGATAGGCAATGCTTATCCATGAGGCTGCGGTTGCGCAGTGAAATAGGGTGGTACCATGAAGCTTTTTCATCCCTATGCGAAGAACATGTTTCTTTGTGTAGGGATGAAAAAGCTTCTTTGTTTTTATTCCACCGGAGACTTAGAAAAGGAGGCGGAAGGATTGGGAGTAAACGTACAGGTAAGAGAAGAAGTTAAACAGCAGCTGACAGGTAATGGTGCAGACGTACTGATTCAATCTTTGAAAGGTCAGGGTGTAGAAATCATTTTCGGATATCCGGGAGGCGCGGTGCTGCCAATTTATGACGCCTTGCATAAAAACCCCATACGCCACGTATTAGCCAGACATGAACAAGGTGCAATCCACGCGGCTGAGGGATATGCAAGAGTTTCCGGTAAGACTGGAGTCGTCCTTGCTACATCGGGACCAGGAGCTACAAATTTAGTTACAGGTATAGCGGATGCCATGCTGGATTCCTTGCCGCTGGTCATCTTCACGGGTCAGGTTGCAACTTCAGTTATTGGAACAGATGCTTTCCAGGAAGCAGATATTATCGGCATCACACAACCAATTACGAAACATAATTATCAAGTGAAAAAAGTGGCGGATTTGCCAAGAATTATAAAAGAGGCATTTTACATTGCTTCTACTGGACGACCAGGACCGGTTCTGGTCGACATCCCAAAAAATATCGCAACTGAATTATTCTTATCCAATAAAGAAGAAGAGGCTGTATACTTGCCGGGCTATCAACCAACAACAAACCCGAACTACCTGCAGATCCAAAAAGCTGCTCAGTTGTTATCACAAGCGAAAAAGCCATTGATCTTAGCGGGAGCCGGTGTACTTGCCGCAAAAGCAACAGATGAACTAAGAACTTTCTCGGAACGGCATCAAATTCCGATTACCAATACATTGCTGGGGCTCGGCAGCATCGCTGGCGAACACGAACTATTCTTAGGAATGGCTGGCATGCACGGAACTTATACAGCTAATACAGCAATTTGCGACTGCGATGTATTGATGAACATTGGTGCACGATTCGATGACCGGTTGACTGGGAATCTTGCTCACTTTGCACCTAATGCACAAGTGATCCATATCGATATCGATCCAGCAGAAATCGGTAAAAATGTTCCTACAGCAATTCCGATTGTTGCAGATGCTAAAGAAGCATTGGTTCAATTGCTTAACCAATCGTTTGAAAGCCCAGACACTACTCAATGGTTAACCGAATTAACCGGCAACAAAGATGAATATCCACTTCAGTATCACGTGAAAGGCCGCGAAGGCATCCTTCCTCAACAGGCGGTTGAATTGATTCATCGTTTGACCGGAGGCAATGCGGTCGTAACTACTGATGTGGGTCAGCATCAAATGTGGGCTGCTCAATATTACCGCTTTAATAATCCTCATAACTGGGTTACATCAGGCGGACTAGGGACAATGGGCTTTGGGTTCCCGGCAGCCATCGGCGCACAATTAGCAAAACCCGATGAGCAAGTCATCTCCATTGTTGGAGATGCCGGATTCCAAATGACTTTGCAGGAGCTGTCTTTGCTTCAAGAGCTTCGTCTCCCGGTCAAGATTGTTATCTTGAACAATCAAAGTCTGGGGATGGTAAGACAGTGGCAGGAAACATTCTACGAAGGACGTTATTCGCAATCGTTGATTCCTGTTCAACCGAACTTTGTGAAGCTCGCTGAAGCTTACGACATTAAAGGGTACAAAGTGGAAACGATGGAAGAAGCAGAAGCGGTTTTCGCAGAAGCATTTAATTCAAACGAGCCAGCCTTGATTGATTGCCGAGTGGTGCAGCTGGAATCTGTATATCCGATGGTTGCGCCTGGCAAAGGCTTGAATGAAATGATCGGAGTGAAAGGCGAATGAAAAGAGTCATTACTACAACGGTGATCAACCAAAGCGGGGTGTTGAACCGCGTGACTGGATTGCTGATGAAACGGCAGTTCAACATCGAAAGCATTTCGGTTGGCCACACAGAGCAGCCTGGCATGTCGAAAATGACTTTTGTGGTCAATGTAGAAGACAAAGGCAAATTGGAGCAGTTATTAAAGCAGCTTCAAAAGCAAATTGATGTGATTAAAGTGAATGACATTACCGATAAGGCAATGGTGATGAGAGAGTTGGCACTGGTCAAAGTGGTCGTCCCACCAGCAGTCAGAAATGAAGTTCTCAGCATCGTTGAACCGTTCCGGGCGACCGTCGTCGATATGAGCAAAAACGTAACGACATTCCAAGTGACAGGCGACCCGGAAAAAATCGAAGCGTTTATTGATCTGATGAGGCCGTATGGTGTGAAAGAGCTGACCCGAACCGGGGTATCCGCTTTTGTCAGAGAGACACAAAAAACACAAACACCGCAATTGAACATCCTATAAAAAACCCAAACCCAAGGAGGAAATTAAAAATGGCAAAAATGTATTATAACCAAGACGTAAACGAACAGGTACTTAAAGGAAAGAAAATTGCGGTGATCGGCTATGGTTCTCAGGGCCATGCACATGCTCAAAACTTAAAAGAATCCGGTTTTGATGTAGTAGTTGGAGTACGTCCAGGCAAGTCATTTGATCAAGCGAAAAATGACGGCATGCAAGTGTCTACAGTAAAAGAAGCGGCAGACGCTGCGGACGTAATCATGATCTTAGTACCGGATGAAAAACAGACGCAAATTTACAACGCAGAAATCAAACCTTCATTAACGGCTGGGAAATCACTTGTTTTTGCACACGGCTTTAATGTTCACTTTAACCAAATTGTTGCACCGGAAGATGTAGACGTGTTCTTAGTAGCTCCAAAAGGTCCGGGGCATCTTGTACGCCGTACGTACGAAGCTGGTGCCGGAGTTCCTGGATTGTTTGCTATTCATCAAGATGTATCTGGACAAGCTAAAGACGTGGCGCTTGCTTACGCTAAAGGAATCGGGGCTACACGTGCAGGCGTTTTGGAAACGACGTTTAAAGAAGAAACAGAAACGGATCTATTCGGAGAACAGGCAGTTCTTTGCGGTGGTGTAACTTCACTGGTGAAAGCTGGATTCGAAACACTTGTGGAAGCGGGATACCAACCGGAACTTGCTTATTTTGAATGCATGCACGAATTAAAATTGATTGTTGATCTAATGTACGAAGGTGGCTTGTCAGGAATGCGCTACTCGATTTCCGATACCGCTCAATGGGGAGACTTTGTTTCAGGACCGCGTGTTGTTGACGCAGATACAAAAGCTCGTATGAAAGATATTCTTACAGATATCCAAACAGGGAAATTCGCAAAAGGCTGGTTGCTTGAAAACCAATTGAACCGTCCAGAATTTACTGCGATTGAAAAAGCCGAAGAATCTCACCAAATTGAGCAAGTTGGACGTGAATTGCGTGCGATGATGCCATTCGTCAATGAAGGAAAAAAAGCTAAACAAAAAGAGGTGGTCGCCAATGTCACAAATTGATATTTTCGATACGACATTACGAGACGGAGAACAGTCGGCCGGGATCAACTTGAATACAGCAGAGAAAATCGAAATCGCCCGCCAGCTTGAACGTCTGGGAGTGACGATTATCGAATCAGGATTTCCTGCTTCATCTCCAGGAGATTTTGATGCCGTGCAGCGAATCGCAGGCACGGTGAAGAATTCCATCGTAACGGGCTTGGCCCGTTCGATCCAAAGTGATATTGACCGGACATGGGAAGCGTTAAAAGGAGCGGAACAGCCGCATATTCACATCTTTTTAGCTACTTCGCCTATCCATATGGAAACTAAATTGTTTAAAACACCTGAGCAGGTTGTTGAGCTTGCTGTGGAATCAGTGAAATATGCGCGTAAGTTCTTCCCGTTGGTCCAATGGTCAGCGGAAGATGCTTCCCGTTCAGATCCGGAATTTCTGGCCCATATTATTCGTAAAGTCATTGAAGCGGGTGCGACTACCATCAACCTTCCAGATACGGTTGGTTACGCGACGCCTCAGGAATACGGAGCAATGTTCAAATACATGACCGAAAATGTAGCAGGAATTGACAAAGTGAAGTTGTCCGCGCATTGCCATAATGATTTGGGCATGGCAACGGCCAACACATTGGCGGCAATTGAAAATGGTGCCACTCAAGTGGAAGGGACTATTAATGGCATTGGAGAACGCGCCGGCAACGTCGCACTCGAGGAAATTGCAGTCGCTTTACACATTCGCAAACAAATTTTCAATATCGAAACGGGTATCAACCTTCACGAAATCAAACGCACAAGCCAGTTGGTTAGCCAATTGACAGGCAGCCTGATTCAACCGAATAAAGCGGTTGTCGGCAAAAATGCTTTTGCCCATGAATCTGGCATCCACCAGGACGGCATGCTGAAGAATCCGTTGACCTATGAAATCATTACACCAGAATTGATTGGCGATGCAGCAACTGAATTGGTGCTTGGCAAACATTCTGGGCGCCACGCCTTTAAAGACCGCGCCGTCAAAATGGGCTTTGATTTAACAGATGAGAAGTTGAACAAAGCATTTATTGAATTTAAGAAACTAGCCGATCGCAAAAAAGAGATTGTAGAAGACGACCTTTACGTATTGCTGACAGATCAGCAGATTCATGATACTGAAACACCGGTTTACAAGTTGGAAAGTGTTCAAGTGCAATATGGTACGGCAAACATTCCAACTGCTACGGCTTCTGCTTATCACCCGAATGGTGAATTAATTAATGAAGCAGCTACTGGAGCTGGATCGGTCGAAGCGATTTTTAACACATTGGAACGAATTGTAGAAGGCAAAGTTCATATTTTAGATTACCGTGTAACCTCTATTGGCAAAGGACGCGATGCACTGGGCGAGGCTGTTATCAATATGAGTTATGACGGAGAGACAGTGACAGGACGCGATGTCGCGCAGGATGTTTTGGAAGCAACAGCAAAAGCTTATTTAAACGCAGTCAATCGTCAAATTGTGCAAACAGGTAAGAAAGTTAGGATGTCGGCAGTGTAAAAAGAACAGATCAAAAGAGGAGGAATTTAAAATGAAAAAAACAATAGCGGTATTGCCAGGAGACGGAATCGGACCAGAAGTAACAGATGCAGCGGTAAAGGTGCTGCAATCCATCGCAATGCGTTATGGACATACTTTTCATTTGAAGCACGCGGCAATCGGAGGTACCGCGGTTGATCAATTCGATAACCCGCTGCCTCAGCAAACTATTGATGTTTGCGAAGCGAGTGACGCGATTCTCCTCGGTGCGGTCGGAGGAACAAAATGGGACAGCAATCCTGCTCACCTGCGTCCTGAAAAAGGACTTTTGAACATCCGTAAGCATTTCGATTTGTTTGCCAATATCCGCCCTGTCAAAGCGGTGCCTGCATTGCTGGCTTCTTCTCCATTAAAAGAAGAAGTAGCGAAAGAAGTGGACATGGTCATTGTCCGTGAATTGACGAGCGGTCTGTATTTCGGAGAACCGAAGCGCCGGTCGGAAAAATCAGCGGTGGATACCTTGGTTTATACAAGACAGGAAATCGAACGCATTGTAAATCAAGCATTTGAAATTGCCCGTACACGCAGAGGCAAAGTGACTTCGGTCGATAAAGCCAATGTACTGGAAACCAGTAAACTATGGCGTGAAGTTGTAGAAGAGCGCCGTAAAGCTTATCCGGATATTGAAGTGGAGCATATGCTGGTCGATTCAGCTGCAATGAAACTGATCACCGATCCGCGTGCTTTCGATGTTATGGTAACGGAGAATATGTTTGGTGACATCTTGAGCGACGAAGCTTCAGTGATCACCGGTTCACTTGGCATGCTGCCATCTGCGAGCATCCGTTCAGACGGCTTCGGGCTTTACGAACCCGTACACGGTTCAGCACCGGATATCGCAGGACAAAATAAAGCGAATCCATCGGCTGCCATCCTGTCGGTCGCGATGATGTTCAAGCATTCATTCGGCCTTCATACAGAAGCTGCAGCTATTGAGAAAGCGGTTATGGGAGTTCTCGAAGACGGCTATTGCACAGGTGACTTGGCTGGGCATGGGAAACGTGTAGTTTCTACTGATCGATTTGTAACGAAAGTGGTAGAAGAATTGGAAAGAGAATTTGTATCAGAACACATTATGTATTCTTATGTATAAGTGAAAGGAGCGGTTCGCATGGCAAAAACAATCATAGAGAAAATTTGGGAACAACATATCGTCTTCGAAGAGAAAGGCAAGCCGGACCTGCTATATATTGATCTTCATTTATTGCATGAGGTGACATCTCCGCAAGCGTTTGAAGGGCTTCGGCTGAACGGAAGAAAAGTTCGCCGTCCCGACCTTTGCTTCGCAACCATGGACCATAATGTTCCGACAAGAAACCGGGAGACGATTACGGATCCCATTTCGCGGAAGCAAATTAAAACTTTGCAAGACAATTGTGATGAATTCGGTGTGCCGCTTGCAGGCATCAATCATCCAGACCAAGGGATTGTGCATGTCATTGGCCCGGAACTGGGCTTGACACAACCTGGCAAGACCATCGTCTGCGGTGACAGCCATACTTCGACGCATGGTGCCTTTGGTGCATTGGCGTTCGGAATCGGTACTAGTGAAGTAGAGCATGTCCTGTCCACTCAGACTTTATGGCAATCAAAGCCGAAAACCATGGAAGTGCGGATTGACGGCAAGCTAGGTTTTGGCGTTTCTTCTAAAGACGTCATCTTGGCTATTATTTCGAAATTCGGCATCGACATGGGAACAGGCTATATTATGGAGTACACGGGTGAAGCGATCCGTGGTTTATCGATGGAAGAACGCATGACCATCTGCAATATGTCAATTGAAGCCGGTGCGCGGGCAGGCTTGATCAGTCCGGATGAAACAACGGTGGAATATTTGAGAGGGCGCAGACACGTGCCTGAAGGTGAAGCGTTTGAAAAAGAAGCTGCCCGTTGGCTGGCTCTTGCAACAGATGAAGGTGCGCAGTACGACGCGACAGTTACCATTCATGCAGATGAGATTTCTCCATTCGTAACGTGGGGCACTAACCCTTCAATGGGTTCAGGCATTGCGGAACGCGTCCCGTCTGCTGCTGATTACGATAAACAGTCAGATAGAGATGCGTTGAAGCAAGCATTGGCCTATATGCACCTAGAAGAAGGAACGCCGCTTACTTCTATTGATATCCAACATGTGTTTATTGGTTCTTGCACAAACGCACGCCTCGGCGATTTGCGCGCAGCGAGTGAAATTGTCAAAGGCAAAAAAGTACATCCGTCCGTAACGGCAATTGTCGTTCCTGGATCTGAAACGGTCAAACGTGCAGCTGAACAGGAAGGGTTGGACCAAGTCTTTCTTGAAGCGGGCTTTGAGTGGCGTGAGACAGGCTGCAGTATGTGCCTAGCAATGAATGAGGACTCGGTGCCTGCAGGCGAACGCTGTGCATCTACTTCCAACCGGAATTTCGAAGGACGCCAAGGAGCGGGATCGATGACGCACCTGGTGAGCCCCGTCATGGCAGCTGCCGCTGCGATTGAAGGTCACTTGACCGATGTCCGTAATTATATGAAAGAGCCGGTACCATCAGCATGACAGACAGAAATGAGGAGGCCTATCGATGAAACCGATCAATAAAATCTCAAGCGTTTTGACTCCGCTTGAACGAAAAAACGTAGATACTGACCAAATCATCTCAAAAGAGTTTCTGAAGCGTATTGAACGAACGGGATTCGGCAAATACCTATTTTATCATTGGCGCTTTCATGCTGATGGAACACCGATAGAAGACTTTGTTCTGAATGACCCTCGATTCAACGACTCCGAAATTCTGGTCGCACAAGAAAATTTCGGTTGCGGTTCTTCTCGTGAACATGCTCCGTGGGCGATTTTAGATTACGGCTTCCGTGTAGTCATCGCTCCCAGTTATGCAGACATCTTCTATAACAACTGTGTGAAAAATGGCATTTTGCCAATCCGCTTAAAGGATCAGGAGGTCAATGAGCTGCTAGATAAGGGACAGCGTGAGGAGTTCAAGTTGGAAATCAACTTGGCCGATCAGACTGTCACTGGACAGGACGGCATACGCTATGAATTTGATATTGACCCTTATTGGAAAGAAATGCTGCTGAAGGGCTGGGATGAAATCGCGTTGACGTTCCAGTACGATGCCTATATCGCGGCTTATGAAGAAAGGCAGCGGCGGGCTTAATGGAGTACAGGTAAACAACTTGATAAGTCTTTTTAAGAAGACCTTTTACGTAAACCGTAGAAGGTCTTTGTTTTTGGATTTTTTATCTGCAAACAAATCAGCAATAGGCTGTTGACAAGCTTTTCGCGTTTTGTTAATTTAAAGTGTGTACTTTAACGCTTTAGCAAACTAAAGGAGAGTTTATTTATGAATGCAGTTATTATCGCTGTCTTAGTCATGCTCGTATTGAGCTTATTGCGTGTGAATGTCGTCTTTGCTTTATTGATTGGGGCGCTTGCAGGTGGATTGAGCGGCGGATTATCCTTTGTGGACACATTAACCTCATTTACAGACGGGTTAGGGGAAGGGGCAACCATTGCGCTCAGCTACGCCATGCTCGGTGGATTTGCCGTAGCGATTTCACGCACGGGCATACCGGAGCTTCTTGTTTCAGGAGTTCTAAAGCTAGTCAATAAAGACGGAGAGGCGACACGGGAAAATTTAGCGAAAGCCCTCATCATCATCGCGCTGCTGGCGATGGCTATCTTCTCGCAAAACCTGATTCCGATTCACATCGCTTTTATTCCTTTATTGGTTCCACCGATTTTGCACATTTTAAATGAGCTGCGGATTGATCGCCGACTGATTGCGGCCGTTCTGACTTTTGGTCTGACTGCTCCTTATATTTTATTGCCATACGGCTTCGGATTGATTTTCCATGAGATAGTCTTTACGCAGATGGAACTTGCAGGTCTGACGATCGACATGGCTGACATTCCAAAAGCGATGGCGATTCCTGTAGCCGGCTTATTGGTGGGATTGATCATCGCGGTGTTCATCTCCTACCGCAAGCCGCGTGAATATCGCAAAACCTCTTCTACTATAGAAGGAACTTTGAAAAAGACGGCTTCAACGAAAGATGTCATCGTCACGATCGTGGCACTGATCGCCGCATTGTATGCCCAGATTCAGACGGATTCAATGATCATCGGAGCGCTTGCCGGGATCTTGGTGCTATATGTCTTTGGCGCAATGAAATGGCGCGAAGCTGACGAAGTCCTTACGGAAGGTATGCGCATGATGGCCTTTATTGGGTTTGTTATGATTACGGCAAATGGCTTCGCTTCGGTCATACAGGCGACAGGAGCTGTCGAGCCGCTGGTTGACAGTGTATCAGAACTATTTGCAGGCAATAAGGGCATTGCGGCATTAGCAATGCTTGTCGTCGGCTTGTTTGTGACGATGGGCATCGGTTCATCGTTTGCCACGATTCCGATCATCGCTGCCATCTTCGTACCGTTGAGTTTAGAATTCGAATTCTCGACGATGGCGATCATTGCTTTGATCGGCACCGCGGGAGCACTGGGTGATGCGGGTTCGCCAGCTTCTGATTCAACGCTTGGCCCAACAGCCGGCTTGAATGTGGATGGACAGCATAATCACATCTGGGATACCTGTGTTCCCACCTTCCTTCACTACAATATTCCATTAGTAATTTTCGGTTGGATTGCCGCTATGATATTGGGCTAAGCTCGAAATGTTCGGACTATTACCATCAGGCTTGAAGTTCTAAAATATCCTGTTATACTAATAAAAGCGAATTGAAAAGAATTTCGTGGAAACACTTGCGGAATTCTTTTTTCTTTTGTATAATGGTGAATGTTGGTCTTTGACTGCGATGAAGCGAGAGGTTACCGATACACCCGGCCGCTTTGCCATGGCGAGTGATTGGAAAATTTTCGTGGAGAATGTCTATCAAAAAATAGGCGAAAAGGAGGGAAAATAATGGCAAAACAAAAAATTCGTATCCGTTTAAAAGCATATGATCACAGAATTCTTGATCAGTCTGCCGAGAAAATTGTAGAAACCGCTAAACGTTCAGGTGCAAGCGTATCGGGTCCGATACCGTTGCCGACTGAAAGATCGGTCTACACAATCTTGCGTGCTGTCCATAAGTACAAAGATGCTCGTGAGCAATTTGAAATGCGCACACACAAACGTCTAATCGATATCGTTAACCCGACACCACAAACTGTCGATGCGTTAATGAAACTTGATTTACCATCAGGCGTTGACATTGAAATTAAACTTTAATCGGTAAACGAAATAGAAAACATAAATAACCACAGGAGGTGTGACAACATGACCAAAGGAATCTTAGGTAGAAAAATCGGTATGACGCAAGTTTTTGCTGAGAACGGTGATTTAATCCCTGTAACTGTTATTGAAGCTTCTCCAAACGTAGTGCTTCAAAAGAAAACAGTTGAGGTTGACGGCTACGAAGCAATCCAATTAGGTTTTGAAGACAAGCGCGAAAAGCTTTCAAACAAACCTTCTAAAGGACACGTAGCAAAAGCGAACACTGCTCCTAAGCGCTTCATTCGCGAACTTCGCAATGTAAACTTAGCTGATTACGAGATTGGTCAAGAAGTCAAAGTAGATGTATTCGCAGAAGGCGATGTAGTAGATGTCACAGGAACAACAAAAGGTAAAGGTTTCCAAGGTGTTATTAAACGCCACGGACAATCTCGCGGACCAATGTCTCACGGTTCACGTTACCACCGTCGTCCTGGTTCAATGGGTCCGGTTGCTCCTAACCGCGTATTCAAACAGAAGAAATTACCTGGTCAAATGGGTGGCACGACAATTACGATTCAAAACCTTTCAATCGTGAAGGTTGATCTTGAACGTAACCTGCTTCTTGTTAAAGGTAATGTTCCTGGTTCTCGCAAAGCATTGATCCGTGTTAAATCGGCAATTAAAGCGAAATAATAATTTTTTAGAGAAAGGAGGAAACAAGAATGCCTAAAGTAGCTTTATTAAATCAAACAGGTTCACAAGTGGGCGACATCGAATTGAACGACTATGTATTCGGTATCGAGCCAAATGAATCAGTGTTATTTGACGCAGTAGTGTCTCAACGCGCTTCACTTCGTCAAGGTAACCATAAAGTAAAAAACCGTTCTGAAGTAGCTGGTGGTGGTAAAAAACCATGGCGTCAAAAAGGAACTGGACGTGCTCGTCAAGGGTCGATCCGTTCACCACAATGGCGCGGAGGCGGTATCGTATTCGGACCAACTCCACGTAGCTATAGCTACAAACTTCCTAAAAAAGTACGTCGTTTAGCTCTACGTTCTGCACTTTCATCTGCAGTTATCGGAGAAAACTTGATGGTACTTGAAGGGTTGACATTTGATGCACCGAAAACAAAATCTTTCAACCAGTTGATCCAAGATCTTTCAATTGGCAAAAAAGCTTTGTTCGTAACTGCTGACCTTGATGAGAACGTAGCAAAATCTGCACGTAACCTTCACGGTATGACAGTAGTAGCAGCAGATGGTATTAACGTTTTAGACTTGCTTGGACATGACAAGATTGTTATGACAAAAGCAGCGATTGAGAAAATTGAGGAGGTGCTTAGTTAATGGAAGCACGTGATGTAATAAAGCGTCCAGTCATTACTGAGCAATCATCTGAAGTAATGGCAGAGAAAAAGTACACTTTTGAAGTGGACACTCGCGCAAACAAAACCCAAGTTAAACAAGCCGTACAGGAGATCTTTGGCGTGAAAGTTGAGAAAGTCAACATCATGAACTACAAAGGTAAATTCAAGCGTATGGGCAAACATGCAGGATACACAAACAAACGCCGTAAAGCGATTGTTAAATTGACTGCTGAATCTAAAGACATCGAATTGTTCGAAATTTAATTTTTATAAGTTCTTATAGGACTATTAAAGAAGGAGGGAAACAACGTGGGGATAAGAAAATATAAACCTACCACTAACGGTCGTCGTAACATGACGAGTTCAGATTTCGCTGAAATCACAACGAACAAACCTGAAAAATCGCTTTTACGACCTGTAAAGCGCAAGGGCGGCCGTAACAACCAAGGTAAAATAACTGTACGCCACCACGGTGGTGGACATAAACGCCAATACCGTGTTATTGACTTCAAACGTAACAAAGATGGCATTCCAGGACGCGTTGCTACAATTGAGTACGATCCAAACCGTTCTGCAAACATCGCGTTGATTCACTACGCTGATGGTGAGAAACGTTACATCCTCGCTCCTAAAGGAG
Organism: Planococcus sp. CPCC 101016; assembly: GCF_007859295.1. Lineage (GTDB taxonomy): Bacteria > Bacillota > Bacilli > Bacillales_A > Planococcaceae > Planococcus. The sequence goes on from NZ_VOHB01000008.1 coordinate 45,891, forward strand.
TCGAAGTTGGAACTCAACTTATGTCAGGTATTGAAGCAGACATCAAGGCAGGTAACGCTTTGCCGTTGTCAAACATCCCAATGGGTTCTACAATCCACAACATCGAATTGAAGCCAGGCGGCGGCGGACAACTAGTTCGTTCTGCAGGAACTTCAGCTCAGGTTTTGGGTAAAGAAGGAAAATACGTAACAGTTCGTTTGCAATCAGGCGAAGTTCGCATGATCCTTGCTACTTGCCGCGCAACTATCGGTGCAGTAGGAAATGAGCAGCACGAATTGATCAACATTGGTAAAGCAGGACGTAACCGCTGGAAGGGTAACCGCCCAACAGTCCGCGGATCTGTAATGAACCCTAACGATCACCCACACGGTGGTGGTGAAGGACGTTCGCCAATCGGACGTAAATCACCAATGTCTCCTTGGGGCAAACCAACTCTTGGGTACAAGACACGTAAGAAAACGAACAAGTCAGATAAATTTATCGTGCGTCGTCGTAAAAAATAATTTGATTCCGCTACGGTTCGCTGAAAGAACCGTGGTGCAATCACGAAGGGAGGATCCCACATGGGCCGCAGCTTGAAAAAAGGACCTTTTGTTGATGATCATCTTATGAAAAAAGTTGAAGCACAAAAGGATTCTGAGAAAAAACAAGTGATCAAAACTTGGTCTCGCCGTTCTACAATTTTCCCGACATTCATCGGACAAACAATCGCAGTATACGATGGTCGTAAACACATCCCTGTATATGTGACTGAAGACATGGTGGGCCATAAACTAGGCGAATTCGCTCCAACACGCAAATACGCTAGTCATGGTGCAGACGATAAGAAAACAAGACGTTAATTGAGAGGAGGATTTCCCCATGCAAGCAAAAGCTGTCGCTAGAACAGTACGTATTGCTCCTCGTAAAGTCCGTTTAGTAGTAGATTTAATCCGAGGCAAGCAAATTGGCGAAGCTGTTGCGATTTTGAACCACACTCCGAAAGCAGCATCTATTGTTGTTGAGAAGTTATTGAAATCTGCAGCTGCTAACGCTGAACACAACTACGAAATGGATCTGAATGACTTGGTCATCAGTGAAGTATTCGTTGACGAAGGTCCAACACTTAAACGTTTCCGTCCACGTGCAATGGGACGCGCAAGCGCAATTAATAAACGCACAAGCCACATCACACTAGTGGTATCTGACAAGAAGGAGGGATAATTCGTGGGACAAAAAATACATCCAATTGGGATGCGTATCGGAATCATTCGTGATTGGGAATCTAAATGGTACGCTGAGAAAGATTATGCGACACTTCTTCACGAAGATATTAAAATCCGTGAATATGTTGAAGCACGTTTGAAAGAAGCTTCAGTTTCTAAAATCGAAATTGAACGCGCTGCAAACCGTGTTAACGTAACTATTCACACAGCGAAACCAGGTATGGTAATTGGTAAAGGTGGATCTGAAGTAGAAGTACTTCGCAAACAGCTTAACTCTATGACTGGCAAGCGTGTACACATCAACATCATTGAAATCAAAAGAGCTGACCTTGATGCAAGATTGGTTGCTGAAAGTGTTGCACGTCAATTGGAAAACCGAGTGTCTTTCCGTCGTGCACAAAAACAAGCGATCCAACGCACAATGCGTTCTGGCGCTAAAGGAATCAAAACTCAAGTATCTGGACGTCTAGGCGGCGCTGACATTGCGCGTGCTGAACACTACAGTGAAGGTACTGTTCCGCTCCATACGCTCCGCGCTGATATTGATTATGCGCATGCTGAAGCAGACACAACTTATGGTAAGCTTGGCGTAAAAGTATGGATCTACCGCGGTGAAGTCCTTCCAACTAAGAAGAAATCTGAGGAAGGAGGCAAATAATATGTTAATGCCTAAACGCGTTAAATATCGTAGAGAGCACCGTGGCAAGATGCGCGGAGAAGCTAAAGGCGGTAAAGAAATCGCATTCGGCGAATTTGGTCTCCAAGCACTAGAATCATCTTGGATCACTAACCGTCAAATCGAAGCAGCACGTATTTCCATGACTCGTTACATGAAACGTGGCGGTAAAGTCTGGATTAAAATATTCCCGCATAAACCATATACGAAAAAGCCTCTAGAGGTACGTATGGGATCTGGTAAAGGTTCACCTGAAGGCTGGGTAGCCGTTGTCAAAACTGGTAAAATCATGTTCGAACTTGGTGGAGTATCTGAAGAAGTGGCACGCGAAGCATTACGCCTTGCATCTCACAAACTTCCAATCAAAACGAAGTTCGTAAAACGCGAAGAAATTGGTGGTGAATCGAATGAAAGCTAATGAAATCCGTGACCTAACCACTGCTGAGATTGAACAAAAAGTGAAATCACTGAAAGAAGAGCTTTTCAACCTTCGCTTCCAATTGGCTACTGGTCAATTAGAAAATACTGCTCGCATCCGCGAAGTACGTAAAGCGATTGCCCGTATGAAAACTGTGATTCACGAAAGAGTACTCAGTGGCAATAACTGATAAATCGAGAGGAGGTTTGCAAGTATGACTGAGCGTAACCAACGCAAAGTATACACAGGCCGTGTTGTGTCTGACAAAATGGACAAAACCGTTACAGTAATGGTTGAAACTCAAAAGAAGCACGCATTCTATGGCAAACGTGTAAAATACTCTAAGAAATATAAAGCTCATGATGAGCTAAACGAAGCGAAAATGGGCGACGTAGTTCGCATCATGGAAACTCGTCCGCTATCAGCTACGAAACGTTTCCGCGTATTGGAAATTGTAGAAAAAGCGGTTATCATTTAATTTAAATAATTTCGGAACCTAAGAAATTCCGGAGGGAGGTTACCTAAGTGATCCAACAGGAAAGTCGTTTAAAAGTTGCAGACAACTCGGGTGCTCGTGAAGTACTAACGATTAAAGTACTTGGTGGTTCTGGTCGCAAGACTGCAAACATCGGAGACGTAATCGTTTGTACCGTGAAAAAAGCAACACCAGGTGGCGTTGTTAAGAAAGGTGAAGTCGTTAAGGCTGTCATCGTTCGCACGAAAAGCGGAGCTCGCCGTAAAGACGGTACTTATATCAAATTTGATGAAAATGCATGTGTCATTATCCGTGACGACAAAGGTCCACGCGGAACTCGTATTTTCGGACCTGTTGCCCGCGAACTTCGCGATAACAGCTTCATGAAAATCGTATCACTTGCTCCTGAAGTTCTTTAATAAATCAATGTGCCATACCAAGGAGGTGCGACAGAATGCATGTTAAAAAAGGCGATACAGTTAAGGTAATCTCAGGCAAAGACAAAGGCAAAACAGGTGTTGTTTTGACTGCTTTACCTAAGAAAGACCGTGTGCTTGTAGAAGGTGTAAACATCGTGAAAAAGCACACAAAACCGAACCAGGCAAACCCACAAGGTGGAATTGTCAGCCAAGAAGCAGCAATTCATGTTTCTAACGTAATGTTACTTGACCCTAAATCCGGCGAGCCGACTCGTGTAGGATATAAGGTTGAAGATGGTAAAAAAGTTCGTGTTGCAAAAAAATCCGGCGAAAAATTAGATAAATAAAATTCCTGAATGAAGGGAGGTACACACATGAACCGCCTAAAAGAAAAATATGTGAATGAAATCACTCCTGCTCTAGTGAGCAAGTTTGAATATAAATCTGTAATGCAGGCACCTGAAGTAAACAAAATCGTCATCAACATGGGTGTAGGCGAAGCTGTTCAAAACACTAAGTCACTTGACTCTGCTGTTGAAGAATTACAAACGATCACTGGTCAAAAACCAGTTATTACTAAAGCTAAGAAATCTATCGCTGGCTTCCGTCTTCGTGAAGGTATGCCTATCGGATGTAAAGTTACACTACGCGGAGAGCGTATGTATGACTTCCTGGATAAATTGATTGCTGTCTCACTTCCACGTGTACGTGACTTCCGTGGCGTATCGAACAAGTCGTTCGACGGACGCAATAACTACACACTTGGTGTGAAAGAACAATTGATCTTCCCTGAAATCGATTATGATAAAGTTTCTAAAGTACGCGGTATGGACATCGTAATTGTAACGACTGCGAACTCTGATGAAGAAGCTCGTGAGTTATTAACACAATTCGGAATGCCGTTCCAAAAGTAAACGTGAGGGAGGCGTAAACGTGGCTAAAAAATCTATGATCGCAAAACAAAAACGCACGCCAAAGTTTAAAGTACAAGAGTACACACGCTGTGAACGATGCGGACGTCCGCATTCGGTATTACGCAAATTTAAACTTTGCCGTATTTGTTTCCGTGAACTTGCATATGTGGGACAAATTCCTGGCGTCAAAAAAGCCAGCTGGTAATCCCCTAATTTGGGAAGGAGGTAAAAGTAATGACAATGACAGATCCGATTGCAGATATGCTGACACGCATTCGTAACGCAAACATGGTTCGTCACGAGAAATTAGAGCTTCCGGCTTCTAATGTGAAAAAAGACATCGCTGAAATCCTTAAGCGTGAAGGTTTCGTTCGTGACGTAGAATATGTTGAAGATGATAAACAAGGCATGATCCGGATTTTCCTTAAATACGGAGCTAACAACGAACGCGTTATTACTGGATTGAAACGCATTTCAAAACCAGGACTACGTGTATACGCTAAAACTAACGAGGTGCCACGTGTACTAAACGGTCTTGGAATCGCTTTAGTCTCAACATCACAAGGTTTGGTAACTGATAAAGAAGCCCGCGCGAAACAAATCGGCGGAGAAATCATAGCATACGTTTGGTAATAAGCAACAAACGAATGGAGGTGCAACAGAATGTCACGTGTAGGTAAAAAACCAATCGAGGTTCCTGCTAACGTTACCGTAACTCTTGGAGACAAGAACACCGTAACTGTTAAAGGTCCTCAAGGCGAGTTGACTCGCACATTTAACCAAGATATTACAATCACGCAAGAAGATAACGTGCTAACATTGACACGTCCTTCAGATTCTAAAGATCACCGCACAAACCACGGTACAACTCGTGCTTTGCTTGCGAACATGGTCACTGGAGTTTCAGAAGGATTCCAACGTACACTTGAATTAGTAGGTGTTGGTTACCGTGCTCAATTGCAAGGACAAAAATTGGTTCTTAACGTTGGTTACTCTCACCCGGTTGAATTCACACCGGAAGAAGGAATCACAGTTGAAGTCCCAGCTAACACTAAAGTCGTTGTTAAAGGCATCGATAAAGAACGTGTTGGAGCTCTTGCTTCGAACATCCGTCAAGTACGTCCACCAGAGCCGTATAAAGGTAAAGGTATTCGTTACGAAGGAGAAGCAGTTCGTCGCAAAGAAGGTAAAACAGGTAAATAATGCTGCTTAGGCAGGCTGAAAGGAGTGACCTCAGTGATTACGAAACTCGATAAAAACGCATCTCGTAAAAAACGTCATGCACGCGTACGTTCTAAAATTACAGGCACAGCACAACGCCCACGTTTAAACGTATTCCGTTCAAATAAATATATTTACGCTCAATTGATCGACGATGTTAATGGCGTTACACTTGCAAGTGCATCATCTATGGAGAAGGATTTCTCAGTAGAATCAACTGGCAATGTGGAAGCGGCAGCTAAAGTCGGCGAAACAATCGCAAAACGCGCTACTGAAAACGGCTTAAAATCGGTTGTTTTCGACCGCGGTGGTTATTTATATCATGGACGCGTAAAAGCATTAGCTGAAGCTGCACGCGAAAATGGTTTACAATTTTAAAAAGAAGGAGGGACACATTTCATGAGTCGTATTGATCCAAACAAACTTGAACTTGAAGAACGCGTAGTTACAATCAATCGCGTAGCTAAAGTTGTAAAAGGTGGACGTCGTTTCCGTTTCTCCGCTTTAGTTGTTGTAGGCGACAGAAATGGTAATGTTGGTTTTGGTACTGGTAAAGCTCAAGAAGTTCCAGATGCTATCCGCAAAGCCATCGAAGATGCGAAGAAAAACCTTATTGAAGTACCAATGGTTAAAGGTACAACTCCACACTTAGTAATCGGCCGTTTTGGTGCAGGCCAAATCCTTATCAAACCTGCTTCTCCGGGTACTGGTGTAATTGCTGGCGGACCTGTTCGTGCGGTACTTGAATTAGCTGGGGTACAAGATATTTTATCTAAATCTCTAGGTTCAAGCACACCAATCAACATGGTACGTGCAACTATTAACGGTTTAACTCAATTGAAAAGTGCTGATGAAGTTGCAAAACTTCGCGGTAAATCAATAGAAGAACTGTTAGGATAGGAGGGAAAATCACATGGCAACTAAATTGGAAATTACCCTCACAAAATCAGTGATTGGTTCTAAACCGACACAACGCAAAACTGTTCAGTCATTGGGATTGCGCAAAATGCACCAAACAGTTGAGCACCAAGACAATGCAGCCGTTCGCGGAATGCTTGATAAAGTCGCTCACTTAGTAACTATCAAAGAAGTTTAATTACGGATTTCTATAGAAGGAGGTGCCAACCAAATGAAACTTCATGAATTAAAACCGGCAGAAGGTTCACGCAGCTCAAGAAAGCGTATCGGACGCGGTATCGGTTCAGGTACTGGTAAAACAGCAGGTAAAGGTCATAAAGGTCAAAACGCACGTTCAGGCGGCGGTGTTCGTCCTGGATTCGAAGGTGGTCAAAATCCTTTGTTCCGTCGTTTGCCAAAACGTGGATTTACCAACATTAACCGTAAAGACTATGCAGTCGTAAACATTGAAGTGCTTAACCGTTTCGACGAAGGCACAGAAGTAACACCTGCATTGTTGATTGAAACAGGTGTTGTGAGCAACGAACGTTCTGGAATCAAAATTCTCGGCAATGGTAGCTTAGAAAAGAAATTGACAGTAAAAGCTCACAAATTCTCTGGATCAGCTAAAGAAGCGATTGAAGCTGCCGGCGGACAAACCGAGGTGGTTTAATGTTTCAGACAATCTCTAATTTTATGCGCGTGACTGATATTCGAAATAAAATATTCTTTACATTACTGATGCTCATCATTTTCCGTATTGGAACTTTTGTTCCAGTACCGAATGTTGACGCTTCGGTTTTGCAAGCTACTGACCAGATGGGTCTGGTTGGATTCTTAAATACTTTCGGTGGAGGCGCCCTTGCTAACTTTTCGATTTTAGCGATGGGAATTATGCCTTACATTACAGCATCGATCATCGTGCAATTATTGCAGATGGATGTTGTACCGAAATTTGCAGAGTGGGCGAAACAAGGTGAAGTCGGAAGACGGAAACTTGCTCAATTCACTCGCTACTTCACAATCGTTCTTGCCTTTATTCAAGCAATCGGTATGTCTTACGGATTTAACCAAATGTACGGCGGTTCTTTAATCCAGAACGACACGGTTTCAACTTATGTTGTCATCGCCATTGTATTGACTGCGGGTACGGCGTTTCTACTGTGGCTTGGTGAGCAGATTACGGCAAAAGGTGTGGGGAACGGTATTTCGATTATCATCTTCGCAGGGATTGTCGCTGCAATACCAGGCGCTATCAATCAATTATATGCACAGCAGATCCAAGGAGCTGGAGATCAGCTTCCGATCAATATTGCCATCATGGCATTGCTTGCATTAGCTGTTGTTGCCATTACCGTATTGGTCATTTACGTTCAACAAGCGTTGCGTAAAATACCGATTCAGTATGCGAAGCGAGTTGCTGGCCGTGGCCAGACGACAAGCGGGCAGCAAACGCATTTACCTTTGAAAGTGAACGCGGCTGGAGTTATCCCGGTAATCTTTGCAGTAGCGTTTATCATTACGCCACAAACCATTGCTTCTTTCTTTGGTGCCAACGCGTTTACAGAAGCGATTCAGAATACGTTTGATTATACGCGTCCTGTCGGCATGATCATTTATGTCGCTCTGATCGTAGCATTCACGTACTTCTACGCATTTATTCAGGTTAACCCTGAAAACGTGTCGGATAACCTGAAAAAGCAAGGCGCATATATTCCGGGAATCCGTCCGGGTAAAAATACACAGGATTATTTAACAAGCGTGTTATACCGATTGACCTTCGTCGGTGCGATCTTCCTGGCAGTCATTGCTATTCTTCCAATTTTCTTCATCAACATTGCGAATTTACCGCAATCGGCGCAAATCGGTGGAACAAGTCTTTTGATTGTTGTTGGGGTAGCACTTGAGACGATGAAGCAATTGGAATCTCAGCTTGTAAAACGTCATTATAAAGGCTTTATGAAATAATCAGTGGGATTAAAGGGACGTGAGAACGTCTCTTGTCCAATTGTTTGAGGGGGAAAACGTATGAATATCGTATTAATGGGTCTACCAGGTGCCGGAAAAGGTACTCAAGCAGACGAAATTGTTAAGAAGTACGACATCCCTCATATTTCTACAGGTGACATGTTCCGAGCTGCTATAAAAGGTGGAACGGAACTGGGCTTGAAAGCAAAATCATTCATGGATCAAGGTGCTCTAGTGCCTGATGAAGTGACAATCGGCATTGTCCGCGAACGACTAAGCGAAGAGGATTGTGAAAAAGGCTTCTTATTAGATGGCTTTCCACGTACAGTCCCTCAAGCTGAAGCGTTGGAATCTCTTCTGGCCGATCTTGATAAGCGAATCGAGCATGTCGTAAATATCCAAGTTGAACAAGACGAATTAATTGCACGTTTAACAGGCCGATGGATCTGTAAAGTTTGTGGAACTGCTTACCATACCGTGTTTAACCCACCAGCAACAGCTGGAGTGTGTGACAAAGATGGTGGAGAACTCTACCAGCGTGAAGATGATAAGCCTGAAACCGTCACTAAGCGTTTAGAAGTAAATATGCAACAAACACAGCCGCTTCTTGATTTCTATGAAAGCAAAAACGTGCTGACAAATATAGATGGACAGCAGGACATCCAAAAAGTATTTGCTGACATTGATGCTCTTCTAAAGGGCGACCGAGGATAATCCCCGGCGCCGGGCGCAGTTAGTTGCCTCCATGTGGCTTTAAGGAGCACCGGAGATATGAATTTTCGAGAGCTGCAAAAGCAAACAAGGCTCAGGATACGAAAGTTGATGCAGAATGCACTTTAGTGCAATTGCGCATCGAAACTAGTATAATGGGTTTCGTGGAAGCATCTGTGTAACGGGTTTGGAACTCATCCAAAGCAGTCCGGGCAGTCGAGGATACATGAGACAGACTGGCTTTGCCGGATTAACCCCGGCCCGCTGAATGGCGGGACTCGGAGAATGTCTTTCGAATGTCACTCATGCATTTCTTGTGAATGAATGTACTACTACTATTCAATCAGCAAATACTGTTTGAAGATGAGAACCTGATTTGTATACAGAAGGGAGACTGGGTCGATGGCGAAAGACGATGTAATTGAAATCGAAGGAACTGTCGTTGAGACTTTGCCTAACGCGATGTTTAAAGTGGAATTGGAAAACGGCCATACGATTCTTGCGCACGTATCAGGCAAGATTCGTATGCATTTCATCCGCATTCTGCCAGGAGATAAAGTGACAGTGGAACTTTCTCCTTATGATTTAACACGCGGTCGTATCACATACCGTTTTAAATAATCTTTTGCACTCCGGACTACTAAGGAGGTTGGGTTAGATGAAAGTGAGACCATCTGTAAAACCGATCTGCGAAAAATGTAAAGTTATTCGCAGAAACGGTAAAGTAATGGTAATCTGTGAAAATCCGAAACACAAACAAAGACAAGGCTAATTTGAAGGAGGTGCATCGCACACATGGCACGTATTGCTGGTGTTGACATTCCGCGCGACAAACGCGTTGTTATTTCATTAACATACATTTTCGGTGTTGGTAAAACAACTGCACAGAAAGTTCTTTCTGCTGCTGGTATCTCTGAAGAGACACGCGTTCGTGATCTTACAGAAGACGAGTTGAACAATATCCGTGAACAATTGGATCAATATAAAATTGAAGGTGACCTTCGCCGTGAAGTTTCAATGAACATCAAACGTTTGATGGAAATTGCTAGCTTCAGAGGGATCCGTCATCGTCGTGGACTACCGGTCCGCGGTCAAAATACGAAGAACAATGCGCGTACGCGTAAAGGTCCTCGTAAAACTGTAGCTAACAAGAAAAAATAATCAGTAAAGGAGGTTTCTTCTTAACATGGCACGTAAACAACAAACTCGTAAGCGTCGTGTGAAAAAGAATATCGAATCTGGTATTGCTCACATCCGCTCAACATTCAATAACACAATCGTTACTATCACTGACATGCAGGGTAACGCTGTTTCATGGTCAAGTGCAGGAGCTCTAGGATTTAGAGGTTCACGTAAATCTACTCCTTTCGCTGCGCAAATGGCTGCTGAAACTGCTGCTAAAACATCAATCGAACACGGTCTTAAAACTCTAGAAGTTACAGTTAAAGGTCCTGGTTCAGGTCGTGAAGCTGCTATCCGTGCACTTCAAGCTGCCGGACTAGAAGTTACAGCTATCAAAGATGTAACTCCAGTACCTCACAACGGTTGCCGTCCGCCAAAACGCCGTCGCGTATAATCGTTAATCTGAATGGGATTTTTGAACATCACGACTTACTGGATGGGTTCTGAATCGTAGCGAAAGTCTGTGACTATCGAATTCTTGATGAAGCGAAAAAAAACCGACGTTTTGAAGGAGGGTAAACTGAATGCTCGAAATAGAAAAACCAAAGATTGAAACGGTTGAGATCGACAGCAATTCCAAGTTTGGAAAATTTGTTGTTGAACCCCTTGAGCGTGGATATGGAACCACTTTAGGAAACTCCTTACGTCGAATCTTACTTTCATCTTTACCTGGCGCAGCTGTTACTTCAATTCAAATTGATGGCGTTCTGCACGAATTCTCCACTGTTGAAGGTGTTGAAGAAGATGTAGCAACCATTATTTTGAATATTAAGAAGCTGGCTTTGAAGATTTACTCTGACGAAGAAAAAGTCATTGAAATTGACGTAAAAGGTGATGGAACGGTTACGGCTGCAGATATCACGCACGACAGTGACGTGGAAATTCTGAATCCGGATCTATATATTGCAACAATCGCTAAAAACGGTCACCTGCGTATGCGCATGTATGCGAACAGAGGCCGTGGATATGCCCGTGCAGATCAGAACAAACGTGAAGATCTTCCAATTGGCGTTATTCCGATTGACTCTATTTACACTCCAGTTTCACGCGTTAATTTCCAAGTGGAAAACACTCGTGTGGGTCAACTGGCTCATTTCGACAAATTATCTCTTGATGTATGGACAGATGGCAGCATTGGTCCAAAAGAGGCAATTGCGCTTGGCGCAAAGATTTTTACTGAGCATTTAAATATCTTCGTGGGATTAACAGATGAGGCACAAACTGCTGAAATCATGGTTGAAAAAGAAGAAGACCAAAAAGAAAAAGTATTAGAGATGACTATCGAAGAACTTGATCTTTCGGTTCGATCTTACAACTGCTTAAAACGTGCGGGTATCAACACGGTACACGAACTGGCAAGCAAGTCGGAAGACGACATGATGAAAGTACGCAACCTCGGACGCAAATCACTTGAAGAAGTTAAAGTGAAGTTGGAAGATTTAGGGCTTGGCCTTCGTAAAGAAGACTGAGTGTTGAGATCGGATCCGAACTATTCAACAAAGGAGGGAAACTTCAATGAGAAAGCTTCAACGTACAAGTTCTCAACGTAAAGCACTATTACGTGACCTTACAACAGACTTAATCGTACATGAACGCATTCAAACGACTGAAGCTCGTGCGAAAGAAGTGCGTTCGACTGTAGAAAAAATGATTACGCTTGGTAAACGTGGAGATCTTCACGCTCGCCGTAAAGCAGCAGCATGGATGCGCCGTGAGTTGGTAACAACTGCAGACGCTGAAGGCAACGAAACAACAACTTATGCTTTGCAAAAATTGTTTGATGATGTTGCACCACGTTACGCTGACCGTCAAGGCGGTTACACTCGCATTATGAAAATGGGGCCTCGTCGCGGAGATGGCGCACCTATCGTTATTATCGAATTGGTTTAATCAATCGAAGGGGGTTTATAGCCCTCTTCTTTTAGCATTATGATTTATACGACAATATGAAAAGCTGAGTGTTATGATGAGCGAGCCGAAAGGCGGCGTCTCGTCTAGCTCTACGCACCTCATTCAACCCTGGCTTAAGCAACCGGGGAAGCCATAGAGACAGAAAAGCGCATTTCTCTGAATGAGGTGCGCGCTTTTTTTATTTATTTTCCGTTTTACAAAAGCCGTTGAAAACCAGTAGAGTAGAGAAGAGCTAAGCAAGTGTAAGAGGAGGTCAGCTGAGATGAATTCGATTATTATGTCATTCGAAAATGTGACATTTACATATACGCCAGAAGACGAGTCGGTAAAATCGGCCGTGCAGGATTTATCCTTTTCAATTCAAGACGGGGAATGGATTGCCTTAGTGGGCCATAACGGTTCAGGAAAGTCGACCATTGCCAAATTGATGAATGGTTTGCTGTTTCCACAAACGGGCAAGGTAATAGCCATGAGCAAATTGATGGCTGAAGATAGCCTATGGGATATCCGGTCGCAAATGGGCATGGTCTTCCAAAATCCGGACAACCAGTTTGTGGGAGCGACGGTTCAGGACGATGTGGCCTTTGCGCTGGAAAACAATGGCGTGCCGCATGAAGAAATGGTGCTGCGTGTCAAGGAATCACTGCATCAGGTCAAAATGGATGCTTATCTCGACCATGAACCTCACCATTTGTCTGGTGGTCAAAAACAGCGTGTGGCGATAGCGGGTGCTCTCGCATTGCGTCCGCGGCTGTTGATTTTGGATGAAGCAACATCTATGCTCGATCCGCAAGGCCGCATGGAAGTCATTGAAACCATTCGTGAACTCCGGGAAGCAACAGGCCTAACGGTGATCTCAATTACGCATGATTTGGAAGAAGCCGCGTTAGCTGATCGCATCCTTGTGATGAATGCAGGCCAGAAGCAACTGGAAGGGACGCCGGAAGCTGTTTTTCTTTCCGGCAATGAACTGACGACTTTGGGCTTGGACTTGCCGTTTTCGATGCGCATGACGCATTTGCTGCGGGAAGCTGGAATCAAGCTTCAAGGGGAACATATGACAGAAGATGAATTGGTGGATGAACTATGGACATTTTACTCCGGGAAGTAGGATACAGTTACGCAAAAGATACGCCATTTGAAAAACGGGCGTTGACCAATGTGTCACTGCACATCCCTTCCGGTTCCTATACGGCAATCATTGGCCATACGGGCTCCGGAAAATCAACGGTCCTTCAGCACCTGAATGCCCTGTTAAAGCCGACAGAAGGGTCTGTCACGATCGGTGATCGGAAAATTGAAGCAGGCGTGAAGGCCAAGAATTTGCGTGATGTCAGGCGCCAGGTCGGCATCGTTTTTCAATTTCCGGAACAGCAATTATTTGATGAGACAGTTTTAAAGGATATTATGTTCGGACCTATGAATTACGGGGTTTCTGAAGACGAAGCGAGCCGCCGTGCGCATGAACTGGTTGAGCAGCTCGGCTTGCCTTCAGAGGTATTGGCGAAGTCTCCTTTCGATCTGTCCGGCGGGCAGATGCGCCGTGTGGCAATCGCTGGTGTGCTGGCGATGGAACCGGATGTATTGGTGCTGGATGAACCGACGGCTGGGCTTGATCCGCGCGGCCGCCGCGAAATTATGGATTTGTTCCATCAGCTGCACATCCAGAAAGGGCTGACGACCGTGCTGGTGACTCACAGCATGGAAGACGCGGCGCGTTACGCGGACAATGTCGCCATTATGCATAATGGCCGTTGCGTGGTGACGGGCGAGCCTGCGGAGATTTTTTCAAATGAGGAACAGTTGAGAGACTACCGCCTGGAGCCGCCGCGGACAATCCGCTTGCAGCAGAAGTTCGAGGATAAAACGGGCGTCAAGCTTGATGCCATTTCATTGACGGAAGAGGCATTGGCGAAAAACATTGCACTGGCTCTATCGGAAGGACGTGATTCCGAATGATGGAGAAAATGATTTTTGGCCGATTTATTCCTGGCAATTCCATCATCCACCGAATGGATCCGCGAGCGAAGATTTTGTTTGTGTTCTTTTTTATTGCCATCGTTTTTATCGCCAATAGCGCAGTGACGTATGGTATTTTGCTGGGATTCACGTTATTGGTGGTATTTCTTTCTAAAATCCGTTTGTATTTTTTGATAAATGGACTGAAACCGGTCTTTATCTTGTTGATATTTACCTTTTTACTGCATATTTTCTTTACGCGGGAAGGCGATTTATTAGTGAATTTTGGTTTCATTGAAATATATGAAGAAGGATTGCGGCAAGGGATATTCATCTCGATCCGTTTCCTGGTATTGGTGTTTATCACCAGCATCCTGACATTGACGACTTCCCCAATTTCCATCACGGATGGCATAGAAGTGCTGCTTGGACCATTCAAGCGCGTCAAGCTGCCGGTTCATGAGCTTGCCCTGATGATGTCCATTTCTTTGCGATTTATTCCTACCTTAATGGATGAGACCGGAAAGATCCTCAAGGCGCAGATGGCCAGAGGCTCAGACATCGGCTCAGGACCTATGAAAGAGCGCATCAAGGCAGTTGTGCCCTTACTGATCCCGTTGTTCGTCAGTGCCTTTAAACGGGCGGAGGACTTGGCTACAGCAATGGAAGTCCGCGGTTACCGGGGAGGCGAAGGCAGAACACGATACCGTCAATTAGCTTGGCGTTTTGTGGACAGCCTGAGCATCCTGGTTCTTGCTGGGCTTGCGGGAATGCTTTGGTATTTCCGGATATAAGGAGAGAAATTATGAAACGACTAAAAGCAACAATCGCCTATGACGGTTCCGGTTTTGCAGGCTATCAAGTGCAGCCGGATTCCCGTACAGTTCAACTTGAGTTAATGAATGTCTTAAAAACCATCCACAAAGGCAAAGTCACCCAAGTGGTAGCGAGTGGACGGACAGATGCTAAAGTCCATGCTACAGGGCAAGTCATACACTTTGATACGGAATTTTCCATCCCTATGGGCGGCTGGCTGAAGGCTCTGAACGTGCTGTTACCGGAAGACATCCGGGTCAACTCGATTGAAGAAGTGGATGCTTCATTTCATGCGCGCTACCATACGACAGGCAAGGCGTATCGCTACAAATGGGACCGCAGCCAGATCATCAGTCCGTTTACACGCAATTATATGGTCCATGTCAAGCAGCCACTTGATGTGGAAGCTATGAGAACGGCTGCGCAGGCTTTGGTCGGCACCCACGATTTCTCCAGCTTTTGTGCAGCGAATACAGCGGTGGTCGATAAAGTGCGGACGGTTTGGCGTGTGGACTTTGAAGAACACGGCAATGAATTGCATATGGTCATTGAAGGTTCCGGATTTTTATACAATATGGTCCGCATCATTGCGGGAACATTAACAGAAGTCGGCATCGGCAAACGAAAGGCCGAAGAGCTCGGCAGAATTGTGGCTGCAGCTGACCGGGATGCTGCAGGAAAAACAGCGGCGGCACACGGTCTTTACCTGGAAAACGTGATGTACAGGAGCTGAAGCAACTTTTCCTGGTGTTTTTAGAAAAACGCTTGACTTTTCAGCGCTGGCGTTATAACATGATGTATGGTATTTTCATTACCCCCACGATATGCCCCGGAAGGTTATTTGTGTTTAGGGATAACGAAAAAACGGAACAGCGGAACACTGTAAAAGAATTCAAAACAGACGATTTATTAGGAGGACAATATACATGCGTACAACATTCATGGCTAAAGGTCACGAAGTAGAGCGTAAATGGTTGGTTGTCGATGCAGAAGGGCAAACTCTTGGACGTTTAGCTTCTGAAGTCGCTTCAATCCTACGCGGGAAATATAAACCAACATTCACACCAAACGTTGACACTGGTGATCACGTAATCATCATCAACGCTGAAAAGATTCACCTTACAGGCAAAAAGCTTACGGACAAAATCTACTACCGCCACACACAATACAGCGGTGGATTGAAACAGCGTACTGCACTTGAAATGCGTACAAAATACCCAACTAAAATGCTTGAATTGGCTATTAAAGGGATGCTTCCAAAGAACTCTCTAGGACGTCAAATGTTCAGAAAGCTGCATGTTTATGCTGGCCCAGAACATAACCACCAAGCACAAACACCAGAAAACTACCAACTTCGCGGATAATACATTAGTAAATTAGAGGAGGATACACCTTTGGCACAAGTTCAATATATTGGGACAGGTCGTCGTAAAAACTCAACAGCTCGCGTACGGTTAGTACCGGGTGACGGCACAATTACAATCAACAAACGTGACGTAGCGGACTACGTTCCTTACGAAACATTACAACAAATCATCAAACAGCCACTAGTTGCTACGGATACTCTAGGAAGCTACGACATCCTTGTAAACGTAAACGGCGGTGGATTCACAGGCCAGGCCGGAGCAATCCGTCACGGTATTGCACGCGCTCTACTTACTGTAGACCCTGCATTCCGTCCTGCGTTGAAATCTGCTGGGTTGTTAACACGTGACCCACGTATGAAAGAGCGTAAGAAACCAGGTCTTAAATCAGCACGTCGTGCACCTCAGTTCTCAAAACGTTAATTTCGATTTGCGTTTACAAAGCACTTTCCGAAGAAATTCGGAGAGTGCTTTTTTGTGTTCATTTAGAAACTTGAACAAGTAAAATAGAAGAAACTAGAGGAGGTGAGATAGAGATGAACCGGATTAATTTAATTTGCCTGGGTGTGAAAAACATGAAGACATCTATACAGTTTTACAGAGATGGACTCGGCTTTCAAACAGCGGAAAAAGGGGACAATCCTGAAATTGTGTTTTTTAATTCCTCGGGTACGAAACTGGAACTGTATCCATTGGAAAAATTGGCGGAAGATATCGATGAGGCAAACCCGCCGAGCGGCAGCGGATTCTCAGGCATCACTTTGGCATATAATGCGAAGTCCAAGGGAGAGGTAGACGAAGTAATAGGCCTTGCGATAGCAGCTGGAGGGAAAATCGTCAAAGAACCTCAAGATGTTTTCTGGGGAGGCTATTCGGGGTACTTCACAGATCCTGACGGCTACTACTGGGAAGTGGCATGGGGGCCAGACTTTACGTTCGATGAAAACGATATGCTGAAACTGGATTCCTAAATTAGGTTCTGTGTCACTCCGACTATTCTATTGAAGAAAAGCCACTTCGCCGGTTCGCTTATTCTTGCTAGAGGTAAGTGGCTTTTTTCATTTTTCTTATAAGACCGAATTGATTAAAAATAAGATTTGCTGTGCTATACTTTATGGTGAGCAAAACTGATGGGGAGTGTATCGATATGTTAACTGAAGTGCAAGTGCGCGAATTACTCGGAACATTAGAAGATCCGTTTTTACATAGATCGTTGACTGAAACAAACGGCATCACGTCCGTGACGATCAAAGAAGAGAAAAATCACGTTAGTGTGAAATTGGCGATTGCCAAAACCAATACACCTGAACAAATGCAGCTTCAGATGAAAGTCGTTGATGTATTAAAAGGAGCGGGAGCGGGTTCTGTCGGCATCCGTTTTGAAGAACTTCCTCCTGAAGCGTTGGCACAGTTCCGTGGAACAGCAAACGAATCAGAAGCACAGGATTTATTGTCTCCACTCAACAAAGTCGAATTTATTTCCATTGCCAGTGGTAAAGGCGGCGTCGGTAAATCAACAGTGTCGGTTAACCTGGCAATTGCATTAGCACGCCTCGGCAAAAAAGTAGGATTAATTGATGCAGATATCTACGGATTCAGCGTGCCGGATATGATGGGTATCGACAAATCGCCGGTAGTCCGCGGTGAAACGATCATTCCGGTTGAGCGGTTTGGCGTGAAAGTCATCTCGATGGGCTTTTTCGTAGAGGACAATATGCCGGTCGTTTGGCGTGGTCCGATGCTCGGCAAAGTGCTTGACCAGTTCTTCCGCGATGTAGAGTGGGGAGATTTGGATTACCTTCTATTGGATCTGCCGCCTGGCACAGGGGACGTTGCACTCGACATCCACCAAATGCTTCCGGCTTCCAAAGAAATCGTCATCACGACGCCTCACCCGACGGCAGCATTCGTCGCGGCGCGTGCCGGAGCGATGGCACTTCAAACTGACCACGAAGTCTTAGGAGTTATCGAAAACATGTCGTGGTTCGAAAGCAAAGAGACCGGCAAGAGAGAATACCTATTCGGACAAGGCGGCGGACCGAAACTTGCAGAAGAATTGCAGACACCGCTGCTTGGACAGATTCCGATGGGGCAGCCTGATTGGAACGAAGAAGATTTCGCTCCGTCTGTTTACTTGGAAGACCACCCCACAGGAAAAATTTACGAAGATATTGCGAAGCAAGTGCTTAAACAATTCGCTGATAAAAAATAAATACTTGAGCAGTCCGGAAGCCTTAACTGGCTTTCGGACTTTTATTTTTGCCGAATCCTTAAAAGGATATGGCGATTCAGTAACAAAGCTTCGACTTTCAATGTTTGTTCACAATCAATTGCAGGTGGTGAATGGATTTTTCAATAGGCGGTTGGTACAATCTTAAAAGGACTTTAAATAACGGAGGCATTCAATTGACAATACGAAATTGGGTTAAGTTTTTCTTAAAAGCTCTTTTGCTTGGTGGAGCGGTGACCGGAGTGCTCGGCTTATTCATCCGGTGGGACGATGTATTTTCACAACCGTTTAACGCAGGGCAATGGGGAGAGTTTCTGGCAGGATTTGTCTGGCTGGTCATTATCGGTCTGACGATGAGTATCATTAGTCAATTGTGTTTCTTTGCTTACTTGACGGTGCATCAAATAGGAATGAATATTTTCCGGACATTGCGGTTATGGAATTGGATTCAGCTATTGATCATCGTGGTGGTTATTACAGATTTAGTTTTATTCCGTTTTGCACCAAACGCAGAAACAACGGAACAAGTTTGGCTATATGGAATCCTATTGGCTATTCTGATCGTGACAGCGCTTGTGACAGCTTACTTTAAAGCGAAGTGGACGAATAAAGAAACCTTTATATCTGCTTTGTTCTTTATGATTGTTATTACTACCGTAGAATGGCTTCCTGCCTTGATGGTGGAAGAAGGAAATATCGACAGTTGGGTTACATTGCTGCTATTTCCGTTCTTAGCAGTAAATGCCTATCAATTGCTGGTATTGCCGAAATACAATGCCCAATCGGATGTTGACCGCCAAAAGCTGGAAGAGCGGCGCGCAGCAAGAAAAGCGCGAGCGCAGACAGTTTCTAAAAAATAAAATCATTCATCCGTTGATTTTCTTGCTGCGGATGAATGATTTTTTTGTTTTTGTATAGTTTGTTGATTTTGAGGAGAACCCATGTGGCTCTAAGTGCGAAGGTGAATGGTTCGGGTTTGGAAAAGAAGACTACAGAAGGAAAATAAGAGTTTTATTAAAAACTTTCGCGAAAGTGTTGACAGGAATATAAACATGCTTTAATATAATAAAAGTCGCCAAGCAACAACGAACAACATAAACGAAACGGCGGCACACCAACTGAACCTTGAAAACTGAACAGCAAAACGTCAACAAACAGCAACGGCCGCGCAAACGGCCCGCGCAAACCTACTGATCAGTGCAAACAGATCAAAGCGAATCGCGCGTCTTCGGACGGCGATACGCCAGCAAGTATTTGAGCAATCAACTACTCTATAATGGAGAGTTTGATCCTGGCTCAGGACGAACGCTGGCGGCGTGCCTAATACATGC
>NZ_VOHB01000009.1 GCF_007859295.1 Planococcus sp. CPCC 101016
AAAAAATAGTCCAGTGATGATGGCAAAGAGGCCACACCCGTTCCCATCCCGAACACGGCAGTTAAGCTCTTTTGCGCTGATGGTAGTTGGGGGTCTCCCCCTGTGAGAGTAGGACGTCGCTGGGCATAGAAAAGAAGTCGTTACCGATTCCGGTAACGGCTTTTTTGTTTTGAAAAAATAGTGGAGTGGCTTGGAATATTCCTTCCATTTCTGTTTCCGATCCGCTGTTGTCGATGGGAATTGTTATAATGGAGTTAAATCAATCAATGTGAGGATGGAAATTTATGACGCAACGACGTCCGATTGTGGATGCATTAATACAATTTCAAAACAGACAGCCCATCTCTTTTCATGTACCAGGGCATAAAAATGGAATTCTGTCAGGATTGCCACCAGAAATTCAATCTGCACTTCGTTACGATTTGACGGAACTGTCAGGTCTGGATGATCTTCATTATCCTGAAGAAACAATTAAAGATGCCCAGGTTTTATTGGCGGAGGCTTATGGTGCGAAAGAAAGCTTTCTATTGGTCAATGGTTCGACTGTAGGAAACTTAGCGATGATTCATGGAGTGTGTAAAGAAGGGGACACCGTTATTGTTCAGCGCAATTCGCATAAATCAATTTTCCATGCGCTGGAGCTTGCACACGTACGTCCTGTTTACGTTTCACCGCAATGGGATGAGGAATCCATGACAGCGGCTGCGGTGTCTCTTTATGCAGTCCAGGAAGCGATAAAGGCCTATCCAGAAGCGAAAGCAGTGGTGCTGACATATCCCAACTACTATGGCATGGCATCCCGCGAACTTGCTGCAATCATATCCTTGTGCCATGAAAATGACATGGTTGTTTTGGTGGATGAAGCGCATGGCGCCCATTTTCAGGCTGGGAATCCGTTTCCGGTTTCTTCTTTGACGCTTGGTGCGGATGTAGTGGTGCAGTCAGCGCATAAAACCTTGCCGGCAATGACGATGGGTTCATTTTTACATATTGGCAGTAACCGCGTCAGCGCCAAAAAAATTCAAAAATATTTGCGGATGCTTCAATCAAGCAGCCCATCTTATTTGATTTTAGCTTCTTTGGATGATGCCCGAGCTTATCTTCAAAATTATTCGCAGCCTGATATTCGGATGTTCATGGAAAAGCGTGAGCGTTTTCTTAGCAGCTTGCGAATGATTCCGCATGTCAAGGTAATGGAATCAGATGATCCGCTGAAAATCATGTTGAGGGTCGATTATCATAGTGGCTATCAGCTTAAACAAAAGCTGGAAGAGACGGGCATTGAAGTAGAATTGGCTGATGCTTTCCAGGTGCTGTTAATTTTGCCTCTGTTAAAGCAATGGCATGCTTATCCATTTGCTGAAATCCGCAGCCGTTTGAAAGAAGCTGTATTAATGCTTGAAAGGGAAGAAAGAAAAGAGACAAAGCTTGTGGTGACAAAGCTGCTTGATGTGACAGTTCCTGAATTGTCTTTTGAGGAAATTGATTTGGCCGATCAGGAATGGGTTTCTTACACACAAGTCATTGGGCGAATTGCTGCGGGGATGGTGGTTCCGTATCCACCGGGTATTCCGCTCGTAGTGGCAGGTGAGAAGTGGACATTGACGAAAGTGGAGGAACTGATGAATTACCTTGCTTCAAATGCCCAGATCCAAGGAGACCATCGACTTGACTCTAAGCAATTGCCGGTGCTGCAACAAGGAACAGCAGAGACTAACTAACGCATAAAGAGGGTATACTGTAACATCATTTAATTGGAACAGAATGTGGGGGATTTTCATGGAGCAGGAAAAGTATGCAATCATTGATATCGGTTCGAATACCATCCGGCTTGTCATCTATACACGAGATAAGAGCGGACGTTTTACTGAAAGTGAGAACGTCAAGGCAGTAGCCCGTCTCCGGAATTATCTGAACGCAGATAATAGATTGGAGCCGGAAGGCATAGACATCCTTGTTAAAACTCTAAAGAGTTTTCAAGAAGTCACTCGACATCACCAGCTAAAAGACATTAAATCCGTTGCTACAGCTGCTGTCCGCCAAGCTGAAAATCAAGACGAAATCATGGCTGCGGTAGAGAAGGAGACGGATTTCACGATACGCATCTTATCTGAATTCGAAGAAGCGAATTATGGCTATCTGGCAGTCGTCAATTCAACGCCATTTACTAGTGGAATTACGGTCGATATTGGTGGGGGCAGTACAGAAATTACGTATTTCAATAACCGTCAGCTGATCTATTTCTATAGTTTTCCGTTTGGTGCATTGTCTTTGAAACAACAGTTTATCAAAGGAGACACGCCAACTAAAGGGGAGTTACGCGAGCTGCGGTCATTTTTGAAAGAACAATTCAATCAGTTGGAATGGCTTGCTGATAAACGCCTGCCCTTGATCGGCATTGGGGGAAGTGCACGGAATATGGCCCAAATCCACCAGGAACATATCGAATATCCTTTATCTGGAGTTCACCAGTACATGATGAGCAAAGATGATGTAGAAGAAATCAACGATTTGTTGAAATCGATGGATTTTTCGGAGCTGCAAAGACTGGAAGGGCTGTCAAAAGATCGAGCGGATATCATCATTCCTGCTGTTGAAGTTTTTCGTTATTTGATGGAATTAATTGATACAGAAAAATTTGCCCTCAGCAGAAAAGGTTTAAGAGATGGCGTTTTCTATGAAGAGACGACTAAAGCCTTTGATTTAGCGGTATTTCCAAATGTTGTAGAAGAAAGTTTCCATGAACTGGCCATTGACTATGATATCAATTTGACCCATGCATTCCATGTCAGCAACAGTGCATTGCTGATTTCAAAAGAGTTGGAAGAAGTGGGTCTGTTGTCGCTGGAAGAGCAGGATTATAAGCGGTTGAAGCTGAGCAGTGCCCTCTATAATTTAGGCAGCTATATTGATTCGGAGTCCAGCCACCAACATACATTCTATCTATTAGGCAATCGGACCATTGATGGTCTGCTCCATAAAGAACGGGTCATTGTTGCATTGATGGCCTCGTTTAAGAATAAAGAAATCTTTAAGCGCAATGTCGCTCTGTATGAAGAATGGTTCGATAAAGATGAATTGGCAAAATACAGCCTGCTAGGAGCCATTATTAAGCTGGCTTATAGCTTGAATGCTACAAAACGAGATATCGTGGAAACCATTGAGTTAGAAGAAAAAGGAGATACGCTTATTTTTTCTGTTCAATGCCGTGAAGATTGGAAGCCCGAGCAATATCAGGTAGAAAAACAGAAAAAACATTTAGAAAAACAACTAAAGAAATCGATTGATTTTAAATTTTACAAATAATTAACAATTCGAAGGCCTCATTCAGCTTTTTTCATCGGTGGATAATGATACGATAAAGAGAAACTTCACTTTGTGATAGTTTTTTCATTCTCTACTTATGAAAGCGGAAAACAGGCTAAGAAAAGCACGTGTTGCGGCGATGTCTATGCAATCGATTTTTGTTGGACTGATTGACTGTTACGGTCTTGGGTTTTCTGTATGTAGAGCCGGGTTCGTTGCTTGCCGCTGAAGTGAGGCAGATAGAATGGATTATAAGTAAAAGGTGGAGTCGAAATTGGAGACAGTGAAAAAGAAGAGTGTAGAACTTAGCGATCCTGCTTACTACAATAACCGCGAATTGAGCTGGCTTGCTTTTAATGAACGCGTACTGCAGGAAGCAATGGACAAACGCAACCCTCTATTGGAACGGTTTAAGTTTTTGTCGATTTTCAGCTCTAATTTAGACGAGTTTTTCATGGTCCGTGTCGCCGGGCTGCAGGATCAGGTAAAGGTTGGATTTACCAAACCCGAGAACAAAGCGGGGATGACTCCAAAGCAGCAATTAAATGAAATTGCGATGAAGACACATCGGTTAGTGGATTTGCAGTACGAGACTTTGCAAAAGAATTTATTGCCAAAGCTTCAAAAAGAGCATGTGGAATTCGTTAAGACGCCGGATTTGAATGCGGATCAACTAGCTGTATTGGAAACGTATTTTGAAGAGCATATCTTTCCTGTTCTTACACCGATGGCCATTGACGCATATCGGCCATTTCCGATGCTGCTGAATAAAAGCATCAATTTGGCGGTGGTGTTGGAAGATGAAGAGGAGCAGGCTGAAGAAGGACAAAAAATTGCTATTGTTCAGGTTCCTTCTGTGCTGGAGCGATTTGTTCGTCTCGAATCAAAAAAGGGCAGCCACAAACTGGTGTTACTGGAAGATGTGATTAGTCTCTTCATCCGTAAGCTTTTTCATGGCTTCAATGTGATTTCGGTATCTGTATTCCGGATTACACGCAATGCCGATATGACCATCCATGAGGAAGGCGCGCGCGATTTGCTGAAGGAGATTGAAGAGGAACTCCGGAAACGAAAATGGGGAGCGGCTGTCCGTTTGGAAATCCAGCAGCCTGGATTCGATCCGGCTATTTTGGATTACCTGACCGATGAATTGGAGGTCCACAAAAAGGACGTTTATGCAATTGAAGGGTTTTTGGATTTAACGGTATTTTTTAGTTTTTATAAAAAAATGGCGCCGGTATGGGAGCATCTGGTTTTTGAGGGGAAAGTATCGCAACTGCCGGCAGGGATGGAAACGGGTAAGCAAATTTTTCAAAAGGTCAGTGAACAGGATGCCTTTCTGCATCATCCATACGAATCATTTGAGCCCGTTGTCCAGTTTATCTCAGAGGCAGCTGATGATCCCGATGTATTGGCCATTAAACAGACTCTTTACCGCGTCAGCGGAGATTCCCCAGTCATTAAAGCCTTAAAAAGAGCAGCAGAGAATGGCAAACAGGTCACAGTGCTGGTTGAATTGAAGGCCCGTTTCGATGAAGAAAATAATGTCCAATGGGCGAAAGAGCTGGAAAAAGCTGGCTGCCATGTAATCTACGGGATGACCCATTTGAAGACGCATAGCAAAATCACTTTGGTGGTGCGGAAAAAAGAAGACAAGATTGAGCGCTTCGTCCATTTGGGTACAGGCAATTATAATGACCAGACGGCTAAAATCTATACAGATATGAGTTTATTCACTTCTAAACGACATTTTGGCATCGACGCCACTAATTTTTTCAACTACTTGAGCGGCTATACTGAAAAGCCGGAATTCCATTACTTATCAGTGGCACCTTTTACAATCCGGACTGATATTATTGACTTGGTGGATGCTGAAATCCGTTTTCAGAAAAAGCATGGCAATGGCCGAATCGTTGCAAAGATGAACTCATTGACAGACAAGGTCATTATCATGAAATTATATGAAGCTTCAAATGCTGGAGTCAAAGTGGATTTAATCGTCAGAGGAATTTGCTGTTTGCGGCCGGGCATCCCGGGAGTCAGTGAAAATATCCAAGTACGGAGTATTGTGGGCAGCCTGTTGGAACATAGCCGCGTCTATCTATTCAACCACAATGGCAAAAGAAAGACCTTTTTGTCTTCAGCGGATATGATGACTCGGAACTTGAACAACCGCATCGAAATACTATTTCCTATTGTGGATGAAGAAATTAAAGAACAAGTTAAAAGCATACTCGAATTAGGACTTGCCGATAATGTCAAAGCGAGGCAGCAAGATGAGACTGGGGTCTATCATTACGTATCGCGAAAAAATGATGAGCCGGCAATTGACAGCCAAATGGAGCTGTTCCGTCGGGCTTATCAAGTAGCGGAAGACGAGGAATAACCAGGAAACCGTTCATTTCCTTATAGAGATGAACGGTTTTTTTATATGCTCACTATAAAACGAGAGCCATTTCGTGTATAGTATAAAGAGTTTGAAACAGTAGATTATGATTAATTTCATGGAATAAGGTGAGCCGTAAAATGAGTTATTTAATCAATCTGGAAGGCGGAGAAGGATCGGGAAAGTCTACGGTTCTAAAGATGCTGTCAGATGCGTTAGAAGAAAAAGGATTTTCAGTAGTCTGCACGCGTGAGCCCGGTGGCATCGATATTGCCGAACAAATCCGCAATGTGATTTTGGACCGTGAAAACACAGCGATGGATGCCCGGACAGAAGCTTTGTTATATGCTGCCGCTAGAAGACAGCATTTAGTTGAAAAAATCATTCCGGCACTTGAAGCGGGAAGCATCGTCTTGTGTGACCGTTACATTGATTCAAGCCTGGCTTACCAGGGATATGCACGAGGACTTGGGATAGAAGAGATATTTTCCATTAATAAGTTTGCCATCGACGATTATATGCCGGACCTGACTCTGTATTTTGATGTGAATCCAAAAGTTGGCTTGGCCCGCATTGAAAAGGACATAGACCGGGAAATCAACCGGTTGGATGTCGAGTCAATGAAGTTTCATTATAAAGTGAGAGAAGGCTATCTTTTGCTGTTAAGCCAAAATCCAGAACGCATCCGCCTAATCAATGCAGAGAATGAACTTGATGTCGTTTTTGCAGATGCATTAGAGACTGCGGTACGATTTATAGAAGAACGGCAAGCCTCAGTTGATCCCTCTTAGGATCAGCTGTTTTTTTAAAAGTCTTTATTTTTTTAAGGAAGCCTGGAAAGATATGCAGCGGATATCTTCGTTCATGTTATACTTATATAGAAGAAAGATAAAAAGGAGTGAGTGCTGATGAAACTCGTAGTAGCAGTTGTACAGGATCAAGATAGTAACCGATTATCCAACGCGTTAACGAAAAATGATTTCCGGGCTACAAAACTTGCCAGTACAGGAGGGTTTTTGCGCTCAGGGAATACGACCTTTTTAATCGGTGTAGAAGATGAGCTCGTACCGAAATTGCTGGACTTGATTCGTGAAAACTGCCGATCTCGTGAACAGATGGTGGCTCCTGTTTCACCAATGGGCGGCAACGCTGACTCGTATATTCCTTATCCCGTGGAGGTTGAAGTAGGCGGAGCAACTATTTTCGTCCTGCCGATCGAACAGTTCCACCATTTTTGATCAACAGTCAAAAGCAAAAATTCCCGTGATAAATCATAAGGTTATACGTTAACCAGTACCATAAATAATACCCGTGCTCCAGTCGGAACACGGGATTTTTTACAAAGTCTGAAGGTGAAATTTATGCAAAAAACGACGGATGAATTTTTAGAAATGCAACCTGTGGTGATGAAGCGGCTGCAAGGCGCCTATGCTAAAGATCGACTGGCGCATGCGTATCTCTTCGAAGGACCCGCGGGCTCGGGTAAAAAAGAAATCACTCATTTTTTCGTCAAGCTTCTGCTATGCGAATCACCCATAGAAAATGTTCCATGTGAAACATGTCGGAGTTGTCAGCTTTACAATTCTGGTAATCACACAAACATTCTTTTCATCGAACCGGATGGTCAAAACATCAAAATTGACCAAATCCGTGAGTTGATTTTCAAGATGAATAAAACGGGTTTAAACACAGGCCGTAAAATATACGTAATCGAGCAGGCGGATCGGATGAATAACTCTTCTGCGAATGCTTTGCTAAAGTTTTTGGAAGAGCCTGAGTTTAATGTTACGGCTATCCTTTTGACAGAGCGCCTTAATGCGCTTATGAGTACAATTCGTTCCCGTTGCCAATTGGTATCGTTTCGGCCGTTATCGCGTCCAAAGCTGATGGAAAAATTGATGGCGGATGGAATGACTGAATCGATGGCAGCGACGGTCAGTATGCTGACCCAAAGTGAGGAAGAAGCCGTTGCTTTGAGTCAGGACGAACAATTTTCCCAAGCCAGAAAAACGGTGTTAAAATTGGTGGAAGTGGCTGGCAGCAATGTTCATGAAGCTCTATTGATGCTTCAAGCGGAGTGGCTGCCGTTATTTAAAGAAAAAGAAGATGCCGAAAGAGGCCTAGACATGTTATTATTTGCATATCGGGACATTGCTTCGGTAAAAGCAGGTCTTGAAACTGCACGAACATATCCAGACATGGAAGAAACTTGGAAGCAGATGGCTCTCCAGCGCTCCTTTACGGTATTGTCCAAGCAGTTGCAGGCTGTTTTACAGGCCAAACAACAATTGCCGCGCAATATGAACCGGACGCTGTTGATGGAGCAGTTAATGCTGAATCTGCAGGAGGGGTAGCAATTGTATAATGTGATAGGTGTCCGTTTTAAAAAAGCGGGTAAAATATATTATTTTGATCCAGGTGAATTGGGAATCGAAAAAGATGATTACGTCATTGTGGAAACAGCAAGAGGCGTAGAATACGGCAAAGTTGTCGTGCCGACGAAAACCGTTGGAGAAAACGACGTAGTCCTGCCTTTAAAGCAGGTGGTACGAGTGGCGACTGACCGCGATCGCCATCAGGTGGAAGAAAACCGTCTGGAAGCAAGTCGTGCTTTTGAAATGGGCACGGATAAAATTGAAGAGCATCGCTTAGATATGAAATTGGTGGATGTCGAATACACCTTCGACCGTAATAAAGTCATTTTTTACTTTACCGCGGAAGGTCGTGTGGATTTCCGGAACTTGGTCAAAGACTTGGCTTCCATTTTCCGTACACGCATTGAACTTCGCCAAATCGGCGTTCGCGATGAAGCCAAAATGCTCGGCGGTATTGGACCCTGTGGCCGTATGCTTTGTTGTTCGACATTTTTAGGCGATTTTGAGCCGGTTTCAATCAAAATGGCGAAAGATCAAAACCTGTCGTTGAACCCTTCGAAAATTTCGGGATTATGCGGCCGTCTAATGTGCTGCTTAAAATACGAGAATGACGAATACGAAACAGCGAAAAAGGAAATGCCGGATGTCGGAACGCGAGTAACGACACCAGACGGTGATGGCCGAGTAGTGGGCATGAACAT
This sequence comes from Planococcus sp. CPCC 101016, assembly GCF_007859295.1. Classification (GTDB taxonomy): domain Bacteria; phylum Bacillota; class Bacilli; order Bacillales_A; family Planococcaceae; genus Planococcus. Next base: position 8,769 of record NZ_VOHB01000009.1, read on the forward strand.
TCTGGAGCGGTTATTAAAAGTTCGCTTGACTGAGCAGGAACAGACACTTGAATATACATTAGATGAGATAATGAGCCAAGGAACGAGAGCGTGAGGTGGTTTAGTTGAAGGAAAAGAATTTTTTGGACACGGTCATGGAGTTTGAACAACAGCTCCAATCCATGCAGGAACAATTCAGCGAATTAAAAGCTGTAGTGGCACGGACGATGGAAGAACATCATGCGCTGCAATTGGAAAATCACCATTTGCGTGCACGCTTGGATGAATTTCATAAAGCAGTGCCAGAGGTGGCAGCTGTTGATCCTGTGAAATTGAAAAAAGCAGTGATGGATATCGGTGAAGGCTACGATAACTTGGCCCGTTTGTATCACGAAGGCTACCATGTTTGCAACGTACATTTCGGCAGTTCCCGAAAAGGCGATGACTGCTTGTTTTGTTTGTCATTCCTGAATAAACAGAACTGAAAATAGGGCAGCAAAAAGCTGTCTATAAAATGATAAGAGAAAGGCTTCCGACACTCCGTGTGGCGGCAGCCTTTTGTTATGTTAGGAGTTGAATAGATGTTAGTAAATGATGAAAGACTTGACTATTTATTGGCGGAAGATCTGCGGATCATTCAAAGTCCATCGGTATTTTCGTTTTCGTTGGATGCAGTGCTGCTGGCTCGCTTTGCCTACGTTCCATTGAAGCGGGGAACCATCGTCGATCTGTGTACAGGCAACGGAGCGATTCCGCTATTTCTGAGCGCACGGACAGAATCCCGGATCATCGGCGTAGAGCTGCAGGACCGTCTCGCCCATATGGCACGACGAAGCGTAGCTTATAATAAGCTCGAACAGCAGATTGAAATTATTGAAGGCGATGTCAAAAACATGCCGGCGCAGCTGGGGTTTGAAAAATACGATGTGGTGACCTGTAATCCGCCTTATTTTCCGGCACACGAGATGAGCGACAAAAACATTAGTGAGCATATGGCCATTGCGCGGCATGAGCTGCATCTAACACTGGATGAAGCAGTCCAGTCAGCGAGCCAATTGCTGAAGCAAGGCGGAAAAGCGGCATTTGTCCATCGCTCCGGCCGTTTAATCGATATAATTGCGGCAATGCGTTCGAACCGGTTGGAGCCAAAGCGGATCCGCCTGGTTTACCCGAAGGCTGGAAAAGAAGCCAATACCCTCCTGATCGAAGGCATCAAAGACGGCAAACCTGATTTAAAGATCCTGCCGCCCTTGGTTGTATATGGAGAAGATGGGAAATATACCGAAGAAGTGCGGGAATTGCTGTATGGCGACAAATAACCATTATTTTTATGTTTTGGAATGTGCGGATCACTCCTATTATGCGGGCTATACCAACGACCTTGAAAAGCGACTGGCTGCGCACAATGCCGGAAAAGGCGCCAAATACACGCGTGCCAAAGGGCCGTCCAAACTCATTCATCAGGAATGCTATGACACGAAACCGGCAGCGATGAAAGCGGAATATGCTTTTAAGCAATTAACAAAAGCACAAAAAATCCGTTACATTGCTGAAGGAAAGGAGAACGGCAAATGAAATCCCAAAAAAGTTTCCAGCACAAAGAAGCTACCTTGTATCTGGTGGCAACCCCTATAGGCAATCTGGAAGATATGACGATGCGTGCTTTGCGGATTCTAAAAGAAGTGGATATAATTGCGGCAGAAGATACACGAAATACGAAAAACCTCTGCAATTATTTTGATATTCAAACCAAATTGGTCAGTTACCACGAACACAATCAAGAAAGTGGCGGCTTCAAAATTCTATCATACTTGGAAGAAGGCAAGTCAGTCGCTTTAGTCAGTGATGCCGGCATGCCGTGTATTTCCGATCCCGGGGAAGACATCGTCAAACGTGCAGTGGCTGAGAGCTTCCCAGTGGTACCGATTCCCGGCGCCAATGCGGCGCTTAGTGCATTGATTGCCTCCGGCATTTCACCGCAGCCGTTTTTGTTTTACGGATTCCTATCGCGCAATAAAAAAGAACGGCAATCTGAGCTGGAAATCCTGAGTCAGAAAGAAGAAACGATTATTTTCTACGAAGCACCTCATCGCTTGAAGGAAAGCTTGAAAAGTATTCAAAAAGCGGTAGGAAACGACCGGAAAATCACATTGGCACGGGAAGTAACAAAGAAATTTGAAGAATTTCTGAGAGGGACAGTTGAAGAGGCGGCAATATGGGCCGATGAACATGAAATCCGTGGAGAGTTTTGCCTCGTTCTTGAAGGCAATGCCAACCCTGAGCCTGAAGAAAAAGTGAAGTGGTGGGAAAGCCTGTCAATCGAAGAACACGTGGAGCAGCTCATGGAGACCAAAAACCTGACATCAAAAGAAGCCATTAAAGAAGCGGCCATCGAACGCCAGCTGTCGAAGCGAGAAGTATACCAAGCTTATCATACTTAAGAAAAGCGGAAGCGCCCATGTAGATTCGACGGGCATAGGACGCACTGGCGAAGCGGCATGTTTTCAGCCGCATAGCCAGAGTGGCCTATGACCCTAGAATCTGGGTGCTGGAGTCTAGACAATAAAGAAAAGCGGAAGCGCCCATGTAGATTCGCCGGACATAAGACAGACCGGCAAAGCGGCGCTTTTTGCCGCAAAGCCGGGTTGGCTTATGACCCGAAGAGCTGGGCGCTAGAGGCTAGACAATAAGAAAAGCGGAAGCGCCCATGTAGCTCTGACGAGCATAAGAAACTAAAAGAAGAAATAAAAACTCCATTTATTAAGAAAAAAACCAGGATATGTTGATGTCCTGGTTTTTTTGCATTATTTCTTTAAGTTGTTTTGGATTTCTTTTACTAGCATTTCTGCGCCTTCAGAGCTTAAGATCAATTTCCCACCAACTAATTGCATGTTGTCGTCTGAAACTTCCCCTGTAACTGCACACGTCATATTAGGTAAATATTTTTTCAAAATAATTTTATCGTCATCCACGTAGATTTCCAATGCGTCTTTCTCTGCAATTCCCAAAGTCCGGCGCAATTCGATTGGAATTACCACACGTCCTAATTCATCCACTTTACGTACAATACCTGTTGATTTCATAATAATAGTCCTCCTTTTATTTTATCGGATGCATTCGTCAAAATTCGACATTTACCACTTCCTGTCATAAATCATACCAACTACTGGCAATTTGGTCAATAAAAAACTATCGAAAATATAATGAATTTTCATATACTTTGTTAATTTTATTTGATTTTTAATATTAAGCGGCATAAACCTGACTAATTTGTATAATAAGTAAAAAAAATCCATTAAAATTAGAGTCTAATAATGTCGAATCGCTATTTTAGAAGGCATTGTCGAATTGAAAGATTGTACAAAATAGGGGACTTCGTTAAAATAAGAACTATACAAAAAAACTGGAGGAATTTTTCGTGACTGTTAACAAAGAAACGTTTTATCTAACTACCCCGATATATTATCCAAGCGGAAAATTCCATATTGGAACGGCTTATACGACAGTCGCTTCTGATGCGATGGTTCGCTATAAGCGTTTGCGTGGATTTGATGTCCGGTTTTTGACTGGAATGGACGAGCATGGCCAAAAAATTGAGGAAAAAGCGCAAGAAGCGGGTAAAGCGCCACAAGAATTTGTGGATGACATGGCTGCGGCAGCCAAACAAGTTTGGTCAACGATGGATATTACTTATGACGACTTTATCCGGACCACAGAAAAACGCCATAAAGAAGGTGTAGAACGGATTTTCAAAACATTCCTCGACAACGGCGATATCTACAAAGGGGAATACGAAGGCTGGTATTGCACGCCTTGTGAATCGTTCTATACGGAAAATCAATTGGATAATGGCAATTGTCCAGATTGTGGACGTCCGGTCCATAAAGTAAAAGAAGAGTCATATTTCTTCAATATGAAAAAATATGCGGGCCGCCTTTTGGAATACTACGAAAACAATGTAGAATTTATAGAGCCGGAATCACGCAAAAACGAAATGATCAATAATTTCATCAAGCCAGGATTAGAGGATCTTTCAGTTTCACGGACTTCTTTTGACTGGGGAATTCCAGTTCCTGGAGATCCGAAACACGTTATTTACGTGTGGGTCGATGCATTATCAAACTACATTACTTCACTTGGCTACGGTTCAAATGATGAAACTTTGTTCAATAAATATTGGCCGGCTGACGTTCACGTAGTTGGGAAAGACATTGTCCGTTTCCACACGATCTATTGGCCAATTTTCCTTATGGCATTAGATCTGCCATTACCGAAAAAGGTTTTTGCTCATGGTTTCATCATGATGAAAGACGGCAAGATGTCGAAATCCAAAGGCAATGTGGTGTATCCGGAAATGCTCGTTGAGCGATATGGCTTGGACGCAACACGTTATTTCCTATTGCGTGAATTGCCGTTCGGTTCTGATGGTGTCTTTTCACCGGAATCGTTTGTTGAACGGACCAATTTTGATTTGGCTAATGATCTTGGAAATCTATTGAATCGTACCGTCTCGATGATCAATAAATACTTTGATGGTACGATCCCGCAAATCAATGGGCTGCAAACCGAATTTGATGGTCCGTTGCAGCGTGTAGCCGAACAGACAGTGAAAATCTACGAGCAGCATATGGAAAGAATGCAATTCAGCATTGTACTTAGTGAAGTCTGGACATTGATTTCGCGCACGAATAAATACATTGATGAAACACAGCCCTGGGTATTGGCAAAAGACGAAAATGCGAAAGAGCAATTGGCGTCTGTTATGGCCCATCTGGCAGAAAGCCTTCGCATGACTGCAGTTATGCTGCAGCCATTCCTGCCGAATGCTCCAAAACAGATTGTTGAACAGCTCGGCTTGACGGACGACTTCCTGGCTTGGGAGACGTTGCAAGGCTTTGGTAAAATCCCTGCTGGAACGCAAGTGGCAGCCAAGGGAACGCCTATCTTCCCACGTCTTGAAGTGGAACCGGAAGTAGCATACATTCGTGATCAAATGAGAGGTGCTGCGGCTCCGGCTGCAGAACAACCGGCAGTCGTAGAAGTTCCGGATGTGCCGGAAATTGCAATTGAAGATTTTGCGAAAGTTGATTTGCGCGTAGCGACGGTAACAGACTGTGAAGCTGTACCGAAAACTTCCAAGTTGCTGAAACTCCAGCTGGATATGGGGTATGAACAGCGGCAAGTTGTCTCGGGAATTGCTGAGCATTACAAACCGGCTGAATTGGTCGGCAAGAAAGTTGTTGTGGTAGCAAACTTGAAACCGGTGAAATTGCGGGGCGAATTGTCTCAAGGAATGATTTTGGCTGGGGAAAAAGACGGTTACTTAACGCTCGCGTCTGTCGCAGAAAAGCTTCCAAATGGATCGAAAATAAAGTAAAGCTATTCAAAAAGACCTGGTTTGACCCACTTGTAAAAAGTGGGTCTTTTTTTGTTTTTGTGGGTTTTACTGCCTAAGATTACAGAAAAATAACCGGTTTTGACGCTGAATTAACATGTTTTGTTACTTAATTGTAATGTTGCTGTGAAGAAAGATACAGGTGTAACCATTAGAATAAAGCTTAATGTGAGGAGAATGATTGATGTTTATCGATACCCATGTACATTTAAATGCAGATCAATATGATGAGGACCTTGTACAAGTCATTGAGCGCGCACGAGAAAATCATGTGGAGAAAATGGTAGTCATCGGCTTCGACCGAAAAACGATCGAACGAGCCATAGAGTTGGCCGAAACCTATGAATTCATCTTCGCAGTAATTGGTTGGCATCCAGTTGATGCCATCGATTGTACTGACGAAGACTTGAAATGGATCGAAGAGCTATCAGCTCATCCGAAAGTGGTAGGAATCGGGGAAACTGGATTGGATTACCACTGGGACAAATCGCCAAAAGAAATACAGCATGAAATATTCCGCAAACAGATTCGGTTAGCAAAAAAAGTGAAACTGCCGATTATCATTCATAATCGTGATGCAACTGAAGATGTCCTAAAAATTCTTAAAGAAGAAAATGCGGAAGAAATTGGCGGAGTCATGCATTGTTTCAGTGGCAGTGTGGAAACGGCACGTCAAAGTATAGACATGAACTTCATGATTTCTCTTGGAGGACCTGTGACGTTCAAAAACGCTAAGAAACCGAAAGAAGTTGCTGAGTTGATTTCACTCGATCATTTAATGATCGAAACGGATGCGCCTTATTTAGCACCGCATCCATATCGTGGGAAACGAAATGAACCTTCGTACGTGCCGCTGGTCGCGGAAGAAATTGCGCGGCTGAAAGGTATTTCGGTGGAAGAGGTCGCAAAAGCAACAACGCAGAACGCTGAAAAGTTTTACAAGCTTTCTCAAAAAAACGGGAATTGAGAAAATCATATCCGTTGACAGGGTAAAAATGAGCCCATATAATCACTCAGGTGAAGAAGGAGGAGATATTTTTGTCAAACGAAGCAAATACTACCAATTCATCAAAATTATTCAAAGGTAAGTCGTTGGCGGTGACAATTGCAACTGTATTGTTGTTCGCAGCGGTTTTGACCTTTGCTATATATGAAGGCACGAAAAACACAGTATCTGTAACAGCAAATGGTGAACAGGAAGAAGTAAGAACACATGCAAAAACAGTAGGAGCATTTTTAGAGGAGCAGGAAATCAAACCTGGAGAACATGATTTTTTAAGCCACTCAACCGAAACACCGATTAACGAAGATTTAGCTCTCGAGTGGGATGCAGCAGAACAATACAATGTAACAGTTGATGGAAAAGCAACTTCTGCTTGGACAACTGAAAATACTGTGTCAGAGATTTTGACAAAAGCAAATATCGAAATTACAAAGCACGATAAAGTATCACCGGCGTTAGAAGAACAAGTAGATGAAGAAACCACGATCTCAGTTGAAAAAGCTTATGAAGTTACTATTCAAGACGGCCTTGAAGAAAAGAAAGTTTGGTCAACTTCGACTACTGTCGCTGACTTTTTAAAACAGCATGAAATCTCTTTGGGCGAACTTGACAGAGTAGAAAACGAAATGGACGAATTGGTCCTTCCGGATTCAAAAGTTAAAGTAGTTCGTGTAGAAAAGGTCACCGATGTAGTCGAGGATTCTGTAAAATATGCAGTAGAAACGAAAAAAGATAACTCACTTCTTAAGGGCAACGAAAAACTTGTCCAAAAAGGCGAGAATGGTGTAGTTGAGAAAACCTACGAAGTCGTTAAAGAAAACGGCAAAGAAGTAAAACGTGATCTTAAAAATGAAAAAGTTGTAAAAGAACCAACAAAACAAGTAACAGCAGTTGGAACGAAAACCGTTGTGGCAAGCGTTTCACGTGGTGCACAAGCTAAAGCACCAGCAAAAGCAGAGTCTGTAAAGCAGGCAGCACCGGCACAAGAAAAACAACAGGCAGCACCTAAGCAAGAAAAAACAGCTGTCAAAACAGCAGCTGTTGAAAAAGCAGCGGAGCCTGCAAAAGCACCCGCCCCGGCGAAAGCGGAACCTGCCAAGGCAGCACCAGTGGAAGAACCATCGGGCGGAAAAGAATTTTATGTTTCAGCAACAGCCTATACAGCGAGCTGCACAGGCTGTTCGGGAATTACTGCTACAGGAATCAACTTGCACAACAACCCGGGTCTTAAAGTGATTGCAGTGGATCCTAGCGTTATTCCATTGGGCTCTAAAGTATGGGTTGAAGGATACGGAAATGCCATCGCAGGTGATACGGGCGGGGCAATCAAAGGAAATAAAATCGATTTGTTTATGGCTAATAAATCCGATGCCCTATCATTCGGGCGCAAACAAGTGAAAGTTAGAATCCTTAACTAATCGAAAGTAAGTTCTATAATAGGCTTTCCCGGGATATTTCCCGGGAAAGCTTTTTACATGTTTACCCGTCAACGTGTAAAATAAAGAGAAACTTCAACCAGTGGGGATTTTTTTGATTCCCACTGATTATTAGTTGATCCAATCAGACCGTTAAAGCGGGATAAATAAGAAGCTTGAAATGAGGAACCTTATAAATGAAGATAAATGAAATCATAATAGTTGAAGGAAAAGATGATACAGTTGCAATTAAACGTGCAGTCCACGCTGATACCATTGAAACAAACGGATCCGCGATCACAGCAGAAACACTGCAGCGGATTGCGCATGCGCAGCAAAAACGTGGTGTGATTGTTTTTACAGATCCGGATTATCCTGGCCGACGTATCCGTGCTATTATTGAAGAACATGTGCCGCAGGCCAAGCATGCATTTTTAGCCAAGGAAAAAACCATTGCCAAAAATGGCAAGGGCTTAGGAATTGAGCATGCCCGCGATGAAGACATTCGAGAAGCTTTGAAAGCTGTCTATACACCAGTGGAAGAAGAACGGGCTGTAGAGATCACCATGGAGGATTTGATTGATGCAGGCCTCGTAGCCCATCCAAAAGCTAAGCAGCGCCGGATCCAAATCGGTAATAAGCTGCAGATCGGCTATACCAACGGCAAACAGCTGCAGAAGCGGCTTTATATGTTCGGCATATCCAAAGACCAGTTTATCAAAGCGGTGCAAGCGTTAACTCAGGAGGAAAACCAATGACTAAAGATATTGCCACACCCATTCGGACTCAACAGATCATGGCGAAATACAATTTAAAAGTGAAAAAAAGTTTGGGGCAGAATTTCTTAATTGATCCAAATATATTACGTAAAATTGTCGGACAAGCAGAATTGACAAAGAAATCGGCTGCTATTGAAATCGGTCCGGGAATCGGCGCCTTAACTGAACATTTATCAAGAGAGGCGGGAAAGGTACTGGCTTTTGAAATCGATCAGCGATTACTGCCGGTGCTTAAAGATACACTCTCTCCATACGATAATATTTCCATTGTTCATGCAGATATTTTAAAAACAGATGTCCAAGCAGCCATTGAAAATGAATTAGCAGACTACGATGATATCGTTGTTGTGGCAAATTTACCTTACTATGTCACTACGCCGATTATCTTAAAGCTTTTGCTGGAAAAACTGCCGATCCGCGGCATGGTCGTTATGCTGCAAAAAGAGGTGGCTGAACGCATTACAGCTAAACCTGGGACAAAGGCTTACGGATCGCTTTCCATCGCCATTCAGTACTACACACAGGCTGAGATGGCATTGACTGTTCCTAAATCGGTCTTCCTGCCTCAGCCGAATGTAGATTCCGCTGTTATCCGAATGACCAAACGGGAAATACCGGAAGTAGAAGTGATCAATGAAGACTTCTTCTTTAGCGTTACGAGAGGGTCGTTCGTACAGCGTAGAAAAACTATTTTAAACAACCTTCAAGTGGCAATGCCTCTAGGAAAAGAGAAGAAAGAGTTGATTCTGAAAGCGCTGGAAGAAGCGGAAATCGATCCAACCCGACGCGGTGAAACCTTGACGATCAAAGAATTCGGTCTGTTGTCCGATAAATTATACGCTTATTTCCAATGAAATCAGCATTCTGTTACAATTTCGGCACAACTTGTTTCGGATTAAAGATATTTCGAATAAAAAAATATTGACAGCAACTAATGCTCGCTGATAAAATTGTAAATTTGCTTGACTATTTCATCATATTATGGTAGAATTTTGTCTATAGTGAGGTGTAGACAAAATGCCCAAAACTTTGGCGGATATTAAAAAGTCGTTAGACCTACATTTAGGAAAACGATTGCTTTTGAAGGCAAACGGAGGTCGCAAGAAGACGGTTGAACGTGCCGGAATCCTGCGCGAAACGTATCACTCCGTGTTCGTGATTGAGCTAGATCAAGAAGAGCATGCATTTGAGCGCGTGTCTTACAGCTACGCAGACATCTTAACTGAAGCAGTAGAAATTACTGTGTACGAAGGAACTGAAGATGCACTTGTTGTGAAATAATTGAATGATATTTTATAAGTTACTTCAAAACTTGCTCCTGCTGACTCAAGCGGAAGGCGAGTTTTTTTGTTTATGCCGGCACTTTGCTTTCCATTACCACTCGGTATGTTAAAATAGTCTTCATTAGAATATAAAAGGAGGCAGTGGGATGCTCTACGTGAAAGCGCCTGCCAAGATTAATTTAACATTAGATGTTTTACATAAACGTCCAGATAACTACCATGAAATTGAAATGATTATGACGACCGTGGATTTGTCGGATCGCATTGGATTGATGGGAACAGCTAAAGGCATACATATTCAGTCTGCAGATCGCTTCGTACCGAATGATTCCCGCAACCTCGCTTATCAGGCAGCGCAATTGATAAAGGACACCTTCAATATAAAAACTGGTGTCATTATTTCGCTTGATAAACAGATTCCGGTCGCAGCAGGCCTAGCCGGGGGCAGCAGTGATGCCGCAGCTACTTTAAAAGGGTTGAACAAACTTTGGCAGTTGAACCTGTCACTTGATGAACTGGCCGAACTTGGCGCTAAAATCGGATCAGATGTTTCTTTCTGTGTTTACGGGGGCACCGCATTGGCAAAAGGCCGCGGAGAAATTATCCAGGAATTGCCCACTCCACCAAATTGCTGGGTGATTTTAGCTAAGCCGACTCTTGGAGTTTCTACAGCCGATGTTTACGGTGCATTTGATGTCCAAACAGCGCAGCATCCGAATACGAATGAAATGATTCAAGCTCTCAACGACGGCGATTACGAAGCCATGTGCGCCAACCTAGGCAATGCACTCGAAAGTGTGACGCTAAAATTGTATCCGGAAGTTGAACAAATCAAAGAACAGATGAAGAAATTTGGCGCAGATGCTGTGTTGATGAGTGGCAGCGGACCGACAGTTTTTGGGCTGGTGCATCAGGAAGCACGCATTCCACGCATATATAACGGATTGCGCGGCTTTTGTTCGGAAGTTTATGCTGTACGCTTGATTGGTGAACGGGAGCCGCTTGCCTAAATACGGATGTTTATGGTAAGTTTTCTAGTAATCATTCGTGTTTAGGAGAGGGTAGTTTTGAAGTGGAAGCGCAGTGAACGGCTTGTTGATATGACCCATTTTTTATTGGAACATCCGCATAAATTGATTCCGCTGACTTATTTTTCGGATCTCTACCAATCAGCTAAGTCTTCTATTAGTGAAGATTTAGGAATTGTTAAAGAGACATTTGAAGAAAAAGGAATTGGTCTACTTATGACTGTTCCGGGAGCAGCGGGTGGCGTTAAATATGTTCCCAGGCTTCAAGCTCACGAAATTAAAACCATTATGGCAGATTTAATGGAAGAGCTGAGCCATTCCGACCGGCTGTTGCCGGGGGGCTATTTGTATATGACCGATGTATTGGGCAATCCAGAAATGATGAACCGTGTCGGTAAAGTATTTGCGACGGCATTTGCTAAAGAGAAAATTGATGTCATCATGACGGTGGCGACAAAAGGGATTCCGATTGCCCATGCAATTGCCCGCCACTTGAACGTTCCGGTAGTGATTGTCCGCAGAGACAGCAAAGTCACGGAAGGTTCGACAGTGAGCATCAATTATGTGTCAGGATCTTCCCGCCGCATCCAGACCATGGTATTGTCGAAGCGCAGCATGAAGAGCGGGCAGCGCGTGCTCATCACCGACGATTTCATGAAAGTCGGCGGTACGATGAATGGCATGAAGAATCTGCTGGAAGAGTTCGAATGTACATTAGCGGGTGTTGCAGTATTGGTAGAGGCCGAACATTCGGATGAGCGGCTTGTAGAGAAATACCTATCACTTGTCAAATTGCATGAAGTCAGCGAAAAAGAACGTACAATTGCATTAGAAGAAGGAAATTACTTTGAAAATGGAGGAATTTAAGATGAATTACGTAGCGACAGACAAAGCGGCAGCAGCGATCGGCCCTTATTCACAAGGCGTGGTTTCAGGAGGAATTCTTTACAGTTCAGGTCAAATTCCATTGACTGCGTCAGGAGAATTGGTTGAAGGCAGCATATCTGAGCAGACCCATCAAGTATTTTCAAACCTGAAAGCAGTCCTTGCAGAAGCGGGCTCTTCTCTTAGTGAAGTCATTAAGACAACGGTTTTCATTAAAGACATGAACGATTTTGCAGAATTGAACGAGATTTATGCAGCTTATTTTGGCGACCACAAACCGGCACGTTCGACCGTTGAAGTGGCCCGTTTGCCGAAAGATGTAAAAGTGGAAATTGAAGTTATTGCAAAAGTGAATAACTAGAATTAACTGATTTGATATAGACCGCAGGCCAACTCGCTGAAATTGAGTTGGCCTGTGTTTTTTTATGGAGAGAGGAGATTGAGCAGAACTCATGAAAGCAGGAATGGAGAAAGCCACCCATTGCTGCTTCCATATCATTGAGTTATATTCGAATCTTTTAAGCCCTCGCCTAAATTGAATTCTCATAAGAATATAAAATTAAAACTTTAGTCTGTCGAATCTCACTATTTATTGGACAACTAGTGTTTCATATTTCCTTTTTTAAATGTATTAATCAAATTTTCTAATAAGTTTTTTAATTTATGAAGGAGATTAGTCCTTTATAGCGAATACCCATAATTAGGGTTTAAAAATAGCAGCTGAGAGAAGGGGTGATGAGAGAATGGAAGTAACAGATGTGAGATTACGACGTGTACAAACGGATGGGCGAATGAGAGCAATCGCTTCCATCACGTTGGACAATGAATTTGTTATCCATGATATTCGGGTGATCGACGGGAATGAAGGGTTGTTTGTTGCGATGCCGAGCAAAAGAACGCCGGATGGAGAATTTCGGGATATTGCACACCCGATCAATTCAAGCGCACGCACAAAACTTCAGGAAGCTGTCTTAACTGCATACGAGCAAAGTGAAAACGAATCGGTATTGGAAAATGCCAGCGTTTAATAGAGCTGAATCGGGGAGCCTTCTATATTAAATAGGCTCTTTTTTTATTTGACTTTTTTTGTCATGGTATTGTCATGCCTTGAAACCTTGAAAAATCAAGGTTTTTCCGCTATAGTCAATAAGGAAAAGCGAAATTTTCAATTGACATAGCCAGCTTAAAACTGGATCTATCAAATGACAGAATAAATGAATGGAAAGAATCGGCATAAAGGGTTCTTATCAGATCAAGAGTGGAGGGACAAGGAATGACAAATACATACGCAGTAATTTTAGCAGCTGGCCAAGGCACCCGTATGAAGTCGAAATTGTATAAAGTGCTTCATCCAGTATGTGGTATGCCAATGGTAGAGCATGTAACGCGCAACGTCGAGCAGCTTGGGGTCGAAAAAATCGTCACGGTTGTCGGCCATGGCGCTGAAAAAGTTCAGCAGCAATTAGGTGGAAAAAGTGAATATGCGCTGCAGGCAGAACAATTAGGAACGGCTCACGCGGTACAGCAGACAGCTTCATTGATTGAAGGATTGTCTGGAACAACTTTGGTTGTATGTGGAGATACACCGCTAATCCGGCCTGAAACCATGCAGGCATTGCTTGATCAGCATGCTGAAACTCAAGCTAAAGCGACAATTCTGACTGCAATTGCTGAAAATCCTACAGGTTACGGACGGATTCTTCGCAACAGTGCAGGCATCGTGGAAAAAATTGTCGAGCAAAAAGATGCTTCTCCTGAAGAGCAGCAAGTGAAAGAAATCAATACAGGTACCTACTGCTTTGATAACGAAGCATTGTTTGAAGCGTTGAAATTGGTATCGAATGACAATGTCCAAGGCGAATACTATTTGCCTGATGTTATTGAAATCCTTCAAAAGCAAGGTGAAATCGTTGCTGCTTATGCAACAGACAGCTTTGATGAAACACTTGGCGTAAATGACCGGGTGGCGTTAAGCCAAGCTGAAAGCATTATGCGCAAACGGATTGCTGAAAAACACATGAGAGCTGGCGTTTCGATCATTGATCCGGCGACAGCTTATATTAGTGCACAAGCTGAAATCGGAGCGGATACAATTATTCATCCGAACGTCACGATTGATGGCGACACGAAAATTGGAGAAGACTGCGTCATTTCTTCAAACAGCCATATTGTCAACAGTGCAATCGGAGACCGTACGGCAATCCGCAGCTCAGAAATCCATGACAGCAGCATCGGGACAGATACAGCTGTAGGGCCGTTTGCGCACATTCGTCCGCAAACCGTTTTGGGCAATGACGTGAAAATCGGCAACTTTGTCGAAGTGAAAAAATCAGAAGTCGGAAACGACAGCAAAGTGTCCCACTTAAGCTATATTGGCGATGCTCATGTTGGAACGGGCGTTAATATTGGCTGCGGAACCATTACAGTCAATTATGATGGCAAAAATAAATTTCAAACGATTATTGAAGACGATACATTTATCGGCTGCAACTCAAATCTGATTGCTCCGGTTACTGTAGGAAAAGGTTCTTATGTAGCTGCCGGTTCTACAATTTCAAAAGACGTACCTATCGATTCATTGGCTATTGCACGCGCGCGCCAGGAAAATAAAGAAGGCTATGCAAACAAATTAAACGGTAAAAAATAGGAGGGTTCACACCTAATGGGCTATCAAAATGCAAACTCAAAGTTGAAAATCTTTTCATTAAATTCGAACCAGGAGCTGGCTGAAGAAATTTCGGAACACGCAGGCATTCCGCTTGGGAAAAGTTCTGTTACGCATTTCAGCGACGGTGAAATCCAGATTAACATTGAAGAAAGTATTCGCGGTTATGATGTATTTATCGTGCAATCGACTTCTCAGCCAGTCAACGAGAACTTGATGGAGCTGTTAATTATGATTGACGCTGTTAAACGTGCTTCTGCCCGCACGGTTAATGTCGTGATTCCTTATTACGGTTATGCACGGCAGGACCGTAAAGCCCGTTCACGTGAACCGATTACAGCAAAATTAGTAGCGAATTTATTGGAAACTGCAGGAGCCACACGTGTAGTTGTTCTCGATCTGCATGCTCCTCAAATTCAAGGATTCTTTGATATTTTGATTGACCACTTGGTAGCCGTACCTTTACTTTCCGATTACTTCCTGAATGAAAGTGGCGTTGACCTTGAAAATGTCATTATCGTTTCACCGGATCACGGCGGAGTTACACGTGCGCGCAAGATGGCAGATCGCCTGAAAGCGCCGATTGCCATCATCGATAAACGCCGTCCTCGTCCGAATGTATCGGAAGTTATGAACATCGTCGGTAATGTAGAAGGCAAAACAGCCATCATCATTGATGATATCATTGACACTGCAGGAACAATTTCAATCGCTGCCAGTGCCCTGATCGAAAGCGGCGCGAAAGAAGTATATGCATGCTGTACACATCCTGTCCTGTCCGGCCCTGCCGTACAACGCATCAACGATTCGGTTATCAAGGAATTGATCATCACCAATTCGATTGCATTGCCTGAAGAAAAGAAATCTCCTAAGATTAAGCAACTATCTGTTGCACGCTTATTGGCTGAAACCATCGTTCGTGTTCACGAGCAAAAATCCGTCAGCACTCTTTTTGATTGATCATCAACAACACCTTTCTACACTCTAGGTTTCATTAATGCAACAAAGGGGTATATACTAAGCATGTACCTATCGTGATTATGTACTTTTAATATAACTGGAGGCTGAAAGTAATGACTGTAAAAATGACAGCACAAAAAAGAGAAAGCAGCAAAAAGAATTCTGCGTTGACGGAACTTCGTACACAAGGCAATGTACCAGGGGTAGTTTACGGCTTCCAAACCGAAACGACGCCAGTAACTGTATCGGAAATCGACTTGATTAAAACTTTGCGTGAATCTGGACGTAACGGCGTAATCAGCCTTGAAATTGATGGTACGACTAAAAATGTTGTATTAAGTGATTACCAAATGGATGCTTTAAAGGGCAGCTTTAAGCATGTTGACTTTTTAGCAATCAATATGTCGGATGAGCTTGAAGTGGCAGCAACTGTTCACTTGACTGGCGAATCAGTAGGCGAAAAAGAAGGCGGCTTCATCACTCAGCCTAACCGCGAAGTGAATATTCGTGTGAAACCTTCTGATATTCCAGATGCATTGGAAATCGACATCACAGAATTGGCGATTGGTGATACCATCACAGTCGGCGATATTCGTGGAACTGTTTCTTATGAAATTTTAGATGAAGATGACTTCATTCTTGTTTCTGCAACAGCCCCTCGTACTCAGGAAGAAATGGACGAGCTTGAGACTGTTTCTGACGAAGATGCTGAACCAGAAGTGGTTGGTGGCGAGTCGGAAGAAGAAGAAAACAAAGAAGCGTAAATATGAACAAGAAATAAGGGGCTGTCGAGAGACAGTCCCTATTTTTTTGTTTAAAGCTCAATTATGATAAAATAGAAGGCAGTGAAAAAGCAAAGGAAGATGGATATGAAACTGATTATTGGCTTGGGGAATCCGGGCAAAGCATATGAAGATACCCGCCACAATATCGGCTTTAAAGTGGTCGATTATTTAGCGAATCAATGGAACGCTCCGTTGACGCAATCCAAATTCAAAGGCATGTATTCCATTAGCCACCGGCCTGAAGGCAAAGTAATGCTGCTAAAACCATTGACGTACATGAATTTGTCCGGCGAGAGTGTCAGTGCATTGATGGATTATTACGGCGTTAACCTGGAAGATATCATTGTGATTTACGATGATCTCGATTTGCCGACCGGGCAATTGCGGTTGCGTCAAAAAGGCAGTGCGGGCGGACATAATGGCATCAAGTCACTGATTCAGCATTTAGGAACCCAGGAATTCAATCGGCTGCGCATCGGCATCAGCCGTCCACCGGCAGGCATGAAAGTGCCGGATTATGTGCTGCAGCGATTCTCAAAAGAGGAAAGTCCGGAAGTGGGAGAGGCCATTAAAAAAAGTGCCGGAGCCTGTGAAATCTGGCTATCCAAACCGTATCTCGAAGTCATGAATCAATTTAATGGAGCATAATCGCTTTGACGCATTCAGCGTACAGAGCTTTTTTCTGTTTCTTGTGTTTTTTTGAAAGGAGGAAGTTGGATGAAACATATTTTACAGACCTTTTCGGAGGATACCCACACACAAAAATTTATAGACGATTTGAAAAAAGGGCAGGATCATCAATTAATTTCTGGTTTGTCGGGCAGCGCAAGACCGATTTTTTACCAAACAATTTGGTCTGAAACGGAAACCCCTTTATTAATTGTGACACCGAACTTACTGCATGCCCAACGTGTATACGATGATTTGGTGCGGTTGGTAGGGGAACAACAGGTTCACCTTTACCCTGCAGAAGAGTTGATCGCTGCAGAAGTTTCTTTTTCGGGACCTGAACTGCGCGCCCACCGTATTGATACACTTGATCATATGAAGAGTGTCGGCAAAGGCATATACATTACGCCGGTTGCCGGGATGCGCAAGTTGCTGCCGACAAAAGCACAATGGGATTATGCCACTTTGCGGATATCAGAAGGCGAAGAACTGAATACAGAAGAATGGCTTCTGAAATTAGTGGCAATGGGCTATTCTCGTACCCCTATGGTAACCACGCCAGGTGAATTTGCCCTTCGCGGAGGTATCTTGGATATTTATCCACTGAATTTCGAGCATCCAGTGCGCATCGAGCTGTTTGATACGGAAGTGGATTCATTGCGGCTCTTTTCTGCCGACGATCAGCGGTCGCTTGAGAAGGTTCAATCGCTGTGTATTTTGCCTGCAAATGAACTAGTGTTGTCGAAAGACCAGAAAATTAAACTGGCAGGGAAATTAGAAGAGAAACTGGCAGCTAGTTTGAAAAAAATAAAAGCTGACGATACGAAAGCTTTGATGCTCCAGCATATTCAGCATGATATGGATTTATTGAAGCAAGGTGAGACGCCGGAACAGCTGGCGAAGTATGCTTCCATGATCGATACTCAATCAGCGTTTTTAGGCGATTATTTCCCGGGCAATGGACTAGTCTTTTTTGATGAGCTGGGACGCATCCAGGAAATGACCGATACATTAGAACGCGAAGAAGGCGATTGGATTGTATCGTTACTAGAAGAAGGAAAGTTTCTGCACGACGTTTCCTTAACTTATACGTTCCGTGAAATAATGGCAAAGCTTCAGCAAAAAGTGACGTTTCTTTCTTTATTTGTCCGGACGTTCCCAATGGTCTCGGTCAAGAAGTCCATCGCCTTTTCTTGTAAGCCGATGCAATCATTCCATGGACAGATGCATCTGTTGAAAGCGGAAATGGAACGCTGGACGTTAGGGAAGTTCCAGATCTTTATCGTGGCGCAGGGCGATGACCGCCTTCAAAAAGTTCGCGCTGTTCTGGCGGATTACGATATGGAAGCGGAGATTGCCTTGCCTTCGACAGAGATCCAAGGCGGCAAAATCTATTTGGTTGATGGGGAACTGGCGACAGGGTTTGAAATGCCGCTTCAGCGTTTGACCGTCATTACGGATTCGGAGTTGTTCAAGCAGCAGCCGAAGAAGAAAACGCGTGCTCAAAAACTGACGAATGCAGAGCGTATCAAGAGTTACTCTGAAATCAAACCGGGCGATTACATTGTGCATATTCACCATGGCATTGGCCGCTTTGTGGGCATCGAAACCCTGGAAAGCGGAGGCGTCCATAAAGACTATCTCCATATTGTCTACAAAGCAGACGATAAGTTATTCGTGCCGGTCGATAAAATCGACTTGATCCAAAAATACATCGCGTCTGAAGAAAAAGAACCAAAGCTTCATAAGATGGGCGGTGCAGAATGGAAGAAAACTCGCACGAAAGTTTCTGCAGCAGTACAGGACATTGCGGATGACCTGATCAAGCTGTATGCAGAACGGGAAGCGTTGAGAGGTTTTGCTTTCTCTGAAGAACAGGACATGCAGCGCCAATTTGAAGCGGAGTTCCCTTATGAAGAAACCGTCGACCAGCTGCGCTCGATTAATGAAGTAAAGCGCGACATGGAAAACGAACGGCCGATGGACCGCTTAATTTGTGGGGACGTCGGCTACGGCAAAACAGAAGTGGCGATTCGTGCGGCATTCAAAGCGGTATTGGACGGCAAGCAAGTGGCGTTCCTCGTACCGACGACGATATTGGCGCAGCAGCATTTTGAAACGATGAGCGAGCGCTTCAAAGATTATCCGATCACGGTCGGCTTGATGAGCCGGTTCCGCTCCAAAAAACAGCAGACCGAGACCGTCAAAGGCTTGAAAAATGGGTCGGTTGACGTGGTTGTCGGCACACACCGTATTTTATCGAAAGATATGCAGTACAAGGACCTTGGATTATTGATCATCGATGAAGAACAGCGCTTCGGTGTGACCCATAAGGAAAAAATCAAGCAAATGAAGACGAACGTGGATGTTCTGACGCTGACGGCAACCCCAATTCCGCGGACGCTTCATATGTCGATGATCGGCGTACGCGATTTGTCTGTCATCGAAACACCGCCGGCAAATCGTTTCCCGGTGCAAAGCTACGTCATGGAACATAATGGCGCGCTCGTACGCGAAGCGATCGAACGCGAAATGGCACGCGGCGGACAAGTATTTTATTTGTATAACCGAGTCGATGATATGACGCGGAAAGTGGAGGAGATCCAGCAACTGGTGCCGGAAGCCCGCGTCGGCTATGCCCATGGGCAAATGAGTGAAACCGAACTGGAATCGGTTATTTTAGGTTTCCTGGACGGTGATTACGATGTCCTGGTGACCACCACCATCATCGAAACTGGCATTGATATTCCAAACGTCAATACCTTGATTGTCTACAATGCCGACCGCATGGGCTTGTCGCAGCTTTATCAATTGCGTGGACGTGTCGGACGCTCGAGCCGAGTGGCTTACGCTTATTTCATGTATCAGCGCGACAAAGTACTGACTGACGTCGCAGAAAAACGCCTGATGGCCATCAAGGAATTTACAGAGCTCGGCTCCGGCTTCAAAATCGCTATGCGTGATTTGACGATCCGCGGTGCAGGTAATTTACTTGGTTCGCAACAGCATGGCTTCATCGATTCTGTCGGCTTTGATTTGTATTCGCAAATGTTGCAGGAAGCAATCGAAGAACGTCAATCCGGCGTCAAAAAAGAAGTGGTGCCGGAAATCGAGATTTCACTCGACATCGATGCTTATATTCCGGACTCCTATGTCAGCGACGGCTACCAGAAAATACAAATGTACAAACGCGTCAAAGGAATAGATACGGAAGAGGAAATGACTGAGCTGCAAGATGAATTGATCGACCGGTTCGGCGATATGCCAAATGAAACCGACAGCTTGCTCCGGATTGCCCGCATGAAAGTATGGGCGCGCCAGGTAGGTGTGGAGTCAATCAAACAAAACGGCAAAGTCGTGACCATCCGTCTGAGTGAAAAAGGAACAGCCAGCATTGACGGCGGCAAAGTCGTGGAGGAATCTGCAGTTTATGGCCGCGCAGTTGGATTTAGCATGTCGGGGCAGCAGCTAGTCATGACCATCGATGAAAACAAAACTAAAAAACTGCATCCGTTTGATGTCCTAGAAGGTATGATGAAATTATTGCCGGAATCACTTCGTGAAGTAAAACCGATTAGTTGAATTAGCAAAGTTGGACTGCGGCCCGAACTTTTTAAACTGTTTAAGATAAGCAAGGCTGCTGAAATCGTTCTAGGCTTGATGACTTCCTTAAGGGAAGCGTTATATAAAAGCAAAATCCTTTTTTCAACAGATAAAATGAATATAAGTAAGAGATGGGTGGGTCCGGTGAACAAGGAAGGCACAATGAAATCATTTATGAAAGGCGCTGTGCTGCTGACGATCGCTGGATTTATCGTCAAGCTGCTGAGCGCGGTCTACCGGGTGCCTTTTCAGAACCTCGTCGGAGACCAAGGTTTCTATATTTATCAGCAAGTTTATCCGTTTGTCGCCATTTTCGGCATCTGGACTTCCTATGGCTTTGCAGTAGCGGTTTCCAAATTGCTGGCGGATACTGGCAAGCAGGCGCATGGAACGATCTTGCGTATTGCGTTCATGTATGTAGCTGCCATCTCCATTGCGGTATTTGTGCTGTTGTTTTTCGGTGCGGATCTGCTGGCAGGCTGGATGGGCGATCAGCAATTGGAGCGATTGCTGAAAGTGGGTGCGTTTTCGGTGCTGCTAATGGCGCCCCTTGCTGTTCTGAAAGGCTATTTTCAGTCGCTTAATGATATGGCGCCAGTGGCCTATGCCCAGGTGATGGAGCAGGGACTCCGTGTGACAGTCATTTTGGTCGGTACTTGGATTGTCGTCTCGAGTGGTTTTTCGTTGTATGCTGCTGGACAGACGGCAATGCTTGGCGCTGTAGCGGGTGGACTCGGAGCGGTCGTCCTGTTGCTGATTTATTTCCGCAGACATGCAGCCTTTCTAAAACAGCCTTCGACAATTCGTGCCTGGCCCATCGTTAAGGAAATGACTGCTGTCAGCCTGAGTGTCAGCATGAGCTCTTTAATTCTTCTGTTGTTCCAGTTGGTCGATTCATTTACAGTATTCCGGCTGCTTGAGGAAAGCGGTGTCGCGAGTCTAGTCGCCATGGAGCAGAAAGGAATTTATGACCGCGGCCAGCCGTTGGTGCAATTCGGCATCCTAATTGCCACTTCGCTTACATTGGCAGTTGTTCCTTTGGTAGCCCGCACTTCCAAAAAAACGGGAGGACGACCAGCCGAAATGTATGCCCGCTTAGCTTTCCGTGTGTCGTTCTTGTTTGCGTTCGCTGCTGCGGCCGGGCTGACGTTCGTTATGCCTTATGTCAATGAAATGCTGTTTCAGACACGTGAGCAATCTTTAGCGTTGATCATTTTCAGTTGGCAAATCGTCTGGATGTCGCTCTTGTTGATTATGACGGCAATGCTGCACGGACTCGGTAAGGTGAGAGTTCCTGCTTTATTGCTGGTGCTGGGATTGGCAGTAAAAGTCGTCAGTAATTTGCTGCTGCTTCCCGTATGGGGAGTGATGGGAGCGGCTGTTGCCGGAAATGTTGGCCTAGCAATAATTGTGGCCGGGCTGTTGTTCTACTTCAAAAAAGTTTGGCCAATGCAATTTGCGCCGCTTTCCTATTACAGCTGGCTGTTCGGAGCAGCAGCGGCGATGTCAGCAGTGGTGCTCGGCTGGTCGGTTTTAGCAGATGGCTATTTGTTTGATGGCCTGTCCAGCCGATTAAGTGCAGCTTTGACAACGGCGACAGCCATCCCGCTTGGTGCTTTCGTATTCATGGTGCTGATCAGCAAAAGCCGCATCATTACGGAAAAAGAATGGTACATCATTCCATTCGGCCGCAAGCTGGCAGGATTTCAGTTAGCAATAAATTCAAAGAAAAAAGGTGGAAAACGATGAACACCATTCACATAATCGGCCTGGGAGCCGGAGATTTAGATCAATTGCCGCTAGGGGTCTACAAAAAGCTGAAAGCTGCGGATAATTTATACGTACGGACCGAAGATCACCCGGTACTGGCGGAACTTGCACCGGAAGGCATTACTTTTAAAAGCTTTGACTCAATTTATGAAAAACACGATGCATTCAGTCCGGTATATGAGGAAATTGCGGAAACCTTGATCGACTTATCGCAACAAGCATCCGTGGTTTATGCCGTGCCAGGCCATCCTTTGGTGGCAGAGCAGACCGTGCAAAACTTAATCGCCGCTGAAAAGCAGGGACGCTGCCAATTGGCCATCGAAGGCGGGCACAGTTTCCTGGATTCGCTGTTTGGTGCGCTTCGCATCGATCCGATTGAAGGTTTTCAATTAATGGACGGGACAGAGATGACCAGCGACCAGGTGAACATGACGCAGCATCTGCTGATTGCCCAGGTCTATGACAGCTTCAGTGCATCGGAAGTCAAATTGACGCTGATGGAAAAATATCCGGATGATTATCCGGTAACGATTGTGACAGCTGCCGGTTCTGCAGATGAAGTGCTGCGTACCGTGCCGCTCCATGAATTGGACCGCTCGTCAGAAGTCAACAATTTGACCACGGTCTATGTGCCGCCTGCTGTTGAGCAAACGCAGCGTTTAAAGGAGTGGCAGACTTTCCGCAGCATCATTGCCAAGTTGAGAAGCCCTGAAGGCTGTCCGTGGGACCGCGAGCAGACACATGAGTCGTTGAGTCCTTTCCTGATTGAGGAAGCACACGAGCTGCTTCAGGCAATTCAGGAAGAGAACGACGAAGCAATTGCCGATGAATTAGGGGATGTGTTGCTGCAAGTGTTCCTGCATGCCCAAATTGGTCAAGATAACGGCTATTTCCAGTTGGAGGATGTGCTTGAATCCATCAGTTCGAAAATGATCCGCCGCCATCCACATGTCTTCGGCGATGTCTCGGCTGAAGATTCTGAGCAGGTGGTTGCCAATTGGCAGGAAATCAAAGCGCAGGAAAAACCGGCTGCCGAGTCTTTATTGGAAGGTCAAGACCGTTTCAGTTCTTCATTGACTACCTCGTTCAACTACCAGAAAAAAGCGGCGAAAGTCGGATTCAGCTGGCCGGATGCTGCCGGCGCATGGGATAAATTCCATGAAGAATTGCAGGAGTTTCAACAGGAAGTGGCGAAAGGTTCCAAAGCCCGCCAATTGGATGAACTCGGCGATTTATTGTTCACTTTAGTGAACATTGCCCGTTTTTTCGACCTGTCACCGGAAGAAGCGATGATGCAGGCGAACCGGAAGTTCCAAAGCCGTTTTCAATACGTAGAACAACAGGTAAAAGAAGGAACCGGAAACTTCAGCGACTATACACTGGAGCAGCTGGATGAATTCTGGAACCAAGCCAAATTATTGGCAAGAAAGGAAGACTGACCATGCGACTCGATAAATTTTTAAAAGTATCCCGTCTGATCAAACGCCGTACGTTGGCAAAACAAGTGGCTGACCAAGGCCGTATCACGGTAAACGGCAATAAAGCGAAAGCCAGCTCGGTCATCAAAGAAAATGATGAACTGCAAATCCGTTTTGGCCAAAAAGTCGTTACTGTGCGCATCGATGGGCTGAAGGAAGTAGCGAAAAAAGAAGAAGCAGCCAATATGTATACCATCTTGAAAGAAGAAAAGCTGGAAAAGATTGAACCTGAATTTATTGATGACGAAGCCTGATCGACTTTTAAAGCCTGCCTTGAGCAGGTTTTTTCTTTTTCTGAACAAAATGCACCATAGATAAAGCCGATTATTTTCTATATGATGAAAAAATAGCAAACGACACAAATTCCGAATCCGGATTTGTGGAAAGGACTTGAGGAAATTGCAAAAAGAATCGATAGCTAAAAAAATTGGACTGGCAGCCGCCGCGTTGCTAATTGCCACAGCCTTAGCACCTCAGCAAGGAGCCATACAGATTGGCATGAGTCAGGCCAGTGCGGCGTCTTCTTTTCAAGACGTCACGACATTCAAAAAGGAAGTCGATTTTCTGGCTGGTTTGGGCATCATCAAAGGGTTTCCGGACGGCAGCTTCAAACCGACAGCTACCATCAACCGCTTGGATGCAGTACGAATGATTCTGCGTGAAATGAAGCCGGCAGAAACAGTTTCTCCCAATCCAGACTTTGCCGATCTGAAACCCGGTGTGCCGGGATATGAGGAAGTAGCCAAGGCGGTTGAGCTCGGCTTTATCACAGGCAAAGAAACGGGAGAAGGCATAAAATACTTTGATCCCAAAGGAGCGCTGACGCGTGGCGAAATGGCTAAGATTTTAACGGAGGCCTACCGTTTAACAGCCAACAAAGGAATTTCATTTACGGATGTCGGTTCTGATTATTGGGCGAACGCATACATAAGCCGGTTGGCGACAGCGGGAATCACCAATGGATTCCCAAGCGGAGAATTCAAACCGAAAGAGCCTCTGCAGCGTCAACATTTTGCAGGATTTATGGCGCGTCTCCTGGCTCCTGCTGAGTTTCCGCTTGTTACAGCACAACCTGAAAAATCTATCAGGTACAAGACAATCGACCAATTGAACATGCGCTCGAAGGCGGGCGTCGAAAATCCGATTGTCGGCTCGATTCCTGAAGGGAAAACAGTCGAGTATCTTGGCAAAGAGGGCAATTGGTATAAAGTGAAGTACGGCACAAAAATGGGGTGGGTAAATTCGGCTTACTTGATCAAAGAAACAGCTGGACAAAAAGCTGCTTACCCTGCACCTTCTATTCAGACACCGGGCACTTATGTGGAAGGCGTGTTGATTGTCAATAAAAAACACAGCCTGCCATCAACCTACAATCCGGGTGTCAGCAAGCTGGCGCAAACAGCAGCGGATGCTATGGCTGCTGAGGCAAAAAAGCAAGGGGTTCAGCTGACTGCTTTCAGTACTTTCCGTTCCTATAATCGCCAGAAAGAACTGTACACGAGCTATGTCAACAAACACGGCGCCACAGAAGCCAACCGTTTCAGCGCAAAACCTGGACATAGCGAACACCAAACCGGCCTGGCATTTGATTTTGGAGGAAGCGATCAATCCAAATGGCTGACAGAATCGTTCGCCGTGACAAAAGAAGGCAAATGGCTCGCGGCAAACGCCCACAACTATGGCTTTATTCTCCGTTATCCGAAAGGCAAAGAAGAAGTCACAGGCTATATGTATGAACCGTGGCATTACCGCTACCTAGGCTCTGAATTAGCAGGAAAAGTGAAAAACAGCGGCAAGACGCTTGAGGAGTACTTGAAGATCAGCGGCAAGTAATAGAAAAATGCCTGAGGAATTTAAAATTCCTCAGGCATTTTTTTTATTTATCAGCCATCAAGACAACAAGTACCGCTTTTTGTGCGTGCAGGCGGTTTTCAGCTTCTTGGAAAATTACCGAATGCGGTCCTTCCAAAATTCCGGTTGTCACTTCTTCTTCGCGATGTGCAGGCAAGCAATGCATGAAGATGTAATCCTCATTGGCATGCTTGACGAGTTCCTCGTTTACCTGAAAGCCCTGGAAATGCTCCAGACGTTCAATGGTTTCCTGCTCCTGGCCCATACTGGCCCAGACATCTGTGTAGACAATGTCGCTTCCGGCAACCGCTTGTTCCGGGCTGTCGGTAATGACGATAGTCGAACCGGTGTATTGGGCAATGTCTTTCGCCAAGGCCACCATTTTTTCAGTAGGAGCATAGGCGGCAGGCGAAGCGATGCTGATGTCCATGCCGACTTTAGCGGCACCGATCATTAAGGAATTGGCCATATTATTGCCGTCTCCGATATACGCCATTTTCTTGCCTTTTAAAGTACCGAAACGCTCGAGGATAGTCATCAGATCCGCAAGCACCTGGCAGGGGTGATAGTCATCCGTTAATCCATTGATAACAGGAATCGAGCTAAAAGCTGCTAATTCCTCAACCGTGGATTGATGGAACGTGCGAATCATTAATCCATCCAGATAACCTGACAGGACGCGCCCGGTATCGGCAATGGTTTCGCCTCTTCCGACTTGTGTGTCCTGCGAACTCAGAAACATGGCATTGCCGCCAAGTTGTAGCATTCCGGCTTCGAATGAAACACGTGTACGGGTGGATGCTTTTTCAAACATCATGCCGAGCACCTTGCCTTTTAAAAGCGGCAAGTACTTGTTCTCAGGTTTTTTCAGTTCAATCGCCAGATTCAGCAAATCCATGATTTCGTCTGTGCTGTAATCTTTCAAAGACAAAAAATCTTCTTGGATAATCGATGGGGCAAACGGGATCGCCATTGTCATTTTGCAAGCACTCCTTTCGCTGATGCGGTAATGGATGAATACGTTCCGTTGAAAGCCGCCGCTGTTTCAGGACGTGTCCAGACATGGAGACGGTGAATAGCAGCTTGCTTCGGGTTGGTGCTTTCCGGGTCAGGGGCAAAGTCGATATACGCTTTTTTATCTTCCGTTTTCAGCCATTCCTCAAAAGGTAGGAGTGTCTCAGTGACAATGCTGTAGCCGAGTGCTTCCCATGAATAGCTGTCCACTTGGCCGATCGACCCTTCCGCGACAAACAAAGTGCCGCCTTCAGCCAAATTAGCCAATTGGACAGATGCACCGCTGAGCGCTTTGGCTAATGCGGTATCAAGGTCGGGACTCGAGCCGATCACTTCGCCTGTCGACATCATTTCAGGAGACAGGATAGGTGATAGACCAGGCAATTTAATATGGGAGAAGACCGGTGCTTTTACTGTATATTCGGGCTGTCCGTTATAGCTCTCTTCAATATTAAGTTCTTCGAAAGGCACCCCCAACAATAAAGATGTGGCGTGCTGCACGAGCGGCACATCGGTCACTTTCGAGCTGATTGGAGCCGTTCGTGATGCTCGCGGGTTGATTTCCATAACGAATAATTGATCGCCTTCGTAGACAAATTGGATATTGAACAAGCCGGTGTAATCCATGTTTCGAGCGATATGCTTCGCTGTTTTAGATAACTCCTGAAGTGCCTGTTCCGATAGTGAAACCGGCGGCGTGATGGATATGCTGTCACCGGAGTGGACGCCAGTTCCTTCCACGTGTTCGAAAATAGCAGAGACCCAAACGTTTTCGCCATCGGTCAGAATATCGGCTTCGACTTCCTTGCCGGTGACAAAGTGATCGACCAGTACAGGAAACTCCATGGTCGTCTGCTGAAGCCAATCACTAAGCTCCGCTTCATTATGCAAAACGATCATGCCGCGTCCACCTATGACATAAGACGGTCGCAAGAGCACCGGAAAGCCGAGCGAACGGGCTGCCGGGATGACAGCTGAAGCTTCCAGCGCTGTTTTGCCTGGAATGGTCGGCAAGCCGATCGATTCCAAAAACGCATAAAAGCGGTCACGGTCTTCCATTTGATCCAGCAGATCCACCGACGATCCGAGTACGGTAATTCCAGCTTCCTGCAGCGCAGCTGCAACATTCAGCGAGGTTTGTCCGCCAAACTGGAGAATAACCTGGTTAATGCCTTCAAAATCAAGAACATTGAGAATATCTTCAGGCGTCATCGGCTCGAAATACAAAGCGTCTGCCACTTCGTAATCGGTGCTGACTGTTTCTGGATTGTTGTTGATCATGATTGCTTCATAGCCTAGTTTCTGTGCAGCCATGACGCTGTGCACGCAGCAATAGTCGAATTCGATGCCCTGTCCGATCCGGATCGGACCCGATCCAACAACGGCCACTTTTTTGCTGTGATGGGAACGAGTGACATCAGAAGAACCTTGCCATGTGGAATAAAAGTAATTTGTATCTGAACGGAATTCCGCAGCGCACGTATCGATCATGCGATATGCAGGGGTCACTTGCCAGATTCGGCGTTGCCCCCAAATTTCCGGACAAGAGACATTCCAAAGATCAGCCAATTGCTGATCGCTGAAGCCAAGCGTCTTAGCCTGCAGCAGGCGGGAGCGGGTCATGCTGTTCCAGTCCATCTGCTGAAGTTCCTGCCATTCACCGACAATATTGGCCATGATTGATAAAAAGTAAGGGGTAATGCCCGTAATGCTATGAAGAAACTCTATGGTTTTGCCGCGGATCAGCAATTCGAAAAGAACAAACAACCGGCGATCATCGGCTTCAATGGCCAATTGGCATAAATCTTCTGTTGAAAAATCGGCAAGTGTTGCCAAACGGAAGCCGTCAATTGGCAATTCAAGTGAGCGAATCGCTTTTTGCAGCGCGGCTTCCATACGCCGTTCAATAGCCATCACTTCGCCAGTCGCTTTCATTTGAGTCCCGAGCTTGCGCTCCGCTTGTGGAAACTGATCGAATGGCCAGCGTGGAATTTTTACAGCCACGTAGTCCAGAGCTGGTTCAAAGCTCGCGAATGTAGTGCCGGTCACTGGATTTTTCAATTCAGCCAATTTATAGCCAATCGCTAATTTCGCGGCAATCTTGGCGATAGGGTAGCCGGTCGCTTTTGAAGCAAGTGCAGAAGACCGGCTGACGCGCGGATTGACTTCAATCAAATAATAATCTGAAGTTTCTGGATGGAGCGCGAACTGCACATTGCAGGCGCCGATAATGCCAAGTGCTTCGATAATATTGATCGAAGAGCTGCGCAGCATATGGAAATCTTTATCATTCAAAGTCTGGCTGGGTGCTACTACGATAGAATCGCCTGTATGTACGCCGACGGGGTCAAGGTTCTCCATATTGCAGATGGTGATGCACGTTCCGTCTGCATCGCGCATCACTTCGTATTCGACTTCCTTATAGCCTGCAATGCTGATTTCTACTAGACATTGCTTGATGGGGCTGGCGCTTAACCCTTGTTTCACCAGCTTAATGTAGGTCTTTTCATCTTCGGCAATCCCGCCGCCAAAGCCGCCAAGCGTATAAGCAGGACGCACGATGAGAGGATAACCTGCGGCAGCGGCAAATGCTAAAGCCCCTTCAATCGAATAGATGATGTCACTGTCGGGAACAGGTTCATTTAGCTGATTCATTAAGGACCGGAACTGCTCACGGTCTTCCGCTTGTTTGATGGCTTTCATGTCCGTACCGAGCAAAGTGACACCGTATTGCTTCAAAATGCCGGAATCATACAACGACATCGCCAAGTTCAAGCCGGTTTGACCGCCGACGGTTGCCAATAAACCGTCTGGGCGCTCTTTTTCAATGATGGCGACGACGCTTTCCAAGGTCATCGGTTCAAAATATACTTGATCGGAAACTGATTTATCCGTCATGATGGTGGCCGGATTATTGTTGATGAGGATTACATGGATGCCTTCTTCTTTTAAAGCTACACATGCCTGTGTGCCGGAATAATCGAACTCAGCGGCCTGGCCTATGACGATGGCACCTGAGCCGATAACCAGCACTTTCTTGATTTGTTCTTGTTTAGGCATGCATCTTCACTCCTTCTTTCTGTTTGGTCATTGCTAAAAATTGGTGGAATAATTCAAGATGGTCAGCTGGACCTGGTGCCGCTTCCGGATGGAATTGGACCGTAGTTAACGGCAGGGTTTCGTGGACAAGTCCTTCGATGCTGCCATCATTAACGTTTTCATAAAGAACGGAAAATGGCGTGTCCTTCAGGCTGGCGCTTTCCACGACATAACTGTGATTTTGAGAGCTCATGCTGACTCGCTTGGTCTGCAGGTTCATGACCGGATGATTGGCTCCCCGGTGGCCATATGCAAGCTTAGTTGTTTTTGCGCCGAATGCCGAAGCTAATACCTGATGGCCAAGGCAGATGCCAAAACTGGGATAACGTTCAGCCCAATCGCGGTATGTAGGAAATAGATGTTGAAGTGCTGCCGGATCTCCCGGACCGTTGGAGAAAAGCAGGCCATCGAGTTCCAATGAATCAAGCTTGTCAGTCGGTGTTGCGTATGGAATGATGCTTACTTTGCAATCCAAATGAAGCAGCTCGGTTAAAATGGAAGATTTGTAATGGAAGTCGATCAAGCCAATATGGCTTGAACCAGCGCCTACAGTCTGGATCTCGTCACTTGTTGTAGTAGCTGGAAAGAAATAAGTTTGTACAGGCTGCCAATCTAGCTCTTGCCGCGATGAATGAACCATCTGCGATTGCATAGTTCCTGATTCACGGACATTTTGAATAACTGAACGTGTATCCACACCGCTCATGATCGGGATGTTGTGGAGGTCAGCGAATTTGATGAGCGAAATAGCATCTTTACCGAGAGGACCTTCATATAAGCCTGCCACAATGATTCCAGCCGTTTGAATGCAGTCGGACTGTGCATAAAGCGACTGAATGCCATACTGACCGATAAGGGGATAAGAAAAAACGATAATCTGGCCTTTGTAGGAAGGATCTGTAAGCACTTCTTCATAGCCGGTCATGCCCGTGAAAAAGACGATTTCTCCTTGAATGGCGGAAGCTTTCCCGTGCCAATGGCCTTTGAATGATTTTCCGTTTGCTAACGTCAATAAACCTGTCATTTGCTTCACTCCAATTTTATTCATTAATTTTGTATATTTATAAATTCATCTTTTTTAAAAATCTATAAAAAGCTGGATAACGTTCATTTAAAGTTAATGATTAGTATTATAAGACTGTATAAAAATTAAGTCAACAGTATTTTTATTAATAATGAATGAAGAATTCAACTGGATGTATAAAGAAATGGAGTGAAAATAGGGAAAATTATTCAAAAAGCTTATAATATCAAGGGTTTTCATGTATAATAATGACAAAGTTAGTATGGAAGGGGAGCGGGTCATGAGTTTGAATAGAGACAACAAGGCGGATAAACGCGAAGTCACCTCAATTCGCAATGACTATGTCCGTTCGGTTGAAATGGAAGGGCAGCGCAAAAAAGCTCATCGGGTCCGGCTGCTTAGAAGGTTGACGGTCTTTGGCTTGCTAGTTCTGATGGCAACTATCTGGGTGGGATCGACCATTTATGCACAAACCCAGACCATTTCTGAAAAGGAACAGCTTCGTGAAGAGGCCTTGATCAAACTTGAAGAAGTTGAAAAACAGCAAGATCAGCTGGAAGAGCAGATTCTGTTATTGAATGATGAGGAATATTTAGCGAAATTAGCGCGCAAAGATTATTTCCTTTCAGATGAGGGAGAGATTATCTTTACCACACCGCACGATGAAAAAAAAGATGAAGAAAAACCATCAGAAAAAGAGTAGTCGGTTGACACTCTTTTTTTGATGGTTATAATAAAAAGTGGGACAAGTCCCGCAAAATGACAGTATGGCCCAGGATTTTGGAGTCATCTTAATTTTTAAGGAGGAGCATTTTTTTTATGTCGATTGAAGTAGGCAGCAAGTTAGAAGGTAAAGTCACAGGTATTACAAACTTTGGAGCATTTGTACAGCTTCCAACTGGTGCAACAGGCCTCGTGCATATAAGTGAAGTCGCTGACAACTATGTCAAAGATATCAATGATCATCTTAAAGTTGGCGAAATGGTAGAAGTTAAAGTCATGAATGTAGAAGCAGACGGTAAGATCGGCCTTTCCATTCGTAAAGCGAAGCCACAACCACCCGGCGGTACAGACCGACCACAACGACCACGCCCAAGCAATCGTTCATTTGATCGCGCTCCAAAAGAGAACTTCGAAACAAAAATGGCGAAGTTTTTGAAAGATAGCGAAGAAAATATGACGACCTTAAAACGCGCTACTGAATCGAAGCGCGGAGGCAGAGGTGCAAAAAGAGGCTAACTTGCTAGCTGTTTTAATAGTATAGGGAAATGCTTCAACACAGCTGGAATTTCATATTCAAACGCTTCTCACCTGGGAAGCGTTTTTTTTATCACATTCTGCTGTTTTGGCTGGGCAGTTTATTCCCGACAAAAAAGCAGCGCCCAATAAAGGACGCTGCTTTTAGGTTGAACTCTTTAATTGAAAAATTATGGCGGCAGAGGGGATCGAACCCCCGACCTCACGGGTATGAACCGTACGCTCTAGCCAGCTGAGCTACGCCGCCTTGTTTAAACGAACATTTAATAGCATACTATTGAAAGGTGCGCCTGTCAATTGCCATTTGAAAATAATTTTATCCTATCCTTCTGTACACTCTTGGAAGGAAGGCATAGGCAAGCGAGGTGAAAAAATGAGAAATTTTCATGAGCTGATGATGAAGCATATTCGCAAGCATGAGTTGCTCCAAACGGGAGACCAGGTGTTGGTTGGCTGTTCGGGGGGCATTGATTCTATGGCATTGCTTCATTTCTTGAATTCCCAAAAAGATGAACTGGAAATTTCAGTGGCAGCGGTTCATGTAGATCATATGTTAAGAGGCGAAGAGTCTCGTCAGGATTTTTTATTTGTAAAGCAAATAGCCAGGGAATGGGGATTGGAATTTTTTGGGCGTGCCATTCCAATCCCGGAGCTCTGGAAAGCGAAAGGCGGCAACAAGCAGCAACTGTGTCGCTCTGAACGATATGCTTACTTTCTAGAAGTTATGGAACAAACAGGGGCCGAAAAAATTGCCACTGCTCATCATGCCGACGATCAACTTGAGACTATCCTTATGTCAGGGTTAAGAGGGAGCCTTCAGGATGGTTCATTTGGCGTGCCAGCCAGCCGTCCGTTTGGATGCGGTTTGTTAATTCGGCCTCAACTGGCGGTAGATAAGGAGCAGATTGCAGCTTATGCTAAAGCGCAAGGGGTTCCGTATCGTGAAGATTCGAGCAATCGGGAATCGGCGTATACCCGAAATCGGCTGCGGCAGCGGATTTTGCCGCTTCTTAAAGAAGAAAACAAGGCGGTTTCCCAAAACTTTGTGGAGCTGGCCGAGGACATGCAGCAGGATCAGCAATTTCTACAGGAGCTGACCGAAGAAAAATTACAGCAACTGATCCAAATAAAAGAAGAAGGAATCATTTTGTCTGCCAAAAGATTCAGACTTGAAGCGCGTGCTTTACAAAAAAGAATGGTTCTACTACTATTAAACTATCTATATAATCCGAAGCAAATTCCCGTAACAAGACAGCTGGTCGAACAAATGCAGGAGATGATGCAAAGTTCTTCGGGCACTGTTTTTTTACATTTGCCGCAAAATTATGTAGCGACCCGCCAATACGACACGGTTTTCCTCAATCGCCAATCGCTGGAACAAATGGCTGCATCAGCGTCTGTCTTACTTACCACTGATTGGACGC
Source organism: Planococcus sp. CPCC 101016 (assembly GCF_007859295.1). Lineage (GTDB taxonomy): Bacteria > Bacillota > Bacilli > Bacillales_A > Planococcaceae > Planococcus. The sequence goes on from NZ_VOHB01000009.1 coordinate 42,135, forward strand.
CGATTCACTGTGGCTGCCGCTACAAAGCGATACCTTTCACCCAATTTGAAAAAGTCGAAAATGCAGTAGTTTGGTATTTTCACGCATCGGAAGATTCCCGGTTTTATTTAAGAAGCAGAAAGCCGGGGGACCGGATTCAGCTTGCCGGAATGGAACGGCCGAAGAAATTGGCGCGCTTGATGATTGATGAAAAAATTCCTGTGCCTATGAGAGAAAGTTGGCCTGTCATTACTACTGACAAAAACGAACTTTTATTAGTGCCAGGCTTACGCCCATCCGCTATGGTCAGTCGACAAAAACGCGACGAAGACAATTGGGTACTAATTGAACAATTTTTATAGAATGTAAAACAAGGATTACTAGGAGGCCCACCATGTTACAGAACGACATTAAAGAAGTATTGATTAGTGAAGAACGGCTGCAGGAAAAAGCTCGTGAGTTGGGAGCGACATTGACTGAGGACTACAAAGATAAGTATCCTTTGGCTATTGGAGTGTTAAAGGGCGCAATGCCTTTCATGGGAGATCTGATGAAGCGCATTGACGGTTTTGTCGAAATGGATTTCATGGATGTATCGAGCTATGGGAACGCTACCGTTTCTTCTGGAGAAGTGAAAATCATCAAAGATTTGAACGCCAGTGTAGAAGGCCGCGATCTTCTGATCATTGAAGACATCATCGACAGTGGGTTGACGCTTAGTTATTTAGTGGACTTGTTTAAGTACCGGAAAGCAAAATCAATCAAAATTGTTACATTGCTCGACAAGCCGACAGGACGGAAAGTAGACTTGAAAGCTGATTATGTTGGTTTTGAAGTGCCTGATGCGTTCGTCGTGGGCTACGGACTCGACTATGCAGAAAGATACCGGAATTTGCCGTATATCGGCATTCTTAAGCCTTCGGTTTATAGCGGAGAAGAAGAATAGACAATGTTCGTTCACAGTCTGTGAAAACAGCAGCGGGAATAAGGCCTTTTCGTTGTATGCTTAAATGTTCCTATGGTAGTATTTAGTATAGTTTTAGGGAAACTTTATGAGGAGGCGCGGGATGAATCGGATATTTCGATACACCATATTTTATTTACTGATTTTCCTAGTTATTATCGGGATTCTGGGTACCTTTAACAACAGTAACCAGCCGACTGAAAATATAGGATATAACGAGTTTTTGGCAGCATTGGAAAACGGAGAAATTGAAGAAGTAACTATTCAGCCAGATGCGATGGTTTACGAAGTGACAGGGAAAATGACCGGTTACGAAGACGGGCAATCCTTTGTTACCAATGTTCCGCTTGAAAACGAAGCTTTGACGACTCGTATCGATGAAGTCGCCACTTCACAGGATGTGCAGGTTGAATTTTTGAAAGCTCCACAAACAAGTGGATGGGTTTCATTCTTCACAGGCATTATTCCATTCATCATCATCTTCATCCTTTTCTTCTTCTTACTTAATCAATCGCAAGGCGGCGGAGGCGGCCGTGTGATGAACTTCGGTAAAAGCAAAGCGAAGCTGTATGATGATCAGAAACAAAAAGTCCGCTTCAATGATGTAGCTGGAGCAGACGAAGAAAAACAGGAACTTGTAGAAGTTGTTGATTTCTTGAAAGATCCGCGCAGATTCGCAGACATCGGCGCCCGGATTCCAAAAGGGATTTTGCTTGTCGGACCACCGGGTACCGGTAAAACCTTATTGGGACGCGCTGTTGCTGGAGAAGCCGGTGTTCCTTTCTTCTCTATCAGTGGTTCGGATTTTGTAGAAATGTTCGTTGGTGTCGGGGCTTCCCGAGTGCGTGATTTGTTTGAAAACGCTAAGAAAAATGCACCTTGTATCATTTTCATCGATGAAATTGACGCAGTCGGCCGCCAACGTGGTGCTGGCCTCGGCGGTGGACACGATGAGCGTGAACAGACATTGAACCAACTATTGGTTGAGATGGATGGTTTCGGTGCAAACGAAGGCGTCATTATTATTGCTGCAACAAACCGTCCGGATATTCTGGATCCGGCTTTGCTCCGTCCTGGACGTTTTGACCGTCAGATTACTGTAGGCCGTCCGGATGTTAAAGGCCGTGAAGAAGTCCTTAAAGTACATGCACGCAATAAACCGCTTGAGGAAAACGTTGACTTGAAAGCTATCGCTCAGCGTACACCTGGATTCTCAGGTGCTGACTTGGAGAACTTATTGAACGAAGCGGCACTTGTTGCAGCTCGTCGCAGTAAACTCAAAATCGATATGTCTGATCTTGACGAAGCATCTGACCGTGTTATCGCGGGTCCTGCTAAGAAAAATCGCGTCATTTCGAAAAAAGAGCGCAATATCGTGGCATTCCACGAATCCGGACATACCGTTATCGGCTTAATATTGGATGACGCAGATATCGTCCATAAAGTAACCATTGTTCCTCGCGGCCAAGCTGGCGGCTATGCTGTTATGCTTCCGAGAGAAGATCGCTATTTTATGACGAAACCGGAATTGCTCGATAAAATTGCTGGATTGCTCGGAGGCCGTGTGGCTGAAGATCTTTCATTTGGCGAAGTATCGACCGGCGCCCATAATGATTTCCAACGTGCAACGGCTATTGCCCGCAGCATGGTAACGGAATATGGTATGAGTGACAAGATTGGACCTGTCCAATTCGGTACGGCGCAAGGCGGTAATGTTTTCCTAGGTCGCGACTTTAACTCGGAACAAAACTATTCCGATGCGATTGCCTTTGAAATCGATCAGGAAGTCCAACGCATCATCAAAGAGCAGTATATCCGCACAAAAGAGATTCTGACTAAAAACCAGAACCTTCTGAAATTGATTGCAAATACACTGCTTGAAGTTGAAACATTGGATGCTGCCCAGATTCTTCACTTGAAGGAACATGGAACGCTTCCTGAACGTTCATATGATTCGTTGAACGGTGATTTTGGAAACGACAATACACCTGATCTGGAAAAAGACGGTGAGACTCCAGATGCAGTCGGTGCACCATCTGATCCTTCAGCAGGAGATTTGCCATCTGAAGAAGGCGAAGTGGCTCCGGTAGGAGATCCAATTCAAGAAAAACGCAAATAAACACAATAACAAGCTGGTTGCCCGTTCCCTTTGAAGGGAAGAGGCAACCAGCTTTTTGCTTTCCTCAAATTATGGTATGATGTGTTGGAAATTCGTCGATAAGTGAGGGCAAATTATGATTTTAGTACTGGACGCAGGAAACACCAACATCGTCCTGGGCGTCTACGACCAGGATCAGTTAATACACCATTGGCGCATGGAAACTCTGCGCCACAAAACAGAAGATGAATACGGAATGCAGATCAAAGCATTTCTAAGCGATGCCGGCCTGACATTTTCATCGATAAACGGTATTATCATGTCCTCTGTTGTACCGCCAATCATGTCTGCGCTGGACCGGATGTGCCAAAAATATTTTCAAGTAAAACCGATGATCGTCGGACCTGGCGTGAAAACTGGGCTTAATATTAAATACGATAATCCGCGGGAAGTAGGGGCTGACCGGATTGTCAATGCAGTTGCAGCCATCCACGAATACGGCGGTCCCTTGATCATTGTGGACTTTGGCACTGCCAACACTTTCTGTTATATTAATGAAAAGCAGCAATACATGGGAGGCGCCATCGCTCCGGGCATCAATATTTCAACAGAAGCGTTGTATGCGCGCGCCTCTAAACTGCCGCGGATCGAAATCGCCACACCGGACAATGTAGTGGGCAAAAACACGATTTCTGCCATGCAGGCGGGGATTGTCTATGGCTATATCGGACAAGCGGAAGGCATTGTAGCCCGGATGAAAAAGCAAAGCAAGGAAAAGCCGACAGTCATTGCGACCGGAGGCATGGCTTCTTTGATTGCGGGTGAATCAACAATTATTGACTATGTAGATCCCTTTTTGACGTTAAAAGGACTGTATTTAATTTATAAACGCAACCAGGCGTAAAGAAAGGAACGATAAATGTGTCAGATTATTTAGTTCGCGGCTTAGGATTTAATGGAAGCGTTCGCGCATTTGCAGTAGATAGTACGGAAACGGTAGGAGAAGCGCAGCGACGCCACATGATGTGGCCAACGGCATCGGCAGCTTTAGGGCGTGCTATGACAGGCGGGGTAATGCTAGGTGCCATGCTGAAAGGTGACGATAAAGTAACGATAAAATTTGAAGGTGGTGGACCGGTCGGCGCCTTGCTGGTGGACAGCAATGCAAAAGGCGGCGTGCGCGGATATGCCTCTAATCCTCAAACTCATTTCGATTTGAATAAGCAAGGAAAATTGGATGTCAGCCGAGCGGTCGGTACAGATGGGATGATGTCGGTCGTTAAAGACTTAGGGATGCGTGATAACTTTACGGGACAGACACCGATCGTATCAGGGGAAATTGCTGAAGATTTCACTTATTATTTTGCGGCATCTGAACAAGTACCTTCTTCAGTGGGTCTTGGCGTGTTGGTAGACACCGATAATTCAATTTTGTCAGCAGGCGGTTTTATTATTCAATTAATGCCAAATACAGACGATGAAACCATTACAAAAATTGAAGAGCGTCTATCGAATATTGAACCTGTTTCTAAAATGATTCAGCGGGGCCTGTCGCCAGAAGAAATTCTTGAAGCGGTTCTTGGAGAAGGAAATGTTCAAATTCTTGATAAAATGCCGGTAAACTTTGATTGCAATTGTTCCAAAGACCGTTTTGCAACAGCTATTCTGGGGCTTGGAGAAAAAGAGATTCAAGACATGATCGATGAAGACGGCATGGCAGAAGCACAATGCCATTTCTGCCTTGAAACGTATCAGTATTCCAAAGAGGAACTCGAGTCGTTCATCAATGAGCTTCAATCCTAACAATCGGCGACCTGGGCCGCCGGCAGGCACAGGCAAGCCGAAGAGACATTTAAAAACTAAACCCGTGCTTTTAGTCGTAGGAGTTTTATTGCTGGCCAATCTCTTGTGGTTTTTAGCTTGGCTGATTCCGAATGACACCGGCAATGCGGAAAAAGTCGCTTCTGTCAGTGGAGACGACATCACGCGCGAAGAATGGCTGGCCGCTATGGAGGAACAGCATGGACGTGAAGCGCTGCTTGAGTTGGTCAATGAGAAAGTCATGGCAACAGCAGCGAAGGATTATGGGATCGAAGTAAGTGATAAAGAAATCGACTTGGAACTGGCGCTGCTGCGCTCATCGAAAGATAGCACAGAAACAGCATTATACGCAGCGGATGAAAAGCGCCAGCGTGAAAAAGTAGAAGCTCAATTGATCTTGGAGAAAGTCCTGACAAAAGACATTATTATCGAAGACAGTGAAATCAAAGCTTTCTACGAAAATAACGAGTCGCTGTATGATGTAAAAGATTCTTACCGAACACGCATGATTGTTCTGAATTCAGCAGCAGAAGCGGAAGAGACCATTGCGGAACTGGAAAAAGGCTCTTCATTCGAAGCGACAGCACGCGAACGCTCGATTGACAGCGCCACCGGCAACCTTGGTGGAGATATCGGTTATATTTCCAGCGGTGAACCAGGTGTAGATGCCAATATTGCCAAGACGGTTGCGAAAGTTGAGGTTGGCGGTTGGTCAAGTCCGCTGGCGCTTGAAGATGGCAGGACCGCTGTAATTTCCGTTACAGAAAAAGTGGATGGCCAAACATTTTCGTTTGAAGATGTAGCCGATCACATCAATCGGGAACTGGCGCTTGAACAATTGCCGCAATCGGTTACTCCAGAAGCATTTTGGCAGGAATTTGACGCTGAATGGTTTTACGGAGAATAAGTTTTAACTGGACGTTTCGTTTATGAAACGTCTATTTTTTATGAATTCATACAATTTGACAAACTGTACTTGTTATTGATACCATTAGCTTTATTAAAGTCGACAAAATTACTAGGGATTAGGAGTGTTGAAGAATGGCGCGTGTAGGAAACTCTATTACTGAATTGATTGGACAAACACCAATTGTGAAATTAAACCGGTTAACAGGTCCTGAAGATGCGGACGTTTATTTGAAATTAGAATACTTCAATCCAGGCAGCAGTGTTAAAGATCGTATTGCACTGGCGATGATCGAGGCGGCTGAAAAATCCGGAGATTTAAAAGAAGGCGATACCATTATTGAGCCGACAAGCGGTAATACAGGAATTGGCCTAGCAATGATTGCAGCAGCAAAAGGTTATAAATCTGTTTTGGTTATGCCGGAAACAATGAGCATGGAGCGTCGCAACTTATTGCGTGCTTACGGAGCGGAATTGATTTTGACGCCTGGAGCAGACGGAATGAACGGACCGAACGGCGCTATCAAGACTGCCGAGAAAAAAGCGGCTGAAAACGGCTGGTTTATGCCGCAGCAGTTCAACAACGAAGCGAACCCTGAAGTGCATCGGTTGACTACAGGACCGGAGATTGTTGAAACGATGGGCGATCAATTGGACGCTTTTGTATCAGGTATCGGTACAGGCGGAACCATTACAGGTGCTGGCCAAGTATTAAGAGAAAAGTATTCCGGTATCCATATTGTTGCGGTAGAACCTACTGATTCACCAGTCTTGTCAGGCGGCAAGCCGGGTCCGCATAAAATTCAAGGGATCGGCGCAGGGTTTGTACCTGCTGTATTAAATACTGAAATCTACGATGAGATCATTCAGGTTACCAATGATCAGTCTTATGAAACAGCGCGACAAGCAGCGCGTGAAGAAGGTATTCTTGGAGGGGTGTCTTCGGGCGCCGCCATTTATGCTGCGCTTCAAGTAGCTAAAAAATTAGGCAAAGGCAAGAAAGTCTTGGCGATCATCCCGTCCAACGGAGAACGTTACTTAAGCACACCACTTTACCAATTTGAAGAATCCAACTAAAAATTAGCGGTGAAAACGAGTAAGCTTCGTGCTTGCTCGTTTTTTTATGTGGAAAAAAAGAGGTCAGTTAAGGTAAGATGAAGGCGCGCTTTTATTTACGAGGAACTAGATGCATACATTAAGTTTGGACGGTGAGTCTTCTTGGAAATCAATTTTAAAGATAAAACGCTCGTGATGGGCATAATGAATGTTACACCGGATTCTTTCTCGGATGGGGGAAAGTATACGGAAGTTGAACAGGCACTGGCTCATGCCCGGCAAATGATTAGCTTTGGCGTAGATATCATTGATATTGGCGGCGAGTCCACACGTCCGGGACATGTACAAATATCAGACGAAGAAGAAATCGAGCGGATCATCCCTGTCATCAAAGCTATAAGGCAGCAATTTGACGTATTGATTTCAGTTGATACTTATAAGTCGAAAGTGGCGGATTCGGCTATCGCAGCAGGTGCTCATATTATCAATGATATTTGGGGAGCTAAATACGATCCTGCGATTGCAGAAGTAGCAGCTAAGCGAAATGTACCGATCATCCTCATGCATAACCGTAACGATAGGTCATATTCGGATTTCCAAAAAAATCTTATGGATGACTTTAAAGAAAGTATCCAAATTTCGTTGGAAGCAGGTGTAGCTCCCGAAAACATCTGGCTTGATCCGGGTGTCGGGTTTGCTAAATCGGTAGCTCAAAATCTTGAAGCGATAAAATTAATTGGACAATTGACAGAATGGGGCTACCCTATTCTTTTAGGTACCTCCAGAAAGTCATTTATCGGAAAAATTATAGATGCCCCGGTTGATGAACGCCTGGAAGGTTCGCTTGCCACAATTTGCTACGGCGTAACACAAGGTTGTCACATTGTACGGGTCCATGATGTAAAAGAAACCGTGCGTGCGGTTCGGATGATGGATGCGTTGACAGGTAAACGCCCATACAAGGAGGAAAAATGATGGATTTTATTCACGTGAATGATATGGAATTCTATGGGTACCATGGGGTATTTCCTGAGGAGACGAAACTAGGCCAGCGTTTTCGTCTGACCGTTTCATTAGCGGTAGATTTGCGGGAAGCTGGGAAGACGGACGCTTTGGAACATACGGTGCATTACGGAGAAGTTTATGAAGCTTGCCGCTCGATTGTAGAAGGCGAGCCAAAGAAGTTGGTGGAAGCGGTAGCGGAAAGCGTGGCTGAACGTATCCTTTCCGATTTCCCTCTGGTGCAGGGAATTTGTGTACAGCTGATCAAACCGGATCCGCCAATTCCTGGCCATTACAAGTCAGTAGCCATTGAACTGACGCGAGGAAATTTCGCATGAATCAAAGCTATTTGTCCCTCGGCTCTAATATGGGAAATCGTTTTGAAATGTTGAGGCAATCCGTCTCTCTGTTAGCGGCACATCAAGCCATCACAGTGACTCGCATCTCTTCGCTTTATGAAACAGACCCAGTGGGATATGTGGATCAAGAACCGTTCTTGAATATGGTAGTTCAGCTCGAAACTGAATTAAAGGCACTAGAGTTGCTAAAGGTCTGTCAGGAGATTGAAGAAGTTCTAAATCGGGAACGTCTCGTTAGATGGGGACCGCGAACGATAGATCTTGATGTTTTGCTCTATGATCAGGTAACCATGGAAACTGAGCGGCTTACTCTTCCGCATCCTCGAATGCATGAACGGGCTTTTGTATTAATTCCGCTGCTTGAAATAAAACCGGATCTTGAAGTTGGAGATGTTTCAGAAACAGACGGAGTTCGGTTATGGAAATCATATAAAGATCTTGAAGCGTTTTTACAAGACGCGAACTAAGGTCATCGTAATTGAGAGTGTTAGAAGAAGTGTGAGAACGAATGGAACGTGAAGATGTCAGCAGTGCATTTTAAATTTCAAGCAGAAGCTGCCTTAAATTTGTGGCAGCTTTTTTATGTAGTATGGTAAGAAATTGTGTACAATAGAGAAATACATGAATGAGATTGGCTTTTTATAGATAAAGGAGTGTAGGACATGTCAGAAGAATTAAATGATCAAATATTGGTGAGACGCCAAAAAATGCAGGATTTCCGGGACAATGGAATGGATCCATTTGGTGGGCGCTTTGAACGAACTCACCTGTCTCAGGAAATTATCGAGCAGTACGGAGAGCTTTCGAAAGAAGAACTTGAAGAAACTCCGCATGAAGTAGTGATTGCTGGACGAGTTATGACAAAACGCGGAAAAGGCAAAGCAGGCTTTGCCCACATACAAGATCTTAAAGGCCAAATTCAAATTTACGTTCGCAAAGATGCAATTGGTGAAGAAGCTTATGAATTCTATAACACAGTTGATCTTGGAGACATCTTAGGCATTAAAGGCACTGTCTTTAAAACAAACGTAGGGGAACTATCAGTTAAAGCAAAAGAAGTTGAGTTCCTTACAAAAGCATTGCGTCCTTTGCCTGAAAAATTTCACGGCTTAAAAGATGTAGAGCAACGTTATCGCCAGAGATATTTGGATTTGCTGACAAGCGAGTCGAGCAAAGAGACGTTCATTCTGCGCAGCCGTATCATTCAATCCATGCGCCGTTATTTAGATAATGCAGGATTTTTAGAAGTGGAAACGCCTATGCTTCATTCAATTGCTGGAGGAGCGGCTGCAAAACCGTTTATTACACACCACAACGCATTAGATATGGAATTGTATATTCGCATTGCGATCGAACTTCACTTGAAGCGTTTGATTGTCGGCGGTTTGGAAAAAGTATATGAGATTGGCCGCGTCTTCCGCAACGAAGGAATTTCCACGCGCCACAATCCTGAATTTACTATGCTTGAATTATATGAAGCTTATGCCGATTACAATGATATTATGGCGCTAACTGAAAATCTGGTAGCCCATATTGCAGAGGAAGTTCTTGGAACGACTACTGTGCAATACGGAGAAGATAAAATTGACTTGGCTGTAGGTTGGAAACGACTACATATGGCTGATGCTGTAAAAGAATATACAGGCGTTGATTTTTGGCAGCGCATGACAAAAGAAGAAGCGCATGCGCTGGCGAAAGAGAATGGCATTGATGTAAAACCTACAATGGATGTAGGACATATCCTAAACGAGTTTTTTGAACAAAAAGTTGAAGAACAGTTAGTTCAACCGACGTTCATCTACGGGCATCCAGTCGAAATTTCTCCCTTAGCTAAAAAGAATCCAGAAGATGAGCGCTTTACTGACCGCTTTGAATTGTTTATTGTTCGCCGTGAGCATGCTAATGCCTTTACGGAGTTGAATGATCCAATTGATCAACGTCAACGTTTTGAGGCGCAATTGATTGAAAAAGCCGAAGGAAATGACGAAGCTCATGAGATGGATGAAGACTTTATAGAAGCCTTGGAATACGGATTGCCGCCAACAGGTGGGTTGGGGATTGGGATTGATCGATTAATTATGTTATTGACAAACTCTTCTTCTATTAGAGATGTTTTATTGTTCCCACAGATGCGACCAAAAGAATAAATAACCTCAAAAAACGCCGGTTTAAAGGGTCTTAACCTTTAGATCGGCTTTTTTAAATAAAATGCTTGTATCTATTTTGAAGTGATGCTATACTATTTCTTGTCGCGTTTTTCGTAATAAAAATGTGAAAAATAATAAATTAAATAAGTTATTGACTTCTTAAAAAGAAGCTGGTAATATTGAAAAGTCGCCAATGAGCGCGGCACACCAACTGAACCTTGAAAACTGAACAGCAAAACGTCAACAAACAGCAACGGCCGCGCAAACGGCCCGCGCAAACCTACTGATCAGCTCATGCAGATCAAAGCGAATCGCGCGTCTTCGGACGGCGATGCGCCAGCAAGTACAGAGCAGTCAAATGTTCTCTATAATGGAGAGTTTGATCCTGGCTCAGGACGAACGCTGGCGGCGTGCCTAATACATGCAAGTCGAGCGGAACCCTTGGAGCTTGCTCCAAGAGT
>NZ_VOHB01000010.1 GCF_007859295.1 Planococcus sp. CPCC 101016
GTTCCCATCCCGAACACGGCAGTTAAGCTCTTTTGCGCTGATGGTAGTTGGGGGTCTCCCCCTGTGAGAGTAGGACGTCGCTGGGCATAGAAAAGAAGTCGTTACCGATTCCGGTAACGGCTTTTTTTGTTTTGCTGAGAAGGATATTGATACTAGATTAATCTATTCTTTACAGGATAAAATTTCTTGTCCCCAAAAAAGAACTTACTTTAAAAACCATATTTAATTATTCTAAATAGTTTTTCTTTTGTCAGTTTCTTGACACACCATATCCGCGCTGATAACCTTACAATAATATTTAAAAGGAAGCAGGAGGCGCGTCTACCTATGTGGGAATCGAAATTTGTAAAAGAAGGCTTAACGTTTGATGATGTATTGCTTGTCCCAGCTCATTCGGAAGTTTTACCGAAAGATATTGATTTGGCAGTTGAGTTAACCCCAACCCTTAAGTTGAAAATTCCAGTGATCAGTGCAGGTATGGATACAGTAACGGAAGCTAAGATGGCTATTGCTATGGCTCGCCAAGGCGGATTAGGAGTCATTCATAAGAATATGAGCATTGAAGAACAAGCTGAACAGGTTGTTACTGTAAAACGCTCAGAGAATGGCGTTATTACCGATCCTTTCTTTTTAACTCCAGAACATCAGGTTTATGATGCAGAACACTTAATGGGCAAATATCGGATTTCAGGTGTGCCGATTGTGAATAATGAAGAAGAACTAAAGCTTGTGGGAATCATCACGAACCGTGATTTGCGCTTTATTCAAGATTACTCTTTGAAAATCAATGATGTCATGACAAAAGAGAAGTTAGTCACTGCGGCTGTAGGAACTACGTTGGAAGACGCTGAAAAAATTCTGCAGCAATACAAAATTGAAAAATTGCCGATAGTCGATGATAAAGGCGTGCTAAAAGGATTAATTACCATTAAAGATATTGAAAAAGTGATTGAATTCCCGAATGCTGCTAAAGATCAGCACGGCCGTTTACTTGTAGGCGCTGCAGTTGGCGTCACTTCAGACACAATGAAGCGTGTTGAACAGCTGGTAAAAGCTTCTGTTGATGTCATCGTTTTGGACACGGCTCACGGCCATTCAGCAGGTGTTTTGGGCATGGTACAACAGATTCGTTCCGAGTACCCGGAATTGGCGATCATTGCTGGAAACGTAGCGACTGCTGAAGGGACAAAAGCTTTGATTGAAGCTGGCGCTGATGTGGTCAAAGTCGGAATTGGCCCTGGATCTATCTGCACGACACGAGTGGTGGCAGGTGTCGGTGTTCCTCAAATTACGGCCGTTTATGACTGCGCTACGGAAGCACGCAAGTATGGTAAAGCGATTATCGCCGATGGCGGAATCAAATATTCCGGAGATATTATCAAAGCATTGGCAGCTGGCGGACACGTCGTTATGCTCGGCAGTCTATTGGCAGGTACCACTGAAAGCCCAGGAGAAACTGAAATTTTCCAAGGCCGTCAGTTTAAAACATACCGCGGCATGGGATCGATTGCTTCCATGGAAAAAGGCTCAAAAGACCGTTATTTCCAGGACGATGCGAAAAAATTAGTTCCGGAAGGCATTGAAGGCCGCATGCCATATAAAGGGCAGCTTTCTGATACGATCCATCAATTGCTTGGCGGCATCCGTGCAGGAATGGGTTATTGCGGAACAAAAGATTTACAGACATTGCGTGAAGAAGCACAATTTATTCGTATGACGGGCGCAGGATTGCGCGAAAGTCATCCGCATGATGTGCAGATCACTAAAGAATCGCCTAACTACTCAATTTGATGTATCTTTCAGCACCTTTTCCATCAATTAACTGATGGAAAAGGTGCTTTTTTCATGTTTTTATTTTTAGGTCCAAAGAATATGATAAAATAGCATGTGGAATCTTATAGACGGAGGTATTCAAACTAGTGAAAAAGGTTTTTAATAAAGGTGTATTACTGGCTTTCATGGCTGTACTGACATTGACTGCTGTTGTTCCGCAGAAAGCACAAGCGGAAGAATCACTGAATATAATGGCAGAAGCTGCTATTTTGGTGGATGCTGAAACGGGTAAAATTCTTTACGAGAAAAATGCTGAAAAGCCTTTAGGGGTTGCCAGCATGACAAAGATGATGACGGAATATTTATTGTTCGAAGCAATTGAAGAAGGCCGGATTACGTGGGACCAGGAATACGAAGTGACGGATTACACATACCGGATATCCCAGGATATGCGTTTGAGCAATGTACCGTTGCGTGAAGACGGTGCTTACACGATCAAAGAATTGTACGAAGCGATGGCTATTTTTTCAGCGAATGCAGCAACTATCGGCATAGCAGAGACAATTGCCGGAACTGAAAGTGAATTTGTTCGCCTGATGAATAAAAAAGCAGAGGAAATGGGCTTAGAGGAAACAACATTCGTCAATTCAACAGGCCTTAGTAATTCAAGTTTGATGGGCATGCATCCGGAAGGCACCGACGAAGCAGATGAGAACATCATGACGGCGCGTTCAGTTGCCAAAATGACAAAGATTCTGCTGGACGATTATCCGGAAGTATTGGAAACGACAAAAATTCCAGTGATGAATTTTCGCGAAGGAACTGCGGATGAAACACGGATGGAAAACTGGAATTCGATGCTGCCAGGATTGATCTATGAATATGAAGGCGTAGATGGCTTAAAAACAGGAAGTACGGATTTTGCAGGCTATTCGTTTGCAGGAACGGCGAAACGTGAAGACACGCGTTTTATAGCGGTTGTCATGGGAGCAGTGGACAATGAAGGCGCAGGGTCTTACAAGGCTCGATTTGATGCGACACGTGCATTATTCGATTTTGGTTTTGGTCAATTTACGAAAGAAGAAATCATTCCTGCAGGCTATCAGGTTGAAGGGCAGGAAACTTTAGCAGTTGAAAAAGGCGTAGAAGAAGAAGTGGCGATTGCAGTAAAAGAGCCGGTGACGATGATGATTCGAACAGCCGATAAGGAATTATATCAACCGGAATTGCTCTTGGACGAATCAGTTGTGGAAAATGGCAAATTGGAAGCCGGGATCGAAAAGGATCTAGTTGTAGGAAAGCTCCAGCTGACGAAAGCAGATGGAACGGAATACGGCTTTTTAAACGGCAGCACCAATGAAATCGAAGTGGCAACTATTGAAGCTGTAGAACGGGCCAATTGGCTGTCTTTGTCGATGCGCAGTGCCGGAAGTTACTTGTCTTCTCTATGGGACGATGCAGGTACTTTTGTTAAAGGTTTATTTTAATAGCGAAAGCCGTTCATCCTAAAAAGATAAACGGCTTTTTTTTAATGGATTTCCCAACTGGCCATTAATTCAATAATGCCGGAGTGGATCTCTTCCTCCGATAGTCCGCCGAATCCCAAAACAATTTTCGGCTGTAAACTCTCTCGTTTATGGACATCGTAGGATTGCATGCCGGTGACGCGGATGCCAGCTTGTTTTGCCCGTTTTACCAGCTCATTTTCACTCAAAGTGGTTTGAATGGTCAGCACAATATGCATACCTGCCTGTTCACCCGAGACTGTGACGGCCGGAGCAAATAAAGCCAATGATGCGCTTAGTTGTTTGATTTTCTTCTGATACAATTTGCGCATGCGGTTCAAGTGGCGTGCGAAGTGGCCATCTTTCATAAACTTGGCGACCAGCTGCTGATCATGTCTTGGAACTGACGAAGAGTAATGAAAAAATGTTTGCTGATAGGGCCGCAGCAGCCGTTTGGGCAAAACCATGTAGGCAATGCGCAGGGAAGGCATAAGTGATTTGGAAAAAGTACTGATGTAGATGACCCGATCGCTCAAATCCATGCTCTGCAAAGCAGGAATGGGCCGGCTCGTGTAACGGAATTCACTGTCGTAATCGTCTTCGATAATGTAGCGCTCGGGTTTAGCGGCGGCCCAGTTGAGCAATTGCGCTCGTTTGGTGGCACTTAGGACAGATCCTGACGGAAACTGATGAGAAGGTGTGACATAGGCGACATCTACAGCGGAAGCTTCCAACTCACTGACATTGATGCCGTCTTGGTCCAGCTCGATAGGTATTGCCTGACGGTCATGATGGCTGAAAATACTATGGGTCAACGCATACCCCGGATTCTCATAGCCATAAACAAGCGTTTTATCGAGCAGACGAATCAACAGCGGCAATAATTGTTCGGTCCCGGAGCCGATGACAATCTGTTCTGCATCACAGACAACCCCGCGGGATTGATACAGATAACGGGTAATTTCCTGACGCAGGGCATCATCTCCTTGAGGATGGCCGGATAATAACAATTCATGATTGGATTCATCCAGTATATCGCGTGTCAGCTTGCGCCAGGTGACAAATGGAAAAGAGCGGGTATCAATGCTGCCAGAGTTGAAATCCACTTTGTAGGAAGTGGTTTCTTTGATAACTGGCTCGTCATGAGAGACGTCCAAATAAGCCAGTTCTTCAACAGGCTGGGCATAAAACCCTCTGCGCGGCCGTGATTCAATAAACCCTTCAGCGACCAGCTGAGCATAGGCGAGTTCAACAGTCGTTTGGCTAATATGCAGATAGTCCGCCAGTTTCCGCTTGCTGGGCAATTTGGTATCGACAAGTATAGTGCCATCAATGATGGCTTTTTTTATTTCACGGTAAAGCTGCTTGTAAAGTGGTATTGGTGACTGTTTTTGAAGTTGAAACATAAGCATATCCATATGGTTTCCTCCAACTGACCCTATTGAAATGAATAGAACTGAGTCTTTTTATATGGTCAATCTCTATTATACTGAATTTATCAACAAATAGGAGGAATTATTAAATGAGCCAACATGGAACAGATCGTGTAAAAAGAGGAATGGCCGAAATGCAAAAAGGCGGAGTGATCATGGATGTGGTCAATGCGGAACAGGCGCGCATAGCTGAAGCTGCAGGTGCCACTGCAGTAATGGCACTTGAACGTGTTCCTTCCGACATCCGGAGAGACGGCGGAGTTGCTCGCATGGCAGACCCGCGCATTACGGAAGAAGTGATGAAGGCCGTATCGATTCCGGTCATGGCGAAAGCCCGCATTGGCCATATTGTAGAAGCACGCATCCTGGAAGCGATGGGTGTCGATTACATAGATGAAAGTGAAGTGCTGACGCCAGCAGACGAAGAATTTCATTTATTGAAAAATCAATATACAGTGCCATTTGTCTGCGGCTGCCGGAACTTGGGCGAAGCCGCGCGCCGAATTGGTGAAGGAGCTTCCATGCTGCGCACAAAAGGTGAACCCGGAACAGGTAATATCGTAGAAGCGGTCCGTCATTTGCGCCAGGTGAATGCGGAGGTGCGGAAAGTAATTACGATGAGTGAAGATGAATTGATGACAGAAGCTCGTAACTTAGGAGCTTCTTATGAATTCCTGAAAGAAGTGAAAAGTTTAGGCCGCTTGCCGGTAGTCAATTTTGCGGCTGGCGGAGTTGCAACTCCGGCGGATGCTGCTTTGATGATGGAATTGGGAGCTGACGGTGTATTCGTTGGTTCGGGTATCTTCAAGTCAGATCAACCTGAACGTTTTGCACGGGCGATTGTGGAGGCAACTACCCATTACCAAGATTATCAATTGATTGCAGAGCTGTCCAAAGACCTCGGCATTGCGATGAAAGGCATTGAGATGTCTACGATTGCTGCAGGAGAACGTATGCAGGAGCGAGGCTGGTAAAGATGAAAAGAGTCGGAGTTCTGGCTTTGCAAGGGGCAATTCGGGAGCATCTTCAGTCGATCACAGCATGCGGAGCGGAAGCTGTTTCTGTAAAATGGCCAAAAGATCTTGAATCGCTGGACGCGTTGATTTTGCCGGGTGGTGAAAGCACGGCTATGCGTCGTTTGATCGATCGTTATGGCTTAATGGAGCCGCTTCGGGACTTTGCCGCAACCGGTAAACCGATGTTCGGCACCTGTGCAGGATTGATTCTGTTGGCTAAGACAGTGGCCGGTTTCGAGGAAGCACATCTGGGTGTCATGGACGTTGCAGTTGAGCGGAATTCGTTTGGTCGGCAAGTGGACAGCTTTGAAGCGCCGCTTGAAATCAAAGGCTTGGATGGAGCTTTTGAAGCGGTCTTTATCCGGGCTCCGCATATTGTCAGTGCTGGACCATCTGCTGAAGTGTTATGCGTTCATGACGGGAAAATCGTTATGGCAAAAAGCGGCCGGTTTTTGGGCTGTTCCTTCCACCCGGAATTGACTGACGATCACCGCATCACTGAGTATTTTTTGAGTATGATTCCGCACAAGTCAGACCTTCTCTTGCCAAATTAATCAATATATAGTAAAGTATGATTAATTTCAAAGAAGAAACGTTGATGGGAATTAGTAAAGCGATTGTTTTTCCAAAGAGAGCCGGTGGTTGGTGCGAACCGGTGAAAAACGCGTTTGAATCCGCCCCGGAGTTGCATGGCGAAAAAAGCCATTGCCGGTTTTAATGCCGTTATGTGATGAAGAGGATTGGCTTATGCCGATCAATCAGGGTGGCAACGCGGGTAGCTCTCGTCCCTTTACCAAGGGATGGGGGCTATTTTTGTTGTCTTTTTTTATAAAAATTCGAGGAGGAAACACTATGTTGGATATTCGTTTTGTACGTGCGAATTTTGAAGAAGTAAAAGCCAAACTGGCAAAGCGCGGAGAAGATATTTCAGTGCTTGATAATTTTGAAGGATTGGATTTGAAACGGCGCGAGTTGATTGCGCAGACCGAAAAATTAAAAGCGGAGCGCAACGAAGCGTCTCAAAACATCGCCGCCATGAAACGGGCAAAAGAAAACGCGGACGAAGCCATTGCAAAAATGCGCGAAGTCGGAGAAGGGATCAAAGCCATTGATGAAGAGC
The DNA here is from genome assembly GCF_007859295.1 of Planococcus sp. CPCC 101016. Taxonomy (GTDB): domain Bacteria; phylum Bacillota; class Bacilli; order Bacillales_A; family Planococcaceae; genus Planococcus. The sequence goes on from NZ_VOHB01000010.1 coordinate 6,848, forward strand.
TTCGGGAAGTGGAAGAAAGCTTGAACTATATCATGATGCGTGTGCCGAACATTCCGCATGACAGCGTTCCGTTCGGTGATTCAGAAGACGATAACGAAGAAATTCGCACTTGGGGCGACAAACCCGAATTCGGATTCGAAGTAAAGCCGCATTGGGATCTCGGGACTGATTTAAACATCATTGATTTTGAACGTGCAGCTAAAGTGACCGGGAGCCGCTTTGTCTTCTACCGGGGGCTTGGGGCACGACTGGAACGAGCTTTGATCAACTTTATGATGGACCTTCACCAGGAAGAGCACGGCTACGAAGAAATTCTTCCGCCTTACCTGGTCAACCGGGAAAGCTTGACTGGTACGGGACAATTGCCGAAGTTCGAAGAAGATGCTTTTTTAGTGGAGAAAGAGGATTACTTCCTGATTCCAACATCAGAAGTACCGGTCACTAACTTCTATCGTGATGAAATTCTCACAGCGGATATGCTGCCGCAGGGGTTTGCTTCTTATAGCGCGAATTTCCGCTCTGAAGCGGGTTCTGCGGGGCGGGACACGCGTGGGTTAATCAGACAGCACCAATTCAATAAAGTCGAACTGGTACGCTTTGTAAAGCCGGAGGATTCTTATGAAGAATTGGAGAAATTGACCGGACATGCCGAGAAAGTGCTGCAGCTTTTAGGCTTGCCTTACCGCGTTCTGAAGATGTGTACAGCCGATCTTGGCTTCACAGCTGCCAAGAAATACGATATCGAAGTCTGGATTCCAAGCCAGGACACATACCGGGAAATTTCTTCTTGCAGTAATTTTGAAGATTTTCAAGCAAGACGTGCAAATATTAAATTCCGCCGGGAAACTACCGGCAAACCTGAATTCGTTCATACCTTGAATGGCAGCGGACTGGCCATTGGCCGGACTGTAGCAGCTTTGCTTGAAAATTGTCAGCAGGAAGACGGTTCAGTCAAGATTCCGGAAGTGCTGCAGCCTTATATGGGCGGAAAAACGGTCATCAAGTAACAAAAAGGCTCAAAAGCAATTTGCTTTTGAGCTTTTTATTTGGAGAAAAGGGTAAGGAATAGATAAAGAGAAAGAGAGGAAGGAGTTATTGTCATGGAAAACCTGAGCTTTCGATATATTGAGACGAACGGCATCAAACTCCATATAGCTGAAGCAGGCCCAGAAGAAGGACCTTTAGTTATATTGCTGCACGGCTTTCCGGAGTTTTGGTTTGGTTGGAAAAACCAAATTCAGCCTCTTGCGGAAAAAGGATACAGGGTAGTAGCACCTGATCAGAGGGGCTACAATTTAAGTGATAAGCCGGATGGCATTGACAATTATACGGTTGATCACCTGCGGGATGATGTAATCGGCATCATCGAATATTTTAAAAAAGAGACGGCCATTGTCATTGGACATGATTGGGGAGGCGCCGTGGCCTGGCATTTGGCGGCAACACGCCCTGAATACGTAGAAAAACTCATTGTATTGAACATCCCGCATCCTAAAGCTATGCCAAGGGTACTGAAGAAAAATCCATTGCAGTGGATGAAAAGTTCCTATATCGCCTTTTTCCAGCTGCCTAATCTGCCTGAGAAGGCTCTCGGAATGGGAGAGTTCAAAACGATGCAGCATAGCATCGAACAGACCAGCAAGCCGGACACTTTTTCAAAACAGGAAATTGAGCAATACAAAGCAGCATGGTCGCAATCCGATGCACTGACAGCAATGCTTAATTGGTACAGGGCTATAAGAAGAGGCAGTTTGAGACAAGTGCCCGAGACGAAGATTAAAGTGCCAGTCAGAATCATTTGGGGGCTGGGTGATCAGTTCTTGTCGCCCATGCTAGCGAAAGAAAGCATGTCTTTTTGCGAAGAAGTCAATTTGGCCTTTGTTGGAGAAGCCACTCATTGGATTCAGCATGAGCAGCCGGAAATTGTCAATCGGCTGATTGAGCAATTCATCAGCGAATAAAAGCGGAAGACCCTATGATTGGGTCTTCCGCTTTTGTTTTTTGGCTTCCCGCAGATTCCGGAAAAACTGTGTCAGCAGCTGTCCGCATTCTTCAGCAAGGACATTTTCTGTTACTTGGCATTGATGATTAAAGCGCTCATCGTTTAGCAGCCGATACAAGGAATCCACGGAACCGGCTTTGGCATCACGCGCTCCATAGACTACATGGGGGATTCTAGATTGCAGTATAGCGCCTGCACACATTGGACAGGGCTCTAACGTAACGTAAATCTTTGTGTCCTCCAACCGCCAATTGCCGAGATGCTGACAAGCCTGCTGAATCGCTAATAATTCAGCATGAGTGACTGCATTTTGCGTCGTTTCCCGAAGGTTGTGGGCACGCGCAATTACCTGGTCTTGATAGACGACGACAGCACCGATTGGGACTTCTCCTTTAGCACCTGCTTTTTCTGCTTCTTCAATTGCCAACCCCATATAAAAATGATCTTTTTCCATTCCGTTCATGATGCATCGCTCCTTGTTTATAGTGTAGCATTTCGAACAACAAAAAAGACTGAAAAAAGCCAGGCAGACAAAAACCAGAGAACAGCGTAAAATGAAGAGACGAGAGTAGGGAGTGATTCATGGGATGAAACAACATAAAAAGGAAAAGCCGCTGCATTTTACGATCCGTTTTATTTTTATTTTCATCGGCGCCACAATGGCAGCTGCTGCCATCGAGTTATTTCTGGTACCGAATGCAATCATTGACGGTGGAATTATCGGTATTTCTTTGATATTGGATTATTTGACTGTGATTCCTTTTGGCGTATTGCTGGTCGCCATCAACTTGCCGTTTCTGTATTTTGGCTATAAACATATCGGCCGCAATTTTTTTATCTCTTCTATTTTTGCCATTGTTGCGTTAGCGCTGATTGAAATTCCTATGCATAAGATTGAACCATTTGTGGAAGATCCGCTTCTTGCGACCGTATTTGGGGGGCTGCTTCTCGGGGCAGGTGTCGGCATTGTCATCCGCAACGGCGGTGCACTGGACGGAACGGAGATTCTCGGGATTTTATTGACAAAGAAATTGCCGTTTTCGGTCGGTGAATTTGTCATGTTCTTCAATGTTTTCATTTTTGGGTGGGCTGCATTTGTCCTGGGTATGGAGCAGGCCATGTATTCGATTCTAACCTATTATATTGCATCAAAAACCATCGATGTGGTCATACAAGGCTTGGATGATACAAAAGCGGTGCTGATCATATCGGAAGAGTATGAAGAAATCGGTTTGGCCATCAATGATCGTTTGGGCAGAAGCTTTACCAAACTGCATGGCAAAGGGGGCTATCTTAACTCGCCAAAAGACGTGATTTATGTGGTGGTCACCCGTCTTGAAATCACCAAGCTTAAACAGATTGTAGCAGACATAGATTCCAAAGCCTTTTTGACTATCATGGCGACTCAGGAAGTCCATGGCGGAACTTTTAAAGCGCCAATCCATTAATCAGAATGTCGATTTTTCACTCTACTTTTAACTGAGGCGGTATGTTAAAATAAATGGCATTGCAATTTACTTGAATCGAAAAAGGAGGACTTCGCATGCCGGTGCCATTCATCACGGTAGAAGGTCCGATTGGTGTTGGGAAGACTTCGCTGACCAAAGCACTCGCCGATCAAAATCAATTTCAGCTGTTGAAAGAAATTGTTGACGAAAACCCGTTTTTAAATAAATTTTACGAAGATATAGAAGAGTGGAGTTTTCAGACAGAGATGTTTTTCTTATGCAATCGCTATAAGCAATTGGCGGATATCCAGAAGAAGTTTATTTCAAATCGGGAGCCGGTCGTAGCGGATTACCATATCTTCAAAAACCTTATCTTTGCGAAGCGTACATTGCCGGAAGCTGAATACGCTAAGTATGAAGCCATTTACAAGATCCTGACAGTTGACATGCCGAAACCGAATATGGTCATCTACCTGCATGCCAGCTTGGATACATTGATGAAGCGCATCAAATTGCGCGGCCGTGAATTCGAACAAATGATTACGCCGGAATATATGGAGCAGCTTGCTGCCGATTACCACGAGTTCATTGAACGATTTGAGCGGGAGCATCCAGAAATACCTGTGTTGCGCTTTAATGGTGATGAAATCGACTTTGTTCAAAACAGCGGTGACCTTCAGCTGATTCTGGATAAAGTGGATGGAACTTTACAAAAGAGGAGTTTGACCTTATGAACTTACGAGAAAAATACGGTATTCCACAGAATGCTGTAATTACGATAGCCGGTACAGTGGGTGTCGGAAAATCCACGATGACGAAGGCTTTGGCGGATGCGCTGCAATTCCGCACGTCGTTTGAAAATGTGGATACTAACCCATACTTAGATTTGTTTTACGAGGATTTTGAGAAATGGAGCTTCCATTTGCAGATTTATTTCCTGGCCGAACGCTTTAAAGAGCAGAAGCGGATGTTCGAATATGGGGGCGGATTTATCCAAGACCGTTCAATCTATGAAGATACCGGTATTTTTGCGAAAATGCATTGGGAAAAAGGCACGATGAACAATGTGGACTACGAGACTTACACTAATTTGTTCGAAGCAATGGTCATGACGCCTTATTTCCCTCATCCGGATTTGCTTATTTACCTGGAGGGTTCCATTGAAGATATTTTGTCCCGTATTCAAGAACGCGGCCGTGCTATGGAGCAGCAGACGCCAGTGGATTACTGGCTGGAAATGCATCAGCGTTATGAAAATTGGATTAATTCCTTTAATGGATGCCCTGTATTGCGCCTGAATATCAACGATTACGATTTGATGAACGACCCGGATTGTTCCGAACAAATCGTCGAGCGCATTGGCAGCTTTATGAAGCAGACTTCGATTCTACGCAAATAAAGAAACCCTTGAGCAGCAATGCTCAAGGGTTTTATTCATATTTCCCGGGAAATAAAAGAAGGCATAAAAAAAACGAAAGGCAAAAGCCTTCCGGTACTCTATATCGAAATAATCAGACATGCAAGTGTTAAGAAAAATTCGTTACTTGCGTAACGAATCCAATCTCGAATTTATATGCGCGTGTAAATTCAAAAAATGGAGGAGGAAGAGGGATTCGAACCCCCGCGGGATTTGACTCCCCTGTCGGTTTTCAAGACCGATCCCTTCAGCCAAACTTGGGTATTCCTCCGTATCAGACAAGAAATAATTTATCATGAATTTAAAAGAACGTCAACAGTTTCAACGAAAAAAAGTTATTTTTTTAAAAAGACCTAAAAGTTGCTGAGCGGTATGTGATGCTCAATCGAGATAAAGAAAGAGCCGTACGCATTCGAATGCGTACGGCAGGAGTTAATAATTCGGTTGCTTTTCACCAGATTCGATTTCTTCGATATAATGGCAGGCCGCTTCATGGCCTTCCTTCATGGAAGAAGCAGTCCGGAGTACAGGTACCTCCACTTTGCATTTCGCTGTGGCATACGGACAGCGTGTATGGAAGCGGCAGCCGGATGGCGGGTCAATCGGAGAAGGAACATCGCCTCTTAAGACAATGCGTTCTTTCTTTTTGTCCGGATCCGGTACAGGAATAGCTGAAAGCAGGGCTTTGGTATACGGATGCTTAGGGTTTTCAAATAAGCTGGTCTTGTCGCCGATCTCCATGATTTTACCAAGGTACATGACAATGATGCGATCAGAGATGTGGCGGACAACGCCCAAATCGTGAGAAATGAACAAATAGGTCAGTTTGAATTCTTCTTGAAGCTCTTCCAACAAGTTCAAGACTTGCGCTTGTATAGAGACGTCCAAAGCCGAAACGGCCTCGTCACAGATGATCAATTGCGGATTGACCGACAGCGCCCGGGCAATGCCGATCCGTTGGCGCTGGCCACCCGAAAATTCATGTGGAAACCGGTCCGCCTGATAAGGCAGCAATCCGACTGTTTCCAATAATTCCTCTACACGATGCCGGCGTTTATTGGCTGGCAGTACTTTTTGTATTTCCATCGCTTCTGTTAAGACAGAGGCTACGGTTTGGCGCGGATTGATCGAAGCATAGGGATCCTGGAAAATAATCTGCAGGTCTTTCCGGTAATTTCGCATTTGCCGCTTGGAAATATCTGCGAGATTGACACCGCGGAATTCCACTTTGCCTTCCGTCGGTTCTTCTAAACGTAAAATTGCACGTCCAGTCGTTGACTTCCCGCAACCGGATTCTCCCACGATGCTGACAGTTTCTCCTTCATAAACGGTAAAGCTGATATCATCTACAGCTTTTACATGGTTCACCGTGCGTCCGAGAAAACCGCCTTTAATCGGGAAGTACTGTTTCAGTCCCTCGACTTTTAGCAATTCTTGTTTCTCCATAGATATTCACCTCCGATTCTCCATCCCATTCTTCTGAATAAATCCAGCAACGGACTTGATTGCCTTTTTCGTCTGTTTCAAGCTGCGGCATTTTCGCCCGGCATAAATCAGTTGCAGCGGGGCAGCGTGGTGAAAAGCGGCAGCCAACAGGCATATCATGAGGACTCGGCACATTGCCTTTGATCGGTTCGAGCTTGTCCTGTTCAATATCATGGCGCGGCAAGGACTTTAAAAGTCCGATGGTATAAGGTAGTTTCGGATAATGGAAAAGGGAGCGGATGTCTGCATATTCCACTACTTGCCCGGCATACATCACCGCTACGTAGTCACAGGTTTCCGCGACAACTCCTAAATCGTGTGTAATGAAGACAACCGACATGCCAAGCCGGTCCTGCAATTCTTTGATCAGCTCCAGTATTTGAGCCTGTATGGTCACATCAAGCGCGGTGGTTGGCTCATCTGCAATCAATATCTCGGGGTCGCAGGCAAGAGACATGGCAATCATAACTCGCTGCCGCATGCCGCCAGACAGTTCGAAGGGATAGTTCTTAACGCGCTTATCGGGTGATGGAATGCCGACAAGTTTCAATAACTCCACCGAGCGGATATGTGCTTCTTTTTTAGACATGTTTTGATGCAGCATCAAAGCTTCGCCAATTTGCTGCCCCACTGTATAAACCGGATTTAATGAAGTCATGGGTTCCTGGAAAATCATCGAGATTTCATTGCCGCGCAGTTTCCGCATCTGATCTTCCGAAAACTTCAGCAGATCTTGGCCTTTGTAGAGAACCTCACCCTCTTTGATTTTTCCGTTGGATGCCAGCAAACGAAGAATGGATAGGGAAGTGATGCTTTTCCCGGAGCCGGATTCACCGACAATGCCGATTGTTTGGCCTTTCGGCAATTTGAAGCTTACTCCGTCAACAGCACGAACTTCGCCGGAATCCGTGGCAAATGACGTTTTTAGGTTTTTCACTTCTAATATGATTTCTGGAACGCTCATTTTGTTGACACCTCATTTCTAATTCAAATCAATTCGTTTATTCAGCAAACGATAAGAAATATCGACAATCAGGTTAACCAGTACAAAGATAACGGAAATGACCAGCACGGTTCCTTGGACAACCGGGAAGTCACGGGTGCGGATCGCATCGATTGTCAGACGCCCCATGCCATTAATGGCAAAAATGGTTTCCGTCAGTACAGCTCCTCCAAGAAAGCCGCCAAATTCAAGTCCTACAACTGTAACGACCGGAATCAGTGCGTTTTTCAGAGCATGACGATAAGTCACTAAACGCTCGGAAACACCTTTTGCCCGTGCAGTCCGTATGTAATCCTGACCAACGACTTCAAGCATCGATGAGCGCGTCATACGGGCAATAATCGCTGCACCGCCGGTTCCAAGTGTCACCACCGGCAAAATGATCTGGCGCCATGAATCTCCCCAGCCGGAAGGGCGCATTTTCAGGAACTCCAGCGACTCGGGCATCCAGTTTCCTATGGCAAACCATTGGATCAGCAATAAACCGAACCAGAAGTTTGGCATGGATAAACCAAAGAGGGCGACGATCATAATACTCGTATCGGCCAATGTATAATGCCGTACTGCCGAAACGATTCCGGCGATCAAGCCAAGAAAAACTGCCAGAATGGTTGAGTAGAAGGCTAATTCAAAAGTGACCCAAAAGCGGGAGGCGATTTCTTCCATAACCGGCCGACCGGAACGAATGGAAGAGCCCAAATCTCCTTGCACAGCATTTCCGAGGAAATTACCGTATTGTACCGGTATTGATTCGTTGAGGCCTAAACGTTCGCGAATATTTTCAACCGTTTGTTCAGACGCACCTTCACCAGCAACAATTTGCGCAGGATCTCCGGGGACAAGGTGCATAAGCGAGAACACCAAAATGGTCACCCCGATTAGAACTGGAATCGTCTGGAGAAGACGTCGGATAATGTATTTTGTCAAGGTTTTGCACCTCCCTTAGTTTCTCATTTTTGGATCCAGCGCATCGCGTATCCCATCACCGAAGATGTTGAAAGCCAGAACGACAAGCACAATCATCAATCCTGGGAATAATGCCACGTGACCGGCTTCGTACATGTATTGACGGCCTTCGTTGAGCATCGCGCCCCATTCTGGAGCAGGGGGTTGTGCCCCGAGCCCGAGAAATGCAAGTCCGGCTCCGGTTAAGATGGCCGTAGCGATTCGAAGAGACGCTTGAACGATAATTGGTGACAGGATATTGGGCAGGATATGCTTGAAAATAATTCTGAAATCTGATGCCCCAAGCGCTCGGACGGCATCAATGTATTCCAGTTTCCGGACCGATAGTGTAGAGCCCCGGACCACCCGGGCAAAAGCAGGAACTGAGAATATACCGACGGCAATAATAACATTTGTCAGGCTGCCGCCTAATACCGCTACAATAGCGAGCGCCAATAAAATACCAGGGAAAGCGAGAAGAACATCCATCAACCGCATGATGATCGTGTCGACGCGCCCTCCGTAATAACCGGAGACGATTCCAAAAATTACACCGACAACGCCGCCAATGAATACAGAGAAAAAACCGACATATAAGGTCAGACGCGTTCCAAAAATTACACGCGTGAAAATATCCCGCCCGTAACTGTCAGTACCGAACCAATGTGCGGCCGACGGTCCTTGCAGCTTATTGCCCAAATCTGTTGCATTGGGGCGGTAGTCAGTGAAAGTGGTCAAAATCCATGGGCCGATAAAGGCCATAAGAATGATTAAAAGGATTAGTACACCCCCGGTGACGGCCGCTTTGTTTTTGAAGAATCTGCGCCAAAATTGTTTATAGCTTTCTAGGCGCGGATTTAATTTCTCGGTGGTGACGGGGGGGTTCACTGTTTCTTCACTCATGAAAAGCACCCTTTCTTAATAGAAATAAAATTTTGACTAATTAGTTTTTTTAATTTTACTAAATTAATTTGAAGAATGATAGGTGCCAACCATGGTCTATTCAAATAAATAAACGAAAAAGAAGAAAATTAGACGGGGATGATCTGTAATTCTTTTGTGGCGGTTGTCAGATTTTCATAGCCGTCCTCTGTAATCACGATAAAGTCTTCGATGCGTACACCGCCAAATCCAGGAATATAAATTCCTGGTTCCACTGTGATGACCATGCCCGGTTCCAAGACGGTATGGTCAGTGGCGCGCATGGCCGGACTTTCATGGACAGCCAGACCGATAGAATGGCCAAGGCTGTGGCCGAAATTTACACCGTATCCAGCCTCTGCAATTACTGAGCGGGCCAAATGATCAAGTTCAGAACAAACTTTTCCTGGACCTATGGCTTCTAATGCCACTTCTTGCGCCTGTCGGACGATGTTATAGATTTCCCGCTGCTTTTCAGAAGGTTCTCCAATTACTACAGTTCTTGTGAAATCTGTGTAATAGCCATTTATCTTTGCACCAATGTCCATTTTCACAAAATCCCCTTTTTTGATAATGCGCCCTGTAGCTTGACCATGGGGCAAGGATGACCTTTCACCAGAAGCAATTACGTGATTTTCTTTAATGCCATCTGCACCACCTCTTCTCATAAAGAATTCGAGTTCCAATCCCAATTCTTTTTCTGACATACCGGGCCGAATAAAAGAAAGAATATGATTAAATGCTTGGTCACATAAAGCGATCCCTTTCTTAAAATAACCAATTTCTTCTTGATCTTTAATCATGCGAAGCTTGTATATGGCTTCTTCGCAATTAAACAAGTTTAAAGAAGGATTCAGGTTTTCGATTTCTTTAAAGTCCTGGACCGGCAGTTTTCCGAATTCAATGCCCATTTTTTGTATAGTATGCTTTTTGACGTAACTCATAATGACTGGATAAACGTTTCGCTCATGATTGATGATTTCAAAATCTGGCGCTTCCTCCCGCGCTTGATCCATATAACGGAAATCGGTCAGCAAGTAGTTTTTTTCTCGGGTGATAAGGAGTACCCCGCTAGAGCCTTTAAATCCAGAAAGATAAAATCGGTTTTCCGGAGAAGTAATCAAAACCGCATCGCTGCTTTTCATCTGCAGTTCTTTCCGTAAGTTTTCATTGCGTTTCATTATCAAAGCGATTCCTCCCTTTTTCAAAATAAGGAACTTTAAAGTCTGTTAATAAGAATATTTGCATAAATTACGTAATTACACAAGAATATGAACAAAAAGATTGTAAATTTATATAATTAGTTTCTATTGTAAAGCATTTGACATTATGATAATATTTTTATCATAAATAATTTAATAAATTTAAACATTCAATCAACTAAAAGGGGATGAAATGAAGATGGCGCTATCGAAAAAAACAGTTTGGCCGGTTTTATTATTGATGTTGGCTCTTTTTTTGACTGCATGCGCAGGAGGAAGCGACTCGAGTGAAGGCGAGAGCAATCCAGAAGGCACTACCGGTACAGGCGAAGAGGCGCAAGGCGGAGATTTAATTCTGGCAGTTTTATCAGATGCTTCTTCTTTGGATCCACATGGAGCAAATGACGTGCCGTCCTCTGTGGTGCAGGAAAACATTTTTGAAACACTTGTCCAGACAGATGAAAACAGCGAAATCATTCCTGGCCTTGCAGAGTCATGGGAAGCGATTGATGAACTGACTTGGTCATTCAAATTGCAGGAAGGGGTTACCTTCCATGACGGAGAAGCGTTTAACGCGGAAGCTGTAAAAATGAATTTGGATCGAATCCGTGATGAGGAATTGGGTTCACCGCGTGCAAATCTCTTTGCGATGATTACGAATGTTGAAGTGGTTGATGAGTATGAAGTGGAAATTACAACCGAATACCCATTTTCACCATTGCTTTCTCACCTTTCCCACAACAGTGGGGGGATGATTTCTCCAGCTTCTATCGAAGCCGATTACGAAGCGATAGCGAATGGAGGAGATCCATTCTCTGTAGTTTCCGAAAATCCAATCGGAACCGGCTATTTCAAATTTGAATCCTGGAATGCGGGCTCTGAAATACGACTTGTGAAAAATGAAGATTATTGGGACGATCCGGCCAATGTAGATTCTGTTACGTTCCGAGTAGTGCCTGATTCTCAAGTGCGTGCAGCGGATCTTGAAACCGGAAATGTGCACATCATCGATCCAGTTCAACCGAATGAAGTGGCACGGATAGAAAATTCCGGCGTTGCCTCTGTATTGCGTACACCATCTTCCAGCTTGGCTTATCTCGGATTTAACGTGCAGAAGGAACCGTTTGACGATCCGTTAGTAAGACGTGCGATTTCCTACGCAATTGATCGCGAGGCGATTATCAGCGGAATTTATGAAGACTATGCTATTCCGGCAATCGGGCCATTAGCACCAGGAATCTTTGGATACACGGATGATATTGATACCATTGAATACAATATGGACGAAGCGCGATCCCTTCTGGCAGAAGCGGGAATGGAAGAAGGCTTCACAACAACCATTTGGACGAATGATAATCCACAGCGTCAAGCAATTGCTGTCCTTGTGCAGGAAGCTTTGGCTCAATTGAATATTGAAGCTTCTATCGAAGTACTGGAATTCGGTGCTTATCTGGATCAGACAGCTGCTGGTGAACATGACATGTTCATCCTTGGCTATTCTAACCCGACAGGCGATGCCGATTATCAAATGTACGGCCTGTTCCATACAGAACAAATCGGAAATCCGGGGAACCGCTCTTTCTACTCCAATCCAGAAGTGGATGCGCTGCTTGATGAGGGGCGCAGAGCAACCGATCCTGAAGAGCGTGAAGAAATCTATGCGGAAGTTGCACAACTTCTGACCAATGATGCTCCAATGGCGTTCTTGTTGCACCAGGAATATTTGAATGGTGTAGCGGATACGGTGTCAGGTTTTGATATCGATGCTGCGGGTATTTACAAACTCAAAGATGTAAGCATCAGCCAATAAATTTTTCATCTACTACAATTCGGTCCTGCCTTTACAGGCAAGACCGAATTTTTTTCTGCAGAAAAATAAAAATTTTATATTCTTTACTTTGTTTTTAAAACTTACTGCTTCAGCTATAAGCTCATCAACTCTCTATTCTATGCAAGAAAATATAGTGATCCACTTTACGGCGAATCTCCAGCAGACCAGTTTAAGCGAACATTCATGTTTTATTAGTAAACTTATCGTTTGATTTTTTCGGGAATAATTCGTATACTAGTAAATGCCGTGCTAGGTGGGAAGATAGCGGTGTCCTGTAACCTGCAATCCGCTTTAGCAGGACTGAATTCCTTTCTGAGGCTGTTTGCATGTAAGGTCTGCCTCTTGCACGTAGTGTTGACATCTGGGTCCTGCGCAATGGGATCCCATGAACCATGTCAGGTCCGGAAGGAAGCAGCATTAAGTGGAACATTCTATGTGCCGCGGGATCGCCTAGATCGAGCCAGCGACAAGGGTAACGCTTATGTGCAGCAGTCGAAGAAAGGTGCACGGCAATAATTTATAAATTTCAAGCCTGTCCGCTATTGAAGCGGGCAGGTTTTTTATTGTTTCATTCCCCGAATCGTCACTTGATAGCCGGGGAAATCGTTCAGAAGAACCGGCTTTTTATGATACAATAAAAGGACGAAAAACAGATTCTTTAAAAGGAGAGAACAAGGTTGGCGTATCAAGCTTTTTACCGTGTTTACAGACCACAGTCTTTTTCTGATATGACAGGTCAGACGCATGTCAAACAGACCCTTCAAAATGCTCTCCTTTACAATAAGACGACACATGCTTATTTGTTCTCGGGACCGAGGGGTACAGGAAAGACCAGTGCGGCTAAGATATTTGCCAAAGCGTTGAATTGTGAACAGGCTCCGACAGCGGAACCATGCAATGAATGTGCTTCCTGCAGAAGCATCAACGAAGGATCCAATACCGACGTCATCGAATTTGACGCAGCTTCCAATTCACGTGTTGAAGAGATGCGCGAGATTATCGAGAAAGTCCGGTTTTCGCCGGCTAATTCCCGTTTTAAGATTTATATCATCGATGAAGTGCACATGCTTTCAAACAGTGCTTTCAATGCTTTGCTGAAAACACTGGAAGAACCGCCGGAGCATGTAGTCTTTATTTTGGCGACGACAGAGCCTCATAAACTGCCCTTAACGATCATTTCCCGCTGCCAGCGCTTTGATTTTAAATCGCATACACAAGTGGACATTGTTTCACGTATGGTGGAAGTGTTAACGGATGCCCAGATTCCTTACAACGAACAGGTGCTCAAAATCATTGCTCAGGCCGCTTCAGGCGGGATGCGGGATGCGTTGAGCCTGTTGGATCAGGTGGTATCCTTCAGCGGCGACGAGATGACGGTCGAAGATGCGCTATTGGTCACCGGCTCCATCAGCCAGGATATGTTTTACGGTATTGCGGAAGCTTTGCTTGCCAAAGACATTGGCCAGGCGTTGACGCTGCTTGAACAATTGGTGCGTGATGGCAAGGACCCGGTGCGGCTGGTTGAGGATTTCATTACGTTCTTCCGTGACCTGCTATTGATTCAAACGGCTCCAGACCTTCACGATATGTTGGAGTTAGCAGCGCATGAACCGCGTTTTGAAGAACTAGCCAAACGTTTCGAGCCAGTAATGCTTTACAGCTGGATTGATATTTTATCCAAAACCCAGCAGGAAATGCGGTTTTCCAACCATACAAAAATCTATATGGAAACCGCTCTGCTAAAAATGGCGCAGGCAGACGCCCCGGTCCAAAGCTCGGCTTCTGCAGCATCACCTGAGCTGGAAGCAAAAGTTATTCAGCTGGAAAACCTGGTGCGTGAATTGCAGCAGCAGGTGAAAAATGGAGCGGGCAGCAGCACAGCAGCGGCACCGACTGAACAGAAAAAACGTCAACGTGTACAAAGTGGCTTTAAAATACCGACAGGGCGCATTCAAGATGTCTTGAAAAATGCAACCAAGGTAGATATTCAAGCCATTAAGACCAATTGGGCAACAGTGATGAGCCAATTGCAGCGTTCGCATTCGGCTTTATTGAATGATGCGGAGCCTGTAGCGGCATCAGCGGATGCATTTGTGTTAAAATTCAAGTATGATATTCATTGCCAGATGGCTTCTGAAAACCAGACCTTTGCCGCAACCTTCAGCCAGTTGCTGGAGCAGTATGCAGGCAAAGCCTATACACCGGTTTTTGTTCCGGACGCCAGTTGGTTGAAGATCCGTGAAGAATTTATCAATAAAAGCGGGTTGAAGGCAGGCACTGAAGAAAAACAGTCAGAGGCTGAAGAAGAAAATCCGTTTTCAGGCGAAGGAGCAGTGGCGGAAGAAGATCCGTTCATTTCTGAAGCCGAGCGTCTTTTCGGAAAAGACTTTGTCGAAGTTCATGACGATTAAAATGAAAATTCTAAGGAGGAACTAATTATGCGCGGTGGAGGAAATATGCAAGGCATGATGAAGCAGATGCAAAAAATGCAAAAAGAGATGGCAGTTGCCCAAGAAGAACTGGGAACATTGAAATTCGAAGGAGCAGCTGGCGGAGGTATGGTCAAAGTCACTGTATCCGGTCATAAAGAAGTATTGGATATCGTATTGGATCCTACAGTGGTAGATCCTGAGGATGTTGAGATGCTGCAGGATCTTTTGGTTGTGGCTACAAACGAAGCGTTTAAAAAAGCGGATGAACATGCGAATTCCACAATGGGGAAATTCACGAAGGGCCTAAATCTCCCGGGCATGTTCTAGGAGGTAAACCAGATGCATTATCCAGAACCTATTTCGAAATTAATGGAGAGTTTCATGAAATTGCCAGGAATCGGGCCGAAAACAGCGGCTCGACTGGCATTTTTTGTACTTGGCATGAAAGAAGACACGGTGCTTGATTTTGCTAAAGCCCTAGTCGATGCAAAGCGAAATTTAAGTTTCTGCTCAGTATGCGGACATATTACCGATGTAGATCCGTGTCATATCTGTCAGGATCAACAGCGGGACCGGACGACAATCTGTGTAGTCCAAGACCCGAAAGACGTAATTGCGATGGAGAAGATGCGCGATTATAAAGGTTTGTACCATGTGTTGCAGGGTGCTATTTCTCCAATGGATGGAATTGGTCCGGAAGACATTAACGTGCCATCCTTACTGAAGCGTCTGCAGGATGAAGAAGTAGAAGAATTAATTTTGGCAACAAATCCAACTATTGAAGGTGAAGCGACGGCGATGTATATTTCACGTCTTGTAAGACCTTCAGGAATCAAAACCACTCGGATTGCCCACGGCCTACCAGTAGGCGGCGATTTAGAGTATGCCGATGAAGTGACCTTATCGAAAGCATTAGAAGGTCGGCGCGAGCTTTAACTATAAAAGCAAGAGCCATGAACAAATTCTTTCCGCTTTCGGTAAATGGTAAATATTCTGATTAATTATGTTTCTTGTATAATTGTAAGTAGGGATGGATTCACCTGTTTATGAAAAGAAGAAAAGAAAGAAATTGAGTGAAGAGGTCTTATACGGCCTTTCGTTTAATTTCTTTTTTATCTCTTCTTTATAGAAGGAAAACGGTATTCTGTAATGAATGTTTTACAAATATAATTTTATTTGCCAAAAGTGTTGACAGTCTGAAAGATATGCTTTAATATCATAGGAGTCGTCAAGAACGGCGCAACAAACTGAACCTTGAAAACTGAACAGCAAAACGTCAACAAACAGCAACGGCCGCGCAAACGGCCCGCGCAAACCTACTGATCAGCTCATGCAGATCAAAGCGAATCGCGCGTCTTCGGACGGCGATGCG
>NZ_VOHB01000011.1:0-2979 GCF_007859295.1 Planococcus sp. CPCC 101016
TTTGGTTAAGTCCTCGATCGATTAGTATTCGTCAGCTGCACGTGTCGCCACGCTTCCACCTCGAACCTATCTACCTCATCGTCTTTGAGGGATCTTACTTGCTTGCGCAATGGGAAATCTCATCTTGAGGGGGGCTTCGTGCTTAGATGCTTTCAGCACTTATCCCGGCCACACATAGCTACCCAGCGATGCCCTTGGCAGAACAACTGGTACACCAGCGGTGTGTCCATCCCGGTCCTCTCGTACTAAGGACAGCTCCTCTCAAATTTCCTGCGCCCGCGACGGATAGGGACCGAACTGTCTCACGACGTTCTGAACCCAGCTCGCGTACCGCTTTAATGGGCGAACAGCCCAACCCTTGGGACCGACTACAGCCCCAGGATGCGATGAGCCGACATCGAGGTGCCAAACCTCCCCGTCGATGTGGACTCTTGGGGGAGATAAGCCTGTTATCCCCGGGGTAGCTTTTATCCGTTGAGCGATGGCCCTTCCATGCGGAACCACCGGATCACTAAGCCCGTCTTTCGACCCTGCTCGACCTGTACGTCTCGCAGTCAAGCTCCCTTCTGCCTTTACACTCTGCGAATGATTTCCAACCATTCTGAGGGAACCTTTGGGCGCCTCCGTTACTCTTTAGGAGGCGACCGCCCCAGTCAAACTGCCCGCCTGACACTGTCTCCCATCCCGATCAGGGATGTGGGTTAGAATTTCAATACAACCAGGGTAGTATCCCACCGACGCCTCCTCCGAAGCTGGCGCTCCGGGCTCTCTGGCTCCTACCTATCCTGTACAAGTTGCACCAAAATTCAATATCAGGCTACAGTAAAGCTCCACGGGGTCTTTCCGTCCTGTCGCGGGTAACCTGCATCTTCACAGGTACTATAATTTCACCGAGTCTCTCGTTGAGACAGTGCCCAGATCGTTACGCCTTTCGTGCGGGTCGGAACTTACCCGACAAGGAATTTCGCTACCTTAGGACCGTTATAGTTACGGCCGCCGTTTACTGGGGCTTCAGTTCGCACCTTCGCTTGCGCTAAGCACTCCCCTTAACCTTCCAGCACCGGGCAGGCGTCAGCCCCTATACGTCACCTTACGGTTTTGCAGAGACCTGTGTTTTTGCTAAACAGTCGCCTGGGCCTATTCACTGCGGCTCTCTCGGGCTATACACCCTACCAGAGCACCCCTTCTCCCGAAGTTACGGGGTCATTTTGCCGAGTTCCTTAACGAGAGTTCACTCGCTCACCTTAGAATTCTCTTCTCGCCTACCTGTGTCGGTTTGCGGTACGGGCACCTCCCGCCTCGCTAGAGGCTTTTCTTGGCAGTGTGAAATCAGGGACTCCGAGGTAAACCTCTCGCCATCACAGCTCAGCGTTACAGGAATGGGATTTGCCTCATTCCACGCCTCACTGCTTGGACGTGCACAACCAACGGCACGCTCTCCTTATCCTTCTGCGTCCCCCCATTGCTCAAACGGCGGGGAGGTGGTACAGGAATATCAACCTGTTGTCCATCGTCTACGCCTATCGGCCTCGACTTAGGTCCCGACTAACCCTGAGCGGACGAGCCTTCCTCAGGAAACCTTAGGCATTCGGTGGACGGGATTCTCACCCGTCTTTCGTTACTCATACCGGCATTCTCACTTCTAAGCGCTCCACCAGTCCTTGCGGTCTGACTTCAACGCCCTTAGAACGCTCTCCTACCACGGACATCGTTGATGTCCATCCACAGCTTCGGTAATCCGTTTAGCCCCGGTACATTTTCGGCGCAGTGTCACTCGACCAGTGAGCTATTACGCACTCTTTAAATGATGGCTGCTTCTAAGCCAACATCCTGGTTGTCTAAGCAACGCCACATCCTTTTCCACTTAACGGATATTTGGGGACCTTAGCTGGTGGTCTGGGCTGTTTCCCTCTTGACTACGGATCTTATCACTCGCAGTCTGACTCCCAAGCATAAATCACTGGCATTCGGAGTTTGTCTGAATTCGGTAACCCGGGATGGGCCCCTAGTCCAAACAGTGCTCTACCTCCAGGATTCTCTATCTTGAGGCTAGCCCTAAAGCTATTTCGGAGAGAACCAGCTATCTCCAGGTTCGATTGGAATTTCTCCGCTACCCACACCTCATCCCCGCACTTTTCAACGTGCGTGGGTTCGGGCCTCCAGTAAGTGTTACCTTACCTTCACCCTGGACATGGGTAGATCACCTGGTTTCGGGTCTACAACTGCATACTCTGTCGCCCTGTTCAGACTCGCTTTCGCTGCGGCTCCGCCTTCTCGGCTTAACCTTGCATGCAATCGTAACTCGCCGGTTCATTCTACAAAAGGCACGCCATCACCCATTAACGGGCTTTGACTACTTGTAGGCACACGGTTTCAGGATCTATTTCACTCCCCTTCCGGGGTGCTTTTCACCTTTCCCTCACGGTACTGGTTCACTATCGGTCACTAGGAAGTATTTAGCCTTGGGAGATGGTCCTCCCGGATTCCGACGGAATTTCACGTGTTCCGCCGTACTCAGGATCCACTCTGGAGGGGCAGGGTTTTCGGCTACGGGGCTATTACCCGCTGCGGCGGACCGTTCCAGGTCGCTTCGCCTAATCCTGCCTTTTGTAACTCCGTATAGAGTGTCCTACAACCCCAAGAGGCAAGCCTCTTGGTTTGGGCTGATCCCGTTTCGCTCGCCGCTACTCAGGGAATCGCATTTGCTTTCTCTTCCTCCAGGTACTTAGATGTTTCAGTTCCCTGGGTCTGCCTTCTCATGTGCTATCAATTCACACATGGATACTGCCCGATTAAAGGCAGTGGGTTCCCCCATTCGGAAATCTCCGGATCACAGCTCACTTACAGCTCCCCGAAGCATATCGGTGTTAGTGCCGTCCTTCTTCGGCTCCTAGTGCCAAGGCATCCACCGTGCGCCCTTTCTAACTTAACCAATGGTCAATTAAAAAGTTGTGGCCAATGGCCACGCGTACATAGATT